>NZ_JBEOQT010000021.1:0-1264292 GCF_040280225.1 Serratia sp. SM04 | reverse complement strand
GGGTAAGGGGGGGCACTCTAAGCTATCCCCTTTAGTTCCTTACTTAAAGCTCTTTACTCTAAGTCTCTTACTTAAAGCTCTCACTACGGGTTATTGTGATTAATATTATTAACAATCACAATTAACTTTAAGTCAGACCTTCCAGTAACAGACTCTGAGCCTCATACCAGAATGCCTAATCGATGGTCTGAGCAATCTCCATTTTCTCTTTACACCTCCAGTCTCCTACTTTGGGGTCTGGAGTTCTTTTTGTACCAGTCAACTAGTACAGACATCCAGTCACCAACCTCAAGAGGAGACGTCATGCATGAGCCCCTTGTTCATCATCTGGCTGTTACTCTGGGTCATCGACCATCTGGTTCTTTGGCTGGCAGCTAGAATGTTTTCTACCACAAAAATCTGAGTACCCATCTAATACTTCATTCCTGACCAGTTTCCCCCATAGGGTCTGGCAGGGCTAGATTAATGATATGTTATAACAACACGACCCAACAAAGACCACTGGTCATCCACCCAGCTCCAGCCGCAGCTCAGACACAAGGTGAGGCACAAGGTAGACACAAAGTCATTGACTCAATGGTCTCAGCTGCCCTATCGTTGCGACTCCACACCCTTCTCGTTACTTACCGGATAGTTATCAATAATCAGGAGAAGATTATTATGGCAACGGCAAAGAAAGCAGCGAAAACCCATATCGGCCTCGACAGTAAACAATCGGCAAAACTCGCCGAAGCGCTGAACGCGCTGTTGGCGAACTATCAGGTGCTGTATATGAACGTGCGCGGCTATCATTGGAACATTACCGGCCCGCAGTTCTTTGAACTGCACGCGAAGTTCGAAGAGACATATAACGATCTGCTGACCAAGGTGGACGAGCTGGCGGAACGTATTCTGACGCTGGGCTCGCAGCCGCGTCACGCTTTCAGCGACTATCTGAAAACCGCCGACATCAAGGAACACACCAACGTGACCGATGATAAGGGCACGCTGCGCGGCCTGTTGGAAGGGTATTCAATCTTGCTGCAACAGCAGCGTGAACTGCTGACGGTGGCGGCGGACGCCGGCGACGAAGGCACCGCGTCGCTGATGAGCGATTACATCAAAGAGCAGGAAAAACAGGTCTGGATGCTCAACGCCTATCTGGGTAAATAACCCTGGCGCCATAACAAAACAGTCCCTTACGGGACTGTTTTCGTTTTACCACTCGCAGGATACCGCAAACAGCAGCGCGCGCCGATGCTGATCGTCCAGGCGGCGCCGCACCCGGATGATATGGCGATTGCTGCACGACTGGCGCTCCAGCCAGCGATGCCGGCGGCGTTGGCTCTGCCGCAACATGCGCCAGCGGCCCACTTCATTTCTACTGCGTCTCATAATTCCGTCACTCGTTCGTCTAATGCCAACCGCGGGCATTATAGCCCTTTCCGCCCGTGATCCAAGCCGCCGTTATCGGCGGCACAGCGGACGCCGCGCGGGCAAAAGCCGCCCTTTCATTTTCAGCAAGTGCCTTAACTTCATCATATTTATGTAACATAAGCGCCGATAAAAGGTTTCGCCTTGCCCGATCTGTGCGTACACTCATCATTGGTGGTTTGCGAACGGGATTTTTCGCCTTTATGACAACATTTTATACCGTAATCAGTTGGCTCATGGTGTTCGGCTACTGGCTGCTGATCGCCGGCGTGACGATGCGCATTTTAATGAAACGCCGTGCGGTTCCCTCTGCCATGGCCTGGCTGCTGGTTATCTACATTCTGCCGCTGTTCGGCATCGTGGCCTATTTATCGTTCGGCGAGCTGCATCTGGGCAAGCGCCGGGCCGAGCGCGCCAAGGCCATGTGGCCGTCGACCGCCCGTTGGTTGAAGGAGCTGAAAGAGAGCCGCCGCATCTTCGCCACCGAATACAGCGAAGTCGCCGAACCGCTGTTCCAACTGTGCAACCGCCGCCAGGGCATTGACGGCGTCAAGGGCAACCAGCTGCAGCTGCTCACCACCACCGACGACACGCTGAAAGCGCTGATCCGCGACATCGAGCTGGCGCGCCACAACATCGAAATGGTGTTCTATATCTGGCAGCCCGGCGGCCTGGTCGATCAGGTGGCCGAATCGTTGATGGCCGCCGCGCGGCGCGGCGTACACTGCCGCCTGATGCTCGACTCCGCCGGCAGCCTGCAATTTTTCCGCAGCCCCTACCCGGCGATGATGCGCAATGCCGGCATCGAAGTGGTGGAAGCGCTGAAGGTCAACCTGCTGCGCGTGTTCCTGCGCCGCATGGATCTGCGTCAGCACCGCAAAGTGGTGCTGATCGACAACTACATCGCCTATACCGGCAGCATGAACATGGTCGACCCGCGCTACTTCAAGCAGGATGCGGGCGTCGGCCAGTGGATCGACCTGATGGCGCGCATGGAAGGCCCGGTGGCCACCACCATGGGCATCGTCTATGCCTGCGACTGGGAGATTGAAACCGGCAAGCGCATTCTGCCGCCGCCGCCGGACGTCAACATCATGCCGTTCGAACAGGAGAGCGGCCACACCATTCAGGTGATCGCCTCCGGCCCCGGCTTCCCCGAGGAGATGATCCACCAGGCGCTGCTGACCGCGGTCTATTCCGCCCGCGAGCAGCTGATCATGACCACGCCGTACTTCGTGCCGAGCGACGATCTGCTGCACGCCATCTGCACCGCCGCCCTGCGCGGCGTCGAGGTCAGCATCATCGTGCCGCGCGACAACGATTCGATGATGGTGCGCTGGGCCAGCCGCGCGTTCTTCTCCGAGCTGCTGGAGGCCGGCGTCAGGATCTATCAGTTCGAAGGCGGCCTGCTGCATACCAAGAGCGTGCTGGTGGACGGGCAACTCAGCCTGGTCGGCACCGTCAATCTGGATATGCGCAGCCTGTGGCTGAATTTCGAGATCACGCTGGTGATCGATGATGACGGCTTCGGCAGCGATTTGGCCTGCGTGCAGGAAGATTACATTGCCCGTTCCAAACTGCTGAACGCCAAAGAGTGGCTGAAGCGGCCGTTCTGGCATCGCCTGGTCGAGCGCCTGTTCTACTTTTTCAGCCCGCTGCTGTAAAAGCCGCGACGAGCGTGCTTTAATAGCGCCAAATCATTTGTTATCAGGATTTTTTTATGGATTTGAATAACCGCCTTACCGAAGACGAAACGCTGGAACAGGCCTACGACATCTTCCTCGAATTGGCCGGCGACAATCTGGATCCGGCGGATATTCTGCTGTTCAACCTGCAGTTTGAAGAGCGCGGCGGCGCCGAACTGTACGACCCCTCCGAAGACTGGAGCGAGCACGTGGATTACGATCTGAACCCGGACTTCTTCGCCGAGGTGGTGATCGGTCTGGCGGACAGCGACGGCGAGCCGATCAACGACGTGTTCGCCCGCGTGCTGATCTGCCGCGAGAAAGACCACAAGCTGTGCCACATTCTGTGGAAAGAGTGATTCGCCGATAGCATATCGGATAAAAAAAAGCCCCGCTCATTCAGCGGGGCTTTTTGTTGCCGGCTAGCGGCGCATTACAGCGGATCGACCTTCAGGCACGAAACCGCATGGCGGAAACTGCCCTCCAGCAGCGGGCGCGTCTTGGCGCACTCCGGCCCGGCGATCGGGCAGCGGGTGCGGAACACGCAGCCGGTCGGCGGGTTGATCGGCGAAGGCAGCTCCCCTTCCAACAGCTGGATCTGCTTTTCCTTCTCCTTGTCCGGATCCGGGATCGGCACCGCCGACATCAGCGCTTTGGTGTAAGGGTGCTGCGGATTGTGGTACACCTCGTCATAGGTGCCCAGCTCCACCGCATGGCCCAGATACATCACCAGCACGCGATCGGAAATGTGCTTCACCACCGCCAAGTCGTGGGCGATAAAGATCAGTGACAGCCCCATCTCGCGCTGCAGCTGCTGCAGCAGGTTCACCACCTGCGCCTGAATCGACACGTCCAGCGCGGAGACCGGCTCGTCGCAGATCACCAGCTTCGGCTCGAGGATCAGCGCGCGCGCGATGCCGATACGCTGGCACTGGCCGCCGGAAAACTCGTGCGGGTAGCGGTTGATCAGGTTAGGCAGCAGGCCGACCTTCAGCATCATCGCCTTGACCTTGTCCTTCACTTCCTGACGCGGCATTTTCGGGTAGTAGGTGCGCAGCGGCTCGGCGATGATCTCGCCGATGGTCATGCGCGGGTTGAGCGAAGCCAGCGGATCCTGGAAAATCATCTGGATATCGCTGCGGGTTTTGCGCCAGTCGGCGTCGCTCATGCCCAGCAGATCTTTGCCCAGCCAGGCGACGCGCCCGCTGGTGGCTTTCACCAGGCCGATGATGGCGCGCGCGAAGGTGGACTTGCCGCAGCCGGACTCGCCGACCACGCCCAGGGTTTCCCCCTCGAACAGCCGCAGCGTGACGCCATCGACCGCTTTCAGGGTTTTCGGCGGCTGCCAGAACCACTGTTTGTCGTCATGAATGTCGAAGTGCACTTTCAAATCGGCCACTTCGAGCAGCACTTTCTTGTCGGTTACCGCTGTCATACCAACGCCTCCACCGGTTTAAAGCAGGCGCGCAGGCGCCCTTCCCCAAATTGCTCCAACGGCGGAGCGCTCGCACACTGTTCCATGGCGTACGGGCAGCGCGGCTGGAACGGGCAGCCTTTCGGCAACCGCAGCAGGTTCGGCGGGTTGCCGGGAATGGTCAGCAACGCTTCGCCTTCGGCGTCGAGGCGCGGCACCGCGTTCAACAGGCCGATGGAGTACGGATGGCTCGGCTGGTAGAACACCTCGCGCGCGCTGCCGTATTCCATGGTGCGGCCGGCGTACATCACCAGCACCTTGTTGCAGATGCCGGCCACCACGCCCAGGTCGTGGGTGATCATGATGATGGCGGTGTTGAATTCGCGCTTCAGTTCGTTGAGCAGCGTCATGATCTGCGCCTGGACGGTCACGTCCAGCGCGGTGGTCGGTTCGTCGGCGATCAGCAGCTTCGGCCGGCACAGCAGCGCCATGGCGATCATCACGCGCTGGCGCATGCCGCCGGAAAACTCGTGCGGATACATGCGCATGCGCTTGCGCGCTTCCGGCATTTTCACCGCGTCGAGCATGCGTACCGACTCTTCGAAGGCTTCGCTTTTGCTCATTTTCTTATGCAGCATCAGCACTTCCATCAGCTGTTCGCCAACGCGCATATAAGGGTTGAGCGAGGTCATCGGGTCCTGGAAGATCATCGAGATCTCTTCGGCCCGCAGCTTGTTGAGCTGATTTTCCGGCAGGTTGAGAATTTCACGGCCGTTGAATTTGGCCGAGCCGCCGATGCGGCCATTGCTGGCCAGCAACCCCATCAGGGCGAACGCGGTCTGCGATTTGCCGGAACCGGATTCACCGACGATGCCCAGCGTTTCGCCGGCGCGCAGGTCGAAGTTCAGATCGTTCACCGCCGTCACGTCGCCGTCCGGGGTGGAGAACGTGACGCGCAGGTCTTTCACGTCCAGCAGCGGCGACGTTTTGACGCCGGCGCCGGTTTGCAGTTGAGGATGTTCAATGGTGCTCATGATTGCACTCCTTAACGATCTTTCGGGTCGAGGGCGTCACGCAGGCCATCGCCGATAAAGTTGAAACAGAACAGAGTGACAACCAGGAAACCCGCCGGGAACAGCAGCAACCACGGTGAAACTTCCATTGAGTTGGCGCCGTCGCTGAGCAATGCGCCCCAGCTGCTGAGCGGCTCCTGCGTGCCCAGCCCCAGGAAGCTGAGGAAGGATTCGAACAGGATCATGCTCGGCACCAGCAGCGAGGCATACACCACCACCACGCCGAGCACGTTCGGCACAATATGGCGCAGCACGATATTGCGCGTGGAGACGCCGCACACCAGCGCCGCTTCGATGAACTCCTTGCGCTTGAGACCGAGGGTTTGGCCGCGCACGATACGCGCCATATCCAGCCACGACACCATGCCGATCGCCACGAAGATAAGCAGGATGTTCTGGCCGAAAAAGGTCACCAGCAGGATCACGAAGAACATGAACGGGAAGGAGTTGAGGATCTCCAGCAGGCGCATCATCACCGAGTCGACCTTGCCGCCCAGATAGCCGGACATCGCGCCGTACAGGGTGCCGACGATCACCGCCACCAGCGCCGCCGCCACGCCGACCATCAGCGAGATTCGCCCGCCGATCGCCACGCGCACCAGCAGATCGCGCCCGGAGGAATCGGTGCCGAAATAGTGCCCCGATTCCACGCTTGGCGCGGCGGACATCATCGCCCAATCGGTATCGTCGTAGGCAAACTGCGACAGCATCGGCGCCAGCACCACAAACAGCGTGATCAACACCAGAATGAACAGGCTGCTGACCGCCGCACGGTTGTGCATAAAGCGCCGGCGCGCGTCTTGCCACAGGCTGCGTCCTTCCACTTCCAGCTTCTCGCTGAAGTGTTCCAGAGCTTCGCTGTTCTTTTTAGTCAACATCATTCGCGTGCTCCAGATTAATAACGGATTTTCGGATCGATGACCGCATACAGCACATCGACGATCGCGTTGAACAGAATGGTCAGTGCGCCCACCAGAATGGTCAGGCTCAATACCAGGGAGTAGTCGCGGTTCAGCGCGCCGTTAACGAACAGCTGGCCGATCCCCGGCAGACCGTAGATGGTTTCGATCACCATCGAACCGGTGATGATGCCGACGAACGCCGGGCCCATGTAGGACAGCACCGGCAGCAGCGCCGGCTTCAGCGCGTGGCGGAAAATGATGCGACGCATCGGCAAGCCTTTGGCGCGCGCGGTGCGGATGAAGTTGGAGTGCAGCACTTCAATCATCGAGCCGCGCGTGATACGGGCGATGCTGGCAATATAGGCCAGCGACAGCGCCACCATCGGCAGGATGATGAATTTAGGCGCGCCGCCGTTCCAGCCACCGCCCGGCAGCCATTTCAGCGTGATGGCGAAGATCAGCACCAACAGCGGCGCCACCACGAAACTGGGTATCACCACCCCGGTCATGGCGAACCCCATCACCGTGTAGTCCCATTTGGTGTTCTGATTCAGCGCGGCGACAACGCCGGCGCTCACCCCCAGCACCACCGCCAGCAGAAACGCGGCCAGGCCGAGTTTGGCAGAAACCGGGAAAGAGCCGGCGACCAGATCGTTGACCGAATAGTCCTTGTATTTAAAGGACGGGCCGAAGTCTCCCTGCGCAAGCTGCGCCAGATAATGACCGTACTGTTTCCAGATCGGGTCGTTCAAATGATATTTGGCTTCGATATTCGCCATAACTTCCGGCGGCAATGCGCGCTCCCCGGTAAATGGACTGCCGGGCGCCAGGCGCATCATGAAGAATGAGATGGTGATAAGGATAAATAGTGTCGGGATCGCTTCCAGCAAGCGACGAAGTATAAATTTAAGCATTGCCCTAACCCTGTGCGACAGCCTGATGACGGCTTATTATTCTCAACATGGGCCGGCGGCCTGCGCCGCCGGCTCTTACCGTATCAATGCTTGATGATGTACAGGTTTTTGTCGTACACGTTATCAAGCGGGTCTTTGCCGGTGTAGCCACCGACGTAAGGTTTCACCAAACGGGCGTTCACGTAGTAATACAGCGGAACGATGGCGGAATCCTTATCCAGCTGAACTTCCGCTTTCTGATACAGATCGGCGCGCTCGTCTTTGGTCTTCGCGGTCAGCACGTTGGCCATCAGCTTGTCGAACTCGGCGCTCTTGTAGTGCGGGGTGTTACTGCTGCTGTCGGACAACATCATGTTCAGGAACGAACTCGGTTCGTTGTAGTCGGCGCACCAGCCGGCGCGCGCCACGTCATAGGTGCCCTGATGGCGGGTATCCAGGAAGGTTTTCCACTCCTGGTTCACCAGCTTCACGTCCACGCCCAGGTTTTTCTTCCAGATGGAGGCGGCGGCGATCGCCAGCTTCTTGTGCAGGTCTGAAGTGTTGTACAGCAGGGAGAAGGTCAGCGGTTTGCCCGGGCCGTAGCCGGCTTCCGCCAGCAGTTTCTTCGCCGCTTCGTTGCGTTTTTCCTGCGTCCAGCCGAACCACTCCGGCGGGGTCAGCTTGGCGCCGTCGGTGTATGGCGGCGTAAAGCTGTAGGCCGGCAGATCGCCCTGGTTTTTCACCTTGTTGACGATGATGTCGCGATCCATGCCCAGCTTCAGCGCTTCACGCACGCGCGCATCGGTGAACGGCGCCTTCTGGTTGTTGATTTCGTAGTAATAGGTGCACAGGTAAGGATCGACATGCACCTCTTTCGGGATCTCTTTTTTCAGCTTCTGGAACAGTTCGATCGGCATGTTGTTGTAGGTCATGTCGATTTCGCCGGTGCGGTAGCGGTTAACGTCGGTCACTTCCGACGAAATAGGCAGGAACGTCACTTTATTGATGATGGTTTTGGCGTTATCCCAATATTCCGGGTTGCGTTCCAGTACGATGCGTTCGTTGACAATCCAGTCTTTCAGTTTGTAGGCGCCGTTGCTGACGTAGTTGGCCGGCAGCGTCCACTTCTCGCCAAACTTCTCCACCGCGTCTTTGTAAACCGGCTTCATGGCGTAGTGCGGGGTCATTTCAACCAGATAAGGCACCGACTCGCTCAGGGTCACCTGGAAGGTGTGGTCGTCGATGGCCTTCACGCCCAGCGTCGACTTGTCTTTTTTACCGGCGATGATGTCATCGACGTTTTCCACATGGGCGTACTGCAGGTAGCTGGCGTAAGGCGACGCGGTTTTCGGATCCACCACGCGCTGCCAGCTGTAGACGAAATCTTGCGCCGTTACCGGCTTGCCGTTGGACCATTTGGCGTCTTTACGCAGGTGGAAGGTCCAGACTTTGAAATCCTTGTTATCCCAGCTTTCCGCGACGCCCGGCACGATGGAACCGTCCGGGCTGTTGTTCGCCAGGCCTTCCATCAGATCGCGGGTGACGTTGTTTTCCGGCACGCCCTCGATTTTGTGCGGATCCAGCGACTGCACTTCGGAACCGTTGTTTTTGACGATTTCTTGCTTGTCGGCCAGCTGCACGCCTGCAGGAACGTCGGCGGCAAAGGCGGAGGTGGTTGCTGTGATGCCCAGCGCGGCGATGACGCCGGCGGCAATGAGCGTTTTCTTCGTGATGTTGGTCATACTTATCGACTCCAGTTTTTTATTATCACAGGCTCTTCGTGGAACCTGCGTTGCCCGTAAGCGGACTCTGTTTTCCCGCCGCCGCGGAACGAATGCGGCGGCCGGCCTTCCCTATATTCCTCAGCGAACTAGCGCCAGGAATACCCCTTTTACTGCTTGATAATGTACAGATTTTTAACGTCGGTATAGTCCAGCGGATCTTTGCCGGTGAACCCGCCCACCGTCGGCTTGATCAACCGCGCGCTGACGCGGTAATAAACCGGGACCAACGCGGAGTCTTTGTCCAGCTGCGCTTCCGCCTGCTGATAGAGCGCGGCGCGCGCGGCCTCATCCGGCGCCTTCAGCGTGGCGGCCATGATGGCGTCGAACGCCGGGCTCTTATAGAACACGGTATTGATGCTGCTGTTGGACAGCACCAGGTTCAGGAACGCGCTGGGCTCGTTGTAATCCCCGCACCAGGTGGCGCGCGCCACGTCGTATTGCCCCTGATGGCGGCTCTCCAGCGACGTTTTCCATTCCTGGTTGCGCAGCGTGACCTCAGCGCCCAGGTTCTTCTTCCACATCGACGCAGCGGCGATCGCCTGCTGTTTGTTTTGATCGGAGGTGTTGTACAGCAGCGAGAATTTCAGCGGCTTGGCGTCGCTGTAGCCCGCTTCCGCCAGCAGTTTCCTGGCTTCGGCGTTGCGCTGTTCCTGGCTCCAGCCGGCCCACGCGGGCGGCGTGAAGTTAGCGCCTTCCGTGAAGGTCGGCGTGAAGCTGTAGGCTGGGATCTGCCCCTGGCCCATGATCTTGTTGGCGATGATGTCGCGATCCAGCGTCATCTTCACCGCCGTACGCACGCGCGCATCGGTGAACGGCGCCTGCTTGTTATTGAGCTCGTAATAGAAGGTGCACAGATAAGGGTTAACGTGCAGCTGTTCAGGCATTTCGCGTTTCATCTTGACGTACAGGTATGGCGGAATGGCGCTGTTGGTGATATCGATCTCGCCGCTGCGGAAGCGGTTAACGTCGCTGACTTCCGAGGTAATCGGCAGGAAGGTCGCCTGATTGATCACCGTCTGCTTGTTGTTCCAGTAGCTCGGGCTGCGCTCCAGCACGATGCGCTCGTTCACCACCCACTCTTTCAGGCGGTAAGCGCCGTTGCCGACGTAGTTGGCAGGCAGCGTCCATTTATCGCCGAATTTCTCCACCACCGCCCGCTTGACCGGTTTGAGCGACGTGTGGCTCAGCATGCTGATGAAATACGGCACCGGCTCGCTCAGCGTCACCTGCAGCGTTTGATCGTCCAGCGCCTTGACGCCGAGGGTCTGCGGGCTCTTCTTACCGGTCAGGATGTCGTCGATATTCTCGACTTTGGTGTATTGCAGGTAGCTGGCATAGGGCGAGGCGATTTTCGGATCGGCCAGACGCTGCCAGCTGTAGACGAAATCTTGCGCGGTCACCGGGCTGCCGTCGCTCCACACCGCGCCGGGGCGCAGGTGGAAGGTCCATTGCTGATAATTCTGGTTTTCCCAGCTCGCCGCCGCCGCCGGCACCACATGCCCGTTGGCGTCGGTGCTCACCAGCCCTTCCAGCAGGTTAAGAATGATATTGCTTTCCGGTACGCCCTCGACCTTATGCGGATCCAATGAAGCCACTTCGCTACCGTTGTTGATCACAATATTCTGCTGCTGCGCCAACTGAACGCCGGCCGGCACCTGCGCCGCCCAACCGCTATTTACGGCGCCGGCGCCCAGCGCGCCGCTAATCAACAAGGTCAAAGAAGTACGCTTCAGGGTTTGCTGCATAATCGAGGCTCCTTTTCACCGACAAGCATCGCTTATCGAAGTTTGTGAAGTGTTTATAAGAATTCTAAATAAACGGATACCAGCAAAAATCATTCCCGTTTTTATGGCGCATTTCAGTTAATTGACCACGGGAAAGTTGCTCGGAAATTAGCAGAAGCCAAATTCCATAGCCAATAAATTTTACGAAAATGTTAAGCAATTCTCTTTTATCGCACGAAGCCCGATCCGTCCCCTGCGTTAGAGGCCAAGAAAAATCAATGTCATTGATATGATTTTAAAGGCAAAAAAACCGAATTCATTTCAATTGAAACCGTCAGCACGATCTCACCGCCGCGAAAAGAAACATTCAGTTAACAATCCAATCATTCAAAGAACAAACACCTGTCTACGGGCGGTTAATCACTAATAACACCTGGATGAAAGTGAGACAAGCCCCACAGAATGATGTGACTAATTTAACAACAGCTTTACCGTTGAACGGGGGCAAAATGCGCGAAAAGGGGGGAGGAAAAGTGTTTGAAATAACGCTCAGCGTTTTTTTTGAGCAGCAACATGAGATTTATGCAACATAAGAGTGCAACGGCATAATTTTTATTCACTCTGTGCACTATAATAATGCGAACCAATAAATAATTTAAACTTTAAAATTAATTTTAGCCGCGCCGACGCGAAAGGTACGCGGCTAAACAAAGGGTATTACAACAGGCCGGGGAATATCGCCTTAATGCCGGTAACGATAAACTCGATGCCGAGCGCCATCAGCAGCAGACCCATGATACGGGTGATCACGTTGATGCCGGTCTGCCCCAGCAAACGCACCAACAGCGGCGCGGCGCGGAACAACAGCCAGCAACAAAAGGCGAACAAGGCGATCGCCACCGTAAAGCCGAGCAGGCTTTGCCAGTTGTGATAACGGGAACTCCACACGATGGTGGAACTGATCGCCCCCGGCCCCGCCATCAGCGGCAGCGCTAGCGGCACCACGCCGATGCTTTCGCGGATCGCGCTCTCCGATTTCTCCTGTTTGTTTTGCTTGTCTTCCCCCAGCTTGCCGCTGATCATCGACATGGCGATGGTCACCACCAGAATACCGCCGGCGATGCGGAACGAATCGATAGAGATGCCGAACATCCGCAGGATCCCTTCACCCAGGAACAGCGACGTCCACAAAATGATGGCGACCGACAGGTTGGCGGTCAGGTTGGTTTTATTGCGCCCCGCTTCCGCCTGGTAGCTGGTCATGCTGATAAACACCGGCAAAATGCCCACCGGGTTGACCAGCGCAAACAGACCGACAAAGAACTTGATAAAGCCGGAAAGATCCAACAGAGATTGGCCCACAGATGCTCCGCATTAATCGCTATAAAAAAGGTGTGCTGCCTATGCGCGCTAATGTAATGGAATTGGCGCGGGTAATCCATCCGGCCCAAGCAGCATTTTTGACTGTCAGCAAGTTATGCAACGAAACAAATGCCCTTTGTTAAAGTGATGTATGGCCTTTTGATTTTTTATGTTGAAAAAAGAGTCATCGCTCACAGTTATCAAGAATGATTCCCAACACCGGCAAGCTGAAAGGTGTCAGCTTGCACTTTTCATGATTTAGATCACAAATCGACTACCCAACAGTGGGTAAGCTCTTAGTCGTAGTCAGGGAGTAGAACAAAGTCGGCGGCAGCCCAGCCGGTTCCCTTCTCCTCACTGCCTGCCCCTCCGGTTGGCGTAGGGTGAAGCTCTTTAAGCAAATCAGCAGCATGCGAAGAAATAACGCGGGAAAGCCCCGGTATTCAAATCACCGTTTATTCCCATTATGACTATACTAGTGGCTCGCACGGCTTATTTACTGAAAGAGTTTAACATTATCAGGAGAGCATTATGGCTGTAACGAATGTCGCTGAACTGAACGAGCTTGTCGCACGTGTCAAAAAAGCCCAGCGCGAATATGCCAACTTCACTCAAGAGCAAGTGGATAAAATTTTCCGCGCTGCCGCCCTCGCCGCTGCTGATGCCCGTATCCCGTTGGCCAAAATGGCCGTGGAAGAATCCGGAATGGGTATCGTCGAAGACAAAGTGATCAAAAACCACTTCGCTTCCGAGTACATCTACAATGCCTATAAAGATGAAAAAACCTGTGGCATCCTGTCTGAAGATGACACCTTCGGTACCATCACCATCGCCGAGCCTATCGGCCTGATTTGCGGTATCGTCCCTACCACCAACCCAACTTCTACCGCGATCTTCAAAGCGCTGATCAGCCTGAAAACCCGTAACGGCATCATCTTCTCGCCGCACCCGCGTGCGAAAAATGCCACCAACAAAGCCGCCGATATCGTGCTGCAAGCCGCTATCGCCGCCGGCGCGCCGAAAGACATCATCGGTTGGATCGACCAACCGACCGTCGAGCTGTCCAACCAGCTGATGCACCACCCGGACATCAACCTGATCCTGGCCACCGGTGGCCCGGGCATGGTGAAAGCCGCCTACAGCTCCGGCAAACCGGCCATCGGCGTCGGCGCCGGTAATACGCCGGTGGTGGTAGACGAAACCGCAGACATCAAGCGCGTGGTCGCGTCTATCCTGATGTCCAAAACCTTCGACAGCGGCGTTATCTGCGCTTCCGAACAGTCGGTCATCGTCGTCGACTCTATTTATGATGCGGTACGCGAACGCTTCGCTTCCCACGGCGGCTATCTGCTGCAGGGTAAAGAACTGAAAGCGGTGCAGGACATCATCCTGAAAAACGGCGGTCTGAACGCGGCCATCGTCGGGCAATCCGCACCGAAAATCGCCGAGATGGCAGGCATCAAAGTGCCGGCCAACACCAAAGTGCTGATCGGCGAAGTGAAGCTGGTCGACGAGTCCGAACCTTTCGCCCATGAAAAACTGTCGCCGACGCTGGCGATGTACCGGGCCAAAGACTTCGAAGACGCCGTCGCCAAAGCCGAAAAACTGGTCGCCATGGGCGGTATCGGCCACACTTCCTGCCTGTACACCGACCAGGATAACCAAACGGCTCGCATCGCCTACTTCGGCGATAAAATGAAAACGGCTCGCATCCTGATCAACACCCCTGCTTCTCAGGGCGGTATCGGCGACCTGTATAACTTCAAACTCGCGCCTTCGCTGACGCTGGGTTGCGGCTCCTGGGGTGGTAACTCCATCTCTGAAAACGTCGGACCTAAACACCTGATCAACAAGAAAACTGTAGCGAAGCGAGCAGAAAACATGTTGTGGCATAAACTTCCGAAATCGATCTACTTCCGCCGTGGCTCGCTGCCTATCGCGCTGGAAGAAGTGGCGACCGACGGGGCAAAACGCGCCTTCATCGTGACCGACCGTTTCCTGTTCAACAACGGCTATGCCGACCAGATCACCAAGGTTCTGAAGTCTCACGGCATCGAAACCGAAGTGTTCTTCGAAGTGGAAGCCGACCCGACGCTGAGCATCGTGCGTAAAGGTGCCGAGCAGATGAACTCCTTCAAACCGGACGTCATCATCGCGCTGGGCGGCGGTTCGCCGATGGACGCTGCGAAAATCATGTGGGTGCTGTACGAACATCCTGAAACCCACTTCGAGGATCTGGCGCTGCGCTTCATGGACATTCGCAAGCGTATCTACAAGTTCCCGAAAATGGGCGTGAAAGCGAAGATGATCGCTATCACCACCACCTCAGGCACCGGTTCGGAAGTCACGCCATTCGCCGTCGTGACCGACGACACCACCGGGCAGAAATACCCGCTGGCCGACTATGCGCTGACCCCGGACATGGCGATTGTCGACGCCAACCTGGTGATGAACATGCCGAAATCCCTGTGTGCCTTCGGCGGTCTGGATGCGGTCACCCACGCGCTGGAAGCCTACGTCTCGGTGCTGGCGAACGAATACTCCGACGGCCAGGCGCTGCAGGCGCTGAAACTGTTGAAAGAGTATCTGCCGGCCAGCTATAAAGAAGGCGCGAAAAACCCGGTTGCTCGTGAACGCGTGCACAACGCCGCCACCATCGCCGGTATCGCTTTCGCCAACGCCTTCCTTGGGGTTTGTCACTCCATGGCGCACAAGCTGGGTTCGGAGTTCCACATTCCGCACGGCCTGGCCAACGCGATGCTGATTTCCAACGTTATTCGCTACAATGCGAACGACAACCCGACCAAGCAGACGGCCTTCAGCCAGTACGACCGCCCTCAGGCGCGCCGCCGCTACGCTGAAATCGCCGACCACCTCGGCCTGAGCGCTCCGGGCGACCGCACCGCGCAGAAGATTGAGAAACTGCTGGCCTGGCTGGACGAGCTGAAAACCGAGTTGGGCATCCCAACCTCCATCCGCGAAGCGGGTGTGCAGGAGGCGGACTTCCTGGCGAAAGTCGACAAGCTGTCGGAAGACGCGTTCGACGACCAATGCACCGGCGCCAACCCGCGCTATCCGCTGATTGCCGAACTGAAGCAAATCATGCTGGATACCTTCTACGGCCGCGAATTCAGCGAAGCGGTAGAAGAGGAAGCTGCCGCTCCTGCTGCCGCCAAAACCGCGGTAAAGAAGCCCAAGAAATAACGGTTCCGTGAACCGATAAAAAAACCCGCCACACGGCGGGTTTTTTATTGCGCCCGAGGCGCTGCATTTCGACTCAGGTCACCAAAACGCTTCAGCGGGCTTTGGCGGCGTTTTCTCCCCTACTCCAGGGAGTGAATCGCCTCTTTATAATGCTTGCGGCAGACGGAGACATAGCTCTCGTTACCGCCAATCACCACCTGCTCACCGGCGTGCATCGCCTGGCCGTTTTCATCCAACCGCAACACCATATTGGCTTTGCGCCCGCAGTGGCAGATGGTTTTCAATTCCACCAGCTTATCAGCCCAGGCCAGCAAATATTGGCTGCCGATAAACAGCTCACCGAGAAAATCGGTACGCAGGCCGTAGCACAATACGGGAATGTCCAGTTGGTCCACCACATCGCACAATTGCTCAACCTGGGCCTTGGTCAGGAACTGGCTTTCATCCAGCAGCACACAATGCACCGGCTGCTGTTGATGCTCCTGCTGAATCATGGCGTACAGCATCGAGTCGTTGTTATAGAGCTGGGCCTGCGAGGATAAACCGATGCGCGAGCTGACTTTGCCTACCCCAAAGCGGTGATCGATCTCCGCAGTGAACACCAGCGTGCGCATACCACGTTCTTGATAGTTATATGAAGACTGTAGCAGCGCGGTGGACTTGCCGGCATTCATCGCAGAGTAATAAAAATAAAGTTGAGCCATGGCCCCACAACTCCGATGGTATAAGAAATATTCAAATGTTGATTAGGACGGTGAGTGTACCATAACCCGCCCCCCGGCTCAGCCCAAAGCGAGCGAATATTGCGTTCGCCGTAATAATGCGCTTTCAAGCGAAACATATCCTTCTGTCGGCCCGTTCTTTTTACCGCTATTTACAGGATAATGTATGCCTGTCATCACTATTAATTCTTGCTAATGGTTAAGCCGGTCATTTGCCGATTAATGCATAATCCCCCCTTTCACCTCGGCAGGCGCCGCGACCGCGGCGGAGTGCTTGCCTATTATACGTGAGGCCAATACAGGGCATTTAATCACCTTCGTTCTCCCCCGACGTTTCCTGACGCAATCTTTACCCAGATACCCCTATTGTTTACAATGTCTGCCTCGCCATGACGTGATTAAGCCCACAGAACCCATTGTAATATTGATATAAATTACAGCGATAACTTATCGATGAAAGCCTTGCGCCACGCGCATTTTAAAGCATGCCTGCTGAAATTTTGACTTAAGTGCGGTGAGGGTAATAGTTAACAGCCCTTCCTATATTAGTCGGACAGATCCGATTAACGGTTTTTTAAAAGGTAAATTTGAGTATTCAAGTCAATTTGGCTATTGCAGAAAGGAAAATAGCACTCTATTATTATCGAGACGCCCCCCACCAATATAATTTGAGACTAGGACAATGAGCGAAGCATTAAAGATTTTGAACAACATCCGCACTCTGCGCGCCCAGGCAAGAGAATGCACACTGGAAACGCTGGAAGAAATGCTCGAGAAACTGGAAGTTGTTGTGAACGAACGTCGCGAAGAAGACAGCCAGGCTCAAGCAGAAATCGAAGAACGCACCCGTAAACTGCAGCAATACCGCGAAATGCTGATTGCTGACGGTATCGATCCGAATGAACTGCTGCAAACCATGGCTGCCAACAAGGCTGCCGGCAAAGCAAAACGTGCAGCACGTCCTGCTAAATACCAATATAAAGACGAAAACGGCGAACTGAAAACCTGGACCGGCCAAGGCCGTACCCCTGCGGTGATTAAGAAAGCTATCGAAGAGCAAGGTAAATCTCTGGATGATTTCCTGCTGTAATAGCGATTCAGTCCGTATCTGAAAGGCTCCCTGCGGGGGGCCTTTTCATTTTAAAGCTTATAGCCGTGATCCCGCCTCATCCCTTTTCTTTTAGTAAATATCCTAATTCGCATTTTCCTCCTTGCACGAAATCCCAGTGAAAAAAAAGGGCCCTAAGGCCCCTTTATCGCATTTACCCTCGTTCAATTATTGAACCTGGTAGAATGCCTTATACCAATCAACAAAGCGCTTCACACCCTCTTCAACGCTGGTTTCCGGCTTAAAACCAATGTCACGATAAAGCTCTGCGGTATCCGCGCTGGTATCCATCACGTCGCCAGGTTGCATCGGCAGCATATTCTTGCGGGCCGTTACCCCCAAAGCCTGCTCCAATGCCGTGATATATTCCATCAGTTTAACGGGGGAGTTATTGCCGATATTATAAACATGATACGGCGCGGAACTGGTCGCCGGCGATCCCTGTTCAACGGTCCATGACGGATCTGCCTGCGGAATAACCGCCTGCAGCCGCACAATAGCCTCGGTGATATCATCAATGTAAGTAAAGTCACGGTGCATTTCACCGTGGTTATATACATCGATGCTCTCCCCCGCCAATATGGCCTTGGTAAACTTGAACAGCGCCATATCCGGACGCCCCCAGGGACCATATACGGTAAAGAAGCGCAGCCCCGTCGTCGGAAGACCGTATAAATGAGAGTAGCTGTGTGACATCAGCTCATTGGCTTTTTTGGTTGCCGCATACAGTGACACAGGGTGGTCGACAGAATCTTCGGTAGCAAACGGCAGCTTGCGATTGAGGCCATAAACAGAGCTGGAGGACGCGTAAAGTAAATGCTCGACCTTATTATGCCGGCAGCCTTCCAGCACGTTCAAATGGCCGATCAGGTTGGCGTCCGCATAAGCCAACGGGTTGACCAGCGAATAACGCACGCCGGCTTGCGCGCCCAAATGAATGACGCGCTGAAACTGATGCTCGGCGAACAATGCCGCCATGCCTTCGCGATCGGCCAAATCCAGCTTGATAAAGCAGAATCCCGGCTTATCCGCCAGTCTGTCCAGACGGGCCGTTTTCAGGCCCACGTCATAATAGTCATTCAGGTTATCGATGCCGACAACCTGATGCCCGGCGGTCAACAAACGCTCTGCAACGTGATAACCAATAAACCCTGCGGCGCCTGTAACCAGGAATTTCATGGTCACTCCTTAAATAACCGGTTTAATCGATGCGCCGCGGCCAATCGCATAGTAGGTAAAGCCACGATTCGCCAAACGCTCCGGATCGTACAGGTTACGTCCATCGAAGATCACCGGCTGTTTCAACGCACCCTTGATCACGTCGAAGTCCGGCGCGCGGAAATTCTGCCATTCGGTGCAAATCACCAGCGCATCGGCGCCGTGCAACGCAGCCTCTTTGGTGCCCATCAGTTTCAGATCGTCACGCTGGCCATAGATGCGCTGAACTTCGTTCATCGCTTCCGGATCGTAGGCTTGAACGGTGGCGCCGGCAGCCCACAGTTGCTCCATCAGAACGCGGCTGGAGGCTTCACGCATGTCATCGGTATTCGGCTTGAACGCCAGGCCCCACAGTGCGAAGGTTTTGCCCTTCAAATCGCTGCCGAAATAGTCTTTGATAAAGCTGCTCAGCTTGTCTTTCTGTTGGTAGTTGACCTGCTCTACCGCCTGCAACAGCTTCGGTTGGTAACCGATCTGCTCCGCCGTGCGGATCAAGGCCTGTACATCTTTCGGGAAGCAAGAACCACCGTAGCCACAGCCAGGGTAAATGAAGTGATAGCCGATGCGTGAATCGGAACCGATGCCCTGGCGCACTTTCTCGATGTCCGCGCCCAGCATTTCCGCCAGGTTGGACATTTCGTTCATAAAGCTGATTTTGGTCGCCAGCATGCAGTTGGCGGCGTATTTGGTCAACTCCGCGCTGCGGATATCCATCATGATCATACGATCGTGATTGCGGTTAAACGGCTCGTACAGCTCGCGAATAGGCTCGATCACCTCTTTATTATCGGTACCGATCACGATGCGTTCAGGGCGCATGCAGTCAGCCACCGCAGCGCCTTCCTTCAGGAATTCAGGGTTGGACACCACGTCGAACGGCACGTTGCTGCCGCGCTTAGCCAGCGTTTCCGCCATCACCTGACGCACCTTGTCCGCCGTGCCGACCGGCACGGTGGATTTGTCGATCACCACTTTGCGATCGGTCATGTGCTCGGCGATGGTGCGCGCCACCGCGGTGACATATTTCAGATCGGCTGAGCCGTCCTCATCCGGCGGCGTGCCGACGGCGATAAACTGGATATTCCCGTGCGCCACGCCCGCTTTGGCATCGGTGGTGAAATGCAGGCGCCCGGCCTCATAGTTTTGCTGCACCAGCGGCGCCAGGCCCGGCTCAAAAATCGGGATATTCCCTTTTTTCAGGTTTTCGACTTTTCGCTCATCAACATCGATGCACATAACGTCATGGCCAACTTCAGCCAGCACCGCGGCCTGTACCAGCCCCACATAACCAATACCAAAAACTGTTACTTTCATGTGAAAATCCTAGTTTTTCAAATTAAGACGAAAGATCAAATTACTTCTTGTCAGCGGCAACAACCTGTTGCAGCCACTGAGAAAATTCTTTGCCCAGGCTGGCATGACGCATGCCGTACTCTACAAAAGCCTGCATGTAACCCAGTTTGTTACCGCAGTCATGGCTCACGCCTTTCAGGTGATACGCTTCCACCGTTTCCTGCTGCATCAGCATTTCGATGCTGTCAGTCAGCTGAATTTCATCGCCGGCGCCTGGAGGCGTTTTCGCCAACAGCGGCCAAATATCGGCGGACAACACGTAACGCCCGACAATCGCCAGGTTGGAAGGCGCTTTATCCGGCGACGGCTTCTCGACCACGCTGACCATCGGCGCGCTTTCGCCCGGTTGCAGATCGACGCCCTTGCAGTCGGCTACGCCGTAGTTTCCGACATCCTTATGCGGCACGGGTTCAACCATGATTTGGCTAACGCCGGTGGTTTCGAAGCGCTGCAGCATTTCGTGCAGGTTGTCTTTTTTCGGATCGGCGCTGTATTCGTCGAGGATCACGTCAGGAAGCACCACCGCGACCGGCTCATCGCCCACCATCGGGTAGGCACACATAATTGCGTGCCCCAGGCCTTTGGCATTGCCCTGACGAACCTGCATCACGGTAACGCCTTTCGGGCAGATCGACTGCACTTCATCCAGCAATTGGCGCTTGACGCGTTTTTCCAGCATCGCTTCGAGTTCGAAACTGGTATCAAAATGGTTTTCGATCGAGTTCTTGGAGGAGTGGGTGACCAGCACAATCTCGTTAATCCCCGCCGCAATGCACTCATTGACGACGTATTGGATCAGCGGTTTATCAACCAGCGGCAGCATTTCTTTCGGAATGGCTTTGGTGGCTGGCAACATCCGCGTACCCAAGCCTGCAACCGGGATCACGGCTTTTCTGACTTTGCGATTTACAGCAGGCATTATTTCCTCTCTTAAAGCTAAAGCGCTCATTTTATGAGCTTGGCTCGATATAAAAAAACCTTCGGAGTATACCAGCTTATACGCGCCGAGCATTAGCCGGAACACAAATAGAAAACATTTAGGACTATTACCCGTTCGGATAATCGGGAGAATAAATAAACGGTTTAATTACCGATAAGTGAATAGCTTAAGATCTCGCCGATCGCTGCCTGTTATTCAGCGCTGAGCATCAGCCGCAATCGGCCACCGCTGCCCCATACCTGACACTGCCAGGCGGCACAGCGCTGACTGATCTGATTCATGTAGGTAGCTCCCAGCGTCCCCAGCGGCACGCCGTTGTTCAGCTGGATTTGATTGTCACCGGTATTGACGTTGGCATGCAGCCCGGCGGAAACCAGGATCAGGTTTTTATTTTCGGCGTGATAATATCCCAACAACAGAGGGAATTGACCGTCTAATTTCCCCTGCCGCAATAATTGATTAACCTGCTTTAACAATGCCGACATTTGCGGCAGACGATGCTGTTGATTAGCCAGATGATCTTGCAGCAGCCCATTAAATAACGCGCGCAACAGCAAAGCCGCCAATACGCCATTATCGCCGGCGCGCGTGACGTCCAGACAATAGAATGCCAGATCCTTTTCTGACAAGGCGGCGATATCCAGCACCAGGCCGGGATTTTCGCCGGTGGTTAACTGCCGATAGTTGATCCGGCAATGCGCAATGGTCTGCTGTACCGGCGGCTGCAATTGTTTAAGCAGTTTGACGGCTTCGGAAGGATTTTTGCTCAGCGCGTCCCAATCCTGAAACAGTTCAACCTCTTCAATCGCCTGGGAGGTGAACATATTGGGGTATAAGCACGCCAGCACCGCTTCACGCAGGCGGTTGAGATCGGTCAGCGGCTTGAGCAGCACATCCTGCACGCCCAACCGCAGCACCTTGGCGATGTCAGCCATCTTGTCGGTGGCCGAGATCACCAGCACCGGGATCTGTACCCCCTGCAAACGCAGGTGTTCAACGAATTCGATACCGCCCATTTCCGGCATCGCGAGATCGCACAGAATCAGATCCGGCTTGAAGTCATCGACGGCACTCAACGCCTGTAAACCGTTGGTCGCCTCGCCGGTTTCAGCGCCCAGCGAGGCCAAATAACCGACCAGCACCGAACGAAAAACCTGTTCGTCCTCAACGATCAAGATGCGCTTGTGAGTAAGTGGTAATGCCATCAGCCGAGCCTCGTCCCTTTCCATAGTGTAATAGTGGCTCAAAAAGGTCACTTATGCTCGTCTGAAACAGACTGACCGCGCAATGCCAACCGAGAACCGAGAATTATCTATTTTTTATCAACGGCAACAACCGATCCAGTTGTTTTTCCACCGCCAGCAATCCCGCTTCGATCGCTTCGTTGGCGCGGTGGAAATCCAGCGTCGAGATTTGCGGGCAAAAAGGTTGAATCAGCACATCCGGCGGATCGCTCGCCATCCGGTTGCGCTTCAGGCGATTTTCCAGCATTTGAATCGAGGTGCCCATGACCTCCATCGCCGTGGGCGCCGTCGCCGGTTTGCGCTGCCGCATTCTGCCGATGCGCTCCCGCAGACGCCCGCGCCAGGTGGCCGCAGGCGCATCGTCCGGGCTTTCTTCCTCGATACGTATCGAGAACAGATCCTGCTGCATCAGGTGCGCGTCATGCTGCAGATCGACCGCGATGACGATATCGGCGCCCATGGCGCGGCAAAGCGACACCGGCACCGGATTGACCACCGCGCCATCCACCAGCCAATAGCCGTCGGCCCACACCGGTGCCAACAGGCCAGGCATGCTGCAGGAGGCGCGTATCGCCTGATGAATATCGCCTTCAGTCAGCCACAGCTCACGCCCGGTGCTGAGATTGGTCGTCACGGCGCCGAACTTCAGCGCACATTCGGCGATATCATTGATCTTCAACAACTGTCCGACGGCGTTAAACACCCGCTCGCCGCGCAACAGGCCGCCACGGTGCCAGGAAAAATCCATCAGGCGAATCACGTCCCAATAGCTGAACGATCGCACCCACTGCTCCATCGCCGGCAGACGATGGCTGGCGAACGCCGCCCCCACCAACGCGCCGACGGAGCAACCGGCCACGATATCAACCTCAATCCCCAGTTTCTTTATCGCATTAATCACGCCGATGTGCGCCCAGCCTTTGGCCGAGCCCGCCCCCAGCGCCAGTCCGATCTTGATTTGCCGCATAGCGCCATCCTCGCGGTGAAAGGTGTTCTCTGCTTTCAGGGTAGATTGTCACTGACGAATATTGTTAGGTAACATATGCGCTAAATTCATTTTCTGCCTCGTGTTCTCAGGAGTTATTTTGCCCGAATCATGCCCATGCGGCAGCGGACAGGCGTATAACGCGTGCTGCGCCCCTTTTATCAGCGGTAATCAGCCGGCGCCCACGCCCGGTCAGCTGATGCGTTCACGCTTCACCGCCTACGTGAGTCATAACGTCGACTATCTGATCGCCACCTGGCACCCCGACTGCGGCGCCGAAGCGTGGCGCAATGCAATCGTCGACAGCTTTAAAAATACCGAATGGTTAGGCCTGACGATCGTGGAAGAGAAAGCCGGTCATGAGCCGGAAGAAGGCTTCGTCGAATTCATCGCCCGCTTTATCGATGGCGAAAGCGGCGAACCGCAGGCGATGCATGAGCGCTCGCGCTTCCTTCGTCGCGATCAACGTTGGTATTATATCGACGGCACCAAACCCCAGCCCGGCAGAAATGCGATGTGTCCCTGTGGCTCAGGGAAAAAATACAAGAAGTGCTGCGGGCGCTAGCCGGCCGGCGCTTCACGTTTACGCCTGCGCAGACAGGCCGTTCAGTATCAGACAGGATCCTCAAACCCATGCCACACCAAAATGTACAACGGAAAGTGTTACGCACCATCTGCCCGGACGCCAAAGGGCTGATCGCCAAGATCACCAACATCTGTTACAAGCACGAACTCAATATCGTGCAGAATAATGAGTTCGTCGATCACCGCACCGGGCGTTTCTTCATGCGCACCGAGCTGGAAGGCATTTTCAACGACAACACGCTGCTGGCCGATCTGGACAGCGCGCTGCCGGAAGGTTCGCTGCGTGAGCTGCACAGCACCGGGCGCCGGCGCATCGTGGTGCTGGTCACCAAAGAGGCCCACTGCCTGGGCGATCTGTTGATGAAAAGCGCCTATGGCGGCCTCGACGTTGAAATCGCCGCCGTGATCGGCAACCACGACACGCTGCAATCGCTGGTGGAGCGTTTCGATATTCCTTTCCATCTGGTGAGCCACGAAGGCCTGACGCGTGAACAGCATGACCGCGAAATGACGGCCAAGATCGATCAATATCAGCCGGATTACGTGGTGCTGGCCAAATATATGCGCGTGCTGACCCCGGCCTTCGTGCAACATTACCCGAATCAGGTGATCAACATTCACCATTCGTTCCTGCCGGCGTTTATCGGCGCGCGCCCTTATCACCAGGCCTATGAGCGCGGGGTAAAAATCATCGGCGCCACCGCCCACTACGTTAACGACAATCTCGACGAAGGCCCGATCATCATGCAGGACGTGATCCACGTCGATCACACCTATTCCGCCGAGGATATGATGCGCGCCGGCCGCGACGTGGAGAAAAACGTGCTTAGCCGCGCGCTGTATCAGGTGCTGGCGCAGCGCGTCTTCGTCTACGGCAACCGCACCGTTATTCTTTAATCGCTCAATAAATCGGTGCATTTCGTTCAGGGATGCACCGCCAAGAATAAAAAAACGGCAAACGATTCATTTTCTGCATTTCAATGCTTTACACATCCGCTTCATTTGATATGATGCGCCCCGCTTACCGAGACAGCGCTCTCGCAAGCAAGGCCAGTTAAATAGCCATGTATATGGTGGGGTTCCCGAGCGGCCAAAGGGAGCAGACTGTAAATCTGCCGTCACTGACTTCGAAGGTTCGAATCCTTCCCCCACCACCATCTTCTCTCCGCCAGGAGCGAGGACGCAGTAAAGAAACCGGCCAGGTTTCTTCCGGATAAAACTGGAACGACAATTTGTAAATCCATGAATACCATGGTGGGGTTCCCGAGCGGCCAAAGGGAGCAGACTGTAAATCTGCCGTCACAGACTTCGAAGGTTCGAATCCTTCCCCCACCACCATCTCTTTATAGAAAACCCCAAATAAACTTAAAGCACATCGCCTCCATAATGCTCCGCACCGGGGAAGGATGAGAAGCTTCGATAAGGTTCGAGTCTCACGCAGTGAGACAACGCGCTTCAGCGCGGCCCGCAGGGTGAGTCGCGCAGCGACGAATTATCCTTCCCCCACCACCATCTCTTTATAGAAAATCCCAAATAAACTTAAAGCACATCGCACCCATAATGCTCCGCACTGGGGAAGGATGAGAAGCTTCGATAAGGTTCGAGTCTCACGCAGTGAGACAACGCGCTTCAGCGCGGCCCGCAGGGTGAGTCGTGCAGCGACGAATCATCCTTCCCCCACCACCATCTTTTATAAAATCCCCCAAACCTCATCAAAGCACATCGCATCTATCACTCGCGCTTCGGGAAAACTCACACCGTCGAACGGCGCTCTCATCCGGCGTTTTATTTCCGCCTCCCAGCCGTAACTTGAACTCCGGCCGACAATTCGCTATACCACTGGCTTCTTTTGCGCAGTAAGGAACAGGTGGATGCGAAACAATATTTGCGTTTTTTGTGGCGCCAGCGAAGGCGTCAATCCCGCTTATGCCGAGCAGGCTCGTCAACTGGGGCAGCTGCTGGCCGCACAGGGGCGCCGTTTAATCTACGGCGGCGGCAAAAAAGGATTGATGGGGATCGTGGCGGACGCGGTGTTGGCGGCGGGCGGTGAAGCTGTCGGCATTATCCCCGAGCGCCTGGTTGAAGCGGAAACCGCGCATCGCGGCCTGACTGAATTGGAAGTGGTGCCGGATATGCACACGCGCAAAGCCCGTATGGCGGCGCTGGCGGACAGTTTTATCGCCCTGCCCGGCGGCATCGGCACGCTGGAAGAGCTGTTTGAAATCTGGACCTGGGGGCAAATCGGCTATCACAACAAACCGGTCGGCCTGCTCAACGTCAACGGGTTCTACCGCCCGCTGAGCCAGTTCCTCGAGCACGTCGCCGATCAGGGCTTTATGCGCCACGACTACCTCGGCACCCTGCACATCAGTGAATCGGCGCAAACGCTGCTGCAACAGTTTGACGACTATCAACCCAAAAATTACGACCGCTGGGCGAAATAAAGCCGCTGCGCAGCCAGCGGTCCCGCCGCTGTCTGCGTTACATTTCCCGCCAAACTCTGCTACTATCACAGCACATTTTTCTCGTGAAAACGGCACCGCTCATGAAGTTTGTCTCTTTTAATATCAATGGACTGCGCGCGCGTCCGCATCAGCTGGCGGCAATTATCGAACAGCACCAGCCCGACGTGATCGGTCTGCAAGAAACGAAAGTTCACGACGACATGTTCCCGCTGGAAGAAGTCAGCCAGCACGGCTATCACGTGTTCTATCACGGGCAAAAAGGCCATTACGGCGTAGCGCTGCTGACCAAAGCGGAGCCTCTGGCCGTGCGCCGCGGTTTCCCGACCGATGAAGAAGATGCGCAGCGTCGCATCATCATGGCCGATCTGGCTACGCCGCAGGGCACGCTGACGGTGATCAACGGCTACTTCCCGCAAGGTGAAAGCCGCGACCACCCGATCAAATTCCCGGCTAAAACACGCTTTTATCAGGATCTGCAAAACTACCTGGAGCAGCAGCTGTCGGCTGAATCCCCGGTATTGATCATGGGTGACATGAACATCAGCCCAAGCGATTATGACATTGGCATCGGCGAAGACAGCCGCAAACGCTGGCTGCGCACCGGCAAGTGTTCCTTCCTGCCGGAAGAGCGCGAATGGATGGAGCGCCTGCTGAACTGGGGGCTGGTGGACACCTACCGCCACGCCAACCCGGGGCGCAGCGACGAATTCTCGTGGTTCGACTACCGCTCCAAAGGGTTCGACGACAACCGCGGCCTGCGTATCGATCTGCTGCTGGCCAGCACCCCGCTGGCTTCGCGCTGCATCGCCACCGGCATCGATTACCAAACCCGTGGGATGGAGAAACCTTCCGACCATGCGCCGGTGTGGGCGGAATTTACGCTGTAAACTCATCACCCCGGCGCTCGCCGGGGTTTTACTCTGTGAAGCCAATGAAAATTATCGACGTGGTAGCCGCCATTCTGGAACAGAACGGCCGCATTTTGCTGGCCCAGCGCGGCGCAGGCAGCGATCAGGCCGGTCTGTGGGAGTTTCCCGGCGGCAAGGTTGAAGCCGGCGAAAGCCAGCCAGAGGCGCTGGCGCGCGAGCTGGATGAAGAGTTGGGGATTTGCGCCCGTATCGGCGACCATGTGGGCAGCAATCAGTGGCAGCAAGGCGAACGCCTCATCCGGCTGCATGCCTGGCGAGTCGCGGAGTTCTCCGGTGAATTGCAGCTGCATTGCCACTCGGCGCTGGTCTGGGTCACGCCGCAACAGGCGCAGGAATACGCCCTGGCGCCCGCCGACGTTCCACTGCTGGCGGACTATATCGCCGCGCAAGGCGATGCGCGCTGAGCGCGGCGATAGGTTACATCGTCACTTCTTCAATCGCACCCAAATCAAGGGGTTGGTGCCGATGGTGTTAGGCTCACGCACGCACTGCAGCACTTCCCCTTCGACTTTGAGCACCGCCCCTTCGGAATAATTCTGGTTCTGGTAGACGCAACAGCGATTGCAGGGCTGCGCCGGCGGCGGATTGACGCCGCTTTTGGCCGTGCCCCAAATCTCCGGCGAAACCGGCAACACCACGTCCACATCGCCGCGATTGGCGGCGGCCAGGCCGGAAAACACCAAGACAGCGGCGGCTAAAACCCCACTGAGTCCATGCTTCATTCACTCTTCTCCTGCGCCTTGCCGGCGCTTTTCCTGCGTTTTTTGCCCCCGCTGGAAGGCGGCGGCGGCAACCCACGAAACGCCATGCTCGCCCGGCTCTGCTTGGCCTGATAAATCAGCTCTTGCAGCGTGCCGACCAACGGCTGCATAAAGTCCTGATAGCGGCAGGATTTCTCGCTGATTTGCGTCAGCGTGGCTTCCCAGTTGGCCGTCATATCAGGACGCGCAGCAAGATCCGGCAGCGAGTGAATCAACGCGCGCCCGGTTTCGCTGGAGTGAATATAGCGCCCCTTCTTGTACAGAAACGCCCGTTTGAACAGCAATTCGATGATCCCCGCTCGCGTCGCTTCCGTACCTAAACCATCGGTCGCCCGCAGGATTTTCTTTAACGCTTTATCTTGTACGAACCGCGCGATGCCGGTCATGGCCGACAACAGGCTGGCGTCGGTAAACGGCCGCGGCGGCTGCGTCTGGCGCTCCACCACTTCACCGCGCTCGCACAGCAGCTCATCGTCCTTGGCCACCACCGGCAGCGGCGCGCCTTCGTTTTCCTCGTCGCGCTCCTTGCTGCCCAGCAGCGTACGCCAACCGGCCTCCGCCAGGAAACGCGCCTTGGCGATGAATTTGCCGCCGGCGATATCCAGCTCGATCACGCATTTGCGGAACACCGCATCCGGACAGAACTGCATCAAGTACTGGCGCGCCACCAGCCCATACACATTCCGTTCATCCTGCGTCAGATTCACCTTGCCGGCGCGGGCGGTGGGAATAATGGCGTGGTGCGCATCGACCTTTTTATCGTCCCAGCAGCGGTTGCGGCGATCGCTGTCGATCACCGGCTGCGGATACAGCTCAGGCTGGTGCACGCTGATGGCGTTCAGCACCGCGTGGCGGCCGGCGAAATGTTCTTCCGGCAGATAGCGGCAGTCGGAACGCGGATAGGTGATCAATTTGTGGGTTTCGTACAGCCGCTGGCAAACGTCCAGCACCTGTTGCGCGCTGAGGTTATAGCGCCGGGCCGCCTCGATTTGCAGCGTAGAGAGCGAGAACGGCAGCGGCGCGGTATCTGATTCCCGTTTATCATTATAGGACGTGACCAGGGCCGGCTGCCCCTCGATGCGCTTGACCACGTGCTCCGCCAACGGCCGGTGCAGCAAACGCCCCTCTTCATCCTGATAAGGTTCGCAGGACTCGCTGGGTTGCCACAGCGCCACGAAGCGCTCTTCTTTCGGCGTGACGATGTGCGCCTTGACCTCAAAGAAGTCTTTTGGCACGAAGTTTTCGATCTCTTCATCGCGGCGCACCACCAATCCGAGCACCGGGGTCTGCACCCTGCCCACCGACAGCACGCCGTCGTAACCGGCGTTGCGGCCCAGCAGCGTGTAGGCGCGGGTCATATTGATGCCGTACAGCCAGTCGGCGCGCGAACGCGCCAGCGCAGACACGCACAACGGAATGAAATCACGGTTGTCGCGCAGACGCTCGACAGCACGCTCCACCGCCTGCGGATTGAGATCGTTGATCAGACAGCGGCGCACGTTCTGGCGCTTCTCCGCCGTCAAATCCAGGTAGTCCAGCACCTCATCCACCAGCAGTTGCCCCTCGCGATCCGGGTCACCGGCGTGAACCACTTCATCGGCTTCGTGCAGCAGCTTTTTAATGGCGTTGAGCTGTTTGCTGACCGAAGGGCGTGGCTGCAAGCGCCATTTTTCGGGGATGATTGGCAGATCCGCCAACGACCAGCGCGCATAGCGACTGTCATAGGCGTCAGGCTGGGCCTGCTCCAACAGATGGCCGACACACCAGGTCACCACGTCGTTGTTGCCACAGGCGATATAGCCGTCGCCGCGGCGATGCGGCTTGGGCAAGACGTCGGCAATGGCGCGCGCCAAACTCGGTTTCTCGGCTATGAACAGTCGCATTAATCACCGTTTTTCTGGCTGAACGTCATCAAGAATTCTCTTACTTCTGCATAGTTCCCGCGGAAGACGATCCGCTGGGCTTTCTTTTCCAACTGATAGCAATACATCGGATCGTAGTACTGCTGCAACAGAGGCGCCAACCACTCGCGGTGCGCGTCGCCCTGGCCGCTGAGGCGCTGCGCCCGCAGCGCCGCCTCCAGCCGCTGCGTCAACTGCTGGAAGCGCTCCAGGCCCAAACGGCGGCGAATGGCGAACAGGCCATGATGCAAATAGTCGTCGTACTGCCGCCAGCCCTCTTCCATGCCATAGGCCTGTTCGAACTGTTCGCGCATACCGTCGATATATTCGGCCTGCAAGCGCGCCAGACGAATATCGAACGGATCGTCGATCACCGCCACCGGCGCCTGCTGCATGCCGTTGAACAACGGCAACGGCAGATTGTTGCTGCCGATGATCCGCCCTTCGTCTTCCAGCACCCAACGGCGGCTGCCACCATGCTGTTTTTTCAGCAATAACACAGCCAGACGATTCTCAAAATCTATCTGCGAGCTCTGCCCCGCCAGCGTTCGGCCAAAAGATGAACCGCGATGGCGCGCCGCGCCTTCCAGATCGACGCCGTCGGCCAGTTCGTTGACCAGCAGCGTCTTGCCGCTGCCGGTATTGCCGCCCACCAGGACCATCGGCAATTGCGCGCTTTGCGTCAGTACACCGAGCAGATAATTGCGCAGCGCTTTATAACCGCCAGTGATACGCGGATAATCCACGCCGGCCTCGAGCAGCCATTGCTGCACCAGCTGCGAGCGCAGCCCGCCGCGGAAGCAGTAAATATAGCCTTCGGGCCGCGCTGCGCAGGCCGCCAGCCAGGCGGCGGTGCGCTGTTCGCGCAGTTTGCCGTTCACCAGGCTGTGGCCGAGCGCGATCGCCGCCTGCTGCCCATGCTGCTTATAGCAGGTGCCGACCGCCTGGCGTTCGCTGTCGATCATCAGCGGTAAATTCACCGCCTGTGCGAAGGCGCCCTGCTGAAATTCGATCGGTGCGCGCACGTCAATCAGCGGCACGTCCTGCAGGAAAATGCGTGGGTAATCGTCGCTGTCCGGCCTTCCTTGCATGTCGGACACTACACGACCTCGATCAGCGGCTTACCGGCCGATGCCACATGCAGCTCACCGATGGCGTTGAGGGTGATACCGTGCTGCCCGGCAATCGCCAGCACCTGCGCTTCCGCCTCTGGCAATACCGCCAACAGCAAGCCGCCGGAGGTTTGCGGATCGCACAGCAGCTGGCGCTGCAAATCGCTCATCTCGCCCACCAGATGGCCATAGCTGTCGAAGTTGCGCCCGGTGCCACCCGGCACACAACCTTCGGCGATATACGCTTCGACGTCCGGCAGCTTCGGCACCCGATCGAACCAGACCGTCGCCTGCAGACCGGAGCCCTGGCACACCTCGCTCAGGTGGCCCAGCAGGCCAAAACCGGTGATATCGGTCATCGCCGTGACGCCCGCCACCTCGGCAAAGTCGGCGCCCGGCTTGTTCAGGCGGCACATCACTTCGGTCGCCAGGCCCTGATGCTCAGTGCGCAGTTTGCTTTGTTTCTCGGCGGTCGTGAGCACGCCGATGCCCAGCGGCTTGGTCAGATAGAGTTTCGCCCCGGCCTGTGCCGCGCTGTTTTTCTTCACCCGTTCGGTATTGACCACGCCGGTGACCGCCAGGCCGAAAATAGGTTCCGGCGCATCGATGGAATGGCCGCCGGCCAGCGCGATCCCCGCCTGCTGGCAGGCGAAACGCCCGCCGTCGATCACCTGCTGCGCCACCTCCGGCGGCAGTTTGGCGATCGGCCAGCCAAGAATGGCGATCGCCATGATCGGTTTGCCGCCCATGGCGTACACGTCGCTGATGGCGTTGGCGGCCGCAATGCGGCCGAAATCGAACGGATCGTCGACGATCGGCATGAAAAAGTCGGTGGTGCTGATGATGCCGACGCCGTTGCCGATGTCGTACACCGCCGCGTCGTCGCGGGTTTCATTGCCGACCAGCAGGCGCGGATCGACAAACTTTTCTCGCTCGCTGTGCAAGATGGTTTCGAGAACTTTCGGTGAGATTTTGCAGCCGCAGCCAGCGCCATGGCTGTACTGGGTTAAACGGATCGCTGGCGATGTCATAGTCCACTCCCTTCGGTAACGGCACTCAAGATAACATAGGGTAGCGCTTGCCGAAGGGATTGATAAGAGCAGGTCGCCGATAAGCGAACGGCCTGCTCAGAAACCATGCGATTTTGCGGGGTTTGGCGCATTTTCGCCGCGCCCCGCGGGAGAAAACTCAGAAATAGCTGACGAAAGGCGTGCTGTCCGGCGGCGTCACCTTGGTGGCGGCCTTCAGCTGCGGCGTGCCCAGATAGAGGAAACCGACGATCTCGTCCTGCTCGCGGCAGCCGAAGGCTTCGCGCACCAGCGCATGCTCGGTCCAGGCGCCGGTGCGCCAGATGCCGTTAAAGCCCTGCGCCAGCGCCGCCATCTGCATCGCCTGCACCGCGCAACCGGCGGAAACCACCTGCTCCCAGCGCGGCACCTTGGTCTCTTCAGTGCAGTGCGCAATGACGGTGATGATCAGCGGCGCGCGGAACGGCGCCTTGGTGGCCTTTTCGATCGCCGCTTCGTCCAGTTGATCCTGTTTCGCCGCCGCCTGCAGCAGCTGGCTGAAGCGCTCCAGACCCTGATTTTCGATCATCACGAAACGCCACGGCTGCAGCGCGCCGTGATCGGGCGCACGCAGGCCCGCGTTGATGATATTTTGGCGCACTTCCCCCGCCGGCGCCGGTTCCGCCAGGCGCGAAGCCGAGCGGCGATTCAATAAAAGATCCAGAGCATCCATCGTAAACTCCTGATAACAATTTTCATTCCGGCCACGTTAACATAGCTAAACGACGAGTTACAGCCTCGGCGATAGCGTCTGTGTGCCACGATTTAAAGCTGACATTTCCCCGGCCGCTCATTAGGATAGCGGAACATTCTCGACTCTTGTTGGAGAGCACATGCGCACATTGTGGCAAATTATTGCCGGCATTTTCCGGTGGACATGGCGTCTGCTGAATTTTATCAGGGAACTGATCCTTAACCTGTTCCTGGTCTTGCTGATCCTGGTTGGGGTTGGCATCTATCTGTCCTTCCAAAGTTCCTCCACCACGACGGCCCCGGCGCGCGGCGCGCTGCTGGTCGATTTAAGCGGCGTGGTGGTCGATCAGCCCTCGGTAAACAACCGGGTGCGGCAATGGGGCCGCGAGCTGTTGGGCGCCTCCAGCAGCCGTCTGCAGGAAAACTCGCTGTTCGACGTGGTCGATAGCATCCGCAAGGCCAAAGACGATAAAAACATTACCGGCATGGTGTTGCAGCTGAATGACTTCGTCGGCGCCGATCAGCCGTCGCTGCGCTATATCGGCAAGGCGCTGCGCGAGTTCCGCGACAGCGGCAAGCCGATCTTCGCCATCGGCGACAGCTACAACCAGACGCAATACTTCCTGGCCAGCTACGCCAACAAGGTCTATCTGTCGCCGCAGGGCGCGGTCGATCTGCACGGTTTCGCCACCAACAACCTGTATTACAAGTCGTTGCTGGACATGCTCAAGGTCACCACCAATATCTTCCGCGTCGGCACCTATAAATCGGCGGTCGAACCGCTGATCCGCGACGATATGTCTCCGGCGGCGCGCGAAGCGGACAGCCGCTGGATTGGCGGCCTGTGGCAGAACTATCTGGAAACCGTCGCGGCCAACCGCCAGCTGACGCCACAGCAGCTGTTCCCGGGTGCCGCCGGCGTGCTGAGCGGCCTGCAGGCGGCCGGTGGCGACACCGCTCGCTATGCGCTGGACAATAAGCTGGTGGACGAGCTGGCCTCGCGCACCGCGATCGAAAATCAGCTGGTCAAGACCTTCGGCTGGGATAAACAAGCGAACGATTTCAACGCCATCAGCATCTACGACTACCAGCCGAAGCCGGACGCCAATCAGGGCGGCAAGATCGCCGTGGTCTTCGCCAACGGCGCCATCATGGACGGCCCGCAGACGCCGGGTAACGTCGGGGGTGATACCACCGCCGCCGAACTGCGTCAGGCCCGTCTGGATCCGGCCATCAAGGCCGTGGTGTTCCGCGTCAACAGCCCGGGCGGCAGCGTCAGCGCATCCGAAGTGATCCGCTCCGAACTGGCCGCCGTGCGCGCCGCCGGCAAACCGGTGGTGGTTTCGATGGGCGGCATGGCCGCGTCGGGCGGCTACTGGGTTTCGACGCCGGCCGACTACATCATCGCCAGCCCGAGCACCCTGACCGGTTCCATCGGCATTTTCGGCATCATCAACACCTACGAGAAAACCCTGGATACGCTGGGCGTGCACACCGATGGCGTGGCGACCTCGCCGCTGGCCGACATTGCGGTCACCAAGGCGCTGCCGCAGGAGTTCTCGCAGATGATGCAGCTGAACATCGAAAACGGGTATAAGAACTTCCTCGATTTGGTCGCCAAATCGCGCAAGATGACCCCGCAGCAGGTTGACCAAATCGCCCAGGGCCACGTCTGGCTCGGCAGCGACGCCAAGGCCAACGGCCTGGTCGATCAATTGGGCGATTTCGACGACGCGGTGAAAAAAGCCGCCGAGTTGGCGAAGCTGCAGCAGTGGCAGCTCAACTGGTTCGTCGATACCCCAAGCCTGAGCGATATGGTGCTCAGCCAGTTCGGCGTTTCCGTTCACGCCATGCTGCCGGCGGCGATTCAAGCCATGCTGCCCGCTCCGCTGGCCTCGGTCGCCAACGCGGTGAAAGAACAGCCGGGCTTGTTCAATAACCTGAACGATCCGCAAAACCGTTATGCGATCTGTCTCACCTGCGGAGAAGTCCGCTAACAAATTATTCTGCAGCCCGGCCATCGCCGGGCTTTTTTTCTGCCGCCATGCCCCTATAATTCAGCCCATCTTATCTTTGTTAAAATCATGACCATGCAAAAGAAATCCATTTACGTCGCCTACACCGGCGGCACCATCGGCATGCAGCGTTCCGATCACGGCTATATCCCGGTTTCCGGCCACCTGCAGCGCCAGCTGGCGCTGATGCCCGAATTCCATCGCCCGGAAATGCCGGATTTCACCATTCATGAATATGCGCCATTGATTGACTCTTCGGATATGACGCCGGAAGACTGGCAGCACATCGCCGACGACATCAAGCAGAACTACGATCGCTACGACGGCTTCGTGATCCTGCACGGCACCGACACCATGGCGTTCACCGCGTCGGCACTCTCCTTCATGCTGGAAAACCTGGCTAAACCGGTGATCGTCACCGGCTCGCAGATTCCGCTGGCGGAGCTGCGTTCCGATGGCCAGACCAACCTGCTCAACGCGCTGTATCTGGCGGCCAACCATCCGGTGAATGAAGTCAGCCTGTTCTTCAACAACAAGCTGTTCCGCGGCAACCGCACCACCAAAGCGCACGCCGACGGCTTCGACGCCTTCGCCTCCCCGAATCTGCCGCCGCTGCTGGAAGCCGGTATTCACATTCGCCGCCAGCAAGGCATCGACAGCCCGCCATGCAACGGCGCGCTGCGGGTGCACGACATTACGCCGCAGCCGATCGGCGTGGTCACTATCTATCCGGGCATTTCCGGCGCGGTGGTGCGCAACTTCCTGCTGCAGCCGGTCAAAGCGCTGATCCTGCGTTCCTACGGCGTCGGCAACGCGCCGCAGAAGGCCGAGCTGATCGACGAGTTGCGCGCGGCTTCAGAACGCGGCATCGTGGTGGTGAACCTGACGCAGTGCATCTCCGGGCGCGTCAATATGGAAGGCTACGCCACCGGCAACGCGCTGGCGCACGCCGGGGTGATCAGCGGTTTCGACATGACGGTGGAAGCCGCCCTGACCAAGCTGCACTACCTGCTGAGCCAGCCGCTGACGCCGGAACAAATCCGCGCCCTGATGCAGCAAGACCTGCGCGGCGAACTGAGCATCAACGGTTAACCTACTGAACTCTGGAGCGGCGATGAAAACGGCCCTGTTGTTGATCGATCTGCAAAACGATTTCTGCCCCGGCGGCGCGCTGGCGGTCACTGCGGGCGACGCCGTCATCCCGGTGGCCAATCAGGCGATCGCCGCCTGTCTCGCGCGTGGCGAGCCGGTGGTGGCCAGCCAGGACTGGCATCCCGCCAATCACCGCAGTTTTGCGGTGAACTCCCATGCGCAGGTCGGCACCCTCGGCGAGCTGGAAGGCCTGCCGCAGGTGTGGTGGCCGGTGCACTGCGTGCAAGGGAGCCACGGCGCCGATTTTCACCCCCAGTTACAGCGGCAACATATCAATGCCGTTTTTCGCAAAGGGCAGGATACGGATATCGACAGCTACAGCGCGTTCTTCGATAACGGCCACCGAGCGCAGACCGAACTGCACGGCTGGCTGCAATCGCAGGGCGTCCGGCGGCTGGCAATCATGGGCCTGGCGACCGACTACTGCGTGAAGTTCAGCGTGCTGGATGCGCTGGCTGCCGGCTATCCAACGCTGGTGATCGTCGACGGCTGCCGCGGCGTGAATCTGCAGCCGGACGACAGCGAGCGGGCGCTGCAGGACATGGCGTGCGCCGGTGCGCAACTGGTTACCCTGTCACAGTTTCTCGCCCACTAACCCCTCCCGGGCGCCAGCGGCGCCTTCTCCGAGCGGCGGCGAAACTTCGACGCCGCTCACAATATCGCCCTTCTTCTCCGCCAGCCGCTTGTGAGCAGCAGGCGCTTTTGCTGTTATGGCTGCGACGCTTTTGGCGTCAATCGGTTATACGCATCCGGGGCCCACTGAGCCCGGCTTTATTGTGACCGCCCCTGGCGGTACGGTCGGCCTTGCCGACCCAAGGAGACAGACATGAAAATAACCCGAAAACTGCTGCCTTTGCTGGCAGCGGTGCAGTTGGCTATGGCCGGCGCAGGCACGGCCCAGGCGGCTTATCTCTCCGTCGGCTACTTCAACGGCGGCGGCGACGTCACCGCCGGCCCCGGTGGCGACATCGACAAGCTGGACGTCACGCAAATCACCCACCTCAACTATTCGTTCGGACTGATCTACAACGGCGAGAAAGACGAAACCAATGCGGTGTTGAAAGACCCCGCTCGTCGCCACCAGATCTACCTGTCGCCGAAGGTGATGGCCGATCTGCAACGGCTACCGACGCTGCGCAAGCAGAACCCCGAGCTGAAAGTGCTGCTGTCGGTCGGCGGCTGGGGCGCACGGGGTTTCTCCGCCGCCGCCGCGACTGCGGAAAACCGGGCGATATTCATCCGTTCCGCGCTGCAGGTGATCGCCCAGTATCAGCTGGATGGCATCGATCTGGACTGGGAATATCCGGTGAACGGCGCCTGGGGGCTGGTGGAAAGCCAACCGGCGGATCGCGACAACTTCACCCTGCTGCTGAAAGAGCTTCATCAGGCGCTGGGTAAAGGCAAGCTGTTAACCATCGCCGTCGGGGCCAACGTCAAAAGCCCGCAGGAATGGGTCGATGTGAAAAGCATTGCTCCATACCTCGACTACATCAATCTGATGACCTACGACATGGCTTACGGCACACAGTATTTCAATGCCAACCTGTACGATTCAAAGCGTTGGCCAACCGTGGCGGCCGCCGATCGCTATAGCGCCGATTTCGTGGTCAAGAATTATCTGGCTGCCGGCCTGAAACCGGCGCAGATGAACCTGGGTATCGGTTTCTACGGCCGGGTTCCGAAACGGGCGACCGAGGCGGGTATCGACTGGGACAAGCCGGACGCCGCCAAACATCCGGTGACGCAACCTTACTTCAGCGCGCGAGAAACCGCCCTGTTCAGCGCGCTGGGGCTGGATCTCAGCAAAGACACTTACTTTAAATACCACGATATCGTCAGTAAATTGCTCAACGATCCGCAGCATCGTTTTCGCGAGCACTGGGATGACGACGCCAAAGTGCCTTACCTGACGCTGCAATCCGCCGAAGGCAAGCCGCTGTTCGCAATCTCCTACGAGAATCCGCGTTCGGTGGCCATCAAGGCCGAATACATCAAAAGTCAGGGATTGGGAGGGGCGATGTTCTGGGAGTACGGCGCGGACGATAACAACCAGCTGGCGCAGCAGCTGGCGGAATCGCTGGGGATTAAGGGCGAAAAACGGTGAATCGACGGGGCGATGGCGACATCGCCCCGCTTTCATTAGGGAAGCCTTACTGCGGTTTGAGTTTGGCCAACGGCTCGGCAACGAACTGCTGTTTCAGCTCTTGCTTGCTCTTCATCACGATCTGCCCGTCGGTGCCGATGCTCATGTGCTGCGGATCGACGTTGTTCATCGACTGCCACAGCATCACCGCCTGCAGGCTGTTTTCTTTTTGCTCCGGCGTCAGCGCCACGCCGTCCGGCCATTTGCCCAGCTCAACCGCCTGTACCAGGCGCTGGTATATCTCGGGCGTCATCGCCGCAATCAGATCTTTCACGTCCATCAGAGCCCTTCTCGCTTACGGATGAATAATTAGCTGAATCGATTTTGTTGGTTAAATTACCACTTAACCAGCCGTTTGGTCGCCATTTTCGCCATCGGTAAAGCTCAGTGAAGCGGAATTGACGCAGTAGCGATCGCCGGTCGGCTGCGGGCCATCGGGGAAAACGTGCCCCAGGTGCGCGTTGCAATGGCCGCAGCGGATTTCAACACGATGCATATTATGTGAATTATCATCAAGATAACGGATAGCATCGGCGGAAACCGGCTCATAAAAGCTCGGCCAGCCGCAGCCGGAATCGTATTTGGTCTCGGAATAGAACAGCGGCTGGTTACAGCACAGGCAATGGTACACGCCCTCGCGCTTGTTGTGCAGCAATTTGCCGCTGAACGGCGCTTCGGTGCCGCGCTGTTGCGTCACATAACGTTGGATTTCATTCAGTTCCGTGACCGGGTGACCGGGGGTTGTCTCTTTAGCCATTTGTGCTTATCTCTGAATGTGGATAATGTCAACGAAAACAATGATTAATAATAACAAAAAATTAACACCGCTGCAGGGGTTTTTGGCCTAAACTGTAGCCCATAAAGGCCACGTCACGATGATATGTGATAGCGATCACACATCTTGCGTATGCTGACTTTATACTTGGCGGCTTGTCCCCATATAACGGATGAGGCCGAGCGCAAATGGACTGTGCAATAAGCGTGCAAAACCACCCTTCCGGTTTGACTTGCCGCAAGAATTGACACGATTCCGCTTGACGCTGGGTAAGGTTTTTGTAATTTTACAACCAACCTTTTATTCACTAACAAATAGCTGGTGGAATATATGACTATCAAAGTAGGTATCAACGGTTTTGGCCGTATCGGTCGCATTGTTTTCCGTGCTGCTCAAGAGCGTTCTGACATCGAGATCGTTGCAATCAACGACCTGTTGGACGCAGAGTACATGGCTTACATGCTGAAGTATGACTCTACTCACGGCCGTTTCAACGGTACGGTAGAAGTTAAAGACGGCCACCTGGTTGTTAACGGCAAAACCATCCGTGTTACCGCAGAGAAAGACCCGGCTAACCTGAAGTGGAACGAAGTGGGTGTTGACGTGGTTGCTGAAGCGACCGGTATCTTCCTGACCGACGAAACCGCACGTAAGCACATCACCGCCGGCGCCAAAAAAGTGGTTCTGACTGGCCCATCCAAAGATGCGACCCCGATGTTCGTGCGCGGCGCCAACTTTGATAAATATGCCGGCCAGGACATCGTGTCCAACGCCTCTTGCACCACCAACTGCCTGGCGCCACTGGCTAAAGTCATCAACGACAACTTCGGTATCGTTGAAGGCCTGATGACCACCGTTCACGCGACCACCGCAACTCAGAAAACCGTTGATGGCCCGTCCCACAAAGACTGGCGCGGCGGCCGCGGCGCATCCCAGAACATCATCCCTTCTTCTACCGGCGCAGCGAAAGCGGTTGGCGTTGTTCTGCCAGAGCTGAAAGGCAAACTGACCGGTATGGCGTTCCGCGTACCGACGCCAAACGTATCCGTTGTTGACCTGACCGTGCGTCTGGAAAAAGCGGCTACCTACGAAGAAATCAAGAAAGCCATCAAAGACGCCGCTGAAGGTTCTATGAAAGGCGTTCTGGGCTATGTTGAAGACGACGTGGTTTCCACCGATTTCAACGGCGAAGTGCTGACTTCCGTGTTCGATGCCAAAGCCGGTATCGCACTGAACGACAACTTCGTGAAACTGGTTTCCTGGTACGACAACGAAACCGGTTATTCCAACAAGGTTCTGGATCTGATCGCTCACATCTCCAAGTAATGGCATGATGTTAAGCTGATAATGAGGGCGACATTTTTGTCGCCCTTTTTTATTTGTCTCTCCGGCAAACAATAGGTCATGAAATGAACGAGAAAATTTTCACCCTGCCCGTTTCCGAACAGATTTCGCCATACATCAGCCAGCGGCAACTCGATGAGCTGGGCGTGGTTGTGGTGTCGCATCCGAAAGTGCGCGCGGCCGTCGCGCTGCAGGGCGCCCATTTGCTGGCCTGGCAGCCCAGCGGTGAGCAGCCGGTGATTTGGCTCAGCAACAATACCCCCTTCGCCAAAGGCAAGGCCATCCGCGGCGGCGTGCCGATCTGCTGGCCGTGGTTCGGCCCGGTGGCGCAACCCTCCCACGGTTTTGCCCGCAACCAGCCCTGGAGCCTGACGGCGCACGATGAAGATGACAACGGCGTCATCCTGACCTTTACGCTGAAGGACAATGAGCAGACCCGCAAATTGTGGCCGCACGCTTTCACGCTGATTGCCCGCTTCAAGCTGGGGGCGGAGTGCGAAATCGAACTGGAATCGCACGGCGATTATCAGGCCACGGCGGCGCTGCACAGTTACTTCCAGGTCGGCGACATCGATCGGGTCAGCGTGGCGGGTCTGGGCGAGCCTTATATCGACAAGGTGGCGGGCGGCGCAGAGGCGCTTCAGGAAGGCGAAGTAACCTTCGTCGGCCAAACCGACCGCGTCTATACCCGCCCGGAGGCCTTCAGCCAGATCCGCGATCCGGCGCTCGCGCGCACCATAGAGGTTCACCACCATCATATGAGCGACGTCATCGCCTGGAACCCCGGCGTGGAGCTCTCCTGCAGCATGGGGGATATGCCGAACGACGGTTACAAGACCATGGTCTGCATCGAGACCGGGCGCGTCAGCAAACCGCTGGTCGCCGCCGGCGAGCAGCCCGCCCGTTTGGGCGTGACCTTCCGCAGCCGTAAGAAGGCCTGAGGCGCCGCGCGCGACAGCGCACTGCAGATGTGCAAAAGGGGCGCCAGCGCCCCTTTTTGATGCACGCCATGCACGATAATCGTGCAATGCGTGATTAGAAGGTGTAGCTCACACCCGTCATCAACAAACCGGTGTAGGATTTATCCACCATCGGGCTGTCTTTCACTTCATCCGACAACTTCACATAGCGGCCGAGGAAGAAGGCGTTCCAGCTTTTATTGATCTGGTAATTGGCGCTCAGCTCAAGGTACGGCGCCCAGCTATCGCCTGGGGTGTAGCTGTCCAGGCCGCTGCGGCGCGATTCATTGGCGCTGACGCCGTAGTAATATTTGTTCTGGTTTTTGCTGTTCCACATCACGCCTACGCCCGGGACCAGCGTCAGCGCGTCCAGATCAAACTTGTACAGATAAGCCACATCGCCCACCAGCCCGTTGCTGTAGTTCAACGTGTCGCCGGTGAAGGTGGTGCGGAGGGTGCCCCACTCCGCGTGGTGCGAATAAGCCAGGCCGGCCATCAGCGTGCCGCGGCGTTTGTCGAGACGCTTCATGCGATCGTCATCGCTGTCGCCAGGGCGGTAGCCCCATGGCGTGTAGTAACCCATGATGCTCAGCTGGTTTTCTTGATCTTTCCACAGGTAGTAACCGGCGGTCAGAGTACGGAAGTAGAAGTCGTCACCTTCATAGTCGATGACGGGCACCGGATATACGCGATCCTGATAACCGCGATACGCGTCCGGGCTAACCAGCGCGCCGGCGCCGAGTGACCAGGTTCCCGCCTGAGCACTTTGCGCACAAACCATTGCGGAAGCGATAATTGCTAGCGTTTTGAGTTTTGAAATCTTCACTGGTTCTTTTTCCATAAATTACAGGGTTAATAGCCGCAATAGTTTATGTGAAAATTTAGTTGCGCGCCTAATCTTTACAATAGAAAACGACCAAGATCGAATAACTTATAGCGGAATTATGAATTAATCATGGCGGAACGATGACGTTTCATCCTGCAGGCCGCGCCAGACAAGGCATTTGGCTTCCACTGTAATAACTGAGTCATTGATATGACTTAAAAAAAGCTTTTTCTGCGGCAGGAAATTTTCCGGCAAGCAAACTAAGCTTAAATCAGAAGGTGAATTTATCCTGAGCCCAGTGGCAAACAGCGCAACTCGCGATAATAAGCGCACCAAGTTGGCATACGGGTTGCTGTACTCAGGCGTATTCTCATCTTCCGGGGGCCAGAACACTATCACACGCTCTCTTTAACCTGTGCTAATAACGAAAGGACGGGCATCATGAACATATTTGACCACTATCGCCAGCGCTACGAAGCTGCCAAGGACGAAGAGTTCACACTGCAGGAATTTCTTACCATTTGCCGGCAAGATCGCAGTGCCTATGCCAACGCGGCCGAACGTCTGCTGATGGCTATCGGTGAACCTGTGATGGTCGACACTGCGCTAGAATCACGCCTGTCGCGCCTGTTCTCCAACCGCGTGATCGCACGCTATCCGGCCTTTGAAGAATTCTACGGCATGGAAGAGGCCATCGAACAGATCGTCTCTTACCTGAAACACGCCGCGCAGGGCCTGGAAGAGAAGAAACAGATCCTTTACCTGCTGGGCCCGGTGGGCGGCGGTAAATCCTCGCTGGCGGAGCGTCTTAAGGCGTTGATGCAGCGCGTGCCCATCTACACCCTCAGCGCCAACGGCGAACGCAGCCCGGTCAACGATCATCCGCTGTGCCTGTTCAACCCGCAGGAAGATGCCTCGATCCTGGAGAAAGAGTTCAACATCCCAAGTCGCTATCTCGGCACCATCATGTCGCCGTGGGCGGCGAAGCGCCTGCATGAGTTCGGCGGCGACATCACCAAGTTTAAAGTCGTCAAAGTGCGCCCTTCCATCCTGGAGCAGATCGCCATTGCCAAAACCGAACCGGGCGATGAGAACAACCAGGACATCTCGGCGCTGGTCGGTAAAGTGGACATCCGTAAGCTGGAGAACCATGCGCAGAACGATCCGGACGCCTACGGCTACTCCGGCGCCCTGTGCCGCGCCAACCAGGGGATAATGGAGTTCGTCGAGATGTTCAAAGCGCCGATCAAGGTGCTGCACCCGCTGCTGACGGCGACCCAGGAAGGCAACTACAACGGCACCGAGGGCATCTCCGCCCTGCCGTTCAACGGCATCATTCTGGCGCACTCCAACGAATCCGAGTGGGTGACCTTCCGTAACAACAAGAACAACGAAGCGTTCCTCGATCGCGTGTACATCGTCAAGGTGCCTTACTGCCTGCGCGTGTCGGAAGAGATCAAGATTTACGACAAGCTGCTGGATCACAGCGAGCTGACCCACGCGCCCTGCGCGCCGGGCACCCTTGAGACGCTGGCGCGCTTTAGCGTGCTGTCGCGGCTGAAAGAGCCGGAGAACTCGAGCATTTACTCGAAAATGCGCGTGTATGACGGCGAAAGCCTCAAGGATACCGATCCGAAAGCCAAGTCCTATCAGGAGTACCGCGACTACGCCGGGGTTGACGAAGGCATGAACGGCCTCTCCACCCGTTTCGCCTTTAAAATCCTCTCGCGAGTATTCAACTTCGATCACGCCGAGGTGGCGGCCAACCCGGTACACCTGTTCTATGTATTGGAACAGCAGATCGAACGCGAACAGTTCCCGCAGGATTTGGCAGAGAAATACCTGGAGCACCTGAAAGGTTATCTGATCCCGAAATACGCCGAATTTATCGGCAAAGAGATCCAGACCGCCTATCTGGAATCCTACTCGGAATACGGGCAGAACATTTTTGACCGTTACGTGACCTACGCGGACTTCTGGATCCAGGATCAGGAGTATCGCGATCCCGACACCGGTCAGCTGTTCGACCGCGAGTCGTTGAACGCCGAACTGGAGAAAATCGAGAAGCCGGCCGGCATCAGCAACCCGAAAGATTTCCGTAACGAAATCGTGAACTTCGTGCTGCGCGCCCGCGCCAACAACAACGGCCGTAATCCGAACTGGACCAGCTACGAGAAGCTGCGCACCGTGATCGAGAAGAAAATGTTCTCCAATACCGAAGAGCTGTTGCCGGTCATTTCGTTTAACGCCAAAACATCGACGGACGAGCAGAAGAAACACGACGACTTCGTCGACCGCATGATGGAGAAAGGCTATACCCGCAAGCAGGTGCGCCTGCTGTGTGAATGGTATCTGCGGGTCAGAAAATCCTCATAACGCCTCAGGTAAGCGGCATTATCAGGGCCATGTCCACAGTCATGGACGTTGCAGCGCAGCCCAGGGAGGGGCTGGCATATTGCGCTGTCGCGGCCGGGACATGAAGAGTTGGCAACGTCGTTTGGGGGAAGTATGGCCTATTTCATTGACCGGCGGCTGAACGGCAAAAACAAGAGCATGGTGAACCGCCAGCGCTTCTTGCGCCGTTACAAGTCGCAAATCAAACAGTCGATTGCCGAAGCCATCAACAAGCGTTCGGTCACCGACGTAGACAGCGGGGAGTCGGTCTCCATCCCCACTGACGATATCAACGAACCGATGTTTCATCAGGGGCGCGGCGGCACTCGCCATCGCGTTCACCCGGGCAATGACCACTTCGTGCAGAACGATCGCGTTGAGCGGCCTCAGGGCGGCGCAGGCGGTGGCGGCGGCCAGGGCAACGCCAGCCAGGACGGTGAAGGCCAGGATGAATTCGTCTTCCAGATCTCCAAAGACGAGTACCTCGATCTGCTGTTCGAGGATCTCGCCCTGCCCAACCTGAAAAAGAATCAGTACAAGCAGCTGACCGAGTTCAAAACCCATCGCGCCGGCTATACCGCCAACGGCGTGCCGGCCAACATCAGCGTCGTGCGTTCGCTGCAGAACTCGTTGGCGCGACGTACCGCCATGACCGCCGGTAAAAGACGCGCGTTGCACGAGCTGGAAGACGCGCTGACCCAGCTGGAAAACACCGAACCGGTGCAATTGCTGGAAGAGGAGCGGCTGCGCAAGGAAATTGCCGAACTGCGCAAGAAAATCGAAAGCGTACCGTTTATCGATACCTTCGACCTGCGCTACAAAAACTATGAGCGCCGGCCGGAGCCTTCCAGCCAGGCGGTGATGTTCTGCCTGATGGACGTGTCCGGTTCGATGGATCAGGCGACCAAAGACATGGCCAAGCGCTTTTACATTCTGCTTTATCTGTTCCTGAGCCGAACCTACAAGAACGTCGAGGTGGTCTATATTCGCCATCACACCCAGGCGAAAGAGGTGGACGAACAGGAGTTCTTCTATTCGCAGGAAACCGGCGGCACCATCGTCTCCAGCGCGCTGAAGTTGATGAACGACGTGGTCGAAGAGCGTTATGACCCGGCGCAATGGAATATCTACGCCGCGCAAGCGTCGGACGGCGACAACTGGGCCGACGACTCACCGCTGTGCCATGAGCTGTTGGCGAAAAAGATCCTGCCGATGGTGCGTTATTACAGCTACATAGAAATCACTCGCCGCGCTCACCAAACGCTGTGGCGCGAATATGAGGATCTGCAGGCAAGATTCGATAACTTCGCCATGCAGCATATCCGAGAACCGGACGATATCTATCCGGTATTCCGCGAACTGTTTCGCAAACAGACCGTGTGAATAACGTCGCGTGAATGTCACCACAGCCGGAAAACGCCGTTTTCCGGCTGTTTCTTTTTCGCATTATATATTTACATCACCTATGTTTGATTTTTAGGCAATGGCAATATCAATAATAAGTCAGATTCCCCAGAACGGCCGTCTCTATTATTTGTTCTTCTGAGGTTATTCCTAAACATTCGCCTCTGTGCCCACACGGCTTGATAGGAATATTCCCATTCAGTTATCGTTACCCCGTCGCTTAAGTCTCTTCCTAAGCGAAATTTGCCTCATTTTATTTTTCTATGGCTTCTCAGCCCGCTGCGGCGGGCATTTACCTGTCAGCAGGTTAGACATCATGATCGATTACACCCTCTATGGCCTCAACAAGCACGATGTTGATGAATACCATAAGCAAATATGCTGCCTGCTTGGCAAAAACGTGCTGCTGGTGCTGACCGCCAACAAGCCGATAACCAAACAGAACCTGCTCGCCAGCCTTATCCAGGAGATAGAAAAACAGCCCGATGATTATTTTCAGCGGTTGCATCGTGCAGCCATAGAAATGATCGGCGTTAACGGACGCTAAGGCGATATACGTAAGGCAGGTATCTACGCCATTATTGCCGCCGCCGTCGTGTCGATGATGCTGTTGATTATTAATATCGATAGCGATATCAGCGAAGGGATAGCCTGCCGCAGAATGTCATCTTTTAGTCCGAAAACCCTTTCTGCCCTTGCTGTATTTCGCGCCGGCCACCTCATCAATCAAACCCGCCACCTCATCGGCATGGAAACCAGCGAGGTCAGCGCATTTCCACCGTATGAATCGCCGAATATCCCCTGCGCGACGCCGTCCCAGAATCAGCGTACCAGCACGATAATGGGTTGCGTGCTCATTGCCGACTCCTTCATCTCATAGACTGCGCCGTAGACAGATGAATGGCTCCCCTTAAGGGAGGCGCGTGGCTGCCTTCGGCGCCACGCAGTCCCCATTTTTTATAGTCAGCTTCACGGCGTTCAACAATGGCGACGACGAGTTAGCGTTCCCGGTTTTCCGGCGTCGCCACGGCCTTATCGAAGCGGCTTACGCCGCAAGGGGGGAGAAAAAAACGATTAAAACTAGGATTTTTACCCATGTCGATCTAAAATTTCGCGCAAAAACAAAGAGAAGTAAATTTAGCCCAACGGAAAAAGGAATGAAGTTGTGAAGGAAATGATCTCCATTGTTTTTATGGCATGCCTGCTGGCGCTGCTGTTTTCGTGGCTGTTCGTCTACGGTCTTAACATTCATTAAACCCGCAACGTCCACAATCCCCCTCCCTGGCCGGCTGGCGGCGCATCGTGACTGATGCGCTAGAACCGGCGCCTGAAGGGTTCACGTACCGCCAAACCCACGCCAGCTCACCTTAGCCGTCCGTCCGCCAATACATCATTAATTTTTATGATTCATAACCCCCATCGCGTTCCCCCCTTCACCGGCTCTTTTACTACTTAGGGGAGTCACCTCCAGAAAGAGGGTTTGCCTGACGCGAAATGTTACCGGTAACTATGCTGTTGATTTCTTTTGGTAATAAACGTAAGACCGTTAATAACCCTACGTTCTTTATAGAAATAAATTATGCATTCTTATGGATAAAGGTTTGAATAAACGGCCTTTGGTCATTGATTATCACCCGCCAAGCTCCTAGAATTCGCGCGTAAAAATACAACTGGGATCGGGTTTCATGTCGTCGCTGTGGGTTGCAACGCAATACTGTTATTTTATCGGCCTGTTAGTTTCTATGATTTTCACCTACCTGGTTAGCCGGGACACCGTCAAAATTCGCTGTATCAGCGCGCTGACCATCGGGTTAACCTGGCCGTTAAGCCTGCCGGTGGTGTTGCTGTTTTCGCTGTTCTGACGCCCCCAATACCTCGCGTGGGTTTTTAAACAGGCATGCTAATGAAAAGAGGCCGACCACCGGCGCAGTGGATTTTTGGCGCGGGATAAAAAAACGCCAGCGCAAGGCTGGCATGAAAATTGGAAGCAATGTGAGCAATGTCGTGCCGGATCGGGGGGCACAGAAGGAGACAACCCTTTTCCCCTCACCGGCGATTCAAATGATAATACGTCTCATTATTGAATGTAAAGTCATTTCCCTGCGTAACTCTTCCCCCCTGGAAAAATATCAGCCGCGCGGCGCACGCCAGCGTTGATACAGCCGCCCTGCGCCCCACACCAGCAGCCAGAGAAAAATATTCAACCCCAACCATAACATCAGCAAGTAGAAGAACGTCTGATAACCGGGTATGCCCCGATCGGCTGAAAACGGGTTAAAGTGGAAAAATTTAACGATCGCAAACGGGTTAAGATTGAAACGGTCAAACACGGCCGCCGTCAACAACGGCGGCAACAACGTATAAAACGCCAGGCTGAACAGCAGCAGGATTTTTGTGCCCGAGGTGTTTTTATAATCTTTCATATCAATGTATTACGTCTTCCATTGTGGTGTGAACACCGCCAGGCGTTCACACGCCAATCGACCCCGCAAGCGCAAAAGAGTTCCAGGCAAACGCGGAAATAAAGCCGATCCGGCGTTTAATTGTCATTTAGCGCTCGGGTGATATATACCCTGTGGATTTTAAATTACGATGTCGCCGCGCCGCCTTCAACCGCAGCGTTCGCATGGCATCATCAGGAGGCATTAATGAAACCGGACGCACTCTCTCTGCCGCCGAACCCGAAAAAGCTCAAGGTCATCTACGGCTGGTATATTTACGTGATCTATAGCCTGCTGGTTTTCAACATTTACATGGCGGTCTACAACGTCTGCGTTCGGCATCCGATCGAGGCCCCGCTGCTGTCGCTGTTTCACAGCCTGTTCCTCGCGCTGATGCTGCAGCAGGTGCTCAAGAAGAACGTCGTTTTCGCCTGGGTCTTGCTCAGCTATTTTATTCTGATGCGCCTGTATTACGCCAATGTGCTGCATGTTGAGTTCACGCTGGTGAGCCGTGGCCTGGTGCTGCTGATTCTGACGCTGCTGCTTACCGGCGCCGTGGCCGTCGGGCAACTGGCCACGCCGCCGCAGCGGCATGACTGGCTGGCGAGGCTGGGCTGGCGGCAATGGGGAGCGCTCACGGCGCTGGCGGCCATCCTGACGCCGCTGATTACCACCGACTATCTGGGATAAACAGGGGGCTATTAGGGGATGTGCGGTTCGGAAATGTCTACGATACGGCAGATTTTAGTGTAGTTACCCGCCTTCTCACAGATCTTGTCCGTGACGAACATGCCAAGGTAGCCCAGCAGCAGCAAGTAGCCGACCATGCACAGAATAAAGATAAGCGTTCTCACCGATAGCGACCAACCTGACAAGAGTATCCCGAATATCATAACCTGAACGCGGCGCTTTAAAAGGATTTCATGCGCACACAGCCCTCATCGGCGCACGTTCTGTAGTAACATTAAGCCACCACGCAACCGCCGGATACGCCGATGCACCATCTGATGTTAGACATTGAAACCCTGGATATAAAACCCAGCGCCGTCATTCTGGTGGTGGCGGCGGTGTTTTTCGATCCCCGAACCGGGGAGCTGGGCGCCGAATTCGAAGCCGCCGTCAGCAGCCAGAAAGACCAGCCGGGCCGTACCATTAGCCTGGATACGGTCGCCTGGTGGGCGAAACAGTCCGATGAGGCCCGCAAACAGGCCTTCAGCGGCACCGAGAGCCTGAAACGCGTACTGAGCAGCCTCAGCCGCTTTATCCATATGAACAGCACCGACACGGTGAAAGTCTGGGGCAACGGCAAAGAGTTCGACTGCGCGATCCTCGAACACGCCTTCCAGCAATTTGAAATGCCCTGCCCGTGGAAATTCTGGGATACCCAGGACGTGCGCACGGTGATCACGCTGGCGGAACTGCACGGCTTTAACCCGAAAAAAGCCCGCCCGTTCGAAGGTATGCCGCATCGCGCGCTGGATGATGCTCGCCACCAGGCCCGTTATGTGGCCGATACCGTCTCGGCGCTCTATTACCGCCAAGGGGCGCAGCGCTGACCCGCTTTGCCCCTTTTCATTTGCCGCCAGAGTCTCTACTCTAGCCCTCTTTGTCACTTGGACGTGCCTTTCCTGTTATGCAAAAATTTCTGTTTATGCTTCTCAGCCTGGTGCTGCTCGGCCCATTAGGCATCGATCTTTACCTGCCGACCATTCCCGCCATTGCCGTCGGCCTGGGCAGCAGCGAAGCGCTGATCCAATCCACCATTTCACTGTTTATTCTGGTGCTTGGCCTCGGCCAGGTCATCGCCGGGCCGCTGGTGGATAACTATGGCCGCAAGCCGGTGGCGCTGGCCGGCATTATCCTCTACATGATCGGCGCCGCGATGGCGGCGCTGGCCACCAGCCCGACGGTTTTCATCGCTTCGCGTCTGCTGCAAGGGGTGGCGGTTTGCTGCACCGCCGTCGTCGCCTTCAGCGGCGTGCGCGATCGCCTGAATGGCGACGATGCCGCCCGCGCTTTCGGCTTTCTCAACGGCACGCTGAACATCATCCCGGCGCTGGCGCCCCTGCTCGGCGGCCTGCTCGCCGAAGCCTTCGGCTGGCGCGCCCCCTTCTGGTTCCTGGTCGGCTACGCGCTGCTGGTGTTGGTGCTGATCGCGCTGCGCCTGCCGGAAACTCGCCCTGCCGACACCGTGCCGGTCAAAGGGCTGCCGGTGCGCCAATACGCGCGCATCCTCAGCGATCGCCGTTTCCTCTCCTTTGCGGTGGTGAACTCCGGGGCGATGGGCATGGCGCTGACCTACGTTTCTCTGGCGCCGAACGTGCTGATGGGCACCGCCGGCCTGACCCCGCTGCAATTCTCGCTGGTGTTCGGCGCCAACGGTTTCTGGATCATGCTGGTCAGCTTCTTCGCCAACCGCATCATCCACAAGGTCGGCCGCCCGGTTTGTCTGGCGACCGGCGGCATGTTGATGGGGCTGGGCTGTCTGGGCCTGCTGCTGGGCGTCATGCTACTGCCCGCGACGGCGCAAGCGCACTGGCTGGCGTATATGTTGCCGGTCGCCAGCGCCTGCGCCGGGTTGGCGTTCGTGATGGGCCCGGCCACCAGCTACGCGCTGGAGCCGTATTCCAATGAGGCCGGCGTCGCGTCCGCGCTGGTCGGTTTCGTGCAGATGGCGGGCGGTGCCGCGCTGGGTCTGGTGGCGATGGCGTTGCCGCTGCAACCGAAGCTGTCGCTGGCGCTGGTGATGCTGGCGGGCTGCCTGCTGGCGCTGCACGCGCGGCGGCTCAGCAAGCAGATTAAAGGGCAGATCAGAAAAGTCGCCTGAGCCGCGGCTCAGGCTTCAATGGCGACCGGCACCCGCGCCGCTAACGCCGACAGCAGCTCATAGCCCAACGTTCCTGCCGCCGTGGCCACCTCGTCCACCGGCAGGCGTTTCCCCCACAGCTCCACTTCGGCGCCCAGCTCGACTTGCGGACAGGGCGTCAGATCCACCGCCAGCATATCCATCGATACCGTTCCCAGGGTGCGCGTCAGCACGCCGTCAACCCATACCGGCGTGCCGGTCGGCGCATGACGCGGATAGCCGTCGGCGTAACCGCAGGCCACCACGCCAATACGTTGCGCGCCGGCGGCGCTGTAACGGCCGCCGTAACCCACGCGATCGCCAGACTTCAGCTGCTGAATGCCGATGATCTCGCTGCTCAGCGTCATCGCCGGCTGCAACCCCGTCGCCGCAACGTCATTCCAGCACCCGCTCGGCGAAGCGCCATACAGAATGATCCCAGGGCGTACCCAACTGCCGTGGGCAGAAGAATGCCACAGCGTGGCGGCCGAGTTGGCCAGGCAGCGCGGCAGCGGGATATCGGCAGCGGCCGCCTCGATGGTAGCCATCTGCTGGGTCACGCCTTCCGGGCCGTCGGCGGTGGCGAAATGGCTCATCAGCGTAAGCTCGCCGATGTTGGCAACCACCTGCGCCCTGCGCCACACCTCGTGCAGCCGCTCGGGTGCGAACCCCAGCCGATTCATGCCGCTGTTCACTTTCAGATAGACATTGAGCGGTGCGCTCAGCGTGGCATCGGCGATCGCCGCCAGCTGCCAGTCGCTGTGCACCGCCGTCGTCAGGCGATAACGATCGAGCAACGCCAAATCCTGCGGCTGGAAGAAACCTTCCAGCAGAAGAATCGGCCCTTGCCAACCCGACTCACGCAGCAGCACCGCTTCGGCCAGATCCAGCATGGCGAAGCCGTCGGTTTGCGCCATGCTACGCCAAACGTGTTTGATGCCGTGGCCATAGGCGTTGGCCTTGACCACCGCCCAGACTTTGGCGCCGGGGGCGAAACGGCGCACCACCTGCAGGTTATTTTCAATTGCGCCAAGATGCATCGTGGCGGTTATCGGACGGGGCATCGCTTCTCCTTGGGGCAGCGTACAGCGGCCACGCGCGCCTGCGCGTGGCCGGGAAAGTCTATGACAGCGTCGACGATTAACGCGCGGGATGCACGTCGTTCAGCGGAACCGCGTGTTGCTGGCGAAACCCGGCGCTGTAACGCGCCACCGCCAGATCATCGGAAGGGATCGCCGGCGTAATGCCGGACATCAGATCGGACAACAACTGCCCGGAACCGCAGGCCATCGTCCAGCCCAACGTACCATGCCCGGTATTGAGATACAGGTTCTTCAGCGAAGTGCGGCCGACAATGGGCGTACCGTCCGGCGTCATCGGCCGCAGGCCGGTCCAGAACGTCGCGTCTTCCACTCTACCGCCGTTCGGGTAGAGATCGCGCACCACCATCTCCAGCGTTTCGCGCCGTTTTTGCTCCAGCTGCGTATTGAAACCGACGATCTCCGCCATGCCGCCGACGCGGATGCGCTGATCGAAACGGGTGATGGCGATTTTGTACGTCTCGTCCAACACCGTGGAGAACGGCGCCGCCGCTTCATCGGTGATAGGAATGGTCAGCGAATAGCCCTTCAGCGGATAAACCGGGATAGAAACCAGGCCGCGCAGCAGCGCCGTGGAATACGAACCGAACGCCACCACGTAGCTGTCGGCTTTAAACACGTCCTCGCCGCACTGCACGCCGGCGATCTTGTCGCCCTCCACCAGCAGGCGGTCAACGCTGCGGTTGAACAGGAAGGTTACGCCCGCCTGCTGCGCCATTTTCGCCAGCTGCTGCGTAAACAGCTGGCAATCGCCGGTTTCGTCGTTCGGCAGCTGCAGGCCGCCGGTCAGCTTGTGCGCCACCTGCGCCAGCGCCGGCTCGACGCTGCCGAGCTGGCCGGCTTCCAGCAATCTGTAAGGCACACCGGCATCTTCCAATACCGCAATGTCTTTCGCTGCGTTTTCGAACTGTTGTTGGGTGCGGAACAGCTGCAGCGTGCCGCCCTGGCGACCTTCGTACTGGATGCCGGTCTCCTGACGCAGCGCCTTGATACAGTCGCGGCTGTATTCCGCCAGGCGCACCATGCGGCCTTTGTTGGTCATGTAGTGTTCGGTGTTGCAGTTTTTCAACATCTGCCACATCCAGCTCAGCTGGAAGCTGCTGCCGTCGAGGCGGATCGCCAACGGCGCATGGCGCTGGAACATCCACTTGATGGCCTTCAACGGCACGCCCGGTGCCGCCCAGGGCGCGGCATAGCCCGGTGAAATCTGCCCGGCGTTCGCCGCGCTGGTTTCCAGTGCCGGACCTGGCTGACGATCGATCACCGTCACCTCATGCCCTGCCTTCGCCAAATACCAGGCACTGGCTACGCCCACCACTCCACTACCTAAAATTACCACTCGCATCGCTGACTCCAGCCCAAGGCTTCACAAAGCATAATCTTCTGCTCACAGGAAATTAACTCAGTGAAAAAATCCGTCCAACAACTTCGTCATCAAACGTGACAATATTCACAATTAATTTATCGTCGATGAGCCGAGCATTTGCAATAGCCGCTCGTAAATAGCGATAAGATGCGGTTTAGAAGGGATTATAGCGTCAGACCGCCGCTGAATCGATAGCATTGCTATCAATGATAGCAGCCAAAAAAGGCGTAATAAGCAACATTGATTTAACAGAATATAAAAACATCAGCCAACATATAAACAGAATAAAAACCCAATAAAACAAAAAATACCAACATAACAGACAAAAATGAATCCCCTCTCCCCGCAGCAGAAAAAACGCGTAAAATTTCGGCAAAAAATTAACCTTGTTTTCACTACTGGATTAAAACAGCCGAGCCCTTAGCCCCGCCCGTTTATGTTGAACGCGGCAGCACGATATGAACGTTGAAGCCAGAAGCAGATCCTAAAGTTCACACTGTTGCTTTTCTGGAGAACCCTTTATGTTCATCGCCATCTACCGGTTCTCAGTCAAAACCGGGCACGAACACGCCTTTCGCCTGGCCTGGCTTGAGTTGACCCAAGGGATCTATCTGCAGCGCGGCAGCCTCGGCTCGCGCCTGCATCGAGATATGAGCGGGAAGTTTATCGGCTATGCGCAATGGCCAAGCCGAGCCGCATGGGAAAACGCCGGTGATATTCAGTTGGATGAACGCTACCGGCAAGCCCGGGAGCGAATGCGGGCGACCCTGTTGGCGGATGAAACGCTGTTTGAAATGGCAGTGACGGACGATTACCTGCAAATCAGACCGTTTGACTGAGCACAAGCCCACATAAGCGGGCTTGTGGTGACGTGAGCGAGTGGCATCAATGATGCAGCATCTCGTCCACGACTTCTTTGGTCTGCAGTTGGAATGGGTAATAAGTCGGCCAGTTGTCCATTTCTTTCAGCAACGCTTCCTGCGACGTGTTGCCCATAAAGATATGGAAATGCGCCGATTTGCGCGGGCCGATAATATGATCGCTGAACTGCACGAATTTCGGCGCCAGGCTGCCGGCATCCTGGCATTCGAACAGATAACGCACGCCCTTCTTACCAGAGACATACGTCAGGATCTTATGCCCGGCGTACTTATACTGACAGGCGCTGGATTGGTCGCCGCGATGAAACTCCATGACGCCGTTTTCAATGCCGATGGTATCCACATCGGTAGCATACCCTTTTCGGTAATACGCTTTTACTTCCTCGAAGGTCTTGCTCTTATCCTTTGCCGCTTTCTTCTTGAACACCGGGTCAAGATCCCCATTGAGCAGATAAGGATACACGGATTGCCAGACGCCCTCCCAATCCGCCAGATTGCGATCTTTGACGTCCTTATCGTCGAACACGCCCGCCTCCGCTTTTTTTTCCACCTCCGTCAGCGGCTTGCCATGTGAATGATGCCCGTGGGCAAACGCCTGCCCGCTGATAAACAGTGCGGCCAGCGCCACCGCCAGTTTGCCAAAATGCCTCGCCAAAATGCGCTCCTTGTCCGTTATTGAGAAAAAACTAAAAGTTACAATATAACATAACATTTTTCAATCCCTGTCGCGCAGCAGGCAGTGTGTTGCGCGCCCTTGCCGCAGGGCTATACTCGGAGAGGGAGCCAAGTGCTGAGGCGCTTTCTGCCGGGACGGGCGCCGGATTGACCGCCGCTCGCTCCCGTGCGTACCGGCATTTTTATTTCACTGATTTGCAATGGTTAATTATGACTTGAACTATGCTTGATACAGGGTCTGCCGTTTGAGCAAGACCCGTGAATAATGAGGGTGCGCTGATGACTACTTCAACACATGAAAAGGTCAAGGATGACAAACGTCTGAGCGATGGACCGGACTGGACGTTCGAACTGCTGCAGGTGTATTTGGAGCAGATTGACCGCGTCGCCAAGCATTACCGGCTCGACACCTACCCCCATCAGATCGAGGTGATCACCTCCGAGCAGATGATGGACGCCTATTCGAGCGTCGGCATGCCGATCAACTATACCCATTGGTCCTTCGGCAAGAAATTCATCGAAACCGAACAGCGCTACAAACAGGGCCAGCAAGGGCTGGCGTATGAAATCGTCATCAACTCCAATCCCTGCATCGCCTACCTGATGGAGGAGAACACTATCACCATGCAGGCGCTGGTGATGGCGCACGCCTGCTATGGCCACAACTCGTTCTTCAAGAATAACTATCTGTTCCGCAGTTGGACCGACGCCAGCTCCATCGTCGATTATCTGCTGTTCGCCCGCCACTACATCAGCCAGTGCGAAGAACGCTACGGCGTCGATGAAGTGGAGCGGCTGCTGGACTCCTGCCACGCACTGATGAACTACGGGGTCGACAGGTACAAACGCCCGCAGAAAATCTCACTGGTGGAAGAGAAAGCGCGCCAGAAAAGCCGCGAAGAGTATCTGCAAAGCCAGGTGAACACGCTGTGGAAGACCCTGCCACGCGTCGAACGTGAAGAGTCGCCGGAGCAGGCGCGCCGCTATCCGAGCGAGCCGCAGGAAAACATCCTCTATTTTATCGAGAAAAATGCGCCGCTGCTGGAACCCTGGCAGCGTGAGGTGCTGCGCATCGTGCGCAAAGTCAGCCAGTATTTTTATCCGCAAAAACAGACTCAGGTGATGAACGAGGGCTGGGCCACTTTCTGGCACTACACCATCCTCAACCATTTGTACGACGAGGGCCGTGTGACCGAGCGGTTTATGCTGGAGTTTTTGCACAGCCACACCAACGTGGTGTATCAGCCGCCGTACAACAGCCCGTACTATAACGGCATCAACCCTTATGCGCTGGGCTTCGCCATGTTCCAGGACATCAAGCGAATCTGCCAGTCGCCAACCGAAGAAGACCGCTACTGGTTCCCGGACATCGCCGGCAAAGACTGGCTGGACACCTTGCACTTCGCCATGCGCGACTTCAAGGACGAGAGCTTTATCAGCCAGTTCCTGTCGCCCAAAGTGATGCGCGATTTCCGGTTGTTCACCGTACTGGACGACGATCGCAACAACTATCTGGAAATTGCCGCGATCCACAACGAGGCCGGTTACCGGGCGATCCGCCAGGAGCTGTCGGCGCAATACAACCTGAGCAATCACGAGCCGAACATTCAGATCTGGAACGTGGATCTGCGCGGCGATCGCTCGCTGACGCTGCGCTACATCCCACAGGAACGCGCACCGCTGGATAAGAGCCGCCGCGACGTGTTGAAGCACCTGCATCGCCTGTGGGGCTTCGACGTGATCCTCGAACAGCAAAACGAAGACGGCAGCGTGGAGTTGCTCGATCGCTGCCCGCCGCGGCCGACGCCGCTGTAACCGCCACAACGACAAAGGGCACCGCATGGCGCCCTTCGTTATTTCATCGACACGCGATTAGCGACGCGCTTCGGTCAGATCGCTCGGCATGGTGCCCTGCATGCTCTGCCAAATCGCCCCGCTGTCTTTACCGTAGTTGCGCACGGTATCCATCACCTGGTCGTACAGCTTCTCATGGCACAGCGTGGACAGCTTGCTGTAGAAGGCCAACGCCAGCTTGCGCGCTTCCGGGTTGGAGAAGTAGTAACGGCCCACGCGGGTATACAGCCCTTTCAGGCCGTTGAAAATCAGGCCGTAGATCGGGTTGCCGGAAGCGAACGCCAAGCCGCGGAAGATCTCGTAATCGAGCAGATTGAAAGCGTCCGCCTGATCTTCCACCTCGGCGGCTTTCGCCAGCACTTCCTGCGCCTGCTCAGGATGATTGCGCACCGCGGCGCGAATAAAGATCGACGCGATATTGGTACGCACGGACAACAGGTTATCGATCAGCTGCGGGACGCTTTTGTGATCGAGACGGGCTACGGTCTCAAGGATATTGAGGCCGGACGTTTCCCAGAAATTGTTCACTTTGGTCGGTTTGCCATGCTGAATGGTCAACCAGCCATCGCGGGCCAGACGTTGCAACACTTCACGTAACGTAGTGCGCGTGACGCCAATCAACTCCGAAAGCTCACGCTCCGCGGGCAAAATAGAGCCAGGGGGGAAGCGATTATTCCAAATACTCTCAATAATGTACTCTTCCGCGAAACCGGCAGGACTCTGCGCCTTTATGACCATGTGTTTGACGTTCCGTTGCGACGATAAAATCAGTAAAAGTAATCAGCTCATCATACCAGATCGCGCTGACATGACATAGCGTGAGCGAAAAACAATAAACGAAAGTGTGCATAACGTGGCAAAAAACGAGCAAAAACACCGGCCGGCAGAAATTTGCCGCCGTAAAACAAGCTCCGGTTGCGCCCGCCCCCGCCGCATTGTTAGGGTACGTGCTACGACTGATTTAAGGATGCATAAAGGACAATGGAAACAACCTTGCGCAGCGCCCTGCTCAAAAATTTTCTGGGGCAATCTCCCGACTGGTACAAACTGACCATTCTCATTTTTCTGGCGATCAACCCCCTGGTGTTCTTTTTCGCCAGCCCGTTTATCGCGGGCTGGCTGCTGGTGGTCGAGTTCATCTTTACCCTGGCGATGGCGCTGAAATGCTATCCGCTGCTGCCGGGCGGCCTGCTGGCGCTGGAGGCGGTGGCCATCGGCATGACCAGCCCGGCGCAGGTTTCGCAGGAAATCGAACATAACCTGGAAGTGCTGCTGCTGCTGATCTTTATGGTGGCCGGCATCTACTTTATGAAGCAGCTGCTGCTGTTCGTGTTCACCAAGCTGCTGCTCAACATCCGTTCGAAAACGCTGCTGTCGCTGGCGTTCTGCCTGGCCGCCGCCTTACTTTCCGCCTTCCTCGACGCGCTGACGGTCGTGGCGGTAGTGATCAGCGTGGCCACCGGCTTTTATTCCATCTATCACAACGTGACCTCGAATCGCCCCGATGGCGACATCGGCGATGACAGCGATTTCGCCGGTGAAGAGCGTAAACAGACGCTGGAGCAATTCCGCGCCTTTCTGCGCAGCCTGCTGATGCACGCCGGCGTCGGCACCGCGCTCGGCGGGGTCATGACCATGGTGGGCGAGCCGCAGAACCTGATCATCGCCAAAAACGCGGGCTGGGGCTTTATCGATTTCTTCCTGCGTATGGCGCCGGTCACGCTGCCGGTGCTGGTGTGCGGCCTGCTGGTTTGTTGGCTGGTAGAACGTTTTCGCCTGTTTGGCTACGGCGCGCAGTTGCCGGAGGCGGTGCGCGACGTGCTGAAAGAGTATGACCGCAAGGCCACCGCGGGCCGCAGCAAGCAAGAACGGCTCAAACTGGTGATGCAGGCGCTGATCGGCGTTTGGCTGGTGCTGGCGCTGGCCTTCCACCTGGCGGAAGTGGGGCTGATCGGCCTGTCGGTGATCGTGCTCGCCACCTCCCTGTGCGGCGTGAACGATGAGCACGCCATCGGCAAAGCGTTCCAGGAAGCGCTGCCGTTCACCGCTCTGCTGACGGTGTTTTTCACCGTGGTCGCGGTGATCATCGAACAGCACCTGTTCAGCCCGGTGATCCAGTTCGTGCTGCGCGCCGAGCCCGCCTCTCAGCTTTCGCTGTTCTATCTGTTCAACGGCCTGCTGTCGTCGGTTTCCGACAACGTGTTCGTCGGCACGGTTTACATCAACGAGGCGCGCACCGCGCTGGAAACCGGCGCTATCGGGCTGAAGCAGTTCGAGCTGCTGGCGGTCGCCATCAATACCGGCACCAACCTGCCATCGGTTGCCACCCCTAACGGGCAGGCGGCGTTTCTGTTCCTGCTGACGTCGGCATTGGCGCCGCTGGTGCGTCTGTCGTATGGCCGCATGGTGTGGATGGCCCTGCCTTATACGGTGGTGCTGACGGTGGTTGGCTTGCTGTGCGTCCAGTTCACGCTGGAACCGGCGACCGAGCTGTTGACCCAGTGGCATTGGCTGACGCTGCCGCCCGTCGACGCCGTCGGCCACTGAAACGGTGCCGGCAGGGTGAACCGACTATTTTTACGCTCAATCCAGCCCAGGTGGCTGGCAGCGAGGAGGAATTGGTTTACACTGCCGGTTCAATTGCTTACTGCATGGAAGAATCTAGATATGTTGCAATTCTTTAACCGCTGTTCACAAGGACGCGGCGCCTGGCTGCTAATGGCCCTGACAGCGTTGGTGTTGGAACTGGTCGCGCTCTATTTTCAGCACGTTATGCTGCTGCAGCCGTGCGTGATGTGCATTTATGAGCGTTGTGCGCTGTTCGGCATTCTCGGTGCCTCTCTGGTGGGCGCCATCGCGCCGAAAACCCCGCTGCGCTACGCGGCGATCTTGCTGTGGATCTACAGCGCCTGGGAAGGCCTCCAGCTGGCGTGGAAGCACACCATGATCCAGTTGCACCCTTCGCCGTTCAATACCTGCGACTTCTTCGTGAGCTTCCCTTCGTGGCTGCCGCTGGACAAATGGCTGCCGGCGGTGTTCCACGCTTCCGGCGACTGCTCCGTGCGCCAATGGCAATTCCTGACGCTGGAAATGCCGCAGTGGCTGGTCGGCATCTTCGGCGCCTATCTGCTGGTGGCGCTGATTGTGCTGATCGCACAATTTGTTCGCCCACGTCGCCGCGATCTGTTCGGCCGCTGATCGGCTGACAAACAACAACGGCGCCGAAAGGCGCCGTTTTTTTAGGTATTGCTGTCACATTCCGAGATAAAACCCTCTCAGGTATGTGTAAGGAAGTAAACGAGCACGATCAGCGCTCCAGCCACGGCAAACAGACGGACCATTTTCATTGTTATACTCTCGAACTTGCGGGAGAGCGGCCAAATTACCCAACTTATCGTTTGAAAAGAAGCATCCTGGCGCGGTTAAGCGCGTAATTTACATAACATTAAACTTCTGCGACGCCGGCGGGTAAAAACAGGCTGCGCCAGCGCGGCCCTCCCTACCTACAGGCATCAATAAATTACCGTTACTTATGAACGACTGCACCTTTGTCACATTCAGAGCACAATATTTTGGTGAAGTTTACCCATAAAATCCTTATAGTATCGGCAAAGTGAGTACTACCGATTTCCCTGGTGTTGTTGTGTGTCTTGCCCCTCATCTTTGCAGGGGCTTTTTTCCCCCCTACCTCCTATTACGCAAGCCCCTATCATCCTTGAATCAAATGTTGAAATTTCCCTCTGTCCGGCCTCGAGCGTCAACGCCATTCGCACGCCAATGATTAAAATCGTTAGCTCAATAATGCAAGAGGGCGGCATGTCTGAACACGCCGCCCTCTTGCATGAAGCCCCATTTTGCCCTGCAGGCGCCCGCCTTTATCTGGCCCAGTCCGGCTTGTTGAGGATATGATCCTGCCAGTCCACCACTTCGCTCTCGCGCACCGCGATATGCCGCACCGTGATGCGCTCGCCGTGCATCGCCGCCTTGGATCCGCTCAGCAGCGGATGCCAGGGGAACAGCGGCTTGCCTTCGCCGATCAGGCGATAGGCGCAGGTCGGCGGCAACCAATCGAAGGTGGTGAGGTTCTCGCGCGTCAGTTTGATGCAGTCTTCTTCCAGCTCGAAGCGCCGCTCGTAGTTGCGGCATTGGCAGGATTTGATGTTGAGCTGGTTGCAGGCTACGTTGGTAAAATAAATCTCGTCGGTATCTTCGTCGATCAGCTTATTCAAACAGCATTGCCCGCACCCGTCGCACAGCGATTCCCACTCTTGTTCTGACATTTCCGCCAGCGTTTTCTGTTGCCAAAAAGCGAGTTGTGACATGTTAGCGTCCGGTTTCGGTAAATGGATAAGTCACCTGCGCACAGGTTCGAGGGGGGACTATATAGACATTTTAGCCGCAAGATGCAAGCTTTGCCGCCGACGGCGCCGGCGGCGAGAGATCAGATCACGCGGGTACTGAGCATTTTGCCGTTCAGGCTGATTTTCAGCATGTCGCCGGAGGCCATCGGGCCCACGCCCTGCGGCGTGCCGGTCAGGATGATGTCGCCGGCGCGCAGCGTGAAGAAACGGCTCATGTAACTGATAAGCGGCAGGATCGGCGTGATCATGTCACGCGTATTGCCCTGCTGGCGCAGTTGATCGTTAACGGTCAATGACAGCTCGGCGTTTTGCGGATCGCCAAATTCCGCCACCGGGATAAACCCCGACATCGGGCAGGAACCGTCGAAAGCCTTGGCCTTTTCCCACGGCTGACCGGCCTTTTTAAAACCCGCCTGCAGATCGCGCAGCGTCAGATCGAGCGCCACGCCGTAGCCGGCGATCGCCCGCGCAACGCGGTCTTCGTTGGCCTGTTTCAACGGCGTGCCGATCAATACCGCCAGCTCCACCTCATGGTGCACCGCACCGAACTCTTTGGGGATAGCCACCGGCTGGCGAATATCGCACAGCGCCGTTTCCGGTTTGATGAACACCACCGGCTCGACGGAAACCGCACTGCCCATTTCCTTGATGTGATCGGCGTAGTTGCTGCCGACACAAACCACCTTGTTCACCGGAAAATCGAGCAGCGAACCCTGCCAGTCTCTATGTTGATACATACCGCTTCTCCCAAACTGTGGAGGCTTGGCGCGCCAAGCCGATTATTGGTGTGCCGGATCAATGCCCGATCGCGTCCGCCATCATACCCACGGCGATGGCGAAATAGTAAGAGCGATTCCAGTGCATGAGGGTGCGGAAATTATCATAGACCAGGAACGTCCGCCCCTGGAGATCATCCGGCGCGATGATCCAACCGCGCTGGACGGCATGCGGCAATGCACTGCCATCCGCACGACGCACCCCGCGCTGTTGCCAGGCGTTGACGCTGCGCGCCTGCGCGTCTTTCAACCCCAGCTCGGATCGCTTGAAACCGGCGGGCAGTTTAACCTCGCGCCCCCAGCCGATACCGGGCTGCCAGCCCTCCTTGGACAAATAACTGGCCGTAGACGCAAAGACGTCATCAATGTTATTCCAGATATCGATGCGCCCGTCACCGTCGCCGTCCGCCGCGTAGCGCAAGAAGGAGCTCGGCATAAACTGGCATTGCCCCATCGCGCCGGCCCAGGAGCCTTTCAGCGGCGTATCGCCGACGTGCCCCTGCTCGACTATCTGCAAAGCCGCCATCAGCTCCTGGCTGAAAAAGGCCTCGCGGCGCCCTTCAAACGCCAGCGTCGCCAGCGCGGACACCACGTCTTCCCGCCCCTGAATCTTGCCGTAGGCGCTCTCCATGCCCCACAGCGCAATGATATAGCGCCCCGGCACCCGGTAGCGCTCGCTGGCGCGCGCCCATTGCGCCTGGCGCTGCCGATACAGTTCGCGCCCTTGGCGCACCTTGGCGGGCGACATCACCCGCCGCAGGTAGTCGTCCAGGGTAATTTTCTGCTCCGGCTGATTGCGATCGGCCTTGATCACCCGATCGACGAAATGGATTTGCGCAAAAGCGCGGTCAAGGGTGCCCTGGCTGATGCCCTGCTCCCGCGCCCGGCGCTTGAGCTGCTCGACATACGCCGGGAACTGCGCCGGATCGCGGCCGCTCGCCGCCAGCGTCGTCTCCTGAGCCGCCTGCGGCGCGCCGGGCATCAGCACACCGCCCAGCGCCAGCCAGGCGGCCAATACGGTTCTTCTCGCCGAACGTGTCATCGCGCCTCCCTTGGCCGTGGCGACTGTCTCAGGCCTTGTCGCCCGCCAGATGCTGATTGAGCAGGTTTTCAACCGGCGGCGGGAACTGCAGGTAATAGCCTTCGTCTTTCAACGCCTGCTTCACCTTTTCGATATCCGCCGAGGCCAATTTCTTGCGCTCATCGAGCGAAAGCATCATGGCGAATTGCGGCACGCCGAAACTTTTCATCAGATCCTCTGGCACACGAGAGAAATCGTCTTTTTTTTCGACATAAAGATAAGTTTGATCGCGTTTCGGGCTTCTATAGATCACACAAAGCATTTTTTTAACTCTATTTAATTGAGGGAGCGTCTTGCCTGGATATAACTCTGACTATAACATGCTTATAGTACATCGGAATATCGCACCCCGAGTGGTATTCCGGGGATTTAAAGTTGCTGAGACTGAGTCAGGATAGATGTCACAATCGCCAATTGAGCTAAAAGGCAGCAGTTTTACCCTATCGGTTGTTCATTTGCATAATTCGCAGCCCGAGGTAATACGTCAGGCGTTACAGGAAAAAGTTGAGCAAGCGCCCGCTTTTCTGAAAAACGCCCCTGTTGTTATCAACGTCGCAACGCTGGAAGGCGATGCGAACTGGAAAGAACTTCAACAGGCTGTCGCGGCAGCAGGTCTGCGCGTTGTGGGTATCAGCGGTTGCAGAGATGAGCGTCAAAAGCGCGCGATAGCCCGCGCCGGGCTGCCGCTGCTGAGCGAAGGCAAAGGCCAGAAAATGGCGGCGCCGGAGCCTGCACCTGCGCCAGTGGTGGCGGATAACGCCCCCGCCAAAACGCGCATCATCAGTACGCCTGTCCGTTCCGGCCAACAGATTTACGCCCGCAACTGCGATCTCATCGTGACCAGCAGCGTCAGCGCCGGCGCCGAACTGATTGCCGACGGCAACATTCATGTCTACGGCATGATGCGCGGTCGCGCACTGGCAGGCGCGTCAGGCGACACGCAATGTCAGATTTTTTGCACCCACCTGGCGGCTGAGCTAGTCTCTATCGCAGGGCAGTACTGGTTGAGCGACCAAATCCCGTCCGATTACGTCGGGCAGGCCGTACGACTCAGCCTGTTGGATAACGCTTTAACCATACAACCTTTAAATTAAGCCCTTTTGACAAGGAATCCATTTCATGGCACGCATTATTGTTGTTACATCGGGTAAAGGGGGCGTTGGCAAGACCACTTCGAGCGCGGCCATCGCTACCGGCCTGGCCCAGAAAGGCAAGAAAACCGTCGTGATCGATTTCGATATCGGCCTGCGTAATCTTGACCTGATCATGGGCTGCGAACGTCGGGTAGTGTATGATTTCGTGAACGTGATTCAGGGCGATGCCACGCTGAATCAGGCGTTGATCAAAGACAAACGCACTGAAAACCTCTATATCCTGCCTGCTTCGCAGACGCGCGACAAAGACGCGTTGACCCGCGAAGGCGTTGAAAAAATTCTCAACGATCTCGGCGAGATGGATTTTGACTTCGTGGTGTGCGATTCACCGGCCGGTATCGAAACCGGTGCGCTGATGGCGCTGTATTTCGCCGACGAAGCTATCATCACCACCAACCCGGAAGTGTCTTCGGTACGCGACTCCGACCGTATCCTGGGCATTCTCTCCTCCAAGTCACGCCGCGCCGAGAAAGGCGAGTCGCCCATCAAGGAACACCTGCTGCTGACCCGTTACAACCCGGGCCGCGTCAGCCGTGGCGACATGCTGAGCATGGAAGACGTGCTGGAAATCCTGCGCATTCCACTGGTGGGTGTGATCCCGGAAGACCAGTCCGTGCTGCGCGCTTCCAACCAGGGTGAGCCTGTCATTCTGGATGCCGAGTCAGACGCCGGTAAGGCGTACGACGATACCGTTTGCCGCTTGTTGGGGGAAGAACGCCCATTCCGCTTCATTGAAGAAGAGAAGAAGGGTTTCCTGAAACGCCTTTTTGGGGGATAAACCATGGCCTTATTAGACTTCTTTCTGTCCCGCAAAAAACAGACAGCCAATATAGCCAAGGAACGGCTGCAGATTATCGTCGCAGAGCGTCGTCGGGGGGACAGCGAGCCCCCGTATCTGCCTGATCTGAAACGCGATATTCTGGCGGTTATTTGCAAATACATTCAGATCGATCCTGAAATGCTGCACGTGCAGTTCGAGCAGAAAGGGGACGATATTTCGGTACTTGAACTTAACGTGACATTACCGGAATCGGAAGAAGCAGCTAAATGATTGCGACGCATTAATTACCCCCTGTATATTTTATGCAGGGGGTAACTGTATGTGCATCCAGTTATTAAGCTTTATCGGCAGTAAAAAAGTGATTTTTCCCTTTGGGACTATTCCCAATTAACTTTGCCGCCGCCTCGTTTAAAGTAAATTCTGGCCAGATTTACCTTCAACGCATTATTTCCTGCCTATATTCACCCGAGCAGAGTTTCCCTACCCTGCCCTGGTGATAATCAGCGATTAATAATCTTTCAGGATGTCCTGCAGCGGTGCCATTAATAGATCGCCACGCCAGCCGCTGATTAATTCAGGGCGACTTTCGCCGTCTTTCAGTTGCCAATGCCAGTTCAGCAATTGGTTAATTTGGCGACGGGATGCCAGCAGCTCGCTGCTCAACCCGCTTTGCTCGCTGACGGTAGCGATCGCCGCCTTGATGTCTTTGAACACCTTCTTGTAGCCCGGCTGATCGATCAGGTTAGCCAACGGCGCCGGCAGCTCGGATTCGTCCAGCGCTTCGGCCTCCGCCACCAGCGCCAGCAGCGTTTTACCGTGATAACGGATCTCCGGCCCGCTCAGGCCCAGCGAATCCAGTTCTCCCAGCGAAGACGGCATATAGCGCGCCACCTGCCACAGGTTTTCCTCACGCACAACGAAGTTCACCGCCAGATCGCGCTCGCGCGCCTGGCGCAGCCGCCATTCTGCCAACTTCTGCAAACAACCGAGCTGACGCGGGCGCAGCTGCCAGGCATTGCTGATTTCGCGATAGGCCAATTCCGGCGCCAGCGCCTCACTGCGACGCTGGCACAGCAGTAGGCACTCGTTGTTGGCCGCCGCGGTCCAACCGGCCTCTTCGGTCTCCTGCACCAGCTGTTTGGCCATCGGCAGCAGATAGAACACGTCGGCGGCTGCGTACACGCACTGCCTTTCGGTCAGCGGACGCGCCAGCCAGTCGGTGCGCGACTCGCTCTTGTCCAGCTCAACTTTCATATACTCCGCCACCAGCGTCGCGAAACCGCAGGAGAGCGGCCGGCCGGTAAACGCCGCCAGGATCTGGGTATCGACCATTGGCGTCGGCAGCGTTTTAAAGGCGTTGAGAAACACTTCAAGATCTTCACTGCCGGCATGCAGGAACTTCACCACGGCGGTATCGGCCAGCAGGTCGACAAACGGCTGCCATTGCTTGATCGGCAGAGGATCGATAAGGGAGAGTTGTTCACCGTCGTAGAGCTGGATCAGGCCCAGCTGCGGATAGTAGGTGCGCGTTCTGACAAACTCGGTGTCCAGCGCAATCTGGGCATGCTTTCTCGCCTGCTCGCAGACCTGCTGCAATCCGGCATCGGTAGTGATCAACTGATAATTCAAAACATCATTCTCTTGTAGGATTCAAACACAACAACGCCGGCATTCACCGGCGTTGTCGATAGTCAGGCGCAAGAGCGAAACCTAGGCGGCATCGGCCGGTTTCGGCGTTTTTAGCTCATCGCGCAGTTCTCGCCGCAAAATCTTGCCGACGTTCGACTTCGGCAATTCATCGCGGAACTCAACAATTTTAGGCACTTTATACCCGGTCAGGTGCCGACGGCAATGGGTCAACAGCTCTTCCTTGGTCAGCGAGGCGTCTTTCTTCACCACGCAGATCTTCACCGTCTCGCCGGAGACCTCGCTGGGCACCCCGATCGCCGCACATTCCAGCACCTTCGGATGCTGGCTGACCACGTCCTCGATCTCGTTCGGGTAAACGTTGAAACCAGAGACCAGGATCATGTCTTTCTTACGGTCGACGATGCGCACAAACCCCTGCTCGTCCACGGTCACCACATCACCGGTCGCCAACCAGCCATCTTTCAGCACTTCGTCGGTAGCTTCCGGGCGTTGCCAATAGCCTAACATAACTTGCGGGCCTTTGACCCACAGTTCGCCCGGTTCTCCCGGCGGCACATCCTGGCCATTGTCGTCCAACAGCCGAATATCCGTCGACGGCACCGGTAAGCCGATGCTGCCGCTGTAGTGTTTCAGATCGTAAGGGTTGCCGGCCACCAGCGGCGCGCACTCCGTCAGGCCATAGCCTTCCAGCAGGTGTTTGCCGGTGGTTTTCTCCCACTTCTCGGCCACCGCTTTTTGCACCGACATGCCGCCGCCGACCGAGAAACGCAGCGTGGAGAAGTCGAGTTTGTGGAACTCTTCGTTGTTCAGCAACGCGTTGAACAAGGTATTCACCCCGCTCATGGCGGTGAACGGGTATTTGCCCAGCTCCTTCACCAGCCCCGGAATATCGCGCGGGTTGGTGATCAGCAAATTGCGCCCGCCCAGATCGATAAACAGCAGGCAGTTCACCGTCAGCGCGAAAATGTGGTACAGCGGCAACGCCGTCACCACCAGTTCCTGCCCTTCACGGAACAGCGGCGAGTAGGCGGCTTTGGCCTGTTCGAGGTTGGCCTGCATGTTGCGGTGCGTCAGCATCGCGCCTTTCGCTACGCCGGTGGTACCGCCGGTGTATTGCAGGAAGGCCAAATCGGTATTAATGATGTCCGGCTTTACATATTGCAGACGGCGTCCGCGCTGCAGCGCGCTGCGGAATGAAATGGCGTCCGGCAGGTTATATTTAGGCACCAGGCGCTTGATGTACTTGACCACAAAGTTGACCAGCGTGCCTTTGGCGGCCGAAAGCTGATCGCCCATGCGCGTGAGGATCACGTGCTTGACCTGGGTGTTGAACACCACTTTTTCCAACGTATGGGCAAAGTTGGAGACGATGACGATGGCGCTGGCGCCGCTGTCGTTCAACTGGTGTTCCAGCTCGCGCGGGGTATACAGCGGGTTGACGTTAACCACCACCATACCGGCGCGCAGAATGCCGAACAGGGCGATGGGGTATTGCAACAGGTTAGGCATCATCAGCGCGACGCGGTCGCCCTTCTTCAGGCCCAGTTCATTTTGCAGGTAAGCCGCGAAAGCCCGGCTGCGCTCTTCCAGTTTGCGGAAGGTCATCACCTCGCCCATGTTGATAAAGGCGGGCTGATCGGCATAGCGCTGCACGGCATGCTCAAACATTTCGATCAACGACGAATAGCGATCGGCATCAATCTCTGCGGGCACATCTGCCGGATACCGTTTTAACCAGACCTTATCCAAGGTATTACTCCTGAAATCATTACTAATTATCATCGCAGCCTCAAACTCGCAGCCTAACCATAACAATATTTTAACTCAGCAGACCAGTGCAGGTTTTAAACATTATTCAGGTTGCGATGTACGTCACTAATTGTCGGATATTCCTTATCCCAAAAAGCAAAAGGGCGGCCTGAGCCGCCCTGTCAAATGTGTTCACATCAAGCGTATGCTACTCGGTTACGATGGTTTGCACCTGTGCCGGGCCGGGATTGTACCAACCATAGCCTGCGCCCCAACCGGGTCCCCACGGGCCACCGCGCCAGCCCCAGGGGCCCATTGGCGCAGGCGGCATCACCACCTGCTGCACCAGGTGCCAGCGTTTGAAACCGGTCACGTTCATCGTCACGAAGCGATACGGCGTCATGCCGATACGCCCCTCTTTCAGGCCGGTAATGGGGCCGACGACGGTCACCAACTGGCCTTTGAAATCAACCGGTTCGAGGAAACCGTTTACCGTGGCCAGCAAGCGGCCGCGCGACGGTTCGCCCAAAATCGGCCGCGCACCGCTGTCGAGCGGCACCGCCGCGATCTCCAGCACCGTGCGCCCTTGCTCGTTGGCGACGTTTACTACGGTGCCGCCGAAGCGGGCTTCCGCGCCGGTAAATAGATTAGGTGCATTTTGTACCGAGGAAAGCTGAGTCACCGGCGAAGGGGTGGAACCTTTGATCGCATCCGGTACGGTGACGCACCCGGACAGAACCAGCGCGCCGCAGGCGACGGCCAGCAGCGACAGCTTTTTACTTGCAGTGCGGATTAACATGGTCGCAATCTCCTGAAATGGCTGTAACTTTGACCGCGTTTCATCGTTCAAGTTGCAGGCTTTCATCGCCCGGCCTCAACAACAGCACAATAGGCCGCGCTTACTCGCGGCCCGGCAGTTTTTTCCAGGTGACTTCATTGCGCAGATAGGTCGGCTCGGCGTTTTCCACCGCCACCGCCAGCCCCAGTTGCCAGGCGTGCAGCGCCAGCGGCAGCATGTCTTGCGCCTGCGGCAACAGCATCTGCCCGTCACGCACGCTCAGCGTAGACCCCTTGACCAGATCGGGATAGGTTTGCCAGCCGGTGCCGACGTGGGCCCATTCGCCCTGCAGGCGCTGCGCACGCTCCAGCGCCTGCGCCGGCGACAACACCGCCTCGCCTTCGCTTTCCAACCAGCTACCGTCCGCCTGGCGTTCGAACTGCCCCCAGTAGACTTCGCCCATGCGCGCATCTATCGCCGCCAGCACCCGCTCCGCCCCGCAGACGCGCCAGGCGCCCTGCGCCATGGTTTGCAGCGTGGAAGTACCGAGCATCGGCAGATCGGCGCCCAGCGCCAGGCCCTGAGCGATGCCAATGCCGATGCGCACCCCGGTAAAGCTGCCGGGGCCGCGGCCAAAGGCCAGCGCATCGAGCTGGTTGAGCGCCAGGCCGGATTCCGCCAGCACCTGCTGCACCATAGGTAAAATACGTTGCGTATGCTCGCGTGGGCACAGCTCAAACAGGGCGTGGATTTCGCCTTGATTCCAGACGGCGACGGAACAGGCTTCCGTCGCGGTATCGATCGCTAAAATTCGCGTGGACATGCCAACCTCTGGCGGGAATAAAACTGGGTTTTTCATACAGGGCGCGCATTGTAGCACAGCCCCGTAAGCCCTTCATCTTTCACGTGGCCGACGTGTCGGCAGCCTGCAGGAAGGCGATCGCCTGCTTCAAATCGCGGGTGCGCGGCGTAGGCGGCAGGCTATTGAGGAACACCTCGCCGTAGGGCCGCATGACCAGACGGTTATCGCAAATCACCAGCACGCCGCGATCGTCGGTGTCGCGGATCAAACGGCCCACCCCCTGTTTCAGGGTGATGACCGCATCCGGCAGCTGCACGTCATTGAACGGATCGCCGCCGCGCAGGCGGCAATCTTCAATGCGCGCCTTCAGCAGCGGATCGTCCGGTGAAGTGAACGGCAGCTTATCGATGATGACGCAGGACAGCGCATCGCCGCGCACGTCCACCCCTTCCCAGAAGCTGCTGGTCGCCACCAGCAGCGCGTTACCGGCGGCGACGAACTGCGCCAGCAGCTGCCCTTTGCTGGTTTCCCCTTGCAACAGCACCGGCAGCGTCATCGTGGCGCGGAACTCTTCCGCCAGCTCGCGCATCATCTGGTGCGAGGTGCATAAAAAGAAGCAGCGGCCGTTGTTGGCTTCAATTAGTGGCCGCAGCATGCGCGCCAGCTGGCGCGCTCCGCCGCGCTGATTCGGCGAAGGCAAAAAGCGCGGCACGCACAGCAGCGCCTGCTTGGCATAGTCGAACGGGCTCGGCAACAGCAGCGTTTTGGCCTTGGTCAGCCCCAGCCGTTCGGTGAAGTGGCCCAACCGCTCGTTGACCGACAGCGTGGCCGAGGTAAAGATCCAACTGCCGGGCTTCTCGTCCAGCATTTCGCGGAACCGATCGGCTACCGTCAGCGGCGTCAGCGCCAGCACGAAATGGCGCGAGTTGCATTCATACCAATAGCTGTAGCCCGGCTCCGTCACCGCCTTCAGCCGCTTGAGGCGCGCGCGGTACAGCGTGGCGCGCTCAAAGGCGGCGTCCAGCAGCGCCGAACGCCCCAGCGACAGTTTCATCACGTCATAACACAGCTCCAACGCGTCATCGAGCAGCAACAGAGCGCGCTGCACGTTCGGTTCACCGAGCACGTCACGCAGATTGCCGCGAAAACCCGGCTCGCCCAGATTCAGACGGAAATCTTGCGTGCTCAGGCTGAGACGGTCGGCGCTTTTTTGCAGTTGAGCGGCGTCGCGCACCTCGGTGCGGTAGGCGATGGTGATGTCCTTCGCCAGATCCAACAGTTGGCGGCTGGTGAGCTGTTGGCCGAAATACTGGCTGGCGATGTCGGGGATTTGGTGCGCTTCGTCGAAAATCATCACCTCGGCTTCCGGGATCAGCTCGGCGAAACCGCCCTCTTTCACCACCATATCCGCCAGGAACAGGTGATGGTTTACCACCACCACATCCGCATCCATCGCTCGGCGGCGTGCCTTGACCACGAAGCAATCCTGATACAGCGGGCAATCGCTGCCCAGGCAGTTGTCATTGGTGCTGGTCACCAATGGCCAGACGAAGCTGTCTTCCGCCACTTCGCTGCAGGTGCTGATGTCGCCCTCTTTGGTCTGCGACGACCACTTGCGCAGCTGCACCAGATCGATCAGCGTCTGCCCCGCCAGCTCGCCGCCGGCCATCGACTGCTGCTCCAGCCGCTCCAGACACAGATAATTGGAGCGCCCCTTCAGCAGCGCCAGCTTGCCTTTGTACTTCAACGCCTTGGCGACGGTTGGCAGATCGCGCGCATACAGCTGATCCTGCAACGCTTTCGAACCGGTCGAGATGATCACTTTGCGATCGGCGCGCAGCGCCGGCGCCAGATAAGCGAAGGTTTTGCCGGTGCCGGTGCCGGCTTCCACCACCAGCTCCTGCTTGAAATTGATTGCCTCGGTGACGGCTTGCGCCATCTGCCGCTGCGGCTCACGCGGTTTGAATCCCTTGATAGCCTGCGCCAATGCGCCGTCTGTTGCAAAATCGTCTGTCACGCTGTCTCTCTGCCGGTGTCATTCAGCGGTGATTATGCCAAGCCTGCCGCCCGGCTACCACCCACTTTATCGCCGCGCTTTTTCATTACCGGCTGTGCTACCCTTAGCGGGACTATGATATGGAGATAAGCAAATGAATATCGAAAGAATTGATCCCGATCAGCGCTGGTCCGAAGCCGTGGTGCACAACGAGACCGTTTACTACACCAGCGTGCCGGAGAACCTGGACGACAACGCGACCGCGCAGACCGCCAACGCCCTCGCCGCCATCGACGTGCTGCTGGCGCGCGTAGGTTCGGACAAAAGCCGCATTCTGGACGCCACCATCTTCCTGGCCAACAGCGCCGACTTCGCCGCGATGAACGCCGCCTGGGACGCCTGGGTGGTCGCCGGCAGCGCGCCGGTGCGCTGCACCGTGCAGGCGCAGCTGATGAATCCGAAGTACAAGGTGGAAATCAAAATCATCGCCGCGCTGTAAGCCTGAGCGCAGACGAAAAAAAACCGCAGACGGCAACGCCTGCGGTTTTTTATTGCCCGTTATCAGGACAGTTTAAGGATCACCATCCCCATCAGCAGCAGCGCCAGGCCAATCCAGCCTTTGGCGTTCAACCGCTGGCCGAACATGATCCAGCCTGCGGCGATGGTGGCGGCGATACCGAAACCGCCCCACAGCGCATAAGCGATCGACAGATCGATGCCCTTCACCGCCTGCGCCAGGGCGCTGAACGCGCCGAGCACCGACAGCAGCGACAACAGCCCCAGCCAAACTTTACGGAAGCCGTCCGACATCTTCAGGAAGATGTTGGCGATGATTTCCAGCACGATCGCCAGCCCCAGGAACCCAATGTGGTACAACTCAAACTGTTGCATGGTTGTTACCTCGCGGGCTGACCTGTTTTCGCTCTTTGCGGGTACCGGATTTCACCAGCATGATGCCGGCGATCAGCGTAGCCAGACCCAGCACCTTCAGCGCCGAGATTGGCTCGTCGAACCACAGCACGCTGAACAGGGTAATGAACAGAATACCGATGCCTTCCCACAGCGCATAGGCCACGCCCAGCGCCACGCGTTTTACCGCTACGGACAGCAACACATAAGACGCGGTGATCATCACGTACATCACGATGTGCCCGATCATGCCGCCATTGACGCTGGCGTATTTCATCGACAAGGTGCCGATGATTTCGGTCATGATGGCCAAACCTAAAAAGATCCAATAAATCATAATTTTTCTCCCAAACGGCGAATAACGCGCGCCAAGGCATATTTATCCCGATTTATCTCGTCGAACGGCCGCATTGCGGCGCGCAAGACGCAGAGATCCCTGGGGATAAACTGACCCAAACGCAAAAAGAATGTTTTCCCGGCTGAACGATAGAGCGAAGGCGAAAGCCCGCTACCGGCACCGGTTAAGGGAGAAAGACGCTATAGCTCGCTGCACCAGTGATGCTCACTGGCAAGGATCGCAGACAGGAAGAGTTGGCACGTAGAGGTTCTGAGGGTAATTCCGTTAATAGTCATCATAATCGTTCTCTATTATCAGCCGCACACCGTGCGATTTGCCCAATATCCTCATGAAAGTAAAATTTTCGACTGAGATATTTTTACCACAGCCAAAATAAGAAAGCAAACTGCCGTTTTCATAAAAATCGAAAAAAAACGGGTTAAAAATAAGAACGTTAATCACAATAAAAATTAAAAAAGGCTCAACGGAGCGTTGAGCCTTGCGATATTCGCGGCGCGCAAATAAGCACCAACCCCAGGCGCGGCGCGGGTTACAACGCGGCCCCGCTGACGGCGTTGCGCGCCAGTTCAGTGATGCGCGCGTAGTCGCCGCTTTCGAGCGCGTCCGCCGGTACCAGCCAGGAACCGCCGATGCAAAGTACGCTGTTCAGCGCCAGATAATCGCGGTAGTTGTTCGGCGTAATGCCGCCGGTCGGGCAAAAACGCACCTGCGGGAATGGGCCGCCGATCGCCTGCAGCGCCTTCACGCCGCCGTTGGCTTCCGCCGGGAAGAATTTGAATTCGCGCAGGCCGTGATCCATACCCTGCATCAGCTCCGAAACGGTGCTGATGCCCGGGATCAGCGGGATTGGCCCCGCCGTCGCCGCCTGCAGCAAGGCTTCGGTCAGCCCCGGGCTGATGACGAACTGCGCTCCCGCCTCGGTCACCTCCCGCAGCTGCTGCGGATTGATCACCGTACCGGCGCCGATGATGGCCTCCGGCACCTCTTTGGCGATAGCGCGGATCGCCTCCAGCCCGCAGGCGGTGCGCAGCGTCACCTCCAATACCCGCACGCCGCCGGCAACCAGCGCTTTCGCCAGCGGCACCGCCTGCTCCAGCTTGTTGATCACGATAACAGGCACCACCGGCCCTGCCGTCAGGATCTGCTCGGCGCTGGTTTTCCAGTTTTTCATCGTTATTTCTCCATTACTCGCGGTTAACAATGGCACGCCCCTGCCACAGGGCTCCGCGCAAATGCGCGGACGTCCGGCCGTACCGTAAGTGATGTGGCCCACGCGCAGATCGCAGGCAAAAAAAAGCCGGCAGACAGGCTGCCGGCATTGCGCATTACTCGAACTCGTTCCAGGAACGGCCGTCGCGGGTGATCATCGCCACCGAGGCCACCGGCCCCCAGGTGCCCGCCTGATAAGGCTTCGGCGCCTCGTTGTCGGCTTTCCATGCGTCCATGATGGAGTCGACCCACTTCCAGGCCTCTTCCACTTCATCGCGGCGCACAAACAGCGCCTGAATGCCGCGCATGGTCTCCAGCAGCAGGCGCTCGTAGGCGTCCGCCACGTGCTCCTGGTTGAAGGTTTCCGAGAAGCTCAGATCCAGCTTGGTGGTCTGCAGACGGTGCTTGTGATCCAGCCCCGGCACCTTGTTCAGCACCTGAATTTCGATGCCTTCGTCCGGCTGCAGGCGGATGGTCAGCTTGTTCTGCGGCAGCTGTTGGTAAGAGTCGCTGAACAGGTTAAGCGGTGGGTTTTTGAAGTACACCACCACTTCCGAGCATTTGGTCGGCAGACGTTTACCGGTACGCAGGTAGAACGGCACCCCGGCCCACTGCCAGTTGTCGATATCCACGCGGATGGAGACGAAGGTTTCGGTGCTGCTGCTCTTGTTCGCCCCTTCCTCTTCCAGATAACCCGGCACTTTCTTGCCCTGGACGAAACCGGCGGTGTACTGACCGCGCACGGTGGTTTCCCGTACATTGGTCTGATCGATGCGGCGCAGCGAACGCAGTACCTTCACCTTCTCGTCGCGGATACGGTCGGTGGTCAGATCCGCCGGCGGCGACATGGCGATCATGGTCAAGATCTGCAGCAGGTGGTTCTGGATCATGTCGCGCATCTGGCCGGCCTGGTCGAAGTAACCCCAGCGCCCTTCGATGCCCACCTCTTCCGCCACGGTGATCTGCACCGAATCGATGGTGCGGTTATCCCAGTTGGATGCGAACAGCGAGTTGGCGAAACGCAGCGCCAACAGGTTCAGCACTGTCTCTTTGCCGAGATAGTGGTCGATACGGTAAACCTGGGATTCGTTGAAGTACTCCGCCACCTGGTCGTTGATCACGCGGGAAGACGCCAAATCGGTGCCCAACGGTTTTTCCATTACCACGCGCGCCGGCTCATGGTTCAGTTTGGCTTCGCCCAACCCTTTGCAGATGGCGCCGAAGGTGCTTGGCGGCATGGCGAAGTAGTTGATGGTGGTGCGGTGTTTCTGATCCAGCATTTTACCCAATTTGGTAAAGTTCTTGCTGTCGTTGACGTCCAGGTTGCAGAAGTCCAGGCGTGCGCTCAGCGTGGCCCAGAGTTCGTCATCCAGTTTTTCCTTCATGAAGGTGCCAAGCGCTTCCTTGACCACTTCGGTATAGGCTTTTTTATCCCACTCCGCGCGGCCGACGCCGATGATCCGCGTTTCCGGGTGGATGTGTCCGGCTTTCTCTAACTGGTACAGGGAAGGCAGCAGCTTACGGCGCGCCAAATCACCTTTCGCGCCGAAAATAACCAGGTCACACGCCTGGGCTGTAGAGGTTACCGCCATGTTCATCTCCTCGTTGCAGGATATTTGTAATTTTCTTACATTACTAATGTACTCTGTTTGACTACGGCCAGCAAACCCAGCGCAGAAGCAGAAAAAAAGACCTCAATATTCCAGTGGAAGCGCCAATGTGCGCCAGCGCCCTCGTCCCGGGCAAAACTGTAATTTTTCGTCTTTTTTGACGCTCTGTTACCATTATGAAAGTTAGACACAGGTCATATTCTGGTGAAAAAAGCCTGCATACGCCCTGTCGAGACTGCCAACGGTTACCAGCACGTAGTATATTTTCACTAAACCGGCATTGATTTCTCCTTTGTTTGAAATCGTCATACCCTATCGATTCCAGGTTACAGCCGCTCGTTTGGCGTCTGCTTGCACGGCAAACACGGGCGAGATTCGACGCTGTTGCTTGAAAGCCACAGGGATAAAACCATGAGTGACTCTCGTTATATGAATACGCTGGACAAAATCCAGAGCCATCTGGAACTCCTGAGCAAATCTGAAAGGAAAGTCGCCGAGGTGATCCTGGCCTCCCCGCAGACCGCCATTCACTCCAGCATCGCCACGCTGGCGCGCATGGCCGACGTCAGCGAACCCACCGTCAACCGTTTTTGCCGCCGCCTTGATACCAAAGGCTTTCCCGACTTCAAACTGCATCTCGCCCAAAGCCTGGCTAACGGCACGCCCTACGTAAACCGTAATGTCGAGGAAGACGACAGCGTCGATGCCTATACCAGCAAGATCTTCGAATCGGTCATGGCCAGCCTGGATACAGTAAAGGCAAATTTGGATATTGCCGCAATCAATCGTGCGGTTGACCTGCTCACCCAGGCAAAAAAGATCTCTTTCTTCGGCCTGGGCGCCTCCGCGGCGGTGGCGCACGATGCGATGAACAAATTTTTCCGCTTCAACATTCCGGTGGTCTACTTCGATGACATCGTCATGCAGCGCATGAGCTGCATGAACTCCGGCGAAGGCGACGTGGTGGTGCTGATCTCACACACCGGCCGCACCAAGAATCTGGTGGAGATGGCCCACCTGGCGCGAGAAAACGACGCCACGGTACTGGCTATCACCTCGCGCGACACCCCGCTCGCCCAGGCGGCGACCCTCGCTCTGCTGCTCGACGTGCCCGAAGACACCGACGTTTACATGCCGATGGTGTCGCGGATCGCGCAATTAACGCTCATTGACGTGCTCGCCACCGGATTTACCTTGCGCCGAGGGGCTAAATTCAGAGATAACTTGAAGCGGGTCAAAGAAGCGCTCAAAGAATCGCGCTTTGATAAAGGCGTGGTCATTCCCAACAGTTTTGATTCGTGACCCGACGAAGAAAAAATCGCCGTTCAACAGACATTTGAATGACGGCATCAGAGGCGGTACCCTGTTAACATGCTCATGCGGGTAACCCGGGTGAAATATCAGTGTTGTAAAATTACATTTCACGCCTGGTTTCGTTATCCGACGTTATCGCAACACCAATATTTGCTTCACCAGTCAACGGAGTAATACATGTCCAGACGGCTCAGAAGAACCAAAATCGTTACCACCCTGGGTCCGGCTACTGACCGCGACAATAATCTGGAAAAGATCATTGCCGCCGGCGCCAACGTAGTTCGGCTTAACTTCTCCCACGGCAGCCCGGAAGATCACCAGGCTCGCGCTGACAAAGTGCGCGAAATCGCCGCAAAACTGGGACGTCACGTCGCTATACTCGGCGATCTGCAAGGGCCGAAAATCCGCGTCTCCACCTTCAAGGAAGGCAAAATCTTCCTCAACGTGGGCGATAAATTCCTGCTGGACGCCAACCTGTCAAAAGGCGAAGGCGATAAAGAAAAAGTCGGTATCGACTATAAAGGCCTGCCTGCCGACGTGGTGCCGGGCGATGTCCTGCTGCTCGACGACGGCCGCGTTCAGTTGAAAGTGCTCGAAGTTCAGGGCATGAAAGTGTTTACCGAAGTGACGGTCGGCGGCCCGCTGTCCAATAACAAGGGCATCAATAAGCTCGGCGGTGGCCTGTCGGCCGAAGCGCTGACCGAAAAAGACAAGGCGGACATCGTGACCGCCGCCAAGATTGGCGTCGACTATCTGGCGGTTTCCTTCCCGCGCACCGGTGAAGACCTGAACTATGCCCGCCGCCTGGCGCGCGACGCCGGCTGCAACGCCAAGATCGTGTCCAAGGTTGAGCGCGCCGAAGCGGTCTGCAGCGACGAAGCGATGGACGACATTATTCTGGCCTCCGACGTGGTGATGGTTGCCCGTGGCGATCTCGGCGTCGAAATCGGCGATCCGGAACTGGTCGGCATTCAGAAGAAACTGATCCGCCGCGCCCGTACCCTGAACCGCGCGGTGATCACCGCAACCCAGATGATGGAGTCGATGATCACCAACCCGATGCCGACCCGCGCCGAAGTCATGGACGTGGCCAACGCCGTGCTGGACGGCACCGACGCCGTTATGCTGTCGGCGGAAACCGCCGCCGGCCAATACCCGGCGGAAACCGTGGCGGCGATGGCGCGCGTTTGTCTGGGCGCCGAGAAGATCCCGAGCATCAATGTTTCCAAACACCGCCTGGACGTGCAGTTCGACAACATCGAAGAAGCGATTGCCATGTCTTCGATGTATGCCGCCAACCACCTGAAAGGCGTTACCGCGCTGATCGCCATGACCGAGTCCGGCCGCACCGCGCTGATGATGTCGCGCATCAGCTCCGGCCTGCCGATCTTCGCCATGTCGCGTCATGAGCATACGCTGAATCTGACCGCGCTGTATCGCGGCGTGACGCCGGTGTATTTCGACAGCCACAAAGACGGCGTGATCGCCGCCAATGAAGCCGTCAATCGCCTGCGCGACAAGGGCTTCCTGGTCTCCGGCGATCTGGTGATCGTTACCCAGGGCGACGTGATGGAAACCGTCGGCACCACCAATACCAGCCGTATCCTGCGCGTCGAGTAATCCACGCCGCAGACGAAATGCCGGCCGGCTCACGTTGGCCGGCATTTTTTTTGCCCCTGCACCGCCATGAACGACGGAGAACGCCATGCTCCACCAACACAATCCCGCAGCGAGCGGTGATGAGCTCGATCTCGACGGCCACGGCCTGACGCAGCTCGACGAGTCGCCGTTAGCCGGCCACGCGCTGCGCAAGATTAGCCTGTACGATAATCAGCTGACGACCCTCCCTGTCGCCCTCTTCAGGCACCGAAATCTGCGGGTGCTGAATATCTCCTGCAATCAGCTCGACCGCCTGCCGCCGGAGATTGGCCAGTTGCAACAGCTCGAGATGTTCGACTTTGGCCACAATCGCGCAAACGAACTCCCCGAAGAACTGGGGCAACTGCATCGGTTGAAATACCTCTATCTGAGCGATAACGGCTTTAGCGATCTGCCGCGCTCGCTGGCGCAGCTGCAGCAGTTGGTTTACCTCAACGCGACCGACAACCATTTAACCGTTTTGCCACAGGCGATACCGAGGCTGACGGCATTGCAGGAGCTGCGTTTATACAACAACCGCATCGGCAACCTGCCCGCCGAAATCGGGCAACTGCACGCGCTGCGCGAACTGCATATCATGAAAAATGCCCTGACCTCGCTGCCGGCGGAAATGGCACAGCTCGGTGAGCTGGAGATACTCGACGCGGCAAACAATGCCATCGCCGAGCTGCCGCAGGCCTTCTGTCGGTTGCCGCGGCTGAGCGAGCTGAACCTGCGTTTCAACCAGCTGACGCGCCTGCCGGAAAATATCGGCGAGCTGACGGCGCTGAGAAGTCTGGATCTGCGCGCCAACCGCCTGAGCGACCTGCCGGAAAGCCTCGGCGAACTGAGCCGACTGCGCAAACTGGACCTGCGCTGGAATGATTTCACCCGCACGCCTAAAGTCGTCGACATCCTGCGGGCTCGCGGCTGTAGGGTGCATATATGAAGAGACGCCGGCCGGATTGCGGCCCGGCCGGCGTTAGCGGCAGAAAGGATTAACGATACAGATCGTCGCGCGAGTAAGGTTCAATCTCCCCTTCCTTGCGCGTCTTCAGCAGTTTGAGGATCCAGGTATACTGCTCCGGATTCGGGCCCACCAGATTTTCCACTTCTTCATTCATGCGGCGGGCAATGCGCGGATCGTCGGCTTCGGCCAGATCGTCCATCGGCTCGCGAATATAAATATCCAGCATGCTGGTTTTGCCGTCGTACACCGGGAACAAAGGCACGATCGCCGCGCGACACACCTTCATCAGCCGCCCCACCGCCGGCAGCGTCGCCTTATAGGTGGCGAAGAAATCGACGAACTCGCTGTGCTCGGCGCCGTGATCCTGATCGGGCAGATAGTAACCCCAATACCCCTGCCGCACCGAACTGATAAACGGTTTGATGCCGTCGTTGCGCGCGTGCATGCGGCCGCCGAATTTACGCCGCACGGCGTTCCACAGGTAGTCGATCAGCTGATTGCGCTGGTTGTGGAACATCGCCGCCATCGGTTGGCCGCGCGCGGCCATCAGCATCGCCGGCACATCCACCGCCCAGCCGTGAGGCACCAGGAAAATCACGTTGCGCCCTTCCGCCCGGATCTTGTCCAGCACCTCTTCACCGTGCCAACGCACGCGCTTGAGCACTTTCTCGGGCTTGGTGCAGGCCAGCTCCGCCATCAGCACCATCGACTGCGGCGCACAGGCGAACATCTGGTCGATAATGTGCTCGCGGTCGCTTTCCGGCAGCCCCGGCAAGCAATACAGCAGGTTGATGCGGGCACGGCGGCGCGCGCCCTTCGCCAGCTTGCCGGCCAGTTTGCCGACCGCACCCAGCACCGGATCGCGCAGGCGCGCGGGCACCAGCGAAATGCCAGCCATCAGGCCGGTTCCCAACCACACGCCCCAGTAGCGCGGATATAAAAAGGCTTTTTGAAACTGCGGGATGAACTCTACGTTCGATTTCTTCTCGTTTTGCATGCACATGCTCTTAGCTTAGCGATTCGGCTAATCATAATTGCCATCACCGATTTTGCAATTAACAACCGCGAACCGCCCAGATAAAACAACATCGGCCCGCAATCAGGCCGATGAAATTAGCGGCGCCGAAGCGCCGGAAAAAGGGGGACGTTAATCCAACTGCAGTTGAGGAACCACTTCCTTCACCTGTGCCAGATAATCGCTGCGGTCTTTGCCGCCCAGCCCTTCGGAACGCGGCAGCTTGGCCGTCAGCGGGTTCACCGCCTGTTGGCCGGTCCACAGTTCAAAGTGCAGGTGCGGCCCGGTGGAGCGGCCGGTGTTGCCGGAGAGCGCAATGCGATCGCCGCGTTTCACCTTCTGGCCCGGTTTCACCAGCAGCTTTTTCAGGTGCATATAGCGCGTGGTGTACTGGCGACCGTGACGGATCGCCACATAGTTGCCCGCCGCGCCGCTGCGCTTGGCGATCACCACTTCACCGTCGCCGACCGCCAGCACCGGCGTGCCGACCGGCATGGCGAAATCGACGCCTTTGTGCGGCGCCACGCGGCCGGTCACCGGGTTCACGCGGCGCGGGTTGAAGTTGGAGGAGATGCGGAACTGTTTCATGGTCGGGAAACGCATGAAGCCGCGCGCCAGGCCTGAGCCCTGGCGATCGTAGAATTTGCCGTCTTCGGCGCGGATCGCGTAGTAATCCTTGCCGCCGGTGCGCAGACGCACGCCCAACAGCTGGCTTTGCGATTTCTTGCCGTCGAAATGCTCGCGCGACATCAGCACGGAGAACTGGTCGCCTTTGCGCAGCTTGCGGAAATCGAGCTGCCACTGCAGCGCCTTAATCACCGAGTTGATTTCGTTACGGCTCAGCCCGGCGTCGCCGGCGCTGCTGACGAAGCTGCCGTTGACCCGACCGCTGATCACGTTGTTGCGCCATTCGCCCTGCTGTGCCTCTTTCGACTCTTTGAAGCTGTTGCCGACGCGGTCATAGGTGCGGGTTTCGCGGCGGGAAACTTCCCAGGTCAACTGCTGCAGATCGCCCGCATCGTTCACGGTCCACGACAGCTGTTGGCCGATCTTCAGATTACGCAGGTCGCGGTTTTGCGAGGCCAGCAGCGTGACATCCGACATATCGATGCCATATTGCGTCAGAATGCTGCCGAGGGTGTCGCCGGTGGAAACCACATATTCATGCACGCCATCGTCGCCGGCGTCTTTCTGATCCAGCTCATCCTGCGGGATTTCGTCATCGGGGGTGGGTTGGTCGGCATCAATCGGCTCACTGGCTTCAGGGAGCAATGACCGCATCTGGCTGGATTCTAACTCGACGCTCTTGGCGATGGGATTGTGTTCTGGGTGGTAAACAAAAGGCCGCCAAACAGCGACGGCCAATGTGACGACTGTCAGCGACCCCAGCATGACGCGGTGGGGCCGTGGCAGGTTGTTATACGCCAGAGCGATAGTTCGGACTATCTGCTGCACTCGATATTATCCTCATAAGCTTTACTTCAGGCAGCTCACGTACTGGTTTGACAGCTGAGTCAGGAATTTCCCGTAGCTGTCCTTCCCCAGCGCGATGCCGATGCCCAGCGGGTCCAGCGTTCCGGAACGCACTTTGGTACCCTTGGCGACGGCATTGATTACGGCCGGCCTGAATTGTGGCTCAGCAAAAACGCATACCGCTTTCTGCTCAACCAACTGTGTTCGAATTTGGTGTAGGCGCTGTGCTCCAGGCTGAATTTCGGGATTGACGGTGAAATGGCCCAGCGGACTCAAACCGTAGTGTTTCTCAAAGTAGCCGTAAGCATCATGAAAAACAAAATAACCCTTACCTTGCACAGGCGTAAGCATGTTACCAACATTTTTGTCAGTTTGCGTCAGCAGATTCTCGAACTGGCGCAGGTTTGCGTCTAATTTGTCCTTATTTTGCGGCATAAGTTCCAACAATCTGTCGTGAATCGCGATCGCGGTCACTTTTGCTATCTCCGGCGACAACCAAACGTGCATATTGTGCTCGCCGTGATGATGCCCATGATCGTCATCGGCATGGTTATGCGCTTCGCCTGCATGATCATGATCGTCGTCCTCTTCGCCTTTCATCAGCAGCGGCTTCACCGCCGGCAGTTCGCTGATGGCCAGCTTTCGGGTCGCCGAGATCGGCACCAACGCCTTATTCAGGAACGCCTCCATATCCGGCCCAACCCACAGCACCAGGTCCGCGGAACGCAAGCGCTGGATATCGGAAGGACGCAACGCAAAATCGTGCGGTGAAGCGCCATCCGGCAGCAACACTTCGGTCGGCGTCACGCCGTCGGCGATGGCCGAAGCGATAAAGCCCAACGGACGAATCGAGGTCACGACCGCAGCGGAAGCGCTGCTCAGCGGGCCGGCCATCAACAGTGCGCTGGCCAGCAGCGTGCGCTGCAGCCATTTATTTTTCTTTGCCATCATCAGTAATCCCATCGTTTTCATCAACAAGGCGTGATATTATAACATTCGCTTCGTTCTGCAACCTGTAATCTCGAGATGTCTACACTGATAACGCTAAAAAATATCTCCGTCGCCTTCGGCAGCCGCAAGGTGCTGTCGAACATTTCCCTCAGCCTGCAACCCGGCCGTATTCTCACGCTGCTGGGCCCGAACGGCGCGGGCAAGTCTACGTTGGTGCGCGTGGTGCTGGGATTGGTCAAACCGACCGCCGGCACGCTGGAGCGTGAGCCCGATCTGCGCATCGGCTACGTGCCGCAAAAGTTGCACCTCGACGCCACCTTGCCGCTGACCGTCAGCCGCTTTATGCGCCTCAAGCCCGGCGTAAAGAAAGCCGACATTCTGCCGGCGCTCAAGCGCGTGCACGCCGCTCACCTGCTCGACCAGCCGATGCAAAAGCTCTCCGGCGGTGAAAACCAGCGGGTGTTGCTGGCGCGAGCGCTGCTGAACAAACCGCAGCTGCTGGTGCTGGACGAACCCACGCAGGGAGTGGACGTCAACGGCCAGCTGGCGCTGTACGATCTCATCGATCAGCTGCGTAAAGAGCTGGGCTGCGCCGTGCTGATGGTATCGCACGATCTGCATCTGGTGATGGCGAAAACCGACGAGGTCTTGTGCCTCAATCAGCACATCTGCTGCTCCGGGGCGCCGGAGGTGGTGTCGATTCATCCCGAATTCATCGCCATGTTCGGCAACCGCGGCGCAGAGCAACTGGCGGTGTATCGCCACCATCACAATCACCGCCACGACCTGCAGGGAAGAATTGTCTTGAAGAAAACCGGGAGCCGCGAAGCATGATCGAACTGTTACTTCCCGGCTGGCTGGCCGGCGTGTTGTTGGCCGGCGCCGCCGGGCCGCTGGGCTCCTTTGTGGTCTGGCGCCGCATGTCCTACTTCGGCGACACCCTGGCGCATGCCTCGCTGCTCGGCGTCGCCTTTGGTCTGCTGCTCGACATCAATCCTTTCTATGCGGTGATCGCCATTACGCTGCTGCTGGCTCTGGCCCTGGTGTGGCTGGAACGCCGCCCGCAGCTTTCGGTGGATACCCTGCTCGGCATTCTGGCCCACAGCGCCCTGTCGCTGGGCCTGGTAGTGGTGGCGCTGATGTCCAACGTACGGGTCGATCTGATGGCCTATCTGTTCGGCGATCTGCTGTCGGTCACGCTGAGCGATATCATGATGATCGCCGGCGGCGTCGCCGTGGTGCTGTTGGTGCTGTGGTGGCAGTGGCGCGATCTGCTGTCGATGACCATCAGCCCGGAGCTGGCGCACGTCGACGGCGTCAATCTGGCGCGGGCGCGCACCGTGCTGATGCTGGTGACCGCGTTGACCATCGGCCTGGCGATGAAATTCGTCGGCGCGCTGATCATCACTTCGCTGCTGATCATTCCCGCAGCCACCGCTCGCCGCTTCGCGCGCACGCCGGAACAGATGGCCGGCGTCGCGGTGCTCCTCGGCATGGTGGCCGTCACCGGCGGCCTGACTTTCTCGGCGTGTTACGATACGCCGGCCGGCCCTTCGGTAGTGCTCTGCGCCGCCGTGCTGTTCACGCTGAGCCTGTTAAAAAAACAGCAGGCTTGATTGAAGCCAGAACCAGAATATGACGAGGGCCGCAGATGCGGCCCTTTCTACTGCTGACAGAGGAGGAAAAAACGCGGTTTTTCCTCCTCTGTGGTGAGCAGCCGAAAATCAATGAATTGATTTTCCTTATTTTTTATATGCGCCTTCTATTAATCCGATAACGTCATCAAGTTCAATATTAACGTCAAGGGCCGCAGATGCGGCCCTTTTGTATGGAGGATGGCAAACTTATGCTTCGCGTTCCAGCCCGAAATGCCGGTAGGCATGCTGGGTCGCCAAACGGCCGCGCGGCGTGCGCTGGATAAAGCCCTGCTGGATCAGGAACGGCTCGATCACGTCCTCGATGGTTTCGCGCTCTTCGCCGATCGCCGCAGCCAGGTTGTCCAGCCCGACCGGGCCGCCGGTAAACTTGTCGATAATCGCCAACAGCAGCTTGCGATCCATATAGTCGAAGCCTTCGGCGTCAACGTTGAGCATATCGAGCGCCTGCGCCGCCACCGCGCCGCTGATCACGCCGTTGGCGCGCACCTCGGCAAAGTCGCGCACCCGGCGCAACAGGCGGTTGGCGATACGCGGCGTACCGCGCGCACGGCGGGCCACTTCATGGGCACCCTCGTCGGACAGCTCCAGCCCCAGGCAACCGGCGCTGCGCGAGACGATGTGCTGCAGATCCGCCACCTGATAAAACTCCAACCGCTGGACAATGCCGAAACGATCGCGCAGCGGCGAGGTCAGCGAGCCGGCGCGGGTGGTGGCGCCCACCAAGGTAAACGGCGGCAGATCGAGCTTAATCGAACGCGCCGCCGGCCCTTCGCCGATCATGATATCCAGCTGATAGTCTTCCATCGCCGGATACAGCACCTCTTCCACCACCGGAGACAAACGGTGGATTTCGTCGATGAACAACACGTCGTGCGGTTCGAGGTTGGTCAGCATCGCCGCCAAATCACCCGCCTTCTCCAGCACCGGGCCGGACGTGGTGCGCAGATTCACGCCCATTTCGTTGGCCACGATGTTGGCCAGGGTGGTCTTCCCTAAGCCCGGCGGGCCGAAGATCAGCAGATGGTCGAGCGCGTCGCCGCGCTGCTTGGCCGCCTGGATGAAGATCTCCATCTGCTCGCGCACGTGCGGCTGGCCCACGTATTCGGTCAACAGCTTGGGACGAATGGCGCGATCGAGGACTTCTTCCTCGTTGATCGGTTCGGCGGAGATCAGGCGATCGGCTTCAATCATTATCTACCTCTTAGCGGCCTTACAAAGCCGCGCGCAGCGCGTCGCGGATCAGGGTCTCGCAGTCGGCGCCCGGTTTGGCAATTTTGCTGATCATGCGGCTGGCTTCCTGCGGCTTATAGCCCAGTGCCACCAACGCCGAGACAGCTTCGGCTTCTGCGTCCGCTTCCGGCGCGTTGGCGGCGGCGGACGGCAGGCTGATCTCGCTGCTGCTGTTGAACAGATCGCCGTTCAGCCCTTTGAAGCGGTCTTTCATCTCTACCACCAGGCGCTCGGCGGTTTTCTTGCCTACGCCCGGCAGCTTGACCAGCGCGGTGATCTCTTCGCGCTCCACCGCGCTGACGAACTGCTGCGCGGACATGCCCGACAGGATCGCTAGAGCCAGCTTCGGCCCGACGCCATTGACCTTGATCAGCTCGCGAAACAGCGCGCGCTCCTGCTTGTCGTTGAAACCGTACAGCAGCTGCGCGTCTTCACGCACCACGAAGTGGGTAAACACGATGGCCTCTTGCCCCAGTTCCGGCAGCTCGTAAAAGCAGGTCATCGGCATGTGTACCTCATAGCCCACGCCGTTCGCCTCCAGTAACACCAGCGGCGGCTGCTTTTCCAGAATATTTCCCCTGAGACGACCTATCATTTACCCTCCTGCAGAATGACCGGGCATGGCGCCCTGCCATGCCGTTGCTGGTAAAGCTTATAACATAAAAAAGGCTGGATGAATATCCAGCCTGAGCAATCATCGCTTTGCGTCAGCGCAAACGCCCGCGCGCCAGGTTCAACCGCCCTTCGCTCATCCGCAGCACGTTCTGGCTGAGGTGGCAGTGGGTAATGGCGATGGCCAGGGCATCGGCGGCGTCCGCCTGCGGGTTGGCCGAGAGTTTGAGCAGCGAGCGCACCATGTGCTGTACCTGCGCCTTTTCGGCCGCGCCGGTGCCGACCACGGTCTGTTTGACCTGCCGCGCCGCATACTCGAACACTTCCAGATTCTGATTCACCGCCGCGACGATCGCGACGCCGCGCGCCTGGCCGAGCTTGAGCGCCGAATCCGGGTTCTTGGCCATAAACACCTGTTCGATGGCGAAGAAATCGGGCTGAAACTGGGTGATGATCTCACTGACGCCGGCGTAAATCAGCTTCAGCCGCGTCGGCATGTCGTCCACCACCGTGCGGATGCAGCCGCTGGCGATATAGCTCAACTGACGCCCCTGCTGGCGGATAAGGCCATAGCCGGTGACGCGTGAGCCGGGATCGATACCGAGTATGATCGCCATATCTACATCCACCTTGCATGCACGGCGCCGCCGAACGGCGGCGCCCGTTTTACCGGATTACAGCGTCGCCGCCACTTCGTCGGAGATTTCACCGTTATGGTAAACTTCCTGCACGTCGTCGCAGTCTTCCAGCATATCGATCAGGCGCAGCAGCTTAGGCGCGGTTTCCGCGTCCATGTCGGCCTTGGTCGATGGGATCATCGACACTTCCGCCGCTTCGGCTTCGAAGCCCGCCGCGGTCAGCGCGTCTTTCACCGCGCCCAGGCTTTCCCAGGCGGTGAACACATCGATGGCGCCGTCGTCATAGGTCACGATGTCTTCCGCACCGGCTTCCAGCGCCGCTTCCATCACGCTGTCTTCATCCAGGCCCGGTGCGTAGGTGATCACGCCCTTCTTGGTGAACAGGTAAGCCACGGAACCGTCGGTGCCGAGGTTGCCGCCGCATTTGGTGAAGGCGTGGCGCACTTCCGCCACGGTGCGGTTACGGTTGTCGCTCAGGCATTCGATCATCACGGCGGTGCCGCCAGGGCCGTAACCTTCATAGATGATGGTTTCCATATTGGTATCATCATCGCCGCCCACGCCGCGCGCGATTGCACGGTTCATGGTGTCGCGCGTCATGTTGTTCGACAGCGCCTTGTCCATCGCCGCGCGCAGACGCGGGTTGGAATCCGGATCGCCGCCGCCCAGCTTGGCGGCCGTGACCAGCTCACGAATAATCTTGGTGAAAATTTTACCGCGCTTGGCGTCCTGCGCCGCTTTACGGTGCTTTGTGTTGGCCCACTTACTATGACCTGCCATAAAAAATCTCCGAAAAAAACTACTGGACTGAATTGATCACGAACTCTTCAATCGCCTGCTGATTGCTCCACGACTTGGTCAACTTCACGGCCTCGGCCGCCTCAAGCCATTGGTAAGCGTGATGCTCGGTAATCACCGGATCGCGCTCTTCGGGCAACGCCAGACAGAACCAGTGCTCTTTATTGCGCGTGGTTCCCGGCGCATAGCGATGTCGCAAATGGACAAAGAGTTCAAACTCCACGCAGCGCTGGCAATCGAACAACGGCAGGTGCTCTGCTTCGATATCGATGCCGACTTCTTCCATGACTTCACGCCGCGCGGCATGCGGCGGCGACTCATCCTGTTCCAGGCTGCCGGTGACCGACTGCCAGAACTCGGTATCGTCGCGCCGCTGTAACATCAGCACCCGACCACTGGATTTCGCGTAAATCACTACCAGGATAGATTCAGGGCGCTTGTAACTCATCACTCGCTCTCTTGTTCCGCACCGGCTTTCTTTACCACGCTGATCGCCAGCTCCTGCAGCGCAGCCGGGTTGGCGAAGCTCGGCGCGTCGGTCATCAGACAGGCCGCCGCGGTGGTTTTCGGGAAGGCGATGACGTCGCGGATGTTGTCGGTGCCGGTCAACAGCATCACCAGACGATCCAGGCCGAAGGCCAGGCCGGCGTGCGGCGGCGTACCGTACTTCAGCGCGTCCAGCAGGAAGCCGAACTTCTCGCGCTGTTCGTGTTCGTTAATGCCCAGAATGCTGAACACCGTCTGCTGCATTTCGCTACGGTGGATACGCACCGAACCGCCGCCCACTTCGTAACCGTTGATCACCATGTCATAGGCGTTGGCGATGGCGTTGACCGGCGCTGCCGCCAGCTCTTCCGGGCTCATGTCGCGTGGCGAGGTGAACGGGTGGTGCATGGCCGCCAGGCCGCCCTCTTCGTCTTCTTCGAACATCGGGAAGTCAACCACCCACAGCGGTGCCCAGCTGTCGAGTTGGGTCAGCGCCAGATCGCGCCCCAGCTTCAGGCGCAGCGCGCCCATCGCATCGGTGACAATCTTGACGCTGTCGGCGCCGAAGAACAGGATATCGCCGGTCTGCGCATCGGTGCGCGCCAGGATGCCTTCCAGCACGTCTGCACTGAGGAATTTGGCGATCGGGCTCTGCACGCCTTCCATGCCGGCGGCGCGGTCGTTGACCTTCAGCCACGCCAGGCCTTTGGCGCCGTAGATGTTGACGAAAGCGCCGTACTCGTCGATCTGCTTGCGGGTCAGCTGCGCGCCGCCCGGTACGCGGATCGCCGCCACGCGGCCTTTGGCGTCGTTGGCCGGGCCGGAGAAGACTTTAAACTCGACGTCCTTGACCAGGTCGGCCACGTCCACCAGCTCCAGCGGGTTACGCAGGTCCGGCTTGTCGGAGCCAAAGCGACGCATCGCTTCGGCGAAGGTCATGACCGGGAAATCGCCCAGATCCACGCCCTTCACGTCCAGCCACAGTTCGCGCGCCAACTTCTCCATCACTTCACGCACCTGATCGGCGGTCATGAAGGAGGTTTCGACGTCGATCTGGGTGAATTCAGGCTGACGGTCCGCACGCAGGTCTTCGTCACGGAAGCATTTGACGATCTGGTAGTAACGATCGAAGCCGGACATCATCAGCAGCTGTTTGAACAGCTGCGGGGACTGCGGCAGCGCGTAGAATTTGCCCTTGTGTACGCGGCTCGGCACCAGGTAATCGCGGGCGCCTTCCGGCGTCGCCTTGGTCAGCATCGGCGTTTCGATATCGAGGAAGCCGTGGCTGTCCATGAAGCGGCGCACGAAGCTGGTGATTTTGGCGCGGGTCTTCAGACGCTCGGCCATTTCCGGGCGGCGCAGATCCAGGTAGCGGTATTTCAGGCGCGCTTCTTCGCTGTTGACCTGATTGGAGTCCAGCGGCAGCGGCTCGGAGCGGTTGATGATCTCCAGCGCGTGGGCGAACACTTCCACTTCGCCGGTGGCCATATCTTTATTGATCTGGCTGTCCGGACGCGCACGCACGGTGCCGACGATCTGGATGCAGAACTCATTGCGCAGGTCGTAGGCCTTGTCGAACGCCACTTTCTGGTCCGGATCGAAGAACACCTGCACGATGCCTTCGCGGTCGCGCATATCAATAAAGATCAGGCCGCCGAGATCGCGACGACGATTGACCCAACCACACAGAGTGACTTCCTGGCCCACGTGGGACAGATTCAACTGCCCGCAATATTCAGTACGCATACGCTATCCTTTTACACAGCCGATGCCGCGCCGGGCTACTGCGCCCCTGTCGCGCGGCTGTTATCTGATAAATTCTACTTGTTACCCGGTTTAAAATCCGTCGCATACCAGCCGGTGCCCTTAAGCTGGAAACCGGAGGATGAAATCAACTTGGTCAACGCGGGCTGCCCACACGCCGGGCAGTCTGCCAGCGGCGCATCGGAAAATTTTTGCAATTTCTCTAACCGATGGTTGCAAGCACCACATGCATATTCATAAATCGGCATAGGTCGTTGGATTAAAGAGTGTTGAAAAAAGGGAGTCATTATAAAGGAAATTCATCCGCCCGATAAGTGCGAACACAGCATTGTTACTGCACTAAATGGCGCGTTTTTGCTCGAATCAACACATCGGTTAACAAATTTCCCATTAACCTGCGACAGTTTTTTCACGTAGCCTGATTCTCCCCCGGTTTTGCGCCGAACGCAGCTCGCCCGGCGCGCCGATCAGTTTTTATCCACTTCGCAACGAGATGAAATCCATGCTGAAACTTGACGCCCAAACCACCGCTCTGGTGCTGATCGATTTGCAAAACGGCATTCTGCCCTACGCCGGCGGCCCGCACAGCGCCGACCAGGTGGTGGCGAACGCCGCCCTGCTGGCCGCTCGTTTTCGTCTGCTGAGCGCGCCGGTGCTGCTGGTGCGCGTCGGCTGGTCAGACTCCTTCGCCGAAGCGCTGAAACAGCCGGTGGACAAGCCGGCTCCCGCGCCCGCCGGCGGCTTGCCGGCCAGTTGGTGGGAATTCCCCGCGCCGCTGGCGGTCTGCGACAGCGATATTCTGGTCATCAAGCGCCAATGGGGCGCCTTCTATGGCACCGATCTGGATTTGCAGCTGCGCCGTCGCGGCATCAAATCCGTGGTATTGGGTGGCATATCCACCAATATCGGCGTGGAATCCACCGCCCGCGCCGCCTGGGAGCATGGCTATGAGCTGGTGATCGCCGAAGATGTCTGCAGCGCGCAGAACGCGGAAATGCACCGTTTCGCGTTCGAACACATCTTCCCGCGTTTGGCGCGGGTGCGCGACACCGGCGAAATTCTTGCCGCGCTCGAGCGGTAACGTTAAGTTGTAGCCTGATAAGCCAAGGACAAGTAAAGGAAGACGACGCCGTGATCTATATCGGACTGCCGCAATGGCAACATGCAGCCTGGAATCGCATCGGGCTGCGTGATTTGGCGGATTACAGCCGCTATTTCAACTGCGTGGAAGGCAATACCACCTTCTACGCGCTGCCGAAGCTGGAAATCGTGCAGCGCTGGCGCGACATGACCGGTGACGATTTTCGCTTCTGCTTCAAATTCCCGTCGGACATCAGCCACAAGGCCGCCCTGCGCAACTGCGCCGCCGAGCTGCAGGCGTTTTACCACTGCCTGAGCCCGGTGCATCAACGCATCGGCCAACTGTGGCTGCAGTTGCCCGCCGCCTTCGGCCCCGATGAGCTGCCGCGCATGTGGCAGTTCTTCGCAAGCCTGCCGAAGGAATTCACCTACGGCGTAGAAGTGCGTCATCCGGCGTTTTTCGCCAAGGGCGAGGAAGAGCGTGCGCTGAATCAGGGATTGCACCAGCGCGGCATCAATCGGGTGATCCTCGACAGCCGCCCGGTGCATCACGCCGCCCCCGACACCGCCGCCGTGCGCGATGCCCAGCAGAAAAAGCCAAAGCTGCCGGTGCACGCTCTGGTCACCGCCGACCAACCGCTGGTGCGCTTTATCGGCGGTGACCAATTGGCCGACAACCTGCGCTGGTTCGAGGCCTGGCAGCAAAAACTGCCGCTGTGGCAGCAACAGCATCAGCCCTATCTGTTTATTCATACGCCGGACAACGGCGATTCGCCCCAGCAGGCGCAAAAAATTTGGCAGCAGCTACGGCTGGCGATCCCCGATTTGCCTGCGCCGCCGGACTGGCCAGAACAAGATGCACTGTTTTGACCTATTAATCTGACCAATAACATCAAATATTTCCCCGCGACAGTGAATACAATGACGGCTATGATGCTGGCTGCCAGTTTTGGTTAGGGAACGGAGTTAAAAATGGTAAGCGCGCTTTATGTGGTGCTCGGCGCATTGTTGTTGATCAAACTCTCTTATGACGTAGTCAGATTAAGGATGCAGTACCGCGTAGCCTATGGCGACGGCGGTTTCTACGAATTGCAGACCGCCATCCGCGTGCATGGCAACGCCGTTGAATACATTCCGATTGCTGCCGTCTTGCTGGTGATTATGGAAATGAACGGCGCGGAAATCTGGATGATTCACCTTTGCGGCCTGATGCTGATGGCCGGGCGACTGGTGCATTACTACGGTTTACGCAACCGCGAGGTTCGCTGGCGCCGTTCGGGCATGGCCGCGACCTATATCTCTTTGTTGTTGATGGTTCTGGCAAATATCTTCTATCTGCCCTGGGATCTGATTTTCAGCCTGCACTGATCTCGTTTTATCATCAGGCGGCCGCGCCGCCTGCTTCCGCTCCGCTTTTTTGCGCTTTTCTGTTAGACTACGCAGCTTCGAATTCTGAACTGATTTGCCGCTATGCCAAACCGCGATACCCTTTTTTCCGCCCCCATCGCCAAACTGGGCGACTGGACCTTTGACGAACGCGTCGCCGAAGTGTTCCCCGACATGATCCAACGCTCCGTTCCCGGCTATTCCAACATCATCTCGATGATCGGCATGCTGGCCGAGCGCTTTGTGCAACCCGACAGCCGGGTGTATGACCTGGGCTGCTCGCTGGGTGCGGCGACGCTGTCGATGCGGCGGAATATCAAGGTGCCCGGCTGCAATATCGTCGCCGTCGACAATTCGCCGGCGATGGTGGAACGTTGCCGCCGCCATATCGACGCCTTCCGCGCCGACACGCCGGTCGATGTCATCGAAGCCGACATTCGCGACATCGAGATCGAGAACGCCTCGATGGTGGTACTGAACTTTACGCTGCAGTTCCTCGAACCGGCCGATCGCCTGCGTCTGCTGGAGAAAATCTATCGTGGCCTGCGCCCGGGCGGCGCACTGGTGCTGTCGGAGAAGTTCAGCTTTGAGGACGCTGAAGTCGGCGAGCTGCTGTTCAACATGCACCACGATTTCAAACGCGCCAACGGGTACAGCGAGCTGGAGATCAGCCAAAAACGCAGCATGCTGGAAAACGTGATGCTCACCGACTCGGTGGAAGCGCACAAGGCGCGCCTGCAACAGGCCGGGTTCGAGCATGCCGAAGTGTGGTTCCAATGCTTCAACTTCGGTTCGCTGATCGCCCTGAAAGCGGGGGATGCGCAATGATCGAGTTCGGTGATTTCTATCAACGCATCGCCAAAAGCCCCCTCAGCCATTGGCTGGACACGCTGCCTGCGCAGCTGAGCGCCTGGCAACGCGAATCGCTGCACGGCAAATTCAAACAGTGGTTCAACTCGGTCGAGCATTTGCCGACGCTGACCCCAACCCGTCTCGATCTGCTGCACGGCGTGCGCGCCGAGATGGAGCCGGGCCTGTCGCCGGGCCAGCTTGAAGGCATCGAGAAAATGCTGCGCACCCTGATGCCATGGCGTAAAGGGCCGTTCTCGCTGTATGGTATCGATATCGATACCGAATGGCATTCCGACTGGAAGTGGGATCGCGTGCTGCCGCACATTTCCCCGCTGGCCGGCCGCACCATTCTCGACGTCGGCTGCGGCAGCGGTTATCACCTGTGGCGCATGATTGGCGCCGGCGCACACCTCGCCGTCGGCATCGATCCGATGCAGCTGTTCCTGTGTCAGTTCGAAGCGGTGCGCAAGCTATTAGGCGGCGATCAGCGCGCCCACCTGCTGCCGCTCGGCATCGAGCAATTGCCGGAATTGGCGGCGTTCGACACCGTGTTCTCGATGGGGGTGCTGTATCACCGCCGCTCGCCGCTCGATCATCTGTATCAGTTGAAAAACCAGCTGGTGGCTGAAGGTGAACTGGTGCTGGAAACGCTGGTGGTGGAAGGCGATCGCCACCAGGTGCTGGTGCCGGGCGATCGTTATGCGCAGATGCGTAACGTGTATTTCATCCCTTCCGCCGAGGCGCTGAAATGCTGGTTGGAGAAGTGCGGCTTCGTCGACGTGAAGATCGCCGATATGTGCGTCACCAGCCTCGAAGAGCAGCGCCGCACCGACTGGATGACCAGCGAATCACTGGCCGAATTCCTCGATCCGAACGATCGCAGCAAAACGATCGAAGGCTATCCGGCGCCCCTGCGCGCCGTGCTGACCGCCAAAAAGCCCTAGCGCTCGCTAATCGGGCCGGCCTGGGCCGGCCCGACGTTACCCGTTGTTGACATCGACAATCCGCAGCTCATACACCATGGTCGCGTTCGGCGGGATCTGCGGCGCATAGCCCGTTTCACCGTACGCCAACGCCGGCGGCACCACCATCGTCAGCGAACCATGATTTTTCAGATGGCCGATCGCCTCGCGGAACAACGGCGGATAGGCAGAGAGCGGCTGTGACATCACCTTCCCACTGCGATCCATATCCTGAATCACGCTGCCGTCGGTTAAACTTTCCTTCACCACGATGTCCACCCGCGCGTTTTCCTTAATGGCTTCATCACCCGCATAATCGATGCGATACCAGAAACCGGAAGGCGACTTCTGCGTGCCCTTTTTCTTTTTAAACTCGGTGACGAACGCCTCGCCCTTGCTGGTTTGCACCTTCGCAGCCTGGTTCCGGGCGTCGTTCACCGCTTTTTCCGACTCCGCCAGCGCACGGGTCAACTGCGCATCGCTTAGCTGGTAATGGCCGTTGAAGGTATCGATCACGCCCGCCAGCAGCACGGTTTTATCGGGATTGATGCCCCAATTTTTACGCTCCGCCAGCATCGTTTGAATATCGCGCCCCAAAGCGACACCGGCAGCATAGCTCTGTTGCGCCGGCTTTTTCTCGAGCGCCTGCGCATCCGGCAGCCATTTGGCGCGAGAGCGCAGCCCATCCAGCTCCTCACGCAATGCCTGCTGCGTTTGGTTGGCGTCCGCTAGCGCCAATGCGTTTTTTTTCGCCTGCTCCGTCGTTCTCGCCAGTTGCAGCGTTGATTTTTCGCTTTCCGCCACCGCCGTTGCCAGCCGCTGCGCCAATGCCTTCGCCTGCTCGGTTTGCGTCTTGTTTTTTTCCTGTAGCTGCGCCAGCTGTTGCTGAAGTTCTCCCGTCGCCTTGACGGCTTCGGCCTTTTGCTGTTCCAGCGCCGTTTTCAGGCTTTTCTCTTGCCGCTCGGCCTGTTGCCGTTGTTCATCCAGCTCTTTCTGCCGCAGTGCCAGCTGTTGCTGAAGTTCACCCGTCGCCTTGGCGACTTCGGCCTTTTGCTGTTCCAGTGCCGCTTTCAGGCTTTTCTCTTGCCGCTCAGCCTGTTGGCGTTGTTCATCCAGCTCTTTCTGCCGCAGTGCCAGCTGCTGCTGAAGTTCTCCCGTCGCCTTGGCGGCTTCCGCCTTCTGTTGCGCCAGCTCAGCGGCGGCCGCTTGTTTGTCCTGCTCATAACGCTGGCGCGCTTTATCGTTGGCGGTCTGCGCCGCCGTCAGTTTCTCCTGCCAGGCGTTATCCGCCTGTTCAGGCAACGCCGCCAGCCGTTGTTCCAGCAAGGCGATACGCCGATCGCGCTCCTCGGTTTGTTGTTTTTCCTGCGCTAACGCTGCCTGCGCCTCGGCGATCTGCGCCTGAGCCTTGCGCTCCTGCGGCGTCAGGTTCAGCGCCCGTCGCACGCCGCTGGCGAAGTCGCTCAACGCGCTCAGATCGGGAGCAGCTGTCGGTTTATCGGCAGTCGTCAGGGACGACGCAACCCGCAACGCGGTCAGCTCCTGCTGCAGTGATTGAATAGCGGTTTGCTGTTGCTCCAATCGAGCCTCTTTCTCGCGCAGCGTCTTTTGCAACTGCGCCAGTTGCTTTCTCTGCGAGCTCGTTTCACGCGGTTGAACCGGCCGGGGCGCCGACTTTTGGGTTTCCCGGGAGGGAGTAACCGCGGCGTCAGCTGCCGGTGCGTCCTGCCGCTGGTAGCGCTCGGCGAACTGCAGTAATGCCGGCACATCGTCATCCGCTGCGGCCATCGCTGGCGCAAACGCCAGCGGTATCATCAGGCTCAGTAATGCCTTTCTCGCACGAGGGGTCATTGGGCGCGCTCTCCGCGCTCAGCCAGGCCGGTCATCATGGCAGAACTGATGTCTGCGCACAGACGGCTGGTGCGATAACGATACAGGGCGTCGACGGTTTCCTGCGTGCCCGTGTTGACCCGCTGGCGTACCCCGGCATACTGCGCGGCGCCGCCCATCAAGGTATCGAATTCACGTTTGAATTTTTGGTATTTTTCGTTATCCATGCCGCGCATGGCATCCAACTCGCGCTGGCACTGCTGTATACGCTCGGCTTCACGCTGCCGCTTGTCTTGTTCCGCAATGTCTTCTGCGCTGGGCGGCTTACTTAATGTAGAAACAGGCCGCTTGGCGGTCTGGCACCCGCTCAGGGTCAAGGTCAGCAAAAGCGCAGCGGTCAAACAGTGTGCCGTTCGGGTCATTATCGTTATCTCCTTGTTAAGTCCGCCGCCAACGCGCTCCGCGGCTGCATCGACGGCTCTCCTCATTAATGCTGTGATGTTCCGGCCATAGGCCGGCGATGAACGGGTATGAAAATGCAGACGTGGCGATGAGCGGCAGAGCGCAAATCATTCACCACGAAAATGCATACCAAAAAATCATTTAATATTATGATATTTAAAGGATTTTAACTCACAAACTTATCAGCAGGGCATGATGAGCGCAAGAAGAGATGGGGGGCAGTGCGACAGAGAAACAGCGTGAAACGGGCACCGCGTCTTCGCAAGACATAAAAAAAGCCCCGGCAAAACGCCGGGGCCTGGTACTTGCGTGATCGCCGAGGGCTCAGTGACACGCAAAGGGGTCTTACGGCCCGGAAACCGGTTGTCAAACGCGGTTAGCTGCGTGTTTATGCGCTTTGCGCCAGGGGATCAACCAAGGCCAGCGCGTTTTTCATCGCCTCCACCATTTCGCCATCCACGCAATAATGGCTAAATTCGTCAAACTCGTTATCGGAGCACATGGTGACGCCCGCCTTGCGGTAACGCATGGTCGACGGCACCAGGTGACCGGAAGAGCTGTGCAGTTCATGCAGGCCAATATCGACAAACTTGTGCAGATTGCTGAGGCGCACGCCGGCACCCGCCATGATTACCGGGCCCTGACTGGCCTGGCGCAAATCGCGCAGCAACGGCAGGCCCAGTTCGGCGCTCTGCTGCTGGCCGGAGGTCAGAATGCGCGCCACGCCCAGCTCGCTCAGTTGCTCCAACGCCACCATCGGGTTCTGGCACATGTCGAACGCGCGATGGAACGTCACCGCCATGCCCTCGCACAGCCTCATCACTTCGCGCATGCGCGGCAGATCGATGTGCCCTTCTTCGTCCAGCATGCCAACCACTACGCCGGGGAACCCCATCTCGCGGATCTGGCGGAGATCCTGTTTGATCACCTCGAAATCCACCGCGCCGTAGCAGAAATCGCCACCGCGAGGGCGAACGATCGGATGCACCGGGATCGAAACCCGCTCGCGCGCCAGACGCAGCGTGCCATAGCTCGGCGTCAATCCCCCCTCGCTCTGGCTGGCGCACAACTCAATGCGATCGGCGCCCGCCCGTTCGGCCGTCAGCGCACAGTCGACGCTAAAGCAACAAACTTCCAGTTTTATCATTGTCACCCCCAGATAACGGCCAACATACGGCGGCAATTGTTCATTTCTTCATTTCTCACGTAGGCTCATGCATAGGCATAAACCGGCTCAGGGTTGTAACTATGGCATTCAATTTTGATCAATGGGTAGACCGCAGTCACAGTGACAGCGTTAAGTGGGATAAATATCGCGGCAGCGACATCATCCCGCTTTGGGTCGCCGACAGCGATTTCACCTCACCGCCGGCGGTGATCGAAGCCCTGCAGCGCCGCGTGGCGCACGGCGTATTCGGCTACACTCACCCATCCCCTGATCTTATTGAGGTTTTTACCCGCCGCATGGTAGAGCGCTACGGCTGGCACATCAAGCCCGAATGGATCATTTTCCTGCCTGGGCTGGTGTGCGGCCTGAACCTGTGCGTGCGCGCCTGCACCGAAGAACACCAGAGCACGCTGGCCCCCTCTCCCATTTATCCGCCGTTTCGCAAAGCGGCCAAATTCGCCGGGCGCGAGCACCTCGCGGTGCCGCTGAAGGCGACCGGCCAACGCTGGGTGCTGGATTTTTCCTCGCTGCATGATCGGCTGAGTGGCAACGAGAAACTCCTGTTGCTGTGCAACCCGCAGAATCCCGGTGGCACCGTTTATCGCCGGGATGAGCTGTTGCAGCACCATCAGTTCGCTCGCGAACATGATTTAATCGTCTGTTCGGATGAGATCCACTGCGAACTGCTGCTTGAGCCCGGCGTGCGGCATATCCCTTTCGCCACCCTGAATGACGATGCGGCCCAACGCAGCGTGACGCTGATGTCGCCGTCAAAAACGTTTAATCTCGCCGGACTGGGCGCTTCACTGGCGATTGTTCCCAACGAAGCGCTGCGACAAAAGCTGAAACGCGCGCGCAGCGGTATCGTGCCGGAGGTCAATCTGTTGGCGCTGGTGGCGGCGCAGGCGGCTTATCAATACGGGCAACCCTGGCTGGATGAGCAGTTGATTTATCTGCGCGCCAATCGCGATCGGCTGATAAAGCGTATCAACGCCATGCCGGGTTTGACGTTGCTGCCTGTCGAGGCCACTTACCTGGCCTGGATAGACTGCAGCGCGTTGCCGGTGGATAACCCGCATCAGTTCTTCGAACGTGCGGGCGTTGGGCTAAGCGCCGGTTTGGACTTTGGCGATCGACACTTTGTGCGGCTTAACTTTGGTTGCCGATGGGCCCTGCTCGATGAAGCGCTCGATCGCATGGCGCGAGCCTGTGCGGCACTGCCTGGCTAACCTTGTTCGCTGGCGACGATGTCTCGAATGGAATAAGGATGAAACTTGATCGTGACCGTTCCGTCGGTGATGGCCAGCGTCGGGTTCGGCAGCCGTTCGCCCTCGCCTTTTGGCGAGCTTTGCTTCAGCTTGATCCCCGGTGCCAGCAACGCTTCATCGGCCAGGTGGCTCAACGCCCGGGCGTACAGCGTCTGCGGATCGCCACTGAGCACTAATTCAACGTGTTCCCAGCCTTCGTGCGGATAGCGTTTCTCCCCCGGATACGGCAGTTCGATGCAGTCTATCCGCCACGGCCCAACGGCCAGTGGCTGAGACAAATCGAACAGACAGATAGGTCGCCCGTTGATCATCGATTCGGACAGCAGTGTCCCGCACTGCATCAGCCCCTGGCGCCAGCGCTCGGCGGTGGCGTTCTGGTGACAGCGCAGAGAGATGTGATCGGCGGTAAACGCGGACAGATCAAGCCGCAATTTGGCGGCAAATTGGTGCAACGCCTGTTCGAAACGCGGCAGGTCGAGCTTCAGATCGTCAAGCTCGGCAATGGCCTGCAAGGGAGTGGTCATAGGAACCTCAAAACAACGGGGCGCAAAGTTAAACGCCGTAATTTACACGCTGGCGACAGCGCTCGCCAGCGTTGCGAAGTTTTTCGGCGGCAGTTCAGCATGATTTTTGGTTGCGGGCACGGAGAATAAAAGCCGGATTTTTATTAAGGTGACAGCTTATTAAATCAACGGGAAAATAAAAAATAAGATTTTTCGCAAGACATTATACCTTTTCTTTATGACGCTATGATTTAAGTTATTTTGCACAAAATCCTCTGCAGGCCATTGGTCAAGCCGATTGAATCGCTGGGTTTAATCAAAACGACTCACTTATCAATGTCGCACAAATCCGCAATCACAACCCATTGTAAAAGAAGAAAATAAAACGCATTAATTGATTAAAAGCTAAGGATTATCTTAATTTAACCCCAGACAATTGATTCACCAAGACAACTCGGCTACTTTGGAGGAAATTTAAATTCGAGATGATCATTATGTTATTGCTGACGATATCCTTGGTGTTGATAATTATCGCCGTATACGCCATCTACCGTCATTTCAAATCACGCAGCGTCAACACGCTGGATGCCGGTCGCCGCAATAAAAAGCGCTAGCTTCGCAACTCTCCCCTCCGTACATTCTGTTCAGCTCATTCCGCTTTTCACCTTCCGGCAATCAACGCGCCGCACCCGACAACTGTTTCATCGCAGCGGCCGCGCCAACTGCTGACGGACTCCGTCAGATCGGTTACAATTGCAGGCTGTTTTGTGGCGGTCGCCCATCGCGCCCGCCACCGTTGAATCCCACAGGGGCTGGCTTCAGCCCCTCGTTCGTCATTAAGGTAACCCGGTGAATATTCAGGTTCTTCTTTCAGATAAAGTCAGCCAGGCGCTGATCGCCGCTGGCGCGCCAGCCGATTGCGAAGCGCAGGTCCGCCCTTCCGCCAAGGCGCAGTTTGGTGATTACCAGGCCAACGGCGTGATGTCCGTCGCCAAAAAGCTGGGCATGCCGCCCCGGCAGCTGGCGGAAAAAGTGGTGCAACTGCTGGATCTCGGCGACGTCGCCGGTAAAGTGGAAATCGCCGGTCCCGGCTTTATCAACATTTTCCTGAACAGCGACTGGGTCGCCCGCCAGGCCGACCAGGTGCTGAACGCACCGAAACTGGGCATTGCGCCGGTTGAGCCGCAAACCATCGTTATCGACTACTCCGCGCCGAACGTGGCGAAAGAGATGCACGTCGGCCATCTGCGCTCCACCATCATCGGCGACGCCGCGGCGCGTACCCAGGAGTTTCTGGGCCATAAAGTGATCCGCGCCAACCACGTCGGCGACTGGGGCACCCAGTTCGGCATGCTGATTGCCTACCTGGAAAAAATGCAGAACGAAAACGCCAGCGACATGGGCCTGTCCGATTTGGAACAGTTCTATCGCGAAGCCAAGAAGCATTACGACGAAGACGCCGAGTTCGCCGAGCGCGCGCGCGCTTACGTCGTGAAGCTGCAGGGCGGCGATCAGTACTGCCTGAAAATGTGGCGCAAGCTGGTCGACATCACCATGGCGCAAAACCAGCTGACCTATAACCGCCTGAACGTCACGCTGACCGAAGACGACGTGATGGGCGAAAGCCTGTATAACGCGATGCTGCCGGGCATCGTCGCCGATCTGAAAGCCAAAGGGCTGGCGGTGGAAAGCGAAGGCGCCACCGTGGTGTTCCTCGACGAATACCAGAACAAGGACGGCGATCCGATGGGCGTCATCATCCAGAAAAAGGATGGCGGCTATCTCTACACCACCACCGATATTGCCTGCGCCAAGTACCGCTACGAAACCCTGGGCGCCAATCGCGTGCTGTATTACATCGACTCCCGTCAGCATCAGCACCTGATGCAGGCCTGGACCATCGTGCGCAAGGCCGGTTACGTGCCGGAATCCGTCTCGCTGGAACACCACATGTTCGGCATGATGCTGGGCAAAGACGGCAAGCCGTTCAAAACCCGCTCGGGCGGTACGGTGAAGCTCTCCGATCTGCTGGATGAGGCCATCGAACGCGCCGAACAGCTGATCGCCGGCAAAAACCCGGACATGCCGCAAGACGAAATGAAGACCGTGGCCCGCGTGGTCGGCATCGGCGCGGTGAAATACGCCGATCTGTCGAAAAGCCGCACCACCGACTATGTCTTCGACTGGGATAACATGCTGGCCTTCGAAGGCAATACCGCGCCTTATATGCAATACGCCTATACCCGCGTGGCATCGGTATTCAAGCGCGCCGGGATCGACGAAAGCAGCCTGACGCTGCCGCTGACGCTGACCGAAGAGCGTGAAATTGCGCTGGCTACCCGCCTGCTGCAGTTCGAAGAGGTACTCACCACCGTCGCGCGTGAAGGCACGCCTCACGTCATGTGCAGCTACCTGTACGATCTGGCCGGCTTGTTCTCCGGTTTCTACGAGCACTGCCAGATCCTGAACGCCGACAGCGAAGAAGCGCGTCAGAGCCGCCTGAAGCTGGCGCTGCTGACCTCGAAAACGCTGAAAACCGGTCTGGATACGCTGGGCATCGAAACCGTCGAACGCATGTAAACCGCACCGCGCGGAAAGCAAAAAGGTCGCCTCGGCGACCTTTTTTTGTTCTTGCTTTCGGCTCAGGCGGCGCGGCGCGCAAAGTCGCGCGGGCGGAAGCCCAACCCTACCAGCACGCCAAAGTAGGCCACCACACCGGCCACCACCACCGCAGCCAAACGCAGCAAACGTTCCAGCATATTGCCCTGATCCCAGGCCGGCATCAGCCACATCACGCCAATCAGCACCGCCGACATCACCAGCACGGCGATCACCAGCTTGGTAAGGAACAGCGCCCAACCCGGCTGCGGCTGGAAGATCTTCTGCTTGCGCAGCTGCCAATACAGCAGCGAGGCGTTCAGGCAGGCTGCCAAACCGATCGACAGCGCCAGGCCGGCATGCTTCAGCGGGCCAATAAACGCCAGGTTCATCACCTGCGTCATAATCAGCGTGATGATGGCGATCTTGACCGGCGTTTTAATGTCCTGCCGCGAATAGAAGCCCGGCGCCAGCACTTTAACCACGATCAACCCCATCAGCCCAACCGAGTAAGCCACCAGCGCGCGTTGCGTCATCGCCGCGTCAAAGGCGCTGAACTTGCCGTACTGGAACAGCGAAACGGTCAATGGCTTGGCCAAAATGCCGAGCGCGATGGCGCTCGGCAACGCCAGCAGGAAGCACAGACGCAGCCCCCAATCCATCAGGCGCGAGTACTCGTCATGGTTGCCGCTCGAGAAGCTTTTGGCCAGCGACGGCAGCAGGATGGTGCCCAGCGCCACGCCCAGCACGCCGGAAGGAAACTCCATCAGGCGGTCGGCGTAGTACATCCAGGACACCGAGCCGGACACCAGGAACGAAGCGAAAATGGTGTTGATGATCAGCGAGATTTGGCTCACCGACACCCCGAGGATCGCCGGCCCCATCTGGCGCATCACCCGCCAGACCCCGGCGTCGCCCAGCTTGAGGCGCGGCAGCACCAGCATGCCTATCTTGCGCAGATGCGGCAGCTGATACCCCAGCTGCAGCACGCCGCCCACCACCACCGCCCAGGCCAGCGCCAGCACCGGCGGGTTGAAATACGGGGCGGCGAACAGCGCGAAACCGATCATGCTGACGTTAAGCAGCGTTGGCGCAAAAGCCGGGATCGAGAAGCGGTTCCAGGTATTGAGGATCGCCCCCACCAGCGACGCCAGTGAGATCAACAAAATATAGGGGAAAGTGATGCGCAGCAGCGCCGACGTCAGGGCAAACTTGTCGGGCGTATCGGTAAAGCCCGGCGCAGTAATGTAAATAACCCAGGGCGCGGCCAGCATCCCTAGCACCGTCACCACCGCCAGCACCAGCGTCAGCAGCCCGGAGACGTAGGCAATAAAAGTGCGCGTCGCCTCTTCACCCTGCTGGCTCTTGTATTCGGCCAGGATCGGCACGAAGGCCTGCGAAAACGCCCCTTCGGCAAAGATACGGCGTAACAGATTCGGGAGTTTGAACGCCACGAAAAAGGCGTCCGTTGCCATGCCGGCCCCGAACACGCGCGCGACGATCGCATCGCGGGCAAAGCCCAACACCCGCGAAAACATCGTCATCGAGCTGACGGCAGCCAAGGATTTGAGTAGGTTCATGTGGTTGTCTGATAGGTACCGTAAATATCAACGCCTGCAACAGCAGGCGTCAGTGAAACAATCGGCTCAGTTTACGCATCCGGAAAAGAATAGCTACCGCCATATGTTACATAGAGTTATCCCGCAGCAAACGCTCGACCACCCGCTGGGCGGCCAGCGCCTGTTCGCCGCCGGTTTCCGGCGCGCTCTGGTTGGCGACGGCATCAAGGAAATGCCGCACCGCACCGTCGAAGCCGCGTTGCACCAGCGTGCTTTGCCAGCCCGGCACCGGCTGCTCCAACTCGCCCTGCGCATCTTCACGCAGCCAGTGGCGCATATCGATCAACTGATACAGCGCGCCGTCGGTCACCGCCTGCACGCTTTCGCGCTGGCTGCCGCCGCGGCGATGCATACTGGTCGTCACCTGCGTGTCGCCGCAGGCGAAGTGATGCTCGGCGTACAGCATTTCACCGGCGGCGTTGGCGCGCAGGCTGCCGCTCAGCAGTTGCTCCCGCCCGCCCGCCAGCCACAGCGCAGTGTCCACCACGTGCAGGTAATCATCCAACAGGGTAAAACGCAGATCGTGCGGGCCGACGCTGTCCGCCCGATGTTTATCCATGCGAATGGAGGCCGGCTGATTCATTCGCTGTTTGAGCTGCCGGTAAAGCGGCGCGAAACGGCGGTTGAACCCCACCATCAGCGTTTTGCCTCGCCGCTCGGCCTGCTCAAGCAGCTGCTCGCCCTGCTCCAGCGTCTCCGCCAGCGGTTTATCGACGTAAACGTGCACGCCGCGGTTCAGCAGCTCGCCTATCACCGAAAAATGGCTGGCGGTGCTGCTGTGAACAAAGACCGCATCGCACTGTTCGGCCAGGCTGTCCAGACGGGAGAAACAGGCCATACGGTAGCTGTCGCACAGCGGCTGCGCTTTTTGCTGATTGGGCGAAAAACCGCCCACCAGCGTCCAATCCGCCGCCTGGCCGAGGATTGGCAGATACGCCTTCTGCGCGATACTGCCCAACCCCACCACGCCTACACGCAATTTAGTCATTCGCATCCCTCGCCAACAGCTGTTGCAACTGCCGTTTCAGCTCCGCCACTTCGCTTTCCAATGCGCTGACTCTGGCGCTCAGTTCGCCGTCGTCCTCAGCGTCGAACGCCGCCGGCGGCGCTTCATCAATCTGGCCGCTGAACAGATGCATGAACCGGCTTTCGCGCTTGCCCGGCTCACGCGCTAGGCGCACCACGAACGGGCCATCTTCGCGCGTGGCCAGTTGCTGCAGCACCTGTTCGACCTCGCTGACATCGCTGAACTCGTGCATCCGATTGGTGCGGGTGCGCAACTCGCCCGGCGTTTGCGCGCCGCGCAACAGCAAGGTGGCGATCACCGCCAGTTCGGCAGGCGAGAGTTTCAGCTGGCCAAACTCAGAGTTGCAAAACCGCTGTTCGTACTTCACCACCCGATTGCCGAACCCGCTGAGGGTGCGCAGGAAATGTTTGCGCAGCAACAGATCGAGCAGTTGCTGCACTTCGCTTTCGCTCAGGTCCATCACCGGTTCGCGGTTGGTTTTTTGGTTGCATGCCAGCGTAATGGCATTCAGCGAAAGCGGGTATTGATCCGGTGTCGTGACCTGTTTTTCCAACAGGCAGCCGATAACCCGAGCCTCTCTGGCGTTCAATTCATATTTCATCGTTTGGCCTCAACGTGGGGGTAGCCACTCTTTATTGGTGTATGCCGTCAAAACGTGGTCTTGCCACTGGCCGTCGATCAGCAGGTAATCCTTGGCGTAACCTTCGCGTTCGAATCCCAGACGCGTCAGCAATGCGCCGCTGCGCTGGTTGTGTGGCATATAGTTGGCCATGATGCGGTGCATGCGCTGTTGGCGCAGCATATAGCGGATGGCGGACTGCAAGGCTTCGAACATCAGCCCTTGCCCCTGCCACTTTTCCCCCAGCGAATAGCCGAGGAAACAGGCATGAAACGAACCGCGCAGCACGTTGCTGAAGTTCGCCACGCCGCGCACTTCCTGCTCTTCTGGATCGAGCAGGATAAAATAGTAAGCGCTGCCCTGCTTTTGCATTTCGGTGATCATGCCCAGACGCGCCTGCCAGCCGGAAGGATAACAGTGGCTTTCGTCGCGCACCGGCTCCCAGGGTTTGAGAAAGGCTCGGTTCTCGGCATAATAATCCGCCAGACGGTAGGCATCCCGTTCATTCACTAAACGGACCACCATCCGGTCGGTTGTAAGACGTACTTTTGGCGATGCAGAGCGATAGCCGAACATCATTTCCCCCGCAGTCAAAACGGTTCGATAAGAAGTATTTATTGGGAAGCCGCGTGGATAATTATCCGGCGCCGATCTGATGCCATGACTTTATTTTGCCAATAGCGCCTCAGAACCGCACTTCCCCGCATTCAATATAACCGTAGCCCGCCCCCGAGGTAAAATCCCGGTCGCTCAGTAAATCGCCGAATACGCGTTTTACGGCGTTTTTCCGCCCATTTTGCAGCACAGGTAACACCTTGACGATAAAAAAATATTATCTACACGCCCCCTGTCGCCGTAGGGGAATTGGGTAGAGAATGGAAGCGTTGTTCCCCCCTCTTTCTTTAATTGCTCATGGTGAAGCATGTCTCTGGTGTCGCAAGCACGCAGCTTGGGTAAATATTTTCTGTTGCTCGATAATCTGCTGGTGGTTTTAGGCTTCTTTGTCGTTTTTCCGCTTATTTCGATCCGCTTTGTCGATCAATTAGGATGGGCGGCGCTGATCGTCGGCATCGCGCTGGGTTTGCGGCAGCTGTTGCAACAAGGGCTCGGCATCTTTGGCGGCGCCATCGCCGATCGCTTCGGCGCCAAGCCGATGATCGTCACCGGCATGCTGCTGCGCGCCGCCGGTTTCGCCACCATGGCGATGGCCGATGCCCCCTGGATCCTTTGGTTCTCCTGTGCGCTTTCCGCCCTCGGTGGCACATTATTCGATCCGCCGCGCACCGCTTTGGTGATCAAGCTGACCCGTCCGCACGAACGCGGCCGTTTTTTCTCGCTGCTGATGATGCAGGACAGCGCCGGAGCGGTAGTCGGCGCGCTGATCGGCAGTTGGCTGCTGCAGTACGACTTTCACTTTGTCTGCTGGGTTGGGGCGGCGATCTTCGTGCTGGCCGCCGGCTGGAACGCCTGGCTACTGCCGGCTTATCGCATCTCTACCGTGCGCATACCGATGAAGGAAGGCATGTTGCGGGTCCTGCGCGATCGCCGCTTCCTCACCTATGTCCTGACGCTGACCGGTTACTACATGCTGGCGGTGCAGGTAATGCTGATGATGCCGATCGTGGTCAACGAAATCGCCGGTTCACCGGCGGCGGTGAAATGGATGTATGCGATTGAAGCGGCGCTGTCGCTATCGCTGCTCTATCCGCTGGCGCGTTGGGGAGAAAAACACTTCCGGCTAGAGCAGCGCCTGATGGCGGGCCTGTTGCTGATGACGCTCAGCCTGCTGCCGATCGGTCTCGCCACCAGCTTGCAGGGTGTATTCACGCTGATCTGCTGCTTCTATCTGGGATCGATCATCGCTGAACCGGCGCGCGAAACGCTGAGCGCTTCGCTGGCCGATCCGCGTGCGCGCGGCAGCTATATGGGCTTCAGCCGCCTCGGCCTGGCGCTGGGCGGCGCGTTGGGTTACACCGGCGGCGGCTGGATGTACGATACCGGCCGGACGATGAACATGCCGGAGCTGCCCTGGTTGCTGCTTGGTGCAGTAGGCTTCGCTACGCTGCTGGCGCTGTACTGGCAGTTCAGCCCGCGGCGCGGCGCGTCGATGATGCTGCGCGGCGGTTGACGCCATAGAAATCCGGCCGAATCGGCAACAGCTGCTATCCTGTTAGTAAAAACACCCACAGGAGCCCGTCGGCATGAGTGAAGAAGCAAAATTACCGCAACTACTCGAACATATGATACTGAACTTGCGCATGATTTATGCGCGCGCCACCCTGGTGGAGAAGGCGCTGGCCCATATCCTCGCCAGCGACGCCGGCCTGAAAAACGATATTATCAAACAGCTGCAGGTCGTCACCGCCGCCAACGAACGTGACCGAATCGATCTGGATGAAGCTCGCATTCACCTGATCGATGTGCTCAACTCAGTACCGGCCAAGAAATAACGCCCCCTGGCCCGCGCCGATGCGCGGGCAATTTCGCAATAACGCACCATCCAACACACGCACGTCAAGACAGCCTCGATAAGCTGTGGTAACTATTGCTGTTAAAACCTGACAACCCGGAGCAAGCATGAAACTGTTTATTTACGATCATTGCCCATTCTGCGTGAAAGCCCGCATGATTTTCGGCCTGAAACGTCTGCCGATTCGCCTGGTCACGTTGCTCAACGACGATGAAACGACTCCGTTTAACCTGATCGGCCAAAAAATGGTGCCTATCCTGGTCAAAGACAACGGTGAAGCGATGCCGGAAAGCCTGGATATCGTGCGCTATGTCGATGCTCTGGACGGCAAGCCGGTACTGACCGGCCGCACCAACCCGGCCATCGCCGAGTGGCTGCAGCGGGTCGGCGGTTACAGCGCGAAATTGTTGTTGCCGCGAATTGCGCATGCCGATTTCGAAGAGTTTGCCACCGACAGCGCCCGCCGTTACTTTATCGATAAAAAACAGGCGTCAATCGGGGATTTCGCCGAGCATCTCGCCAATAGCGCGGATCTGATCGCCCAGTTGGAAGCCGATCTGCAAGCGCTGTCGCCGCTGATCGTCTCCCCCGACGCGGTGAACGGCGAACTGTCCGAGGACGATATTCACCTGTTCCCGCTGCTGCGCTCATTGTCGATCGTCGCCGGGGTTGCGCTGCCGGATAACGTGGAAGCCTACCGCAACCGCATGGCGCAGCGCAGCGAGGTGCCGTTGCTGCTGGATATGGAGCAATAACGTTTGAGCAACCAAAAGGATATGGCGTACTGATGCTGAAAATGGTGCTCGCCACCGCTCGCGATCGGGCGCGGCTGAAGGAAATTACCTCCGTTCTGATCCGTTACGGCCTGCAAGACGTTCTGCGTCTGCTGGGCCTGGGGGCTTTGCTGCGCGGCGCCCGCGCTGGATCCGCCCAACAGAACGCCCAACCCCTGCCTGAGCGGCTGCGCGAAGCGCTCGAGGCGCTGGGGCCTACCTTCGTCAAATTCGGCCAGATCCTGGCCACGCGTTCCGACCTGCTGGATCCGGCCTGGACCGACGAACTGGATCGTCTGCACAGCCGGGCAGCGGTGTTGCCATGGGAAACGCTGGCGCCGCAGATCGTTGCCGACCTGGGCGGCGAGCCCGAGCGGCTGTTCGCAGAATTCGATCGTACGCCGCTGGCGGCGGCGTCGATGGCGCAAATCTACCGCGCACGCCTGCACAGCGGCGAACAGGTCGTGGTCAAAGTGCTGCGGCCCGGCCTGGCGAAAACCATCCACGCCGATCTGCGGCTGCTGGCCTCGCTGGCGGAAACCGTGGAGCAGCAGAGCCCCGCGCTGGCGCGCTATCGGCCGCGGCAGATGGTCAGAGCGCTGGCGACGGCGCTCAATCATGAACTGGATTTGACCCACGAAGGGCATAACTGCGACCGCGTCGCCGGGATGTTTGCGCGTCAACCTGACGTCGTCGTGCCGAAAATCTATTGGCAATGGTCTTCCCCGCGCCTGTTAGTGCAGGAATACCTGCCCGGCACCGCGCCGGAAAACCCTCAGCAGCTGGCGGCGGCGGGCTTTGACGGCCCGCTGCTGGCGCAACGCGGCGCCCGCGCCTTTATGAGCATGGTACTGGAGCATCGGCTGTATCACGCCGATCCTCACCCCGGTAACGTCATGGCGCTGAGCGGTGACCGCGTCGGCTTTATCGACTTCGGCATGGTGGGCCAGTTGTCCGAGCGGCGGCGCAACCAGTTGCTCCTGCTGCTGCAGGCCATCGCCGATCGTCAGTCCGAAGGCATCGTCAACACGCTGATCGCCTGGTCGGACAGCGAACCGCTGGATTTGATGGATCTGGAGCTGGCGGCGCAAAACTTTCTCGACAAACAGGCCGCCGCCACTCTGACCTTGGGCAAGGCCCTGACCGACTTGCTGGTGATGGCGCGTGAGCACCAACTGGCGCTGCCGCCCGATCTGGTGCTGCTGTTCAAGGCGTTAATCACCGCCGACGGCGTGCTGCACCGATTGGATCCGGCCTTCGACATCGTCGCCACGCTCAAACCGATGCTGCAACAAACGGTGCTGCAACGTTATGCCCCGGACGCCGTGCGCCAGCGGCTGTTGGCTCTGGGCGGGGAAGCGCTCGACGCCGGAGAAGAACTGCCGCAAACCCTGCGGCTGATGGTGCGCCGTCTGAAACGCGGGCAGCTCAATGCCGATATCAACGTCAGGAACCTCAGTCAGTTGAGCAAAGCGCTGGAGCGCGCCGCCGTCACCCTGGCTATCGCTATCGTCACCGCCGCTTTTGCCCTGGGCCTGGCGCCTTATCTGATGCATTCTTCGCTGCGGCTGTGGGGCATTCCGCTGTTCCCGCTGTTGGGGGGCGCGGCCTGCCTGGCCGGCGTGGCGCTCTTGGCGCTGCGATTGCGGCGTTGACGCTTTCGGCGTTATCCGATAGGTGTCGCCCGCTTTTGCGCGCACTATCCCCTGCACATCGCCGCCTGCCGTTTTCAGGGGCAGGCGGAACGTTTATAATGATTAATCAATTATCTGCAGCACTTTTCGCCAGCAGTCGCAATGAGGCATTAATGAAGAAGATCCTGATGGGCGCAGCCGCCCTGCTGTTCGCCGGCGTATTGGCCGGTTGCAATCAACTGACCCAGTACACCCTGAGCGAGCAGGAAGTGAATGATTACCTGCAGAAACACAACGACTATCAGAAGCAGATCGGCGTGCCCGGCCTGGTGGACGCCAACATCGTACTGACGCAGTTGCAAAGCCAGATTGGCCGCAGCGAGCCGGGCAAGGTCACCCTTTCCGGCGATGCCAAGGTCAATATCACGTCGATTCTCGGCCCGCAGGCGGCGGATCTGAAGCTGACGCTGAAAGCGCAGCCGGTTTACGACCGTGCACAGGGCGCCATTTACCTGAAAGACATGGAACTGACCGATTACAGCGTGCAGCCGGAAAAAATGCAGACGGTGATGAAAGCGCTGACGCCATATCTGAACCAGTCGCTGAAGTCTTACTTCGACCAAAAGCCGGCTTATGTGCTGAATCCTGACAACAGCAAAACCGAAGCGCTGGCGAAAAAACTGGCGAAGGGGTTGGAAGTGAAGCCGGGCGAGTTGGTGATCCCGTTTAGCGACTGACCGCCTCTTGATGCATCAAGCCCGCCGCCAGGCGGGCTTTTTATTGCGGAAAACGATTACTGCGGCGCGCTGTAGGCGATCTCGCCGGTGTTGCAGTTGAGCGTCACGTTGTAGGTTTTATCCGCTTTGGTGCCGCGCACCGTCAGCGGCACCTGCCACACCTGATCCTTGCCGGTGATGGCATCCGGGCTGATCCAGGCGATCGGGGTAGCGGTGCCCAGCAGTTTTTTGTCCGCCTCCCAGCGCGTGATGCGGTTCTGCAAGAAGTCGCGCTTGACCTGGGCGGCGATATCCGCCGGCTGCAGCCCCGCACACTGCCCCACCTTGGCGCTGCGTTGCTCTTGAACCTGCGCCCACACCGCAGTCGATGCTCCCATCATGGCCAACAAGGCGATAGCCAAAGCCGTTTTTTTCATTTCTCCTCCCGTTGTGATTAGCGCTATCCGGGCGCCCATCCCTGGCTCACAACAGGGTTTCGGCAAAGGGTTACCGTTTGACGAACTCGATGACAAACAGCGCATCCAGGCCCGGATAGATTTCCTTGATCACCTGCTTCAGTTCGCCGAGCGACATGTTCTCCTGCTGTGCATGGCGTTCGGTCAGCGCATCCAGGCGCACCGGCGTTACCGACAGCACTTCGATAAAGCAGAAAAATACGCCGTCTTCATTGCGGCTTACGCGCAATACCTCGCCCGGTTCGAAGTGCGACTCACTGGCATCCCGAATGGTGATGGTTTTGCGCCCCGCCAGAATGTCTTGCTCAAAGCGGCTGAAGAAAGTTATTTCACGGCTCATTTTAGATCCTTTTTCATCACAACACCGCAACATAAGCCATTATGCCGCTTGCTTTTCTGACGCAGATCCCTCTTTTGAGTTAGAGACCGTTTTTTTCGCTTTGTTTTCCGCCGGTTTTTTGCCGGTTTCCGCCGGCGATGCGCCGCGCAGAATCAGACCCAGCGCATCCTTATTCTCCGCCAGGAAGAAGCTCAGCCCTTCGCGCTGTTCGTCGTCCAGGTTCAGCGGCGCCTGTTGCAACCACTCTCCGAGGTTATCCGCCAAATCCAGCATTTTGTCGTAGGCGTCGGCTTCTTTCTTGCTCGCGAAAGTCATTTTTTCCTCACCGTTTCTCACCACCACATATTTAACTTCAACCGCCATGCGTGCGTCCTCAAATACTCAAACAACTGTAAATACATACAGTATAAATAGATAACGGCGGGAAGGCAAACCGCCGCCCGCCTTCGGCTTATTTCAGCAGCCGCACCTTGCAGCTCTTGCCTTTGATTTTGCCCTGTTGCAGCTGTTGCAGCGCCTTGCGTGCGCTGGCTTTACGGATCGCGACGTAGGCATGCACCGGGAACATGTCGATCTTGCCCACTTCCGCCGCCGTCAGCCCGGCATCACCGGTCAGCGCGCCGAGGATATCGCCGGGGCGGATCTTCGCCTTGCGGCCGCCGTCGATGCACAGCGTCACCATCTCCGCCTCCAGCGAGCCGTTGGCCGCCCCGCTCAGCTCGGACACCGGCGCCCAATCGACGGTCATCTGCAGGTAGTCTTCAATCGCATGCGCCCGCGCCATTTCCTGCGGCGTGCACAGGCTGATCGCCAGCCCGCTCATGCCGGCACGGCCGGTACGACCGATACGGTGCACGTGCACTTCGGGATCGAACGCCAGTTCGTAGTTAACCACCAGCTCCAGCTCTTTGATGTCCAGCCCGCGAGCGGCGACGTCGGTCGCCACCAGCACCCGGCAACTGCGGTTGGCGAAGCGCACCAACACCTGGTCGCGATCGCGCTGCTCCAGATCGCCATGCAGCGCCAATGCGCTGATGCCGCGGGCCTCCAGGGCCTCAAGCACCGTCTGACAATCGCGTTTGGTATTGCAGAACACCACGCAGGACGCGGGTTGATGATAACGAATGGCCGACACCAGCAGCGCCGGGCGCTGATCGCGCGTGGTCTCATAGAAACGTTGTTCGATGGCGGTCTGCGCTTCGTCATCGCCCACTTCGACGCTCAGCGGCTGGCGCTGAACGCGTTCGCTGATGCGTTCGATACCCGCCGGATAGGTGGCGGAAAACAGCAGCGTCTGACGCTGCGGCGGCGTGTAGCTGATCACATCGTCGATGTCGTCGGCGAAGCCCATGTCCAGCATGCGGTCGGCCTCATCCAGCACCAGCACCTTCAGTTCGTCCAGCAGCAGCGTTTTCTTGCGCAGGTGCTCCTGAATGCGCCCCGGCGTCCCCACCACGATGTGCGGCGCGTGCACCAGCGAATCGAGCTGCGGCCCCATCGGTTGGCCACCGCACAGCGTCAGGATTTTGATGTTTTGCGTGAAACGCGCCAGGCGACGCAGCTCTTTGCTCACCTGATCGGCCAATTCACGGGTGGGACAGAGCACCAGCGCCTGCGTGGCGACCTGAGCGACGACGATATTATTCAGCAGACCAATGCCGAACGCCGCCGTTTTGCCGCTGCCGGTTTTCGCCTTGGCGCGCACGTCCCGCCCTTGCAGAATGGCGGGCAACGCGGCGGCCTGCACCGGCGTCATTTTGGCGTACCCCAGTTCGTTGAGGTTGGCCAACTGTTCGGCTGGCAGCGGCAGGGAAGAAAAAGAAACTGTGCTCACGGCGATAACTCTTATATGACGAATGGAATGGCGGCGCGCCCGCAGGTTGGCGCCGAATCAGCGGCAAATGATAACAGAGATGGGCGGCGTTACGGGCAGCGGGCATAAAAAAACCCGCCGGCGGCGGGTTTCTTGGCGGCTCCGTCGTTAAATGGCGACGACGTTGGCTGCGGCTGGGCCACGTTGGCTGTCCTGGATGGAGAACTCAACCTGCTGGCCTTCAGCCAGGGTCTTGAAACCATCGCTAACGATAGCGGAAAAATGAACGAAAACGTCTTTAGAACCGTCGGCAGGCGTGATGAAGCCGAAACCTTTGCTTTCGTTGAACCATTTAACGTGACCAGTGATCTTGCTCATTTGTGTTTCCTTTACTTGATAAACCTGCCTTGACGGCACGAGACGCGAAAACCATGCGATATGTGGGCCTTCTTTCGTCGTCGGTTATTAACGCATAATCGCCCATGCAGGGCAAATATTTCTGCTTGTTATAAAAACAGCAAGTTAGCAACAAACTTGGCGCAGCGGCTGCGCACGCAATCGTTTTCGTATATACTGCCCGCCGATCATCAATCCGCTTACTTTCACCGATCTAGGTACGAAACTATGTTAACGATTGGAACCGCCCTGCGCCCTTCCGCCACCCGCGTTATGTTGCTCGGCTCCGGGGAGCTGGGTAAAGAAGTCGCCATTGAATGCCAGCGCCTCGGCCTGGAAGTGATCGCCGTCGATCGCTATCCCGACGCCCCCGCCATGCACGTGGCGCACCGCAGCCACGTCATTAATATGCTGGACGGTGACGCGCTGAAAGCCGTTATCGAACAAGAGCGGCCGGACTATATCGTTCCCGAAATCGAAGCGATCGCCACCGCCATGCTGGTCGAGCTTGAACGCCAGGGCCACCGCGTGGTGCCCTGCGCCGAAGCCACGCGCCTGACCATGAACCGTGAAGGCATCCGCCGTCTGTCGGCGGAAGAGCTTGGCCTGCCCACCTCCAGCTACCGCTTTGCCGACAGCGAGGCGACTTTCCGGCAGGCGGTCGAGCACATCGGCTACCCGTGCATCGTCAAACCGGTGATGAGTTCTTCCGGCAAAGGACAAAGCCTGATCCGCACGCCTGAGCAACTGCAAAGCGCCTGGGATTACGCCCAACAGGGCGGCCGCGCCGGCGGCGGCCGGGTGATCGTCGAAGGGCTGGTAAGATTTGATTTTGAAATTACGTTGTTGACCATCAGCGCCGTGGACGGCGTACATTTCTGCGCGCCGATCGGCCATCGTCAGGAGGATGGGGACTATCGCGAATCCTGGCAGCCGCAGAGCATGTCAGCCGCGGCGTTGAGCCGCGCTCAGGCTATCGCGGAGAAGGTGGTGAAGGCCCTGGGCGGTTTCGGCCTGTTCGGCGTGGAGCTGTTCGTCTGTGGTGACGACGTGATCTTCAGCGAGGTGTCTCCGCGGCCGCACGATACCGGCATGGTCACGTTGATCTCACAGGATCTGTCCGAGTTCGCCCTGCACGTTCGCGCATTTCTCGGGTTGCCGATTGGCGCCATCCGCCAGTTCGGCCCTTCCGCTTCGGCGGTGATCCTGCCACAGCTGACCAGCAGCGATGTGCGCTTCGGCGGCCTGGAACACGCGCTGCGCGGGCACAGCCAGCTGCGCCTGTTCGGCAAACCGGAGATCGCCGGGCAGCGTCGCCTGGGCGTAGCGCTGGCGACAGCGGAAACGACGGAACAGGCGGTGGAGCAAGCGAAACAAGCCGCCGCCGCCGTGGCGGTCAACGGCTGATACTCACGGGGCCGCTTACGCGGCCCCGATAACGTCAATAGTCTTCGTCTTCTTCAGCATCGTCATTCCGCGACGCCTCCGGGGCGGCCTCATGCTGCTCGTCTTCATCATCGTCATCGAACAGTACCGCAACCTGAGCGCCCTGATGCTTCTCGCGAATTTCCTGCGCAACGCGAGCAATGGCTTCACCGCTGCTCATACCCTGCTCCATCAGTTGATGGATGCGATCCGCCGCTTCCTGCTGCTCCGCGTGACTCAGTAATGGCATACCTGCATGCATGTGTCGTTTTCTCCGGCAAAAGGGAGAAGGAGTATACGCGCTAACGCGGCGGATCCCAACGTCTTGTGACTCAGGCCGGTTGCGAGCAGCCGTTATCGCTGCGCCACTGCTTCAGCCGATGCCGCCACAGCATGACATGCCACCCCTGTTTCAGGCCGCGCGCATTGGCGAACATCGCTCTGTCGATGCCGCGCTGATAGAACTCTTCGGTGATTTGACTCTGGGCAGCCGGATCCGGCTCACGACGAATGCTGTGGCAAATGCCCAGCGCTTCGCGGGTGATTTGCCAATGGAAAGCCGGGCGAATGGCGACAGTGCCGGCATAGTGCCGGTTGAGCCGCTCCAGCATCTCGACGATTTTCATATAGTGGCGTTGATAATCCACGTTCGCCTGACCGGTGCGACGACGGTTGCTGATCGATTTGTCGTGCACCCGTTGACGGTACAGCGGCGTGCTTAAATATTTGACCCGTTTGGCATTAAACATGACTTCCGTTGTCCAGGGAATATCCTGGTGATGCAATCCCTGCTCGAAATAAAGCCGATGCTGGCGAATAAAGTCGAGGCGATATATTGCCAGCCATACAACGTGAATAAACTTTCGCGATTTCAACGCACGTTCAAACCACTGTACGCCGGTGATAACGTCGGTGGTACGCAAACGCGCCTCGGGAAAAATCGGCTGCAATTCATCCTGGCTGGTGAAATAGCGTTCGCCATTGCATTGCATCACGTCTAATTGGTGTTGTTCCGCCTGTTCCAGCAGCGTGGAATACATGTCCGGCGCCAGCACATCGTCGGCATCGGGAAACGCCACATATTTGCCTCGGGCAACGGCGAGCCCGGCATTGCGCGCGTTAGAAACACCGGCATTGGCTTGATCGATCACACGAATATGCGGATGCGCCGCCGCGTAACGGTGTGCGATCTCCCCCGAACCGTCGGTGGAACCATCGTTAACGATGATCACCTCCAACCGCTGCTCACGCTGGGCCAGCAGCGAGGCCAGGAAAGGCTCCAATAATTCCCCCGCATTGTGCATCGGGACGATCACGCTCAGCATTAACGACATAGGCAGCTCTTTAATGATAATGTAACAAAACAATAATTTTACTTTTCTAAAAGACGCATAGGGTTCAGCGCACGCTGAAATAGCGTGACGCCTGCAAATTCCCGCAGCGGCTAATGGAACCGAACCTGCTTTTCTTTATTCAAACCAGCGCCAGAAAGCGCTGATTAATTAACCCATTAATTCCAAAGGGCGGCGACGCTGGCTAGAATCAGGCAAAACCACGCCGCTCCGCATCTAATCACAAGCAGAAATAATAAATTTATGAAATTAACGAATCTTTTTTTATATTTTTCGGGCCTTGCGCCCGCGGTAAATAGGCTTCCAGTGCATTTGACGTTAAATTTTTAACATATCGAAGTATAATCAATGGCGCAAAAAATGCCTTATTTCAGGTTTATTGAACTGCCGTTTATGTGAACTGTGCTGCATGCCGCGCATGGCAAAACATGCATGACGTGACCGTCTATGGCACACTAGCCGCCAGATATCGCCGCCCTCACAGCCAGGTTTATTGACGTTCATGAGCGTAACCGCCCCAAACATAAAATCGTTGCCCTACAGCCGCAGTGCCCTGATGACGCTTTTCGCCCCGCTTTCAGCACAGCCCTGGGCGATGCTGCTGCATTCTGGCTTCGCCGACCATTCGCATAACCGCTTCGATATCCTGGTCGCACAGCCGCGCGTTACGCTCACCACCCAGGGCGCCGGCACGACAATCGAAAGTGACGGCGTCACCATTGAGTCTCAGGAGGATCCGTTCTCCCTGCTGCAGCAGCAGCTGGCGGCGCAAGGCTGGCAGCCGGTGTTTAACCCGGATCTGCCGTTTCAGGGCGGCGCCCTGGGGCTGTTCGGCTACGATCTCGGGCGCCGGGTGGAAACCTTGCCGCAGTTGGCTGAAGCCGACCTCGCTCTGCCGGACATGGCGGTGGGCATTTATGACTGGGCATTGATCGCCGACCACCAATTGCAAACCCTGACGCTGCTCAGCTATGGCGATGTGGAGCAGCGCTGGCGCTGGCTCACTAGCCAAACCGCGCCGACGGAGCGCCCCTTCACGTTGCTGAGCGGCTGGCGTGCCAATATGAGCCGCCGGCAATACGGCGAGAAGTTCCAACGTATTCAACACTACCTGCGCAGCGGCGACTGTTACCAGATTAATCTGGCGCAGCGGTTCTCCGCCGACTATCAGGGGGATGAATGGCAGGCGTTTTGCCGACTGAGCGCCTGCAACCGCGCGCCGTTCTCCGCTTTCCTGCGGCTGCCGCACAACAGCGTGCTGAGCGTCTCTCCCGAGCGCTTCCTGTGGCTGGCGCAGCAGCGCATCCAAACCCGCCCGATCAAGGGTACGCTGCCGCGGCTGGCGGACGCGGAACAGGACGCCGCACAGGCGCGCCGCTTGGCCGATTCGCCCAAGGATCGCGCTGAAAATCTGATGATCGTCGATCTGCTGCGCAACGATATCGGCCGCGTCGCCCAGCCCGGCAGCGTACGGGTGCCGGAACTGTTCGTCGTGGAGCCGTTCCCCGCCGTGCACCACCTGGTGAGCACCATTACCGCCACCCTGCCGGAGCAGGCCTCAGCCACCGAGCTGCTGCGCGCCTGCTTCCCCGGCGGTTCGATCACCGGCGCGCCCAAGGTGCGCGCGATGGAAATCATCGAAGAGCTGGAGCCGCAGCGGCGCAACGCCTATTGCGGCAGCATCGGTTACCTGAGCGCCTGCGGCACCATGGACACCAACATCACCATCCGCACGCTCGTCACCGAAAACGGCCGCATCCACTGCTCCGCCGGCGGCGGCATCGTGGCGGACAGCCAGGAGCAGGCGGAATACCAGGAGACCTTCGACAAGGTTGGCCGTATTCTGCCGCAGCTTGGGGAGTATGCCCCGTCGTGATCCCATCGAACTCACCGGCCTCGCTGCACGCCTTTATCAGCCGTTTTCAACTGCAGCTGCCGCAGGCGGCGCAGATCTCGCACAATGTGCGCCCGGCGGCGGTGCTTATCCCGATCGTCTGCCGCGCCGAGCCGACGCTGCTGTTGACCCGCCGCGCCGACTCGCTGCGCAAACATGCCGGCCAGGTGGCCTTCCCCGGCGGCAAGACCGACGCCGAAGACGGATCGGCGATCGTCACGGCGCTGCGGGAAGCGCAGGAAGAAGTGGCGATACCGCCGCACGCGGTGACCGTCCTCGGCCAAATGGCGCCGCTCGACAGCAGCACCGGATTTCAGGTCACGCCTATCGTCGGCCTGATCCCGCCGGACGTGCAGTTCCGCGCCAACGAGGGCGAAGTGGCGGACGTGTTCGAGATGCCCCTGCGGGAAGCATTGACCCTGTCGCGTTACTACCCGCTGGATATCCATCGCGCCGGCCGCACGCACCGCATTTACCTCTCCTGGTATCACAGCCAGTTTATCTGGGGGCTGACCGCCGCCATCATTCGCCGCCTGGCGCAACAGGTCAGTATTTAGCCCGCATTGCGTGATCTGACTCGCAATCTGACATGGCCGTCGGCGTCAGCTGCAGGTAAAGCGATCGAAATCACTTCATTTGATCGCTTTTTCAACTACCGTTCCGGTTGAATGGTTTTAAAAAAACTGTAAACCCTCTCTTAAACCTTACGAAATACCTGTAAAATACCACCGTCCGAGATAAACCACTGTAGAAACAGGGATTAAGCCGGCGGCGTTCAGCACGGAAGGCTGGCGCGATTACCGCTAATGGAGCTTGGGCGAAAGCGGATACCCCGCTTAAGGGTTCGCCCCGGGTAATCAGGAAAAAAAGCGACACCACGGATTATTTAATTTCATGCGAAAAAGGCAGCCGAACCCGCACGGCCCTTTTACAATATCGCTGTTCCCTGCGCGGTTTTTAACCGCCGCAGCCATAACAATACGTCTCTTTAAGGAGTTTTAGCGTGATTAGCGTTTTCGACATGTTTAAGATCGGCATCGGCCCGTCCAGCTCTCATACGGTTGGACCGATGAAAGCCGGCAAACAGTTTGTCGACGATCTGGTAAATAAAGGCCTGATGCCTTCTATCACGCGTGTTGCCGTAGACGTTTACGGCTCACTCTCATTGACCGGCAAAGGTCACCATACCGATATCGCCATCATTCTCGGCCTGGCCGGCAACATGCCGGACACCGTCGATATCGATAGCATTCCGGGTTTTATTCGCGATGTAGAACAACGTCAACGCCTGATGCTGGCCAACGGCCTGCATGAAGTCGATTTCCCGCGCGACGGCGGCATGGTCTTCCGCAGCGACAACCTGCCGCTGCATGAAAACGGCATGCAGATCCACGCCTTCGCCGGCGATAAAGAAGTGTACAGCAAGACCTATTACTCTATCGGCGGCGGTTTCATCGTCGACGAGGAGAACTTCGGTAAGGACGCCGAGCAAGAGCTGCAAATGCCCTATCCGTTCAACTCCGCGCGCGAAATGCTCGATCACTGCCGCGAGACCGGGCTGTCGCTGTCCGGCATGGTGATGCAGAACGAACTGGCGCTGCACAGCAAGCAAGAGATCGAGACCTACTTCGGCAACGTCTGGCAAACCATGCGCGCCTGTATCGATCGCGGTCTGAACACCGAAGGCGTGCTGCCGGGGCCGCTGCGCGTGCCGCGCCGTGCCTCCGCGCTGCGCCGCATGCTGGTGGCGTCGGACAAACTGTCCAGCGATCCGATGAACGTGATCGACTGGGTCAACATGTTCGCGCTGGCGGTTAACGAAGAAAACGCCGCCGGCGGCCGCGTGGTCACCGCGCCGACCAACGGCGCCTGCGGCATCGTGCCTGCGGTACTGGCTTACTACGATCACTTCATCGAGTCCGTCAGCCCGGATATCTACATCCGCTACTTTATGGCGGCGGGCGCCATCGGCGCGTTGTACAAGATGAACGCCTCCATTTCCGGCGCCGAAGTCGGCTGCCAGGGTGAAGTCGGCGTAGCCTGCTCCATGGCGGCGGCCGGCCTGGCCGAACTGCTGGGCGGCAGCCCTGAACAGGTGTGCGTGGCGGCGGAGATCGGCATGGAACACAACCTGGGGTTGACCTGTGACCCGGTCGCCGGCCAGGTGCAAGTGCCGTGCATCGAGCGCAACGCCATCGCCTCGGTCAAGGCGATCAACGCCGCCCGCATGGCCCTGCGCCGCACCAGCGAGCCGCGCGTTTCGCTGGATAAGGTGATCGAGACCATGTACGAAACCGGCAAAGACATGAACGCCAAGTACCGCGAAACGTCACGCGGCGGCCTGGCAATCAAGGTGCAATGCGACTGACAGATAACCCCGCCGCCCGGCGGGGTTTTTTATGGGTAATCAATTCATTGAACGTTTTAGTGACAATGTCACAAAAAAAATATCCTGCATTTTTCTCATCGATCCGGCGGTTAGCCTGCAAATTGGCCTTCTGTTTTACCAAACTGAAATAATTTACTGAGTTACCATCAATCTTGTATAACCTCAGGCTAGAATTAGCCGAGCGCAACTTAAGGATCAATGGCCTGACTGTGACTCGGAGCTGGATTACCGAACAAGGATTTACCGGATGTTGATGACCCACCTCGCCGCGTCCCGATATCGTTACTACCGTTGGCTGCTGGCCGGAGCGGTGGGCGCGGCTATTCTGTTGGTATCGCTGTATACCCGTTACTATCAAGAGGTCAAAAGCATCGAGTTGAGCCAACACACGTTGGCCACCCGCACCGTCGGCAAGCTCAACCAGTTGCTGACGCCGGCGCAGCTGCAGGCGGAACGCAGCATGGACATGCTGAACCAGCCCTGCGAGAACGTGTCATCTACCCTGCGCTTTCGCGCCGCGCAAAATCAGGCGCTGCGCGCCATGTTGCTGGTGAAGAACGGCATTATTTATTGCTCCAGCCTATTTGGCGCCCGTCATTATCAGCTGGCCGCGGTGATGCCTACTTTCGTCAACAGCGACGCCAGGCTGGCGCTGCGCCCCTCGCTGGCGGTGAGCAAAGGTCTGCCCACGCTGGTGCTGTGGACGCCATCGCCCCGCGATAAAACCAGCGGCGTGCTGCACGTATTCAATATCGAGCTGCTGTCCAACTTTTTACTCGAGCCGCAGGAGCCTTACGTTCAGCGCGTGGTGCTGAACGTGGCCGACAGCAGCCTGGAATACGGCCGCCGCGAAATCCTGAGCCGCGATACCCTGACCAACGATCTGCGCTACACCGCTGGCTCCGCGCTGTATCCGTTCTCGATTTCGCTGTTCGGCCCGCAGATCGGCATGCTGGCGCTTTCCGCCCTGCCGCGCCATATTCCGCTGGCGCTGCTGATCAGCCTGTTGGCCGCCTATGTGGTCTATCTGCTCACCGCCAACCGCATGAGCCTGTCTTATCACATCGGCCATGCCATCACCCATCGCGAGTTCCGCGTCTACTGCCAGCCGATCATCCACAGCGATACCGGGCGCTGCGCCGGCGTCGAGATGCTGCTGCGTTGGAAAAAGAAACGGCAAGGGTGGATCTCGCCCGACGTGTTTATTCCGCTGGCCGAGCAGCATGAGCTGATCATTCCGCTCACCCGCTACCTGATGAGCACCGTGACGGAAAATCTGCAGCTGTTCCCGCCCCGGCCGTCGTTCTACATCAGCATCAACGTCGCCGCCGAGCATTTTAAAACGCTCAATATCATCGACGATATTCGCCAGATTTGGCTGCCGGCGCACCCGATGCCCTCATTGATGCTGGAGCTGACCGAACGCACCGCGCTGTCGGCAATTCAGTATGACCAGATCCGCACGCTGAAAGACATGGGGATCATGCTGGCCATCGACGATTTCGGCACCGGCCACAGCTCGCTGAGCTACCTGAAGAACCTCAGCCCGGACGTCTTGAAGATCGATCGCGGGTTTACCGCCGCCATCGGCACCGACGCGGTCAACGCCACGGTGACCGACACCATCATTACGCTGGCGCAGCGCCTGAAGCTGAAACTGGTGGCAGAGGGGGTGGAAACGGAGGAACAGGCCGACTATCTGCGCTCACGAGAGGTCAATGCCCTGCAGGGATATTATTTCGCCAAGCCGATGCCGATCCACGTTTTCCCACTGTGGTTGCAACAGTACGAATCGCGCGTCAGGAAAGCGGAAGAGGATCCGCCGGAGGCCTGAGCCCCCGGCGGGAGGGTTACGCGTGCGCCGTCTCGTCCAGGACGACGCGGGTAACGCGCACCAGTTCGATACGGTATTCGGACACCTCAACGATATCGAACCGCAGGTGGTTGAGCTCAATGCTATCTCCCGCCACCGGCATCTGCCCGTAGTGAGCCAACAGCAGCCCCGCCAAGGTGGCGTAGTCGGCGGTGGGGCTGACCAGGTCATCGCAGGCCAGCGCCTGTTCCAGCGAGTGCAGATCGGTTCCGCCCTTCACCAGCCAGCCGTCGCCTTCCGCCACGATGTCCGGCGTTTCGTCCTCGTCCGGGAATTCACCGGCAATCGCTTCCAGCACGTCCAGCGGCGTCACCAGCCCCTGCACCACGCCGAACTCATTGGTGACCACCACCAGACGCCCTTTGGCGCGGCGCAGCACCGCCAGCAGCTTGATGACGTCCATGGTTTCCGGCACCACGATCGGCGGCGTGCGGGCGGCGAACTCGGCGATATCTTCCCCTTGCTCCAGCGCCACCAGCAGATCCTTGGCGCGTACCACGCCGACGATCTCATCCACCGAATCGCGGCACACCGGGAACAGGCTGTGTGGCGTATCCAGCAGCTGTGCGCGCACCTCCTCGCGGGAGCGCTCGCAGTCGACCCAGGAAATGTCAGTGCGCGGCGTCATCACGCTGCGCAATGAACGCGAGGCCAGCGTCAACACGCCGCTGATCATATAGCGCTCTTCCGCCGCAAAGGTTTCATCCCTCGGCAAGGTGACCGCATCGTCCGTCTGCTGCGCACGCTGCTGCCCCATCAGGCGCATGATCGCTTCCGCGGTGCGCTCGCGCATCGGGCGACGCGCTTGATGCTTGATAAAGTTGCGGCGCGCGATCTGGTTGAACAATTCAATCAGGATCGAGAAGCCAATAGCGGCATACAGGTAGCCTTTAGGAATATGCAAGCCGAAGCCTTCGGCGATCAGGCTCAGGCCGATCATCAACAGGAAGCTCAGGCACAGCACCACGATGGTCGGGTGCGCGTTGACGAAGTTGGTCAACGGCTTCGACGCCAACAGCATCACCGCCATCGCGATCACCACCGCCGCCATCATCACCGGCAGATCGTTCACCATGCCCACGGCGGTAATCACCGCATCAAGCGAAAATACCGCGTCGAGGATCACGATTTGCACCACCACCGCCCAGAACTTGGCGTAACCGCGGTTAGCGCCGTCTTGATGCGTCTGCCCTTCCAGCCGTTCATGCAGCTCCATGGTGGCCTTGAACAGCAGGAATACCCCGCCGAACAGCAGGATCAAATCGCGGCCGGAGAAGCTGAAATCGCCGACGCTGAACAGCGGCGTGGTCAGGGTTACCATCCAGGAGATCACCGACAGCAGGCCCAAACGCATCAGCAATGCCAGCGACAGGCCGATAATGCGCGCCTTATCGCGCTGCTTCGGCGGCAGCTTGTCGGCCAAAATGGCGATGAACACCAGGTTGTCGATGCCCAGCACGATTTCCAGCACCACCAGCGTCAGCAACCCCGCCCAAATAGAGGGGTCCATTAAAAATTCCATATCAGACTCCAGAGAAAAGTGGGAATGAGCGCACGCCGCTCAGACGTGACGATGCCGCCGCTGCATGGGTGCAGTCGACAATAGCAAGGTGACGGGATGGGATTGCCGGGAGATGGCCGAAGGGCCGAACAGCATATGCAACGCCAGCGGGTGGCGGGTGAAACCTGGAAAAACAGTAACTTCGGTGACAGTCCATAGGGAGGGCTGAGGCCCTTCACTCCTTAGTAATGAAAGAAGGAATTACTGTATCAGGATTTTTCTGGGGGACAAAGCGGCTTTTTCAACGGCGGTTTAGGGTGACGTCCCCGCCATGTCATCTGCGACAGCTAAGATTTCTCCGAGCATTCAATAGCGGAGCAGCGTCACAAAAAATATTTTTTCACTCACTAAAATAAATGTCGCGTTCGTGAAGTATTGCGCACAGGCATTTGAAACTGCGTGAGAAATGTTAGGCGTGCGTTTCTTTTTTTCTACCATAATGTATCTGAACCGCGGAAGTGACTGCCAAGACGGCGCGGAGAAACGACACAAACCGCGCCTGGAGTTCAACGAGGAGGTAGCGAGTGGCAATAGCTATTATCATCGGCACACACGGGGCTGCAGCGGAACAACTGCTGAAAACGGCGGAGATGCTATTGGGCGAGCAGGACAACGTCGCCTTTATAGACTTCGTTCCCGGTGAGAATGCCGAGACGTTAATCGTCAAGTACAACGAGAAAATCAGTGGGTTGGATACCAGCGGCGGCGTGCTGTTCCTGGTGGATACCTGGGGCGGCAGCCCGTTCAACGCCGCCAGCCGCATTGCGGTCGACAAGGAAAACTATGAGGTCGTCACCGGGGTCAACATTCCGATGCTGGTGGAAACCTTCATGGCGCGGGACGACAACCCCGCCTTCGATGAACTGGTGGCGCTGGCGTTGGAAACCGGCCGTGAAGGCGTGAAAGCGCTGAAAAAACCGCAGGAAGAACCCGCAAAACCCGCAGCACCCGTCGCCAAAGCCGCTGCCCCTCAGGCGCCGCTGGGGCCGAATGACCACATGAAAATCGGCCTGGCGCGCATCGATGACCGCTTGATTCACGGCCAGGTCGCTACCCGCTGGACCAAAGAGACCAACGTCAGCCGCATTATCGTCGTCAGCGATGAAGTCGCCGCCGACCATGTGCGCAAAACCCTGCTGACCCAGGTCGCCCCGCCGGGCGTCACCGCCCACGTGGTGGACGTGGCGAAGGCCATCCGCGTCTGGAACAACCCGAAATACGCCAACGACCGCGTGATGCTGTTGTTTACCAACCCGACCGACGTCTTGCGTCTGGTGGAGGGCGGCGTGGATATTCAATCCGTCAATATCGGCGGCATGGCGTTCCGTCAGGGGAAAACCCAGGTGAACAACGCCGTTTCCGTCGATGAAAAAGATATCGAAGCGTTTAAGAAACTGAACGATCGCGGTATCGAGCTGGAGGTGCGCAAGGTCTCGTCCGACAGCCGGCTAAAAATGATGGACCTGATTAACAAACTCAATTAGTGGCGCCAGCCGCTGATTATTTTACTCAGAGCTTTTTTGGTCATAGGAGAAGTGCAATGGAGATCACCACTCTTCAGATTGTGCTGATATTTATCGTTGCCTGTATCGCCGGGATGGGTTCCGTCCTCGACGAGTTTCAGTTCCACCGTCCGCTGGTCGCCTGTACCCTGATCGGCTTCATTCTCGGCGATATGAAAACCGGCATCATTATCGGCGGTACGCTGGAAATGATCGCCCTGGGCTGGATGAACATCGGCGCGGCGGTCGCGCCGGATGCCGCCCTGGCGTCCATCATCTCGACCATTCTGGTCATCGCCGGCGGGCAAAGCGTCGGCGCCGGTATCGCCCTGGCCATTCCGCTGGCGGCGGCCGGCCAGGTGTTGACCATCATCGTGCGCACCCTCACCGTGGCCTTCCAGCACGCGGCGGACAGCGCGGCGGAGCGCGGCAGCCTGCGGGCCATCACCTGGATCCACATCGGCGCCCTGCTGCTGCAGGCGATGCGTATCGCCATCCCGGCGGTCATCGTCGCCATCTCGGTCGGCACCGCCGGGGTACACGCCCTGCTCAACTCGATCCCGGAAGTGGTCACCAGCGGCCTGAACATCGCCGGCGGCATGATCGTGGTGGTCGGTTACGCGATGGTGATTAACATGATGCGCGCCGGCTACCTGATGCCGTTCTTCTACCTGGGTTTCGTGACCGCCGCCTTCACCAACTTCAACCTGGTGGCGCTCGGCGTCATCGGCGTGGTGATGGCCGTGCTGTATATCCAGCTCAGCCCGAAATACAACAAGTCTCAGGTTGTCCAGGCCGGCCCGGCTAACGCGAACGATCTCGATAACGAACTCGACTAGGAATAGGTGAGAGAAATGGTTGATACAACTGCTCAAAAGAAACTCACGCCGGCCGATATTCGCGGCGTATTCCTGCGCTCGAACCTGTTCCAGGGTTCGTGGAACTTCGAACGCATGCAGGCGCTGGGTTTTTGCTTCTCGATGGTGCCGGTGATCCGTCGCCTGTATCCGGAAAACAATGACGATCGCAAACAGGCGATCAAGCGCCACCTCGAGTTCTTCAACACCCACCCTTACGTGGCGGCGCCGGTGCTCGGCGTAACCATGGCGATGGAAGAGCAACGCGCGAACGGCGCGCCGATCGACGACGGCGCGATCAACGGCATCAAGGTCGGTCTGATGGGGCCGTTGGCGGGCGTCGGTGACCCGATTTTCTGGGGCACCGTGCGGCCGGTGTTCGCCGCGCTCGGCGCCGGCATCGCCATGAGCGGCAGCCTGCTCGGGCCAATCCTGTTCTTCGTGCTGTTCAACCTGGTGCGCCTGTTGACCCGCTACTACGGCGTGGCCTACGGTTACCGTAAAGGGGTGGATATCGTCAACGACATGGGCGGCGGCTTCCTGCAGAAACTGACGGAAGGGGCGTCCATTCTCGGCCTGTTTGTCATGGGGGCGCTGGTCAACAAGTGGACGCACGTGAATATCCCGCTGGTGGTGTCCAAGATCACCGACCAGACCGGGCATACCAACGTGACCACGGTGCAGACCATCCTCGACCAATTGATGCCGGGCCTGGTGCCGTTGCTGCTGACCTTCGCCTGTATGTGGCTGCTGCGCAAGAAAGTCAACGCGCTGTGGATCATCATCGGCTTCTTCGTCATCGGTATCTTTGGCTATTGGATTGGCCTGCTGGGCCTGTAATCGTTCGAAACGGCCGGGGGGCAACCCCCGGCTTTTTTATGTGTGGAGCAAGAGATGTCACTGACCGACGCCGTACTGATGCTGTTTATCACCCTGCTGTTGCTGTACTCGCTGTATGACGAATTCGGCATGGATCTGCTGAAAGGCAAAACGCGCCTCAAGGTGCTGCTCAAACGCCGCCACCGCCTCGACAGCCTGATTTTCGTCGGCCTGATCGCCATTCTGATTTACCGCAATGTCACCGACAATGGTGCGGTATTAACCACCTACCTGCTTATTTCCTTGGCGCTGCTCGCTATCTATGTTTCTTATATTCGCGCTCCAAAGATGGTGTTTAAAGCGCAGGGTTTTTTCTTCGCCAATGTGTTTGTTGAATATAACCGCATTAAAGCCATGAATTTATCGGAGGACGGTATTCTGGCCATCGACCTGGAACAGCGCCGGCTGTTGGTTCAGGTGACACACCTGGACGACCTGGAGAAAATTTATCAATTTTTCGTTGATAATCAATAGATAAATAAATAACCGCTTTGTTACCGCTCAAACCTTGCGCGGCCTGTGGGTAATTAATGGGCTGCGTCACTTTCACTCTGACTATTATTTCCGCAACATTGTTACCCACGTCTACATTATATTCCCACATGAAATTAGATTAATGAAAACGAGTCTCAATTAAGCGCGAACATCACGCCAGAATAAAGTTGTCGGTGGCGGAAATAATATGGTATGGTTGCGCCGTCATTGGGGAGTAGCCGGTTTCTGGAGAATAAAACGCCAGAAACGCCCGTATCAACATACTCGTTTCGCCGTATGAAACGTGGTGCGGGCAGCCAGGTAAGGTTGGCGAGACCATAGACACGTAACTCCGTCGTTTGGTTGGGGGTGGGTTACGTGTATATGGAGCCACCCGGCCGAGGCTATTTCACATGAACCTTTCAGCAACACTCATTCTCGCTTTCGGCATGTCCATGGATGCTTTCGCCGCTTCGATCGGCAAAGGCGCCAGCCTGCATCAACCCCGTTTCCGCGAAGCGATCCGCACCGGCCTGATCTTCGGCGTGGTCGAAGCGATCACCCCGCTCATCGGTTGGGCCATCGGCCTGTTCGCCAGCCAATACATCATGGAATGGGATCACTGGGTCGCCTTCTCGCTGCTGTTCATTCTCGGCATGCGCATGATTGTCGAAGGGGTGCGCAACAAGCCCGATGAAGAAGAGAAGGTCAAACGCCACGGTTTCTGGATCTTGGTGGCTACCGCTATCGCCACCAGCCTCGACGCCATGGCTATCGGCGTCGGCCTGGCCTTCCTGCAGGTCAATATCGTGCACACCGCCATGGCCATCGGTTGCGCCACCATGATCATGGCGACGCTGGGCATGATGATCGGCCGCTTTATCGGCCCGCTGCTGGGCAAACGCGCCGAGATCCTCGGCGGCGTGGTGCTGATCGGTATCGGCGTCAACATTCTGCTGGAGCATCTTGGCTACCTGGCCTGAGGCGCTCGCGCTACAAAAAAACCTGCCGCGGCAGGTTTTTTTGTTTCTGGGCTCACTGCGCCTGTTAAGCACGGCGCCGGTACAACGCCAGCACGAAATCCGTTTCGCACTCAAACTTGCCGCCGTGCGCCAGCCGCTGCTGCACCTCCGGCGTAGCGCGCCAGGCGAACGGTGTCATCTGCAGCAGGTTGGCGGCCTGTGCGCCCGGCAGGACCGTCGTATAGGCCAGCGCCTCTTTACGCTCGCACTCGAAACCGTCGAACTGTTCGTCCTGCTCGGCATGCAGCTGCACCTGCTGGTACACCTGCTCTTTCAGCTGGTACAGATGACGCGGGCCCGGCGAAACCGTCACCACCACGCCGCCCGGCTTCACCACTCGCGCCAGCTCCGCCGCCTTGCAGGGCGCATAGATGCGCAACACCGCATCCAGCGCCGCGTCGGCGAACGGCAGGCGATGGCTGGAGGCGACGCAGAACGAGACCGCGGGATAACGCTTGGCAGCGTAGCGGATCGCCACCTTGGCGACGTCCAGCCCATAAACCGCCATATTGCGCTGCTGCGCCAGCCGTGCGGCCACGGCGGCGGTGTAATACCCTTCCCCACAGCCTATATCCAATAACGCGCCTGCATCGGCCGCCAGCGCCAAATCCAGCCACTCTGCCACCTGCTGTTGCAGCGGCTGATAAAAACCGCCGTCGAGAAACGCGCGCCGCGCCTGCATCATTTCCGCGCTGTCTCCCGGCTGCTTCGATCGCTTGTGCTGTACCGGCAGCAGATTGACGTAGCCTTCTTTGGCTTGATCGAACTGATGATTGCCGTCGCAACGCCAGCGTTGCGATGAAAAATGCAGCGGTTGATGACACAGGGGGCATTGATAGGACATGAATGGGCTTCCAGAAAGACAGGGCGCGGCTAGTCTAAAGAAGGCGTCGGCTCGATGCAAGGCTCATCCCCGCTCGCTGCGGCCGCCAACAACACCTGGTCAAGCGGGGAAAAAGGCTGGCTACACTGTGAGTCTGTTTTCTCACGCAGGTGAAAATAACTTATGAGCGATCGTTCCGCGCTGCTCGATGCGGTGCCCCACATTCAGCACGGCTTCGGCAGCAAACTCGCGCTGCTGCCGGGGCATCTGCTGCCCTACAGCGCCACGCTGCCGGAAAAGAAGCAGGTGCACGGCACCCGTATCGTCGAGGTGCTGCAACCGGCGCAGGCGTGCGGTGAAGCCGACGGCTTCTACACCCGCCAGCCCGGCATTCTGCTCGGCGTGCTGACGGCGGACTGTCTGCCGGTGCTGTTCAGCCGCCGCGACGGCGGCGCCATCGCCGCGGTTCATGCCGGCTGGCGCGGGTTGCTGGACGGCATTCTGGAACAGATGGCAGCGCGCATTCGCCAGGACGGCGACACCGCCGACTGGGTGGTCTCTATCGGCCCCGCCGCCGGCGCGTGCTGCTACGAAGTCGACGAAGCGCTGGTGGAGAATTTTAAACAGCGCCTGCCGCTGCCCGCCACGCTGATCAGCCCGCATTATCGGCACCTGGATCTGGCCGCGATTGCCGAACACAAGCTGGCGGCGCTGGGCTTCGCCGCCGTTGACCGCGCCGGCAGTTGCACCATCTGCACGCCGGACGTCGACCCGCAGCGGCCGCAGCGCTTCAAGTACACCAGCTATCGCCGCAACAGCCATCGGCGCGCGCAGGATCCGACGCATCCGGGGATCAAAGGCCGCAACCAGTATGCCGGCATCATCATCGCCGCCGGATGACGGAAACGAAAAAGCCCGCGCGGAGGCGGGCTTTTTGTACAGCTGACGCTGATTAGATAGCAGTAACGTTTACTGCAGATGGGCCTTTCTGGCCATCTTGGATTTCGAACTCAACGTTCTGGCCTTCAGCCAGGGTTTTGAAGCCGTTACCCTGGATTGCAGAGAAGTGTACGAACACGTCTTTGCTGCCGTCAGCCGGGGTGATGAAACCGAAACCTTTAGACTCGTTGAACCACTTAACTTGACCTTTGATCTTTGCCATCTTGAGTATTTCCTTTGGATTGTTTAAACCGCCCGTGGGCGTTACATAGACAAACTAGAGTCGTTACTGCTTGAGGCACTAAGATAAGGATCGGCAGAGAAGCGGTATTCAACGCTAACGTCTTTACTCAGAACTTCTTTACTGAAAATGCCACACATATACAGAACTGTACCTCGTTTTACCCAGATGCGTTATCACATACTCTGTATGCGATGGCAAGCCATTTTTAATCACTGAACGACATGTCGCACATATTTGAAACGGTCGAGCGCCGCATTTGCTTAAATAGCCCAAAAGATGTTGAAGCATCGGCTATTTTCTGCTTGCCAAAATCACTGCGCCAGACCCCGCATTCTGATAGCGTTTTAACAAAACTTTCATCGTTTTGACGCCTCTCCCTCTCGGCACTTTCGCTTTTTTGCCGCTTATAGCGTTAAAAAATTTGAATCTTTATGGAATGTCATATGCAACATTTGAATATCGATGAACGGGGGCCAATTTATTCAATGCTCCTCCGACCCTTTAGCGCCGGAAAGCGCATTCATCGTCGGTCTTCAACCCTGCCGCCACAGGGTGAGAACCCCATCGCGTCGGAAGGCGCAAGTGAAGCGGGTACCGCGGGCAACGGTTGCATAAGCATGCAACCTCCAGACGCCTCTCCCGCTGGCCGGTTGTTTCATCCTAAATAATCCGAAAGCCACGAGTCTGAATAACCGGAATAATCTTATGAATAGCGAAAGTGTGGCATGGAATTAAATCTTGAAGATCGGGTGGTTATTTGAATCACCACCCGTGCTTATCGATTCTGCTAATTACCGCCACGCTTTCAAACCGTTGATCTTATTCTTTCCCCGGTACCGCAGGGCGAAGAGAGAACGCTTGCTGCGAGTCCTGCAACGCGATGCGCTCGCCAATCTTCAACGGGTGGAATTGATGCTGATCCAGCCCCGCCTCGCTCAGCGCCAGGTTCAACTGCTGCGGCGGCTCGTCGAGCGATTCGTCCGCCAATTCGAATACCCCCCAATGGATGGGAATGGCGCGCGGCTGATTCAGCTCGCGATACAACGTCACCGACTGCTGCGGATCCATATGCTGCTCCTGCATGAACCAGCGCGGCGCATAGGCGCCAATCGGCAGCGCCGCCACGTCGAACGGCCCCAGCCGTTGACCGATCTCCGCCAGCCGTTCCGAATAGCCGCTGTCGCCGGAAAAATAAAACCGCAGCGCCGGATGGTGGATCACCCAGCCGCACCACAACGAGCGATTGCGATCCCACAGCGTGCGCATGCTCCAATGCCGCGCCGGCGTGGCGTAGACCGTCAGTTCGCCCAGCGACAGGCTCTGCCACCAGTCCAGTTCATGCACCTTCAGCCGATAGCGGCGAAACCAGCGCTTCAATCCGAGCGGCACGATAAACTCGGCCTGTGGAAAGCGCCGCGCCAGCTGCCGCACCGTGCGCCTGTCGAGATGATCATAATGATTATGGGAGATCAGCACCGCATCCACCGCCGGCAGTTGCTCCACCGTCAGCGGCGTCGGCGTTCTGCGCTTCGGGCCGTAGAAGCTCAGCGGCGATGCGCGTTCGGACAACACCGGGTCGATCAGGATATAGCGCCCGCCCAGCCGCAGCAGCATTGACGCATGCCCAAGCCACCAAATGCTGTCATCGCCGCCGCTGAGATCTGCGGGTTGCCACCAACGCTCGGTAAATTGCGCGTAGCCCTGCTGCGGCGGCCTGGGCAGCCCCTGCCGCTTGCGTTCATCCTGCCAACGCTGCAGGTCGCCCTCCTGGCGCTGCGAGGGTTCCGGGTTGCGAAATCCCTCCGGCGTGTGATGCGCCTTGGCCGCGTCGTAATAACGGTTGATTCTCTTCATCCTGCCTTTTCTCCCGACCACTGCGCCCTGCACGGGCATGACTTTCAGTGTAACAAACCCGATGAAGCTCGCACTTTGTCAGCCGTGCGCTGCATCTCGGGACCTTTTGCCGTATGCTGTTGTCTCACTCCGGTGAGACAGCCAGGGCCGCCAAGAGCCCGTTAAGACTCTCTTAAGATCTTTGTGATTGACTTGTAGGGCATACAGAAAAGGAGAAGTTATGAGTCGTTCTACATCCCGCAAATCAGGCATCGGCCTGGGGCGCCGTATTCGCAGCGCGCTGCTGGCGCAGAAGCAATACTGGAAAATGTATTTCGCCATGAAGCTGCGCCGTCTGCGCGTACCTGCCCCGCTGGTGGTGCTGGGCGGTTCGCTGCTCGGATTCTTCATGCTGACCCTGCTGATGCTCAGCGTGGTCGCCATCGACGTGATCAGCACCCTGCTGCTGCTGTGTCGGAAACTGCTGGGGCGGGGGCATAGTGAGGGGCGCGCCTTTATGCCGCGCGGCTAACGAGAAAAGAAGCGGAGGCGCGCAATACGCCTCCGCAGCATACCGATTAACGCTTGGTGCCTTTACGGCGCGTCAGCATAAACCCGCACCACAGCACCGCAATCCACACCGGCATCAGCAACACCGAAATGCGGATCCCTTCGCTGAAATACATAATCACCAGAATCAGGCTGAGGAACGCCAGGCACAGGTAGTTGCCGAACGGGTACCACAGCGCCTTAAAGCTGGGAATGACGCCCTGGCGGTTCTTGGCGGCGCGGAATTTCAGGTGCGCCAGGCAGATCATCACCCAGTTGATCACCAACGTTGAAACCACCAGCGCCATCAGCAGCTCAAACGCCTTGCCGGGCATCAGGTAGTTAATCAGCACGCCAATCGAGGTAATCAACGCCGATAGCGCAATGGACAGCACCGGCACGCCGCGCTTGTTAACCCGCGTCAGCGCCTGCGGCGCATTGCCCTGGCTGGCCAGCCCGAACAACATGCGGCTGTTGGCATAAACGCCGCTGTTGTAGACCGACAGCGCGGCGGTCAGCACCACCACGTTGAGCACGGTCGCCACCAGATTGCTGTTCAACGCATGGAAAATCAGCACGAACGGGCTGCCGCCTTCCACCACTTGCCCCCACGGATAGAGCGACAGCAGCACGGTCAGCGAGCCGATATAGAAGATCAGAATGCGGTACACTACCTGATTGGTGGCTTTGGGAATGCTGCGGCGCGGATCGGCGGCTTCCGCCGCGGTGATGCCGACCATTTCCAGGCCGCCGAACGAGAACATGATCACCGCCATCGCCATCACCAGCCCGGAGAAGCCGTGCGGCATAAAGCCGCCCTGCTGCCACAGGTTGGTGATGCTGGCCTGCGGGCCGCCGTTGCCGCTGACCAACAGCCAGGCGCCGAACACGATCATGCCGACAATCGCCACCACTTTGATGATGGCGAACCAGAATTCGGTTTCGCCGTACAGGCGCACGTTCACCAGGTTAATCAGGTTGATCAGCACGAAAAACAGCGCGGCGGAGGCCCAGGTGGGGATCTCCGGCCACCAGTACTGAATGTAGATGCCGACAGCGGTCAGTTCCGCCATGCCGACCAGAATGAACATCGCCCAATAGTTCCAGCCGGAAAGAAAGCCGGCGAAGTCGCCCCAATATTTATAGGCAAAGTGGCTGAACGATCCGGCGACCGGCTCCTCCACCACCATTTCGCCCAGCTGGCGCATGATTAAAAACGCGATAAAACCACCGATGGCGTAACCCAACAGCACGGCGGGGCCGGCCATTTTAATGGTTTGCGCAATGCCGAGAAATAAACCGGTACCGATGGCGCCCCCGAGGGCAATAAGCTGTATATGTCTGTTTTTTAAGCCGCGTTTTAGCGGAGTATCCTGATGCTGACCGCCCATCTTATCCTCATATGGCGTACACCCTTGCCGCTGTCGGCCAAGATTTCACCAATCAATAAATGTATCTGCGGGCGGCTTTTTAACACTTAACCCCGTGAGCATCAAGGAGAAGCGCCCCGAGACGGCGGGCCGGAGCGCGATTTTTTAACCGTGAGAAAGCATGCAACGGTGGCGTTCAGCCAGGCATACCGCACAGTTTGGTCAGGTTGCGCGCGCCGATCATCAGCGTGGCGACATAGGATTGGCGACGCGTGACCACTTCCACCGCCACGCGATCGTTTTGATATTTTATCAGGTAGGTCGAGGGCCAGCCCTGACGGCGCTGGCCGAAGCTTTCGGCATGACGATCGATCGCCGCATGGGCAATCACCAGATGAGACAAGTTTTTATCACCTTTGATAATGCGCTTCATAAACAGCCTCCGCCAACGACAGCTCTGTTATTAGAAAAAGGAGAAACTCTTACCAATCACCGGTATTGTTCGACTCAGTTAGCCTGTCGGCTCATCAGGAAGCAGATCATCGCCGCGCGCAGCGGGCTGGCGCTGTCCGCCTGCCATTCACCGCCCTGGGTGCTCATGCGCGCCTGCCATTGCGGGCTGTCGCTTTGGTTATCGGGGTTCAGACTGATTTTGTTGGCGCAAATGATCGGCCAGGCATCGGAGGGATTCTTGCAGTAATCTTTACCTTTCACACCACCGTAGGGATACCACTTGTCCGGGTTCTCTCCGGTCAGCAGCGCGATGCTGCGGTTCACTTCGGCATCGCTTTCTTCGTACCATTTAATCATCGGCTTCATCCATCTTTCGTAAGGTTCGCGCTACATTACGATGTCTGTACGACAGTTTTATGACAGCGCCGCCGGTTTTCACATTATCTCTACTAATGCTTTGCCCCCTTTATCTTTCCTGAGCGCCTGCGTACACTTTTCTCTCTGTTCTGCGCCCAGGAAACGCATGCATGTTGACCGGCCTCAACCATCTGACGCTTGCCGTCAGCGATCTCGATCGCAGCTTCGATTTTTATCGTCATCTGTTGGGTTTTACCCCGCACGCCCGCTGGCAAGGCGGCGCCTATCTTTCGTTGGGGTCATTGTGGCTATGCCTTTCGCTGGATGAAAGGCGCACGCAACAACGCGAGCGCGATTACACCCATTACGCCTTCAGCGTAGCGCCGGAACACATTGAACAGGCCAGCCAGCGGTTGCGCCAGGCCGGCGTCGAAGAGTGGAAAAGCAATCGCAGCGAAGGCGAATCACTTTATTTTCTCGATCCTGATGGGCATCAATTGGAGATCCATGCCGGCGATTTGGCCAGCCGCCTGGCGGCATGCCGGGAAAAACCTTATCAGGGCATGGTGTTTTACTGAGGCGCCCCGGCGGCAGCGCCAGCCGGAGCATCATGCTCAACGTTCGGGGATAAAACCTTTGAAATCCAGCGCGGGGCTGAGATCGTCGTCGTCAGCAGCAGCGCCGTCAGTGCCAGCGCGGTGCGCCATACGCTTCAACAGCGCCGTTTGCTGACGCTGTTGCTCGGCAATCTCTTGCAGCAGGCGAATCTGCTCGTTGGCGCGCACGCTGGCGCGGTTCACCAGGAACCAAACCCACAGCCCGGCCAGCAACGCCACGGCGGCGAGGGCCAGCGACAACAGGCCGTTCTGGCCAAAACCTAAATCATACATGAAAAACCCTATCTACTGCGACATTCAGGCCGCCATCTTAACACTCGCGGCGGCCGTGCGAACATCCCTGCCGAAAATTGCTTACCAGGGCACGAAGCGGGTCACCGAACAGATGCCCAACGCAAAATTTCCACCATCGTCGCAATAGCTGTCCAGCGCCAGCAGGTAGAAAAACAGGCAGGCAGCGACGGCCGTCATTATCACGAGGATTTTTTTTCGCAACAAATTTAGCAGCCTCATTGTTATCTGGGTAATCTATCGCGCATGTTATCACAGCGAAGTTAAACGAAGTTTAACTTTTCGTTTAGATTTCTGGCTATCGCCCGGTTTTCAGACTGTTACCCTTGCCCTCGCATGCGCGCCGTGGCTAGATGCTCCCTCAGGGACAACGAGGAAATGCGATGAGTAAATTGATTAAGTGGGTACTGGTGTTGGCGGTCATTTACGGCGGCTTTTTGATCTCGGGTTACGGCGTGCTGATCGGCAGCAACAAAAACGTTGGCGGGTTGGGATTGCAGTGCAAATACCTGACGGCGCGTAACGTGGCGATCGCCCAGTACGTGAATGGCGACAACGGTTTCATCGGCGTAGCCGACTGCCCGCTGTTCAAGAAAATCGAAACGGTGGTGGATTAACCGCCACCGCCCGACGCCGCCGCTCTGCGGCGGCCCCGCCTCAGTTGCGGGTAAACTTCATCTCGATCAGCGCAATCGCCTTGTCAATCGCTCGGCGGGTCACCGGATCGGCGCCAGCAGGGTGCGTGGAGAAATCGATGCTTTTGAGCTGACCCGCCATCTTGTCGCGCACTTCGGTCGGCGCAATCACGTCGATAACGTCCAGAATCTGTTTGATGACCAGTTGGCAAGCGACCAGATCGGAAGCCAATTCCTGCTCGTTGCTCAGCATGTCAGACATAATAACTTTCCTTCTTGATTCAAACGCCGCACAGAATAGCATGACGTCCGCGCCATTGCCCGCTCTCCCCGTCTTTTTCCCCTTCTGCGCACCGCCGGGCAAAAGCCCGCGGCGGATTAGCCTATACTTGCAGCATGACGGTGGCAAAAACCACCCCCAAGCCACAACCAACAGGAGAAAGTTATGGCGAATCACAATGTGAAATCCTGGGCGACAGTGCGTGAAACTTCGGTGGAGATCGCCGAAGCCATTTTTGAACTGGCAGGGAACGACGAAGTGTTGGCGCAGAAAATCTGGGAAGAAGGCAGTGACGAAGCGCTGGAGAAGGCCTTTGCCAAAACCACCGCCGACCAGCTTTATTGGGGAGAGGAAACCGTCGAGCGGAAAAACGTTTGAGCGCCTGCGCAACAAAAAGCCCGGGTTTCTGACCCAGGCTTTCCCGATTGGCGTTCGCCCCGCTCAGCGGCGTGCAATATCTCTTGCTCTCACGGTTCTTCACCTCCCACACCTTCCGCGTTTTTCATGCTCATCACCGGCATCGCCATAAAAGCGCCGACGCCCACGATTACAACCAGAGTAATAATCACTGTCATTAACATGCGATCACCCCATCAACGTTGAGTTGTTACGGCTGACTCTGTTTTGGCGGTTACTTGCTGCGGCCTTCTTTGCGTCCCCCACCGAGGCGGTGACCGTCTCAGATTAGCCGTTTTTCCTTTCGGCTGACAAGCGGCGGTTAAGCGGTTTTTCCGAATAATTGCCGCCCGACACCGGCGGCGTTTTTGTCCACGGCGGCAAGTTGTGTATACTTCACCGCTATGTAGGTCTCACACTGACGCACTGATGATACAAGAACACCACCTCTCATTGGTCTGCGCCCTCAGCAAATGGGTCGAAACTCACCTCGGACGAGTGATCCATCTCGAAGAGCTGGCCGAGTACTCCGGCTACTCGCTGTGGCACATGCAGAAGCTGTTCAAAGAAGCGACGGGGATTTCGCTCGGCAAATACATTCGCGAACGCCGTCTGGCCGGCGCGGTCTACCAACTGCGCAGCAGTGAAGCGTCGATCTTCGATATTGCCCTGGACTTTGGCTTCGGTTCACAGTCTCACTTCACGTACATGTTCAGAAAGCGTTTTAATATCACGCCCTATGATTTCCGCCAGGATTTGAGCGTCGATCTGCATATCGATCCGCCGCTGCACGTCATTCACCAAAAATCCGCCTGAAGCCCGCCGCAAACCGGCGGGTTAACGCGCCGCCCATGCCGCCAGTATCGCGATCGCGGCCGGCAGCGCCTGCACCCACAGAATTTTGCGGCTGGCGGTCAGCCCGCCGAACACGCCGGCCGCCAACACGCACCCGAGAAAGAACAGCTGCAGCGCCATATCCCCACGCCAGTAGCTCCATGCCAACCCCACCGCCAGAAAGCCGTTGTACAACCCCTGATTGGCGGCCAACACCCGGGTGGCGGCGGCGAACTCCGCCGTCGTGCCGAATGCGCGCCTGCCGAGTGGCGTACGCCACAGGAACATTTCCAGCACCAGGATATAAAGATGGAGCGCTGCGATGAGCAGCAGCAAAATATCGGCAAAGAACTTCATGAGGATCCCGGTCGTTTATTGAAGATGCCATCAATTATAAACTCCGCCTCTCATCTTCCCACCGGCGGAGATAAAAAAACCCGCCGAGGCGGGTTTATGCAGGAGTCATTTTTTGAGGTTAGTTTAATACGGCGACCAACAATGCCGCGACAGAGGCCCAAAACAGCGCCGTGGCAACCACGACATGGGACAGTCTTGCACGATAGAGTACCTGGCTCATAATGACCTCACTGACATCTGACTAACGGGAGACAACCTTACTTCCTGAGGATTATCCTAAACTTCTTCTCGCTGTCATTATATGCGCCAGATCACTTTTCCGCCGATAAACCTTATATTGTCGTAAAGCTGGAGCCGCGATCACATTAATTGCGCCTTATTAGAGCGAAATAAGCCGAATAATCGCGGCGATTATATCCTAACGCTATCAAACATCGCTCCAGGGCAGGCGTGGCGCGGTCATGCGCTCACCAGAATAACCGCTAACCGCCGGGAAGCGCGGCGCCCCTTGTTCCCAATCATGCTGAGCCCGAGTAATTTCAGCCTTGCTATGGCCAACGAAATTCCACCAGATAAGGATCTCTTCGTTTAATGGCGCCCCACCGATTAATAATCCCCGGCTGCCCTTTTGCGCATTTAACCCAATAGAGTTATTCTTCATGCCCAAATAGGCGAACTCATCAGGTGAAAAAGTTTCACCATTAAGTTCAAATGCACCAATAAGGGGCAAAAAGCCGATTTCATAATCATCGCGCAGCGGCAATTCGATCCTCGCCGCTTCCTGCCATTCCAGATCAATGGCGATTAATGGCGAAAGCGTAAACACCGGTGAACGGTAAGCGCCAAATTCCCCCACCAGCAAACGGTGATTCACGCCGTTATTCTGCCATTGCGGCAAGTCAGGATAATGATCGAAGCGTGGCGCCATGTCGGCATGTTCGGCCGGCAGCGCGATCCATAATTGTGCGGCATGCAATCGCCGTTGCTCACCCACCGACTGTTCGGTATGCGCAATGCCGCGCCCTGCGGTCATCAGATTAACCTGGCCCGGGCGAATCACCTGCTCACTGCCGAGGCTGTCTCGGTGCAGCACCTCCCCCTCTATCATCCAGGTGAACGTTTGCAGCCCGATGTGCGGATGCGGCCCCACATCCATGCCGGGCGAGGTGCCGTTGAATACCGTCGGCCCGGCGTGATCGAGAAAACACCAGGCGCCGACGGTGCGCCGCTCCCGGGTTGGTAACGCGCGGTTGATCGGGATGCCCCCCACTTCTGCGTTACGCACGGCAATACGTTGTATCTGGCGCACGCCGTCAACGACAGGGCATTCGCGTGCAGGTGAAGAGAGCGTAGGACGTGACTGACTCATCGCAAAGACCTCCTGAATGGCGCCGATTCGCCAAGGGTAACCGCCCAAGCTTAACACAGGACAGCTTCCCCACAGAGCGGCGACGCTCCGGCGCAGTTGCGCGGATCAGGACGCTTTGATATAGCAACTCATGATGTCTATATCGTCCTGCGCGTGCCTGAGATCGGAGAAATAGGTCACGCCAAAGAGAATTGATACCACCAGCAGCACGGACACCAACAGGCCGATAATCGCCAGCAGTTTGGTCTCATCATGGAGATTAGGCTCCATTTTATCTCCCCTAGTTAATCGCGTCAGGTCACCCACAGCGTGACCGCCAGCGTAAAGATAATCAGTGAGCAGGACGCCACCGCCAACACGACGATCGCAAATTGCGCATCACCCAAGGTTTCTCGATAGTTTTTATCCGTTGAGGCGTTACGCTGTTGTTTCACTAAATCGGTTTCACTCGTTCAACTGCTGCATTGCTGTTTGACGGGGCAAAACATCCCCTCAGAATAAGGCGCCTACGTTGCCGCCTTGGTCGTTCCGGCTCAACCGGGGGAAGACGCTATCAATTTTCCCCATCAGGGTCAACACCGCGCCTGCCGGCAAGCAAGCGGGTACACAGGGGAAATGTAACCGGCATCAAGATCGCAGGGAAATAAGAGACACCTATTGCAGAGGACAAAAAAAAGCCCGGTACGCAACCGGGCTATGGCAGACCGACGCGTTATTGCGGGATACGCAACACCTGCCCAGGATAAATCTTGTCCGGGCTCGACAGCATCGGCTTGTTGGCTTCGAAAATCTTGTTGTACTGATTGGCGTTGCCGTACATCTCTTTAGAAATGGCGCTCAGCGTATCGCCCTTCTTCACGGTATAGAAGCGGCTCTCGGCGTCGGGTTGCGTCACCGCCACCTTATCCTCCACGCCGCTGATGCCCGCCACGTTGCCGACAGCCACCAGGATCTTCTCTTTTAACTCCTGGCTGACGGCGTCGCCGGTCACTACGGCTTTACCATCGATCACCTGCACATTGACTTTGTCGGTGCCCGGCAAGCCGCTCTTATCGAGATGCTCCTTGAGTTTGGCGCCTTGATCTTCGGCGGAGGCATTGCCGGTGACTGTGTCCCACAGTTTTTCGCCCGCTTCTTTGACGAAGTTAAACAAGCCCATATTCACTCCTTTTGATGGTTTCACTAATGCGTTTAAGTAAGGCTTGTTAAGCTTAGCATCGACAAAAGGATATGCCATCCGCTCACGGCGTCAGAAACGGTTAGAGTATTCCGAAAGTGCAGTCAACGGCGTTTCGGTGGCGATTAATCGCGCAATGATGCTGAAAAATCGCGCTTTTTTACCTACACTGTTGCAGACAGAGCAACTCGACGAAGGAGGCGTGCAACGATGTACGCATTGGTGATGTTTGTCTGTTATCTGGATGGTGGCTGCAGTGAAATGGTGGTCGACATATTGCGCGACGAGCCGCAATGCCTGGTCGCAATGAAGGAACAGAACTTGCGACACGCCGGCTGTTATCCCATGGAAGAGTTTATCGACGGCTTCTGGTTGCCAGCCAGCGAATACTCGGATTTTTAACGCCCTCCCCGCGCGACGCTGAGGAATTTCTGATTTCATCGGAAACTGCGTCTTCCTCCGAGGCATAAGGCCGCTGTTTTGCTAAATTGCGGCTCCCGAAGAAGAAAGAGACAGAGAAAGGTCATGCCAGCATCGGCTCACTCCAACGAGCAATATGAAACTCTGCTGCACGACGTCAGCCTGGCGTTAGGCGACGCAGTGTTGCAGTTAATCCAAAACCATAAAAAGGTCTCCGGCGGCAATATTCTTTCACAGCTGGTGAACGAAATAGAGCGTGAGCAGGATCAGCAACGTTTCGCCGCGCTGCGTTCCGCCATTGAGCTGGTCGGGCTGGCGCCCAAAGGCTGAGATCCCGATAAAACGAAGGCCGGGCTTGCGCCCCGCCTGAGGTTAATGACAAGCCTGATGACATTGCCAGGTTTACCGAAAACAGCATTTAAAATAAGGGAAATCAATTCATTGATTTTCGGTTGCTCACCACAAAGAAGGAGAAACCACGCTTTTTCCGCCTTTGTCAACGAGCTAAGGCGGGGCTTGCGCCCCGCCTGATTACCAATCCCGACACAGGATGAAGGTAAGGGAATTGCAGATTAGAAGCGATACGTCAGGCTGACGGCAACGATATCATCGTTGGCCAGTTTCAGTTTGTTATCGTCGCTCAACTGGTTGATTTGGTAATCAACGTAGGTGTACATATTTTTGTTGAAGTAGTAAGTCGCCCCCACTTCCACGTACTTCACCAGGTCGGCATCACCGATCCCTTCGATATCCTTGCCTTTGGACTGCACGTAAGCCACGGAAGGACGCAGACCGTTCTCGAATTGATACTGGGCCACAACTTCGAAGTTTTGCGTTTTATTGGCGAAACCGGAAGTGCCGTTGACGCTGATCGGCGTCATGTTGCGGGTTTCGGCATACATCGCAGCCAGGTAAACCTGGTTGGCATCGTATTTCACCGCAGTGGTCCATGCGGTGGCGCTGTCGCCTTTACCGTACTGCAGCGCTTTTTGAGCGCTGGTGCGGTTGGAGTCGGAGAACGCCGCCGCTACGCCGATGCCGGAACCGCCGATGTCCTGATAGTCCAGAGACAGGCCGTAACCGTCGCCGTTTTGCTTGGTCACGCTGCGTCCGTCGCCATCGTTTTTACCCTGGTACTGCACCGCCAGATTCAGGCCGTCCACCAAACCGAAGAAATCACGGTTGCGGTAGGTGGCCAAACCGTTGGAACGGGCGGTCATAAAGTTATCGGTATAGCTGTAGGAGTCGCCGCCGAACTCCGGCAGCATGTCGGTGTAAGCCTCGGCGTCATAGACCACACCATAGTTGCGGCCGTAGTCGAAAGAACCGTAGTTGCCGAATTTCAGCCCCGCGAAGCCCAGACGCGTTTTGGTGCCGGTAGTGCCCTGCGCTTCGTCATGATTGGCCTGGACGTTGTATTCCCACTGGCCGTACCCGGTCAACTGATCATTGATTTGCGTTTCGCCTTTGAAGCCCAGGCGAACATAGGTCATATCACCGTCGTTGGATTTACTGTCGCTGAAATAATGCTTGGCGTTAACACGGCCGTACAGGTCGAGTTTATTGCCATCCTTATTGTAGATTTCAGCCGCGTTGGCGAAGGAGGTGATCGCCCCGAGGGCGACAGCTAAGGCTAATACACTGCGTTTCATCATTTATTTTCCTAGATATTATAATTAGAACCCTGCCCGTCACGCCCATTTATAATTTGGGCTGTGATTTTATCTTTTGGTATTTTATGAGCACCCCTAATACGGGGGTGATGTGACATTAGCATCATGAATCAAAACTTAAAATCAAAAAGTTCATGAAACAACGAGGAGAAAGCATGTTTATTTGTAACCAAACATTACAAACCAAGCACCGCACAACTCATTGAATATATGAATATTTTGCCACATAAGTTATAACCAAAATGGTGCAGCGCACTAATATGGTGCATTTAGGTTTCGTTTTGCGTGCTTTCTGCGCGATTCAAAGGTAACAACAAAATTAGCATGGTTATTAAAAACGTTACTTATTTCACATTTTTGTCTTAACATATTCACCAGGCAATTAAGACTTTCAGCTAATCATCTGACACCGCCTTTTATTCATTCACATAAGGGAATCTCTTCGGAACGAATAAAATTCGCCTTACGGCAATTAAAATAGCGGGAAATAGCAGACTAAAATAATGAAGGGAATAACGGCGGCGCGCTGAGGGCGCCGCCGTGGATAAATCAATACAGCGTAGAACGGGAAACTTCGCTCAACAACATACCGGCACGCAGGCCCAACGCCACACCGGGGTTAGGGAACAGTATCCACGCCCCCTCCTGGCCCACGCGATACTCCTCCTGCGGCTGCTCGCACAGCAACATCCCCGGTTTCAGCTCGGTGAAGTTGGCCGTGTCATCCTCCAGGTGCAGCTTGAAATCTTCGCTGTGCTTGATCAACGAGTGCATCACACGGAAAACCCGAATCTCGGCGCCCGCACGCACCGGCGACGGCCCTTCGCTGACCGCCGCCCGCAGCGCGCGATCGATGGCGGCGAACTGCTGCAGATCGTTACTGCCGAACGGCCGCGCCTTGCCCAACTCGAGCGTACAGCTCGCCGCATTGAGATGTTCGCTGGAGTAGTGGCTAAAGGTACCGCCCGGCGCGCTGTGCACCACCAGCGCATCCAGATCGGCGGCATCCAGCAGCTGCAACATCGGCTCGCTGTACGGGCGTTTCTGGAAGGGCAGAATGCCGAAGCGCGGCAAACGCGATTCACGGATGGCGGTGTGCAAATCGTAGTGGAAACGCGCCGCCTGCTCGCCATCGAAAAAGGCGGCGAGCGCACGCTCCAACTGCTGCGCACGCACGGTTTCGCCGCTGGCGGCGAAGTTGCGGTAGCGGCCGCCGAACATGCGGTTCATATCGCTGTGCAGATAACGCTTGCCGGCCCGCATCGCCGCCGGGTTACCCAGCACCACCAACAGCCGCACCTTCAGCGGCAACCGGCCGGCCAGCAGATCGCCGACCAACTGATTGAGCAGTTCAATCGGCGCTGTTTCGTTGCCGTGCACGCCCGCCGACATCACCATCGCCTGGCGGTAAGGCTGCCGCGGCGTGAGCTCCAGCACCCCTTCCCCCTGCCAGCGCCAGCGCAGCTGTGGTGTTTCACCCTGCCATTCGACGGGTTCGTTCCCTTCCAGCGTCAGGGGCAGTAGATCGATCATGCCGCCTCCCTTAGCGTTGGAATGGATAGATGGAACCGAGGCCGAGGATCGACGTCAGCGCATCCAGCGCCTCGCGCCCTTCGCGCAGCAGCAGCGGATCGGCCAGGTCATCCTGCGTCAGGCGATCGCGGTAATGACGATCCACCCATTCGTTCAGCGTCGCAAACAGCCGCTCGTTCATCATCACGCGCGGATTGACCGCTCTCAACTCTTGTTCGTTGAGCGCCACCCGCAACCGCAGGCAGGCCGGGCCGCCGCCGTTGCGCATGCTTTCGCGCAGGTCGAACACGCGGATTTCATCGATCGGGCCGCCGCTGCCGACCATGTCGTTCAGATAACGCCACACGCCGGCGTGCTGACGCGACTCTTCCGGCACCACGATCATCATCCTGCCGTTCGGTTTGGTAAGAATTTGGCTATTGAACAGGTAGGTCGCCACCGCGTCCGCCACCGAAACGCGCTCGGTCGGCACTTCGATCGCCACCAGCTCGCTGTCCAGCGACGCCATCTTGCGGCGCACTTCATCCAGCGCCTGCTGCTGGCGGTGAAACGCCTGCTGGTGGTGGAAAAGTACGTTTTGGTTGCTGACCGCAATCACGTCGTTATGGAACACGCCCTGATCGATCACCGCCGGGTTTTGCTGCACAAAGACCGTATGCTGCTCGTCCAACTGGTGCAGGCGAGCGATCGCCTCACCGGCTTCGCGCGTCTGGCGCGCCGGATAACGCGCCGGCGCCGTTTCGCCGCCGAACTCCTGCCGACCGTAGACGAACACCTGCACGCTGCGCTTGGCGTAGTCGCCGCCCAAACGGTTGTGGTTGGCGGCCCCTTCGTCGCCGAACAACGCCACCTGCGGCAGCGCCTCATGGTGGGCGAAATGCCGATCGTCGCTGAACATCGCCCGCAATACGGCGGTGGTGGTTTCCGCTTCGATGGCGCGGTGGAATTTGTTGTTCAGGTTGGCGGCGGTGAAATGCACCTTGCCGTCGGCGCTGTCCGCCGAAGGCGACACGGTGGCCGCATTGGCGGTCCACATGCAAGATGCCGAGCTGAGCGCCGACAGCAGGCGCGGCGACTGGCGCATCGCCTGCGCCAGCACCGCCTCATCGCTGCCGCTGAAACCCAGGCGCCGCAGCATCGGCACATGCGGCCGCTCCTGCGGCGGCAATACCCCTTGCTGGAAACCGAGATCGGCCAGCGCCTTCATTTTCAGCAAACCTTGTTTCGCCGCCAGCTTTGGGTTAGATACGCTGTTTTGGTGCTGCGTCGAGGCCTCATTGCCGAACGACAGCCCGGCATAGTGGTGCGTCGGCCCCACCAAACCGTCGAAATTGACTTCATATCCTGACATGGCTATCCCCTGGGGATGGTCTGCGGCGGCGCCATCGCGCCGCCGCAGACGATTAACGGAACGACAAGCCCGGCGAGAGCGTCGCCGGCAGCGACAGGCTTTCGCTTTCCAGCGAAGCCATCGGCCAGGCGCAATAGTCCGCCGCATAGAAGGCGCTTGGGCGATGGTTGCCGGAGGCCCCCACGCCACCGAACGGCGCCGCGCTGGACGCCCCGGTCAGCGGCTTGTTCCAGTTGACGATGCCGGCGCGCGCTTCCAGCAGCAAGCGCTCGAACAACTCGCGCTGCGGCGATACCAGCCCCACCGACAGGCCGTAGCGCGTCCGGTTGGCGAGCTGTAGCGCTTCGTCGAAATCGCGGTAACGCACGATGGTGGTCAAGGGGCCGAAATACTCTTCGTCCGGTACGCCGTCCACGCCGGTCAGATCGACGATGCCCGGGCTGAGCAGCGAACTGCCCGGTTCCAGCAGGCGCATGCTCAGCAGCGATTTGCCGCCCAGCGCCAGCAAGCGCTGCTGCGCGTTCAGCATGTTTTCCGCCGCGGCTGCCGACACCACCCCGCCCATGAACGGCTGCGGTTCGGCATCCCAGCGGCCGACGCGCAGTTCGCCCGCCACCTGGACCAAACGTTCGATAAAGGCGTCGCCTTCCGCCCCCTGCTTCACCAGAATACGGCGTGAACAGGTGCAGCGTTGGCCGGCGGAGATAAACGCCGATTGGATAGCCAGGTTGACCGCCGCATCGCGATCGTCAAAACCGTCGACGATCAGCGCGTTGTTGCCGCCCATCTCCAACGCCAGGATCTTCTCCGGCTGCCCCGCCAATTGGCGATGCAGGTGATAGCCGGTGCCGGCGCTGCCGGTGAACAGCAGGCCGTCGATATCCGCACTGGCCGCCAGCGCTTCGCCGGTCTCGCGGCCGCCTTGCACCAGGTTGATCACCCCGTCCGGCAGGCCGGCCTGCAGCCACAGCTTCAGGGTCTCCTCGGCGGTCAGCGGCGTCAGCTCGCTCGGTTTGAATACCACGCAGTTGCCGGCCAACAGCGCCGGCACGATATGGCCGTTCGGCAGATGGCCGGGGAAGTTGTAAGGCCCGAACACCGCCAGCACGCCGTGCGGACGATGGCGCAGCACCGAAGCGCCGTCGGCCATCGCCGTCTGGCTAAAGCCGGTGCGCGTCTGATAGGCCTGCAGCGAAATGCCCACCTTGCCGATCATCGCCTGAATTTCGGTCAGCGTTTCCCAGCGCGGTTTGCCGGTCTCGCGGCTGATGGTTTCCGCCAGCGACTGCTTGTGTTCTTCCAGCAAGGCGGCAAAGCGTTTTACCAGCTGTTCGCGCTGCTCGAACGGCGTACGCGCCCAGGCCGGGAACGCGGCGCGCGCGGCCTCGCAGGCGGCGGCGACGTCGTCGGTATCGGCGGCGTTGGCGCGCCACAGCGGCTGGTTGCCGACCGGATCGGCCTTGCCGAACTCGGCGCCGCGGCCCTGCCGCCAGACGCCGTTAATCAACAGTGCAGGATGAGACATCATGCTTTCTCCTGTGCAATAAGGGGGAGCACCCGCACCGGGCTGCCCTGTTCGACGCCCAGCGCCGCGGCGGTGGCGGCGTTGATATGCAGGCGGTCGTCATACAGTTCGGCATTGACCAACAGTGCGCGGTAGTGCTGATAGTTGTCGTTGGCCACCAGATGCACCGGCGCATCGGCGCGCATCGGCGTGTCATCCAGCACCACTTTCACCAGGCGGCTCTGCTTCACCGCACGGATGTGGTCGATCTCGGCTTCCAGCGTCGGGCCGCCGTCGAAGATATCGACGTAGCCCTGATAGCTCAGGCCTTCCGCCTCCAGCAATCGGCGCGCCGGCAGGGTTTGCGGATGCACTTCGCCGATCACTTTCTGCGCGTCTTCGGCCAGGAAATCGACATACAACGGGTGTTTCGGCATCAGTTCGGCGATAAACGCCTTTTGCCCGGTGCCGCTCAGGTAGTCCGCCTTGGCGAACTCGATGGAGAAGAAATGGCGCCCGACGCTCTCCCAGAACGGCGATCGGCCGTTTTCATCGGAGAAACCGCGCATCTCGGCGATCAGGCGCCGGGAGAAACGTTCGCGGAACGCGGCAATAAACAGGAAACGCACCTTCGACAGCAGCTTGCCGTTCTCGCCGTGACGATAATCCGGATCGAGGAACAGCGTGCACAGCTCCGAATGGCCGGTATGATCGTTGCTGAGGAACAGCGTCGGCACCGATTTATAGACGTTCAGCTGTTTGGAAGCGTGCACCTGCGTGCCGACGCGGAAGCTGTACCAGGGTTCCGCCAGGCCGACGGCCACTTCGATCGCGCAGACCCCGACCACCTGACGGCGCTCGCTGTCTTCCAACACGAACAAATAACACTGGTCACTTTGCGGAAGTTCGCCTTGCCAGGTTTTTAACGCCCGCTCAATGCGTGCCGACAGGGTATCTTCATTTTGCGGCAGTGAAGTGAGACCGATGCCGGATTTACCGGCCAGCGTCAATAAATCCGCCAGATCGCGACGCTCTATAGGGCGAATAATCATCATAATGCGAACCTCTTCTGAATCAGGCTGCGCCGGTGAAGGCGCAGCCCGCTGATTAGCTGCAAATGCGCGCCACGGCGCGCGCGAATCGCGCCAGCCCCTCTTTCACATCCTGCTCAGGGATGATCAGCGACGGCGTGAAACGCACCACGTCCGGGCCGGCGATCAGCGCGATAACGCCTTCTTCGTTGGCCAGTTGGGTGATCTGCTTCGCTTTGCCGGCATAGTCTTTCGTCAATTGGCAGCCGATCAGCAAACCGCCGCCGCGAATGTCGGCGAAGATCGGGTACTGACGGTTGATGTCGTTCAACCCGTCGATAAACCACTGGTGACGCTGTTTGACGCCCTCCAGCACTTCCGGGGTGTTGATGATTGAGAACACCGTCCCCGCCACCGCCGTCGCCAGCGGGTTGCCGCCGTAGGTGGTGCCGTGGGTGCCGACGCCCAGCGTTTTCGCCAGCGCATCGGTGGTCAGCATGGCACCGATCGGGAAGCCGCCGCCCAGCGCTTTGGCGGTGGTCAGCACGTCCGGTACCACGCCGTACTGCATGTAGGCATACAGGTGGCCGGTGCGGCCGACGCCGGTCTGCACTTCGTCGAAGATCAGCAGCGCATTATGGCGATCGCACAGCTCACGCAGCCCCTGCAGGAAACTGGCTTCCGCCGGCAGCACGCCGCCCTCGCCCTGGATCGGCTCGACGATCACCGCGCAGGTGCGATCGTTGATAAGCTCGGCCGCCGCGGCCAGATCGTTGTACGGCGTATGGGTGATGCCGCCCGGCAGCGGCGCAAAGTCCTGCGAGTATTTTGGCTGGCCGCCGGCGGACACGGTAAACAGCGTGCGGCCGTGGAACGCGTTGTTGAACGCCACAATCTGATCTTTACCGGCGCCGTGCTGGTCGTGCGCATGCTTGCGCGCCAGTTTCAGCGCCGCTTCGTTGGCTTCGGCGCCCGAGTTGCAGAAGAACACCTTGTCGGCGAAGGTGGCGTCGATCAATTTTTTGGCCAGGCGCAGTACCGGTTCGTTGGTATAGCCATTGCCCAGATGCCACAGTTTGCCCGCCTGCTCCACCAGCGCCGCCTTGACCGCCGGGTGCGCATGCCCCAACGCGTTAACCGCGATGCCGCCGGCGAAGTCGATGTAAGACTTACCCTGCTGATCCCACACCTGCGAGCCTTCTCCCCGCACCAGAATAAAATCGGCAGGGGCATAAACCGGGACCATCCAGTCATCGAAAGACTGGCGGGTAACTGCGATTGGCTGTTCCATAGTGACCTCATAATCTCAGCAAAGGCTGAATTTTGACTGTAAGGGCCGCTCAGGCCCGGCTAGGCCGCCACATTGCAAAAAAACCGTTGTTCAAAACCGACTTTCACGGCGGAGAAAATGCTGCCCCTTACCGCTGATTTAGAAACAAATCTGTTACATAAAATCGGTTTTTCACTATTTATGGCGTATATCCGGTCCCTGAGCGGGGAGTAAATGTTAACGAGCAGTTAAAATACATGTCGTTTGATAAAGAGTGTAGAGCAGCTATCGTGCCAAAACGGGATTTTTACCGGATTTTGCTATTTTTGACGTTAAAACAACGGCTTATATTGCATAGTTATTCATTTTCTATGCATTGGTAATGCATAAATTAAAAAATAAGGCCTAAAATCATCATTGCGCGCGAAATCCTATTCAATTGCGAAAAACTTCAGGATTTCTGATCGGGCTCGCAAAAATAATTTCGTCCGATTTGCTCGCTATCACACTTTTTGCCCCCAGCGGGTGCAGCGGTGCGCCAGAATGGTGCATCGCGGCAGCGACGCGAGACCCCACCGGTCAAAAGGGGCCACGCTGGCCGCGGCTCCTGCTTTGTGCGCCAGCGACTACACTGTGATCCTGACCGCCCCTTCTCTTCTGCGCACAAGGAGTCCCCATGCCCAAGAAAACCGTCGATCTCAGCCAGCCGCACGCCCAACACGACATCCGCGCGTTTCTCGACGCGCTGAATGCCGGCGGCGGTAAACCTATGGAACAGATGAAGCCCAAAGAGGCGCGCAGGGTGTTGGAGGACGCGCAACGCAGCGTCGAGGTGCCGCTGCGCGAGGTCGAGATCAGCGAGAAAACCATTCACGTAGAAGGTCAGGATATTCTGCTGCAGCTGGTGCGGCCGGCCAGGGTCAAAGAGGCGCTGCCGGTATTCATGTTCTTCCACGGTGGTGGCTGGGTGCTGGGCGATTTTCCCACCCATGAACGGCTGGTGCGCGATCTGGTGCACAGCTCAGGTGCGGCGGCGGTGTTCGTCAATTATCCCCGCTCACCGGAGGTGCGCTACCCTGAGGCGATCAACCTGGCTTACGCCGCCACCGAATGGGTGGCCGAGTACGGCGAGAAGATCAACGTCGACGGCTCGCGGCTGGCGGTGGTCGGCAACAGCGCCGGTGGCAATATGGCGGCGGTGGTCAGCCTGATGGCCAAACAGAAAGGCATACCGGCGCTGCGCTGCCAGATCCTGCTGTGGCCCGTCACCCGCGCCCAGTTTGATACCGATTCCTATCATCAGTTTGCCGAAGGCCATTTCCTGACCCGCAACATGATGAAGTGGTTTTGGGACAGCTACGCGCCCGATAAGGCGCAGCGCAAAGATATCTACGCCTCGCCGCTCAACGCCACGCCGGACCAGCTGCGGGGGTTGCCGCCGGCGCTGGTGCAAACCGCCGAGCTGGACGTGCTGCGCGATGAGGGCGAAGCCTACGCGCGTCTGCTCGATGCCGCCGGCGTCGAGGTCACCTCCACCCGCTATAACGGGCTGATCCACGACTACGGCCTGTTGAATCCGCTCGCCCACGTCCCGGCGGTGCATTCGGCGATCCACCAGGCCGGGCGCGCGTTGAAGCACTATCTGTCCTGACGCCAGGTGTGCCGTTCAGCCTGCCGCCGCTAGCCCCCGGATAAGCTTGGCTAAGGTTTTGATCGCCTCTTCAAAGCGGTCGTTCCATTCAAAAGAGGCGTTGAGACGGAAGCAGTGGTTGAAATGGTCGCCGGTGGTAAACATGCGCCCCGGCGCGATGCTGATGCCCCGGGAAAGGGCCCGCCGGTACAGTTCCATCGACGACAGCGCCGGATCCAGCTCCAGCCACAGGAAGTAGCCGCCGTCGGGCTGGCTGACCTTCACCGTCGGCGGGAAATGGTGGGCGATCGCCTGACGCATCGCGCTTTGGCGCTGGGCCAGCAGGCGCCGCAACCGCCGCAGATGGGTATCGTAGCCGCCGTGCAGCAGATAATCCGCCAGCGCCATCTGGGTCGGCACGCTGGTGGAAACGGTGCTCATCAGCTGCAAACGCTGGATCTGCTGCGCATAACGCCCCGCCGCCACCCAGCCGACGCGAAAGCCCGGCGCCAGGCATTTGGAAAACGACGAGCAGTGCAGGATCTGGCCGCCGCTGTCGAGCGCCTTGGCGGGCAGCGGCCGTTCCGCGCTGAAGTACAGTTCGCCGTAGACGTCGTCTTCAATCAGCGAGATCTGCCGTTCGCGCAGCAGCGTCACCAGCCGTTGCTTGTTGGCCTCCGGCAGGGTGGCGCCCTGCGGGTTCTGGAAATGGGTCATCAGCCAGCAGGCTTTGATCGGATACTGGTCCACCGCCTGCTGCAGCGCGTCCAGATCGATGCCGTCCTGCGGATGGGTGGCGATCGCCACCGCCTTTAACCGCAGCCGTTCCAGCGCCTGCAGCGCGCCGTAAAACGCCGGCGATTCGATCGCCACATAGTCGCCCGGCTGGGTCACCGCCTGCAGGCTGAGGCTGAGCGACTCCATCGCCCCGGCGGTGATGACGATTTCGTCCGGCGCGACCTGCATGCCGCTCAGCGCATAGCGTTGGGCGATGTGCCGCCGCAGCGCGTCGTTGCCCGGCGGCAGGTTGGCCAGCGAACTGTGCGGCGTGAACTTGCGCGCCACGCTGCTCAGCGCGCGCGCCAGCTTCGGCTGGGCGAACAGCGTGGCGTCGGGAAAGGCCGAACCGAAAGGCACGATATCCGGATCCTTGCAGGCCTGCAGCACGTCGAAAATAAAGGCGTTGATGTCCACCTGCTCGCTCAGCAACAGCTTCTCGCCGCGCGAAGGCTGGGGCAGAGGCTGCGGGCGCGCCGCCACGTAGTAGCCCGACTGCGGGCGGGCGACGATCCACCCCTGGCTCTCCAGCAGTTGGTAAGACTGCACCACCGTCATCAGGCTCAGTCCGGCGCGTTTGCCGCTCTCGCGCAGCGAAGGCAGCTTGTCGCCCGCCCGCCACACCCGGTTCTGGATCTGTTCTCTAATCTGCTGCGCAAGCTGCTCGTATCGGGTCATAACCATTAACTGTTATATGAAAAAGTAAAATAACTGTCACTATTATAGTCACTGTACTCCGTGCTTAACTTAACGCCAAGTATTTCACATAAAAATGACAGCTATACTCAAGAGGTTAATTTATGTTCAACCCTAGGAGGCGCCATGCTGGGTCTTGATGCACTGGAACTCGCCAGAATACAGTTCGCCTTCACCGTGTCTTTCCATATCATCTTCCCCGCCATCACCATCGGTTTAGCCAGCTATCTGGCGGTGCTGGAAGGATTATGGTTGAAAACGCACAATGAAGCCTACCGTGAGCTTTACTACTTCTGGTCAAAGATTTTCGCCGTCAACTTCGGCATGGGCGTGGTGTCCGGGCTGGTGATGGCCTATCAGTTCGGCACCAACTGGAGCTTCTTCTCCGAGTTCGCCGGCAGCATTACCGGGCCGCTGCTGACCTATGAAGTGCTGACCGCCTTCTTCCTCGAAGCCGGTTTCCTCGGCGTAATGCTGTTCGGCTGGAACCGCGTCGGCCCCGGCCTGCACTTCTTCGCCACCTGCATGGTGGCGCTCGGCACGCTGATCTCCACCTTCTGGATCCTGGCTTCCAACAGCTGGATGCAGACGCCACAGGGGCATGAAATCATCAACGGCCAGGTGGTACCGGTCGACTGGCTGAAGGTGATCTTCAACCCGTCCTTCCCGTACCGCCTGCTGCACATGTCCACCGCCGCCTTCCTCTCCTCGGCGTTCTTCGTCGGCGCCTCCGCCGCCTGGCATCTGCTGCGCGGCCGCGATACCCCGGCGATGCGCAAAATGCTGTCGATGGCGATGTGGATGGCGCTGATCGTCGCGCCGGTGCAGGCGCTGATCGGCGATGCGCATGGCCTGAATACGCTGAAACACCAGCCGGCGAAGATCGCCGCCATCGAAGGCCACTGGGAAAACCCGCCGGGCGAAGCCACGCCGCTGATCCTGGTCGGCTGGCCGGACATGGAGCGCGAAGAGACCCGCTTCAAGCTGGAAGTACCGTACCTCGGCAGCCTGATCCTGACCCACAGCCTGACCGAACAGGTACCGGCGCTCAAATCCTTCCCGCCGGAAGATCGCCCCAACTCCACCGTGGTGTTCTGGTCGTTCCGCATCATGGTCGGGCTGGGCATGCTGATGATCCTGGCCGGGGTGTGGAGCCTGTGGCTGCGCTGGCGCGGCGGGCTGTATCAGTCGCGTCCGTTCCTGTACTTCATCCTGTGGATGGGTCCTTCCGGGCTGCTGGCGCTGCTGGCGGGCTGGTTCACCACCGAGATCGGCCGCCAGCCGTGGGTGGTGTACGGCCTGCTGCGCACCAAGGACGCGGTCTCCGCGCACGGCGATCTGCACATGAGCATCAGCCTGCTGGCGTTCATCATCGTCTACTGCTCGGTGTTCGGCGTGGGCTATTCCTACATGATGCGCCTGATCCGCAAAGGGCCGCAGCCGCATGAACACCAAGAAGACAATACCGAGGGCCGGCCGGCGCGTCCGCTGTCCGCGGTCAACGATACTCTGGACGACAGGAGCTGAACATGGGCATCGATCTTCCGCTGATTTGGTTTGTGATCATCGTGTTCAGTACCATGATGTACGTGGTGATGGACGGTTTCGACCTGGGCATCGGCATCCTGTTTCCGTGGGTGAAAGAGAGCGGCGACCGCGATCTGATGATGAACACCGTCGCCCCAGTGTGGGACGGCAATGAGACCTGGCTGGTGCTGGGCGGCGCCGCGCTGTTCGGCGCCTTCCCGTTGGCCTACTCGGTGATCCTCGACGCGCTGGCGATCCCGCTGACGCTGATGCTGATCGGGCTGATTTTCCGCGGCGTGGCCTTCGAGTTTCGCTTCAAGGCGACGCCGGAGAAACGCCATATCTGGGACAAGGCGTTCATCTGGGGCTCAATCTTCGCCACCTTCAGCCAGGGTGTGGTGGTGGGCGCCGTGATCAACGGCTTCCCGGTCGAAGGCCGCACCTACGCCGGCGGCGCACTGGACTGGCTGACGCCGTTCGCGTTGTTCTGCGGGCTGGGGCTGGTGGTGACCTACGCCCTGCTAGGCTGCACCTGGCTGGTGATGAAAACCGCCGGTGATCTGCAGGCGCGCATGTATCATCTGGCGACGCCGCTGCTGGCGATCCTGTTGCTGGTGCTGGCCGCGGTCAGTATCTGGACGCCGATCGCGCATCCGGAAATCGCCGCCCGCTGGTTTACGCTGCCGAATTTGTTCTGGCTGCTGCCGGTGCCGGTGCTGGTGCTGCTCAGCGCCTGGGGAATTCAGCGCGGGGTGAAACGCGGCGCGCACTACTCGCCGTTCATGCTGACGCTGCTGCTGGTGTTCCTCGGCCTGAGCGGGCTTGGCATCAGCATCTGGCCGCACCTGATCCCACCGGCCATCAGCCTTTGGGACGCCGCCGCCCCGCCGCAGAGCCTCGGCTTTATGCTGGTGGGCGCGCTGTTCATCATCCCGATCATTCTGGTCTACACCTTCTGGAGCTACTACGTGTTCCGCGGCAAGATCAGCCATGAACACGGCTATCACTGAGAAGGGAGGACGCTATGCAAGATAAAACGGCAACCGCCGCGCCGGCGCCCTGGTGGAAACGCATCGGCTGGCTGGTGATCATCTGGAGCGCCAGCGTGCTGGGGCTGTTCGTGGTCGCCTCGCTGTTCCGCCTGCTGATGACCGCGGCGGGCATGAAGTCGCATTGACGCGGCGCCTTATCTGGCCGCGCTGGTGGGAAAGTAGAAGGAAACCACCAGCGTGACCAGCGGCAAGGCGCCGATCTTCACCAGTTCGAACGTTTGTCCGAGCACTTCATTTTTGTCCCAATACGCGTGGGCGGCGAATACGCCCACGCTGACCGCGAATATCCCGCACAATACCTGGCGCGCCAAGCGCAGACGCTCCATTTCGTCGAAGACCAACACCTGCTCCAGATAAACCTGGCTGGCCTCATCGCGCAGATTACGGCTTTCGATGTTCATGGGAAGATCTCCACGACCCGCCCCACCGCTTCAAGCTGTTCACCCTTCTCCCGTACAATGCCAAGAGAAGTACCATCCTGTTTCATCCAGTACTTATCGGCAAGGGTAATCAGTGCAAACGCCATTTTGATTACCTCGGTTTTTTCCATCCCATGACGCCGGGCAATATCGTTCAGATCATCATCAATTTTATTCGATAACCGAATCGGCAAGCTGCGCATAGTCCACCTCCTGTGGCCGTTGATTCACAGGGGGAAAGTCTACTGGAAGGGCAACTATCGTTCAATTAGTGAACTGCGTAACACCTCGCACAATCCGCATGCAACGCTAATGCGGTTTGCGCCCCATCGCGCTGAGGAAGCGCTGCTGCAGGCGCAACAGCTCCTCCAGCTCCAGCAGGCGGTAGTCGATGCCGAAACGCGGCGCCACCTCGCCGATGATGCGGCTCAGCGCCGGGTAATGACGGTGGCTCCAGTGCGGGAACAGATGATGCGTCAAATGCAGGTTCGCCCCGCCGAGCCAGTATCCCAGCCAACGCGGCCGGGTCAGCCAGTCGAAGGTGGTGGCGAACACATGGTGATACCAGCCGTGCGGCATCGCACCCTGCGCCGGCGCCTGGTAAAAATTGGCCTTGGCCCAGTGGGTGCCGATGATCAACATCACGAACAGCAATGACGAAAGCATCTGGCTCAGCAAATAGACCAGCAGGATTTGCCCGATGCCGATGGCCGGCGGCAGCAGCCAGCACGGGATCGCCAGCGCCAGCAGCAGGTGCGCCGCCTTGCCCGCCAGAAATCCGCACCAGCCGCGCACACCCTGCTGCGCCATGCGTGCCGCCACGCGGGTACGGCCCGCCCGATCCAGCCAGTCGAACAGCCAGATGTAGTACGGGAACGTCAGCGCCGCCACCAGCGGCCAATAGTAGCGCTGGGCGCGCATAAAGGGCCGCCAGCGCTGGAACGGCGTTTGCCGCAGCACGCCGTTGGCGTCGATGTCGGGGTCGTAATGTTCGATATTGTTATGGGCATGGTGGAACAGCACGTGCCGCACACGCCAGCAGTCGGGATCCAGCCCCAGCGGCACGCTCACCAGGGCGTTCAGCCAGCGGTTGGCCCAGGGCCGACGGAAAAACGCGTTATGTGAGGCATCGTGCACCACGTTCACCGTCAGGAACATGCCGATAAAGATAAAACCGAAGTAGCAAGCGAAAAACGCCCAGCCGTTTTGCTGCTGCAGGCTCAACCCGTAACACAGGCCGCACAGCGCCAGCAGCAGCGCCACCTTCGCCAGCATGCCGCCGTCGGCGAAGCGGTGATCGCCGTTGGCCGTCAAATAATGCTGGGCGGCCTGCATCAGCGCACGATGTAGCCCACTGTCGTCACGCCGGTAGGCTAACGGACGCAGCGGCTTCATGGCTGCCCCATCCGGCGTAAGAAGCGCTGTTGCTGCGCCAGCAGTTCGCGATAGCCGATGCAGCGGTACGCCATGCCGTGCCGATGCGCCACTTCCGCCACTGCGGCGGCCAGCGCCGGGTAGTGGCGGTGATTCCAGCCGGGAAACAGGTGATGGGTCAGGTGATAGTTCAGCCCGCCGGTCAGGTGCTCCAGCCAGCGCGGCTCGGGCTGCCAGTCGCAGGCGGTGGCGAAATTGTGCCGGTACCAACCGTGCGGCATGCTGTCACCCGCCGGCGCCGGGTAAAACTCGGCCTGCGCCCAGTGGGTGCCCAGCAGCAGGAACACCACCAGCAGCGAGGCAAACATCTGGCTGAGCACGTAAGCCAACAGCACCCAGCCCCAACCGATGCCGTGCCGGTGGCACAGGATCAGCGGCACCACCAGCACCAGCGCCACATGAAGCAATTTGCACAGCACGAACAGCGTCCAACCGCCGCGCCCCGCCAGCACGCGTTTTTCCCGCAGCGGCGTTTTATCGAGCCGATCGGACCAATCGAAAATCCACGCGATGTAGGGCAGCGAGAGCGCGGCGATCAGCGGCCAGTACAGATGCTGATAGCGCATATGCGGCCGCCAGCGCTGGAACGGCGTCTGGCGGAAAAAGCCGTTCTCTTCGGTGTCCAGATCGTAGTGTTCGACGTTGGCGTAAACGTGGTGGTAATCCACGTGCCGCGTGCGCCAATAGTCCGGATCGACGCCCAGCGGCAGCGTCACCAGCCGCCCCACCAGGCGATTGGCCCAGGGCGCGCGCAAGAAGGCGTTATGCGAAGCATCGTGGTTGACGTTGACGTTGAGCAGCATGCCCATGGCCACGAACAGGAAATAGCAGAGGAAAAACGCCCAGGGCTGATGCTGCATCAGGCTCAGGGCATAAAACCCGACGCACAGCGCCAGCAACAGCGCGGCCTTGGCCAATCGCGCGGCATCGGCATAGCGATGATCGCCCGCCAGGCAGGCGTGCGCCGCGCGCTTGAGATCGCGGTGAAACGCCTGCTCGCCATCGGCGGGAAAACGCAGCGGCGGCAATAAGTCAGCCATGCGGTTCCTCCACGGCGGCCGGCGCGGCCACTCGCCCCCAGCCCAGCGCCACGCACAGGGCATGCAGCGCCACGGCGGCCATGGCGATATGCCAATAGCGCTGCGGCCAGCCAAGATAGCCGATAAACAGCAGCGGCATGCCCAGAGCGATCAGCAGCCAGACGGCGCTCGCCCACCGCCGCCCTTCCGTCATGCCACCCAGCGCTACCGAGCCCAACGCCAGCAGCACCAGCAGCGCCATTTGCGGCCAGCTGATGTCGCCGTAGCCGTAACCGTATTGGTAGACGTAACCGACCACCAACGAGAACAGCAGCATGGCGCCGCTGAAGACGCTGAGCGCCGAACGGCGGTCGCGCGGCCGGCCCGGCGCCGGGCGCCATGCCAGACGGAAATAGCGCAGAAACGGCAGATTGCTCGCCCAGAACGGGTTGGCGGACGGCCGATCGCCCCCGACGCCGTAGCTGAACGGCGTGGTCGGCAACGCCGGGCAGAACGTGCCGAACAGCTTGTCCCAGAAGATAAAGCTGCCGCCGAAGTTCTTATTGGAATACGCCATGTCCTTGACGTGGTGCACCCGGTGGTGCGCCGGCGTGACCAGGATTTTTTCCAGCACGCCCAGCTTCGGCGTCAGCGCATTGTGGTTAAACAGCTGAATGCTGTAGTGAAAAATCGACACCGTGACGAACACCGACAGCGGCACGCCCGCCAGCGCCAGCAGCAAAAAGAACGGGATCGACGTCAACGACGAATACCAGGAGTTGCGCACCCCCAGCGACAGGTTGAAGTGCTCCCCCTGATGGTGCACCACGTGTACCGCCCACAGCACGCGGAAACGGTGATGCAGACGGTGCAGCCAGTAGAAACCGAAGTCCCACGCCAGCAGGGCGAACAGCCACATCAGCAGCGGCGGCCAGGCATTCAGCAGCCCCAGACTGAAATGCGCGGCCACGTAGCCGTAGCAGGTGATCTCCAGCCCGCGGAACAGCCACAGCATGATATGGCCGGAGTTCAGGTTAAACACCAGATCGTGCCAGTTGACCGGCTCACGGCGCCCCCACTGCAGCGCCACCGCCTCGGCCACCACGATGAACAGCATGAACACTATCGGCAACGCCAGATCGCTCATCCCATTTCTCCTTTAACCACCCGCCGGCGCAGGGTCTTGATGCGCAGGGCCAACCACCCGGCGCACAGCGCCAGCAGCGCGCCGCCGGCCAGATCGACAAACAAATGGCGGCGCAGCTGCAGAATGGAGAACGCGATCGCCACGCCCCACAGCATCCACAGCGCCGTTCGCACTTTGCGCTCGCCGTCGCTCAACGCCCACACCGCCAGCACCGTCAGCGCCATATGCAACGAAGGCAGGCAGTTCTGCGGCGAATCCACCTGGGTTAACGCCGCCAGCAGCTGTGCGCTGATCCCAACGCCATCGTTCCGCGGATAGGCCATGGTGGTCGGCCACAGCAGGTAAACAGCCCCGGCGCCCAGCGCCGTCAGCTGCATCGCCAGCGTCAGCCATTTGATTCGCTGCAGCGGCGCCAGCAAATAGCCCGCCGGGACGATGAGGAAGAACGACAGGTAAAGCCAAATGGCCGCCGGGCTGAACGGGATCGCCCGATCAAGCGCCGACGGCGGCAACAAAGTTCCCGTCCCCTGCAGGCGATCGGTCAGGCTATACACCACCCCGACCGTCCCCCAGCCGAGCAACATGTGCCCTAGCCTGAACAGCGTATTTTTCATGCTTCCTCCGCCTGGCGCACGATGCGCCGCCGCTTGCGATCGAACTGCGGCAACACCGCCTGCGCCGTCAACCGCCATTCGAGCCGATCGGTGGCGATGCCCTGGCGAGCGAACAGCGCGATCAGCTGCGCCTGGCAGTGCGCCAACGCCGCCGGGCTGCAATCGGCGATCAACTCCAGCCGCTGCTCGCCGCGCTGGATCAGGCGGTAATCGCTGGTCAGCGGCAGCGCATTGGCGATCGTCCGGCTGCAGGCATCGGCGAACACCGCCTGCGGTTGCCGCTGCGCATCGGGCAGCATCAGCTGATCGTCGCGCCGCCCTTCGATACGCGCGATCGCGCGCGTCGGCTGCCCGCACGGGCAGGGTTCCTTGCGCAGTACCAGCACATCGTCCAGCCGATAACGCACGATCGGCTGCGTGCTGCGGGTGAAATCAGTGATCAGCGGCGTGAAACGCAGTTCGTCGATCCACTGCGGTTCAATATGCAAAAACTCTTCGTTCAGATGCAGGGTGCCGTGCGCGCAGGTCGCGGCCAGAAACCCCTCGGTAGCCTGATACACTTCGCCAACCGCCGGAAACACCTGCATCAGCAGGCGGCGATCCTGTTCTTCCAATACCTCGGCGACCGAAATCACTTTTTTGACCGGCAGCTTCACCTGCCCGGCCAGCACCGCCAGCGCCAGGGCGCGCAGCACCTGCGCCGGCGCCACGATGATGCTGGGCGCCTGCCGTTCCAGTGAGGGCAGATGCTCGCTGAACGGCGCCAGCAAATCGTAAAACGCCAGGCTCAGCCAACGGTTGTTTACGCTGTGATAGAGATTATTGTCCGCCCGCAGAAACAGCGCGACACGCTCACCGGCCAGCAGCCCGTCCGGCAGCATCTTCGCCAGCATGCCGCCGGCCCACACCTGCTGTTCGCGCGGGCTGACGACAAACACGCCGCGCTGCCCAGAGGTGCCGGACGACAACCCGACGCTGTAGCGCCCGATCTTTGGCGTGAAATCGCGATCCGCCTCGCTGCGCTGCGCGCAGGCCAGCACCGCCTCCCGGCTCAGCCCGGCGGTATTCATCCGGTCGAACTGCGCCATCATCAGCGCCTTGTCCATCTGCGGCCATTCGGCGAACGGCCGGCGGCTGAAACACTGAAAATAGGGGCTCTTGCTCAGCACCCGGCGGGCAAAGCCCGCGAGCTGCCGGGCCTGATGCGCCTCCAGCGCCGCACGATCGCCAAAGCGCAGGCGCCGGGCGCGGAAGTAGTGCCAAAGGGTCATGAAGGGGATCACAGGTCCCCCTCGTGGCACAGCAAAATGTTGACCTGGCCGCCCGCCCACAGTTGGTTAAGCCGCTCCAGCGTGCGGGTGTACGCCGCCGCATCGTCCATCACCAGATTGGCCAGGCGCGAGGGTCCGCGCAGCGTCTGGTAGCTCTGCGGCGACCAGGCGGCGTCGCTGGCCAACAGCGTCCAGCCGGCGTCGGTGAGGATAAAGGCGCCGATATGGCCGGCCGCATGCCCCGGCAGCGGCACCAGCACGATTTGTCCTTCACTGCCCGGCAGCGCGTAACCGCGATCGAACGGCGCCAGCAGTGCGGGCAACGCCACCGAGGGAAAAGACTCCATAAACTGCAGGCGGCTCTCGAAATCCGCCGGGATCAGGCCGGGAATAAAGGCGCGCTTGAGCGCCGCGAAACCGCGCAGCCCGCGGGTTTGCTGCCAGCCTTCGCCGCAGCAAATAAAATCGAGGCGGCTGAAATCCTGCAGCCCGGCGATGTGATCCGCGTGAAAGTGCGAGACGATCAGCGCCTGGATGTCGCCTTCGGCGTAACCGGCTTCGCGCAGCTGATGCGCCAACGACTCGGCGGGATCGAAATAGACCGGCGTCATGCGGCGGTAAAGGCTGAACAGCCCCGACTGCGTGTGCTGCTGAAAATAATGCGCATAGCCGGTATCCCACAGCCAGCGGCGCTCTCCCACCTCCAGCAGATAGGCGCGCGCCGGGAATTTACACACCCGGAACCCGGCGCCGCGCAGCGCCATGCAGCCGATATGCGTGCAATAGCCCACTTCAAATACGGTGACCTTAGCCATGCTGTATGCCTCCTTGCTGCCGCAGCCACTCGCCGGTCAGGCGGATCCCCTCTTCCATCGAGTAACGCGGCCGATAGCCCAGCTCTTCGATCGCGCGGGTCTGGCTCAGGGTCATGTCAAAATGCACCGCCGCCACGCTGTAGCGCGTCAGCAGCGGTTCCTTGCCGCTCAGCGTTGCCCACAGCTCCATGCCGCCGGCCAGCGCCTGCAGCAGCGGGTAAGGCACGGCCTGCAGCCGGTAACGCAGCCCCAGCTCCTGGCGCAGCAGTGCATCCAGCATCTCCGCCAGCCGCTGCGGTTGGTGGTTGGTGATGTTATACACGGCGCCGGACGGCAATCCGCGCTGCCGGCTGGCCAGCTCCATGGCGTGCACCACGTTGGGAGCAAAGGTCAGATCCAGCAGCGCTTGCCCGCCGCCGGGCAGCCGCAGCACGCCGCGATCGCGTTCGAGCTGCTGCAACAGCCGCGGCACGATCACCCGATCGTGCGGGCCAAACAGGCCGCGCGGCCGCAGCATAATATAGGTGGTTTGCGGGTAGATTTTCGCCTGCGCCAACAACCGCTGCTCGGCGGCGTGCTTGCTGGCGGCATAGTGATTGGCGAAGCGCCGGGCGCGATAACCCTCATCAAGATCGTAATGCGGCTGAAAATCGAAGTAGATTGCCGGCGTGGAGATATGCACGAAGCGCCGCACGCCGCAGCGCCCGGCCGCCTCCGCCAGTTTCTCCGTCGCCGCGGCGTTGATGCGGTGAAATTCCGCTTTGCTGCCCCAGGGCGAAGACTTGGCCGCACAGTGCCATACCCACTCGCAGTCGGTCACCAGCTCCCGGCACTGCTGCGGCGTGGCCTGCGCCAGATCGCGCGAGTAAAATTCAGCGCCCATCTGCCGCAACGCTTCGCCGGCCCGCTCATCGCGGCCGGTGGCTCGCACCTGATGCCCGGCCTCCAGCAACCACTGCGCCGCGTTGCGCCCCAGCCCGCTGGTCGCCCCGGTCACTAGCACCCTCATGGCAGCAACACCATGCCGGCCAGCGCCAGCCCGGCGGCGGTGCCGATCAGCATCACCGGCTGGCCGGGGTTGAAGCGCCCGCTGGTCACGGCGGCATGCAGCGCGGTCGGGATAGAGGCCGCCACCTGGTTGCCGTGATGGCGGTAGATGTCCACCAGCGCCTCGCTGGAGACGTGCAGCCGTTTGCGCATATGTTCGAGCGACAAATGGCTGGCCTGGTGCGGCACCACGGTGGCGATCTGCCCCAGAGTCAAGCCGCTGGCGCTCAGCAGCCGGTCGAGGTAGTCCTCAATCAGCGCCGATGCCTGACGGAACAGCGGTTTGCCCTGCATATGAAACAGGAAGTCTTGCTCGCACATCCCGGCACGCGGGTTGCGGCGCGTGCCGCCGGCGCGGATCTCGCACAGTTCGCTGCCGGCGGGATAGGTTTCCACCAGGCTGGCGAGGATGCCGCCTGTGCCGTCACCGCGCTCCACGATGGCGCAGGCGGCGCCGTCGCCGAAGATCAGCGACGACTCTTCGTGCTGCCAGTCGATGCCGCGCGAAGCGAGATCCGCCGAGACGATGGCGATACGCCGATACGTCCCGGCGTTCAACAGCCCCGCCGCCACCTGCAGCGCAGAGATAAAGCTGACGCAGCTGCTGTTGATGTCGAAGCCCGGCGTACCCGGCGCCAATCCGGCGATCTTGAGAATATGCGCGGCAGAGCACGGCAGCGCCTGTACCGCTATCGCCGAAGCGGAGATCAGCAGGTCAATCGAAGCGACCGGAATAGTGCTGCGGGCCAGCGCGTCTTGCAGTGCGGCGGCGGCGAGCTCGGCCTGGCTGGCGTCGTCGTCGGCGTGATAGCGGTAAACGATGCCCGAACGCTTTTCAACGTAGCCGGCCGGTTTCCCCAGGCGGGCATCGAGCGTAGAGGAGGCCACGCGGTTGGGCGGCAACGCGGCCCCGGTGGCGATGATTTTCAGAGGCAACAGCTCGGGTGAGCGACATTGTGTGGTCATTATTGTTATTGATTAACCTGACTATCCATAAAGCGATTCTCCCGCGCGGCGCGAAGGCCATGCGGATCATCCCCGGTTTTTATGTCCCAAAAGGCCTTTCATCAAGGCGCTATCTCTTGTTATCGGCTACCACGGGCCGACGTCCGTCGGCGCAAGCATAAGCGTAACATGACTGAGATAGTTAGTTTACGACAAGGCGGCGAGAATGGGCAGACGGCGGGGGAATTATCAGAATAGCGCCGCCGCTGGCGATCGGCGGCGGCGGGGTCAGGCTCAGCGGCGGTTGCGCACCAGCTGGTAACGGCGGGTCAGATACTCTACCGGCGCACTCCAGATATGCACCAGGCGGCAGAACGGGAACAGCACGAACAGCGTCATGCCCAGCACCATGTGCAGTTTGAAGATAATCGCCACCCCTTCCAGGTGCGCGGAAGCGCCGGCGTGGAACGTCACCACCGCCTGCGCCCAGGCCACCAGCTTCATCATTTCGCTGCCGTCCATATGCTGGGCGGAGAACGGAATGGTCAGCAGGCCGAGGCACACCTGCACCACCAGCAACGTCAGGATCATGATGTCGGCGAAGCTGCTGGTGGCGCGCACCCGCGGGTTGGTCAACCGGCGCTTCAGCAGCAGCGCGCCGCCGATCAGCGTCATCAGGCCGCAGGCGCCGCCGGCGATCATCGCCAGCTTCTGCTTCACGTCGATCGGCAGGAAGGCCTCATACATCCAGTGCGGCGTCAGCATGCCGAGGAAGTGGCCTGCGAAGATGCCGATAATGCCGATGTGAAACAGGTTGGACGCCAGCCGCATGCCCTTTTTATCCAGCATCTGGCTGGAGCCGGCGCGCCAGCTGTACTGCCCGTAGTCGTAACGCAACCAGCTGCCAATCAGGAATACCGCGCCGGCCAGATAAGGGTAAATATCGAAGAAGAACTGATTCAAAAATTGCATGATTAGCGTCCTTTGGTTCCGGTTAACGCATCCGTCAGATCCAGATACTGTGGCGCTACCGCGCCGGCGAAGCGCCGCTGGTGCGCCGTCTGCTGGGCGGAGGCGCAGCCCTGTTCGCCGAGAAACTTGACCTGCTCCTCTTCCCACACCGCATCCAGCGCCTGCGGCGTATCGTCACGCGCCTCTTGCGCCACCTGGGTTTCCAGCGTCTGGGCCTGCACCTCGCTGCCGGACAGCAATAGCAGCAGATCGAACAGCACCGCATACGGGCTTTCGCGCTGTTGCAGGCGCGCGCCCAGCAGCGCCAGGATCGGCGCGATGTCCTGCAGCCCTTCCCGCGCCTGCGCCGCGCTGCGGCTGGCCAGATACTCCAGGTACAGCGGCAGGAAATCCGGCAGCTCGCGGCTGTCGATCTCCAGCCCGGCGGCACGGTACTGCGCCATCAGATCGACCATCGCCTGGCCGCGATCGCGCGACTCGCCGTGCACGTGCTCAAACAGCAGCAGCGAGGTGGCGCGGCCGCGATCGAACAGCTCGCAATAGTCGGCCTGCGCGTCCAGCAGCGGGCGGGCGCACAGGCGGCGGATAAACAGAATCAGCTGCGCGCTGTGGTGCAGATCCAGCTCGCTGGCCGGCTCCAGCGCCTCAATCAGCGCTTGCTGATGGTCAAACAGGACCTGCTCCGGGTAATCCAGCAGGCGGGCGATCACTTTCAGGCTGATCATGAGGCGTCCTCCGGCCGCGCGGTTTTCGCGGTCACGTCGATGGCGTCGATGCGGCGGCTGTTGAACAGGTTGAACTTGCCATCGCTGCCGTGGCAGCCGTCGCCGAAGCTGAAACCGCAGCCTTTGCTTTCCGGGAAGGCTTCGCGCGCCAGCTCGCGGTGGCTCGACGGCACCACGAAGCGATCTTCATAGTTGGCGATCGCCAGGTAGCGATACATCTCCTGCGCCTGCGCTTCGCTCAACCCGACCTGCTCCAGCGCGCTGGTGTCCACCACGCCGTCGACGGTTTCCGCCCGCTTGTAGTGGCGCATCGCCAGCATGCGCTTCAGCGCCAGCAGCACCGGCTCGGTATCGCCGGCGGTCAGCAGGTTCGCCAGATACTGCACCGGAATGCGCAGGCTCTCGACGTCCGGCAGCACGCCGCTGTGCGCCAGCTCGCCGGCGTCGGCGGCGGACTGAATCGGCGACAACGGCGGCACGTACCAGACCATCGGCAGAGTGCGGTATTCCGGGTGCAGCGGCAGCGCCAGCTTCCAGTCCATCGCCATTTTGTACACCGGCGACTGCTGGGCGGCTTCAATGACCCCCTGCGGCACGCCGTCCGCCAGCGCCTGAGCAATCACCTTCGGGTCATGCGGATCGAGGAAGATGTCGAGCTGGCTCTGATACAGATCCTTGTCGTTCTCCACCGCCGCCGCCTGCTCGATGCGGTCGGCATCGTACAGCAGCACGCCGAGGTAGCGAATGCGGCCCACGCAGGTCTCCGAACAGACCGTCGGCTGCCCGGCTTCGATGCGCGGGTAGCAGAAGATGCACTTCTCGGACTTGCCGCTCTTCCAGTTGAAGTAGATTTTCTTGTACGGACAGCCGGTCAGGCACATGCGCCAGCCGCGGCACTTGTCCTGGTCGATCAGCACAATACCGTCTTCGCCGCGCTTGTAGATCGCCCCGCTCGGGCAGGTGGCGACGCAGGCCGGGTTGAGGCAGTGCTCGCACAGGCGCGGCAGGTACATCATGAAGGTGTTTTCGAACTGGCCGTACATCGCCTTCTGCAGGTTAACGAAATTCTTGTCCTGCGAGCGTTTTTCGAACTCCCCGCCGAGGATCTCCTCCCAATTCGGGCCGCTTTCGATCTTGTTCATGCGCTGGCCGGTGATCAGCGAGCGCGGGCGGGCCACCGGCTGGTGCTTGCCCTGTTTGGCGGTGTGCAGATGCTGGTAGTCGTAATCGAACGGCTCGTAGTAGTCGTCCAGCGCCGGCACGTCCGGGTTGGCGAAGATTTTCGCCAGTACGCCGACGCGGTTGCCCATGCGCGGTTCCAGCTTGCCGTTGATTTTACGGATCCAGCCGCCCTTCCATTTTTCCTGATCTTCCCAGGCGTGCGGATACCCGACGCCGGGCTTGCTTTCCACGTTATTGAACCAGGCGTATTCCATACCTTCACGGCTGGTCCAGACGTTCTTGCAGGTGACCGAACAGGTGTGGCAACCGATGCACTTGTCCAGATTCAGCACCATGCCGACTTGCGAACGAATTTTCATTTGCTGTTCTCCTGCTGACTGCCCTGCGCGTAGTCGTTGCCTTCGTCGTCCAACCAATCAATGCGGTTCATCTTGCGCACCACCACGAACTCGTCGCGGTTGGAGCCGACGGTGCCGTAGTAGTTGAAGCCGTAGGCCAGCTGCGCATAGCCGCCGATCATGTGGGTCGGCTTCGGACAGGCGCGCGTCACCGAGTTGTGGATGCCGCCGCGCTGGCTGGTGATCTCCGAGCCCGGCAGGTTCACGATGCGCTCCTGCGCGTGGTACATCATGGTCATGCCGGCCGGGATACGCTGGCTGACCACCGCGCGCGCCGTCAGCGCGCCGTTGGCGTTGAAGGCCTCGATCCAGTCGTTGTCCGCAATGCCCAGATCTTTGGCGTCGTCTTCGCTCAGCCAGACGATCGGGCCGCCGCGCGACAGCGTCAGCATCAACAGGTTGTCGCTGTAGGTGGAGTGAATGCCCCACTTCTGGTGCGGCGTCAGGAAGTTCAGCGCCTTCTCCTTGTTGCCGTTCGGTTTGCTGTTGAGCAACGGCTGCGCGGCGCGGGTGTCGATCGGCGGCCGGTATACCAGCAGGCTTTCACCGAAGGCGCGCATCCACTCGTGATCCTGATACAGCTGTTGACGGCCGCTGAGGGTGCGCCACGGGATCAGCTCGTGCACGTTGGTGTAGCAGGCGTTGTAGGATACGTGTTCGTCCTCCAGACCGGACCAGGTCGGGCTGGAGATGATTTTGCGCGGCTGCGCCTGAATGTCGCGGAAGCGAATTTTCTCGTCTTCCTTGTTCAGCGCCAGATGGCGGTGATCGCGGCCGGTGACGTTGCTCAGGGCCTCCCAGGCTTTTACCGCCACCTGGCCGTTGGTTTCCGGCGCCAGCGACAGGATCACTTCCGCCGCGTCTATCGCGCTCTCGATCTTCGGCCGCCCCGCCGCCGGGCCGTCGGCCTTGACGTAGTTAAGCTGCTTGAGGAATTCAACCTCGGTTTGGGTGTTCCAGCTGATGCCCTTGCCGCCGTTGCCCAGTTTGTCCAGCAGCGGCCCCAGCGAGGTGAAGCGCTCGTAGGTGGCCGGGTAATCGCGCTCCACCGCGATGATGTGCGGCGCGGTTTTGCCGGGGATCAGATCGCATTCGCCTTTCTTCCAGTCCTGCACGCCGTAAGGCTGCGCCAGTTCGGCGGCGGAATCGTGCTGGATAGGCAGGGTCACCACGTCGGTTTCCTGGCCCAGATGGCCAACGCACACCTCGGAGAAGGCCTTGGCGATACCCTTGTAGATCTCCCAGTCGCTCTTCGAATCCCAGGCCGGATCGACCGCCGCCGACAGCGGATGGATGAACGGGTGCATGTCGGAGGTGTTCATGTCGTCTTTTTCATACCAGGTGGCGGTCGGCAGCACCACGTCGGAGTACAGGCAGGTGCTCGACATGCGGAAATCGAGCGTCACCACCAAATCCAGCTTGCCTTCGCCGCCCTGCTCGCGCCATTCCACTTCCTGCGGCTTCACGCCGCCCTGCTGGCCGAGATCTTTCCCCTGAATGCCGTTTTCGGTGCCCAACAGGTATTTGAGCATGTACTCATGGCCCTTGCCGGAGGAGCCCAGCAGGTTGGAGCGCCAGACGAAAAGGTTGCGCGGGAAGTTCTGCGGATTGTCCGGCTGCTCGGCGGCGAAGCCCAGCGAGCCATTTTTCAGGCTGTCGACGGTGAACTCGACCGGCGACTGACCGGCCGCGCGGGCCTGCTCCGCCAGGCGCAGCGGGTTGGTGCTCAGCTGCGGCGCCGACGGCAGCCAGCCCATGCGCTCGGCGCGCACGTTGAAGTCGATCAGGCTGCCGCCGAAGCGCGATTTGTCCGCCAGCGGCGACAGCAGCTCGTCGGTGCCGACGGTTTCATAGCGCCATTGGCTGGAATGGTTGTAGAAGAACGAAGTGCTGTTCATGTGGCGCGGCGGACGCTGCCAGTCGAGGCCAAACGCCAGCGGCAGCCAGCCGGTTTGCGGCCGCAGTTTTTCCTGGCCGACGTAGTGCGCCCAGCCGCCGCCGCTCTGGCCGACGCAACCGCAGAAGATCAGCATATTGATCAGGCCGCGGTAGGTCATGTCCATGTGATACCAGTGGTTGACGCCGGCGCCGACGATGATCATCGAACGGCCGTGGGTCTTCTCGGCGTTTTCCGCGAACTCGCGGGCAATGCGGATGATGTTGTGGCGCGACACGCCGGTGATCTGTTCGGCCCAGGCCGGGCTGTAGGCCTTGACCTCGTCATAGTCGGCGGCGCAGTTGGCGTCGCCCAGCCCGCGCTCGAGGCCGTAGTTGGCAAGCGTCAGGTCGTACACGCTGGTCACCAGCGCTTCGCTGCCGTCCGCCAGCTGCAGGCGTTTCACCGGCAGTTTGTGCAGCAGGATCTCGTCCAGCGCCACGCTGTTGAAATGCTCGCTGTCGGCGCCGCCGAAGTACGGGAAGCCCACCTCGGCAACGTCGTCATGCATGCCCAACAGGCTGAGCTGCAGCTCGACTTCCTGTTGCGACTTGCCCTCGCGCTGTTCCAGGTTCCACTTGCCCTTCTCGCCCCAGCGGAAGCCGATGGAGCCCTGCGGCGCCACCAGATCGCCGCTGCGGCTGTCGATAGCGACGGTTTTCCACTCGGGGTTGTTTTCCTGGCCCAGTCCGTCCACCAAATCGGCGGCGCGCAGCAGGCGGCCGGCGGCGTAATGGCCGCCTTCACGCGCTTCCAGCAGCACCAGCATCGGCATGTCGGTATAGCGGCGCACGTAGTCGCGGAAGTAGCCGACTTCGCGATCGAGATGGAACTCTTTCAGCATTACGTGGCCCATCGCCAGCGCCATCGCGCTGTCGGTGCCCTGCTTCGGATTCAACCAGTGGTCGCACAGCTTGGCGACTTCGGCATAGTCCGGCGTCACCGCCACGGTTTTGGTGCCCTTGTAACGCACTTCGGTAAAGAAGTGGGCGTCCGGGGTGCGCGTCTGCGGCACGTTGGAGCCCCAGGCGATAATGTAGGAGGAGTTGTACCAGTCGGCGGATTCCGGCACGTCGGTCTGCTCGCCCCAGGTCATCGGCGAGGCCGGCGGCAGATCGCAATACCAGTCGTAGAAGCTCAGGCAGGCGCCGCCGATCAGCGACAGGTAGCGGGCGCCGGCGGCGTAGGACACCATCGACATCGCCGGGATCGGCGAGAAGCCGATGATACGATCCGGGCCAAAGGTTTTGGCGGTATAGACGTTGGCGGCGGCGATCAGTTCATTGACCTCCTGCCAGCTGGAGCGGACGAAACCGCCGCGGCCGCGCGCCACCTTGTAGCTTTTGGCTTTTTCCGCATCGCCGACGATAGAGCCCCAGGCCGCGACCGGATCGCTGTGCTGCGCTTTCGCCTCGCGCCACAGCTTGAGCAGACGCTTGCGCATCAGCGGGTATTTCAGCCGGTTGGCGCTGTACAGGTACCAGGAGTAGCTGGCGCCGCGCGGGCAGCCGCGCGGTTCATGGTTGGGCAGATCGGGGCGGGTGCGCGGGTAGTCGGTTTGCTGGGTTTCCCAGGTCACCAGGCCATTCTTCACGTAGATCTTCCAACTGCAGGAACCGGTGCAGTTCACGCCGTGGGTGGAACGCACCACTTTGTCGTGCTGCCAACGGCTGCGGTAGCCGTCTTCCCAGTCGCGGTTGGTGTTCAAGGTCTGGCCGTGATCGCCAGAAAAAGGCTCCGCCAACTGCTTGAAATAGCGGAAACGGTCTAAAAATTTGCTCATCCGGAATGCTCCTGAAGGCTCTTGTCGTTATAAGAAGACATGCTCAATCTGCCGCCAGCCTACTGACGGCCAACCGGCGGCAAATTGATTGCGATCAAGAGAAAGCGGGAGGCGATACACGCGCCGAGTGAGAAATACCACCAAAGTATAGGTGCGACAAACGAGATTAATATGTTGAATTTAAATGAATAAATCAGGAGTGGAAGACAGAGACTGACGGGCGAGAGGCAAGATGGGGTATTTGGGGGTAGGACGCGGGAGAAACCTCCCGCGTAACGCTAACTCGACGCTTTCAGCGTTGGAGCCACAGCGTCGCGGTGCCCACGGCGGGCAACGCCAGCTGGATCTCCGCCCCCCCTTCCTGCTGCCGCCAGCCCGCCGGAAGGCGCAATCGGGTGCTTCCCTCTCGATAGTAAGGGTTGGCTACCAGCAGCAAGGCGCGATCGCCCAGAACAAACATCCGCGCCGGCATTTGAGGGTTGCTTCCCGCCAGCGGCGTCGATTTTCCCGTCAGCAGATAAGGGGTGAAGGCGGCGATTTGCTGCGACACGGCGGCCACACCGCGCCAGGTGGCGTCAAACTCCCGTTGGTCGAAGCGGCCGGTTTTGCGCTTGTAAAACAGATCGGTATAAGAATAAAACAACAGCCCCTTGGCGCCGCCGATCAGCGCCTGCCAGGCCTGATTGCGGATTTCCGCCTCTGACGGCGGATGTGGCTTGCGGCGGGCGTCATAAGCGGCATGATCCATGATTTGCATCACCACCCAGGCCCCGCGCGCCTGGCGGGCGGCCTGCACCGTCAGTTCGGTATAACGCGTGGTGCGCGTCAGATCGCGATCGTTCCCCACCGGGTAAGGGTCGGTCGCCAAAATGTCGCTGCTGTTGAAGTGAGCGTCCAACTCCCCGGTTTTGTTCAACACCTGGAAGGTAGGATGATCGCCGTCAAGCCGCTTTATTTGCAGGTTTTTTTCCTCGATCTTATCGAGATATTCCGGCCCCAGCTCATCGTTGATGTACCAGGCGAGCAGGTTGGGCTGAGAGCGCAAGCGCTGCACGTACCAGGCCGTCAGCGCCGCATAATCGCCGCCGCGCACGGCCGGCGCGAAGCGGCTGCCGCGGTACTGATCTTTGACAGAGTAAATGACCAGCAGCCCGCGCTGGCGTGCGTTGCGGAAAAAGGCGTAAGGGTCTTTCTTCTCCCCATAATCATAATTCAGCACCGTGTTGAATCCCGCCGATGCGATGCGCGCCAAATGCTCATCGGTCGCGACGTTGGCGTAAATGCCCAACGGGAAAAGCCGTTGACCGTCGCGCAGGGTAAAGCCTTCGCTGTCGATCGCCACTTTGGCCGCAGGCTGCCCGACGCGAAAAGACAGCTCGCTGTCCGGTGCCGGCCGGGATTGCTGCCCGGTGACCTGCTGACGCAGGCGGTATTCGCCCTGGGCCAGGCCGGCCGGCAGTGGGTATTCGATACGGCGCTGCCCTTCAACCTGATAACGGTCGCGGCTACGGTGAACAACCTGCCCCTCGGCATTGAGCAATTCGCTGTCGACTTGCAAACGCTGCGGCTGCGAAGTGACGACCAGCGTGTCGACCTTCCCCTGTGCCGACGCGCCGAGCTGATACAACGCGGGCGTAGGCGCTCGAGCACACGCATAGGCGTCGTCAAACCAGGCGGTACCGGTGCTCCCCTTGCGCAGATAAACGCCAAACGTGATTCGCGCCGCCTGCGGCGGCACGGTATAGCTGGCGTTCACCTGCCGCCAGCCGCTGTCGCCGGTCACCCCAGCCGGATAGCTGCCTTCCAGAAAGCGCCCCTGCGCATCAAAGCTCTGCAGATAAACCCCGGCGCCGCCGTCGCGGCTTTGCCCGCGTACGCCGCGGGTCTTGAGCCAGACGCCAAAATCGATCGTCTGTCCGGGCGCAACCTGCAGCGCCTGGTTGAAGGTGCGGTACTGCGCGGCATCTGCATTGTCATAGCGCAGACTGCCATTGCCGCTGTGCGTATCGCCGTCGGCCTGCGCGCCCTGCGCTCGCCAGCCGCCGAGCCCCTGCTCAAAGCCGGGGTTGGCCAACAGATTGGGTTGGCAGCTCTGCGCCAGAGCCGAAGCGCCCCACAAGGCGCAACAGCCCAGAACCACCCTCTGATACATCCCCCTCATGGTCATTTCCTTTTCACCACGGCATTGAACAGATAGGTGGCGAACAGATAGCAGGATTTCTGATAAGACAGCCCCAAATGCTGACGGTAAATCCGCCATTGCCAGTCCGCGGCGCGGATTTTGTTGCCCGACAGCGAATGGGTAGACAATCGATAACAGGCCAGCGGTTCGGGAATGCAGTAGGCCAGGCCGTTACGCGCCTTCTGCAGCACCGCCAGCCACATCAAATAGTCCTCATGGCCCACTTTTTGCTGATACACCTTACCGATGCGCTTCTGGTTGTAGATGCCGGTGAGATTGCCGATCCAGTTGCTTTTCAACATGTCCTGATAGCCGATAAGCTCTTCCGCGCCACGGGTATTTTTGATCAATTTCAGGTCGTCTTCGAAGGTGTAGTAATGGGAACACACCACGTCGTAGCGGCGGGTTTGCAAAATGCTCGCCTGGCGCGACAGCTTGTTGGGGAGCCATACGTCATCGCTGTCGCAGAAGGCGATATAGTCGCCGTTCGCCGCCTCAATGCCGATGTTGCGCGTTTCCGCCACGCCCTGATTATGCTCATTGCGTATATAGGTGAGGCGATCGTGGATAAACGGCCGCACCACCTCGGCAGTATCGTCGGTGGACGCATCATCGATCACATACAGGTGATAATCGGTAAATCGCTGGTTCAGCACGCCTAGAATCGACTCTTTGATAGAGTTCGCGGCATTGTAGGCCGGCATGATTACGGATATCTTTTCCATTTTGTCCTCACTCGGTGAGCTGTTGCCACTGGGGATAAATACGTTCGGGAGAAAAACGGCGAGACTTCTCTAACGCGGCGACAGAAAAGTGCTCGCGCAAACCCGGATCGAGCATCAGTTTGATCACCCCTTCGCTGAAGGCGGCGGCGTCGTCATCGGGCACCAGATAGCCGTTGACGCCGTCGTCTATCAACTCGGCCGGGCCGGTCTTGCAGTCGTAGGCCACCAACGGCAGGCCGAAACTCATGGCTTCGATCAACACCATCGGCAATCCCTCATAGCGAGAGGTCATCAAATACAGGCTGGCCTGGCGATAATAGTCCGCCACGTCGGCGGTGGCCGGCAGCAGACTCACCTGCCGCGCCAGCCCGGCGTCTTCAATCTGCCGCCGCAGCGCATCGCGCTCCGGGCCGTCGCCAATAATCAGCAGCCGCCAATCCGGCACCTGCGCCGCCACCCCTCGCCACAGCGCGATCAGACGATCGAAGCCCTTCTGATTGCTCAAGCGCCCCACCGCCAGCGCCACCTTTTGCTGCAGCGCCGGCGTTGGCGCCTGTGCGCGGAACGGCGAAACGTTCTCGATCACCCGACATTTCCCGGCCCCCACCCAGCGAGCGATGGCGTCGCTATCTTGCCGCGTCAGGAAAATCACGCGATCGCTCAGCCGGTAAACCAGCAACTTCAGCCACTTAAATACGCGCGGATACTGGTGAAAGCTGACGTGCTCACTCAACAGCAGCCGGCTGCGGGCACAGAACAAACGCAGGAAAGGCGTCATCACCACCGACAGTTTCCCCATGGAAACGGTAATGATCACGTCCGCGCGTTCACGCCGCAGCGCGAACGCCAGCCGCCACGGCCAGAACAGCGAATCGCCACCGCCGCAGCGCAACCGGACGTCGCTCGCCAGCGGAAAGAAGCTCCGCTCGCCAAACAGCGAAAACACCGCGACCTCGTAACCCGGCAAACGCGCCAGCGCATTGGCCAAACCGCTGGCGACCCGTTCAGTACCGCCCTTGCCCGCCATATTTTCGATAACGATGATTATCTTGCGTGGTTGCATGTCATCTCCTGAATCCCTGGCGCACGTTGCGCAGCAGCCGGCCGCCAACCGAGAACAACCCCAACCGCGCCAGACAATCGCCATACCATTTGATCATCTTGAACTTGCCGCTCAGGCTGTGCCGCACGATGCGCGACGAGTAATAATTGAACGCCTGGGCGTTTTCCGAATACAGCGAGGCCAGCAGATGCTTACAGGCGAATCCGCTGATATGGCGATCGCTGGGGCTGAGGAAGGTATTGATAAAGCGGTCGCTGGCCTCCAGATTAAGCTTCGCCGTCATGCGCCCGTAGCGCCCCACGTCGAGAAACACCCCGCCGCCGGCGTCATGCGCCACTTGCGCGCCCAAATTGGTGGCGTTGACCAGAAAGCCCCAATCCTGATGCTTGTTGAGAAACTCGGGAAATAAAAAGCGGCGATCGCTTTTTTTACGCATGCTGATGGTGGATGACCGAATATCGCCCATTTCCAGAAAAAGAAAATCTTCGCCGGAAGAACCGGATTTGTAGTGGAAGTTGAAGTCGCGTACCGAATCGCCGCTCACCTCCGCATAGTTGCCGAAGATAATATCAATCTGGCGATCTTCATGCTTCTTCATGCGGCGAATAATATAGTTGGTTGTGAAGTAATCATCGGAGTCGAGGAAAAACACGATCTCCGATTGCGCTAACTTGGTGCCTAAGTTGCGCGATACCGCCGCATTGCTCTTCTGTTTTTTCTCATGCAGCATCACATTGCTATTGGTCGCCGCTATCTGGCGGATAGATTTGATGTCATCCTCGTCAGAGCAATCATCAACCAAAATCACCTGATAGTCGAACCCTTGGCAAGCGTTGAAAATTCGCTTCAGCGTTTTAGGCAGGTAGCGCGAACTATTATAAATAGGGATCACGATAGAGAAATCCATTTCTTAACCCTCCAGCTTAGAATTTATTATTTCTTTTCCACGGCAAAGCAACAATAACGACACGTTAAATACCGGGACCAAAAAATAGGTTTCCGTCAAGGTTGTTAACAGGAAAACCACCACCACCCAGCGCATGAATCGACTCAGCCTGCGCATATTGCCCAACAAGTGAAAATAACAAAAAAGCATGACAACAGAGGCGATGCCACCGGCCGAATAAAACATGGCGATGAAGAAGAAATCGACTGGCTTATACGGCTCTATATTCATGCCGAACAGCGGATTGGGTAGCCCCACCGCCTGAAACATCTGCCAGGAGAACCAGATCCGGCCGGTCAGCGCCTGGTTCAAGAGCACGTCCAATGCCGGATTGTTCCCCCAGCGTATAACGCTGGCGAATTGAAAGCCGACAATGACCAACGTCAGCGCGATGCAGACTTTTCTGTTGGGGGCGACACGCAGCAGCGGCGCCAGCCAAAACAGCAGCAGCATCAACAACGCCAGCATAAAACAGGTGCGAGAATAGGAATACATCAGCACCGGGAGAATTAACGCCGATACCGCCAACGAAGCGATATTTTTCATTCCACGCGTTAATTTCGCATGGTCGATCAGGCACAGCAGTGTGGCGAACAAGGCAAAAGAATAATACGCCAGGGTATTCGGGTTATCGAACCCCAGCGTTAATCTGTTGCCATAACGTTCATCAAGGTAAACAAACCCATCAGTGTAAAAGGTATAGGGAATAACCACCAGCAACCCTGCCACCACAAAGGTGATGGCAAACATTTCAGCGCCACGCCCCATTTCGATACGACGAAATAAAATTATCACCGCCGTGCTGAATACCGCACCAAACAGATAATCACCATGCCCGGTGGCAATATTCATAAGAAACAGCAGAACCAAAAAACCCGCAACCGCCTTTTCCGCCAGCGTAGCGATAAAAAATGCATAACCGACATAGAGCAACATCAGGCCATTCAGCCCCAGCACGGCTTTATTAATCAGCTCGCTGTTGAACGATCCCGAGGTCAGGAAGGTTTTCACGAAAAACATCAGCAGGAAGGTCAATACGATGGATTGATTGATCAAATCCCGCGACTGATTATAACCGGCATTGGCATGCATTTGAAAATTGGAGGCGACTCTTTGCATAAGCGTTTACTCAGTAAAATAACTGCCCCATTCCTGCTCAATGTTTTTCGGCATCAGCTTGCTTAGCCCCGCACCAGGCGTAAACGTCAACTCACCGAAATACACCTTCTCGCCGACCTGGTAGAAATCCACGCGCACATAAGAGAACTGCTGCGCCGTCTGGCGAGCCAAACGTATCATTTCATCCAGCCGCGTAGGGCGCGGCATCGGTTCGTCGGCATTGGGCAGGCTGATACGGATTTCGGTGCGGTTCCAGTCGACATCAAAAATATCGCGCCGATGGGTGCCGAAACGCTGATAATCCACCTGGATGAACATGCGAATTTCATGATTGTCGTTGAAACAATGAAACTTGATATCGTTCGGCACCTGTTCGCCATCCAGCAACATGCGCTCCACCATGATGCAGGGTTCAATATCCAGATAATGCTTTTCGCGACTCTGCTCATAAAAGTTGCTGCGCATCCACGCGTTGCTGAGATCGTACAACTCTGCGTAGCTAACCTGCCGCTTGTCGAACACCAACCGGTTATAACCGCTGCCGTGGTTGGCCTTCAGCACAAAGGCGTTGGGCAATTGCCTGAACATCTCGTAGCTGAGTTCAGTGCCATGCGCATACAGCTCCACCAGGTACTCCTCACCCCACAGACCGGCGATAAATTCACGTACCTTGAACTTGTCCGACAAGGTGGTGTAGATGCTGCGCGGGTAAATTTTGCGGCGCATGATCTTTTCGCTGAAGCCGGTCGGTTTTGACAGGTGCGGCAGCTTCTTGAAATAGAGCGCGTATTTAACCTGATGGTGCCAGGCATCGGGCAGGCGCTTGGAAATGTTTTTAACCAGGATGTTTAACATGCTCTCTCCTTAATTTGCTGACAAGACGCGGCAGGCAGTAAAAACAGGTCAGCTGCAGTCGGGTAATTTTTCCGCCACGGAATAAACTGTTCAGCACGAAGAATGAAATGAATTCCGCCAGCAGCGTAGACACCGCCGCGCCGATCAGGCCATAGCGCGGGATCAGCAGCAGATTCATCACCACGTTCGCCACAGCCACCAACGGCATCTTGATGGCAATAAAGCGATAGCCGGCGAACAGCACGATGCTGCGGTACGAAACCGTCCCCATGACCGAAAACAGCGAGGTCAGCGTACAAATAGCCAGGATGCTGGCGGCCGGTTGGAAAGCGGCGCCGTACAGCAGCGCAATGGCCGGGTGGGCGAACCACCACAGGCCCAGCAACACCGGCAACGACAGGCCCAGGACCACCAGATAAAGCACCCGGATACGGTACTCCTGCTCCAACGGATCGCGGCAGCTGGCAATGCCCGGCATCAACGAGGTGATCAGCGCCATCGGCACGAAAACCCAGCCTTGGCTAAGGGTGGTGGCGGCGCTGAACCAGCCTACCGCCTGCTCGCCGACCAGATTGCCCAGCATGATTTGATCGATGCGGGTATAGATCACTATCGACAGGCTGGAGATGGCCAACGGCAGCCCCACCTTTAGCAAGTAACGGCCGTAGCGCCTGGCCTGGCGCGGCGTAACCCGCGGCGAGGCCGCAGCTTCCCCACGGAATAACCAGAGGCGCACCAGGTAAGGCACGGCGCTGCTGAGGATGTAGGGTACCGCGAACCACACCAGCGGCAGCGCGGCGCTCACCAGCGCCAGCCGCAGCCCGATCGACAGCAGCAGCGCCAGGTTGTTGATCAGCGTATTGCGTTTCGACTGCAGGCGGGCATCGTAATAAATCTTGTACACGTCCTGAATCGAGAAATAGGCGCTGACAAGCAGCAACAGCGTCATCAGTTGGCTGGCGGGCGTTTGGCTGAAATAGCTCCATATCAGTATCGGCAGCGCCACCACCAGGAACAGCCGGCGGCGCAGGCGTATTGACGCCAGCATCAGGCGAATGCCGCTCGGCTGTCGGCGGGCGACGCGGTTGAAAATGATGCTGTCGGCGCCCAACTGCACCAGTGGCACCACGATGGCGATCGTCGCCAACAGATAGTTGAGCGCGCCAAACTGCGCGGGCCCCAGATAGCGCGCAACGTAAATGGAGACGAAGATGCCGGACAGGCTGAGCGAAACGCGTTCGAGCATCAGCCACAGGGCATTGGTGATAATGGCCTTCACCCGCTTACTCCCCTGCCTGCGGTCGTTCTTCCCGATGGCTTGGGTAGGCGAAGTTGTAATAGCTCATGTCGGTTGCCGCCTTCTTCACCATGCCGTTGAGGATCACGCCCTTGATCGTCACCCCATTCTGTTCGAAGCGGCGCATGCTGGTTTCGATCTGCTTGACGGTATTCACCTCAAAGCGCACCACCAGCAGCGAGGTGCCCGCGTGATTGCCGACGATCGCCGCGTCCGTCACCGCCAGAATCGGCGGCGTGTCGATCAGCACCAGATCGTAGTTTTGCCCGGCCCAGCGCAGAAAATCGGCGAAACGGCGGTGCATCAGCAGTTCGGACGGGTTCGGCGGCACCTGGCCGCGCGGCACGAAGTCCAGGTTGGCGATGGCGGTTTTCCGCACCGCCTGTTCCGCCGTCACGTTGCCCACCAGCATGTCGGACAGGCCCTGATGCCCATCATCCGCCAACCAGCGGTGCAGGAAGCCTTTGCGCATATCGGCGTCGATCAACAGCACCCGCTGCCCGGCCTGCGCCACCACCACCGCCAGGTTGGTGCTGGTAAAGCTCTTGCCGCTTTCCGGGCTGGCGCCGGAGACCATCAGAATGTTGTTTTTGGCCTCCATCATGGCGAAATGCAGGCTGGTGCGCAGGCTGCGGATCGCTTCCACCGACAGATCCGTCGGTTCGGCCACCGCCAGGATCGGCAAGCGCCGGCCGCCGGATTTGGGCAGCAAATGGCGCTGCTCGCGGTTGCGCTTGACCTGCCACGGCGACAGCGGCACGGTAGCGTAGACGTTGATGCCCCGCTTCTCCAGGGTATCGATATCATTGATGCCGCGATGGAAAGCCGCGCGCAGCAGCACCACCGAGGCGGCGCCTCCCGCCCCCAGCAGCAGCGCCAACAAGACGATCAGCATCTTCTGCGGCTTAATCGGCCGGATAGCGGTTTCCGCTTCGTCGATGATGCGAACGTTGCCCACCGTGCCGGCCTTGCTGATGCTCAGCTCCTGCTGCTTGTTCATCAGCTGCATGTAAACCTGCTGATCCACCTGCACGTCGCGGGTGAGGCGCAGGATCTCCTGCTGCATTTTCGGCAGCGTCTGCACCTGTTTACCCAGCCGCGCCTTTTCCGCCTCCAGCGTGGCGCGCTTTTCCAGCAGCGCCCGGTAAGCCGGGTGCGCGCGGGTATAGAGCTTGGAGATCTCCGCTTCCTTGAAGGTCAGCTCATTGAGCTGGGCTTCGAGCTGCACCTGAGTATCCAGCACCGATTTGGCTTCCAGCGACAGATCCACCGAGTCGTTTTGCTGGCGGAACTGATTGAGCTGGGTTTCGGCATTGTTCAACGAGGTTTGCGTTTGCGGCAATTGCTCTTGCAGGAACGCCAGCATGCGCTGCGCCTCTTCCGTTTTGCGGTCCACGTTCTGTTGCAGGTAGTTGTCGGTGATGTTCTTCAGCATCGCCTCGGCGCTCTGCGGATCTTCGCTCGGCAGCGTAAAGGCCATGATGCCGCTGTCCTTGCCGCCCGGTACCACGTCCAGGTATTTGCGCAGATCGTCCACCGCTTCTTGACGCGCGACTTTGACCACGGTAAAGCTGGCGCCCGGCGCCGCGTCCAGCGCCGAGACGGTCATGTTCCAACCGCCCTGCGCCACCGGCTGCCCGACCACGCCGCTGAACAGTTTGTCGCCGTCATGGCTCAATTCGTAATGCTGCCCGTCGCGCACCGTCAGCGTCAGCGCTTCGCCCTGCATGTCCGCCGGCGTCGTCAGCGTGGTGATGTTCAGCACCGGCGGCTTTTCACCGCTCAACCGGGCAAGGCCTTTACCGAACACCGGGAAATAGTCCGGGCTGACGCGCACCGTCAGGCCGAGGGCGTCCACCGTTTTGCCGAGCACGTAGCGTGACTTGGCCAGCGTCACCTCATCCTGCGTCGCCGAGCTTTGCCCCATCGTGCTGTCCAGCGTTTCACGCAGCAGCGAATCGCCGGACAGCTGCTTCTCCACCTGCACCACCGCCGTGGCCTGATATACCGGGGTGGCCAACAGGGCGTAGGCGACGCCCAGCACGCCGGCCAAACCGGTCACGACGGCGATCCGCCAACGGTTATCCCACAGCGGCCCGATCAGCCGCTCCCACTCCAGCTTTTCATCTTGTTCGGCCACCATCACGGACAGCGCATTGTTTTTCATCTTCTGTTCCTTATTCACCCTGCGGAGTTACCAGTTGCGCACGCGCAAGGTAGCCTCGCTGAGATCGTTAAAGCTGCTGATGGTCGGCACCAGCTGGCTGATCAAACGGTTCCAGCGCGCGATCGGCGCCGCAGTGACGTACACGACGTCGTAAGGTTGCAGCTGAAATTCAGCGCCCATCGCCAGCGCGCTGGCGTCGGAGAGATCGAACTGATACAGCGTCGCCAGCCGCTGCGGCGTTTTACCGCCGCTCGGCCGGATCACGAACACCCCGGTCGCATCCGCCACCGTCTGGCTGATCCCTTCGGAAGATCCGAGGGCTTCGGTCAGGGTCATGCCGCTGCGATCCATCTTCAGCGTCGCTTGCTTGCCCACCTCGCCCATCACGAACACTTTCAATTCGTCATTGCGCGGGATGTAGAGGATGTCGCCCGGCTGCAGCAGCGCGTTCTGGCTGATGTCGCCACGCTGCATCAGCGCCTGCAGCGAAATAGCCCGCTCTTTGCCCTGATGGGTCAGCACCACGTTGCGCCAGTCGGCGTTGTCCGTCAGGCCGCCGGCGGCGTTGATCGCGTCCAGAATGGTCAACGGCACGTTGGTGATCGCCTGTTGGCCGGAGGTTTTCACTTCGCCGGTCACGTAGGCCTTCTGCGAACGAAAAGCGGCGATGCTGACGTCCACCTGCGGGCTTTCCACGTACTGCGCCAAACGGCCGGCGATCAGGCTGCGCACTTCGGTGACGGTCTTGCCCACCACCGCCACTCGCCCGATATAGGGATAAAAGATCGTGCCATCTGCATGCACCCAGTTGCCGGTATCGCTGGCGCTGCGGTACTGCCCGGCCGGCGTGGTCAACTCGGGGTGATCCCAGACGGTGACGTTCAACACGTCGCCGACGCCGATGCGGTATTGATAGTTCTGCAACCGCTGATCCAGCGCCGGATTCGGCCGGGCGACCGGTTCTACGCGCCGCATTTTCTGCAGCAGCATCGGCGACATGCGGTAAACCTGCACCTGGTCATTCAAATCGAAATCGTCGTCCTGCTGCACGACGATGGCTTTTCCGCTGGTCGGTAAATGTGAGCCGGGGACCACCGTACACCCGCTCAACAACGCGGAGGTGAAGGCCAACGGCATCAAAAGAGGCAAATGAAAATTCATGGAAGTACCGTGATAAGCGGGCTGCTGCCGCAGCCCGTGAGGGGATTAACGGCCGACGGTCGGATTATCGCTGAACACCGTCGCCTGACGCGGTTCGCGCAACATGGCGAAATAACCGCAGAAACAAAACAGAAACGCCACCAGCATCAGGCTTTCCTGCAGCTGCAGCACTTCGCTGCAAATGCCGACGCAGGCCAGCGTCACCGCCAGCATGGTGCTCATCGCCAGCGCCTGGCGCGCATTGAGCCCGCGACGCATCAGAATATGGTGCAAATGATCGCGGCCCGCTTTGAAGGGGCTTTGGCGGCGCAACAGGCGGCGCACCATCACGGTCACCATGTCCATCAGCGGAATGGCGATCAGCCACAGCGCGGTGACCGGGCGCATTACCGCCTGCGGCCCCTGAGTCGCCAGCAACACCAGCCACAGCACGCTGAAGCCGATCACCATGCTGCCGGCGTCCCCCATAAAGATCTTGTTGCGCGCGCCGAACAGGCTCAGGTTGAACAGCAGATAAGCCGCCAGCGCAGCGATCAGGCCCAGGCACCACAGCGCCAGATCTTCCCGGCCGCCCAATCCGAACAGGATGGCCAACGCCACGAAGGTGACGCAGGACAAGGCGCCCAGCTGCCCATCGATGCCATCCACCATGTTGTAGGCGTTGATCGCCCCCCAGACCGCCAGCGGCGTAAGCAGCAGCGCGCCATAACCGAGCATCACTTCCTGATGGCCCCAGACATAGCCCAGCGAGGAAAGCTGCATCCCTGCCGCCAGCATCATCGCCAGCGCGATCCCTCCCTGCACCATGACGCGCGGCGCCACGGGCAGATCAAAGCGGTCATCCAGCACGCCCAACACCACCAGCGCCGTAATGCACAGCAGATAGACGGTGCTGTCGGGCAGCCAGGCGGGTTGCCACAGCGTCATCAGCATCAGCGTCAGGTATATGGCGATGCCGCCGACCAGCGGAATATGTCCCAGATGTTGCTTGCGCGCATTGGGCTTATCCACCAATCCCACCGTCAAGGCGGCCCGGCGGGCAATAAGCACCCAGGCGACCGCCAGCACAAATATCACGCTCAGTTGATATAACATCGTTCCTCCAGCGAATAAGCACGCTACCGCCCTTGAGTTACAGCTCCCAATGCGCTATTAACAAAAACAAAATTGATCCGGCCAGGATATAAGTCAGCATGAGTTAATCCTGAAAAATACAGATTTATCCGCTTGTCGGCGGAAATACGTAAATAACGTCAGCGTGCGGTTAAGTTATCTATCAGAAAACTCATATTTAATGGTTCTTTCGATTGCCGAATCAAGTTCAACCGGCGCCACGAAATTATTTTGCACATTACTTTTAAATTGCGTTCTGGCGCAGAATTTCTGCACTCTGACGCGGCTGATTGGGAATTTTTTACGACTTATTTTACTCACGACATCCAATGCGGTCGCCCCGCATATGCCCACCACATAAGGAATGCGAATCGTCTTATTTTCTCTGCCCAGCGAGGAGGAAATTACGTCGACCAATTGATTCATCGTAAAGTCCGGTTTATCGACGTAGTTGCTGACCTGATAACTTGACTGCTGGTCCAACGCATGTTCCAGCCGCGCGGCAATATTTTCAACGTAAGCCATCGACTTCATATTATTGCCGCTGCCAATCATCACGAATCGGCCGCTGGCGATCTGGCGGAACAGGTTATACACATTGCCCCGGTTGCCTTCACCGAATACCACCGTCGGGCGGATGATGGTCAGTTTGTTTGCGCTATCCGCCTTGCGCCACGCTTCATAAACGTATTCCGCTTCGAGCTTGGACTTGCCGTAATGGTTGAAGGGATCGAAACGTCCCCCTTCATCGGTTTCCTGCTCGACGAACCCGTAAACGGCCACCGAGGAAGTGAAAATGATTTGGCGGATATTCAAGGCGGAGGCGGTCATGCAGACATGGCGTGCGCCTTCGACATTGACCTGATAATAGAGCGAAATAGGATCGACGTTGTCCTGATGCTCCGCCGCCAGATTAATGATGGCGTCACAGCCCGCCAGCGGTTCTTGCAGGGTCTGGGGCTGTGTCACGTCGCCATACTGATAGAGCGCCGGAAAATGTGCGCTGGGTTGCTTGTCAACGATGACCAACGTCAGATCATCGCGCGCACTGAGACGTTTTGCCAGGCGTGTTCCGATAAAACCGGAACCCCCGATAATAGCTACTTTACGCTTATCCATAATTTGTCACTCAGCAGGTTCTCATTATTCCTGTCACCTCGATGGAAACAGGACGCTAATATGCGTTAGGTAATGAGTTCCAGACTGGACAAATCGAACCTGGCTTTCAAATAACAAATAATGAAATAAAAGATTTCATCAAATGTAAAATTATCGCTAAAGATAAAACCTCATTCAGCGCTAATTTTTAACATCGTAAGCAACTTGATATTGCAAGGTTTTGTTCGGCAATATGAGATTAATCCGACCTTTACCCGGCGTAGAAGAAGTCTCATATTTTACCGGCAACTTAAGCTGCCCTTGCTTGGGGTCGACACATTCGATGGTCGCCTGCTCCATGCTCTCGCCCTGGTACAGGCAGAGCAAGGTTTGCGGGCTGTTGGTATGGGGATTATTCAGCGTCAGCGTCAACACCACGCGCGTGTTGTTCTGAATATCATTGATCACCGGTGGACGAGTTTGGTTGCCGAGCACATATGAAAAATGTGAAATAACCAGCAACGAAGCGAATACTGTCAGGTATTTCACTACGCGGCTGGCGGGCATGCTGAAAAAACGCCGCACCGTCGTCGACTTTTTTTCACGCGTGGGTTCGTGGGCTGACTCTACCGTTGCAACAGGCGCAGCCACCAGCGTCGATTTACGCGGCTTATCTATTTTTTCATCGTTTGTTTCAGACGACTCACTTTCATTTTCAGAAAGTTCCGCTTGAATATCAACGCCAATATTTTCATCGCCATTTAATATATCATCATCAGCGTAGCCCTCATCCTCGGATATAAAGTGAAAAGCCGATTGATTTTCCACCTTGTAACCCAAACGGGGAATGGTTCTGATAAGCGTATGTTCCGTGTCGCTAATTTTTTGGCGAATAGATTTAATTGTTTGATTTATCGTTGAATCTGAGCAGTAAGTTCCTTTCCAGATATTTTCTATAATTTCCGTTCGGGTAACCAGCTCTGGCGATCTGGCGACAAGCAGCGAAAGAATTTGATACTCCTTCCAACGCAGACGAAATTTCTCCCCGGCAGGAGTCAGAACATCGAGATTCCTAATCTTTATTCTTTTATCAAGATTCACTTTTAATTTCCTTAGCGTGCCTGTCCTGCACACTTTGTATAGAAATATCAAAAAATGTCAAGAAATTAAATGTAAACTCAACAGGTTGCATTCATCGGATATTGGCCTTTATAAAAATTTTCTGATTTCATTTTTTACATTAGGCCTTATTAAGGATGTTCCGTTTACCCAAATGACTCTTTTTCCCTGCTGGCAACATGGATTTCTTTCATGGCTACCGTAAAATTCAAATGGTCACCTCATTGATTTAAAAAGGAAAAACTAACGGTGTTGTTAGATTGTTAATCGAATAAAATTGTGAAATTTCATTCTTATCCGTGAATTCATTGTGTTTTTCCACCTAATCTGATTGTCAGATAGACTACAAAAAGCCGGAAAAAACAGAATGAGAGTTATCTGATTTAACCCCGTTACACATTCCACTCAGTGCGTGCAGCATCTATGACAAAATCCTATTACTGATTTTATAACAATCGCACTAATTATGCCTTACCGTCCCGGAAATTTCATTTAATCTGCGGAAAGATATTAACGCCTTAATGTAAGAATACTCTCAATAAAACGGAAAAAACGTACAAATAATATAATCCGTTTTGGCGAAAATATTCCCACATTGAGAGATAGTGCTATAAAAAAAGAAAAAAACGGCAAGCGGAGATGAGAATTTTACCTAAAGACAGAAAATTTCACTGAGGAGGCGAGGAGAGATGACTCGGAATGAGCGAAATATCCCTCCCCTGCCGGGAGGGATTGAGAAAGACGTTTGATACTCAGGCTTTTTTCTTGCGGCCATACACCGCCCAGGTGATCACCACGCACAAGATATAGAACACCAGGAATACTTTCATTGCCCCCGCCGGCGAACCGGTCAACGCCAGCGAGGTGCCGAATGCCTGGGGAATGAAGAAGCCGCCGGCGGCCCCGATCGCCGAGATAAAGCCCAATGCGGCGGCGGAGTCCGTCACCGCTTCACGCTGCGCGCTCTCGTCGCTGCCGCCGGCCGCTTTCACGCGATCGACAGTGATTTTACGGAAAATGACGGCGATCATTTGGAAAGTCGACCCGCTGCCCAGCCCCGCAGTGAGGAACAGCACCATAAAGATGCCGTAGAAGGCGATGAACGAACCGCCCTCACCCGCCGTCGGCAAGGTCAGGAACAGCAGCGCGGCGAACACGGCCATCACCACAAAGTTGATCAGCGTCACCCGCACGCCGCCGAAACGGTCAGACAGCGCGCCGCCGACCGGCCGCGCCAGCGCACCGAGGAACGGCCCGAAGAATGCGTAATGCAGGATCACGATGTCCGGGAATTGCGTCTTCGACAGCATCGCGAAACCGGCGGAGAAACCGATGAAAGAACCGAAGGTCGCAAGATACAGCAAACTCAGCATCCACAAATGCCCACGCTTGAGCACCGGCAGTTGCTGGCGCAGCGAGGCCTTGGCCGCCGCCAGATCGTTCATGCCGAACCAAGCCGCCAGGGTGGCAACCAGCAGGAAAGGCACCCAGACCCAGGCGGCGTTTTCCAGCCACAGCTGCCCCCCCTCCGCCTGATTTTGCGCCGTGCCGCCAAACAGGCCGAACAGGCTGAAAGAAATCGCCAGCGGCGCGACCAGCTGCATGACGCTGACGCCCAGATTTCCCAACCCGCCGTTGAGCCCTAACGCGCCGCCCTGGCGCGCTTTCGGGAAGAAGAAGCTGATGTTGGCCATGCTGGAGGCAAAGTTGGCGCCGGCGAAGCCGCACAGCAGGGAAATGATGACGAACACGCTGTACGGCGTGCTGCTGTCTTGCACCGCGAACCCCAGCCACAAGCACGGCACCAGCAGGAAGCAGGTGCTGATGGCGGTCCAGCGACGGCCGCCAAACAGCGGGATCACGAATGAATACGGCACGCGTAAAATAGCGCCCGACACCGACGGCAGCGCCGTCAGGAGGAACAGTTGGTCGGTGGTGAAGTTGAAGCCCACCTTGTTCAGGTTGACCGCGACGGCGCTGAACAGCATCCAGACGCAGAAGGCCAGCAGCAGGCAGGGAATGGAAATCCACAGGTTGCGGGTGGCGATGCGATGGCCACGCTGCTGCCAAAAGGCGCTGTCTTCAGGACGCCAGTCCTGAATCAGCGCACCGGTTTTCTTTGATGAAGGCGTTGCAAGTTGCGACATAAAAACCTCAGACACGGGGGATCATTCTGCACACCCTAGGGGGCGGCCCCGGCGGCAAAGTTGATGTATATCAACCCGAATGCAAGTAGTTGGCGGCATAAATAGCGCCTTCATCCCCTTAGGGGTACGCCCCGAATAAAAATTAAATCAATTTAAATCAACGAATTAGGAAAAATCACGCCGCTACTCTCACCGCTTCACCGTCCCGCCGGAAACTAATGGGTACTTCATTCGAGGTATGGGGTTATGCTCAGGGATAATCAAAAATACGGCTGAATCGTTACTTGTTTACCCCGTCGCCGCCTCTCCCCCTGAGTTTCAGCGGCGCCAAATGCCAGGAACCCACGCTTATGAAACGCCTGTTGGCCCCGCTTTCGATCGTGAATCAGGTCGCCCTGCTGATGTTGCTGTCGGGCATTCTGGGCGTGGCCGGCATGGGGATTTCCGCCTGGATGTCGCAAAGCATTCAGGGCAATGCGCACGCCATCAACAAGGCCGGCTCACTGCGTATGCAAAGCTACCGTCTGCTGGCGCAGGTGCCGCTGGATGAACGGCATGAAGCGTTGATTCACGAACTGGAGCGCGACGAAAACAGCCCCGACCTGCAGCGCTCGGTGGAGCAGGAAGGGTTGACGCAACCTTTCGACGCCTTGCGCGACTACTGGCAACAGACCCTGCAACCACGCCTGCGCAGCGCGCAGCGCCCGGCCGACGCCGCGCCGCAGGTGGCGCACTTCGTGCAGCTGCTGGATAAGCTGGTGTCGGATATCGACAGGCAAACCGAGCGCCGCCTGCTGATGGTGACGCTGGTGCAGGCCGGCTTCATCGCGCTGACCCTGCTGCTGCTGATCGGCACCACCTGCTACCTGCGCCGCCGATTGCTGCATCCGTGGCGACAGCTGGTGGAAATGGCGTTGGCGGTGGGCCGCGGCGATTTTAGCCGCCGCTTCGCGCAGCGCGGCCACCAGGATGAAATGGCGTCGCTCGGCGGCGCGTTGAACACCATGTCCGACGAACTGTCGGCCACCTACAGCGGGCTGGAGCAGCGCGTGGCCGAGAAGACCGCGGACCTGCAGCAAAAGAATCAGGTGCTGAGCTTCCTTTATCGCGCCAGCCGCCTGCTGCACGCCAGCGAGCCGCTGTGCAGCCGCCTGACGCCGCTGCTCAACCAGCTGCAAACCCTGACGCCGCTGCGCGCCATTCAGGTGCGACTGTATGAAAACGACAGCCGGGAACCGCTGCTGCAGCTGAGCGGCAACCAGCCGCTGCGGCCGGAGCATTGCCATAACCCGGTGTGCAGCGCCTGCCTGAACGACAGCGACCGCCAGCATCCCGACAATCCGTCGCTGAGCTGGAGCCTGAGCGACAAGCTCGGCGACTACGGCGTGATCGTGGCGCAGCATGCGCCGCAACAGCCGCTGAACGATGAGCACCGCCAGCTGATCAACACCTTGGTGGAGCAGCTGACCAGCGTGCTGGCCATCGAGCGTCAGGTCGACCATCAGCAGCAGCTGATGCTGATGGAAGAACGGGCGGCGATCGCCCGCGAGCTGCACGACTCCATCGCCCAATCGCTTTCCTGCCTGAAAATGCAAATCGCCTGCCTGCAGATGCAGGGCGAAACGCTCTCTTCCGCCAGCCAGGCGCTGGTGCAGCAGATGCGCGAAGAGCTGAACGGCGCCTATCGCCAGCTGCGCGAGCTGCTGACCACCTTCCGCCTGCAATTGACCGAACCGGGCCTGCTGGCGGCGCTGCAATCGACGGTGGCGGAGTTCAATCCCAAACTGGGCCTGACCATCAGCCTCGATTACCAACTGGGGCCACGCACGGTGCCGGCTTACCAGGCCATTCACCTGCTGCAGATCGCCCGCGAGGCGCTCAGCAACATCCTTAAGCATGCCGCCGCCAGCGAGGTGAGCATTCAGGTCATCAACAAGCGGGGCGAAGTGACCCTGAGCGTATGCGACAACGGACGCGGCCTGCCGGCCGAGACGTCTCGCCCCGACCATTACGGCTTGATCATCATGCGCGATCGCGCCAAGAGCCTGCATGGCCGCTGCGATATTTTACCGCGCAGCGGCGGCGGCACCGAGGTGCGGGTCAGCTTCACGCCGGATAACCACGCCATCGACTAACGGAGACACCATGACGACAGAAACCGCCGCCACAATCTTACTGATAGACGACCACCCGATGCTGCGCAACGGCGTAAAACAGCTGATTGGCATGGACGCCCGCCTGCAGGTCATCGCCGAAGCCAGTAACGGTGAACAAGGGGTCACGCTGGCGGAGCAGCACGATCCGGATCTGATCCTGCTCGACCTGAACATGCCCGGCATCAACGGGCTGGAAACGCTGGATCGCCTGCGACAGACCGACCTCTCGGGGCGCGTCGTGGTGTTCAGCGTGTCCAACCATGAAGACGACGTCGTCAGCGCGCTCAAACGCGGCGCCGACGGCTATCTGTTGAAAGATATGGAGCCGGAGGATCTGCTGAAGGCGCTGCATCAGGCGGCGGCCGGGCAGATGGTGCTGAGCGAAACGCTGACGCCGATCCTCGCCGCCAGCCTGCGGGAAAACCGCCCCAGCGCCGATCGCGATATTCAGCAATTGACGCCGCGCGAGCGGGATATCCTGAAGCTGATCGCCCAGGGGCTGCCGAACAAGCTGATCGCCCGCCGCCTGACCATCACCGAGAGCACCGTCAAGGTGCACGTCAAACACCTGCTGAAAAAGATGAAGCTAAAATCCCGCGTCGAGGCCGCGGTGTGGGTGCTGCAGGGTAAAAACGGTTAATCGCCGCCGTACAGCGGCCCGGTTTGCGCCGGGATCGGCGGCGGCGTCAGGGTTTTGATCGGCAGCAGGCTCGCATCATCACCGGCGGTCGCCGTCAGCGGCGGCGCCACTTTCAGCTCTATCCAGTTGGAGGTCACGCGCTGCTGCTTTTCGTCCTCCAGCGTGACCGACAGCCGGTAGCTGTTGGCGGCGCCCGGCGCGTCGTCCCACGGCGGCACGATCGCCGTCCAGCCCTGCGGATCGTTGGCGTTATGCGGCGGCGTCAGGCTCAGCGCCTGCGTATCCCCCTGCCAACTGACGTGAGCGATGCCGTTCAACGCCTTGATTTCCAGCACCAGCGGCACGGTTTCCCCTGCCTGCAGGCTCCACGGCGGCGTGGCCAGGAACACCTGCAGCGTTTTGCGCTGGCGGAATTCCAGCACCGGCACGTTCTTGCGTTCGATGGGATCGTAGCGGCTGCCGCGCAGCGACTTGGCCTGCGCCACATACTCCGGCGAAATCTGCTTCGCCAGCGGCACCCCGAGCCGATAACTCAGCGCCAGTTCGACCTGATCCTGGCTCTGCCCGCCCGCGCCAATCTTATGCAGCGCCTTCATCGTCACCAGCGGTACCGGCGTGTAATTGAGCCCCAGCTGCATCGCGCGCGGATCGTTTTGTTTTTTGCCGCTGCCAAACAGATCGACATTATCGCCCAGATACTGCTCATAGCTGAGCGAACCGCCGATCTGGCGATAAAACGGCAGATAGCCTTGCGTCGTGATGTCGTAACCGCGCGCCGGACGGCTGAAAAACACGCCATCGCCGGGCTGTTGCGCCAGCGCCGACAGCGGGTAGTAATAGTTGGTGGAGAAACGCAGGTAGTCTCCCCAGGCTTCCGCGCCGACGCTGCCGCGATTGCGCTGCCGGGCGAAATCGCTGTCGAGCGCCGTGTTGTAACCCAGCAGCCAGTCGCCGACGATCCAGCGCTGCCCCAGCGCAAAATTGCCGAGCGCCCCGGCGCTTTGCTGCAGCCAGCCGATCTGGCTGTAGGTCAGCAATCCGTCGACGTCGTACAGCGGGCTGAATAACTGCCCGTTGCTGCCGGTAAAGTCCCCCTCACCGGTCATCTTCAGCGATAGCCGGGCGGTGCCCAGCGGTGACAACAGCTCCTGCGCCTGTTGCTGCAGCGTGTCGGCCGCCTGGCCGAGCAGGTAATCCTCGGCGCGGCTGCGCATCTGCTGACGGGAAACGTTATTCAGATCTTTTTCGCCAAACTGCTTGGCCATCTCGGCCCACTGCTTCTCGCGCGCGGCATCGTCGGGCGCACCGCCCAGCTCCGGCAAACTCTCGGCCGGATCCGCGGCTTGCCGTTCGGAAGAAATAACGGCGTCCGGCGCCGGCGGGGATTCGGCGCACACGGGCGCCGCGCCGGCCAGCCACACCAGCGGCCCGGCCAGCCAGGCCGCCCGGCGGCGGCGCCAGAGTCGTTTTTTGATTTTGATGAGTCCTGCCTGAATTTCGTCTTTCATGACACCGTTGGCCTCCCTCCCTCCTGGAGCATGCCAACCCACTGCTTTGCTGCCGCCTTTCCCGCGGCAGATCTGAAAAACCTTACGTCCCGGCCTGTCGGGGCGCCTCTCCCTTAAAGCCTAACGGCTTGACGAGCAGAAACAATAGGATAAACCCCAATCACCTCTCAGTGACGCCGTCACTTACGCCATTGGCCGCTCCATTCCGGCCGCCAGGTGAATTCACACCCTTTTAGCGCCGATTTTGCCGATAAAAAGCGCAGCAACCCACTACTGCGCGCCACCGCGCATGGCATTGTATCACTCTGCAATACCTAAAGTGGCAATGCGCACGACTGCGCATTTCTCACAATCCACCGCATTTCACTCCGATGAAATACGCATTTTGCCGTTATTTTAAACATCTGTTTCACGACTGACGGAGCCTTGATGTTTCTTTTCTCACTGTGGCACGCACTGTTTTTTACCGCGCTGCTGTCGGCAGGAATGGTCGCCTTCGCGCTCATCACCCGGCTGGAGCGAACGGCGGCCGTGCGCGCCAGCCCGCCGAGATTGCGCCGCCGCAGCCTGCTGCTGACGGCCTTGGGTGTGGCGTTGGCGACGCTGCCTTTCGACCCGCCGGCAGCACACCGGCTGTGGTTACCGCCGGCCGCGGCGCTGCTGATCGCCCTGGCCTGGCTGGACTGGCGCCACCGCTGGCTGCCGGACCGGCTGACCCAGCCGCTGCTGTGGGGCGGGCTGTTGTGCAATCTCGACGCTCGCTGGGCGCCGCTGGACGATGCGGTTATCGGCGCCGCCGCCGGCTACGGGGCGTTGTGGCTGCTCAACGCGCTTTATCGACAGCTGCGGCGGCGTAACGGCATCGGCCAAGGCGACTTCAAACTGCTGGCGGCGCTGGGCGCCTGGCTCGGTTGGACGATGCTGCCGCTGCTGGTCTGCCTGGCGGCAATGTTCGGATTAGGCATGGCCTTGGCGCGCGGCCTGCGCAACCGTCGCGCCTGGCGAACGCCGCAACCTTTCGGCATCGCCTTGGCGGCCGCCGGCTGGCTGTTGCTCTTGATGAACGCCGGCCAGAACGCGCCGGCGTTGTTCGGTGAGTTCTTCAGCGTCTCGATCAGCCGATTGAGCAATCCGGCCACTTCTGCCGTGCTGGCCGTTGCCAGATTGGCCAGTGGCTGGAAACCATAAAAACTGTTCCGGCGTCACAACCTCACCGGCGGCGAGCAAGGTTGCCGCGCGCTCCACTGAAGCGTTTCCGTTATTGTCCATAATATCTCCTGAGGTGATGTGTCCGCCTCATTGCGGACAACCGCGGTGAAAGACGTAAACAACGCCGCCTTTCAGCGCCAATTTATCAGCGCCATGTGAGCACGTTATGAAATTTCATTTTATTTCATCCTGACAAAACCTCTCACGATTCCAGGTTGCAGCAGCAAGCGATTTCACGCACGGGCGACCTTTGGTGCGACAGAAAGCTCGGCCAGGCGCGCTGCTTTGGCGCTACTTGTTGACCCGATCCAGATACAGCATGCTGTTGGCGATATCCAACCGGGCACCTTTGACGTTGTCGCGCAATGCCACCAGCGTTTGCCCCTGCAGCGCCACTACATAGGGCGAGCTGGCCTGCAGTTCCCGTTGCAGCGCGGCATAACGTGCGCGGCGCGCGGCGCTGTTGCCCTCTGCGGCCGCGGCACGCGTTTCCGCGCTGATGGCGGGAATGCCCCACTGGGTGCGCCAGGCCAGGGTTTTCGGCCCACCGGGCACGTTGTAGGCAAAGGCGCTGGCGTTGGTGTTCGGATCCAGGTAGTCGGCGCCCCAGTAGGTGAAGATCGCCTGAAAATCGCGGCCGCGCATTTTGCCCCACAGGTCGCTCTCCACCACCGGATGGATATCCAGCCGCAGCCCGGCCTGCGCAAAGCTGGCCTGCAGCGCCTGCGCGATGTCAGTGTACGGCGGCTGATTGATGACGATAAGATCGAGGCGCGTACCTTCGGCAATACCGGCATCGCGCAGGATCTGTTTGGCTTTACCCACGTCGAGCGTAAACGGCCGATCGTCGAGCGCCCCGTCCAATCCCTGCGGCAAGAAGGCCTGATGCACGCGATATTGCCCTTTCAGCAGTTGCTCGGCGATGCTTTGATAATCCACCAGCCAGCGCGCCGCCCGCCACAGCGCCGGATTGCCCAGCGCCGGGTTGTCTTTGCTGCCGGTGTTGAAACCCAAGTAATAGACCCGGGGCGCATCGGCCTGCTCGATGCGCACGCCAGACGCGTTGCGCAGCGAGTCGAACTGGTCGGCGCCCAGATCGTAGGCCACGTCGGCATCTCCTTTCAGCAACAGCAAACGGCGGGTGCCGGCGTCGCTGACGTTCTTGAACAACACCGTTTTCAGCCGGGCCGGCGACGGCGCATAGTCGTTGCGGCCAAACAGCAGCGCTTCGTGCGGCACATAGTTGTTCACCCGATACGGGCCGCCGCCGGCGGAATGGCCGCGCAGCCAGGCATTGCCGTAATCCCCCTGCTGCGCGTGCTCGTTCAGCAGCTTTTCATCCACGATCGAGGCCACATTCGCCGTCAGCAGCCGCAACGCCAACTCGCTGCCGATGTTGGCGGGCCAACTGAGTTGCACCTGGTTATCCCCCACCTTCTTCAGCTGCTGCTCAACGTTATCCGGCGTCCAGCCAAACTCACCGAGAATAAACGACGGCGCCTTGTTCAGCTTCACCGCGCGAACCAGCGAGAAAATCACGTCTTCGGGCCGCAGGGGATTGCCGGAAGCGAAGCGCTGCTGCGGTTTCAGGGTAAAGATCAGGCTGTGGCCATCGGCGCCCGCTTGCCAACTGGCGGCGGCGTCCGGCGCCAGCGTTTGCGGCGCACCGCGATCCGGCGCCACCAGGCGCTGATAGAGGTTGACCAGATTGGCCGAGCTGACGGTTTCAAAACTCTCCGCCGGATCGAGGCTGATAATGCCCTCCAGCGAACTGACCACCACCAAGGTGTCCTGCGGGGTGGCGGCCTGCGCACCTAACGCGGCCGCCAGCGCGCCATACAATAAGGTTGGGATTAACCGTTTCATCGATACACTCTCCACTATCACGCGGTTGCGCTGTTTTTCGAGTGTAGGGGGTAAGAATTAACGGAAGAACGACGATAAATTGCTTTATTTATTACCAGGATGGATATGCCCGCCGCGTTGGCGGGCATAGGGTCAAACGATGATGCGGCCGTGCGCCATCGCCACCGAACGATCGCACATGTGGTCAATCACGTCCGCATCGTGGCTGACCAGCACCATCGTCAGATCGCCCGCCTGTTTCAGCTCGTTGAGCAGGTTGAGGATCTCCGCCTGCACCGACATGTCCAACGCCGAGGTCGGCTCATCCAGCAACAGCAGCTTCGGCCGCAGCAACAATGCGCGCACGATCGCCACACGCTGACGCTGGCCGCCCGACAGCTGATGCGGGTAGCGCTCCAGCAGGCGCGGATCCAACCCCACCTGGCGAAAGCCCGCGCTGATTTTACGTTCAATGTCGCTTTCCTGCAGCAGTTTGAGCGGCTCCGACAGCGTACGCAAAAGCCGGTGCTTGGGGTGTAGCGAAGCATAGGGATCCTGAAACACCATCTGCACCTCGCGCCGCAGTTCGCCGGTAAACGCCTGGCCCGGCTGCAGGCGCCGCCCCAGCAACTCAAAGCCGCCCTGCCAGCTGCCATTCAGCCCGGCCAGCACCCACAGCAACGAGGACTTGCCGCAGCCGGAAGGCCCCACCAGCCCGAAACACTCGCCCGGCTCGATGCACAGGTTAACCTCATGCACCACGGTGCGCAGTTCGTAGCCTTGGCGGTGACTGACGCTCAGGTTCTCCAGTGCAATCACGCTCATTTCAACGTCTCCAACAGCGCGCGATCCAGCACCGGCAGCGGTTTGCCGCGCGTCTCGCGGCTCGGCCGACACGCCCACAGCGTGCGAGTATAAGGATGCGTGGCCTCCGCCAGCTCTGCTGCCGGCAGCTGATCCAACAGCTCGCCTTTGTACATCACCAGCACCCGCTCGCAGTGGTGCGCCACCTGCTGCAAATCGTGGCTGATCAGGATCAGCCCCATATTGCGTTGCGCCACCAGGTTTTCTATTAGCTGCAGCACCTGATCGCGCATCTGGTGATCCAGCGCCGAAGTCGGTTCGTCGGCAATCAACAGCTGTGGATCGTTGATCAACGCAATGGCCAGCATCACCCGCTGCCCCATGCCGCCAGAGAGCTGATGCGGATAGCGGCGGCACAGCGCAGCCGGATCGGGCAAGCCCACCGCCGCCAGCATTTCCAGCACTTTTTCACGCCGCTCGGCGCGGCTCAGCTTCGCATGCAGCACCAGCGGCTCCTCCACCTGACGGCCGATCGGCTGATTGGGATTCAGTGCATGCTTGGGATCTTGCATCACCATCGCCACCCGGTCGCCGCGCAGCCTGCTCCACTGGCGCTCGCTCAGGCGCGTCAAGTCTTCATCGCCCAGCGTCAGGCGCTGCGCCTGCAGCTGCAACGGCGGCGGCAATAGCCCCATCAGCGCACGCGCGGTCAACGATTTGCCGGAGCCGGACTCACCGACCAGCGCCAGCCGCTCCCGCCCCATGCTGAACGAAATATGCTTCACCAACGTCACCGGCTGTGGCCCCGGCACGCCGATCGCCAACCGCTCGACGGTCAATAAGGTGTTATCAGTGTCCATGACGAGGATCCATTTTGTCGCGCAGGCCATCGCCCAGCAGGTTAAACGCCAGGCTGGCGAACAGGATCGCCCCGCCCGGCGCGGCGGCGACCCACCATTGGTCGAAAATCACTTTACTGCCTTCGGCCACCATCGAGCCCCATTCGGCGGTCGGCGGCGCGACGCCCATGCCGAGGAACCCCAGACCGGCGGCGGACAGGATGATGCCGCCCAGGCTGAGCGCTGCGCGCACCACCGCGCTCGGCAGGCATAAAGGCAAAATATGGCCGACCATCAGCCGCAGCCCGTTGATGCCCTGCATGCGCGCCGCCGCCAGGTAATCGCTGCGGCGCAGCGCCAGGGTTTCGGCCCGCGCCTGGCGGGCAAAGGCCGGCCAGCTGGTCAATGCCAGCGCCAGCGCGCCGTTCATCAGCCCCGGCCCCATGACCGCCACGAACGCCAGCGCGATCACCAAGCTCGGCAGCGACAGAAAAATGTCGGTCAGGCGCATCAAAATGCGCTCTACCCAGCCGCCGAGATAACCGGCGCCAATGCCGACCAGCAGGCCGATGGGAATGGTCAACACCAGAATCAGCGACACCAGAATCAGCGTCGGCCGCGCGCCGTAAATCACGCGGGAGAGCAAGTCGCGGCCAAAGCCGTCGGTGCCCAGCCAATGTGCGGCGGAAGGCGGCAGTAACCGCAGCTCGATATGCTGCAGATTGGGATCGAAAGGCGCCAGCCACGGGGCCAGCAGCGCGGTGACGATCAGAATCGCCACCAGCGCCGTGCCCAGCGTCAGCGTGGTCAGGCGCCGGCCACGGCGGTAACCGACGGCCGGCTCGCTTTGCGGTTCGTGTTCAGAGAGATATTGGCTCATCGGGTTCGCGGATCCACTAAATAGGTCAAGGCGTCGGCCAGCGCATTCAACAGCACGAAACAGGTGCCGATCAGCAGCGTGGCACCGAGGATCGCCGGCGTATCGGCGGCAAACAGCGCCGAGGTCAGGTAACGCCCGACGCCGGGCCAGGCGAACACCGTTTCGGTCAATACCGCCCCCTCCAGCAGGCTGGCGTAAGAGAGAGACAGTACGGTGATCAGCGTGCCCAGCACGTTGGGAAACACATGGCGCAGCAGAATGCGCAGGCGCCCGGCCCCCTTGGAACGCGCCAGCGTCACGTATTCCTTGTTGCACTCTTCCAGCATCGCCGCCCGCAGCAACCGAGTAATGCCCGCCATCGACAACAGCGCCAACGCCACTACCGGCAACCACAGGTGGCCGATGGCGTTGTAGAACATGTCGCGATCGCCGGACAGCCAGCTGTCGATCAACACGAAACCGCTACGCGGCTCCATGCTGTACAGGTAGATGTCGTCCAGCCGCCCCGGCCCCGCCGACCAGTGCAGCGTGGCGTAGAACAGCAGCAGCCCGAGCAGGCTCAGCCAGAAAATCGGCACCGAATAACCGATCAGCGAAAGCAAACGCGCCGCGTTATCCAGCCAGCTGCCCGGTTTGAGCACCGCCAGAAACGCCAGCGTAATGCCGCCGAGGGCGCCGAGGATAATGGCGCAGGTGGCCAGCTCCACCGTCGCCGGGAAGGTACGCAGCAAATCGCTCAACACCGGCTGGGCGGTGATGCGCGAAATACCCAAATCGCCGTGCGCCAGGTGCACCAGATAACGCCAAAACTGCACCGGCAACGGCTGATCCAACCCCAACTCATGCCGCACCTGTGCGTAGGTGGCTTCGCTGGCATGATCGCCCGCCACCTGCAGCGCCGGATCGATCGGCGCCAGGTGCGACAGCATGAAGGTGAACAGCAGCAGGCCAAGCAACGTCAACGCCAGCGACAGCGCGCCGCCGAGCAGCCGCCCGCCCCAGCGCCAATACCGCCGGGCCGCCCCGGTGGAGGCGGACAGTTCAGCGGCCATTACTTGCTGACCTTGCTGTAGAACACCATGTCAGGGTTGATGCCCTGCACATAGCCCTTGAGGTTGTCACGCACCGCAATCAGGCTGCGCGCCTGCAGGCCGATGACGAACGGCGAGCTTTGCTGCACCTGTTTTTGCAGTTGCTGGTAGTCGGCCACCCGTTTGGCGGTGTCGTTTTCCGCGGTGGCGGCCAGCGTCAGCTTGCTCAGCGCCGGGATCTGCCAGTTGGCGCGCCAGGCCAGCGTCTTGCTGCCGTCTTCCGGGTTGTAGGCGAAGGCTGCGGCGTTGGTGTTAGGGTCGAAATAATCCGGCCCCCAGGAAGTCAGCGTCGCATCGTAGTTAAGCGTTTTCACCTTGGTGGAGACCTGCGAGCTGATGCCCGGCACCAGTTCCACCTTCACGCCGCCCTGGGCAAAACTGGCCTGCAGCGCCTGGGCGATATCCAGGTACGGCGGCTGGTTGTTGACGTCCAGACGGAAACTGACGTTGCTGAGCCCCGCTTTGGCCAGTATTTCTTTGGCTTTCTGTGGATTGAAGCTGTACGGCTGATCCTTGAGCGCACCCAGATAACCGTCCGGCAGGAATGCCTGATGGCTCTGGAACTGCCCTTTCAGCAGATCGTCGGCGATGCCTTGGTAATCGAACAGCCAGCGCGCCGCCTCCCAGAACGCCGGATTGCCGAGCGCCGGCGACGCCTTGGCGTTGAACTGCAGGAAATAAAGTGAGGCGTAAGGAATGGCCAACGGTTTGACGCCCGGCTTGCCCTTCAGAGCCGCCATCTGGTCTGCCCCCAGGTTGCGCGCGATATCGGCATCGCCCTGCTCGATCAGCAAACGGCGCGCGGCCGGATCGGGCACGTTTTTGATCAGGATAGTTTTCAGCGTCGGCGCCCCTTCCGGCGAGCCTGGGTTGGCGTCCAGCACCACCACCTCGTGCGGCACATAGGTGCGGATTTTGTAAGGGCCGCTGCCGGCGGAGTGGCTGTTCAACCATTGGTGCCCCAGATCGTCGCCCTGCTGGTGCGCCAGCGCCTCTTTGGCGTCGACGATCGACGATACCGGCGCCGACAGCAGGCTGAGCACGAAGGCCGGGCTGACGTTTTCACTCCAGCTGATTTTTACCTGGTGGTCATCCACCTTGCTCAGGTGTTGCTCCACGTTCTTCGCGTTCCAACCCAGCTGCGTCAGGATAAACGACGGCTCCAGATTGAGTTTTACCACCCGTGAAAGCGAGAAGATCACGTCTTCCGGCCGCAGCGGATTGCCGCTGGCGAACCTGGCGTCCGGGCGCAGGCTGAAAGTCAGGCTGCGATTGTCGGCTCCGGCCTGCCAGCTGCTGGCCAGGGTTGGCTTGAGATCGATAGGGTTGTGCGGATCGGACTGGATCAGACGCTGATACAGGCTGTTGAACGACTGCACCGTGGTTAACTCAAATCCCTGGGCCGGGTCAAAGCTGACCACGTCATCGATAGACTGCGCGATCACCAGCGTGTTGGCCGGCGTCGCCGCCTGCGCGTTAACGCTGGCCGCCACGGCTAAAAACAGCAAAGAAGGAACGAGCGCTTTCATCTGAAACTCTCCAAGCGGATGGAATTTATAATAATTTCGCGAGTGTATGCGAGCACGATCGGCAGCTGAAGGTACTTAAATCACTATAGATATTCTTTTTATGTATATAGATGGGGTTTTGATTATTAGGGAGAGTATTGCACGCCAGATCGCACGCTCACGGCAGCTGGCCGCAATGGATAACTGTCTTTGCGGCGCAGTTCGCAGCGATGAAAGGCGGGGTTTGAGTCAGTTTCATTGGGTGATTAACGTCAGTTCGGTCACCCAAGGAACGGGCAAATGGAAAACCATCCATCAGAAAATAGCGTCTCACACCGGCATGAGAGAGCGATAGAGCAAACGCTGGCAGACATGAACAGCGTCCTGCTTGAGTCGGATCTGTTTATGACTCGTCTGACGGTACAAGACCGGCGCTGGCAAAAAGGCAGAAAAAACGGGCATACGTTAAATTGGCGCTCTCTTTTTAAATATCATGCCCAAACGCCGATGAGTTTCGCTTTCGTCTATCGGCAAATGGCCAGCCCGCTGAGCCGCGCCGGCTTTTGCCTGTGCCGTTATCTCCAGGCAGAGAACGTTATCGAACTTGTCGCGTTGGAGAATTTCTCCCTGCGTGAAGCGCAACATCCACTGAAAGGCAATATGCTGCGCAACTGCTTGCAGGTACTGTATCTGTATGGCCTGAACCTGCAAGAGCAGAGGCTGACGCCGGTGCCTCCGCCGGACATACTTATCAGCCACGCAATCAATCACCGCGTGTTGGCGCTGTATACTCGTCAGGCCGGCTTTGAGGTGATACCCGGGACCATGACATGTAAAACCAGCTTCAACGCACTGAAAAAGTACATACAATCGCTGGAAAAGTACGGGGCCAAATGTGATAAGGTGCGTATAAATAACGAGCAGAAAGGAAGCCAAAATGGAAAATAAGGATCTGACCGACCCTACGCTCTCCATTCAAGAGCAAAAACGCATCGCCATCGAGATTTTGCGCCAACACCATCGCTGGGAGATGGCCAACCCACGTCCGCCTGAAGAACTCCCGGAATGGGAAGCCATCGGCCCGTTCAGAAAAAGTAAACGTCACCTGATCGAACGTACCGACGACTAATCCCCCTTCCCCGTGGCAATCCGGCGGGGCCCAGCTGTCCGATTAAATCTGGTAGTCAATCACCGCATCCAGCTGCGACGAGAAAACCTTGTCCTTGATTTCGGTCAGCGACAGCGTCGGGTTGCACAGTTGGATAAAGCGCCAGGCATAGTTGCGCTGCAGCTGGCTGCGCTTGAGGCCCAGCCATACCGTATTGGGTTCAAACAGGTGCTCGGCGTTGAGGCTCACCAACCCGCGATCGCGCTCTTTTTCATACGACATGTCCGCCAGCACGCCCACGCCCAATCCCAGTTCGACGTAGGTTTTAATTACGTCGGAATCCTGCGCGCTGAGCGCGATGTCCGGCGTCAGGCCCGCCGCTTTGAACGCCGCATCCAGCTTCGCGCGCCCGGTAATGCCCTGGCGGTAAGTGATCAGCGGCAAGGTGCTGAGCATCTCCAGCGTCACCTGCGGCTGGCGCGTCAATTCGTGCCCTTCCGGCACCAAAATGGTGTGATGCCAGCGGTAGTACGGGAACGCCGCCAGCGACTCGTCGCTCATCAGCCGCTCGCTGGCGATGCCGATATCGGCTTCGCCGGCGGCCAGCATCGAGACGATCTCTTCGGGGCTGCCCTGATTGAGCACCACCCGCACCCGTGGATAAAGCGCGCGAAACTCTTTGATTACTCCCGGCAGGCTGTAGCGCGCCTGGGTGTGCGTCGTCGCGATATGCAGCTGCCCCGAATCGTTGCTGCTGAAGACGTCCGCCAGGCGACGGATGTTGTTGGCGTCGTTGAGAATGCGTTCCGCCACCACCAGCAGCTCTTTGCCGGGCTCGGTCATGCCCAACAGCCGTTTGCCGCGGCGAATGAATATTTCGATGCCCAGCTCTTCTTCCAGCTCGCGAATATGCCGGCTGACGCCGGACTGCGAAGTAAATAAGGTATTGGCGACCTCGGTCAGGTTGTAGTTGCAGCGCGCCGATTCGCGAATAATTTTTAATTGTTGAAAGTTCATCCCCGTCTCCCTGTTTCTTGCGGTAGCGTCTGCCATATTGATACGGAGTCCTGCGGGGCTGAACAAATAAGAAATAGCCTTTAGTTATGCAATTTAATACTAAGTGAATTATTTATCGTGACTCTCGGGGTGTGAAGACGGAGGAAAATGATGAATGGCTTTAAAAATAACGAGATAAATAACCACACAAAGAGACAGGCTTAAATAATCATGCAGAATAAAGTTATTAAATAGAGGTATTAGATATATGAAAAAGGGCTCCGCACGCTGAGCCCTTTACTGTCTGCCGCCCCGCCAACGCCTCAGGCCGTGGCCCCGAAAGCGCCGGGGCGGTTCTGCTGCAACCATTGCTGCACGTAACGCACCAGATCGCCGATGCAATCATCCTGCATGCCGTGGTGCTTCAGCTCGTTATCCAGCGCAAACAGGTATTGCGCGTTGGTGCCCAGCGGGCCGCTGGCGCTGGCGATCAATGGCGCGATCACCTGGTGGCTGGTGTCTGCTTCAAACAGCGGATGCTGCGGGTTCATCACGAACACCAGCGCCGTGACGGCCTCATCGCCCTCCAGCTGCAGCTCACACCAGGTCGGCACGTAGCAATCGGTGATCATCTCGCGCTTCCACAGCAGCTCCAGCTCTTCGCGCAGCTTGCTCTCCGGCAGACGAAACGCCAATCCGGTGGTCTGGCCGCCCTCTTTCAGCGCCAGCATGCGCCCCGGCTGATGAAGCGTGCCGCGCCCGGCGGTCAAACGCATGCAGAACGCCCGATGCCAGCCCTGCAGTATGGCTGGCCGCACTTCTTCCGATTCGAAAACCGGATTCCACATCAGCGAACCGTAACCGAATACCCATACCGGGCTGTGATCCGGCCGGCGCGATAATGTGCACGCCAACGAGGCTGCGCGCTGTTCAGGCGTCAGCAACAGCGACTCCTCAATAGCGCCAAAGGCGGTTTTGCAATCCGCTTTTTGCAGAAAATCTCGCGTTAACACTGTTACAACCTCCCGGGAATACGATTTCTCGTCCTCCCTCGCCACTACTGAACCTTTGCAATTTTATTTTTTAGTGCGGAATTTTATTAATTCAATAACCGCTCCGATTAATAATGACCATATTCTTTTCCCGCCGCGCAATCAAGTTGCAAAGCGGCGTTAACGTGGAAAAGTATTTGTACTGAGCAGCAATAATATTAATTGCCGAGGTCAGCATAACGTCTGCGCGATTTTTACCGGGCATGAAAGGCGTTACTTTTTGTGCCAGCGCTCATCGTCACCCTTGCGATAGCTTTGTTTGACCGCTGCCCAGGCCACCTTGTGCGCCGTCTCTTCCCGGCCGGCGTCACCGCGTCGATCTTCAGGATCCCGATATTGTTGCCAGGCGCTGTTGAACGCTTCTTTATAAATCGCCTGCGCATGGGCCGGCAGCACATGCTTCACATTGTCCGGCAAGTCGTTCGTGTCTTGGTATGGCATCACGTCCTCCCGTGCGTATTGCGTGAACCTTAAGCCTAGCTCACACGCAGTTGCGCCTCAATGAGCAAACAATTCTCATTATCAAACGGCATGGTATACTCACCGCCAAACGAACTATAAGGAGATCCCCGTGACTACCGAAGCCCCTCGCTCACGCGCCCCCTACCTGATCGCCGTCAGCGCCGTGCAGGACATTACGCCGCACCTGCGCCGCATCACCTTTACCGCGCCCGATCTGCGCTACTACCCGGCCAACGCCGCCGCTGCGCACATCAAAGTCTTTTTGCCGCTCGCCGACCAAACTCAGCCGGATCTGCCGACGCTGACCGAAAACGGCCCGCGCTGGGCCGCGGACGCCGTGCGCCCGATCGTGCGCACCTATTCTATTCGCGCCGTGCGCCCGGAACAGGCGGAAGTGGACATCGAATTTGCGATTCACGATCACCGAGGCCCAGCGGTCGACTTTGCGCGCCAGGCGAAAATCGGCGATAAAATCGGCATCAGCAACCCGGGCGGCCCCAAACCGATGCTGCCGGCGGCCGATTTCTACTGCCTGGCGGGCGATCCTTCCTCGCTGCCTGCGCTGGCCGCGCTGCTGGAAAACCTGCCGCCGCACAGCGCCGGGCGCGCTTTCGTCCGCGTCGACAGCACCGCTGACATGATTGACCTGAAAAAACCCGCTGATGTTGAAGTCAATTGGATCGTCGGCGGCACGGAGAAAACCGACGAACTGATCGCTCAGTTCCGCGCACAGTCCCTGCCGCAGGGCGAAGCGCACTTCTGGCTCGCCGGTGAAGATCGCCTGGTGGTGGGGTTGCGCCGCTACCTGCGCCGTGAACGCCAATGCGATCGCAATCGTCTTTATGCCGTACCTTACTGGCGTGAGGGGCTAAATGAAGAGGGTTACCACAATAAACGGCATGAAATCATGGATAATATTGATGACTGACGGTCTCATTTTCCTTTATTAACCAAGCGGTAAATGAGTAAACACAACTTTTCTCAAATCTAACGTTAAAAATTGGCGTTACTGCGTAAAAGTAAGTAAATAAAACCGCACCCCGTGCGGTTTTTTTGCTACCCTGATCACATAAAGCAAGCAATTGCTTTCTCAGATAAAAACAACATCACACCGGCGCCGCGGGTGTATCCTAATATAAAATACCTACTGGAAACGCAGAGTTGCCGTGCCACGGCGACCGGCGCCGACGGGCTACGCTGTTTGAGAAGGAGTGCCACCCTCATGAAGTCGCAACACGATCCTGGCCGATCCACCAAATCTCGCCACACCGAATACTCGCTGATCTTTCCCATCGCCGCGCTGGTGGTGTTGAATCTGTGGAGCAGCACCGCTAACTTTCCGCTGATCGTCGGCATCAATATTCTCGCGCTGGTGGGGATCCTCAGCAGCGCCTTCAGCGTGGTACGTCACGCCGACGTGCTGGCTCACCGGTTGGGCGAACCCTACGGCTCGCTGATCCTCAGCCTGTCGGTGGTGATCCTCGAGGTCAGCCTGATCTCGGCACTGATGGCCACCGGCGACGCCGCGCCGGCGCTGATGCGCGACACGCTGTACTCCATCATCATGATCGTTTCCGCCGGCCTGGTCGGCTTCGCGCTGCTGCTCGGCGGGCGCAAATTCGCCACCCAGTACGTCAATCTGGGCGGCATCAAACAGTACCTGATGGCGATTTTCCCGCTGGCGGTGATTGTGCTGGTATTCCCGAGCGCGCTGCCGGGCGGCAACTTCAGCACCGGGCAAGCGCTGTTGGTAGCGCTGATCTCCGCCGCCATGTATGGCGTGTTCCTGGTGATCCAGACCAAAACCCACCAGAGCCTGTTCGTGTACGAGCATGAAGACGACGACGGCGACCCGCATCACGGCAAGCCTTCTTCCCACAGCAGCGCCTGGCATGCCGCCTGGCTCATCGTGCACCTGATCGCGGTTATCGCCGTCACCAAGTTCAACGCCAATCCGCTGGAAGGTCTGTTGACCAAAATGAACGCGCCGGCGCAGTTCACCGGTTTCCTGGTGGCGCTGCTGATCCTGTCGCCTGAAGGGCTGGGCGCGCTGCGCGCCGTGTTGAACAATCAGGTGCAACGCGCCATGAACCTGTTCTTCGGCTCGGTGCTGGCGACCATCTCCCTGACCGTGCCGGCGGTCACCATCATCGCCACCCTGACCGGGCAGACGCTGATCTTCGGCCTGCAAACGCCGCATATCGTGGTGATGCTGACGGTGTTGCTGCTGTGCCAGCTGTCGTTCTCGACCGGCCGCACCAACGTGCTGAACGGCACCGCCCACCTGGCGCTGTTCGCCGCCTACATGATGACTATCTTCGCCTGATCAAAAAGGGGCGCACACCGTGCGCCCCCGCCTTCGTTTATACCGAGAAGAATATCGCCGCGGCGATCCCCCCGAACAAAATCCACTTGATGATGTAGTAACCGGTGCGATTCCAGGCCTTTAGGCGTTTCCCCACCCGGCGTATCGCATAGATGTATTTGAACATCTTGTTGACGCCGCCGGTGCGATCGCCCTCTTCATTCGGCGCGGTGGCGGCGCTCATCAGATTGCGCCCCAGCCAGTGGTTCACCGCCTGCGCCCAGCGGTAGCGCATCGGCCGTTCGATGTCGCAGAACAGGATCAGACGGTTCTGCCCGCTCTGGTTTTCCGCGTAGTGCAGATAGGTTTCATCGAACATCACGCCTTCCCCGTCGCGCCAGCTGTAGCGCTCGCCGTCCACCTCAATGAAGCAGCGGTCATCGTTGGGGGTAATCAGCCCCAGGTGATAACGCAGCGAACCGGCGTAAGGGTCGCGGTGGCGCGGCAAACGGCTGCCGTCCGGCAGTTCGGCGAACATCGCCGCCTTGACCGAAGGCAGACTGCGCAGCAGTTCCGTGGTCTGCGGGCACAGGGTCATGGCCGAAGGATGGCTGTCTTCATACCATTTCAGATAAAAGCGCTTCCAACCGGTCTTGAAAAACGAGTTGAAACCGGCGTCGTTGAATTGATCGGACGCCTTGATCTGCTGGATCTCCATCAGCTTCTGTCCTTCGTCGCGGATGGTTTCCCAGTTATCTCTCAACACCGCCAGCTCAGGAAACTGCTCCGGCTTCAGGTACGGCGTGGTCGGCACGCGGGAAAACAGATACATGAAGACGTTCAATGGTGCGGTAAAGGTGGAATGGTCAGACAGCTGCCGCCACACGTTGTAGCGCACCCGTCCGCGGTAATGCACATAGACGACGCATAAAATAAGCAAAATCAGAACGATGTATTTCATGTTTGAATCGCATCAAGGAACCTACACGCTATGCGCCGCACGGCGCACACCCCAGATAATGTCCTTTTGGCGGCACAGGCAAATTGCGCGCCAATCTGGCACTCACTAATCATTGACGCTAACTCAACGAAAATCTATACAAAAAACCACAATAATTTACACAAAGGTTAAACGAAATGATAAATGAGGGGCGATAAAAAAGGCCGCCGAAGCGGCCTTTCCATTAGCGGATAGGTTAACTGTAAGCGTTGAGCGTGCGCTGGCACAAAGCGGAACGCACGCAGTCCTGTTTTTCAAAGCGGATAACGCCGATCATCTCGTCCTCTTCGAAGCGCTCCAGGGCATCGCTGAGGCCGGATTTCACGCCGCGCGGCAAGTCGCACTGGGTCACGTCGCCGTTAACGATAACCGTCACGTTTTCTCCCAGGCGGGTCAGGAACATTTTCATTTGGCTGGCGGTCACGTTCTGGGCTTCATCCAGGATAACGACCGCATTTTCGAAGGTGCGCCCGCGCATATAAGCGAACGGCGCAATCTCTACCTTGCCGATTTCCGGGCGCAGGCAGTACTGCATAAAGGAAGATCCTAAACGACGTACCAGAATGTCATACACCGGGCGGAAATAAGGCGCGAACTTCTCGGAGATATCCCCCGGCAAGAAACCGAGGTCTTCATCCGCCTGCAAAACAGGACGGGTAACGATAATCCGATCCACCTCTTTATGAATCAGCGCCTCCGCCGCCTTGGCGGCGCTGATGAATGTTTTGCCACAGCCGGCTTCGCCGGTGGCGAAGATCAGCTGCTTATTCTCTATGGCTGATAAGTAATGACCCTGAGCTTCGGTTCTAGCCTCGATGGGTGAGCTATCGCGCTTGTCTCGCGCCATGCCGATAGACTCGACTCCCCCCATTTGCACCAGCGAGGTCACAGACTCTTCTTCCAGCTGGCGATGACTACGAGCGTCACGACGAATAACGCGTTTCGCTTCACGACGTGCTTTGATCACTGCTTTCTGTCTACCCATAGTGGCACCTTACAGTTTGTTTCACCTACCGCAACGGCCTGGCCGCGCGATTATGTTTCACACACGTATTAGGTTTTGGCCTCCTCCGAGCCAATAAGAGCCAAGGGACAAGGTGAATTGACGGCAACGCTTAAGCGCCGTGTCTTCACGGGACAACGCGGACTGCATCTGTAAACGTGGAGTAAAAAGTGATGAGATTCGGTAGCGATAAGAGTGCGGAGTTGCCGGTAAAAGAGAGTCGGAGAGAGAACCCTCGTTACAACGAGAAATCAGGTGAGATGTGTTATTTTTTCTTTCCAGCCCAACCAAGGACTTTACCATTAGCGATCCCCGCAGTGATATTTACAGCTTCAAGCTGTGCACCGTGTGAAAACTACCGCCAGACGATTACAGTATAATGACATTCAATCTCGTCGCGTTACTAAAATGTAAAAAATTTTAATATCTTTTGTTTTCAGTTGGCGCTAAAACACTATATCACGCTCTACACGTCATTCCAGAAAAATTTTTACCCCCAAAATATCAATGAATTGCAATTAAAAACCGCAAATGACACTTTGGTTTCTCGATTAAATTTTGCGCAATCCAAAGCCGGTGAGCCGTGCAGATTTTTTTAATCCGCAGGCAAAGCATCGAATTGAACTTCGTCGCGCAATGTCCCGCGCAATAGGCAATACAAAGTAAAACGAGGCGGAAGATCGCGCCTCGTCATTGCGCACTCAGGCCTTGAGCAAGCCGCTGGCCAGATAGTCGCCGCCCTCTTTCACGCCCGGCAATACGAAGAAATACCCGCCGCCGATCGGCTTGATGTATTCCTCCAGCGCTTCGCCGTTGAGCCTTTTTTGCACCGTCAGGAATCCTTTTTCCAGATCGGCCTGATAGCAGACGAACAGCAGCCCCATTTCCAGCTGCCCGGCATTCGAGACGCCAAGGGAATAGCTGTAGCCGCGCCGCAGCATCAGGTTGCTTTGGCTTTCCGGCGTGCGGGGGTTCGCCAACCGAATGTGCGCGTCCATCGGTATCACCTTGCCGTCGGGATCGTTCGCGTAGTTCGGCTCGTCATGTTCATGCTTCATGCCGAGCGGCGCGCCGCTGTGCTTTTCGCGGCCAAAGATGGTTTCCTGCTCCTGCAACGGCGTGCGATCCCAAAACTCGACGCGGAAGCGAATAATGCGCGCCGCCTGGTAGCTGCCGCCCGCCGTCCACGCCGGCTCGCCGGCGCCGTCGCCAACCCAAACCACTTTATCCATCAGCGGTGTGTCGTCGGTTTTCGGGTTGGCGGTGCCGTCTTTGAAGCCCAGCAGGTTAATCGGCGTTTCTTTGCCTTTGCTGCGCGCCGCATGCGCCGAGATGAACCCTTCCCGCTTCCAGCGCACGCTGAGCAGATCCGGCGAATGCTTGATGATATCGCGCAGCGCGTGGAGAGCGGTTTCATTGGTGTTGGCGCAGATCTGCAGCAGCAGGTCGCCGTGGCACAGCGCGGCGTCCAGCGCATCGTTGGGGAAGCGCGTCATCTTCTGCAACCGCAGCGGTTTTTGCGCCTGCAGGCCAAAGCGTTCGTCGAACAGCGATGCGCCGACCGAAACGGTGATGGTCAGGTTGTCCGGGTAAATCTCCGGCCCCATGATGCCCGAATCGAGCGGCGGCAGCTTGGCATCCACTTCCGGCGCCTTGCCGCCGTGGGTCAGGAACGCGATGCGATCGGTCAGCAGCCGGAACAGACGCTCCAGATCCGCTTTGCTGGTCGCCAGCACGTCGAACGCCACCAGCATCATCGCCGCCTGTTGCGGCGTCAGCACCCCAGCCTGATGGCGACCATAAAACGGCTGTTTCTGCCAACGCTCATCCTGCGGCGTCGCCAACGGCTCCGCCGCGTTGCCCGCCGCCTGCGCCAGGCGGCTGCCGCCCAGCGCCAGTGCGCCCAGCCCCAGCCCTTGCAGCAAACGGCGCCGCGAAGGCGAGGCCGCCCCCTGCGATTGCGGATGCGGCCCGCTGTTCGGGCCTGCCTTGTTGCTCATAATCCTATGCCTCAGTCCAGGCCCAACACGCCGCGCAGTTGAGAAAGGTCTTCCGCCAGCGTGGTGATCGGCCCTTTCAACGCGTTGCGATCGGCTTCGCTCAGCTTCTCGTAGGACTCATAGCCCTCTTTGGTTTTGTACTTCGCCAAAATGGTGTCCACGGTTTTGAAGTTGGCGTCAATCTTGTCCAGCAGCGGCTTGTTGGCCTTGACCAGCAGCGGACGCAGCAGGTTGACGATCTTCTGCGCGCCGTCGACGTTGGCCTGGAAATCCCACAGGTCGGTGCGGCTATAGCGGTCTTCTTCACCGCTGATCTTGCTGGCCGCCACTTCTTCGATCAGCCCGGCTGCGCCGCCCACCACCTTGCTCGGCGGGAAGGTCAGTTCACCCACGCGTTTTTGCAGCTCAACGGTGTCCTGATACAGCCGATCGGCGTATTTATCCATGTCTTTGGTCGAGTTGTCGGCAAACAGCGCCTTCTCCAGACGGTGGAAACCGGTGAAGTTAGGGTCCGCCGATTTCTTCTCGTAGTCGTCTTCACGGGCGTCGATACTGCCGTCCAGATCGGAGAACAGCTCGGCGATCGGCTCGATGCGCTCATAGTGCTGACGGGTCGGCGCATACAGCTTGCGCGCTTGCTCCACGTTGCCGGCCTTCACCGCGTCGGTGAACAGCTTGGTCTGTTTCACCAGCCCATCGACTTCTTTGGTGACGTAGACTTTGTATTCGGCGATCGGGCCAACCAGATCCAGCGCGCTCGGCTTGCCGTCGGTGGCGCCGTTGGCCGCCGCAGTGACGGTCAGTTTGCCTTTTGGATTGCTCAGCAGCCCGCAGGTCATATCATATTCGCCCGCTTCCAGCGTGGCTGTCATTTTCTGGGTGAAGCCCGGCGCGATGTTCTCGCGCTCTTCCACCACCATCACCCCTTTCAGGATTTCCCATTCGACGTTTTTCTGGCTGGTGTTATGCACCACAAACTGCGTCTTGCCGGCCGGCACGGTCAGCTGCATCGGTTCGCACTGCTTGTCGTTGACCGTGACCTTGACCTGCGGCACGTCCGCCGCCAGCGCATCGATGCTCAGCGCAAACGCTGGGATAGCCAGTAATGCTGCGTGCAACGCCTTGCGGCGAAATAACGGAGTAGACATACGAGATTCCCTATTAAACATTAATGATTGATTTTACGTTGCGCCGGAGCCGCTGCCGGCTCCGCGCGCTGCGGCAGGAAAAAGAAAATCAGCGCCGGGATCAGATACAGGAAGTAGACCGCCACTTCGCTGACCGTCGGCGCTTCCTGATAACCGAGAATGCCTTCCAGCAGGGTGCCGAACAGCGAATGGGTCGACAGGGTGCTGCTGAAATCGAAGGCGATGTCCTGGAAGTGGTTCCACAGACCGGCCTCATGGAAGGCGCGGATCGCCCCCGCGGCCAGCCCGGCGGCGACGAACAGAATGAACAGGCTGGTCCATTTGAAGAATTTGGCCAGGTGCAGCTTCACCCCGCCCCAGTAAATCATCATGCCCAGCACGATGGCGGCCGCCAGGCCGAGCACCGCGCCGATCGGCGCCGCGGCGCCCACGTCTTGCTGGAACGCCGCCAGCAGGAAGAACACCGACTCCAGCCCTTCGCGCGCCACGGCGAAGAACACCATCGCCACCAGCGCCCAACCCTGCCCTTTGCCGGCGCTGAGCGCCTGATCGATCGCCCCTTCCAGATGCACCTTGACCGACTTGGACACTTTGCGCATCCAGAACACCATATAGGTGAGGATCAGTACCGCCACCACCGCGACGATGCCTTCGAACAGCTCCTGCTGCTTCTGCGGGAACTCGCCGGTGGTTTCATTGATGAAGATGCCGAGCGCCAGACACAGCGCCGCGGCGACAATCACGCCGATCCACACCGCGCCCAGCCATTGGCTGCGCTGCGTGCGTTTCAGGTAGCTGGCGATCAGGCTGACGATCAGCGCGGCCTCCAGCCCTTCACGGAACATGATAAGAAAGGGAACGAACATAAATAATCACCCCTGAAAAGACCGCGGCGGCAGAGAAAGCTGGCTCGACATGCGCTGCGCAACTCTGTAAAGAAACGTAAAATGCAACGAGAGTGATTATCATTCTGCCAAGAAGAAATACAAGAGGCGCCAGCGTGATTTTTTCTAATCAAATGTCACCAGGTGTTGGATGACGGCGATCGGCAGGCAAAAAAAAGGGCGCGTTACGCGCCCCTTGCTGACTGACATCGAACGGCGTTATACCGTTTTATACTCGGCTTCCGCCTGATCGAAACGCTCGGTCATGGTGGCGGATGGCCGGCGGCCCATCAGGCTCACTACCACGATAGCGAGGCAGCCCAGAATAAAGCCCGGGATGATTTCATACAGGCCCAGCCATTCGTACTGTTTCCAGACGATAACCGTCACCGCGCCGACCAGCATGCCGGCCAGCGCGCCGTTGCGGGTCATGCGCGACCACAGCACCGAGATCAGCACGACCGGGCCGAAGGCGGCGCCGAAACCTGCCCAGGCGTAGCTCACCAGGCCCAGCACGCGGTTCTCCGGGTTAGCCGCCAGCGCGATGGCGATCAACGCCACCACCAGCACCATCACGCGGCCGACCCACACCAGCTCACGCTGGCTGGCGCCTTTGCGCAGGAACGCCTTATACAGGTCTTCGGTGATCGCGCTGGAGCACACCAGCAGCTGGCAGCTCAGCGTACTCATGACCGCAGCCAGGATCGCCGACAGCAGCACGCCCGCCACCCATGGGTTGAACAGCAGCATCGCCAGCTCGATGAACACGCGTTCGCCGTTCTGCGACACGTTGCCGGCTTGATCCGGGTTATTGGCGAAGTAAGCGATGCCGAAGAAACCGACGGCGATGGTGCCGGCGAGGCACAGGATCATCCAGGTCATGCTGATGCGGCGCGCGCTGCGGATGGTGCGGTGAGAATCCGCCGCCATGAAACGCGCCAGGATGTGCGGCTGGCCGAAGTAGCCCAGGCCCCAACCCAGCAGCGACAGGATGGCGACGAAGTTCAGCCCCTTCAGCATGTCGAGGTTGGCCGGGTTCTGCGCCTGGATCACCAGCATCGAGGTATCGATGCCGCCGACGGCGAAGATCACGATCACCGGCGTCAGGATCAGCGCGAAAATCATCAGGCTGGCCTGCACGGTGTCGGTCCAGCTCACCGCCAGGAAACCGCCGATAAAGGTATACAGGATGGTCGCTGCGGCGCCGGCCCACAGGGCGGTTTCGTAGCTCATGCCGAAGGTGCTTTCGAACAGGCGCGCGCCGGCCACGATGCCGGAGGCGCAGTAAATGGTGAAGAACACCAGGATGACGATGGCCGAGATCACCCGCAGCAGCTTGCTGTTGTCTTCAAAGCGGCTGGTGAAATAGTCCGGCAGCGTCAGGGCGTTGTTGTTGGCTTCGGTATGCACGCGCAGCCTTCCTGCCACCAGCTTCCAGTTCAGGTAAGCGCCGATGGTCAGGCCGATGGCGATCCAGCTTTCGGAGATGCCGGAGAGGAAGATGGCGCCCGGCAGGCCCATCAGCAGCCAGCCGCTCATGTCGGAAGCGCCGGCGGACAGCGCGGTCACCACGCTGCCCAAACTGCGGCCGCCGAGAATATAGTCATCAAAGTTGTTGGTTGCCCGGTAGGCAAGCAGGCCGATCAGCACCATCCCGAAAATGTACACCAGGAAGGTCACCAGCATAGGTGTGCTCATTGTCATTTAATTCTCCACTTTCATTATTATTCGCGTTTCGCTCCGGCCACGCCGGCGCCGGTAAACCCACGCGCAATGCATTTCACTGGCCGCCGCGCCGGAACGTGGCGCAGCCTGCGAGCGAGTGCAGGTAAAATAGTTTCTGCCCGTAATTGTTGACCGTCGGTTATCCTAGATGAGCCTTTCATCAACCAACAAGATATTTAACAACAAAGTTACACAAAGTTTACCCTGCGTCACATTTACCGGGCTCAAAGGTTGCACTCACGACAAGCAAAATGAGTTGCACCCGGTCATTACCCTTATATACCGCAAGGTAAAACGCCTGCGGCCGCATAAACCCCGCCGCGTTCGCTCAATAACGCAACATTCATGCCAACTGCCGATGTTAAAAAATCGATGAAACTCACACTTCGCTCATCAGCCTGATTTAACAAGGTTGCACAAAGTTGCAACATGCAGGATATTGTCTGCATTCTTAACCCCACACATCTCACGAACCTATCCCAACAGGCTTTCCGGCCTGCCGTTTGTCTAGCCTGTTGGGATAGGTTCTAAACACAGGAGTTGGATTGGCATGGGCACTACCACAATGGGCGTGAAACTCGACGAGGCAACACGCGACCGGATCAAGAGCGCCGCGCAGCGCATCGATCGCACGCCGCACTGGCTCATCAAGCAGGCCATCTTTAATTACCTCGAGCGTCTCGAGAGCGGTACCGATATTCCTGAAATTCCAGCGCTGGCCGCTGCAGGCCAGCCTGAAGCGGACGACATTATGCCGCAAGCGCAGGAAGAGTCACACCAGCCATTCCTCGATTTCGCCGAACAAATTCTGCCGCAGTCGGTCACCCGCGCCGCCATCACCGCCGCCTATCGTCGCCCGGAGACCGAAGCGGTGCCGATGTTGCTCGAACAGGCGCGATTACCCGCCGATCTTGCACAGGCCACTCACAAAATGGCCTATGGCATCGCCGAGAAGTTGCGTAACCAAAAAAGTGCAAACGGCCGCGCCGGCATGGTGCAAGGCCTGCTGCAAGAGTTCTCCCTCTCCTCGCAGGAAGGCGTGGCGCTGATGTGCCTGGCGGAAGCGCTGCTGCGCATTCCGGACAAACCGACCCGCGATGCCCTGATCCGCGACAAGATCAGCAACGGCAACTGGCACTCGCACCTCGGGCGCAGCCCGTCGCTGTTCGTCAACGCCGCTACCTGGGGCCTGCTGTTCACCGGCAAACTGGTGTCCACGCATAACGAAGCCAATCTGTCCCGTTCGCTGAACCGCATTATCGGCAAGAGCGGCGAACCGCTGATCCGCAAAGGCGTGGACATGGCGATGCGCCTGATGGGCGAACAGTTCGTGACCGGCGAAACCATCGCCGAAGCGCTGGCCAACGCGCGCAAGCTCGAAGATAAAGGCTTCCGCTACTCCTACGACATGCTGGGCGAAGCCGCCCTGACCGAGGCCGACGCCCAGGCCTACCTGGTTTCCTACCAGCAGGCGATCCACGCCATCGGCAAAGCCTCCAACGGCCGCGGCATCTATGAAGGCCCCGGCATCTCCATCAAGCTGTCCGCCCTGCACCCGCGCTACAGCCGCGCGCAGTACGAACGCGTCATGGAAGAGCTCTACCCGCGCCTGCTGTCGCTGACCCTGCAGGCACGCCAGTACGATATCGGCATCAACATCGACGCCGAAGAGGCCGACCGCCTGGAGATCTCGCTCGATCTGCTGGAGAAGCTGTGCTTCGAACCGCAGCTGGCCGGCTGGAACGGCATCGGCTTCGTGATTCAGGCCTACCAAAAACGTTGTCCGTTCGCCATCGACGCGGTGATCGACATGGCGCAACGCAGCCGCCGTCGCCTGATGATCCGTCTGGTGAAGGGCGCCTACTGGGACAGCGAAATCAAACGCGCCCAGATGGACGGCCTGGAAGGCTACCCGGTCTACACCCGCAAGGTCTATACCGACGTTTCCTACCTGGCCTGCGCCCGCAAGCTGCTGTCGGTGCCGAACCTGATCTATCCGCAGTTCGCCACCCACAACGCCCATACCCTGAGCGCCATCTATCACCTGGCCGGCAACAACTACTACCCTGGCCAGTATGAGTTCCAGTGCCTGCACGGCATGGGTGAACCGCTGTACGAACAGGTGGTGGGTAAAGTGGCCGACGGCAAACTGAACCGCCCTTGCCGCATCTATGCGCCGGTCGGCACCCATGAAACGCTGCTGGCTTACCTGGTGCGCCGCCTGCTGGAAAACGGCGCCAACACCTCGTTCGTCAACCGCATCGCCGACGCCACCCTGCCGCTAGACGAGCTGGTGGCCGATCCGGTCAGCGCCGTGGAAGCGCTGGCGGCCAGCGAAGGCCAGATTGGCCTGCCGCACCCGCGCATTCCGCTGCCGCGCGAGCTGTACGGCGAGAAGCGCACCAACTCCAGCGGTCTGGATCTGTCCAACGAACAGCGTCTGGCTTCGCTCTCCAGCGCCCTGCTCACCAGCGCCAGCCATCCATGGCGCGCGGAACCTATCATCGATGCCGAGTTGGATCAGGGCGTCGAGCAGCCGGTGATCAACCCGGCAGAGCCAGGCGATGTGGTCGGCTACGTGCGTGAAGCCACCGAAGATGAAGTCAGCCGCGCGCTCGACGCCGCCGCGGCCGCCGGCCCAATCTGGTTCGCTACGCCGCCGACGGAGCGCGCCGCGATCCTCGAACGCGCCGCCGAGCTGATGGAAAGCCAGCTGCAAAGCCTGCTGGGCATTCTGGTGCGCGAAGCCGGTAAAACCTTCAACAACGCCATCGCCGAAGTGCGCGAAGCGGTCGACTTCCTGCACTACTACGCCGGCCAGGTGCGCGACGATTTCGCCAACGACAGCCACCGCCCGCTGGGCCCGGTGGTCTGCATCAGCCCGTGGAACTTCCCGCTGGCGATCTTCACCGGCCAAATCGCCGCCGCGCTGGCGGCCGGCAACAGCGTGCTGGCCAAACCGGCCGAGCAAACGCCGCTGGTGGCCGCGCAGGCGGTGCGTATTCTGCTGGAAGCCGGCATTCCGCAAGGCGTGCTGCAGCTGCTGCCGGGCCAGGGTGAAACCGTCGGCTCAACGCTGGTCAACGACGCCCGCGTACGCGGCGTGATGTTTACCGGCTCCACCGACGTCGCCGGTATTCTGCAGCGCAGCATCGCCGGTCGTCTGGATCCGCAGGGCCGCCCGACGCCGCTGATCGCCGAAACCGGTGGCCTGAACGCCATGATCGTCGACTCTTCCGCCCTGACCGAGCAGGTGGTGACCGACGTGGTGGCCTCCGCCTTCGACAGCGCCGGCCAGCGTTGCTCCGCGCTGCGTATCCTGTGCATTCAGGAAGACGTGGCCGAGCACACGCTGCAAATGCTGCGCGGCGCGATGGCCGAATGCCGCATGGGTAATCCGGAGCGCCTGTCCACCGACGTGGGCCCAGTGATCGACGCCGACGCCAAAACCGGCATCGAACGCCACATCCAGGCGATGCGCGCCAAAGGCCGCAAGGTATACCAGGCCGCCAAAGGCAGCGCGCAGGATGAGAAAGAGTGGGCGCGTGGCACCTTCATCAAGCCGACGCTGATCGAACTCGACAGCTTCGACGAGCTGCAAAAAGAGATCTTCGGCCCGGTGCTGCACGTGGTGCGCTTCCAGCGCAACAATCTGGACGCGCTGGTCGATCAGATCAACGCCGCCGGTTATGGCCTGACGCTGGGCATTCACACCCGCATCGATGAAACCATCGCCCGGGTGACCGAACGCGCCAAGGTCGGCAACCTGTACGTCAACCGTAACATGGTTGGCGCGGTGGTCGGGGTGCAGCCGTTCGGCGGCGAAGGTCTGTCGGGCACCGGCCCGAAAGCCGGCGGCCCGCTGTACCTGTACCGTCTGCTGGCCAACCGCCCGGACGACGCGCTGCAACGTACGCTGCACCGTCAGGACGAAGAGCGCCCGATGGAAGCCACCGCGCGGCCGCCGCTGCTGGGCGCGCTGCAATCGCTGGAGAAATGGGCGGTCACCAGCCAACAAGGCGAACTGGCGGCACTGGCGCAGCGCTATGCGGAGCTAGGCCAGGGTGGCACCGTACGCCCGCTGCCGGGCCCGACCGGCGAGCGCAATACCTATGCCCTGCTGCCGCGTGAACGCGTGCTGTGCCTGGCGGATAACGAAGCCGACGCGCTGATCCAGTTGGCCGCCGTGCTGGCGGTCGGCAGCAGCGCGCTGTGGCCGGAAGCGGAACTGCAGCGCAATCTGTTCCGCCGCCTGCCGAACGATGTGCAGGCGCGCATCGCCTTCAGCAAAGACTGGCAGCAGGACAAGGTCGAGTTCGACGCCGCCATCTACCACGGCGATGCCGACCAGCTGCGCACCCTGTGCGAGCAGATCGCGCAGCGCGGCGGCGCCATCGTCTCGGTGCAAGGCTTCGCCCACGGTGAAACCAACATCCTGTTGGAGCGCCTGCTGATCGAACGTTCGCTGAGCGTCAACACCGCCGCCGCCGGCGGTAACGCCAGCCTGATGACCATCGGTTAACGCATCGTCAAGGCGGCCATACATTGCCGCCTGATTGGCTCACCGCTACGCAAACCCTGCACTCGTGCAGGGTTTTTTTATTGCCCGCAGCCCGGCCAGCCGTTAGCGTCTTGTTATCCTTGCATGAGGATGTGTCGCCTCATGGGCGATAACAATAGGGTGAGCTTAGAACGGATTTGTTTGCTTGAAAGCCGCAGCAGACCGCTACGATTCGCATTGACTCTCGGGTTCGGCAACATCCGGGATACGGCAGCCGCAGCGCGAAACGAATTGTTGAAAGCGGAGTAAATGCGGGCGGGGGAAGCTCCCCCGCCGCCTTATTGATTCCGGAACTTGTCGAGGAATTGCTGAGTGCGCTGGTGCTGCGGGTTGGCGAACAGCGCTTTGGCCGGGCCCTGTTCGACGATGCGGCCGTGATCCATAAAGATAACCCGGTCGGCCACGTCGCGGGCGAAACTCATCTCATGGGTGACGATCACCATGGTGCGTTTCTCTTCCGCCAGTGAGCGCATGGTATTGAGCACTTCCCCTACCAGCTCGGGATCGAGCGCCGACGTCGGCTCATCGAACAAAATCACCTCCGGCTGCATCGCCAGCGCGCGCGCAATAGCCACTCGCTGCTGTTGCCCGCCGGACAGCCGCCGCGGATAAGCCTGCTCCTTGCCGCTCAGCCCCACCTTGGCCAGCAACGCGCGGGCGCGCTGTTCCGCGCTGGCTTTCGCCTCGCCCTTGACGACCACCGGCCCTTCGATGATGTTTTCCAGCACCGAACGATGCGGGAACAGGTTGAAGCTCTGGAACACGAAACCGACCTGCTGACGCAGCGCGCGCACCTGATTTTTCTGTTTGCTCAACGGCTTGCTGCCGTCGATCAGGATGTCGCCGACGCGAATGGTGCCGGAATCCGGCTCCTCCAGCAGGTTGATGCAGCGCAACAAGGTGGTTTTCCCCGAACCGCTCGGGCCGATGATCGCCACCACTTCACCGGCGTCCACCGCCAGATCGATCCCATGCAGCACCGTCTGACCCTTGAACTGCTTGGTCAATTGCTTAACTTCAATGGCACTCATGCGCTACTCCTGATCCTGGCGATTAACGTGGGCTTCCAGACGGTTTTGCAGTGCGGAAAGCAGGGTCGCCATCACCCAGTAAATCAGCGATGCCGCCAGGTACATGGTGAACACTTCCAGCGTGCGCGAGGTGATCAGCTGCGCCTGGCGGAACAGCTCCGGCACCTGAATGGTGGCGGCCAGCGAGGTGTCTTTCACCAGGCCGATGAAGCTGTTGCCCAGCGGCGGCAAGGCGGTGCGCGCCGCCTGCGGCAGGATCACCCGGCGCAGGGTTTGCCAACGGGTCATGCCGATGCTGGCGGCGGCTTCCCACTGCCCTTTGTCGATCGACGAAATCGCCGCGCGCAGCGTTTCCGAGGTGTAGGCGGCGGTATTGAGCGACAGGCCAATCAGCGCCGCCGGGAAAGGATCGAACTCGATGCCGAACTGCGGCAGACCGTAATAGATCATAAACAGCTGGGCGATCAACGGCGTGCCGCGGAACAGCGACACGTAAATGCGCGACAGCCACGCCAGCGGCCAAAGCGGCGAAAGGCGCATCAGCGCCAGCAGAAAACCAAGCAACAGGCCGAACGCCATACCGCCCAGGCTAAGCTGAAGCGTCAGTATTGCGCCCTTCAATAAAAATGGCGCTGAATCCAGCGCCAGTTGAATACTTTCGTGCATTATTTAGTTACGTCCGCGCCAAACCATTTCTCGGAGATCTTCGCCAGCGTGCCATCTTTTTGCATCTCGGCGATCGCCTGGTCAATCGCGGCCAACAGCTCCGGGTTGTTCTTGCGCAGCGCCACGCCGGACTCCTGGCGGGAGAACGCCGGGCCGGCTACCGCCAGCGTATCGCCGGTTTTCTTCACCAGATCCAGCGCCGCCAGGCGATCCACCAGAATGGCGTTGATGCGGCCGACGCGCAAATCCTGATACTTGGTCGGGTCGTCGTCGTAGGTACGCACGTCCACACCCTGCACGTTCGCGCGCAGCCATTGCTCATAGTTGGTGCCCAGGCCAACGCCGACCTTCTTGCCCTTCAGGTCTTCCGGCTTGGTGATGGTGCCTTCGTTGCCTTTTTTCACCAGCGCCTGAATACCGGAAACGGTGTAAGGGGTGGAGAAATCATATTTCTTCTTGCGCTCATCAGAGATGGTCACCTGGTTGATCACCACATCGATGCGTTTTGATTCCAGCGAAGCCAGCATGCCGTCCCACTTGGTCGGGTTCAGCTTGGCCTTCACGCCCAAATGTTCCGCCAGCGCGTTGGCGAAATCCACTTCGAAACCGGTCAATTTGCCGTCTTCACCCTGGAAGCTGAACGGCGGATAGGTGCCTTCCAGCCCGACGATCAGCGTGCCGCGCTGTTTCACCTGCTGCAGCAGATTGTCGGCGGCGTAGGCTTGAGTCGCCAAACCGGCGGCCAACGCGACGCCCACCACGCCCAACAGCCATTGACGACGAACTTTCGCAAACATCATAAACACCCCTGTGTGTTATTTATCTTTTTTGATATCAGCACTTTAACAGTGCGACCGCCCGCATAAAGGAATATAACCTTATAAATATAGTTCAAAATGGAATAACAAGCGGTATTTACACCTGCGGATGGTAGGCGAACAGCGCCGGCGCACCGCCGGTGTGGACGAACAGGATAGGCCCTTCGTCGCGGAAACGCCGCTGGGCGATGCCGTCGATCAAACCGGCCATCGCTTTGCCGGTGTATACCGGATCCAGCAACACGCCTTCTTGCTGCGCCAGCAGCTGCACCGCCGCCATGCCCTCTTCGTTCGGCATGCCGTACTGCGGCGCGAAGTAATCGTCCCACAGCGCGATCGGCGCCAGTTCGTCGATATTCAGCGAACAGGCCAGGGCTTTCTGGATCTGCTCCACCTTCGGCAGCTGATCGATCACGGTGCGCGAGACCGTCACGCCGATCAACTCGGTTTCGGGCAGCAGCTGTTGCAGCCCCACCGCCAGCCCGGCATGGGTGCCGGCGCTGCCGGACGCCACCACCACCGAACTGAACGCCACGTTGCTGCGTTGGCTCTGTTCGGCGATTTCTAATGCGCACTGCACGTATCCCAACGCGCCCAAGGCATTGGAGCCGCCCACCGGCACCACGTAAGGCCGGAAGCCCTGTGCCTCGAGGCGCGTCGCCAGTTCCGCCAACTGCTGCTGCGGATCGTGCAGCGCTTCGCACATCACCACCTCGGCGTTGAACAGGCCGAGCAACAGGCGGTTGCCGTTGGTCAGGTAGTTTTCCGCACGGGTATCGATGGGATTTTCCAGCAGCGCGACGCAGTGCAGGCCCAGTTTCGCCGCCACCGCCGCCGTCTGGCGCACGTGGTTGGATTGAATGGCGCCGGCGGTGACCAGCGTATCGGCGCCTTGACGCAGCGCATCTGCGGCCAAAAACTCCAGCTTTCTCAGCTTGTTGCCGCCCATCGCCATAGGGGTGACATCGTCACGTTTAAGGTAAATTTCACGGCCGAGGTAATCGGAGAGACGGGACAGTTTTTCCAACGGTGTGGCGGTGCCAACCAGATCCAGACGCGGAAATTGCGCCAGTTGTTGTTGCAGGTTCACTACTTCCCCCCAGGGAATCGAATATCGACATCTGATAACCGATAGATTTAGCAGATGTGAACTGAATAATCATCCTTTATCACGGGGGGAGCCGCAGATCCCGGCCAGCGGCCGGGGAAAGTCTCAGTAGCTGCGCTGCCAGGCGAGATACTGATCGTATTTGCGCAGCGCAATGCGGTAGTTGTTGTGCGCCGCGCTAGGCAGATCGTCAATGATGCGCTGATGGCTGGCGCAGTTGGCGAATTTGTCCGCCGGGTAATTGCGCGCCACCAGCATTTCATCCAGCCGGCGCAGCCGCACCACGTACTCGCGAATGGTGCTGTGGCTCATCTCGGTCTGTTCGAACAGATATTGCTTGAACGCCATGATGTCGAAATAACTCGGGTGGCTATTGCAGGAAATCTCGCTGCAAAAGCGGCACAGTGCGGTCAGCTCATGCTGCACGTTTTGCCAGACCGCATCGTCGATCGGCTGATCCATGCGCGCGATGGCTTCTTTATTGATGATTTTGCCGCGAAACACCAGCGCCATGCGGTCCAACAGCTTACCGCACTGGGAGCAATGCGTCTGGCTGTGCTTGTAATCTTTCAGGTAACGGCTAAGCGGCCGTTTCTTCAACAGTATTCCTGGCATAAGGGGCAGTCCGATTGTCGCATGAGTCATCGAGTTGAGGGGCGGCGGGCCGCCGTCAGGTATCGTTCGCCAGCCGCGCGCGCAGGCGCTTGATCGCCTGACTGTGCAGTTGGCTGACGCGGGATTCCCCGACGTCCAGCACGGCGCCGATCTCCTTGAGATTCAACTCTTCCTGGTAATACAGCGTCAGCACCATTTTTTCGCGCTCCGGCAACGCCTCGATGGCGTCGATCACTCGCTGGCGCAGGCTGCCTTCCAACAGGTGATGCAGCGGGTTGGCCTCTTCATGTCCTTCCAGCATCGGTTCCGCGTTCTCGCCATGCTCCTCGCGCCATTCGTCGTAGGAGAAAAGCTGGCTGTTATTGGTGTCCAACAGAATTTGACGGTACTCATCCAGCGAGATATTCAGCGTCTGCGCCACTTCCGTCTCGCTCGCCGGGCGGCCGTAACGCTGTTCCAGCTGCCGCATCACCTGCGCGACCTCGCGCGCATGGCGCCGCACGCTGCGCGGCACCCAGTCGCGGCTGCGCAGCTCGTCGAGCATCGCGCCGCGAATGCGCTGCACCGCATAGGTGGTAAAGGCGGTTCCCTGTAGGGCGTCATAACGCTCAACGGCGTTCAGTAGCCCGATTCCCCCGGCCTGCAGCAGGTCGTCAAGCTCCACGCTGGCGGGCAACCTGACCTGCAGGCGCAACGCCTCGTGGCGCACTAACGGCACGTAGCGCAGCCAGAGAGAATTTTTGTCCATCACGCCTTCGGCGGTATACAGATCGCTCACTATGTCTTAAACCTGCGGATAAGAGAGTCAGCGCTATTATGCGTAGGGGGCGGAATGCCAATCGGCTGAACAGTCGCACAAAACGGGCTTTATTTGCGCCATGTAATAACCGTGCGGTGCGCGAGCATAAAAAAACCCCGCCGAGGCGGGGTTTCTTTGCGACAGTTAATCGGGAGAGACGATTAACGCAGCAGGGACAGAACGTTCTGAGTAGACTGGTTAGCCTGTGCCAGAACAGAGGTGCCAGCCTGTTGCAGGATGTTGGCGCGGCTCATGTTGGACACTTCGGTCGCGTAGTCGGCATCCTGGATACGGGACTGAGAAGCGGACAGGTTGTTAACGGTGCTGTTCAGGTTGTTGATAACAGAATCGAAACGGTTCTGTACCGCACCCAGGGAAGAACGCAGGGAGTCAACCTGAGACAGCGCTTTGTCCAGGGTCGCCAGCGGATCGGCAGTTTTTGGCTCGGTGGACTGCTCAGCGCCCTTGGTCACTTTACCGGTAGCGTCTACGCTCGCCTTGAAATATTTGGCATCGGCACCGGTACCTTCCTGGATCACGTAAGATTTACCGTTGTCGTAAGAGTGCAGGTTAGCCGCATCTGGGCCGCTTGCAGCAACTTCTTCCTTCACAGTTGTTGTCGCGCTGGTATCGGTCAGACCAGTGGTTTCAGCAGCAGCAATTGCAGTGATGTCACCAGAGGTTTTGTCGATGGTTGCTTTATAGTTCTTACCATCGGTACCAACAGCATAGATATCACCGGTAGCATTGTCCTTCAGGAAGCTGGCTGGCGCAGCACCATTTGCTTGTTTGTTCGTGGTGTTGGTGATGGTGAGATCTTTGCCTGTTTGTACGTTAGTCGCTTTTGCACCAACTTTAGTCGTATCAATGCCATCAGCCACGCTGAACTTTTCCAGACCCAGCGTTTTAGCGTTGATGTCTTTCAGTTCGATATCGATGGTTTCGCCGTCGTTCGCGCCAACCTGGATGGTCAGTTTCTGATCTGAGCTCAGCACTTTCACGCCGTTGAAATCGGTCTGCTCGGAGATGCGGTTGATTTCAGACAGACGCTGAGAGATCTCGTCCTGGATGGACTGCAGGTCGCTGGCAGAGTTGGAACCGTTCTGAGACTGTACGGTCAGACGACGGATGTTCTGCAAGTTGTCGTTAACTTCGTTCAGTGCGCCTTCAGTGGTCTGCGCCAGGGAGATACCGTCGTTGGCGTTGCGAGAAGCCTGAGTCAGGCCTTTGATGTTTGCAGTGAAACGGTTGGAGATAGCCTGACCCGCAGCATCGTCTTTCGCGCTGTTGATACGCAGACCGGAAGACAGACGCTCAATCGCAGTGCCCAGAGAAGACTGAGATTTGTTCAGGTTGTTCTGCGCCATCAGCGACAGGCTGTTAGTGTTGATTACTTGTGCCATTGTTTGCTTTCCTTACGAGTCAGTTGCGTTCTTCGCAACACAGTTAAAAGGTTCGGGCTTGTTTGCCCACGGCGTCAACCACCGTCCCCTCAGGTATCGGCCCTCCCCTAACAACCTTTAGCAATTTTTTAAAATTTTTTGCGCGGCCGGCAATGGCAGAAATAACGCGGTTTTTCCCTCTTCTATTGCGCCATCGTTTTTTTGTTTTTTTCAGTAAACTTTTTCACCGCTGGGCCGATAACGCGTAAAGCGAATAAAGTCATTATCAAGGAGAAGCACGAATGGCATCGATCAGTTCATTAGGCATCGGCTCAGGACTCGACCTTAACGGTTTGCTGGACAAGCTGACCAAAGCGGAACAACAGCGTCTGACGCCGTACACCACCCAGCAGACCAGCTATAACGCCCAGTTGACCGCTTACGGTACGCTGAAAAGCTCGCTGGAGAAGTTTGACAATCTGAGCAAAGACCTGGCCAAGCCAGAGTTCTTCAACAACACTACCGCCACCAAGCACGATCAGTTTACCGTGACCACCACCGACAAATCGGTGCCGGGCAACTACTCGATCGAGGTGTTGAAGCTCGCGCAGCCGCAAACGCTGACCACTCAGACGCCGATTGCCGACCAGCAGGCCAAACTGGGCACGCCGGGCAGCAGCGATCGTTCCATCTCTATTACGGCAGGCAACCCGCCGAAAGAGACCAAGATCCCGCTCGGCGACGATCAGACCTCACTGGTCGAGATGCGCGACGCCATCAATAAATCGAAATCCGGCGTCACCGCCAGCATCATGCGCGTCGGCGACAATGACTATCAACTGGCATTAAGCTCCACCACGCCAGGCGAAAAAAACACCATTGCGGTGCAGGTCAATAACGACGACAAGCTCGGCGCCATCCTCAACTACGATCCTAAAAATCCGCCTAAAGATGGCAGCACCGCGATGAAGCAAACCGTGCCCGGCCAGGATGCGGAAATCGTCGTCAACGGCACGAAAATCAAGCGCAGCACCAACTCGATCGCCGATGCTCTGCAGGGCGTAACGCTCGATCTGAAAACCACCACCAAGCCCGGCGAACCGCAAAACCTGGTGATCGGCATCGACAAGAGCGGCAGCGCCGACAAGATTAAAGAGTGGGTAGATAACTACAACTCGCTGCTGGACACCTTCAATTCGCTGACCAAATACACGCCGGTCAAAAGCGGTGAAGCGCAGAATGCCAAAAACGGCGCGCTACTGGGCGACAACACCCTGCGCGGCATCCAGTCTTCGATCAAGAGCGCCCTCAGTTCGGCACAGGACAACCCGGAGTTGAAAGGCCTGGGCAACCTCGGCATCACCACCAACGTCAAAACCGGTAAGCTGGAAATCGACAGCACCAAGCTGAACAAAGCCATCGACGAAAAACCGGATCAGGTTGCCAACTTCTTCGCCGGCAACGGTAAAGACACCGGCATGGCCACCGAAATCCACAACGAGATCCAGAACTACGTCAAATCCGGCGGCATCATCGAGAACTCGACCAAGAGCATCAACACCAACCTCGATCGCCTGAACATTCAGATCACCACGGTCACGGCCAGCATTCAGAACACCATCGACCGCTATAAGCAGCAGTTCGTTCAGTTGGATACCATGATGTCCAAATTGAGCAGCACGGGTAACTATTTACAACAGCAATTCTCGACAAAGTGATCCCTTAACCAGGTAACAGGTAAAAGAAACAACATGTATAACAGAAGCGGCACTCAGGCCTATGCACAGGTCAGTCTGGAAAGCGGCGCCATGAGCGCCAGCCCGCACCAGTTAATCGTGATGTTGTTCGACGGGGCGCTCAGCGCCCTGCTTCGCGCACGCATCCTGATGAACCAGGGCGATATCGCCGGCAAAGGCATGGCGCTGTCCAAAGCCATCAACATCATCGACAACGGCTTGAAAGGCGGCCTGGACCCTCAACAGGGCGGCGAAATCGCCGAAAACCTGGCGGCGTTGTACGACTATATGAAACGGCGCCTGATGCAGGCCAACCTGAACAACGACGAAGCGGCGATCGCCGAAGTGGTCAAACTGCTGGAAAACATCGCCGATGCCTGGCGCCAGATCGGCCCCAACTACCAACCTTCGCAGGACGCCGTGTAATGGAACGTCAACAGCAGCTGTTAGCCGCTTATCAACAAATTTACAGCCTGAGCAGCCAGATGATCGCGCTGGCGCAAACCGGGCGCTGGGAGGAGCTCGTCGAGCTCGAATTCGCTTACGTGACGGCGGTGGAAAAAACCGCCGCCTTTACCGGGCAAGCCGGCCCTTCCATGGCGTTGCAGGAGATGCTGCGCAATAAGCTGCAACAGATCCTCGACAACGAAACCGAGCTCAAACGTCTGTTACAGCAGCGCATGGATGAGCTGAAAATGCTGATCGAACAGTCCACGCGCCAGAACGTGGTCAACAATACCTACGGCCAGTTTCATGACCGTGCGCTGTTGCTGGGGGAGCCACAGGTCCGATAAGATCGACAATACTGACGAAAATGGATTAAATAGCACTATGCGCTATTACTCTCGGGTTACGTTAGGATATTAATCTATGGCATTTGAATTATTCAGTTTATGGGTAATTGGTAAAATGCGCGCTTCGAGCCTGGCTCTCACTTTAATGGATAAACATTATCCCGACACGGACGTTTTCTGTTCAGCAGGAAATTGATTTTTGATAGATAAAACACGCCGCTGTGTTTCACGGCCCATGGAAAAATGTTGCTCCGACGCGGATCAAAGCGTAAAGATATTCTCAGATAATGGCTGCGAAATGAATATCGATGGAACGTACAATTAATCTCTGTCCAGGAATTGGCGCCTCAGCGCACATCATTCAGCATACTGAATTATTATTCCCTTCAGTCTATTTTGAGCAACCACATCTGTATCTGATACAACAGGGCCATAAGCGCGTACGCTGGCAACAACGCGAGGTGGTGGCCCATGCCGGCGAGCTGTTGATAATCGACGGGGGGCAAACGGTGGATATTATTAACGGCCCATCCGAAGAAGGCGTTTTCAGTTGCCAGTTGCTGACCTGCGACCCACTGCTGCTCACCGTTCAGCCTCCGGCCGAGGACTCGCCGGCGCCGATGCCGTTTGATGCCGTCCTGGCGCTGCGCAGCCTCCCCTGCGCCCTGAAGCACAGTTTCGAGACCACCAGCCTGGCGCTGGCGCTCCGGCAGCGCTTTCCCACCATCATCGTGCGGCACAAGATGCTGGAAATTCTGCTGTGGCTGGCCCAATTCGGCATTCGCTTCATCCACAACGAAGCCAAAGACCTGACGCAGCGCGTGCGCCGCTGCCTGGCGACCGACCCGCACAGCATTTGGACGGCGGCGAAAGTGGCGGAAAGCCTGTCGATGAGCGAAGTGATGTTGCGCCGCAAACTGTCGATGGAAAATACCGCGTTGCGCAACCTGATGATCGACGTGCGCATGAGTAGCGCACTGGCCCTGCTGCAGTCGACCGACTGGCCGATTTCCGCCATCGCGCAACATGTCGGCTATGAAAGCGCATCACGTTTCGCCGAACGTTTTCGCAAACGCTTCGGTTTCGCCCCGACCGCCATTCGCGGTCACCAAAGGATTATGGAGCCAACCTCCCAGGGAGTCGAAACGATGGCCACCGGAGAAACCTAAATAGACGCGTAACAAAATGGTTTTATTTGGCACAGGTCCCTAACGATTGTCACAATGCTGCGACATGCAACGCAACGTCGATCCGCCGAAGAGCGAATTAAATGATGCGTAATGAAAAGCGATTATTTTTTCTCTGCCAATCACGTTTGTTGGTGCTGTGGCTGTTGGTATTGCCGTATGAAGAACAGAGGGTGCGTTTGCTTACCGCACAATAAAACGGCCAGGCTTTTTATCGCCTGGCCAGACTTCAGTCCAGTTTAACCAGAACGCCAATTAACACGACGAGTACCGTCAGCATTAAAATACTGATCAGACGCCATCTGGATTCGCTTTTAGTGCTCATTGACCTGCCTCGAATAATAACCCTACTAATCGGGCCATAATAAACGGCTGGCTGCGCACCCAATAAGCCTGACAGCGCCGTTTTCGTCCCTCTATTCGGTACATTAACGCCCATTTCCTGTCGGCTGTCGCGCCGGCCATTACCGGAGCGGCGCAGCAAGCGCCAATTTTCCCGGCAGCTCCGCCACCAGTTTGTCCACCGCCAGCCGCACTTTGAGCGGTTGGTAAGGCATATAGGGCCACACTGCATTCACCGGAAAACTGAGGCTGGACTCACCGCGCATGATCTCCACCAGCGTCCCGGCCATCAGCCGATCGCGTACCAGCCACTCCGGCAGCCAGGCAATACCGGCGCCGGCGGAAACGGCATCGACGATCCCCTGCATGTCATCCATCATCATCTTGGCCGGTGGCCTGAACGGCCGCAGCTCGCCGTTTTCACCGCGAAGTTGCCAGGGCAACACGGCGCCGGCGTGCAGATACCCCACCGCCTGATGCCGGCTTAATGCCTCCACCGAAGTCGGTGCGCCGCAGCGCTGCACGTAGTCGGGCGAAGCGCACAGCAGCATGCCGTGTTCGCCCAGGCGTCGGGCAACCAGACTGCCGCTGTCCGCCAGTTCGCCGATGCGAACCGCCAGATCGAACCCCTCGTCGATCAGATCGATCCTGCGGTCGCTGAACGAAATTTCCAACGACAGTAACGGATGCTCATTCGCCAGCGCCGTCATCAAAGGCGCAATACACAGATGGCCGAACAACACCGGCATCGAGATCCTGAGCCGGCCGCTGACCTGCATCTTGCCGCTGTCCAGCTGGTTTTCCGCCGCCTGAACGTTCGCCAACGCCTGCCGACAGTGCTCATAGTACAGCGCCCCTTCATCCGTCAGGCTCAGGCTGCGGGTGGTGCGCATAAACAACATCACGCCAAGCCGCGCCTCGAGCCGCGACACAATTTTGCTGACCGCAGAACGTGTCAGATGCAGTTTTTCTGCGGCGGCGGCAAAACTGCCGCCTTCCGCCACGGCGACAAAGGCCGGCAGCGCGCTGAGATCGCTTTTCATCTTAATGCTTCCAAATTGGAATCAATGAAGTGAAAACCTATCACCACTGGTGAAGATCGAGCAATGATAACCTGCAGTCATTCCGGAGTGCCCGGTGAAACCGCCAATTACCGTCTGAGGACAACAGCATGAAAAAAATACTGGTGCTCAAATCCAGCATTATGGGAAACGACTCGCAGACCAACAACCTGATTGACCGCTATCTGGCGGAACGTCGGGCCAAAGGATATGAAGATCAGATCGTCGAACACGATCTGACGGCGTTGGATCTGCCGGTATTGGACGGCGAGCTGTTCAATGCGCTGCGCGGCGCAGATAATATCAGCCCACGCGCCAAAGCGGCGGTGGCGCTTTCCGATCGGTTGATCGCCGAACTGAAAGGGAGCGATCTGCTGCTGATCGGCGCGCCGATGTACAACCTCAACGTCCCCACCCAGCTGAAAAACTGGTTCGATCTGGTGGCCCGCGCCCGGCTGACGTTCAACTATACCGCCACCTACCCGGTCGGGCTGGTGGAAGGCGTCAATGCAGTGGTGTTCAGTTCACGCGGCGGCGTACACGCCGGCCAGCCGACCGACGCCGTGACGCCCTACCTGCGCTCGGTGCTGGGGCTGATGGGGATCGGCGAGGTGCAATTTATCTATGCCGAAGGGCTGGATATGAAACCGCACGGCCTCACTCAGGGGCTGGCGAATGCCCACCAGCGGATCTTGGCCTTGGTGGGCTGAAGCAAACGCACGGTAGCATTGATTTGTTATAACATAACAAATATGATGACCACGTCGACGCCACCTCGATGAGGTGTCGACGCTCCTACATCACATAAAGTTTTATCGCACTTTGAGCCAGCTATTCCGATAGCTGGTTTTTTTTGCCTGCGATAATGAAATGCTACCGGAGCCGCGGGTTCAATCGTGGCGGGCAGCGCGTTTCATTTCTCGCTCGCCGGGCGACTGCGTTTTGACGGACAGCGGCGCAACAAACGCTTTCCATTCCTTGCCGGCTTCCTGATGAGCCGCGTTTTTTTGGGCCGATGAATAGTCATCGTTTTGCCCGGCGCATCCGGACAGCGCCATAATGCCCACAGCAAGATACAGCGATTTGCACATCATCCTATCCTGATAATTAACCGTCGCTATAGGGTAACAGCGCCGACCCCAATGTCACTGCAAAATGACCGGCACGTTCATCACACCGGCATATTCATGATGTCCTGGTAGGCCGCGACCAGCTTGTTGCGCACCTGCACGCCCAGCTGCAGCGAGACCGATGATTTCTGCAGATCGACCATCACATCGTTCAGGCTGATGCCCGGCACGCCCAGTTCGAAATCCTGCGCCTGCTTGCGCGCCGTTTGCTGGGTCTCGCTGATCTTGCCGAGCGCCGCAGTCAGTTCGCTGGCGAAGCTGACGCCCTGCGGCGCCGTATTCTGCCCCATCTTGCCGGCCTGAACCGCCATGGTCTGCATCTGCTGCAGCACCCCTTCAATGCCCTGAATCGCCATCTGGTCCTCAATCATCTCGTCTCGCCGGGTGACGTTTCACCCTGCACTTCTCCAATGATGCACACCCTAGCACAGCGTTTTCAGACCTAAAGCGGCTAATTAACTGCAAAAAACCCGGCTTATCGGGCAATCGGAATCGTCTGATAAGGCGAATAATGGCCTGCCCAGAAATGGGAGCGCCGCTATTTAGAAGATATGTGTATCAGGGAGTCTGTTTTGTCACACAACGCTAACCATACCGTTCATCAGCCTGGCAGGGAGCTGCTCAGCGGCCCATACGGGATCGTGAGCGCCATTGAAGGACGAGACCTAAAATGAGTGCTTCGATAACCGCCGGCGAAAGCCGCGACAACGGCCTGCAGGCCATCTGGAATCGTCTGCGCGCCAACCCGAAAATTCCGTTGCTGGTCGCCGCCTCCGCCGCGATCGCCATCGTTGTCGCGCTGCTGTTGTGGGTGAAAAGCCCTGACTACCGCGTGCTGTACAGCAATCTGAACGACCGCGACGGTGGCGCCATCGTCACCCAGCTGACGCAGATGAATATCCCTTACCGCTTCGCCGAGAATGGCGCAGCGCTGCTGATCCCGGCGGAAAAGGTGCATGAAACCCGCCTGCGCCTCGCGCAGCAAGGGCTGCCGAAGGGCGGCGCCGTCGGCTTCGAACTGCTGGATCAGGAAAAATTCGGCATCAGCCAATTCAGCGAACAGATCAACTATCAGCGCGCCCTTGAGGGCGAGCTGTCGCGCACTATCGAATCGCTGGGGCCGGTGCAAAACGCCCGCGTTCACCTGGCGCTGCCTAAACCTTCGCTGTTCGTGCGCGAACAGAAATCCCCTTCCGCGTCGGTGACGCTGACCCTGCAACCCGGCCGTGCGTTGGACGACGGCCAGATCAACGCCATCGTTTATATGGTGTCGAGCAGCGTCGCCGGCCTGCCGCCGGGCAACGTGACCGTGGTCGATCAGGCCGGGCGCCTGCTGACGCAGTCCGACGGCACCGGGCGCGATCTCAACGCCTCGCAGCTGAAATACGCCAACGAAGTCGAAAACGGCTTCCAGCGCCGCATCGAAGCGATCCTCGCCCCGGTGGTCGGCAGCGCCAACGTGCGTGCGCAGGTCACGGCACAGATCGACTTCGCCACTCGCGAACAAACCGATGAACAGTACCAGCCGAACCAGCAGCCGGACAAAGCCGCTATCCGCTCTCAGCAAACCAGCCTGAGCGAGCAGATCGGCGGGCCACAGGTGGGCGGCGTGCCGGGCGCGCTGTCCAATCAGCCGAGCGCGCCGGCCACCGCGCCGATTGAGACCGCCAAGCCGGCCACCGCCTCAGGCAACAATGCCAACGCCAACGCCACAGCGCAAAACGCCGCGACCACCCGCAGCACGGCGGTCAACGGCGTGCCGCAAAATACCCGTCGCGACGCGACCACCAACTACGAGCTCGACCGCACCATTCGTCACACCCAGCAAAAAGCCGGCACCGTGCAGCGTCTGTCGGTCGCCGTGGTGGTCAACTATCTGGGCACCGATAAAGACGGCAAACCGCAGCCGATGAGCAAAGAGCAGCTGGCGCAGATCGAAGCGCTGGTGCGTGAAGCGATGGGCTACTCCAGCAGCCGTGGCGACACCCTGAACGTGGTCAACACGCCGTTTACCGACACTCAGGTGACCGGTGGCGAACTGCCGTTCTGGCAAAGCCAGTCGTTTATCGATCGCCTGATCGATGCGGGCCGCTATCTGCTGGTGCTGCTGGTGGCCTGGCTGCTGTGGCGCAAACTGGTGCGGCCGCAGCTGCAACAGCGCCAGGCGGCGCAACAGGCCGCCGTCGCCGCCGCCAACGCCCCTGCCGCCAAAGCGGTCGACAGCAGCAAACCGAGCAACGAGGAGCTGGCGCAGCGTCGTAAATCGCAGCAGCGCGTCAGCGCAGAAGTCCAGAGCCAGCGGATCCGCGATCTGGCTGACAAAGACCCACGCGTGGTCGCTCTGGTAATCCGCCAATGGATGAGTAACGAGATATGAGCCTGACCGGAACCGACAAAAGCGCCATCCTGCTGATGACGCTGGGTGAAGATCGCGCGGCGGAGGTGTTCAAACACCTCTCCTCGCGCGAAGTACAGCTGCTGAGCGGCACCATGGCCGGCATGAGCCAGGTTTCACACAAACAGCTCGGCGAAATACTGACCGAGTTCGAAGACGACGCCGAGCAATACGCGGCGCTGAGCGTCAACGCCAGCGACTACCTGCGTTCGGTGCTGGTCAAGGCGCTGGGCGAAGAGCGTGCCGCCAGCCTGCTGGAAGACATTCTCGAATCGCGCGAGACCACCACCGGCATGGAAACGCTCAACTTTATGGAGCCGCAGAGCGCCGCCGATCTGATCCGCGACGAACACCCGCAGATCATCGCCACTATCCTGGTGCACCTCAAACGCGGCCAGGCGGCGGATATCCTGGCCCTGTTCGACGAACGCCTGCGCAACGACGTCATGCTGCGTATCGCCACCTTCGGCGGCGTGCAGCCGGCGGCGCTGGCGGAGCTGACCGAAGTGCTGAACAACCTGCTCGACGGCCAGAACCTCAAGCGCAGCAAAATGGGCGGGGTGCGCACCGCCGCCGAGATCATCAACCTGATGAAAACCCAGCAGGAAGAAGCGGTCATCGACGCGATGCGCGAATACGACGGCGAGCTGGCGCAGAAGATCATCGACGAGATGTTCCTGTTCGAAAACCTGGTGGAAGTCGACGATCGCAGTATCCAACGCCTGCTACAGGAAGTGGAAGGCGAGTCGCTGCTGATCGCCTTGAAAGGCGCCGAGCAGCCGCTGCGCGAGAAGTTCCTCAAGAACATGTCGCAACGCGCCGCCGACATCCTGCGCGACGATCTGGCCAACCGTGGGCCGGTGCGCATGTCGCAGGTGGAGAACGAGCAGAAAGCCATCCTGCTGGTGGTGAGACGCTTGGCGGAAAGCGGCGAAATGATCATCGGCGGCGGCGAGGACACCTATGTCTGATCGCATTAACACCCTGCCCTGGCAGCCCTGGTCGCTCAACGATCTGGGCGAACAGAAACCGGCGATCGAACTGCCGCAGTTGCCGGATCTCGAACTTGACGATCCGTCGCCGGACGCACAGGCCGAATTGCAACAGCAGTTGGCGACGCTGCGCCTGCAGGCGGAGCAACAGGGCCAGCAGTTGGGCTATGCCGACGGCCAGCAAAAAGGCTATGAGGCCGGTTTTCAGTCCGGACTGGAGGAAGGCCGCCAGCAAGGGCTGCTGGAAGCGCAACAGCAGCAACAGCCGCTGACCGCCCACTGGCAGCAGCTGGTCACCGAATTCCAGCACACGCTGGACGCGCTCGACAGCGTGATCGCTTCGCGGCTGATGCAGCTGGCGCTGACCGCCGCCAAGCAGGTGCTGGGCCAGCCGCCGGTGTGCGACGGCACCGCCCTGCTGGCGCAGATCCAACAGCTGATCCAGCAGGAACCGATGTTCAACGGCAAGCCGCAGCTGCGGGTGCACCCGGACGACTACTCGCGCGTCGAGCAGCAGTTGGGGGTCACCCTCAGCCTGCACGGCTGGCGCCTGTTGGCGGACGGCGAACTGCATCCGGGCGGCTGCAAAATCAGCGCCGAGGAAGGCGATCTCGACGCCAGCCTGGCGACGCGCTGGCATGAATTGTGCCGCCTGGCGGCACCGGGAGAAGTCTGATGACCGCGCGTCTCGGCCGCTGGCTGAGCTCTCTGGATACGCTGGAAAAACGCATCGCGCGCGCGCCGATGGTGCGCCGCTACGGCCGCCTGACCCGCGCCACCGGATTGGTGTTGGAAGCCACCGGCCTGCAGCTGCCGCTCGGCGCGACCTGCCTTATCGAACGGCACGACGCCGGTGAGGTGCAGGAAGTGGAAAGCGAAGTGGTCGGCTTCAACGGCCAGCGGCTGTTCCTGATGCCGCTGGAAGAGGTGGAAGGCATCGTGCCGGGCGCGCGGGTTTACGCCCGCATCGCGCCGGAAGGCCAAAGCGCCGGCAAACAGCTGCCGCTCGGCCCGGCCCTGTTGGGGCGGGTGCTGGACGGCAGCGCCAAACCGCTCGACGGCCTGCCTTCACCGGACACCGGTTACCGCGCGCCGCTGATCACCGCGCCGTTCAACCCCTTGCAACGCACGCCGATCGAGCAGGTGCTGGACGTGGGGGTGCGCACCATCAACGGCCTGCTGACCGTCGGCCGCGGCCAGCGCATGGGCCTGTTCGCCGGCTCCGGCGTCGGCAAGAGCGTGCTGCTCGGCATGATGGCCCGTTATACCCAGGCGGATGTGATCGTCGTTGGCCTGATCGGCGAGCGTGGCCGCGAGGTCAAAGACTTTATCGAGAACATTCTCGGCGCCGAAGGCCGAGCGCGATCGGTGGTGATCGCCGCGCCGGCGGACGTCTCGCCGCTGCTGCGCATGCAGGGGGCGGCCTACGCCACCCGCATCGCCGAGGATTTCCGCGATCGCGGGCAGCATGTGTTGCTGATCATGGACTCCCTTACCCGCTACGCCATGGCGCAGCGTGAGATCGCCCTGGCCATCGGCGAGCCGCCGGCGACCAAAGGCTACCCGCCTTCGGTCTTCGCCAAGCTGCCCGCGCTGGTGGAACGCGCGGGCAACGGCATCAGCGGCGGCGGTTCCATCACCGCCTTCTACACCGTGTTGACCGAAGGGGACGATCAGCAAGACCCGATCGCCGACTCGGCGCGCGCCATCCTCGATGGCCACGTGGTGCTGTCCCGGCGCCTGGCGGAGGCCGGCCACTACCCGGCGATCGACATCGAAGCGTCAATCAGCCGCGCCATGACGTCGCTGATCGACGAAGAGCATTACCGCCGGGTGCGCACCTTCAAACAGATGCTGGCCAGCTATCAGCGCAACCGCGATCTGATCAGCGTCGGCGCCTACGCGGCGGGCAGCGATCCGTTGCTGGACAAAGCGATGACGCTGTATCCGCAGATGGAAGCCTACCTGCAACAGGGCATCTTTGAACGCAGCGGCTACGATGAAGCCTGTCAACAGCTGCAGCAGTTGATTGTTTAACGTCACCAGAGGCGCACAGCGATGAAATCACAGTCACCCCTGATTACCCTGCGCGATCTGGCGCAGGATGCGGTGGAACAGGCCGCGCAACAGCTGGGCCAGGTACGGCAGGCGCAGCAGGCGGCGGAGCAACAGCTGTCGATGCTGCTCAACTATCAGGACGAATACCGCCAGAAGCTGAATCATACGCTCTGCGACGGCATGGACAGCTCACGCTGGCAAAACTACCAGCAGTTTATCGGCACGCTGGAACAGGCCATCGACCAGCACCGCCAGCAGCTGCTGCAGTGGGGGCAGAAAGTGGATCATGCAGTGAAGCAATGGCAAGACAAACAACAGCGGTTGAACGCTTTCGAGACCCTGCATACCCGCGCCATAACGGCGGAGCAGCAGCAGGAGAACAAACGGGATCAAAAACTGATGGATGAGTTCGCTCAACGCAGTGCACAAAGGAATATCAACCCATGAATCTGAACGCCCTGCCCGGCCTGGCCTTACCCGGCGACGCCGGCGGCCTGGCCGAACTGACCTCGGCGCTGGATGAAAGCCAGCTGTCGTCCGCTTTCGCCCAGCTGCTCGGCGCCCGTTTCGCACCCGCCGCCGACGGCAAACAGCCGCCGGTCGCGCTGAGCACGGACGATGAACGCGCCCCGGCCCTGAGCCGCAACCAGCTCAATCAGCTGCTGGCCACCTTCGGCGAGCGCGGCGGCCTGCTGCAGAACCCGACAACCGCAGCCAACGCGCTTTCGCCTGAGGGCGCCGAGGGCGAGGCGCCCGCCGCCGGCGACAAACCGGCGCAGCCGCCGATCGCCGCCGCCAAAGAGCTGGATGCCGCTACGCTGCAGGCGCTGTACGCCATGCTGCCGGCCGCGATCGTCGCCCAGACTCAGCCAGCCGAAGGCCAACGCTCGCTGCCGGTGGATAGCGCTGACGAAGCAACTGCGCTGCAGCCCGGCAACGGCCAGCTGAACATCGCGGCGGCCGGTGATAAAACCGCCACACATTCATCGGCATCCCCTGCTCCGTCGCCGACGGGCGCGAAAACGCCTGCCGCCGACGGCGATATTGCCACGGCGGTGCTCCCGCAACCGACCAACGGCGAACGCGCAAGCACCGCACAACCGCTACAGGCGGGCGATACGCCACAGCCGCCGCCGCTCAATCACGCCGTCGCCCTGGCCGCCGCCAGCCCGACGCAAACCGCCGCCCCGGCCAGCGCACTGGTGACCGCGCCGCCTGCGCCGCAGCTCAACGCGCAGCTGGGCAGCCCGGAGTGGCAGCAGGCGTTGAGCCAACAGGTGCTGATGTTCCACCGCAACGGCCAGCAGAGCGCCGAGCTGCGCCTGCACCCGCAGGAGTTGGGCGCCCTGCAGATCACGCTGAAGCTGGACGATCAGCAGGCGCAGCTGCACATCGCCTCCGCTCACGGCCAGGTGCGTGCGGCGGTGGAAGCGGCGATGCCGCAGCTGCGTCACGCGCTGGCGGAGAGCGGCATCAACCTGGGGCAAAGCAGCGTGGGCGGCGAGTCCACGCCGCAATGGCAGCAACAGGCGCAGCAGCAGGCTTCCAACGGCCAGGGGCGTGCCAGCTATGCGGAACATCATGGCGGTGACACTGCGGCCGCCGAGGGCGTCAGCGCACCGGTGGCGCTGCAGCGCATGGCCAGTGCGGTCAACGGCGTCGATATTTTCGCCTGAGCCGCCGCAAACGCCCAAGCTGGCACCCATTTCCGCGTCTATTCAGGCTATTGCACGCCGCAATAGACGCGATAATACCTTTACATGTCATGCGTGCGGCTTTGCCGCGCGCTATGCCCGCCGCCTCGCCGGCCGCGGGTGGAACAACAGGAATTAGATTTGGCTATGTCTCAGAACACCCTTCCCGCAGCACCGAAACGCTCCCTTCTGGTCATCCTGCTGGTGTTGATCAGCGTCGTCGCCTGTGGCGCCGCGGGCTACAGCTGGTGGCTGCTGCAACAGCATAAAAACGGCGCCGAACCGGCCGCCGCCAAACAGCAACCGCCGGCCGCGCCGGTGTTCATGCCGCTCGACACCTTTACCGTCAACCTGGTGACGCCGGACAACAACCCGGATCGCGTGCTGTACATCGGCCTCACGCTGCGTCTGCCGGACGAAAGTACCCGCCGTCAGCTGAACGATTTTCTGCCGGAAGTGCGCAGCCGTCTGCTGATGCTGCTCTCCCGTCAGGAAGCGAGCCAGCTGGCCAATGAACAAGGGAAGCAACGGTTGGTGGCGCAGATTAAGGACGTGCTCAGCCCGCCGCTGGTTAAGGGACAACCGAAGCAGGTGGTCAGCGATGTGCTGTTCACCGCCTTCATACTGCGGTAATCACTATGGGCGACAGCATTCTTTCACAGGCAGAGATCGACGCCTTGCTCAACGGCGACAGCGCGGGTGATGAACCCGAAGCGATAGTCGGCAAAGAGAGCGAGGTCAAGCCTTACGATCCGACCACCCAGCGCCGCGTGGTGCGCGAGCGTCTGCACGCGCTGGAAATCATCAACGAACGTTTTGCCCGGCAGTTCCGCATGGGGTTGTTCAACCTGCTGCGCCGCAGCCCGGACATTACCGTCGGCCCGATCAAAATCCAGCCGTATCACGAGTTCGCCCGCAACCTGCCGGTGCCGACCAACCTGAACCTGGTGCATCTGAACCCGCTGCGCGGCACCGCCCTGTTCGTGTTCGCGCCGAGCCTGGTGTTCATCGCCGTCGATAACCTGTTCGGCGGCGACGGCCGCTTCCCGACCAAGGTCGAAGGCCGCGAGTTCACCCCGACCGAACAGCGGGTGATCAAGCGCATGCTGCGCCTGGCGCTGGACGCCTACGGCGACGCCTGGAGCGCCATCTACAAGATCGACGTGGAGTACGTACGCGCCGAAATGCAGGTGAAGTTCACCAACATCACCACTTCGCCGAACGATATCGTGGTCACCACGCCGTTCCAGGTGGAGATCGGCGCGCTGACCGGCGAGTTCAACATCTGCATTCCGTTCGCCATGATTGAGCCGCTGCGCGAGCTGTTGACCAACCCGCCGTTGGAAAACTCGCGGCAGGAAGACAGCCATTGGCGCGAAACGCTGGTGAAGCAGGTGCAGCACTCCGAACTGGAACTGATCGCCAACTTCGTCGATATCCCGATGCGGCTGTCGAAAGTCCTGAAGCTGCAGCCGGGCGATGTATTACCGATAGACAAGCCGGAACGCCTGATTGCCCATGTGGACGGCGTACCGGTTCTGACCAGCCAATACGGCACGTTGAACGGGCAATATGCCCTGCGTGTTGAACATTTGATTAACCCTATTTTGAATGCTCTGAGTGAGGAACAGCCCAATGAGTGATCCTAAGCAACCGTCTGGCGAAGGAAAGGAATCCGTAGACGATCTGTGGGCTGATGCGTTTAACGAGCAGCAGTCCTCAGAGAAATCCGGCGCGAGCACCGAAGGGGTGTTCAAGTCGCTGGAAGCTCAGGATGCGCTCGGCAGCCTGCAGGATATCGACCTGATCCTGGATATTCCGGTCAAGCTGACCGTGGAACTGGGGCGCACCAAGATGACCATCAAAGAGCTGCTGCGCCTGTCGCAAGGCTCGGTGGTAGCGCTGGACGGCCTGGCCGGCGAGCCGCTGGACATCCTGATCAACGGTTACCTGATCGCACAAGGTGAAGTGGTGGTGGTGGCCGACAAGTTCGGCGTGCGCATCACCGACATCATCACCCCGTCCGAACGCATGCGTCGACTGAGCCGCTGATGACCGTCGCGGCGCCCGTTACCGTCCAAAGCAGCCAACCACCCGCCGCGCCGGCCTTGCCGGCCGGTTCGGTGTTGATGCAGGTCAGCAGCGCGCTCGGCGGCATTCTGCTGCTGATCCTGCTGGCCGGTTGGCTGTTCCGCCGGCTGGGCTTCGCCCCGCAGGCGCGCAACAACAAGCTACTCAACCTGCGCGCCAGTTGCCAGGTCGGGCAGCGCGAGCGCGTGGTGGTGGTGGAAGTCGACGACACCTTGCTGGTATTGGGCGTCACCGCCCAGCAGATCACCCCGCTGCACACCCTGCCTGCCCCGCCGAAAGACGAGGGCGCGGCCGACGCGGCGACGCCGGCGGACTTCCGCCAACTGATGCAAAAAGTTCTGAAACGCCCGGAAAAATCGGCATGACCTCAACTCTTCATACCCTCGTCCGCCGTCCGGCGGTTTGGCTCCCTGCCGCCCTGCTGTTCATCAGCCCGGCGGCTTTGGCGCAACTGCCGGGGCTGATCAGCCAGCCGCTGGCCAACGGCGGCCAAAGCTGGTCGCTGCCGGTGCAGACGCTGGTGCTGTTGACCTCGCTGACCTTCCTGCCCGCCATGCTGCTGATGATGACCAGCTTCACCCGCATCATCATCGTGCTCGGGCTGCTGCGCAACGCGCTGGGCACCCCGTCGGCGCCGCCGAACCAGGTGATGCTGGGGCTGGCGCTGTTCCTGACTTTCTTCATCATGTCGCCGGTGTTCGACAAGGTCTATCAGGATGCCTACCTGCCGTTCAGCCAGGACAAGATCGGGTTGGAGGTCGCGCTGGATAAAGGCGCGCAGCCGCTGCGCGAATTCATGCTGCGCCAAACGCGCGAAACCGATCTGGCGCTGTACGCCAGGCTGGCCAATCAGCCACCGCTGGCCGGCCCGGAGGCGGTGCCGATGCGCATCCTGCTGCCCGCCTACGTCACCAGCGAACTGAAAACCGCCTTCCAGATCGGCTTTACGGTGTTCATTCCGTTCCTGATTATCGACCTGGTGGTCGCCAGCGTGCTGATGGCGCTGGGGATGATGATGGTGCCGCCGGCCACCATCTCGCTGCCGTTCAAGCTGATGCTGTTCGTGCTGGTCGATGGCTGGCAGCTGCTGCTCGGCTCGCTGGCGCAGAGTTTCTATTCGTAACCCCCGACCGGAGAACGCGAGATGACACCTGAATCGGTTATGGCGCTCGGCACCGAAGCGATGAAAGTGGCGCTGGCGCTGGCCGCCCCGCTGCTGCTGGCGGCGCTGATCAGCGGCCTGGTGGTCAGCCTGCTGCAGGCCGCCACCCAAATCAACGAAATGACGCTGTCGTTCATCCCCAAAATTCTGGCGGTGGTGGCCACCATCATCATCGCCGGCCCTTGGATGTTGAACCTGCTGCTGGACTACATGCGCACCCTGTTCAGCAACCTGCCCACCCTGATCGGCTAACCGTGCTCACCTTCGACAGCGCGCAGCTCACCGTTTGGCTCAGCCACTATTTTTGGCCGCTGCTGCGCATTCTGGCGCTGATAAGCACCGCGCCGGTATTCAGCGAAAAGCAAATCAGCAAAAAGGTCAAAATCGGCCTTGGCGGGCTGATCGTCATCCTGATCGCGCCGACGCTGCCCGCCAGCAATATCCCGATCTTCTCCGCCGCCGGCCTGTGGCTGGCGATTCAACAGATTCTGATCGGCGTGGCGCTGGGATTGACCATGCAGTTCGCCTTCGCGGCGGTGCGCCTGGCGGGCGAAGTGATCGGCATGCAGATGGGCCTGTCGTTCGCCACCTTCTTCGATCCCAGCGGCGGCCCGAACATGCCGGTGCTGGCGCGCCTGCTCAACCTGCTGGCGATGCTGCTGTTCCTCAGCTTCGACGGCCATCTGTGGCTGATTTCGCTGCTGGCAGACAGCTTCCACACCCTGCCTGTCCAAACGCAGCCGCTGAACGGCAACGGCTTCCTGGTACTGACCCAGGTCGGCTCGCTAATCTTCATCAACGGCATGATGCTGGCGCTGCCGCTGATCTGCCTGCTGTTGACGCTGAACATGGCGCTCGGCTTGCTCAACCGCATGACGCCGCAGCTGTCGGTCTTCGTGATCGGTTTCCCGGTAACCATGACCTTCGGCATCATGACGCTGGGCATGATGATGCCGATGCTGGCGCCGTTCTGCGAACATCTGTTCGGTGAAATCTTCGATCGGCTGGCGGCGGTGATCGGCGGCATGACCTTCTGAATCCCTGCTCCGCCCCTTCTTTCCCTCCCGCTTCCCTCTGAGACAAAATGGCAATAAAAACGCTTTCCTGGAACAAAAGCCTGAGAAACGTCTTTTATCCGGATTAAGGTTCAAATGTCTCCGGCGGCTTGAATAAATAAAACCCCGACCTAGAATAGACCCGGTAACAAAAAAAATATCGCCTTGCACCTCCTTGATTTTCCGCGGCGATAAAATACGTTTATCTCGAGTAAAAAATAAAAACAACTCAGTCACGCATTGTTAAATGCGCGGCAGATAACTGACACCCTGAATAAATGCGTCCGGCGCCTGCCGGCTGCAGGGCGCAGCATCGACCTTTGCTAACCACAGGAGCGAGATCATGATTAAGGCGAAAAGCAACCGCAAGGCACGCCGGTTATTCGGTTTGACCCACTGGAAAAGCAACAAGTTTAGAGTTTCTTTTACCGAGACGGCCGACGGCGGGAAATGGAAAGTGGTGAAGAAAAAGAAATAGCACCACTATTTATCGTCAGGGAAATAATATCCATCACGATTTTTCCGCCACTGATTTCAATAATGCCGTTGCGCATTAAACAGGGGTGACAATCGTATTATTTCTTTCTTGATGAAAAAAAGGCGCGTCACTCAGTCAGTAGTGGGAGAACAAGCGACGCGCCAAACGAGTGCGCCCGGTTTCAAGAAGCCTCCCTCCCCGCGGGGCGGAGAGGGTATTTTCTAAGCGCACTAAAGGGAAACCCGTCGCGGTCAGGCAACGGGGTATTGCTCTTAACGATTCATCTGGAACAGCGACATGCCCTGCATATCGCTGAAGGTTTTATACGACGCCTGCAGCGCCGCCTGCTGCATAAAGTAAGACGAAATAGACTCGGCCAGATCGGCATCCGTCAACGCGCTCATCTGGACCTGGTTGGTCATGTCGCGCTCTTTGCCGATGCTGTCCAGCTGATCCATTTCCTGCAGCTGGCTACCCAGCTCGGCGCGCACGCTCAGCACGTTGTTGTAAGAGTTGTCCAGGCCGCGGTTGGCTTTCGCCAGCGCATCGTTCACCTGCTGCCTGGTGGCCTCATCGGCGCCCTGCAGCGGGGTTTTCAGCGCGTTCAGCGCGATATCGATGCTCTCGAACACGTTGCTGACCGGCGCGCTGCCGTCCGGCTCAGGCTTCGGGTTGCTGGTCAACGACATGAACACCGCGTTGCCGGTATGGCCGATGGTCATGGTGCGGTTGGCGTCCACTTTCTGCTGAACCGTCTTGTCGCCGCCCTGATAGCTGACGGTGCCACCGTTGTCGACGAACGGCGCCTTGTCGTTCACGTATCCGCCGAACATATAGCGGCCGTTGCCGTCGGTGCTATTGGCCTGGTTCAGCAGCTGATCTTTCAGCCCCTGCAGCTGGGTGGCCAGCGACTGACGGTCGTTATCGCTTTCGGTGCCGCCGGCGCTGACGATCAGCGCCTTCATGTCCGCGATGGTGGATGTCGCGCCGGCCAAGACCGTTTCTTCCATCGACACGCTTTGGCGAGCGAAAGTGCGCGCCAGCGTGTATTGGCTGTTTTCCGCCTGCGACTGCGACAACATCACCGCGCGCGACGCCGCCAGCGGATCGTCGGACGGGTTGATCACCCGCTTGCCCGAGGAAAGCTGCTCGGCGGCCTTCATGAACAGCGACTGGTTGCCCGTGATGCCGTTCATGTTCTGTTGGTACATCATGCTGGTGCTCATGCGCATGCTGTGGGTTCCTTACTCTGAGCGGCCGGCGCCGTTATCGGCGCCGGTTAACAATAAAATCAACGAATATTCAGCAGCGCATCGAACAGCGAGCTGGCGGTCTGGATCACCTGCGCGTTGGCCATGTAGTACTGCTGGAAACGCAGCAGCTCACCGTACTCTTCGTCGAGGTTGACGCCGGACATCGACTGCTGTTGCGCGCCCAGCTGCGTCACGATCTTGGCCTGCGACGTGGCGATGGCCTTGGCGGCAGCGGTCTGGTTGCCGACGCCGCTGACGATGCCGGCGTAAGCGCCGCTCAGGGTCGCCTTACCGTCCACCAGGTTTTTGGTTTGCAGATCCAGCAGCTTCTTGGCGTTTTCGTTATCGCCGCGGCCGCTGTCGTCTTTACCGGCGGCGGCAATCTTGGATGAATCGGTGATGGCCACTTTCAGATTGCCCGCCACGTCGCTGACCGGCTTCACGGTGAAGCTGTCTTTGGCCTGCGCATTGCCGTCGATGCTCACTTCCAGCCCGTCGAAGTTCAGCGTCGGTTTGCCGTCGGCGCTGGTGCCCTGCGTGGCGTTGACTTTCACGTTGTCGGGCAGGCGGCTGACCTGCCAGTTGCTGCCGTCGAACTCGACGCGATAATCGTTGGCCTTCACCTTGCCGGTGTCGGTGTAAGCGACCGACAGCGACGCATCGCCGGTGTTGCGGGTGTTATCCACCACCCGGCCGCCGCTGAAGCTGAAGAAGTCGCCGCCCGCGTCGCCGTTCAGGTCGAAACCGGCGCGATGCTGCTGGTTGAAGCTATCCGCCATCGCCAGCGCCAACTGGCCCAGCTGATTGCGCACGCCGTCCAGCGTCTCGCTGCGGAATTTCAGCACGCCGCTCAGCGTGCCGCTGGTGATCTGGCCTTCCGGCACTTCGCTGGCGCCATTGCCGCGGTTATAGCCGATGGTCAGACGAGAAGGATCGCTGCTGGAAGGCACGGCTTCCACCTGATAGGTGTTGCTGCCCTGCACCAGGGTCAAACCGTTGGCGAAGGAGACGGTATAGGCGTCGCCGTCCTGCTGCGTGACCTGTACGCCCACCAGCTGGTTCAGCTCGGTAACCAGCTGATCGCGCTGATCCAGCAACGCATTCGGCTCGCCGCCGGCGCTGCCGCGCAAGCGGGTGATCTCGTCGTTCAGCTTGGCAATCTGTTGGCTGTAGCTGTTGATCTGCTGCGCCGTATCGCTGATCTGCTGATTGACGCCGCTGTCCATGTCGCGCAGGAATTTGTCGGTGTTGTTGAACTGGTTCACCAGGCCGTTGGCCTTGCCCAGCACCGTCTGGCGCGCGGCGTCGTCACCGGCGTTGCTCACCAGGTTCTGCAGATTGGTGAAGAAATCCTGCATGTTGGTCGACAGCGGGTTGGTTTTGCTCGCCAACAGGTTGTCGATCTGCGAAATCTTCTCGTAATAGGCGTTTTGCGCCCCGAACGAACTCTGTGCGCCGCGCAGCTGGTTGGTGATGAACTGGTTGTACTCGCGGTTGACGCTGGTGACGGTGACGCCGTTGCCGATAAAGCCGCTCATGGTGGCCATGCCGCCGTTCTGCGCCAGGATCGCGGTCTGGCGGTTGTAGCCCGCCACGTTGTAGTTGGAGATGTTGTTGCTGACGGTACTGAGCGCCACCTGAGCCGCATTCAGCCCGCTCATCGCGGTATTGATTAAGCTATTGGACATCGGAATTCCTTATGCTGCGGCGCCGGTGGCCCACAGGGTTCAAATTGAGCTGCTGAGCCTGTTCGCTCAGCCTGTCTCGGTTATCGGCAAAAATGAGAAGAACTTGAGGAAAAAAAGCGGCAATGCGGTCAGCCTCCGGCCAGCCTTCATTACCGCCTATCCCCTCAATAATTGGCGCCGCAGCAAGGCGACAAGCATGACGGGGATTTAGAACAACTCGTTCAGATCGTGGGTATAGGCTTTGATCGCCTGTTCCCCCGCGCTCTTCATCTGCTGGATCACGCTGACCAGTTTGCTGGCGTACTGCGGGTCGGTGGCGTATCCGGCGCGCTGCAACGCATGCGCCGCCTGCTCCGGGCTGCGCGCGGCGGCCACGTCGGCGTAGCGCGGGTTGTTGGTCAGCAGTTTGACGTAATCGGCGATCGCTTCGACATACGAACCGTAAACGCGGAACTTCGCCTTCACCTTCTTCGCCGCGCCCTGTTCGAACTCGGTGGTGGTGATCTCCGTCACCGGCCCGTTCCAGCTGCCGCCGGCCTTGATGCCGAACAGGTTGTAGCTCGGCGTGCCGTCTGAGGTCGGGATCTCGCGCTGCCCCCAGCCGGACTCCAGCGCCGCCTGCGCGACGATCAGCTGATGCGGAATGCCGCTCTGCTGGCTGGCGACCTTCGCCGGTATCGACAGGCGAGCGACGAAGTTGCCGTTGTTGAGCGACAGCGGCGCGGCGGCCGGCGGAGCTTTCGGCATCGCGCGGCGCACCATCTGCTCCAGCGCCTGGTTCGGCAGCGTTTGCAGCACCTCGTTATCCAGCGCCATCGGCGACAGGCCCGCCGTTTCGCTCGGCACCGCGTTGGCGTTGCTCATCTGCTTGACCATCATGTCCGCCAGCCCCAGCCCTTTTTGCGACATCTGCTGGGCGATTTGCTGGTCGTACATCGAGGTATAGAGCCGCGTTTGATCGCTGCTCAATACCCCGTCCTGCGGCAAGGCGGAACGCATGCTTTTCAGCATCATCTGCACGAACATGCCTTCCACCTGCTGGGCCACCTGCTTGAGGTTGCCCTGCGGGTCGGCCGCCGCGTCGCGCTTGAGGCCGTTCAGCGCCTGGGCGTCATAGGCCGCGCCCGACATCGCCATCAGATCGCCGGCCATCAGATGATTTCCAGCTTGGCGCGCAGGCAGCCGGCGCTCTGCATCGCCTGCAGGATCGACATCAGGTCGATCGGCGTGGCGCCCAGCGCGTTCAGCGCGCGGATCACGTTGTTCAGGTTGGCGCTGGCGTTCACTTTCTGCAGCGATCCGCCCTGCTGTTGCACCGAGATCTGGGTGTTTGGCGTCACCACCGTCTGGCCGCCGCCGAACGGCGTCGTCGGCTGGCTGACGGTGTTCTGCCGATCGACCACCACCGACAGATTACCCTGAGCGACGGCGCAAGAGTCGAGGATCACATCGCGGTTCATCACCACCGAACCGGTGCGCGAGTTGATGATCACTTTGGCGTCCATCGCGCCGACGTTGACGGTAATGTTTTGAATCTCCGCCAGGAAGCGCACCTGAGAGCTGTTGCCCTGCGGCACCAGCACCTGGATCGTGCGGGCGTCGAGCGGCGTCGCGGTGCCGCCGCCGCGTTGGCGGTTGATGGCGTCGCTGATCTGCTGCGCCAACGTGAAATCCTCGTCGTTCAGCTGCAGGTTGAGAACGCCGCCGCTGCCGAAAGTGGTCGGCAGCTCACGCTCGATGGTGGCGCCGTTGCTGATGCGCCCGCCCGCCAGCTGGTTGACCTGCACGCTGCTGCCGCCGGCCGCCGCGCCCGCGCCGCCGACCAGCACGTTGCCCTGCGCCAGCGCATAAACCTGGTTATCTACGCCTTTGAGCGGCGTCATCAGCAGGGTGCCGCCACGCAGGCTCTTGGCGTTGCCCATCGAAGAAACCACCACGTCGATGTTCTGCCCGGCGCGCGAGAACGGCGGCAGTTTGGCGGTCACCATCACCGCCGCCACGTTTTTCAGCTGCATGTTGGTGCCCGGCGGCACGGTGATGCCCAGCTGCGACAGCATGTTGCTCAGGCTTTGGGTGGTGAACGGCGTCTGCATGGTCTGGTCGCCGGAGCCGTCCAGCCCCACCACCAGGCCGTAGCCGATCAGGGCGTTGTCTCGCACGCCCTGCACCGTCACCAGATCGCGGATGCGCTCCGCCGCCGCCGGCAAGCACACCAGCCCGACGCACAGCGCGATAAACCATTTTTTCAGCATCAGTCAATCCTTAGAACGGTGAAACATTTAAGAAGAAACGCTGCAGCCAGCCCATGGTCTGCGCTTCGTTGATATAGCCATTGCCGACGTATTCGATACGCGCGTCCGCCACCTGCGTCGAGGTCACCGAGTTGTTGCCGCTGATGGTGCGCGGGTTGACGACGCCGGAGAAGCGGATGAATTCCGTGCCCTGGTTGATGGCGATCTGCTTTTCCCCCACCACGTGCAGGTTGCCGTTGGCCAGCACCTGGTTGACCGTCACCGTAATGGTGCCGTTGAAGGTGTTGTTGGCATTGGCGCCGCCCTTGCCGCCGAAGGTGCTGTCGCCGGAAATGTCCATATCGGCGCGCGCATTGCCCAGCAGGCCGTCGAGGTAACGCGGCGAGGTGGCGACGCCGAACTTGCTGGCGCCGTTGCGGCTGGCGTTGGCGGAGGAGCTTTTGCTGGCGCTGACGTTTTCCTGCAGCACGATGGTCAGGGTGTCGCCGACGTTGCGCGGACGGCGGTCTTCGAACAGCGGCTGGTAGCCGTAGTTCATCGGCTGCACCGTCTGGAAGATCGAGCCGTTCGGCATCTGCGCGCTGGCCGGCGCCGGTTGCGCCGTGGTCGCGCCGTCCACCAGCGGTTTGTGCGGGATATAGGCGCAGCCGCTCAGCGTCAGCATCACCATGCCCGCCAGCCAGCGTTGTCCCTGCCGCGGCAGGATTGCCATCGAATATGTGGTTACCACGGGTATCGCCTTTGTTTCACGAAAGAGAATGACGGGCGCGGCAAGCCGGGCCCGTCAATGACAGATTACAGTTGCGTCAGCTTTTGCAGCATCTGATCGGAGGTCGATACCGCTTTGCTGTTGATCTCGTACGCGCGCTGAGTCTGGATCATGTTGACCAGCTCTTCCGCCACGTTGACGTTGGAGGTTTCCACGTAACCCTGATACAGCAAACCGGCGCCGTTCAGCCCCGGGGTGCTCTCGTTCGGCGCACCCGAGCTTTCGGTTTCCTGGTACAGATTCTCGCCCACGCTCTCCAGACCGCTGTCGTTGACGAACGTGGTCAGCGTCAGTTGGCCCACCTGCTGGGCGGCGGTTTGCCCCTGCTGGGTGACGCTGACGATGCCGTCGCGGCCGACGGTGATGGACAGCGCGTTAGCCGGAATGGTGATCGCCGGCTGCACCTGGAAACCGCTGGAGGTCACCAATTGGCCGTTCTGATCGATCTGGAACGACCCGTCGCGGGTATAGGCCTGGGTGCCGTCCGGCAGCATCACCTGGAAGAAACCCTGCCCCTTGATGGCGACGTCTTTACTGTTGTTGGTCTGCGACAGATTGCCCTGGCTGTGCAGACGCTCGGTCGCCACCGGACGCACGCCGGTGCCGATCTGCAGGCCGGAAGGCAGCGTGGTCTGCTCGGAGGACTGCGCCCCCGGCTGACGCATGGTCTGGTACAGCAGATCTTCAAATACCGCACGCTGGCGTTTGAAGCCGTTGGTGCTGACGTTCGCCAGGTTGTTGGCGATCACGTCCATGTTGGTCTGCTGCGCGTCCAGACCGGTTTTGGCAATCCATAAGGATGGAATCATCGGTTATTTCCTTGCTGCTTAACTCACCGAGAGCAGTGAGTTGGCACGCTGTTCGTTTTCATCCACGCTGTGGATGACCTTCATTTGCATTTCAAAACGGCGGGCGTTGGCGATCATGTCGACCATAGTCTCCATCGGCTTGACGTTGCTGCCCTCCAGCACGCCCGGCATCACCCGCACCTGCGGATCGTTTTGCAACTGATTGCCGCGCTGCTGTTGGGTTTCCGGCGTCAGGCGGAACAGCCCGTCGTCACCGCGCATCACTTCGCGCGCATCAGCCTTCACCAGCTTCAGGCGGCCGATCTGCGCGATGGTGTTCGGCGGATCGCCGGCGTTCAGCGCCGAAATGGTGCCGTCGGCCGCAATGGTGATCTCCGCCGACGGCGGCACCTCGATCGGGCCGCCGTCACCCATCACCGGCAGCCCCTGCACCGTCAACTGCCCGGTGGAGGAGATCTGAATGTTGCCGTTGCGGGTATAGGCCTCACCGCCGCCCGGCAGGCTCACCGCCAGGAAACCGTCCTGCTGCAGCGCCACGTCCAGCGGACGCGCGGTGTAGTTCAGCGCCCCCTGGCTCATGTCGGCGCCCGGCGTCGACGCGGTCACCAACGTGCGCGTCGCCAGGCTCGGCCCGTCGACCGGCACCGCGCGCAATGCGGCGAGCTGGGCGCGAAAGCCCGGCGTCGACGCGTTGGCCAGGTTGTTGGCGGTGATGGACTGCTGCTCCAGCGTTTGGCGCGCCGCGCCCATCGCGGTATAAATCGCGTGATCCATAACTCGGCCCTATTAGCGCAGGCTAACCAGCGTCTGCAGGATGGAGTCCTGCGTCTTGATGGTCTGGGCGTTGGACTGGTAGTTACGCTGCGCGACGATCATGTTCACCAGTTCCTGGCTCAGATCGACGTTGGAAGATTCCAGCGCGCCGCTGGTCAGCTTACCGAAGCCGCCACCGCCCGACAGACCGACGCGCGGCTGACCGGACGCGCCGGTTTCCTGCCAAACGTTATCGCCCTGCGACGCCAGCCCTTCCGGGTTGGAGAAGTTGGCCATGACGATCTGGCCCAGCACCTGGGTCTGCTGGTTGGAGTAGATGCCCACGACGGTGCCGTCGTTGTTGATTTGGAAGTTGGTGTATTCACCGGCGGCATAGCCGTCCTGCGCCACTTTGCTCACCGAGTCGCTGCCCACGTTCTGCTGCATGCTGCCGGCGAAGCTCAGGGTGAAGTTTTGCGCCGGTGCGCCGTCTTTGGCAGTCATCGGGATCACCATGCTGAACTCGCCCGGCGCGCCGTTGGTGCTGGTGGTTTTCACCAGGTTGCCGCTGGTGCTGAACTCCATGGTGCCGGCGTTCACTGGCGCGGCGCTGCCATCCTGGGTATAGACCTGCCACTTGTTGTCGTCGGTCTTGACGAAGTAGGCGTTGATGTTGTGCGCGTTGCCCAGCGAGTCGTAAGCGGTGATGGTGTTGACGTAGTTGTAGCTGTCCTGTTTGGTCGGATCGAAGGTCTTGTTCTCCGGCACCTTATGGGTGGACTTCAGGTTGGTCACCATCTCGCCGGAAGTGGACGCCTTGGCGTTCATCATGCCTTCAGGAATGCTCAGCGGCACCGGGTTGGCGCCCTGCTGGATGGTCGGCGGGGAACCGGCCGCCGGATAACCGGTCAGCTGCAGGCCCTGCATGTTGGTCAGGTTACGGTTCTCGTCCAGCTTGAACTGGCCGTTGCGGGTATAGAAGATGCCGCCGTCTTTATCCTGCATGCGGAAGAAGCCGTTGCCGTTGATGGCGATATCCAGCGCACGGCTGGTGCCGGTGGTGGTGCCGCCCTTGAAGTTCTGGGTGATGCCGGACACCTTGACGCCCAGACCAACCTGCGAACCGGCGAACATGTCGGCGAAGGAGACGCTGCCGGATTTGAAGCCCGCGGTCGCGGAGTTGGCGATGTTGTTACCGATCACGTCCAGATTGGTTGCTGCCGCGTTCAAGCCGCTGACTGCCTGAGAAAAGGCCATGTTATTCTCCGAATAGTGGTCAGGCTATCGTCCGATTGAGCCTGATGCTTAGGGTTATAAGATCTGTCGCACGTCTTCCAGGGTGGCGTTGCCCGCCAGGCCGAGATCCAATTTGGCGCCGTTGCCGTCGCGGATCACGCCGTTGACCAGCCCGAAGTGCAGGCTGCGCGCCACCAGCTGCTCGCCGTTGCCTTTGGCGTTAACCGCCACTTTGTAGGCGCCGTCAGGCGCGGTGGTGCCGTCATCCAGCGAACCGTCCCAGGTGAAGGCGTGTACGCCGGCGGTCAGGCCGCCGATTTCGATGGTGCGCACCACCTGCCCGCTGGCGTTGGTGATGGTGGCGGTCACCTGATCGGCGGCGCGCTCCAGTTCCACGCCGAACGGCGTGGTGCTGACCTTGCCGTCCTTGCTGCCGACCAGAATGTTGTTGCCCGGCACCATTACGCCGTGACCGATCAGCGCAGTCGCCTGCAGCGACTGATTGCTGTTGATCTGGCCGGAGATCGACCCCAGCGTGGTGTTGAGCTTTTCGATGCCCTGAACGGTGTTGATCTGCGCCAGCTGCGAAGTCAGTTCGTTGTTCTGCATCGGATTGGTCGGATCCTGGTTTTTCAACTGCGCCACCAGCAGCGTCAGGAAGCTGTTGTGCAGATCCTGGCTGTTGGTATTTTTGCTGTTGTTACCGATGACGGTGTTGTCCAACGACTCGTTGGTGGTTGCGGCGATAGCCATGGGAACCTCCGGTTACTGACCCAGCGTCAGGGTTTTCATCATCATCGACTTGGTGGTGTTGAGCACCTCGACGTTGGCCTGGTAGCTGCGGGAAGCGGAGATGGTGTTGACCATTTCCCCCACCACGTCGACGTTCGGCATGCGCACGTAGCCTTTGGCGTCCGCCAGCGGGTTGCCCGGCTGATACACCAGACGTTCGGGCGCCGGATCGTCCACCACCTGGGCGACGCGCACGCCGCCGGTCGGCTGCCCGGGCGCCGCCGCGACCTGGAACACCACCTGCTTGGCGCGGTAAGGCTCGCCGTCCGGGCCGGTCACGCTGTCGGCGTTGGCCATGTTGCTGGCGCTGACGTTCATGCGCTGGGATTGCGCCGATAGCGCCGAGCCGGAGATATCAAAAATGTTCAGTAAAGACATGCGCCTTATCCTTGTTGCAGCACGGACATCATCCCTTTGATCTGCCCGTTGAGCAGCGTCAGGTCGGTCTGATATTTCAGGCTGTTATCGGCAAAGTTGGTGCGTTCGCGATCCATGTCCACCGTGTTGCCGTCCATCGATGGCTGGTCCGGCACCCGGTACAACAGATCGAGCTGCGGCGGCTGCAGGGTCTGCGCCGGGATGTGGCGCGCCGCCGTCAGGTTCAGCGACATGCCGTTGCCGTTGACGCGCCCTTGTTCCAGCACTTTGTTCAATTGGCTGGCGAAATCGATATCCCGCGCCTGATAACCCGGCGTGTCTGCGTTGGCGATATTGGCGGCCAGAATTTCCTGCCGCTGGGCGCGCAAGTTCAGCGCCTCTTGGCCAAAGCGCAGAGCCGCGTCCAGTTTGTCGAGCATGCTCCCTCCGCGAGGTTAGAATTTGGAGTCGACAGCATAAACGCCCGCCGCGCCACCCTATCGCGGGAATAAACGCAAAATGGGGCGCTATTTATCTGCTTAGCCTGCGCGCGCTGCGGGTACACTTACGCGTATCCCGATGAGGCTTGAGAAGATGACGATGAAAGGTAAAATGCTGCTGCTTATCGGCCTGCTGTGCAGTCTGAACGCGCGCGCCGGCGATCTGGCGACGCAAATCGAAAGCTTCATCCAAGGCAAGTTCAGCGGCGAACCGGTGCAGGTGAAAGTGCGGGTGCGCACGCCGCCGGCCCAATGGCCCGCCTGCGAACTGCCGCAGCTGTCGCTGCCGCCCAACGCGCGGATCGCCGGCAACGTCAGCATTTCGGCGCGCTGTGGCCAGGAGCGGCGTTTTATCCAGACGCAGGTGCAGGTGTTCGGCCGCTATCTGGTTTCAGCGCGCGGCATCAGTGCCGGCAGCCGGTTGACCGCGGCGGATCTGACGTTGAAAGAAGGCCGGCTCGATACCCTGCCGCCGCGCGCGCTGACCGAAGCGGGCAAAGCGTTAGGCGCCGTCAGCCTGCGCAACATCAGCCCCGGCCAACCGCTGACCCTCGCCATGCTGCGCCGCGCCTGGATTATCAAGGCGGGGCAATCGGTGCAGGTCAACGCGCAGGGCGAAGGATTCAACATCAGCGGTGCGGGCAAGGCGATGAACAACGCCGCCGCCGAAGACAGCGTGCGGGTGCGCATGGCGTCCGGGCAGATCGTCAGCGGCGTGGTCGGGGACGACGGCGCGATCCGCATTACGTTATAAAAAAGTAAAGGTTCCGCAAACCTTGCCGATAAGACAAATCAAGCAGCATTTTATCGGCCAGCAGGGCCGCAACACTTTCATTGCAGCGTCGTCGCCCGAGAGCGGTCACGGCGTAAACGGAGATGGACCATGAGTATCGATCGCACCCAGCGGTTACAGCCGGTTTCCACTGTGCAACCGCGTGAAACCCCGGCCGACAACCCGCTCCAACCGCGTAAGGCCGCCGTGGCCGAAACGGCCGTCAGCGGCACGCAGGTCAAGCTGAGCGAGGCGCAGGCGCGCCTGATGCAGCCGGGCACCCAGGATATCGATATGGGCCGGGTCGAGGCCATCAAGCAGGCGATCCGCAGCGGCGAACTGAAGATGGACGCCGGCAAAATCGCCGACGCGCTGCTGCAAGACGCGCAGAGCGACATTCAATGGATCGCCGGGCGCGACTGACGGCGCGGCGGCGAGTAGCGGTAAAGGATAAGTCATCACTATGGAAAACCTGGCACAACTGCTGGATAAACTGTTGGAAACGCTGCAGGCGCTCAATGGCGTGCTGGAGGAAGAGCACGACTTGCTGTGTTCCGGCCAGTTGCCCGGCGTGGCGCTGCAGCGCGTAACCGATGCCAAAAGCCAGCTGCTGGCGACGGTCGCCTACCTCGAGCAACAGCGCCTGGGGCAGGAAAAAGCCTGCGGGCAACGCGCGCCCTACGCCAGCCATGCGCCCCTGGCCGATCGCTGGCAACGCGTTCAACTGCTGAGCCAAACGCTGCGCGAAAAGAATCAGCACAATGGCCTGCTGCTCAATCAGCAGATCGACCATAACGCTCAGGCGCTGGCGATCCTGAGCAAGAACAATAAATCGCTGTATGGCCCGGACGGCCAGTCGCACGCCGGCAGCCTGCTCGGCAGAAAAATCGGCGTCTGACCTGACTCATTTCGCCCGGTGAACGCACCGCCGGGCGCGGGTTTCCCCGGTTATGCGCAGCCTCTCGCATTTTCTTCTTACCGCTTTCTGAATTCCCTTAACGCTATGCGCCAGGCTGCGCAGAACGGATATTTTCCTGTTCCCCATCACTCCCTATTTCGTCATCTTAGCTCGGTCGTTAAACATCTTGATCTGTACCCATCAAGGGTATATTTTCACACGGAGAGTGAATGACCGACATTTATCTCACAAAAGCCTTCCAGACATTTGCCGGCGACGAACGCATCAGTGACGCCACGATAGTGAAAGCGGCGCGAGAGATGCAAAATCAGTTGTACGACGCCAATCTCGGTGGTTGCGTTTACAAAAAACGCATCGCCCGGATGGGGAGTGGAAAACGGCGCGGGTATCGGGTCTTAATCGCAACGGCAGATGAAGGCAGGATCTTTTTCATGTATGGCTTTGCCAAAAACGAAAGAGACAACATCAATCAGGATGAGTTAATTTCCTGGCGGCATTTGGCGGCGCTGTATCTGGATTATTCACCATTCAGACTGTATCAGCTGGTCAACTGCGGGGAATTAATAAGGTTACAACTATGAGCAAGATGCTGAAATCGATCCACCAGGAAGTTCAGGGCCTGCACCGCGCCGGTTTCGTCGACGACGTGACCATGCGCACCTTCGACATGCTGTGCCTGCGGCCGGTGAAACAGTTCGGGCCGGCCGAGATCCGCGCATTGCGCGAACGCGAAAACGTCAGTCAGCCGGTGTTTGCGCTGTATCTTAACGTCAGCAAAAAGGCGGTGCAGAAATGGGAGCGCGGCGAAGCGCAACCGAACTCCGCCGCGATGAAGCTGTTGACGCTGGTGGAACGCAACGGCCTGGCGATCCTGGCCTGAGGCGCCCCTCCCGCCACTTCGCTCACCGGATGAGGTCGGCAGCCGTCGGCCAGACAATCGAAGTTGAAATCAGAACACATTAAACAGCCCTCGATACAACAAGGAACTATCCGATGTATATTATCGATTCTATTAATTGCTTCATATCGAGAGCCAGCGAATCGGCCTATTGAATAAAACGCTTCAGGGTATTTATATTCATGCCATAAATGCCCGTAGCTTACATTTACCTTACCTGTTTTTGTTACTTAAACGGCGTCAATTTAGACGCTCGCAGCTTATAAAGCTCATTGTTTTTCGCTTTAAACTGCCCATCGATAATACCGCCATACCAATCGCCATACATCGGATTCGGGAAGATAATAAAACGCTTGCCAAATTCTTGCTGCACATCCTCCATCATTTTATTCCTTTCAGCCTGGCTTTTACCTTTTGAATCAATAAAGTCAGCCAGATTGTCGCCAAAATACAGCACGACGTCATACTGGCTTTCCAGCGCGTCGCGACGACTCTGTTTACCCTGCATCTCCGGTGTTTTTAACAAAAGATTTTCTTTTTTCGCCTGAGGCAAATTAATGCGGCGTAAATTTTTTAGCGTCACGTCAATCTGCGACTGCTTTCTGTCACTCAGGTAGAAAATGGTAACGCCGTTTTCATCGGCAAACCTCAGGAAATCGATAGCGCCGGGCACGGCTTCCGCCGCTGCCATGTCGACCCATTCGTCCCAACCGTCAAGCAAAAACGACTGGTTCTTTATCAACCAGGCCTGGTGCGGGCTGTCATCCAGCACGGTCTCATCAAGATCCAGCACGACGGCACGCGGCTTCTCCGATTTATTCTTTAATTCCTGCTCAAGTCGGAGCTTGCCCAACTGATACCCTTGATAAAAAGCCGCCCGTGCCTCTGCCGCATTCTGATACCACAATACCGACATGGCGAATTGTTCCGTGAGGCAACTGGCGGGCAGTTCAGTCCGGGAAGGATCGCAGTGATTATTTGACGAAGCGGTGAAAGCCACGCATAAAAGTAATAATGGCATGTATGATTTTAAAATTTTCATAGATACTCCATATAAGTTTAATTTTATGAGAGTACGGCGAGGATTATTTATATAGTTAATACATTGCGCATAATTTACTGAGGGACGGGTAAATTAACGCCCTTCACGCACATTTAATCTTCATAAATTTGAAGATTAAGCGGAAATTACAATAAAACAAAGAGAGAAACAACGTATAAAAATAGGATTATGACTGTTGTCACATAAACAGGCTCCAAATTGTGCCGCGCGACAAAATCGGCCGTGAGTCTTGAATTTCCAGGCTCATTTTATCGCTTAAGCATAACGCCGGCCGGCGCCAAACTACCCCGCCGAACCGGGCGGCGATCTATTCGTAATTGACGATCACCTGATTGCCAATCACCCGCAGCGGCGGGTTCAGCCCGCCTTGTGACTGCACGTAATAGACAAAGCGCAATTCCGCATTGGCCGGTTCGCCCTGCAGACCGTTGCTGCTGCCGCTGCCGCTGCCGAGCGGAATGCAGCGGTTTACCGTGCAGAGCTGGGCCTGCAGCCCGGCCGGCTCCGGCCCCAGCAAACGGTAGCGCCAGCTGACGCGGGTGATGCGCGCATTGGCGTCCGGCAGCGCGTTCGGCGGCCGCAAACCGGCGGACTCATCGCCCATGCCGCCCTGTTCCAACGTCACGCCCGCCCCTTCGGCCACCCAAGAGCCGGACACCGCGCCGGCAGTCAACGGGGCCAGCAAACACAGCACGAACAGACAGCGTTTCATCAAGCGGCTCCGATGGTCGAGGTCATGCGAATCTGGCGATCGTCGTTGATCTCGAGGTTGGACAGCACCACGAGCTGCGGCAGGCTGCGACGCAGGAAGCGCGCCAGTAAAGGCCGCAGCGCATGGTTAACCAACAGCACCGGCGGCGCGCTGAGCATCTCTTGCCGCTGCAGCGCCTGGCGCGCCTGCTCCAGCAGGCGATCGGCCAGCCCCGGCTCCAGACCGCCGCCGCCCTGCAACGCCTGCAGCAACAGACGCTCCAGTTGGGTATCCAGACCGATGACCTGGATCTCGCCGTTGCCCGGGAACCACTGCTGCGTGATCGCCCGGCCCAGCGCCACCCGCACCACGGTGGTCAGTTCATAAGGATCGCTCTGCGCCGGAGCGTGCTCCGCCAACGTTTCGACGATGGTGCGCATATCGCGGATGGAGACGCGCTCGGCCAGCAGGTTTTGCAGCACCTTGTGCAGCGTGGTCAGTGATACCACGCCCGGCACGAAGTCTTCGGTCAGCTTCGGCATCTCCTGCGACACGCGATCCAGTAACTGTTGGGTTTCCTGGCGGCCAAACAGCTCGCTGGCGAACTGGCCGATCAGGTGATTGAGGTGTGTCGCCACCACGGTGCTGGCTTCCACCACGGTAAAGCCTTGGATCTGCGCCTGCTCGCGCAAGGCACTGTCGATCCACACCGCCTCGAGCCCAAAGGCCGGATCGACGGTTTTGTCTCCCGCCAGCTCGCCCACGGCATTGCCGGGGTTGATCGCCAGCCAGCGGCCCGGCTGCGCTTCACCGCTGCCGATTTCGACGCCTTTCATCAGGATGCGGTAGCTGGCAGGCGGCAGTTCCAGGTTGTCGCGAATGTGTACCACCGGCGGCAGATAGCCCATGTCCTGCGCGAATTTCTTGCGGATCCCGCGGATACGCCCCAGCAGCTCGCCGTTTTGTTGAAAATCGACCATCGGAATCAGCCGGTAGCCCACCTCCATTCCCAGCGGATCTTCCAACTGCACGTCGGCCCAGCTGGCTTCGGCGGCCTGCGGGTTGTCCGGCATCACTGGCTCTTCAACCGCTCTCGGCGCCTGTTGTTCACGGCCGCGCAGCCACCAGGCAAGACCCAACAGAGCCGCGGTAAACAGCAGGAACACCAGGTTCGGCATGCCCGGCACCAGGCCCAACAGCCCGAGCACCCCGGCGCTCAACAGCATCACGCGCGGATTGTTGAACAGCTGGCCCACCATCTGCTCGCCGACGTCCTGATCGGTCGCGACGCGGGTGACGATAACGCCGGCGGCGGTGGAGATCACCAGCGCCGGGATCTGCGCCACCAGGCCGTCGCCGATGGTCAGCAGCGTATAGCTTTCCGCCGCCGCCCCCAGCTCCATGCCGTGTTGCACCACGCCGACCAACAGGCCGCCGACCACGTTCAGCACCATGATCATCAGGCCGGCGATGGCGTCGCCGCGCACGAATTTACTGGCGCCGTCCATCGAGCCGTAGAAATCGGCCTCCTGGGTGACTTCGGCGCGGCGTTTCTTCGCTTCGTCCTCGCCGATCAACCCGGCGTTCAGGTCTGCGTCGATCGCCATCTGCTTACCCGGCATGCCGTCCAGCACGAAGCGCGCGCCCACTTCGGCGATACGCCCCGCCCCCTTGGTGATCACCATAAAGTTGATCAACACCAGGATGATGAACACCACGATACCGATGGCGAAGTTGCCGCCCACCAGGAAGTGGCCGAAGGCCTCCACCACGCGGCCGGCGGCGGCGGAACCGGTGTGCCCTTCCAGCAGGATGATGCGCGTCGACGCGACGTTGAGCGACAAACGCAGCAGCGTGGAGAACAGCAGAATGGTCGGGAAGGCGGCGAATTCGAGCGTGCGCTGGGTGAACATCGCCACCAGGAGCACCATGATCGACAGCGCGATGTTGAAGGTAAACAGCAGGTCGAGGATAAACGCCGGCAACGGCAGCACCATCATCGACAGGATCAGCAGGATCAACACCGGGCCGGCCAACACCTGCCACTGCGTATCTTTAAAATTGCCCGGCAAACGAAGCAGGGAGGCCAAATTAGCCATCAGAGTCACTCTCTTTTGCAAAATCCAGTGCTTCCGGCACCGGTAAACGTTCAGGTTTTTTCGGGATCAGGCCGCCCTCGCGCCGCCAGCGGCGCAGCTGGTACACCCAGGCCAGCACTTCGGCGACCGCGGCATACAGGGTGGCCGGAATATGTTGCCCAATCTCGCTGTGTCGATACAGCGCACGCGCCAGCGGCGGCGCTTCCAGCATCGGGATGCGGTGTTCCGCGCCGAGCTCGCGGATGCGCAAGGCGATTTCACCGGCACCCTTGGCCAGCACTTTCGGCGCACTCATTTTTTTATCGTTGTACTGCAACGCGACGGCGTAGTGCGTCGGGTTGGTGACGATCACGTCCGCCTTGGGCACATCGGCCATCATGCGGCGCCGGGCGATCGCCCGCTGCTGCTGACGAATGCGCCCCTTGACGTGCGGGTCCCCTTCCTGATCCTTGAATTCGTCGCGAATATCCTGCTTGGTCATCTTCAGCTTTTTGAAGTGGCTCCACAGCTGATAGAACACGTCGAACGCCACCATCGGCGTCAGCCCCAGCACCACCAGAAAACCGCAGAACAGAATCATCTGCAGCGCATTGCCCAGCGCATCGAGCGGCTGCTGGGTCATCAGATGCAGCATCGCCGCCCAGTTGTGCCACAGATAGAGGCCGGTCACCCAGCCGACCAGCGTCGCTTTCAGGATCCCTTTCAGCAGCTCGGCCAGCACCTGGCTGGAAAAGATGCGCTTCAACCCGGACAACGGGTTCAGCCGTTTCAAGTCGAATTTGATCGACTTGCCGCTGAACAGGATGCCCCCCAACAGCATCGGCGCGGCGAGCGCCACCAGCACCAGCCCCGCCATGATTGGCAACAGCGCCAGCACCGCCTGGCGCAGCAACATGCCCAGTTGGCGCAGCATTTGTTTATCATTGCTGACCATGCCGTGGTCGAAGTTCAAGCCCTGCGTGAGCATCGCCGCCAACTGTTGCGCCATGTTGCTGCCGGACATCAGGATGATCGCCAGGCCCGAGAGCAGCATCAGTACCGAGGTCAGTTCGCGGGAACGCGGGATCTGGCCGTCTTCACGCGCCTTCTCCAGCCTGTGGGGCGTGGGGGCCTCGCTTTTTTCCAGATCGCTGTCTTCAGCCACGAAACGCCGTTCCTGTGTCGGGAGGGTAAAGAATGGCGGTCAGCATGCCAAAAAATTGGCGATGTCATTGAAGGAACAACGGGGGAAAAGGCGGGTTATTTAGGGGATGAGACGAAAACTGCGCGGAATGTTGTCGGGGCGCGCCGCTGCGCGCCCCGATAAGCCTCAGAAACCGAGGCTGTCGAGCAGATCGTCGACCTGCGCCTGGTTGGCGATCACGCCGACGCCGTTCTGGTCGAGCTGCGGGCCGTTCAGCAGGCTGTCGTTCGGCCGTTTTTCCTTCACCGGCTGCTCCGGCATGTTTTCCATCAGCACCATCAGCAGCTGCTTTTCGATCTCCTGCACCACGTCCATCATGCGCTTGATCACCTGACCGGTCAGATCCTGGAAGTCCTGCGCCATCATGATCTCCAGCAGTTGGGCGTTGGTGAAGGCCGTATGGCCCGGCACCTGATCCAGATACTGGCGCGTGTCGTTGACCAGAGAACGCGCGTCGTCCAGTTCGATAGGATTGGCGAACCACTCGTCCCAGCGCCCCTTCAACGCGTTCGCGCCGGATTCCAGCTCCGCCTGGCGCGGTTGCGCCGCCTCCACGCAGTTCAACGCCCGTTCCGCCGCCTGCGCCGTCATGGTTACGACATAGTCAAGACGGTCGCGCGCATCCGGGATCGCCTCTGCCGCCTGGGCGATCGCCTGATCGAGCCCCAGTTCGCGCATGCTGTCGCGCAGCATTCGGGTCAGTTGGCCGATGCGGGAGATGATCTCTCCCGCGGTCGCTGCATCGCTGGCAGGCATTGGAATGTCTCTCATCGCCCTCTCCTTACATGCCCAATTTTTCAAAAATCTTGTTGAGCTTTTCTTCCAGCGTCGCCGCCGTAAATGGTTTCACTACATAACCGCTGGCGCCGGCCTGCGCCGCCGCGATGATATTTTCTTTCTTGGCTTCCGCCGTCACCATCAATACCGGCATCGCGGCCAGCGCGCTATCGGCGCGGATGGTTTGCAGCAGCTCCAGCCCGTCCATGTTCGGCATGTTCCAGTCGGACACCACGAAGTCGAAACCGCCGGCGCGCAGCTTGTTCAGCGCATCCGCGCCGTCTTCAGCTTCTTCGACGTTGTTGAAGCCCAGCTCTTTGAGCAGATTTCTGACGATGCGACGCATGGTGGAAAAATCGTCCACAACCAGAAATCTGAGGTTCTTGTCTGCCATTGTTACTCCTGAAATAGTTAACCGTTTAATGATGCAAAACCGCAGGCCGCCGCGCGGCGAACCTGGGTCATATCGCCGCCGAGTAGACCCTGCGGACTAAAATCAAATGCGCAATGCCTGGCCGCCGGCGATCTGCGCCAACATGCGCTGGCTCATCCTGTCCAGCTCGACCACTTCGCTGACGCCGCCGCCGGCGATCGCCTCGCGCGGCATGCCGAACACCACACAGCTCGCCTCGTTTTGCGCCAGGGTATAGGCCCCGGCGCGGTGCATCTCCAGCATCCCCGCCGCCCCGTCGTTGCCCATGCCGGTGAGGATCACGCCCACCGCATTGCGGCCGGCATATTGCGCCACCGAGCGGAACAGCACGTCGACAGACGGACGATGGCGGTTAACCGCCGGGCCGTCATGCAGCTTCACCTGATAGTTGGCGCCGCTGCGCGCCAGTTCCAGGTGGCGGTCTCCCGGCGCGATGTAGGCATGGCCCGGCAGCACGCGCTCGCCGTCCTCCGCTTCTTTCACCGTGATCTGGCACAGCTTGTTCAGCCGCTCGGCGAACGAACGGGTGAAACCGGGCGGCATGTGCTGGGTGATCAGCAGCGCCGGACTGGTGGCAGGCAGCGGCTGCAGCACCTGGCGGATCGCTTCGGTGCCGCCGGTGGAAGCGCCGATGGCGATCAGTTTTTCACTGCTCAGCAGCGGCGCGTGGCTGAGGATCGCCGGCGCCGGGCTGTTGGAACGCTGCGGCAGGCGCGCCCTGGCGGCGGTGCGGATCTTCTCGGCAATCAGCTCGCTGTAAGCCAACATGCCTTCGCGAATGCCGAGCTGCGGTTTGGTCACGAAGTCCACCGCGCCCAGCTCCAGCGCGCGCAGCGTGATTTCCGAACCTTTGCCGGTCAGCGAAGAGACCATCACCACCGGCATCGGCCGCAGGCGCATAAGCTTCTCAAGGAAATCCAGCCCGTCCATGCGCGGCATCTCGACGTCCAGCGTCAGCACCTGGGGATTAAATTTTTTGATCAGATCGCGCGCCACCAGCGGATCCGGCGCGGTCGCCACCATCTCCATGTCGGCGTGGCCGTTCACGATTTCCGTCATCAGCTGGCGCATCAGTGCCGAATCGTCTACGCATAACACTCTGATTTTACTCATTACCTCTCCTTGGTCAGCCCATACACGGTCTGCCCACGCAAGTAGAAATCCCGGCTGATCTGGCTGAAATTCTCGGAGTGGCCGGCGAACATCAGCCCCCCCGGCTTAAGCAAGGGAACGAAGCGGCGCAGGATGCGCTCCTGCGTCGCCTTATCGAAATAGATCATGACGTTGCGGCAAAAAATGGCGTCGAACTGCCCCGGCAGCGCCCACTCCGGCGCCAGCAGGTTCAGCGGCTGAAAGTTCACCCGCGCCGCCAGCTCCGGCCGCACGCGCACCAGCCCCTGATGCGGCCCGGTGCCGCGCAGGAAATAGCGCTGCATTTGGGTCGGCGTCAGGGTGCGCAAATCTTCCTGGCGGTAAACGCCCGCTTCCGCTTTTTCCAGCACCTGCGTATCGATGTCGCTGGCCCAGACCTGGCAACTGCCGGCCCGCTGGCCCAATGCATCGCTCAGCGTGATGGCGATCGAATACGGCTCTTCGCCGGTCGAGGCTGCGGTGCTCCACACGCTGTAGCCGTTCGGCCGCGAGCGCGCGTGTTCCGCCAGGATCGGGAAGTGATGCGCCTCGCGGAAAAAGGCCGTCAGGTTGGTGGTCAGCGCGTTGATAAACGCCTGCCACTCCGCGCTGTTCGGATCGCTTTCCAGCAGCGCCAGGTAGTCGCCGAAATCGTGCAGTCCCAACAGCCGCAGCCGGCGCACCAGACGGTTGTAAACCATCTCGCGCTTATGCTCCGCCAGCACGATGCCGGCGCGTTGATAAATCAACTGGCTGATACGGCGAAAATGCACGTCCGACAGCGGCAGGCGCTGCACCATTTGCGTCAACATCGACGCAGTATCCCGGTTAGAAGTTGACGGCACCTGTTTCATGCCACCTCACCGGGGAAACACGTGCTGCTTATGCGGTTTAACAATCTTGGGCTTCCTTTACCACGGGTGAAACTGCGTTGTTGCTGTTACCTGGCGCGACGAAGTTATCGTCCGCCAGACGGAATACCGCGACCGCGTCAGCCAGGGTAATGGCCTGCTCTTCCAGCGCGGTGGCGGCAGAAGCGGACTCTTCCACCAGCGCGGCGTTCTGCTGGGTGACCTGATCCATCTGGGTCACCGCCTGCGTCACCTGCTCGATGCCGCGGCTCTGTTCATCCGAAGCCGACGCGATCTCGCCCATGATGTCGGTCACGCGGGTCACCGAACGCACGATGTCCTGCATGGTGGCGCCGGAGTTTTCCACCAGCACCGAGCCGTGTTTGACGCGGCTGACCGATTCATCGATCAGCACCTTGATCTCTTTCGCCGCCTGTGCGCTGCGGCTCGCCAGGTTGCGCACTTCGCCGGCGACCACGGCGAAACCGCGCCCCTGTTCACCGGCGCGCGCCGCTTCCACCGCCGCATTGAGCGCCAGAATGTTGGTCTGGAAGGCGATGCCGTCAATCACGCTGGTGATGGCGCCGATTTTCTGCGAACTGTTGGCGATATCGTGCATGGTGGTCACCACGTCGCCGGCCAGTTCGCCGCCCTTGGCCGCGGTGGCCGAGGCGTCGCGCGCCAGCTGAGAAGCCTGCCGCGCATTGTCGGCGTTCTGTTTCACCGTGGCGGTCAGCTGTTCCATGCTGGCGGCGGTTTCTTCCAGCGACGCGGCCTGCTGCTCGGTGCGGGAAGAGAGATCGTTGTTGCCTTCGGCGATCTCCTGCAGGCCGATCAGAATCGACTCCGCGCCGTCGCGCACCGCGCCGACGGTGCCGATCAGCGACTGCTGCGTGCGTTGCAGGCTGGCGAACAGCATGCTGATTTCATTGCGGCCATACACCTGAATCGGCGTCGCCAAATCGCCGGCGGCGATGCGTTCAAAGTGGCTGCGGATCTGGTTCAGCGGCTGTACCAGCATGGTGCGTAACCACCACATGGCGCTGCCGGTCACCACGATCAGCATCAAGACCGCCCCCGCCAGCATCAGGCCCGCCAGCGTGAAGGAGAACTGGTTGGCGTCTCTGGCTTCGCTGATGTCGCCGTTGACCAACTGCAGGTACTGCACGAAGTCGGCTTCGAACAGGTCCTGGGTTTTCTGCGTCGGCTGATCCATAAACGCCTGCAGCTCCCCTTTCTCCAGGAAGCCGATCAGCTCGCGCAGCGCGCCGCGCAGCCGCTCGTAGCTGGCCTTGGTGGTTGCCGTCTGCTGACTCTGTTGCTCACTGCTGCGCTCAACCGCCATGAACTGATTGAAATAGAGATCGGCCTTCTGCAGCGAACTGCGGGCGCTGCTCATCAATTCGTTCACCTGCTCCTGCGGCAGTTTCAGCGCCGCACGGGTGCCGGCGCGGTTCAGCGTATTGCGCGCCTGCAACAGCGACACCCAGCTCAGGCTGAGCGAATCGCGCTGCTGGCTGCCGAGGGTGATGATGTCGAGGTTGTGGTTATCGGAGCGAAACGCGGAATACGACAGGCCGCTGCTGGCCAACTGCAGAACGCAGAAGGTCATCAACAACAGGAACAAGCTGGTAGAGATACGGATTCGGTTAAACACTGTGAACCTCCTTGCAGCCGGCCGGCGACCGGCCTACGTAGGGGAAAGGGCCGCTGCGAGAGAGGCCCGATACCGGTCAGAACGTTTCCCAGTTATCCTGCAGATCGCTGGCGTTCATTTTCTTATGATTGATTACCGGTGTTACCGTCGCCTTGCTGGTGACAGGCGCTTTAAACTCTTCCTGGCCCTCCGCCCTCAGGCGGAATACCGCCACCGACTGGGTCAGCATGCTGGCCTGTTCTTCCAGCGCCGCCGCCGCCGAGGCGGATTCTTCCACCAACGAGGCGTTCTGCTGGGTCACGCGGTCCATTTCCGCTACCGCCTGGCCAACCTGATCGATCCCGCGGCTCTGTTCGTCCGACGCCGAGGCGATTTCGCCCATGATGTCGGTCACGCGGGTGACGGCGTTGACGATGTCGCCCATGGTTTCACCGGCGCTCTCGACCAATACGGAACCCATATCGACGCGGCTGACCGAGTCTTCGATCAGGCCTTTGATCTCTTTGGCCGCCTGCGCGCTGCGCTGCGCCAGGTTGCGCACTTCACCGGCCACCACCGCGAAGCCGCGGCCCTGCTCGCCGGCGCGCGCCGCTTCCACCGCGGCGTTCAACGCCAGGATGTTGGTCTGGAAGGCGATGCCGTCGATCACGCCGGTGATATCGGCGATTTTCTGCGAGCTGCCGGCGATGTCGTGCATGGTCTGCACCACGTTGGCCACCACCTTGCCGCCCTTCTGCGCGGTTTCGGAGGCGCTCAGCGCCAGCTGTGAAGCCTGACGGGCGTTTTCGGCGTTCTGTTTCACCGTCGCGGTCAGCTGTTCCATGCTGGCGGCGGTCTCTTCCAGCGAAGCGGCCTGCTGCTCGGTGCGGGAAGAGAGATCGTTGTTGCCCGCGGCGATTTCAGACGCGCCGCTGTAGATGGCATCTGCGCCCTGACGCACGCCGCTGACGGTTTCGATCAGTTCGCTTTGCATGTGTTTCAGGCTGGCCGCCAGCACGCCCATTTCGTTGCGGCTGGTGACCACGATCTGCTGAGTCAGGTCGCCGGCGGCGATCTGTTTGATGTGGTCAATCATGCGGTTCAGCGGGCGCACCAGGATATGATGGATGCCGGTCCAAACGAGCACGATCACGGCCAACACGACCAGCAACACGATCACCAGCGTCCAAATGGCCGAGGAGAACGACTTGTTGCTGTCTTCTACCGCGCCTTGGTACAGCGTGTCGTTTTGTGCCAGGTAGGTGTTGTAGATCTGCTCGAAGCCATCCTGATAGCTTTGTGTCGGTTGATCGAAGAAGGCATTGATTTTGCCTTCGCCCAACAGCTGAATCAGTTCGGTCAAAGCACCGTGCAAGATGTCATACTGTTGCTTGAGTTTTTCCGCGGACTGCACGTCCTGACGCGGATCGAGAGGGATTTTTTCATAGGCGGCGTAATGCTGTTCCGCGACCGTCAGCATGCTCTTCGCCGAAGTCAACAGATCGGTGACGGTGGCACCGCTGCCGATTTTGTTGGTATCCATCATGTAACGAATACCCGCTCGGTTCAGGGTATTACGAGTCTGCAGCAGGTTGACCCAGCTTTCGTTCAATTCAGACTGCTGCTGGCGGATCGTTTGCAGGACGGTAAAGTTTTCCTTATCGCTTTTCAGCGAGGAGAAAAAGAGTCCGCCCGAAATCAACTGCAAGGCGCCAAACAGCACCAACACCAGCAACAGGCTGGTGACCACCTTCATACGATTTAACATGATTTCCCTTGTTGAAGCCCGCGCAGACAGGCTCTGATGACGTTGAATGTGAGAGTTATCGGCGCCGTGCGGCAAAACTTTATGCGGGAAAGTAACTATTTTTAGTGGGGGTTCCGGGCGCGGTCTGCGGCGCCGCGACAGGTCAGGAAGAGTGATGGATGAAGGGGGCAGCGCCCTGCCCCCTGGGGTCATGAATCAGACGCTTTTCGCCACGCTGTCGACCAGCGACATCTCTTCGCTGCTCAGCAGCTTTTCGATATCCACCAGGATCAGCATGCGCTCGCCCAGCGAACCGAGACCGGTGAGGTATTCGGTCGCCAGCGTCACCGCGAACTCCGGCGCCGGGCGGATCTGCTCGGCGGTCAGCGACAGCACGTCGGAAACGCCGTCGACCACGATGCCCACCACGCGCTGACCAAAGTTCAGCACGATCACCACGGTGTTTTCATCGTAAGACACGCTTTGCTGCGAGAATTTCACCCGCAGATCGATGATCGGGACAATCACGCCGCGCAGGTTGGTGACACCCTTGATGAACGCCGGCGTGTTGGCGATGCGGGTCACCTGATCGTAGCCGCGAATTTCCTGCACCTTGAGGATATCGATGCCGTACTCCTCATTGCCCAGGGTGAAAATCAGAAACTCTTGCCCTACCGTTTCGCCAGCCAATTTGCTGACGGCTGCCAATCCTGCCATATCATTCACCTTTTAAATCAATAAACTCATTATTATGCGGCGGCGTCCGTCAGACGCTTTTCACGGTTCAAGGTTTGCAACGCCGAGACATCGACGATCAAGGCCACGCTGCCGTCGCCCAAAATGGTCGCGGCGGAGATGCCCGGCACTTTGCGGTAGTTGCTTTCCAGATTCTTCACCACCACCTGGTGCTGGCCGATCAGCTGATCCACCAGCAACGCATAGCGGCGGCCGGCGCTTTGCAGGATAACGACGATGCCCTGCGTGGCGTCGGTTTTGGCGCCGTCCACTTCGAATACCCGATACAGCTCCACCAGCGGCAGGTATTCGCCGCGCACCTGCAGCACGCGTTCGCCCCCGGCCAGCGGATGCAGATCTTCCGCCTGCGGCTGCAGCGATTCCATCACCGCGTTCAGCGGCAGGATAAAGACTTCGTCGTTCACCTTGACCGACATACCGTCGAGGATCGCCAGCGTCAGCGGCAGCAGGATGCGGATGGTGGTGCCTTTACCGGCCTGCGAACGGATCTCGACGTGGCCGCCCATCTCCTGAATATTCCGTTTCACTACGTCCATGCCGACGCCGCGGCCGGAAACGTCGGTCACCTGCTCGGCGGTGGAGAAGCCCGGCGCGAAGATCAGCATGCCGACTTCTTCGTCGCTCATGCTGTCGCTCACCGCCAGCCCTTGCGACGCGGCCTTGGCGAGAATTTTTTCGCGGTTCAGGCCGGCGCCGTCGTCGATAACCTCAATACAGATGTTGCCGCCCTGATGTTCGGCCGACAGCACCAGATTGCCCACCGCCGATTTGCCGGCGGCGATGCGGGTGGCCGGCTCTTCGATACCGTGATCGAGGCTGTTGCGCACCAGGTGCGTCAACGGATCGATGATGCGTTCGATCAGGCTCTTGTCCAGTTCGGTCGAGCTGCCCTGCAGCGTCAGCTCCACCTGCTTGTTCAGCTTGCCGGCCAGATCGCGCACCAGGCGCGGGTAGCGGCTGAAGACGTATTCCATCGGCATCATGCGGATCGACATCACCGACTCCTGCAGATCGCGCGCGTTACGCTCCAGCTGGCTCATGCTGTTCAGCAGATCGCCGTGGTTGACCGGATCGAGCGTGCCGGAGCGCTGCGCCAGCATCGACTGGGTGATCACCAGCTCGCCCACCAGGTTGATCAGCTGATCCACCTTTTCCACCGCCACGCGAATGCTGGTGGACTCGCTCGCCTTGGCGCGCGCTTTCGGCGCTTCCGCCGCTGCGGCGGCCGGTTTGGCGGCAGGCGGCGCGGCGCTGGCGACCGGCGCTGGCGCAGGTTCCGGCACGGCGACCGCTGCCGGTAAGCTAGCTTCTGCGGCGGCCGGTTCGCTCGGCGTCGGCGTCGAGAAGCTGATTTGTTCCGGTTCCAGCACGAAGCACAGCACGGCGCTGATGTCGTCTTCGCTGGCGGAGGTGAGCAACGTCACGTCCAGACTGTGTTCCGTCTGATGAGGGTCTTTAACCTCGCCGAGGTTGCCCAGTTCTTCCAACATCAAGGGAATTTCACTGGCTTTTAGCCCGTTCAGGCTGATGCGCATGCCGCCTTCGATCGCCGCCGGCGCGGCCGCCGGCTTCACGACAGGCTGCTGAACGGCCGGTTGAGCCGCGGGCGCCGCCTGCTGCTGTTGCGCTTCCAACGCCAGCTGGCGCAGCGCCTGGCAAATGTATTCAAAGCTTTCGGCGTCAGGCTGTTGCGAGGTTTTATAGGCGTCCAGTTGCTCCTGCATAATGTCTTTGGTTTCCAGAAACAGGTTGATAATCTCGGTGCTCAGGCTCATTTCCTGGCGTCTTGCACCGTCCAGCAGGTTCTCCAGCAGGTGGGTGGTTTCCTGCAGCACCGAAAAGCCAAAGGTCGCCGCGCCGCCCTTGATCGAGTGCGCCGCGCGGAAGATGGCGTTCAACGGCTCGATATCGGGGGCCAGCGGATCCAGCTCCAGCAGATGTTGCTCCATGTCGGCCAGCAACTCGTCCGCCTCATCAAAGAAGGTCTGATAAAAATCGCTAATGTCCATGCTCACGGGGTCACCTCTGGCTGTGAGTCGCGGTTAGTCGGTGCGGGTGCGGCCGCCGGTTGTTCCGGCGCCTGATCGGCCGGGGCTATCGCCGGGGATACCTGCGCTGGGACGCTCGGCGCTGGCGTTGACGCCGCCGGCTCCGGGGCTGCCGCCGAGGGCTCCGGCGTTTGGCTGGCCGGTGCAGTCGCCGACGGCGCCAGCTGTTTCAGGCTGTCCGGCTGGGCGATATCCATCGCGTTGCTTTCGGCATTTTCATGTTCGATGCCTTCTTGCGTTTGCTTATTCAGCACCAGCACGGTGATGCGACGGTTAATCGCGTCATCGGCGCCGTGCTGTTTCAGGCTCATGGTGGCCGCCATGCCCACCACCCGCAGCACCTTGCCTTCCGCCAGGCCGCCGGCGATCAGCTCGCGTCGGGAGGCGTTGGCGCGATCGGCCGACAGTTCCCAGTTGCTGTAGCCGCGCTCGCCGGTGGCATAAGGGATATCATCGGTGTGGCCGGACAGGCTGATCTTGTTGGGCAAATCGTTGAGGATCGGCGCTATCGCCCGCAGAATATCGCGCATGTAGCTCTCGACCTGCGCGCTGCCGGTTTTGAACATCGGCCGGTTTTGGCTATCGATAATCTGGATGCGCAGCCCCTCGTCCATCATGTTGATCAGCAGATGCGGGCGCAGCGCCTTCAGGCGCGGATCGGACTCAATCAACTCATCCAGCTTTTCGCGCAGCTTGTTCAGGCGCAGCTCTTCGGCGCGCTTGTCCGGCGAATCGACCTGCTTTCTCACCAGGCCGTGCTGCTGCGTAGGATCGTCGCCGCCGCCCGGGATCGGGCTGCTTTCGGAGCTGCTCTTGTCGCCGCTGGTCAGGGCCACCTTGAGCGGCGTGCGGAAATATTCGGCGATTTGCGTCAGCTCCTGCGGGCTGGCGATCGCCAGCAGCCACATCACCAGGAAGAACGCCATCATCGCCGTCATAAAGTCGGCATAGGCGATCTTCCAGGAGCCGCCGTGATGGGCGGCATGATGTGACTTGCGCTTTCTGACCAGAACGACCGGATGATTCTGTTTCATGCTTCTTCTTCTTCCGTCGCCTGCTGCGCCGGCGCTTTCACGCGGCGCACGTGTTCTTCCAGCTCAACGAAAGAAGGACGTTCGGTGGTATACAGCGTTTTGCGGCCAAACTCGACGGCGATCTGCGGCGCGTAGCCGTTCAGGCTCGACAGCAGCGTGACCTTGATGCACTGCATCATCTTGACGTTTTCGGCGCTCTTCTGGCGCAGCAATGTGGCCAGCGGCGAGATGAAGCCGTAGGCCAGCAGAATGCCGAGGAAAGTACCGACCATGGCGTTGGCGATCAGCGCGCCCAGTTCCGCGGCCGGCCGATCGGCCGAAGCCAGGGCGTGCACCACACCCATCACCGCCGCGACGATACCGAACGCCGGCAAGGAGTCGCCCACCATCGCCAGGCTGCCGGCGGGCACTTCGCTTTCCTGCTCGTAGGTTTCGATCTCTTCGTCCATCAGCGCTTCGATCTCGAACGCATTCATATTGCCGCTCACCATCAGCCGTAAATAGTCGGTAATGAACTCCACCAGGGTGTTATCGGCAAGGATGCGCGGATAATTAGAAAAAATTTCACTTTCTTGCGGATTATCGATATCGAACTCGAGCGACAGCATGCCCTGCTGGCGCGATTTGGCCAGCAGGCGGAACAGCAGCGCCATCAGATCCATGTACAGATCTTTGTTGTATTTGGAACGGCGCATCAGCCGCGGCAGCGCGCGCAGCGTGGCTTTGATTGCCTTGCCGTTGTTGCCGACGATGAAAGCGCCGACCCCCGCCCCGCCGATAATCAGAAACTCCGCCGGCTGATACAACGCACCGAGATGGCCGCCCACGATCAGGTAGCCGCCAAACACCGCACCCAATACCACCAGATAACCCAAAATAACTAGCACACGCATTCCTTAAATTAACAATGTGGATGGAAGGTGGGGCAAACGCGCCCTGGCGCACTGACCAGGCTGCGTGTCTGGGGGCGGCATGCCGCCCCTGCGTATCACACGTCGGTATTCATTGCCGAGAGCCGGCAATGTGGCGGCTCAAATGGCGCGTTTGACCTGCTCGTCCAGCAGTTGAGGAATAATATCGGCCAGTTGCGGCGAAAGTTTACGTCTTTTTACGGCGCGGGATGGGGGTTGGCATAAACTGCAGATGAAACCGTTCAGCGGCTGGTGCGCGTGGGTGATAAATGCGCCGCCGCAGCAGCTGCAGGCAGAGAGCTGCAGCATGCCGCTGTCGACGAAACGCACCAGCGTCCAGGCACGGGTCAGCGCCAGCAACGGCGCCTCGCCGGCCTGCTGAGGACACTGCTCCAGGTAGAGGCGATAGGCTTTGATCACCGCCTCCACTCCGCTGCACTGCCCGCTTTTCATCAGAAACAGGTAGGCGTTGTAAAACATCGACGAGTGAATATTTTGTTCCCAGGTCATAAACCAGTCGGTTGAGAACGGTAACATTCCTTTTGGCGGCGGGCTGCCGCGTAACTCCTTGTAAAGTTTAATCAAGCGCCCGCGGCTGAGCTGGGTTTCGCTCTCCAGCATCTGCAATCGGGCTCCCAGCGAAATCAGCTCCATGGCGAGCTGAATGTCCTTGGCTTCTTGAACGATACTTTTCTCAACCATCATCAGGCTCTTTTCTTCGTCGGGCTAGCGTCTTTACTCGATAGCTCTTGCAGTAAATGGCTTGATAGCAAAATGCCGGTATGGATTTGTTGCAGATCGTCGACGCGCGACTCTTTGGTCAGGCGTTCGATGGTCTGGCTTTCGTTAAAGCGGAAGTGGCAAACCAGCTGGTTGGTCTCGGCCAGTTTCACCATTTGCGGCAAAGTCAGCTGCGCCAGCGCATCGGCCATGGCTTCATCAACACCAAGACGGAACATCGCGGAGGCTTTTTCATCGTTGATCAAACGCTGTGCTAAAAGTAAATATGACAGATTGATGTCATAAATATGCTTAAGTAATTCAGACGTACCCATATTCCCCATCCCGACAGACTATGTTTAAAAACATACGCTGGGTGATAAATTTTATCGCCCGTGACCTGGGTTGTTTCCCAAAGCTGGCAAATTAATCTCTCAAAAACGACTGCTATAATTTTCAACAATCGCTAAATTTGACCACTGTTCAGTATTTGCTACGAGCGTAAACCAACGTGTATGGATGTACAGCATTCTGCTTCGATAGTGTTTAGTCACCATGAAACTATTTTTACAAATTTAATAAGATTATTCCTAAAGCAGCGCAACTCTACCCCCGAACCATTAGCACACACAATGTAAGTGAGAGGCAATTTTAAATACAATGTGACATAGATCACAAAAATAAAAAATAATTAAGCCAAATACACCCAAATACGCTCACTTATTAACCGCCATTTTGTTCACAAAACAGCCATAGGTAAAAAAACGTCTTAAAAACAATGTTTATCCGCCAAAAAATTATCTTTTTTAGATCAATTCGAACAAAAGCATCACCAAACCAAAATAACAGAACAAAAATCTGTATATAGGCGACAAACTCAGTATAAATAACCATTTGAGTTACTAAAAAATATCCAAGCTGAAAAATAACCTGCGTAAACTATAAGGTTATTAGCTATCGGATTTGACTTAAGCCCTCAGCCTGAAGCTGTTCTAATTTTCCGCATCAGGTGATTATGGCTTATCAATGATTCGCAGGCGTAGTGAACAAGCTAACAGACGTAACGATATGTTTCCGTATTAGCGCGATGCAAGAATGCTTTTTCTACATTAGAGTTCCCCAAAACGACATATCGGCAGCAATCCATAAAACTTTAATGCCTTTTATTTCTTTTTCTGTCGCCGTGATAATTCTCTCTTCCCCAAAGATTATTTACATGGCTGACGTTTTCATCACTTTATTGTCATAAAATAAAACGCAGTTTTGTTTTACTCTTCATATTTCTCCATCGAGAAAAACGGCTTTTCAGCGCAAGCGACGACGACAAACACCGCCCAAGGCCGCAGCGGCACCACGGACGGTGAAAAAATCACCGCAAAAGATGGCCTGGCGCGGCGCCGCGAGCTTGTGCACGGCAAGAACGACGACGCTTCGGCCGTCAGCCGCCCTGAGACTTTCCCTATTTATCCGTTTATCAGCAGGATGAGATTGCTGACGGCGCACTGGCATATTATGATTTATCAAAGCGCCGCTACGTGCGGCGTGACATCATTACCCGGTGCAATTTATCTACTTGAAATGATTTTTGTCAGGTCGTACATCGCTGCCTCGACGGCGTCGCCGTGAGCCGCCGATGTGTTATTCACCCGGCTTTAACTATTAACAGGCTATATTTTAATCATGACCGATACGCTCGAATATCTGCTGACATTCCGTAAATGCTCCTCTTTGGACAGCCTGGAGAAGGTGTACGACAAACTGAACTACTCCATTGAAAATGATAAAGAAATGAGCAACATGTACCGCGCCGCCGACCACCGTCGCGCCGAGCTGGTTGCCGGTAAATTGTTCGATCTGGGCAAGGTGCCGAAAACGCTGTGGGCGCAGGTGCTTTAATTCAGTGAAATTACGTGCGGCAACGGTTTTATCTTTTATTGCTATATAACCGGGGTAAATTCGGCTTTTATTGCCGCGCGTGATGCGAAACACATTTATTCCCCCCGCCAGGCTCTACCCTTTATCCGACGCAGTACCTCCGCTAAGGCCGCCGATGCAGCAGCCTGGAATGCGATGGATACAACAAGGAGTGGGATATGGGGTATCAAAACGTTCTGGTCACCGTCGCCGTTGCCCCTGACAGCCACCGCCTGGTGGAAAAAGCCGTCTCCATCGTCCGCCCTTACGGCGGCAGCATCACCTTGTTAAGCACCCTCGCCAACCCGGAAATGTACAATAATTTCGCCGGGCCGATGCTGGGGGATTTGCACTCGTTGATGGAGGAGGAAACCCGGCTGTTTATGGAGGAACTGCGTCAACGCGCCGGTTACCCGATCGCCGATGCGCTGATCGTGCATGGCGAGCTGGGTGACAGCCTGGAATACGCCAGCCGCCGTCAGCCGTTCGACCTGCTGATCTGCGGCAATCATCGCGACGGCATGATGAATAAGGTCTCCTGTTCCGCCGCCCGCTTTATCAATATCAGCCACATCGATGTGCTGATCGTTCCGCTCTAAGGCTAAGCACATTCGGTAACGTTGCCTTGCCGCCCCTGGACTAGGCTTAACGCATCTTGTTTGTCGCAACGCAAAGGAGCTTTCGATGTCCCCTTCTTCTCAACAGAACCGCCGCTTCCTGCTGGCCTCGCGTCCGCACGGTGAACCGACGGCGGCCAACTTCCGTCTCGATACCGTCCCCGCACCGCAGCCCGGCGCCGGACAGCTGGTGCTGCGCACCGTTTATCTGTCGCTGGATCCTTATATGCGCGGGCGCATGAGCGATGCCCCCTCCTACGCGCCGCCGGTGGAGATCGGTCAGGTGATGGTGGGCGGCACGGTATCGCGCGTAGCGGCTTCACAGCATCCCGATTTCAACGTCGGCGATTGGGTGTTGGGTTATGACGGCTGGCAGGATTACGCCCTGTCTGACGGCAGCGGCCTGCGCAACCTCGGCCCGCACCTGCCGCATCCTTCCCGCCTGCTGGGCGTGCTGGGCATGCCGGGATTTACCGCTTACATGGGGTTGCTCGACATCGGCCAACCGCAGGCGGGAGAAACGCTGGTGGTGGCCGCCGCCAGCGGTGCGGTCGGTTCGGTGGTCGGCCAAATCGGTAAGCTGAAAGGCTGCCGCGTCGTCGGCATCGCCGGCGGGGCGGAAAAATGCCGCTATGTGGTGGAAGAGTTGGGTTTCGACGCCTGCATCGATCACCGCGCCCCTGACTTTGCCGAACAGCTGGCGGCTGCCTGCCCTAAAGGCATCGACATCTATTACGAAAACGTCGGCGGGGCGGTGTTCGACACCGTACTGCCGCTGTTGAACACCAAAGCGCGCATTCCGGTGTGCGGCATCATCGCCCATTACAATGCCACCGGGTTGCCTGCGGGGCCGGACCGCTTGCCGCTGCTGGAGGGGCTGATCCTGCGCAAACGCATCCGTATGCAGGGCTTTATCATCTTCGACGACTACGGCTCACGCTTTGACGAGTTCCTGCAACAAATGAGCAGTTGGGTCGAGGAGGGGAAAATCAAGTTCCGCGAGGACATCGTCGACGGGCTGGAGCAGGCGCCGCAGGCGTTTATCGGCCTGCTGCAGGGCAAGAACTTCGGCAAGCTGGTGATCCGCGTCGCCGACGAATAACCTCTAGCAGGGCGTGGTACACCACGCCCTGCTTTTAGTCGCCGAATCGCACATCCTCCTCTACCGTCCTCGGCCGTCAGCGTCACCTGCACGATAGTGCGCACCGCTCCCACCCTCGCCGCCAGCGCCCTGCTCGGCTTGCCCGGATGCGCCGCCGCCGGCAAACGCGCAACGCGTACGCATTCTCCCGCTGCCTGACGAATTGGCCATCACGTCTTTCCCCATTGAGCCGATCGCCGGCCGGCAGGCGCAGCGCGACCCGGTCTTAATCTGGCTCTGCGGCCTGATAAGCCAAATCGCCTTCGCTCCCTGTCCACATTAATAATTGCTGCATTATCAACCGCTCACCCCCTCGACCAACGGCCTGCAGAGGGGGCTTTCCACGCCCACCAAATAGGAATCATCCGAATTAACATTCGGAAAATTTATATATTTGATCATCTTTAAGTGGCAAATGGTAAGGATAAAAAACAGTCAGTGACTTTTTTTACGTAAAAAAAGAGTTGTTTTATAAGCACGTTGACTTAAGTGTTACAGATTTATTCTTTGGTATTACCAATTACCCAATAATTTGAGATAAAAAATGGTCTGCGCGCATGTATATGTTTTAGATGATTAAAACCAAGATCGTGAGCAAGTTAACGAATTGAGCATTGATCCACAAGGCTATTTTGCAAATGCAGAGCTCTATTGTAGACTGCACAAATCGTGCCTTTGTGTAAACTTTGTTAAATCTTTCGTCAGTTCCTGTCTCCATTCGTGACAGATACGCCATCGGGATCGCGCGTCAATTCTCGTGCGGTAGCTATGCCTAAAGCGGGGAATAGTATGGATCGCCTTATCATTGCGCACACGCCTTTGCCCTCCCATCAGCTGTTGTTCAGAAGCCTTTCCGGTGAGGAAAAACTGGCCGGATTGTTCGAGTTCGACGTCGAGCTGCTCAGCCCCGACAATCGGCTCGATCTGAAAGCGCTGCTGGGACAAAAAATCACGTTGGAGCTGCGGGGCAATCCGCTGGCGCCGCGCTATCTCAACGGCAATATCACGCGCATGACCCTCTCCGGAAGGGAAGCCGGCGGCAACCGTTACTATATCTACCGCGCCGTGCTGCGCCCCACGCTGTGGTATCTGACGCAAAACCGCGATTTTCGCATCTACCAGGAAAAGACCGTTCCCGACATCCTGACTCAGGTGCTGGGGCAGTATCAGGTGAAAATCGATAACCGCCTGAGTTACGACTACCGCATCTGGGGGTACTGCGTGCAGTACCAGGAGAGCGATTTCGATTTCATCAGTCGCCTGATGGAGCACGAAGGCATCTATTACTATTTCACGCACCAGCAAGACGGCCATACGCTGGTGCTGGCTGACGCGCCGTCGGCGCATCAGGAACTCGCCGGCTACGCCAGCATTCCCTATCAGCTCGCGGAAGGCGGCCTGGTGGAAAACAAAGACAGCATCAACAGCTGGAGCGTTTCGGACGCCATCACGCCCAGCCTGTATAGCCTGGATGACTACGATTTTCGCAAGCCGCGCGCGCGGTTGCTGGAGGCGCGGCAGAATCCCGCCTCGTTCGCGCAGGACAAAGCCGAGGTGTTCGACTGGCCCGGGCGTTATACCGATCACGCCCACGGCCAGTTTTACGTCAAGGTTCGCCAGCAGGAGTTCGAAGCGCAGCACGAGCAGATGAGCGGCGAAGGCAGTTCGCAGGGCATTGCGCCCGGCTACCGTTTTCAACTGATCCAGGCGCCGCGTATGGAGGACAACCGCGCCTACCTGGTGGTCAGCGCGCATTACTTCATGCAGGAAAACAGCTACGCCAGCAATGATAACGACGTCGGCGAGCAGCGTACCGAATTTCAGGTCGTTCCGGCGGACATCAATTGGCGCCCGGCGCGCATCACGCCCTGGCCGAAAACCCACGGCCCGCAAACTGCCGAAGTGGTGGGGCCGGAAGGCGAAAGCATCTGGACCGATAAGTATGGCCGGGTGAAACTCAAATTCCGTTGGGATCGCCACGGCAGCGGCAATGAAACCAGTTCCTGCTGGGTACGCGTCTCCAGCGCCTGGGCCGGCTGGAAATACGGCGGGATCCAGATCCCGCGCGTGGGCGAAGAAGTGGTGGTCGACTTTATCAACGGCGATCCGGATCGCCCTATCATCACCGGCCGCGTTTACAACGAAGACAGCATGCCGCCGTGGGATCTGCCCGGCGACGCCACCAAAATGGGCTTTATGAGCCGCAGCAAAGGCGGCGGCGCCGACAACGCCAGCTTCCTGTTCCTGGAAGACTCGCCCGGCAACGAATCTTTCGACATGCACGCCGAACGCAACATGAACATGACGGTGGAAAACGACAAGAACGTCAATATTGACGGCAGCCGCACCACCACCATCGGCCGCAAGCAGGACGACACCGTCACCGGCGACGCCACGTTCCTGTACAAAGCGAAACGCACCACCACCGTCGATGGGCTGGAAACCGCCAACCTTAACGCCCACCAGACGGTGAACATCAAAGGCGGCCGCGACCTGACGATTATCGACGGCGGCGATAAAATCGACATCACCGGCAATCAGTCCTTCAAGCTTGACGGCGCGCAGACGCAAAACATTACGCAAACCCAACACGTCACGGTGAAGGGCAATCAGACCCTCGACATTACCGAAGGGCAACAAACCAGCACCATCAAGCAAGGGCAAACGGTCAACATCACCTCCGGCGGGCAGCACACCACCATCACCGCCGGCGGGCAGGAATTGACGGTTAAAGGCGGCGGCCAAACCGCTACCGTCACCGGGAATGTCACCGAGACCTACAAAAACGATCAGAGCACGACGATCACCGGTACGCTGACCATCAAAGCGAAAACGATCAACATCACCAGCGCGGACGGCGTGTCGGTGCAGACACCGAGCTGGAAAGATAACTGCCACGGTTGGAAATGGGTGGCGACCGGGGCCAACTTCGCCTTCTACGGCTCCAATCTTGCGTTGACAGGAGCCAGCCTGAAACACACGATGCTGGATATCTCGCACAATCCGCTGGCGATCAGCAAAACCAATTTCAAGCTCAGTAACGATCCCATGACGTTCACTCAGCTTGGCGCGCTGGTGACCAACGGCGCCTTACGGTTGAGCACCAAGGCGCTGGCGATCTTTTTATAAAGGGACTCCCATGTCGAAGGCCAAAAATGTTCTCACCGTTATCGGGTTGATTTTATTGGCTCCTATCCTCAGCCTGGTGGGTTTTTTCAAATTCATCACGGTCGATATCTGGGGTTATTTCAAACATATCGGTTCTTCCCTCAGCGTGATGGAGAACGGTATTTCCGCCTCCGGGCAAATCGTCAGCATTCGCCAGACCAACCTGTGGGACGGGAATCGGCCGGTCTGCGAAGTCGAAGTCAAATACATCGCCCAAGACGGAAAAAACCATACGGCCGTGGCGAAAGGCCCAATTAGCGTCGTGGATCTGCCGCGTTATCAGCCGGGCCATTTCACCGCGATCAAGTACGACCCGAAGAACCCCAAAAAAGCGGTGATCGAAGAGCTTTCCCGGCTTTGAGCGAAAAGGCTCCTTTCAATCACGCGATCCGATTGCAACGCTCTGCCAACGGCTTATCGTTCATCGGTTCGCTAACTCACCTTGCATAAGGAAGTGTCACGATGGGCGCGTTCATTGCCTTTTCGACGCAGGACAGCCTCTGGGGACAAATCCTGTTTACCTTCTTTGGCATCCTGGTTGGCTGCGTCTTGCTCGCCGCGATCGGCAAAACCTTTTTGTCGGCCAGCCGAGCGGCCGCGTTGCCTGCGCGGTTGCTGATCTTTGTCGCGCTGATGCTGGCGCTGCTGAAATACAACCAGCAGGTGATGTCTGCGGTGAATGCCCCCGCAGAATTGATCGGGTTCCTGATTTTGCCCGGCTTTTTGATGGGTTACCTGGGTGCGGCGCCCACCGGCAGACTGGCGCTGGCGATAGAGCTGCCCTGTTTTGCGGCGCTCGCCGCGCTGCTGATTCTGGGCACCGCCGACGTCGAATTTTTTGCCCCCTATCACCTGGAGAGCGCCAGCCAATTTATCGCCAAGGCGATCGCCGCGGCATTGTCCGTCGCCGCCGTGCTGTTGGCTCGCGGAATAAACGGGAAGGACGGCGCACTGTCCTCTTGATCATCCCTTTCGAAGCGGGGCCCTCCCCGCATTAACGATCGGCGCTGAACGCCGCATCGTTTTCTTCATCTGTTGTGACATAGCCTGATATCTATTAAACCGAAAAACGGATTGTTTTTGAGCAGCAGCCTGGCTGCCAGCTGATATCCACAGGAAGCTTTACACACACAATGAAAGTCGTAAAACCTCTGCGCCTCAGCGCGCTTCATCGCCCCTTCTCTTGGCAAGGGCAAAACCATCTGGGCGTTTCCGTTTTGGCCTTGGCCGATATGGGGGCCTCCCCGCGCCTGCGTCCCGAACCGGAGCTGTGGCAGTTGGCCGCCGAAGAACTCACGCTGAGCGGCGGCGTGCTCGATTTGGCTATCCCCAAAGCCTGCGCGGAGTTTCTCGCCACCGGTAACGCCTACACCCACCATCAACAAGACAAAACCGCTTGCGCCGTAAAGATCCAGCTGGATTCGCTGGAAAAAACGCTGGTGGTTTTCGGCGATCGCCATTGGATCAACGATCGTCCCTCCACTCCCCTCCCTTTTGCAGAAATGCGTCTGGACTGGCGCCGGGCTTACGGCGGCACCCAGTTCGCCGATAATCCGCACGGCATCGGCGCCACTCCAGAAACATTTCCGCAGGGCCGCATCCATCGCCTACCCAATATTGAACCGCTGCAGGGGCGCCTCGCGTCTCCTCGGCAAAGCGCGCAACCGGCAAGCTTTGACGCGTTGGATATCACCTGGCCGCGCCGCTTCTCCCGCATCGGTAAAAACTACGACGCCGACTGGTTGAAAAACGGCTTTCCCGGCTTCGCCAACGATATCGACTGGCGCCTGTTCAACATGGCGGAAAGCGATCAGCAGTTTCCTCAACGCGACAGCTTGCCGCCCCGCGCCGCCTATCGAATTTGGAACATGCACCCTTCAGAACCGGTGCAGCAAGGTCATTTGCCGCCGTGGCGCACACGCTGTTTCATCAACCGGCTGCGCGGCGACGAAACGCATTTCGAAGAAATCGCGATGCGCCACACCACCGTCTGGTTCTTCCCCCATCGGGAACAGATGCTGTTGATTTATCAGGGCAGCACACGCATCAATGAAGACGATGCCGCCGACGTGATGCAGCTGATGCCGGCTTTGGAAATCGAAGGCGAGTCCCGCTCCACCGTGCATTATCGGCAGGTGTTGACCCAGCGGCTGGATAAGGAACGGGGTGCTCTGCACGCGTTTCGTGAGCAAGAGTTGTTGCCGGAAGCGTGCATCGGCGCCTGGCTGGATACGGAAACGCCGACGCAGCAAAGCCCGATGGCGGAAAATATCGCCGCCTACGAGCACCGGCAGCGCGAAGAGCACCGCCAGCGCCTGCTGCGTGAAGGCCAGGACATCGATGAACTGTTCCCGCTGCCGTCGCAAGACGCGCCGCCGAAGCTGGACGAGCTTGCCGAATTCGTCGAGCGTCTGGAAAGCCAGGCCGAGGCGCAGTATCAGGACATGCTCAAGCTGGCGCAAGCCGAGGGTATCGATCCGCGCAATCCCGGTGGGGATCACGTGCCGCCATCCGGTGCGGAAAGCTACCAGCAGCAGCGCGATCTGCTGTTCCAGGAGGCGCGCCGGCATCCCGACGCGTTCAGCGAAAAACAGCTGGGGGAAAGCGAGCGCGCGCTGCACCAAATGTATTTAATGTCGGCACAGGCGCAAAGCCCTGCGCTGCGTTTAAGCGGCGATCTGGCGCAAATCATTCGCCAACGCGTCACCGCCGCCATGCTGCGTGATAAGGATCTCAGCGGTCTTGATCTCACCGGCGCCGATCTGTCCGGCATGGATCTCTGCCAGGCTAACTTGCGCGGCGCTTTGCTGGAAAACGCCAACCTGCGCCAAACCCAACTGGTGGGTTGCGACCTTCGCGAGGCGATGCTGGCGCGCGCCGATCTCAGCGGCGCCGTCTTGCAGCAGGCCGATCTGAGCCACGCCTCTTTGGCCCTGGCGAAATGCGAAGCGACGGATTTCGGCGGCGCACAGCTGCACGAAACCAACATTCAGCAAACGTTGTTTCAACGCTGCGATTTCACGATGGCCTCATTACGCGATTTGCTGGGATACGAAACCTTGCTCGGGCAGTGTGATTTCAGCCGCGCCACGCTGGCCAACATTACGCTGATGGAGCTGCAACTGGAGCAGCTGACATTCAGCCACGCCCGGCTCGACAAAGTCAGCTTCGTCAAATGCCGCTTGCAGGCGGTGAACTTCGATCGGGCGCGGCTTGAAAGCTGCGCCTGGGTTGATGCCGAGACGCAGAGTCTCAGTTTCCGCGCCGCACGCCTCACGGCCTGCGCCTTCGCGGCAAAGACGCTGCTGCCGCAGGCGGATTTCAGCGACGCGACGCTAAACCAGTGCAATTTACGCCAGATGCCGTTGCAGCGGGCCAATTTCAGCCGTGCGCGTCTCAATAATTGCGACCTGTCGGAAACCCGGTTGAACGACGCCGATTTCCGTCAGGCCAACGGCAGCGGCAGCCTGTTCATTCGCAGCGATCTGTCTCGCGCCAACCTGCGCGACGCCAATTTCATTGCGGCGATCCTGCAAAAATGCGTGCTGTCAGGCGCCGACCTGCAGGGCGCCAATCTGTTCCGGGCCGACCTGTCGCAGTCGCAAGTGGATCAGGCGACCCGGCTCGAGGGCGCCTATACCGCCAGGGTGAAAACATTGCCTCGCCACAACGGGAAGGAAGTATGACCTCAAAGCCAGAGCAAATACGCCAGCGCGTGAAACGCGGCGAGCTGATTGCCGGTGAGGATTTGCACGGCCTGTCATTCGCCGGTATGGATTTGGCCGGCGGCATGTTCAACGAACTGAACCTGAACGGCGTGAACTTCTCCGATTGCGATCTGCGCGACAGCGTCTTCAGCAATTGCCGGCTCGAACAGGCGCAATTTGCACGGGCGAACCTGAAGCAAACGGCCTTCAACCAGTGCGCCATGTCGGGCGGCCGCTTCAGCGAGAGCCATATCGAACTGACGATGTTCAACGACTGCCGGCTTGAACAGGGCGACTTCAGCCGGCTGGCGCTCAACCAAAGCCACTGGATGTCATGCCAATTGGCCGGCGCGAATTTTTCCGCCACTCAGCACGATCGCACCACCTTTTACGAAAGCCCGCTCGACGGCGCTGCGTTGAATCAGGCGCGGTTATCTCTTGTCACGTTCTTCCGATTAAATCTCCGTGACACAAGGTTTGAAGGGGCAGATTTCGACCGCGTCACGTTTTTTGAATGTGACCACCGCGGCAAAAGTTACGCCGGGCAGCGCCTGATCGCCTGCCAGTTTACCGATAACCAACTGGACGACGTCGATTTCAGCCAGGCGACGCTGCGTCAAAGCAACTTCAAGGGCGCTTCGCTGCGGCGCGCCAACCTGGCGGGCGTGCAGGCGCAGCAGTCACTGTGGCTGGAGGCCAATCTGACCCACGCGCAGTGCCGCGGCGGGCAGTTCGATCAGGCGATCTTCAGCGAAGCGACGTTGGACGCCGCCAACTTCAGCCAGGCGCGCCTGTATCAATGTGTATTCCAGCACAGCCGCGCGGCGCGCTGTGATTTCAGCGACAGCGACCTGACCTACGCCGACTTTTGTTATGCCGACATCGGCGCCGCCGATTTCCGCCGCGCGCGCTTTATGCGCACCCGCATGCACCGCGCCCATCAGCAGCAAACGCGCTGGGGCGATCGCAGCGGAATTCTCGAGCGCGACGAAGAGCTGTACGCCGCCGAAACCTGGAGCGCACAGCGCCAGAGCCGAATCTGAATGCATTGACCACTTCACGAGGGGATCACCATGAGCGTTGCCAACACAACCCGCGCCGTCAACATCGCACCGCCCCAGCAGGCCGCCGGCCAGGTCGTCAACCTGTTGCCGGACGGCAGTCTGGTGGTGGAGTGCGAAGGCCGCGGCTGGCATTGCCGCCGGGCGGCGAGCTGCCTGCTGACGCCGGCACTCGGCGATAACGTGCTGGTCGCCGGCTGCGGCCACCAGCTGTGGGCGATCGCCGTCCTTGAGCGCGCGGAACCGCAAAGTGCGGCGCGGCTGAGCGTTGCAGGCGATCTGCACATTGAAACGCCGAGCGGCTCGCTGTCGCTGCACGGCGCGCAGGCGCTGAAACTGAGCGGCGACGCCATGACGCTGCAGGCCAACAGCGGCGACTGCCAGGTCGACAAGATGAAATACAGCGGCGAAGAGCTGTCGGCCTTCGTCAGCGTCAGCCGCCTGGTCGGCAAACGCTGCGAGTCGCTGTGGCATTCGGTCAGCCAGATCAGCCATTCGCTGTTCCGCAAAGTGCGCCAAACCGAGCACGTGCGCGCCGGGCGGCTGGATTACCAGGCGGAAGATTACGCCCGCATTCATGCCCGCAACACGCTCATTACTTCAAAAGACATCACCAAGCTGGATTCGGAACAAATCCACGTCGGATAACCTGCGGAGGCCTTTTATGTTTGCCAACAGCCAAATGATCGGCGTGGACCTGGCGTTTCCCGACGTCTGTCTGACGCCAAGCCCGGCGCCGGTACCCGTGCCCTACCCGGATATCGCCCTGGCACCGACCGCCATCCCGAACGCGTTCAACATTCTGTTCGTCGGCACCCCGGCGCACAACATGGCGACGGTGACGCCGCTGACCAACGGCGATAACCCCGGCGTGGCCACCGGCGTCGCTTCCGGGACGGTGATGGGGCCGTCCCGCCACCTGACCGGCGCCTTTACCGTGCTGCTCAAAGGCACCCCGGCCACCCGGCTGACCAGCCTCAGCCTGCAGAATTCCACCAACGCGCTCGGCATGCGCATCGTGCCGAGCCAATTAAAAGTGTTGCTGCTTGCGCCCTGATGACGGCGCCCTATTACACAGCCATTCAACAAGAGCAAAGAGGATATTGTGAAAAAACGGATTACCCTGACGCTGCTGACCACCCTGACGCTTGCCGGTTGTTCCACGCCGCCGCCACCGCCGCCGGCGCTCAATAACGACGCCATCGTCAGCAGTGAGGTCAACGGCGTCACGCTAAAGCACCGCGCCGCGGTGAGCGCGCCGCAACAGTTCAAGCCGATCGGTGAGGAGTACCGCAGCCTGTACGCCGCCAGCATCATGAGCAGCCCGAATTATACCGGCACCGCCGTCGGCAGCCTGGACAACGCCGCCGCGTTCTACGCGCTGGGCGAAGTGGAAAACAACTGGCTGGCGATCTCCGCCATCCGGGGCGGCGACCTGGTGGGTTACATCCAGGCCAACGCCGGCGTACCGGAAGCGCGCTACAAATCGACGCTGCGCAAAGATCTGCCGCGCCGCGCGCGCGCCGCCAAACAGGACTGCGTCAAAGTCGGCGGCGACAGCAAGGCGTGTAAAAACGCCGGCTCAGCCACCTGGATCCTCCAGTAGTCAGCACGCCTGCGGGCGACGAGATTCCCATGATGACGACCCCTATCGCTTCCCGCTGGTGCGGGATGCTGTTTTTGCTGCTGGGCGCGTTGGCGCTCGGCGGCTGCATGTCTTCCGCCAAAAGCGTGCCGTCGCGTTACAGCCTGGTGTTCGATGCCGATCGCCAGGTCAACGCCGCCGCCGGCGCGCAACCGGCGCCGATAAAAATTCGCGTGCTGCTGCTGCGTTCGGATGCGGAATTCATGGATGCCGACTTCTTCAGTCTGCAAAACGACGCCAAAAGCGTGCTCGGCAACAGCCTGCTGGACAGCGATCAGTTCTTCCTGACGCCGGGCCAGACCGGCAAAAAACTCGGCGGGCAAAGCGCGTTGGATGCGCGCTACATCGGCGTGATCGCCGAATATCAAAATCTGGACGGCAAAACCTGGCGCCTTTCACTGCCGCTGCCGGAACCCACCGAAACCAATTTCTATAAGGTATGGCAATTCTCGCCGGATGAGCTGGAAGCGCATATCGTCGCGGGCGTGAGTGGCCTGCGCCCCGTAAAAAAGGTCGACTGACCTACCGCTGCGCTGAAGCGAAGTAACTATAGGTGTGATGATGAAAGATGCTCATAAGGTTGTCTGGACGGAGGGGATGTTTTTGCGCCCCCACCATTTCCAGCAGGCGGAAAACTATCTCGAAGGCTATATGCGCAACTGGGGCCAGGCCCACAGCGGCTGTTTCTGGGGTTTCCTCACCCTGGATCTGGACCAAACGCTGCTGCGCCAGGGCAAGATTGCCCTCAACGCCGCCAGCGGCATCATGCCGGACGGCACGCCGTTTCGCTTCGCCGGCGCCCAGCAGGCGCCCGCGCCGCTGACCATCGCCGAAAACAAGACCGGTGAAAACGTAGTGCTGGCCCTGCCGACCTACCGCGCGGGGCGTGAAGACGTGATCTTTCAGGAAAGCCCGGAGGCGCTGGCGCGCTATCTGGCTTACGAGAACGAAGTCGACGATCTCAACGCCGTCTCGGTGGGCAGCGCGGCGCTGCAGTTTGGCCGCCTGCGCCTGCGGCTGATGCTGGAGAGCGAGCTCAACGCCGAATGGACGGCGCTCGGCGTGACCCGCGTGCTGGAAAAACGCGGCGACAACAGCCTGCGCCTCGATACCGCGCAGATCCCGCCGATGCTGAACTGCCAGGGCAACCCGGTACTGAAAACCTTCATCAACGATCTGCAGGGCCTGCTGCAACAGCGCAGCCAGCAGATGAGCCAGCGCCTGCTGCAGCCGGGCCGCGGCGGCAGTTCCGAAATGGTCGATTTCATGCTGCTGCAGCTGATCAACCGCCACCTCGGCCAGGTGAGCCACGCCTACCACCTCGACCATCTGCACCCGGAGCGCCTGTTCGCCGATTGGCTGCAGTTCGCCACCGAGCTCGCCAGCTTCTCGGCGCAGCGCACCCCGGAAGGCCGTCTGCCGGTGTATGACCACGACAACCTGGCGCTGTGCTTCGGCAAGCTGATGCTGTTGCTGCGCCAGGGGCTGTCGGTGGTGCTGGAAGACAACGCCATTCAGCTGACGCTGGTCGAACGCTCCCACGGGCTGAACGTCGCCACCGTGCAGGACGCCAAAATGATGCGCGACTTCGGCTTCGTGCTGGCGGTGCGCGCCGACGTGGCCGCCGAGGTGTTGCTGACCCATTTCCCGGCGCAGATGAAGATCGCCCCGGTCACACGCATCCGCGATTTGGTGCAGCTGCAGCTGCCAGGCATCGGTTTGCGCACCATGCCCGCCGCGCCGCGCCAGATCCCCTATCACGCCGGCTACACCTACTTCGAGCTGGAAAAAGGCGGCGACCTGTGGAAACAGATGGAAAAATCCAGCGCCTTCGCCCTGCACCTGGCGGGCGAATTCCCGGGGCTGGACATGGAATTTTGGGCGATTCGCAGCCATACGGACCGGTAACCTATGACTCAGGAAAATAGCATGGCGCCGGCGGCCAACCCGCTGGTGGACGCCGCCAACCCGCTGCTGAACGCCATTTCGCAGATCCGCCAATCGGCCATGCACGCCAACCCGGCGCAGCTGCGCCAACAGCTGATCGACGAAATGCGCCGCTTCGAGATCCGCGGCCAACGCGCCAACCTGCCGTACGAGGTGATCATCGGCGCGCGTTATTGCCTGTGCACCGCGCTGGATGAAGCGGCGGCGCTGACCCCGTGGGGCAGCAACAGCGTGTGGTCCGGCAGCGGGCTGCTGGTGACCTTCCATAACGAAACCTGGGGCGGCGAGAAATTCTTCCAGCTGCTGGCCAAGCTGTCGCAAAGCCCGCGCGAGCACATCAACCTGCTGGAGCTGATCAATTATTGCCTGCTGCTGGGCTTTGAAGGCCGCTATCGGGTGATGGAAAACGGCCGCTCGCAGCTGGAAACCATGAAGCAGCGCCTGCTGCAGCTGATCCGGTCGGTGCGCGGCGGCTATGCCCCGCCGCTGTCGCCCCATGCGCTGGATCTGCCGGTACAGCAGAAACTGTGGCGCCCGCTGGTGCCGCTGTGGGCCTGCGTGGCGCTGACCGGCTTCCTGGCTTCGCTGCTGTTCATCGCCCTCAACTGGCGGCTGGGCGACAACACCAGCCCGGTGCTGGCGGCGATTTACCAAACCAATCTGCCGCAGGTGGCGATCGGTAACCCGGCGCCGGCCGCGCCGCCGACGCTGAGCCTGAAAAGCTTCCTGCGCAAAGAGATCGCCGAAGGGCTGGTGGTGGTGCGCGACGAAGCGCAGCAAAGCGTGGTGATCCTCAAAGGCGACGGGCTGTTCGACTCCGCCGCCACCACGGTGCGCGCCAACTATATTCCGGTTATCGACCGCATCGCCGCCGCCATGAACGGCGTCAGCGGCAAAATCCTGGTCACCGGCTACAGCGACAACGTGCCGATCCGCAGCGCCCGTTTCGCCTCCAACTGGGAGCTGTCGCTGGCGCGCGCCGAAGCGGTCAGCGCCCGGTTGCAAAAGCACCTCGCCAACCCGCAGCGGGTCAAGGCCGAGGGCCGCGGCGAAAGCAACCCCGTCGCGCCGAACGATAACAAAGTGAACCGCGCGTTGAACCGCCGGGTAGAAATTACGCTGTTGGTCGCCCCGGAAAATACCCAGGCGGAAATCAACGGCTTGCCGCAAGGAACCGGAAAGTAATGCTCAGTACGTTATTCTCCATCATCACCAGCCGCCTGCTGTGGGGCTTTGTCGGCATTACCGCGCTGGCGTTCATCATCTGGATGATCGGCCCGCTGGTGGCCATCGGCGACTATCGCCCGCTGGAGCCGGAACTCAACCGCCAGATCGCCATCGGCGTTATCTACCTGATCTGGTTCCTGTGCCGCCTGATCCCGCGCCTCTACAGCGCCTGGTTCAACAGCCGCCTGCTGAGCAACCTGCGCGCCGCCGAAGCGGTGCCGGCGGAAGACGGCAAGCCCGAGGTCAAACAAGACGATCAGTTGGCGCAGCGCTTCGACGAAGCGGCGCAGCTGCTGAAAAAGGCGCGCTTCACACCGGGCCAGGGCGACGGCAAACACCGCTGGATGACCCGTTTCAGCCGCCAGTACCTGTACCAGCTGCCGTGGTATGTGATCATCGGCGCGCCCGGCGCCGGCAAGACCACCGCGCTGGTCAACTCCGGCCTGCAATTCCCGCTGGCGGATCGCTTCGGCAAATCCGCGCTGCGCGGCGTGGGCGGCACCCGCAACTGCGACTGGTGGTTTACCAACGACGCCGTGCTGCTCGACACCGCCGGCCGCTACACCACGCAGGAAAGCCAGCGCGAAGAAGACGCCGGCGAGTGGCAAAGCTTCGTCGCGCTGCTGAAAAAATACCGCACCCGTCAGCCGATCAACGGCGTGATGGTGACCATCAGCGTCGCCGATCTGCTGAGCGACAGCGCCGAAGCGCGCGCCGCCCAGGCCAGCGCGCTGCGCAAACGCCTGATCGAACTGCACGAACAGCTGGGCATTCACTTCCCGGTCTATGTGCTGGTCACCAAAACCGACCTGCTCAACGGCTTTATGGCCTACTTCGGCAGCTTCGACAAAGCACAGCGCGACCAGATCTGGGGGTTCACCTTCCCTTACGAGCGCTCGCGGCAGTCGGACTTCAACCTGAACGCCGCTTTCGAACAGCAATACGCCCTGCTGCAACAGCGGCTGGACGCGGCGCTGCCTGATACGCTGCTGATGGAGCACGACGCGCGCCAGCGCGCCGAAAGCTACCTGTTCCCGCAGGAGTTCGCCGCGCTGCGCCCGCTGCTGAGCCAATACCTGGAGCAGGTGTTCGCCACCTCCAGTTTTGAAACCCGCTTTACCCCGCGCGGCATCTATTTCACCAGCGGCACCCAGGAAGGCCTACCGTTCGACCGGGTGATGGGCGAGCTGAACCGCTATCTGCAGCTGCCGACGGCAAACTCAGGGGCGCAGGCCAACGCGGCCTGGGACAGCGTGGGCCAGGAAGCGCCAATCCCGGCGGCCAAGGGCCAAAGCTTCTTCCTGAAAGAGACGCTGGAATCGGTGGTCTTCCAGGAATCCGGGCTGGCGGGCAGCAACCGCTGGTGGGAATACCGCAACCGCGCCCTGCACTGGGCGGGTTACATCGCGCTGGCGGTGATCCTGGCGGTGCTGGCGATGCTCTGGTTCACCAGCTACGGCAACAACAAGGCCTATCTGGCGGAAGTGGCCGCCAAAGTGCCCGGCGTCGAGCGCCAGGGGCAAAACCTGACGCAGTTGGGCAACGGCGACATGTTCTCGCTGCTGCCGTTCCTCAACAGCCTGCTGCACCTGCCGGACAGCCAAAACTTTTCGCTGGACGATCCGCCGTTCACCTACCGCATGGGGCTGTTCCGCGGCGATCAGGTGGGCGACGCCGGCAATGCGCTGTACCAAAAAGCGCTGAAAGAGCTGCTGCTGCCGCAGGTGGCGCAACAGATCGCCGCCACGCTGCGCAACGACAACCACGGCGATGCGGACTTCAGCTACGAAGCGCTGAAGGCCTACCAGATGCTGTATCTGCCAAAGCAGTACGACGGCAAATTCCTGCGCGCCTGGGTGATGCTCAACCTGCAGCGCAACCTGCCGCAGGGCAGCACCCAGAAACAGCTGCAGCAGATCGAATGGCATCTGGGCCAGCTGCTGGATGCGCAGATCCAGGCCTCGCCTTACGCCAAAGACGACCCGCTGGTGGCGCAGGCGCAGGCCGCCATCAACCGGGCGCCGCTGTCGCAGCGCGTCTACGGCCGCCTCAAGCGCCTGCTGCTGAAGCAGACCGACATCAAGCCGGTCAGCCTGGTCGATTTGGCCGGCCCGCAGACCGAGCTGGCATTCAGCCGCAAAAGCGGCAAACCGGTGACCGACGGCGTGCCGGGCCTGTTTACCTCGCAGGGATATTGGAAAGCGTTCAACGACAACATCGATCCGGTGACCGACACCCTGCGCAAGGAAGACGTCTGGGTGTTGAACAGCCAGACGCCGGAGCAGAAGAGCGCCGACCTGACCAAGACCATCCGCCAGCTGTACATGCAGGACTTCATCAGCGCCTGGGATGAGCTACTGGGGGATATCCAGCTGGCCAACATCGGCAACCTGACCCAGCGCATCAGCAGCGCGCGCCTGCTGTCCGGCAATCCATCGCCGATGCGTAACCTGCTGGTCAACGTCAGCAAAAACGTCACCCTGCGCGACGAGAAAAGCGACGCCGACTCCCGCTCGCTGCTGGCCAAAACCGAAGACAGACTGAATCAAAACGCCAACCGCACGCTGGAAGCGCTGTTCACCAACCGGCCGGCCAACGCCGACGGCGACGTATCCGCCCAGCCGGAACAGCTGGTGATGGCGCACTTCGCGCCGCTGCTGGAGCTGGCGCAAAGCCAGGGCGAAGGCAATAAGGCGATCCCTTTCGACAGCGTGCTCAAGCAGGTCGATGAGCTGTACAGCTATCTGACGGCGGTTCAGGGCGCGGCCAACAGCGGCATGTCGGCGCCACCGAGCGACATCATCCCGCGTCTGCAGGCCGAATCCGGCCGCTTGCCGGTGCCGTTCAAACAGATGCTGCTGTCGCTGGCGATCGGCGCCAGCAGCGACACCCAGCGCAAAGAGATGGAGAACGTGAAAAAGCGCATCAGCTTCGAGGTCGGCAGTTTCTGCCGCCAGGCGATCGCCGGCCGTTATCCGCTGGTGGCCCGGGCGCGCCAGGAAGTGACGCCGGACGATCTGGCGCGCATGTTCGCGCCGAACAGCGGGCTGATGGACAGCTTCTTCCGCGACAACCTGCAGGGCAAGGTCGACACCACCCGCGCCAACTGGCGCTTTACCCCCGGCGTGGACGGCAAGACGCTGCCCGGCGGCGAGGGCATCCTGCGGTCGTTCCAGCAGGCGCAGCGCATCCGCGACGCCTTTTTCGCCAACGGCACCGCGACGCCCTCTTATCGCGTGACCGTGCGGCCGGTGCGGATGGATAACGACATCCTCAACCTGACGCTGGATATCGACGGGCAGCTGTTCAAATACAGCCACGGCCCGCAGGTGCCGCTGGTGGTCAGTTGGCCGGGCACCCGCAATACCAACCAGGTGCATCTGCAGCTGGCGCTGGCCAACGGCACCACCGCCAGCCTGGTGACCAGCGGGCCGTGGGCGCTGAACCGCCTGGTGGATATGGCGCAGTCTTCGGGCACCGGCGGCCTCGGCCGCCAGGCGACCTTCAATCTTGACGGCCACCGCGTCACGCTGGAGTTCACGCCCAACAGCATTCGCAATCCGTTCCAACTGCCGGCCTTCTCGTGCCCGTAGCCCCGAAAGGACATGACCATGAGCACTGATTCAAGCGCCCCGACGAGCATCGGCTGGTACGGCAAACTCCCTTCCGCCGGCGACTTCCTGCAACGCCGCCTGCCCGATCCGGTGGTCAACAACTGGGCCCACTGGTTCCATAACGGGCTGGTGAATTTGCAGCGCGATGCGCAGGGGCCGAACGGCCACCCGTTCAGCAACGCACCGGTGTGGAACTTCGTGATCCCCGCCACGCTCGGCAGCCCGTACGTGCAGATGGGTTGCCTGTTGCCGGCGCGCGATCGCGTCGGGCGACGCTACCCGATCTGCGCGCTGCGCCTGTTCAGCCAACAGGATTGGCGGCCGCAACAGCTGAACATGGCGGCGAGCTGGTACCAACAGCTCGGTTATACCCTGCTGAACGGCGTGCGCAACGGTTTCTCCGCCGAGCAGATCGACCGCACGTTGCAGGCGATCCCGGCACTGCCCAGCCCGCCGGCGGAAGCGGATTCCGAGATATTGTCGATTATCGGTTTCCAGCATCCGGACGTGCCGGGCCTCGGCTGGCAACAGGCCGCCGACTGTTTCGACCCGGCGCAGTACACCAGTTTCTGGTGGACCAATCAGGCCGACGGACACCCGCTCTACACCCACGTGCACAGCGGCAACCTCACCGTGCAGCTGTTTTCACTGCTGTTCGAGCCCAACGGCTGGGCGCGCCCCGGCCGCGGCGGCCAGTACCCGCAAATGTTTGATTAACATCGCTCGTTGAAGGAAATTTTATGGCTATCGACACCGATACCCTGCTGACCCCGGTCGACGCGGACAATCCCTGCGGCGACAACCTGGAATACGACGCCGACTTTCTGGCAATGGAACAAGCCGCCACCGGCAAGGCCGAACAACAGTTCGGCAGCACCATCATCCCGGAAGAAGCGCCGGATTGGGTGCAGGTCGAACGCCTCGCGACCTCGCTGCTGACGCGCACCAAAGACCTGCGCGTCATGCTGTATCTCACCCGCGCCTGGACCCAGCTGCGCGGGTTGCCGGGCTACGCCGACGGGCTGACGCTGATCCACCAGTCGATGGCCCGTTACTGGGACGCCCTGCAGCCGCCGCTGGAGTTCGACGGCGAGGCCGACCCACTGTTTCGCATCAACGCGCTGGCCGACCTTGGCGACAAAGCCGCGCTGGCCGCCAGCGTGCGCGCCGCGCCGCTGCTGAAAAGCGCCGCCGGTGAAATCTCGCTGCGCGATGCCGGCGCCCTGCTCGACGGCAGCAAGCAGGAGTGCCCCAACTTTCCCGGCGGCCGCGCACGGCTGCAGGATGAACTGGCGCAACAGGATCGCCCCGAAGGCGCCCTGGTGGCGCGCATCGCCAACACCCTGAGCGCCATTCGCGGCGAAGTGACCCGTCATCTGGGGGAAAGCGCGCTGCCGGAAATGAGCGCGCTCACCAAGGTCTTTTCGCTGGTGGCGCTCGCCGGCCAGAGCGATGCCCCGGCCGCCGCCGAACCCGACGCCCCGCCGGAAGCCGCCGCCGTGCAGCCACTAACCGCCGTGCAGAGCGCCACCGCCCCGCTCAACTGGCGCAGCGCGCAGATCCAGTCGCGCGACGACGCCCAGCTGATGCTGGACAAGGTGAAAAACTATTTTCGTCTTCATGAGCCGAGCCACCCGGCGCCGCTGATGATCGATCGGGTCCAGCGGTTGATTACGCTGGACTTTATGCAAATCGTCCGCGATTTGGCGCCCGATGGGCTTAACCAACTGGAGACCATTCTCGGTCGCCCCGACAACGAGGAGAACAGCTAGCCGCCGACCTTTGTTCTCTTGACGCATCCGATACCGTCTGCCCCTGCGCAGACCCGAATCAGAACCTGACTCTCCCAGCCGGACGAGGCGCGTTCCCAATCGCCATTAGATGGAGTAAATCATGTCAAACTCGAAATCCCGCAGCGGGCAGAAATTCATCGCCCGCAACCGCGCGCCGCGCGTACAGATTGAATACGATGTCGAAATTTATGGCGCAGAGCGCAAAATCCAGCTGCCGTTCGTGATGGGCGTGATGGCGGATCTGGTGGGGAAAGCGGTCGATCCGCAAGCCAGCGTAGAAGAGCGCAAGTTCATGGAGATCGACGTCGACAACTTCGACGAGCGCATGAAATCGCTGAAGCCGCGCGTCGCTTATCAGGTCGACAACACCCTGACCGGCGAAGGCAAGCTGAACATCGATCTGACCTTCGAAAGCATGGAAGACTTCTCCCCCGCCGCCATCGCCCGCAAGGTCGACGCGCTGGACAATCTGCTGGACGCCCGCACCCAGCTTTCCAACCTGCTGTCCTACATGGACGGCAAGAACGGTGCCGAAGAGCTGATCTCCAAGATCTTGCAAAATCCGGCGCTGCTGCAATCCCTGACCGACGCGCCGAAGCCGGCGGTTAACGACGAAAACAACGAGCGTGAGGATTAATCGATGAGCAACTCGCCTCAGCAACAAAATGCGTTGCAGACCACCGAGACTTTTTCCAGCGATGAATTCAGCGCGCTGCTGAACAAAGAGTTCCGGCCGAAGACCGATCAGGCCAAAGAAGCGGTCGAGAACGCGGTGAAAACCCTGGCGCAGCAGGCGCTGGAAAACACCGTCACCGTTTCTTCCGACGCCTACCGTACCATTCAGGCGCTGATTGCGGAAATTGACGAAAAGCTGTCGCAGCAGATCAACCAGATCATTCACCACGACGACTTCCAGAAGCTGGAAGGCGCCTGGCACGGCCTGCATTATCTGGTCAACAACTCCGAAACCGACGAGATGCTGAAGATCCGCTTTATGAGCATTTCCAAGCAGGAGCTGGGCCGCACGCTGAAGCGTTATAAAGGCGTGGGTTGGGACCAGAGCCCGATCTTCAAGAAAGTCTACGAAGAAGAGTATGGCCAGTTCGGCGGCGAACCGTTCGGCTGCCTGGTGGGCGACTACTACTTCGATCACAGCCCGCAGGACGTGGAGCTGCTGGGCGAAATGGCCAAGATCGGCGCCGCCTCGCACTGCCCGTTCATCGCCGGCACCGCGCCAAGCGTAATGCAGATGGAGTCCTGGCAGGAGCTCTCCAACCCGCGCGATCTGACCAAAATTTTCCAGAACACCGAGTACGCTGCCTGGCGCAGCCTGCGCGAGTCGGAAGACGCACGCTACCTGGGCCTGGTGATGCCGCGCTTCCTGGCGCGCCTGCCGTACGGCATCCGCACCAACCCGGTGGACGAGTTTGACTTCGAAGAAGACACCGACGGCGCGACCCACGGCAACTACACCTGGACCAACGCCGCCTACGCCATGGCCGCCAACATCAACCGTTCGTTCAAAGAGTTCGGCTGGTGCACCGCCATTCGCGGGGTGGAATCCGGCGGCGCGGTGGAAAACCTGCCGTGCCACACCTTCCCGAGCGACGACGGCGGCGTGGACATGAAGTGCCCGACCGAGATCGCCATCAGCGATCGCCGCGAAGCCGAGCTGGCCAAAAACGGCTTTATGCCGCTGGTGCACCGCAAAAACTCCGACTTCGCCGCCTTTATCGGCGCGCAGTCGCTGCAGAAGCCGGCGGAATACTACGATGCCGACGCCTCCGCCAACGCCCAGCTTTCCGCGCGCCTGCCGTACCTGTTCGCCTGCTGCCGCTTCGCGCATTACCTGAAGTGCATCGTGCGCGACAAAATTGGCTCCTTCCGCGAGCGCGACGACATGGAACGCTGGCTGAACGACTGGATCATGAACTACGTGGACGGCGATCCGGCCAACTCCTCGCAGGAAACCAAGTCGCGCAAACCGCTGGCCGCGGCGGAAGTGCAGGTGGAAGAGATCGAAGACAACCCGGGCTATTACAGCGCCAAGTTCTTCCTGCGCCCGCACTACCAGCTGGAAGGCCTGACCGTCTCCCTGCGCCTGGTGTCGAAGCTGCCTTCGCTGAAGCAAAACGACGCGTCCTGATGGGCTGAAGTCAGGCCGCGATAGTGCGGCCTGGCTGATACATCAACCTCATCACAGGGAAAGAAAGATGAAGACAAAACGGTTTTATCTGGCATCGCTGTTGGCTGTCGTCTGCTCGCTCTCCGCCACGCCGCCAGCTTTCGCAGAGCAGACATCGATAGCGCATTTGACGTCCGATGATGTCAATCTGCCAGGCAGCGACTTTTTCCGTTTCTATCGCAGTGCAGATAAACAGGAAAAAGAGAAAGCGCGAATTTATTTGCTGGGCGTGTTGGACGCGACGGAAGGAAAAAGCTGGTGCCAATACAGCCAGCTACAAACCGTCACTCTGCAGGAGTTTGTGTTCGAATTCTTTAATAAACTTCCCGCTGCGCGCCTGCACGAAAGGGCTGCCCCCCTGATTGAAGAGGCTCTTGCAACTCGCTTCCCGTGCAAAGGAGGCAAAGCATGAAACCTTTATATCGTCAGCTAAAAAGCAGCCATTACTCCTCTGATTACTCTAGCCCGGGATATTTGGCAGCAGAAGCCGTTTACGCTGAGATTGGTTATGAGCTTGATACGCTTCTAAAGCAAAACCCTGGTTATGCCAATACCTGTGCCGTCCGCATGAGCCTGGCGCTGTTGAAAGCCGGCATCAGCTTCAAAGGCCGCCTGCCAATCAAAAAAGGCGCCTATAAGGGTAAAACGATTGAACCTGGAGCCAAACTGCTGGCCGATCAGTTGCATCGCTCCAGTAGTTTTGGCAAAGCCAACATTTTCTTTAATGCTCCAGATGCAGAGAAGGGTATCGGTAATAAAAAAGGCGTCGTGTTCTTCAATAAAATAACCAACTATGATGGCGGACACATTGATCTTATTGAACCAGAAAACTCGCTATTGACCTGCCATTCCCATTGCTATTTTAACTGCAAAGAAGTCTGGTTTTGGGAATTAAGCTAGTGTTCCATCAGCTGACCAGTAAAAGCATGAGGTTTGGTTTAACTGCATGCTTGCTCATAGCAGGCAATCCAGAACGCACATGGACCAAGATAACGCGAAATAATTAAGCATTGAGCCATTAGCACTTAATAGTGGCTCGGTAACCCGTACCGATAGTTTTCGGTATTTAATAAGGTGCATGGCACAAGGATATAAATTGGTAATGCATTACCACACTTGCAATTCCTGCTGCTATTACCTGAGTTTTTCAACGTAACGTTAATACTACTGTTAACCCTTAATAAAGAGTGAAGAAACTATGGCTATTGATATGTTCCTGAAAGTTGAAGGTGCCAGCGGCGAATCTAAAGATTCGAATCACAAAGGCTGGACCGACATTACTTCTTTCTCCTGGGGCGCTTCTCAACCGGGCAATATGGGCGTTGGCGGCGGCGGTGGCGCCGGCAAAGTGTGCTTCAACGATCTGCACGTTAACGCGCTGGTCGACAAGTCAACCCCGGCGCTGCTGAAGCACTGCTCCAGCGGTAAGCACCTGACCAAGGTTGAGTTGTCTGTCTGCAAGGCGGGCGGTACTCAGGTTGAGTACGTTAAAATCACCCTGGACGACGTGCTGGTCACTGCAGTGCAGTACACCGGCGCAGGCGGCGAAGACACCGTGGGCGTCACCTACTCCTTCCAGGCGGCGAAAGTGAAACAGCAATACTGGGAGCAGAGCGACAAAGGCGGCAAAGGCGCCGAAAGCAGCGCAGGTTGGAACATCAAGGAAAACCGCGAAGCTTAATTTGTATGCCCCCCGGTTACGGCCGGGGGTCTAATATAGGGAAATAACAATGAATAATAACCGCCCCATTTTTTCAGCCGCATGGGCTGCAAGCACTAAAATATATAACGCGCAATATTCAGCTCAGAATGTTGCCGAGATTATCGGTGGGCGTGTAGCCATGAATATTGCGCCTAATGGAAAGTGGGAAAACACCTGCGCTGTACGCATGAGCTACATCTTGAATAAATCTGGCTTTCCCATTCCTTATGTAAAAGATCAGACCGTATCAGGTGCCGATCGTCAATGGTATTTTTTTAGAGTTAAAGATCTTATCGCTTATTTGACAAAGATCTGGGGCAAACCCGACCTTCGAGTCAAGTTCCCTCCTCCAGGTGGTGGTGAATTAGCAGGAAAGAAGGGGATCATATTGTTTGAAATTGCAGGTTGGAGCGATGCCGGAGGACATGCTACGCTCTGGAATGGGAACGGCGATTGTTATGATCATTGTTATTTCAATGAACCAGAAGCTCGCTATACAACAAATTACGCTAACTTTTGGGTATTGAGATGAAAAAAATCCTTATCTCCTTTTTTTGTCTATATGCCACTTGTGCTATAGCACAGAAAAATCAAGAAGAACCTATTGAAAAGTGGCCACCGCAGGCAGCATACAGAAACTATTTGCAAAACTATAAAGATATCGCTCTAACCTACTGCATTTCAGTCGCTTATAAGACATCACCAGAAGCCAGCAAAGATGCAATTGCCTCATCGAATGGAATCGATGCGTGGTCATACTATGCAATTCGTGATGAAGAATCCCCTATCATTGCGCTGACAAAGCAGTACTTGCAAAAGAATTACAATGCTAAGGATGGGAAAAGCCGCTTAGACTTAATGAAGTGCATGGATATGTACCATAGTAAAGATCTTGACAAACTTGCGAAAGACTATGTTCAGCGCCCTAATGATAATTGGGTGAAAGACAATCCGGATAGAATAAATGAAAATCCTCCTCGGAAATAATCAGTGAAAAGAATCTTACTGACTGTGGCCATCGCCGCAACGTTGAACGCTAATGCAGCGACAAAAATTGACTACTCCCCTGCCGAGTACCTCAAAAACTACGCGCTTAGCGTTTGTATCGCCGAGGGGTACTCAGCAAAAGAAGTCAAAAACGATGCCGCCGCTGCCGCCAGGGGTTACATGGAGTTCGGCGATTATTCTCTGGAAGCGCATACCGCTGTCAGGGCGCTGGCAAAAGAATTTCTGGCAAAGCCCTATGACAGCATGTCTGGGGAGCCGATGACGATGGCAAAGTGCATCGATCTTGTACATAGCCAAGCGTTGCAAGCCATCATCAAGAAGTACCAAGGGAAAGACGACAACTGATATCAAAGTTGCTCAAACGACGGCTCGTATCAAAGGTTATCTCGGATGAGAAGATATACGTACTTTTTAATGTCTCTGCTGCTCGGAAGCCATGTAGCCCTTGCTGAAAACTCGCTCAATGCTTTATCGCAAGAGGCACTATATAAAAATTGGTTAACCAGCCGCTGCATTGGGAAGTCCATTGACTCAGAAAGAACCAAGCAAGACGCCTTCCGTTCCGCTTCCGCCTATTTAGAATTGAGTAAACTGCCGATGGATGCATTTGAACAAGGTGAAAAACTGGCTGAACAGTACGCAAATAAAAATAGCCAAGGCTCAGTTCAAGGGACTTACCATACTTTAGATTGTCTTTCACTGCAGAACGCCAGTGAAGCTGAAGCCATTTTTAAACGTTACTCTAAGTAATAGTCAGGATTGTTGAATCCAATTTCATAAAGTTATCAACTCAAGAAAATTAAAATTTATTGATTATTAACATGACTCCAGACGTCACGCTATCAACTTACTCATATGGATTCTTACTTTCCTATTTTTCATTGTCACTCATAACTTTAGTGGCATTATATTACTTAAAAAAATTATCGGCTCGCAAACACAATTATCCATTTTTTGTTTTCAACTGTCTCATTGTGGTTGTCATGGGTGTCATACAGCTCTCAATTTTTGCATACGGGAATGATTTTCTTAATCTCTTCTACCCACTAGGCAACGATAACTATGACTCTATACACTACGGCAGTTTGATATTCACCTTTATCTACTTAACTCAACTACCAAAAAAAACCTATTACAAAAAAGAAAAGAATAGAAGTTAGCCATCTGATTAGATGACTAAATCAACATACGCCCAAAGCAGTCTAAAATCCCCATCAGCAGGAATGCCTTATGCGATTTTCCATTGTAAAAAATAAAAGCGGCCAGGTTCCGCCGCAGAGCAGTTGCGATTTTCTGCCGCCGGGCGGCACCATCGGCCGCAGCGTAGACAACAACCTGGTGCTGCCGGACGAAGAGCGCGCCATTTCTCGCCTGCAGGCGATTGTGCATATCTCCGCTGACGGCGAATGCCGCATCACCAACCGCGGCAACGTTACCCGCGTGCTGCTGAACGACATTCCGCTGGAACGTGGCCGCCAGGTTGAACTGCAGGACGGCGACGTGCTCGGCATCGACGATTACCAGATTGAAGTCAGCGCGCTGCAACAGCACGCCGCGCCACAGGCTCAAGCGGTGGCCAAGGCCGCCGCCGTTGCCGCTGTTACGGCCCCTGCAGCCGCCGCCAAAGAAAAATCCGCCGCGCCAATCCCCAACGAAATCTGGGACAGCCTGGTGGAAGAATTCACGCCGAATGCGCCGGCCGCCGCCACAGTCACACCGCCGCCGGTCGCCAATCCAGGCAACCACCCGCTGCTGGATACCCCCGCTCGCGAGCTGAACCCGGCCGATCCGCTGGCGCAGTTGGCGGGCGATGTCGATCTGCGCCAGTTGCAACAGCAGCAAACCGATCCGGCGGCGCTGTTCAACACCGACACCACCTTTGAGCGCGAACACATCCTGGCCGATACCACCCCCAGCGCGCTGCTGGCGGAGCAGGCTGCGCCGCCGCGCCCGGCGGCTCCCACCCAAAAAACGCAGCAACCGGAGCAAGAGCTGGATCCGCTGGCGCTGTTCGGCGGTTCATCCGCTCCCGCTTCGCCAGAAGCGTTGAACAGCAACGATCCGCTGGGGCTGCTGATGGGCGGCGCCGTGCCGCTGGCCCAGCCGGAGGAACCGGTACAGCCGCCCGCGCCGCCGTCTCCGCCGCCGATCGCCGCACAACCGCAAGCGCCGCGCCCACAGCCGACGCCACCGCCCGTGCAAATCCCCGAGCCGCAGCCCCAACCCACGCCGCAGTTCAGCCAGCAGGAACCACCCGTGCAGCCGCCCCGCCCGCGCCAGGGCAACCGCCTGGGTATCGATCCGGTTGCCTACCAGTCCGCCCAGCGGCAACATGCCGCCGCGCCGAATGGCGACACATTGGAAGGGCCGTTGCTGGCGGCGCTGCTGCAAGGCATCGGTCTCGACGATCTGCAGCCGCAGCCGCACTTCGACGAACAACAGATCCGCCAGGCCGGCCGCCTGCTGAGCCTGTTCTCGCAAGGCACCGTCGCCCTGCTCTCATCCCGCTCGATCCTCAAGCGCGGCGTGAAGGCCGAGATGACCATGATCCTCGACGAGGCCAACAACCCGTTCAAGCTGCTGCCTTCGGGCAAAACGGTGCTGATGCAGATGTTCGGCAGCCAGATGCCGGGCTTTATGCCGCCGGAGCAGGCGGTGCGCGACGCGCTGATCGACCTGCAGGCGCACCAGCTGGGGATGATCGCCGGTATTCGCGCCATCATCGCCGCCATGCTGCAGTCGTTCAACCCGGAGCGTCTCGAAGAGGAAGCGCGCAAGGAAGGCGTGGCGCCGCGCCTGTCGCTGCCCGCCAACCGCAAGGCTGCGCTGTGGGACTACTTCGTGAAGAACTATCAGCAAACCTCCGGCGAGATCGAGGACGATTTCCACACCCTGTTCGGCGAAGCCTTCCTGCACGCCTATGACGTTGAAGTGAATCAATACAAAGACTCACAGACCAAACCGGACGCGTAATGAATATCACCATAGCCTCTACCTCCAACCAGGGCGGCCGCGCCTCCAACCAGGATCAGACCGGCGAGGTGCTCGGCAACCGCGCCGCCTGCTTCGTGGTGTGCGACGGCATCGCCGGCTTTCCGGGCGGCGATATCGCCGCCAAACTGGCGCGCGACACCATTTTGCAAAACTTCGACGGCGAAAAGCACCTGAACGCCCAGAGCATTCGCCAGCACATTACGCGCGCCAACGCCGCCATCCACCAGCAGCAGCGGCAGTCGGACGAATACAGCAAGATGGGCACCACGCTGGTCAGCCTGTTTATCGATCGCGATTATCAGCTGGCCTACTGGGCGCACGCCGGCGACAGTCGCCTGTATCTCTTCCGCCGCGGCTACCTGCATGCCGTTACCACCGACCACAGCCTGATCCAACAGATGCAGGACGCCGGTTATCAGACCAACGGCATCAACAGCAACCTGCTGTATTTCGCACTGGGGCTCAATGAAGAGCGCGACGCCACCTACAGCGACGTGCTGCAGCTGGAAGACGGCGACGTTTTCCTGCTGTGCACCGACGGCTTCTGGCACAGCTTCAGCCAGGCCGAACTGGAACAGTCGCTGCACATGGTCAACTCCCCCAACGAGTGGATCGCTCTGATGCAGCAGGCATGGAAGAAAAACAATAACAGCGATAACTACAGCGCTATCGCCGTCTGGATTGGCTCACCGCAGGAAACCACCCTGCTGCATTCGCTGGCGGATGCGGAGCGGTTTCTGAGCCGCGACTGAGCAGCGCACATTCACAGCAAGGTTCACTATGAAATATTGGATGCCGGGGCTCGTCGCCCTGATGGCGGTGCCGACCGCGCAGGCGATGAACTATCGCCTGGTTTACTCCCCCAGCCAGAAGCTGGAAGTGTTTATCGATGACGTCAAAAACAGCAATCCGGCAAGCTGGTGCGGCAAAAGCATCCCGCTGCGCATCGTCTCGGCGCAAAGCCAGGATCCGGCGGTGCTGAACGACTTCCTGCCGCGCGTCGGCAATCTGCTGGAAAAGCAGTGCCCGAAAACCGGCCACCTGCCCTGGACGCTGACCGACAAGCGCGGTGAGAAGCTGGCCAGCGGCGAGGCCGCCAAAGCGCGCGGCTGGAAACCGGTGGTCAAACAGGAGGCCGTCGAGCAGCCGCAGACCCCGCCGCAGCCGGCGATCCCTGCGGCGGTAGCCGTGACCTCTCCGCAAGCGGACACCGCGCCGGCTCAGCGTTTCAGCCTGCCGCAGGGCTGCCACTTCCGCACCTTCTGGCGTGACGAAGCCAACGGCGGCGCGCTGTTCATTCCCGCCGGCGACGCGCTGCGCTGCGGCGAGGACGGCTGGCTGCAGGGCAGCGGCGCGGTCACGCTGCAACAGGGCGGGCAAACCCTCTCGCCGACGCTGTGGTTCCTGCAAGGCTATCCGCTGGCGCAGATCAACGGCGGCGATCGCGCGCTGACCGTCGTCAGCGCCAACGCCCAGCGGCTGGTTCTGGGCGGCAACCCGCAGGCGCCGGGCAGCTTCCTGCTGCTGAGCTTCGAACCGAAGCTGCACGCGTGGGCGTTCAACGGCGAAGCGATCGTTGAAATGCCGCGCGTCGACGCCGCAGACGAGAACAAGATCAAACAGCGCCTGCAGCAGGCGCAAACCGCCTGGCAACCGCTGCTGAGCGCCCCCGCTCCGCTGACCTTCAAGCTGGTGGAAAAGCTGGCCGCAGACCGGGTCGATCCCGCCAGCGGCAGCTACCTGTCGGTTAACGGCGCCACTCACTGATTATAAGGAAAGCCTGTGAAATCATTAGCAAGCATGCTGCAAGGCCAGTCGATCGGCGCGGCCATCACCGCCGTCGAAAACGATATCAAGGCGAAACCGGCGGATGCCGACCTGCGCGCCGCGCTGGTGCAACTGCTGTGCCTGAGCGGCAACTGGACGCGCGCCAACGCGCAGCTGAAATCCTGGCAGGCGTTGAAACCGATCGCTCAACCGACCACGCTGCTGCTGATGCAGTCGGTCAACGCCGAGCTGCAACGCCAGGCGGTGTTTGCCGGCACGGCCGCGCCGGCGCTGCTGCGGCAGGATCAGCCCTGGCTGAAACTGATGGTGCAGGCGCTGCATCAGGATGCGCAAGGGGCGGCCGAACAGGCCCAGGCGTTGCGCGATGAAGCGCTGGAGGCCGCCCCGGCCGGCGCCGGGCGGTTAACGCTGGCCGAAGGCGACCAAGAACGGCAACTGCGTTTCGACTGGCTGACCGACGGTGACGGCCGCCTCGGCCCGGTATGCGAGCTGGCGCTGAACGGCGTTTACTACTGGCTGCCGTTCGCCGACATCGCCGCGATCCAGTTCCAGGCGCCGCAGAGCGCCATCGATCTGGTGTGGAGCCATGCGCTGGTGCGCCTGACCGACGGCCGCGAACAGGTGTGCCAACTGCCCGCCCGCTACCCGCTGGCCGAAGACAGCGACGACGCGCTGCTGCTGGGCAAACGCACCGAATGGCAACCGCTGGGCGACGGCACCCACTATGCGGGGCTGGGCTTGAAGACCTGGCTCAGCGAAAGCGACGAATTCCCGCTGCACAGCCTGCGGCAGCTGAGCTTCGACGCGAGCGCCTGACCATGAACGACAAGCGCCCCCCCCACTACGACGGCGGCGATCTGCACCGCCAGGGCTATCGCTATCGTCAGGACAGCGAACGCCTGACGTCACGCGACAAAATGCAGCCGGTGCTGCTCGACATGCTGACCGACGACGAGCCGCAGAAAAAACAGGAGGCGCAGGTGCGCAACCTGGTGTCGCACAGCGAACTGCGCCGCCGGGTGCTGCGCGATCTGCAGTGGCTGTTCAACTGCGTCAACAGCGAATCCAATCTGGATCTCGGCGATTTTCCGCAGGTGCGGCGCTCCACCCTGAATTACGGCATCGCCTCGCTGGCGGGCAAGCGCATGTCGGACATCGAATGGCTCGACATTCAGCGCGCGCTGACCGAGTCCATTCTCCATTTCGAGCCGCGCATTTTACCTGAGGGGCTGCAGGTGCGCTGCATCTCGGACACCGGCTCACTGGAGCTGCACAACGTGTTGTCGATCGAAATCAAGGGCCGCCTGTGGTGCGTGCCCTATCCGCTGGAGTTTCTGTTCCGTACCGATGTGGATCTGGAAAACGGCCACTTCGATCTGAAAGACATAGGGTAAGGCGATGGACAGTAAACTTTTAGACTATTACAACCGCGAGCTGGCCTATCTGCGCGAGATGGGCGCCGAGTTCGCCGAACAGTACCCGAAGGTCGCGGGCCGTCTCGGCATGCGCGGCATCGACGTGGCGGATCCTTATATCGAGCGCCTGATGGAGGGCTTCGCCTTCCTCACCTCGCGCGTGCAGCTGAAAATGGACGCCGAGTTCCCGCGCTTTTCTCAGCGCTTGCTGGAGATCATCTACCCCAACTACCTGTCGCCGACGCCGTCGATGGCGATCGCCGAACTGCAGCCGGACAGCAGCAAAGGTGACATCAGCAACGGTTTCGTGGTGCCGCGCGGCACCATGATGGACAGCCAGACGCTGAAGAAAAGTGGCATCACCTGCAGCTACGCCACCGCCCATGACGTCACGCTGCAGCCGGTGCGCATCGCCGCCGTCGAGCTGGGCGGCATTCCGGCCGATATCCCGTTGGCCTCGCTGGGGCTGCAGCACAGCGGCTGCGTCAGCGCGCTGCGCATTCGTCTCGAGTGCTACGAAAGCGTGACGCTCAACAACCTGCAGCTGGATCAGCTGATGTTTTACCTGGCCGGGCCGGACATGCAGGCGCAGCAGCTGCTGGAACTGCTGATGCAGCACAGCGTCGGGCTTGTCTGCCAAACGGTGGAGCCGCAGCCGCAGCGGCGGGCGCTGGCGCTGGACGGGCTGCGGCAGGAGGGCTTCGCCGCCGAACAGGCGCTGCTGCCCAACGACCTGCGCAACTTCGAAGGCTACCGGCTGCTGCAGGAGTACTTCGCCTTCCCGGCGCGCTTCCAGTTCTTCAGCGTCAACGGCCTGCGCCCGCTGCTGCAAAGCGTGCGCGAAGGGAAAAAGGCGCTGCGCCAGTTCGAAATCGTGGTGCTGCTGGATCGGCACGACGCCGCGCTGGAGCGGGTGGTCGACGCCGCCCATTTGGCGCTGCACTGCACGCCGGTGATCAACCTGTTTCCGAAGGTCGCCGAACGCATCGCGATCAACGAAAAAAACCACGAATACCATCTGGTGGTCGACAATATCCGGCCGCTGGATTACGAAGTGTTCTCGGTGCAGCGGCTCGGCGGCAGCGCCAGCGAAAAACGCTACGAGCAAGAGTTTCGGCCGTTTTACAGCACCCTGAGCGCGGACGACGGCAACTATGGCGCCTACTTCTCGCTGCGGCGCGAACAGCGCACGCTGTCGGAGCACGCCCGCCGCTACGGCACCCGCACCGGCTATGCCGGTTCGGAAGTGTTCGTGTCGCTGGTGGACGAGCGGCAATCGCCGTGGCACAGCGATCTGAAATACCTCACCGCCGACGTGCTGTGCACCAGCCGCGACCTGCCGTTGATGTTGCTGCAACAGGATCAGGGCAACTTCGTGATGCCCGATTCGATCCCGATCAAGCAGGTCTCGCTGCGCAAAGGCCCCACCCCGCCGCGCCCGGCGCTGGCCGAAGGCATGATCACCTGGCGGCTGATCAGCCAGCTGCAGTTGAACTACCTCAGCATGATGGACGGCGATCCGGAACAGGGCGCCGCCAGCCTGCGCCAGCTGCTGGGGCTGTACGGCAACCTGAGCGAGCCGGCGATCGCCAAACAGATCCAGGGCGTGCGCCACTGCAACCTGCGGCCGGTCTATCGGCGAGTGCCGGAGCCGGGCCCCATCGTGTTCGCGCGCGGCATCGCCATCGATCTGACGGTCGATGAGCAGGCGTTCTCCGGCAACAGCCCTTATCTACTCGGCAGCGTGCTGGAGCGCCTGTTCTCACGCCTGGTGGCGATGAACACCTTCACCGAGATGACGCTCTCCAGCCAGCAGCGCGGCGAAATCGCCCACTGGCAGGCGCGCATGGGCAAAAGGACGCTGATATGAGCGCGGAGATGATTGCCACCGAACTGGCGCCGCAGCAGATCAACGCGCTGTATCGCCTGCCGGACGACTTCTGGCCGCGGCTGCGCAGCGCGCCTTACAAGCACGATCTGTTTCAGCTGCTGCGCCGCATCGACGCCCAGGGCGGCCAGCCTTACCTGCTGGGGCGCGCGCCGCTGCCGCGCCACGAGATGCTGCGCCTGGGCCAGGAGCCGTCGCTGTCGTTCGCGCCCTCCACGCTGGCGCAGGTGGCGCCGCGCGCCAACAGCCCGCTGCACGACGTCTCGATCTTCAGCTTCGGTCTGTTCGGCCCCAACGGGCCGCTGCCGCTGCACCTGACCGAATACGTGCGCGAACGGGTGTACCACCACCAGGACACCACCCTGCTGGCGTTCACCAACCTGTTCCATCACCGGCTGACGCTGCTGTTTTACCGCGCCTGGGCCGACGCGCAGCCGACGGTGTCGCTGGATCGCCCGGACAACCGGAGCTTCGACGAATACCTGTCGAGCCTGATCGGCATCGGCCAGCCGGCGCAGCAGGAACGCGACAGCATCAACGCCCACGCCAAACATTTTATGGCCGGTCATCTGATTCGCCACAGCCGCGATCCGGAAGGCCTGAGCAAGATTTTGCAGCAGTATTTCAAGGTGCCGGTGCGCATCGTCGAAAACGTGCCGCACTGGCTGCGGGTGGAACCGCGCGAACAAGCTCGGCTCAAGGCCGGGCGCGGTGCGCCGCGGCTCGGCGAGTCGGCCTTTCTCGGCATCGCGGTGCGCGATATTCAGCACAAATTCCGCATCGAGCTGGGGCCGATGCCGCAGCAAGACTATGACCGCTTCCTGCCCGGCGCCGACCTGTGCCGGCAGCTGCGCGACTGGGTGCGCCAATATCTGGGCATCGAGTTCGTCTGGGAAGTGCGCCTGATCCTGGCGAAAGAACAGGCGCACGGCATCCAGCTCGGCGGCGCGCAGCGACTGGGCCTGAGCAGCTGGCTGGCCGACGATCGGCGGCAACGCGATCTCGACGATCTGATCTTCAGCCCTGAACCGCTGGAAAATCCGTTCTGACCCTATTTCGGCCGGCGCCCTACGGCGCCAGGCCACTCTGAGACCTGAGGAAAACCATGTCTGAAATCAGCCGCTCGGTATTATTTGGCAAACTGGATAGCCTGTTATTCACCTCTCTGGAAAGTGCGACGGCGTTTTGCAAGCTGCGCGGTAACCCCTACGTCGAACTGGCGCACTGGCTGCATCAGCTGATGCAATCGCCGGACGGCGATCTGCAGCAGATCGTCCGCCACTTCGCGCTGGACGAGGCGCAGCTGGCGCGCGATATCGTCGAGGCGCTCGATCGCCTGCCCCGCGGCGCCAGCGCCATTTCCGATCTGTCCGAGCACATCGACAGCGCGGTAGAACGCGCCTGGGTCTATGGCTCATTGAAATTCGGCGCGGCGCGCATCCGCGGCGGCCACCTGCTGCTCGGCATCCTGAAAACCTACAGCCTGCGCCATCTGCTGAAGGCCATTTCCCCACAGTTCGAGCGCATCAACGCCGATCTGTTGATGGAGCAGTTCGCCGCCATCACCGCTCACTCGGCGGAAAACACCCAGGATGCGCCGGCGGAAAGCGGCGTCGAGAACGTATCCGGCGCGGCGCGCAGCGGTGAAAGCGTGCTGGCGCAGTATGCCCAGGATCTGACCGCCAGAGCGCGCAACGGCGAGATCGATCCGGTGGCCGGGCGCGATGAGGAGATCCGGCAAATCATCGATATCCTGATGCGCCGCCGCCAGAACAACCCGCTGCTGACCGGCGAGGCCGGCGTCGGGAAAACCGCGGTGGTGGAAGGCCTGGCGCTGCGCATCGTGGCCGGCGACGTGCCGCCGCAGCTGCGCGACGTGAAGCTGTGCCTGCTGGACATCGGCATGCTGCAGGCCGGCGCCGGTGTCAAAGGCGAGTTTGAAAAACGGCTGCAGGCGGTGATCGACGAAGTGCAGTCCAGCCCGACGCCGATCATCCTGTTTATCGACGAAATTCACACCCTGATCGGCGCCGGCGGCGCCCAGGGCACCGGTGACGCCGCCAACCTGCTGAAACCGGCGCTGGCGCGCGGCCAGCTGCGCACCCTCGGCGCCACCACCTGGTCGGAATACAAGAAATACATCGAGAAGGATCCGGCGCTCACCCGCCGTTTCCAGGTGGTGCAGGTGCATGAGCCGAGCGAAGACAAAGCGCTGCTGATGCTGCGCAGCACCGTCAGCCCGCTGGAGCAACACCACCGCGTGCTGCTGCTGGATGAAGCGGTGGACGCCGCGGTGCGGCTTTCGCATCGCTATATTCCTGCCCGCCAGTTGCCGGACAAGGCGGTGGCGCTGCTGGATACCGCCTGCGCGCGCGTGGCGGTCAGCCAACATGCCGAGCCTGCTCAGGTCGAAGACTGCCGCCACCGCATCGATGCGCTGCAGATAGAGTTGGATATCGCCCGCCGCGAGGCCAAGGTCGGCATCGGCGATCCCCTGCGCCCGCAGGAGATTGAAGCCCAGCTGACCGCGCTGCGCCAGGAATTGGAACAGCTGACCGACCGCTGGCAGCAGGAGCTGGCGCTGATCCAAGAGATCATCACACTGCGCGCACAGCTGCACCAACAGGAAGCGGAGCCTGCCGACGAAGAGACGCAGGCTGGCCCTGACGCCGACGCGCTGCGAGCTCAGTTGGGCGAACTGCAGCAGCAGTTGAGCGCGCTGCAGGGCGAAGCGCCGCTGATCTTCGCCGCCGTCGACGCCAACATCGTGGCGGCGGTAGTGGCCGACTGGACCGGCATCCCGCTGGGCCGCATGGTGAAAAACGAGATTGAGGCGGTGCTGCAACTCTCCGACACCCTGAACCAGCGCGTGATCGGCCAACGCCATGCGCTGGATCTGATCGCCCGCCGGGTGCGCACTTCGCGGGCGCGGCTGGACGATCCGAACAAGCCGGTCGGGGTGTTCCTGCTGGCCGGGCCGTCCGGCGTCGGCAAGACCGAAACCGCGCTGGCGCTGGCGGAAACCCTGTACGGCGGCGAGCAGAACGTCATCACCATCAACATGAGCGAATTCCAGGAGTCGCACACCGTTTCGACGCTGAAAGGCGCGCCCCCGGGCTATGTCGGCTACGGCGAAGGCGGCGTGCTGACCGAGGCGGTGCGCCGCCGCCCTTACAGCGTGGTGCTGCTGGACGAAATCGAAAAGGCGCACCCGGACGTGCATGAAATCTTCTTCCAGGTGTTCGACAAGGGCTGGATGGAGGACGGCGAAGGCCGCCATATCGATTTCCGCAACACCATCATCATCCTGACCTCCAACGTCGGCACCGATCTGATCGCCGGACTGTGCAGCGATCCGGAGCTGCTGCCGGAGCCGGATGCGCTGAGCGGCGCGCTGCGCCAGCCGCTGCTGTCGGTGTTCCCGGCCGCCTTGCTCGGCCGCCTGCTGGTGGTGCCGTATTACCCGCTGACCGACGCTACGCTGGGCAACATCGTGCGCCTGCAGCTGGGCCGCATCCAGCGTCGCCTGGCGGAGAATCACGACATCGTCTGCACCTTCGACGACGCGGTCATCGAGCAGATCGTCAGCCGCTGCACCGAGGTGGAGTCCGGCGGCCGCATGGTCGACGCCATCCTGACCAACACCCTGCTGCCGCAGATCAGCCACACCCTGCTGACCGGCAGCGCCAACGACCAGCGCTATCGCCAGCTGCATATCGCGCTGCAGAACAACGAATTCATTTGTCAATTTCAGGCATAACGCCGTGGCCGCCGAGACGGCGGCCCTTTGAACACAGAGAGTCATCACTATGTCGGGAACCGGGATAACCAAACCGAATTCGAACAGCCTGCCGAGCGGCTATCGATTCAACGAATTCGAGATCCAGGAAGCGATCGGCGAAGGCGGCTTCGGCATCGTCTACCGCGCCTACGATCACCAACTGGAACGCACCATCGCCATCAAGGAGTACATGCCGACCTCGCTGGCGAAACGCAACGACGATCTCAGCATCGGGCTGCGCGGCGAGCGCTTCGGCAAAACCTTCCAGGCCGGGCTGAACAGCTTTATTCAGGAGGCGCGCCTGCTGGCGCGCTTCTCGCACCCCGGCCTGCTGCACGTGCTGCGCTTCTGGGAAGAGAACGGCACCGCCTACATGGGCACCCAGTTTTACAGCGGCACCACGCTGAAGAACCTGCAGGCGCAGCAGCCGGAGAAGATCGACGAGGCGTGGATCCGGCGGCTTCTGCCGCCGCTGTTCAGCGCCATCAACACCATCCATCAGGAAGGCTACCTGCACCGCGACATCTCGCTGGATAACATCCAAATCCAGGAGAGCCAGCTGCCGGTACTGCTGGACTTCGGGTCGGCGCGCAAAGAGATCGGCAACCTGTCGGACGAAACGGAAATCATGCTGAAACCGGGTTTCGCGCCGATCGAGCAGTACACCGAGAACAGCGACGGCGAACAGGGGCCCTGGACCGATATCTACGCGCTGGGCGCCGTGCTGCACACGCTGATCGTCGGTTCGCCGCCGCCGGTCAGCGTGGTGCGCAGCATCGAAGACAGCTATCAGCCGCTGGCCGAGCGCCGCCCCGCCGGCTACTCGCCGGAGCTGTTGCGCACCGTCGACCGCGCGCTGGCGCTGAAACCGGAGGACCGCCCGCAGACCATCGATGAAATGGCCGAGCTGTTGCATCTGCCGATCGCCGATGAAAATGAAATCATCAGCACCCCGGCCGCCGCGCCGGAGAACCTGCTGGTGGCCGCCAACCCGGCTGCTGCCGCCGCGGCCGCCGGCGCCGTTACCGCGCGCAGCACCCAATTCTCGCGGCCGATGATGGCCGGCGCCGGCGTCGCGGCGCTGCTGGCGATCGGCGCCGTCGCCTGGCTGAGCGGCGGCCAGGATGATACCCAGGCCGTAGCACAAAACACCGAGACGTCACCGGCGCAGAAAACCCTGACGGAGCAGCCGAGCGCGCCGCAAACCGCGCCATCTGCGCCGGTGGAACCGCAAAAGGCGGCGCCGCCACCGCAACCGGTAGCGCTGGTGTACTTCAAACTGCAGCCGGGCGAACAGGTCAGCCTCGACGGCAAGCCGCAGCAGGTGACGCCGGGCGAAAACGGCTTCGCCAGCCTGAATCTGGCGCCGGGCCGTTATCAGCTGGAGATCCGCCACAACGATCGGCTCCGCCAGCAGCAACTCAGCATCGACAACGCCGGCACCTGGCTGGTCAATCCGGCCACCGCCGGTTAATCCCGTTCTGCCCCCCCGCCGCGGCGGGGGTTCCCCTTTTTCATGAGACTGACGCACCACTGCCCACCATCATTGGCCGCGCGGCAAGGCCGCTGCAAGGTCGGGGTATGCAGGGCACGACGTCAATCACAGAGGATGTTCTCATGTTGGATCGCATTATTGCGCACACGCCGCTGGGCCAGGAGCAGCTGCTGTTCCGCTCGCTGGACGGTATCGAGGCGCTTTCCACCCCTTTCGACTTCTCTATTGAATTGCTGAGCACCGACGCGCGGCTCGATCGCAAAGCGCTGCTCGGCCAACCGCTGACGCTGGAGATCCCGACTCAGGGCTTTCTCAGCGCCCCGCGCTACCTGAATGGCAAGATCACCGCCATCGCCGTCAGCAGCGAAGAGATCGGCGGCACGCGCTACGCGGTGTATAACCTGCACGTGCAGCCGGATCTGTGGCCGATGACCAAGGATCGCAACTTCCGCATCTTCCAGGAACAGACGGTGCCGCAGATCGTCAAGACTCTGCTGGCGGAGCACAACGTGCAGTTGGAAGATCAGCTGACCGGCGACTATCGCCTGTGGGGCTACTGCGTGCAGTACAACGAAAGCAGCTTCAACTTCATCAGCCGCCTGATGGAGTTGGAGGGCATCTATTACTATTTCAAACACGAGATGGGCAAACACACGCTGGTGCTCGGGGATGCGCCCCACCACCACCAGCCCTATCCCGGCTACGAGATGATCCCCTACCACCTGACGCCGTCCGGCGGCAGCACCAGCGAGGAAGGCATCAGCCAGTGGACGTTGTCCGATCGCGTCACGCCGGGCATCTACAGCCTGGACGACTACGATTTCCGCAAGCCGAACGCCTGGCTGTTCCAGGCGCGGCAAAACCCGGTCTCGCCGACGCCGGGGCAGATCGACGTCTACGACTGGCCGGGCCGCTACACCGAGCATCAGCAGGGGGAGTTCTACGCCCGCGTGCGCCAGGAGGCCTGGCAGGCTGAGCATCAGCAGATCCGGGGCACCGCCACCGCGATGGGCATCGCTCCCGGCAGCACCTTTACGCTGTATAACGCCCCGCACGCCGACGACAACCGCGAGTACCTGACGCTGCAGGCCAACTACCATCTGAAAGAGAACCGCTACGCCAGCGGCGACGATCAGAGCAGCGAACACCGTATCGACTTCACCGTGCTGCCGGCGGACGTGCCCTGGCACCCGCCGCAGCAGGCCACCTGGCCGAAAACCCACGGGCCGCAGACCGCCCGGGTGGTCGGCCCGGCCGGCGAATCAATTTGGACCGACAAATACGGCCGCATCAAGGTGAAATTCCACTGGGACCGCTTCGGGCCGAAGGACGACGGCAGCTCCTGCTGGGTGCGCGTCTCCAGCGCCTGGGCCGGCCAGGGCTACGGCGGCGTGCAGATCCCGCGCGTCAACGACGAAGTGGTGGTGGACTTTATCAACGGCGATCCGGATCGGCCGATCGTCACCGGGCGCGTTTATAACGAAGCCAGCATGCCGCCGTGGGCGCTGCCGGCCGCCGCCACCCAAATGGGCTTTATGAGCCGTTCCAAGGACGGCACCGCCGACAACGCCAACGCCCTGCGTTTCGAAGACAAGGCCGGCGCCGAACAGGTGTGGATCCAGGCGGAACGCAACATGGACACCCAGGTCAAAAACGATGAGAGCCACAGCATCGCTAACGACCACACCCACCTGGTGGGCGGCAACCAGATCAAACGGGTGGTGCTCAATCAGGCCAGCGGCGTCAAAGGCGAGGCCTCGGCGCTGACCGGCAAAACGCGCAGCGACGCCGTGGTCAACGCCTTTACCCTCGGCTCCGGCGAATCGCTGCGGCTGGAGTGCGGCGAAAGCGTGATCGAGCTGCTGGCGAACGGCCAAATCAACATCACCGGCACCAGCTTCAATATCACGGTGAAAGAGGACGGGGAGATCAATACCGGCGGCCAGCTGGATCTCAACCAGCCCGGCGGCGCCGCGCGCACCGCCGCGCCGGGCGGCGGCCATCAGGCGGCGATCCAGAGCGCCGTCGATCAGCTGTTCCCTAAAGAGTAGCCAAGTGGCACGCAGGGAAAGCCGGTTAACGCCGGCTTTCGGGCGGCGGCGCCGGCAAAACCGGCTGCCGCTGTAACCCCTTTTGGCAAGGAGGCGAATGCGCTGGCGGCAAAGTCACCGACGTTTAGCCAAAACAACGGGCTGAAGCTGTCCCGTTCATCGATTCAGCCTTCCTTATCATCAACGCCCCCTCACCACTTCTTCACCGTCTGGTAAATATCGAGGTCGAAATAGCCGTCGGCTTCGCAGTCGTTGCGATAGTGCTCATAGCTTACCCCCTCAACCGGCTGATAGCCGCTGGCCGGCAACAGCTTCTGGTAGAACTCGCCCCACACCCGCTCGAAGTCGCCATCGCTGATGCGCACGTGGTAGACCGCGTACTGCCCGGCGGGCAGCGTCTGCACGGTAACGCCCTCGCTGCCCGCCGGCAGCGCGAAATCGTCCGCCACGCTCATCACCACGTCGGCGCGCAGCTTTTCCGGCGCCACTTCCGCCGGATCGTCCCAATACAGCACCAGCCATTTGCCGAACGGCACGCCGTGGCGCTGCCGCCATGCCAGCAGTTGCTGCGAGCCCTGTGGGATCGTCTGCGGATACGGCCCCACGACTCTCACCCCCACCACCTTCTCCGCCGCCTTATCGATAATCCTCACGCTCATCGCCCTTCCCCCTCACATTGTCTCAGGCGCCGATTTCGGTGCGCACGTCCAGCAGCTCGGGGAAAAAGGTCAGATCCAACGCCTTTTTCAGGAAGCTGACGCCGCTGGAACCGCCGGTGCCCGACTTAAAGCCGATAATCCGCTCCACCGTTTTCATATGACGGAAGCGCCACAGATGGAAGCTCTCTTCGATATCCACCAGCTTCTCCGCCATTTCATAAGCTTCCCAGTAGGTTTGCGGGTTGTCGTAGATCACTTTGAACGCCGGCAGCAGATCCGGGTTGCGCTGGTAGGGCTGCGTCCAGTCGCGCTCGAGGCACTCCTGCGGGATCGGCAGGCCGTGGCGTGCCAGGTACAGCAAGTATTCGTCGTACAGGCTCGGTGCTTCGAGGATCGCCTTCAACGCGGCGTGTTTTTCCGCGTCGCTGCTGAACACCGCCAGCATCGCCGCATTCTTGTTGCCGAGCAGGAACTCGATCGAGCGATATTGGTGCGACTGGAAGCCCGACGAGCTGCCCAGCACGTCGCGAAACTCGACGTACTCCGACGGCGTCAGCGTTTCCAGCACCGCCCACTGTTCGAACAACAGCCGCTGGATCTGTTTGACGCGCGCGAGGATTTTGAAGCAGTGGCTGAGTTTGTCCTGCTGCACCAGCCGCAGCGCCGCCTGCAGCTCATGCAGCATCAGCTTCATCCACAGCTCGGAGGTTTGGTGCTGTATCACGAACAGCATTTCATCATGATGCGGCGGGTTGGAGAGCGGGTGCTGGCAGTCCAGCAGTTGGTCCAGGCACAGGTAGTCGCCGTAGCTCATGCGTTTGGAAAAATCGGTGACAATCGCGCTTTCTAATTCCCGTTTGTTCATCTGTGATCTCCGTTGCGCCCAGCGCCACATCGGCCTGGAACGTGCCGCAAAGAGAAAACAATAGTACAGAACCCGCCGCCCCGAAGGGCGATAAACGAGAGGTGCTTCGCAGATCTCACTCATCTGCGCCGCCCCTCTCGCCCCGCTTTACCCTATCAGCCCAAACAGGTCGTTGAGCGACTCGCTCATGGTCGGATGGGTGAACAGCTGATCGCGCAGCCGGGTATAGGGCAGCCCGGCGTCCATCGCCGTTTTGACGATGTTGATCATCTCATGAGCATCGCGGCACAGCAGCGCCACGCCGAGGATTTGGCCAGTCTGCGCATCGACCACCGCCTTCAGCAGGCCGCGCGTGTCGCCCAGCACGCGGGCGCGCGGGATCGCCGCCGCCGGCAGAGTGGCGACCTTAATGTCGCGCCCCTGCTGCCGGGCCTGATCTTCGCTGAGGCCGATACGCGAGAAGCTGGGGGTGATGAACACCGAGTAAGGCACCGCGCCGCGATCGGCCGTGCTGCGTTTACCCGCGCCGAACAGGCTGTCGCGCACAATGCGGAAATCGTCCAGCGAGATATAGGTAAACTGCGGCCCGCCGTTGACGTCCCCCAGCGCCCAAATATGCGGCACGCTGCTGCGCAGTTGCGCGTCCACCCGCACGGCGCCGCGCTCATCCGTCTCAACGCCGGCGCGCGCCAGCTGCAAACCTGCGGTGTTCGGCGCGCGCCCGGCCGCCACCAGCAGCGCATCGAACGACTGCACGCCGCCCTGATGCACCACCTCAACGCCCCCTTCCACATCGCGCACCTGCTTCACGCCGGCGTTAAACGTGAAGCTGACCCCGGCGTCGCTCAGGATTTGCTGTATCGCCTGCGCCATATCGCGGTCTTCCCGGCCGAGCAACGCATCCGCCTCTTCGAATACCGTCACGGCGCTGCCGAACTGCGCGAACATCGAAGCGAACTCCAGCCCGATATAACCGCCGCCAATAATGCCCAACCGCGCGGGCCGCTGCGTCAACTGCAGCAGGCCGGTGCTGTCGTAACTCCGCTGCGAGCGATCCAACCCGTCGATCGCCGGCCAGCGGCTGACGGCCCCGGTGTTGATGAAGATGCGCTCGCCGCTCAGCACCTGCGTTCCCGCCGCGCCCTGCACGCTGATGCGATGCGGATCGATAAACTCCGCCCGTCCGTCGATCACCGTGACCTGTTCAAGCCCCGCCAGGTTTTGATAGTTTTTCTCCCGCAGCAGGCCGGTCACCTGCCGCTTGCGCGCCATCGCCTGGCTGAACGCCTGTTCGCCCGGCCCGTGAAGCTCGGCATCGTGCACCAGCGTTTTGGTCGGGATGCAGCCGATGTTGATGCAGGTGCCGCCATACATCTGCGCCGACGCCTCCACCATCGCCACGCGCCATCCCTGCCCGGCCAGAAAGGCCGCCAGCGTTTTGCCGGCCTTGCCAAAACCGATGATAATCGCCTGATAATCGTACATTGTGTCGCCTCGTCTCGTGATGTTCATCGCCGGTCAATCAGCGTATTGCGGCCTCAATTAGCCGCTCCAGCGGCCTCAGCGCCGCGATCTGTCGTTCGTCGGCCCCGGCGCTCCGCTTCAGACTTTCCGCCGGGTGGTAGCTGACCTGCGTTTTGCCCCGTTCGTCTTGCGCAATCAGCACCCTGAACGGCAGATCCAGCGCCAACGCCGGCCGCGCCAGCATCAGCGGCGTGCCCGCCAGCGGGTTGCCCAGCACCAGCACCGTGGTGGGCGGCATCGCCAGATGATGCTCACGCGCCGCTTTCGCGTGATCGAACTCGGCGAACAGCGTCACGCCCTTCTGCTCGGCCGTGCTGATAATGCGCTGACGCGTTTGCTGATAAGCGTAGGCGCTCTCTACCGTTCGGATTTCTTGCCCCATCGTCCCCTCCGCCACGGCAGAACAGGCCAGCATCATCAGGCTGCCGGCCACGGCCCGGTTCATGACGCTCATGCGACCTTCCCCCGCCACTGTTTCTCGAGCAAACTGCGCGCCGAATCCGCCATGATCATCACCGCGCCCGCCAACATCAGGGTGTCCTTCAGCACCAGACGCCCGGCGCCGGAGAGATAAGGGAAACCGTGATGCGCATCGCCCAACGCGGGCACCCAGGCCTCCGGGGTGGTAATCAAAAAGGTCAGCGTCACCAGCGGCGTGCAAAAGGAGAGCATGCCGCCCAATAGCCCCAGCCATTTGGAGAACGGGTTGGCCAGCACCAGCAGCGCGATCGCCACCTCCACCACGCCCAGGCCGTTGGAGAAGCCATAGGTATTGTTGGCCTGCTGCCAGGCGCGGGCGGCGAGGTTCAGTTCGCCTTCGTGCGTTAGGTGCGCCTGATAGTCCTGCGGCATGTCATAGAAAAACGACATCAGCGGGCTGTTGGCGACGAACGGCGTGATGCTGTCCGCTTCGTAAGGGATGAATTTGAGCAGGCCAATCCATAAGAAAACGATGGCGATGCTGAGGCGAATCAGCGTTAATCCCAGCTTGTCGCCCTTGCTCAGAAAGAATAGTATTTTCATTACCGGCTCCATGTCATTGATAACTCATGCATCGCAGCGGCGCCCTCCGCATCGCTGCACTATCGAACCGATCTTAGTGCTTCGCATTACGCCGGCCCATTGCCGAAACAATCAGCTTCTTAGCCAGGAGTCTCAAAATGGATCCGCTCAGCCAACTGTTGATGCTTAACGACATGCGCGGTTATGTGGCGCGCGATTGCCATTTCAGCGGCGAGTGGCGCTCGCCGCATGCCGCCGGGGAGTGGAGTCAGATCCGCTGGCACATGGTGCTGGCGGGCAGCTGTCGGCTGGAGATCCCCGGCGGCCGGCCGGTACCGCTGGAGCAAGGCAGCCTGCTGTTCTTGCCGCACAACTCCGCCCACCGCCTGCTGCCGGAGAGGGCCGACAGCGCCACGCACCTGCTGTGCGGCGTGCAAATCTTGCCGCACAGCGCGTCGCCGCTGCTGGCGAGCCTGCCGGAATGTTTGTTGTTCAACAGCCGCCAACAGGGGCGGCTGGCGCTGCTGCAGGCGACCGGCCAGCTGCTGAGCGATGAGTTCAGCCAACAGGGCCAGGGGCACAACGCCATTGTCAGCCAGACCATGGCGCTGCTGTTCGCGCTGGCGATCCGCGCCTGGCTGGCCCAGCCAAATCAGAGCGGCAATCTGGTCGCCGCGTTGCTGCATCCGCAGTTGGGCAACGTGGTTGAACAGATGCTGCGCCGCCCGCAACATCCCTGGACGCTGGTTGAACTGAGCAAACAGGCCCATATGTCGCGCGCCAACTTCGCCCGCGTCTTTCGTCAGGTCACGCAGCAAACGCCGCTGCAGGCCCTTACCGCCATCCGCATGCAGCTGGCGGCCCGGCTGCTGGCGCGCCAGGCGTTGCCGCTGAGCCGTATCGCCGAACAGGCCGGCTATTCGTCGGAGGTGGCGCTGCACAAAGCCTTCACCCGCCACTTCGGCCTGACGCCGGGAAAATTCCGCCAGCAGGCCGCCGATGCGCCGCCGGACGCTTGCCCGATCCCGGCGTAACCTCCCACCCCGCCTTACTGTTTAGTAAACAACTCGGCCGCCGCCTGACAACTCTCACAAATGCGCGATCCCATGCGGGTTTCGCCCCGGTTGCGGCTTGCCTGCGCCTGTCTTCCCTTATAGATTGCAGGCTAACGGCAGGCAGCAAGGTATCGGCAAATGGCAAATATTCGAGATGTCGCACGGTTGGCCGGCGTCTCTATCAGCAGCGTGTCGAACCTGCTGAATAATCGCAGCCACCAGATGAGCGCGCAGACCCGTGAGCGCATCGAACAAGCGATGGCAACCCTGGGGTATCGGCCGGCCCGAACGGCGGCGTTACCCGCACCGCAGGCGAAGATCATCGGCCTGCTGCTGCCGTCGATCGTCAACCCGAGCTTTTCGGCGCTGGCGCATGCGGTCGACGGTGCGGCGCGGGCTCACCGTTACCGCGTCTTGCTCGGCAACGCCTACCGCCAGGAACAGGAAGAGGCCGCGTTTATCGACGATATGTTCCTGCACGGCGTGCGCGGCATCATCGTGGCGGCGAGCGACATTCGCCAGACTCATTTTGTTCGGGCCGCCGAGCGAGGCATGAAGATTGTCAGCTACGACAGCCCGTTCGCCGAGCCGATGGCCACCGATACCCGGCTGTTCGACAGCGTGTCGATGGACAATATCGCCGCCGGGCGCCTGGCCGCGCAGCACCTGCTCGAACGCGGCTGCCGACACATTGTGTTCGCCACCGAAGCGACGCTGACCGTCGGGCGCAGCCACAAGATCGACGGTTTTCTAAGTGCGCTGGGGCACAGCCTGAGCGAACGCCAACGGGTGATCGAAGGTAAAGCCAACAGCGCCTACGGCGACACGGAAATGTTCGAATTAGGGCTGACGCTGGCGCCGCGCGTGCTCGCGCTGACGCCGCGCCCGGACGGCATCGTGGCGATTAACGATGCGCTGGGCATCGGGCTGATGGTGGGGCTGCGCGCCGCCGGCGTCCAGGTGCCCGCAGACATCTCGGTGATCGGCATCGACAATATCGCGCTGGCCGGCCTGGCCGAACCGGGGCTGACGTCCGTCAGGCCGCCGCTGGCGGAGATGGCGCAGCTGATGGTCGAGCGCCTGATCGGCCGCATCAACGATGATGCGCAACCGCCCGGCGAGTTTCTCTTCCCGCCGACGGTCATCAGCCGGCGCTCGGTCAAAGCCGCCGGCTAACTGAAATAACAGCGTCTTCCCCAGGCGATGCGCCGCGGCATCGTCCGGATCGGTGTCAGCCAAAACAAAGGAACAGGCCGTCGCGCTTAAGGGATGCCCGCGCCTCAATGAATCAGCGTCGTGCCGTTATTTAACGTTCAGCTCAGGGTAATGAGCCGGGCCTCTATTATTCCGATTAACCACATTGGAAATATCAAAATGAAAATAAGCAAGCCGCAGGATATTGAACGCAGCGCTATCAGGAAATTGACGCTGCATATTGTCCCCCTCATGATTTTATTGTATTTCCTGGCGTTTCTCGATCGCAATAACATGGCCTACGCCGCCAAAGCGCTGGAAGATAACCTGGGCCTGACCGCCTCGGCCTTCGGCTTCGCCTCCGGGATTTTCTTTATCGGCTATTTCCTGTTTGAAATACCCAGCAACGCCGGCACCATTAAATTCGGCCCGCGCATCTGGTTCGCCAGAATATTAATTTCCTGGGGCATCTTCGCGACCCTGCTCGGCTTTGTGCGCACGCCGCTGGAGCTGTATATCTGCCGTTTTATGCTGGGCGTATGCGAAGCCGGGTTCTTTCCCTCGGTGGTGTATTACTTTACGGTGTTCTTCCCGGAAAAATACCGCACCAAAATCCTCGGCATGTTCATCATCGTCCAGCCGCTGTCCAACGCCGTCGGCTCGCCGATTTCCGGCTTTATTCTCAATATTCAGCATGACTGGTTCGGGTTCGCTCCCTGGCAGCTGCTGTTTATCCTCGAAGGGTTGCCGCCGATCGTCATCGGCCTGCTGATCCCGTTCCTGATCAAGAACTCGCCCAAGGACGTCGGCTATCTGAACGTGGAGGAAAAGGCCTGGCTGATGAGCAACGCCGGCCGCTCCAAATCCGGCTCTAAAATCACGCTGGGCGACTTCCTGAAAGGGATGAAAAACAAGAAATACCTGCTCTACGCGCTGCTCAACTTCGGCATGGTGTGCGGCATTTACGGCTTCGGCACCTGGCTGCCGTCGATCATTACCGCCCTCTCCGGCAGCGATATCTTCCGCGTCAGCCTGCTGGCACTCATTCCCTACGGCCTGGCCGCGCTGCTGGTGTACCCGTGGAGCCTGTGGGCCAGCAAAACCAAAAAGCTCGGCGTATTCGCCGGCCTCAGCATGGTGGTCGCCGCTATCGGCCTGATGGGGGCGGTGACATTTTTTAAATACGATCCGCTCGTCGCGCTGTCGTTCCTGTGCATCGCCGCCATCGGCATCTACACCGCCGTACCGCCGTTTTTATCCATGCCCGCCAATATTTCCACCGGCGCGGCCGCGGCAGCCGGGCTGGCGGTGGTCAGCTGCATCGGCAATATCGGCGGCTTCGTCGCGCCTTATGCGGTGGGCGTGTTGAACGATCTGACCGGCAGCAGCGCGCCGGGGCTGTTTTTCCTGGCCTCGTGCCTGTTGGCCACCGGGTTGATCTGCATTTTCTACTGCGCGAAACAGCGTGAAGGCGTCATCAATACTTAACGAACCAATAAGGAGTCAATCATGGGCGATCTTGCGGGCAAAAAGGTGTTTATCACCGGGGCGGAACAGGGCATCGGCCGCGCCACCGCAGAGCGGCTGATCAAGGCCGGTTGCGACATCTATTTTCACTATCACAGCGACGAAAGCGGCCCTAAAGCGCTGGTGGCGCTGGCCCATTCATTGGGGCAAAAGGCCGCTTACGGCTACGCCGATCTCATCGATAGCGACGAAACGCGGCGCTGCGTTTCGGCCGGCGCCGAGTTTCTCGGCGGCATCGACATTCTGGTCAATAACGTCGGCGGCATCGTCGGGCGGAAATGGCTGGGCGAGATCGACCGCGCCTTCTGGCAAACCGTGATCGACGTGAACATGACCACCATGCTGAACGTCACGCAAAGCGCGCTGCCGTTCCTGAAGGCGGCAAACGGCGCCAGCATCGTCAACCTGGCGTCGCAAGCCGGCCGCGCCGGCGGGCACTCCGGCTCGCTGGTCTATTCCGCCACCAAGGGCGCGGTACTCACCTGGACGCGCTCGCTGGCGGCAGAGCTGGGCGAACACGGCATCCGAGTGAACGCGGTGGCGCCCGGCCTGATCCTCGGCACCCGCTTCCATAATCGCCACACCACCCAGGCATCGGCGGAGGAAACCGTTCGCGCCATCCCGCTGGGCCGTGCAGGCACGCCGGACGACGTGGCGCGCGCCATCACCTTCCTGGCGGCGGAGTACGACGGCTTCATCTCCGGCGCCACCCTCGACATCAACGGCGGCATCTACCGCATGTAATTCAACCGCGGGCGGCATGGCTGCCGCCCCCTCATTCAGGAATCGCTTTATGATCAAATCCGCCATCACCCACCCGCCGCTGCTCGCCGCGCTGGCGCAATGCGGGCATAAAACCCAGGTACTGATCGCCGACGGCAACTACGCCTGCGTGACGCACGCGCCGAAAGACGCCACCGTGGTCTATCTGAACCTGGCGCCCGGCACGCTCGCCGCCCCGCCGATCCTGGAAAAACTGCTGGCCTGCATCAACGTGGAAAGCGCGGCGCTGATGGCCTGCCCGCCGGACTTCACCAACACCATCGAAGCCGAATACCGGCAACTGCTGCCGGCGCAGTGCCCGGTCGAACACCTGCCGCGCGAGGCGTTCTACGCCGCGGTCAAATCGGATCGGACGCTGCTGGTGATCGCCTCCGGCGAGCAGCGCCGCTTCGCCAACCTGCTGCTGACGGTGGCGCCGGGGGGGTGAACAGCGTGAAGAAATTGAGGATGAGAAAGAGGGGGGGATCCCCCTCTCTTGTCGTTACCGGTTCGCTCGATTTTTCCCATGCGCCAACAAGGCGTCAGTTATAGGTCATGGTGAAGGTGGCAGTGCCATTGGCCTGACCGGCGATTACCCGAGCGTTAGTCTGATAATAGCGGGCGGTAAAGGGATACCATACTTGACCACCGGTTCCTGGATAGGTGCCGAGCAACGTTTGCGTACCGAATTGCACAGGCGCACCATGGTTGTCCAGCACTTCAATCCCCACCCCGCTGGCGGCGATGCCGATACTGGCCGGATCGATCGCCATCACACCCGCCACACCAGAAGCGTCAGCCGTCGCATCAATCGTGATATTGACACGGGTACCGGCATCACAAAGCAGGGGAATAAAAAACGAAGTAGGTGCAGTTCTAAATCCCACGCCGGTAAACTCGCTGCGTTTGATATTTCCCATCGGCACCTGAATGGTGGTATTGGTCACCGAACAGGCCACGGTATTCACATTCGATTCGCCAAAGCTGAAGTTATAAACGTAGGTTCGGCTCACGATGCTGGCCCGAATGCGCCCCGGAATCGTTAACCTGCCGCTGCCGGTGGTGGTGGCGACCTTCACCAGTTCAAAGCGAGTGGCGCCGCCCCAGGACGCACCGCAATACCGCCGCCAGGTCGTTGGCGTATCGGCAACACATCCCCCCCAAGTAGCGTCTCGAGAGAAATCCCCGGTAAATCGCAGGCCATAACCTCCGCCAGGCGTGACTACCCGCATCGCCAACCCCGTGATCCCTACGCTAAACAGTTGCTCGCCGTTATACCTGACGGTGGTGGTGCCTTCCGCCGACCAACGCATGGTTTGAACCACAGATTCATCGCAGTGAACGAAGTTGCCGCGGCTGCTGAGGGAATTTGAAGAAATCGACGCCACCACGCTGCCCACCGGTGCATCGCGCTGGACGATCACATCGCCGAAGTTGATGGATTCGCCGTCCGTCGCGCTGCCGGATAAAAAGGTACAGGTGGCTTGCGCCGCGCTCGAACACAGCCCCAGCAGCGCGAACAGCCCTCCCGCCGCCAGCGTTTTCATCTTAATCATCATGTTATCTACTCTCATCATTCGTTGAATTACCGGCACACGGCCGTAACCGGCAGCACCGCGGCGGCGGCCTCCGCCGACGGTAGCGTGAATGCAACCTGACACTGCTGGCTGGCGGCATTGCCCCACTTCACCTGCAGCTGCCCCTGCTCCGGCACGCCGCTCAGGTACAGCTGGCCATCCGGCCCGACGATGCCGCTGTTCTCCAGTGCGCCAGCCTCCTGCTGCAGCGCGGCAATGGCCCCAAACGGCACCGGTTTGCCCTGATAGCTCAGCGTCATCAGCACGCGGTTGCCTACGCGAGTTTGGAAATCCGCCAGCACCAGTGCCCCCTGGGTTGGGATCACCGTCTGGGTATTGGTGTCGATGTCCACATCACCGCCCAGCGTTTCTGTGTCCAGCGCGATGCGGTTCTTGCGATAGGTGCCGACATAAGGCACCACCGCGTAGCCGCGCCAATCGGTACGCACGCCGGTATTGTTCTGCACTTTCGCCCCCGCCGCGCCCGGCGCCCGCACCAATGCCAGCGTATCCCCTTGCTGCTGCGAGAAGGTCACGCCGTAAGGATGCGCCACAATCCCCCCCTGCAGGCCATAGTTGATCTGCCGCGAGTCGCGGGTGTAGCTGTACCCGGCCTGCATTTCGCCATAGGTGCCCTTGTAGTTGGCGCCGAGACTGCCGCTGGCGCCGTCGCCGCGGTTGCCGTAGCTCTGCTGGAGGCTATAGCTCAGGTTGTTATCCGCCAGTGCAGTGCCGTTCAGCCCTATCTGCTGCGCCGTGCTGCCTCGCTTGCTGCTGTTCAGGCTGTAACTGGCCCAGCTGTTGGGCAACCACTTGCTGAGCGGCACCTGCACGTTGAACGCCACTTGCTGGTCATTGGGGTTGTTGCCCGGCGTCTGGCTGTAGGTGTAGTTCAGCCCGTAGGCGATGCCGTCGTAACTCAGGTTGTAGCCGGCGCTCAGGCTGCGCTCATAGCCGCCCTCTCCCCAGTAGTCCTGCTGGTAGGCCGAGAGCGAAAGGCTGCCATACTCCCTGAAGGCCTGGTTGATGTTGATCTGCGCCCGGCTGCGTTTGTTGTAGTTCTGCCGCCAGTCGTTTTCGTTATACCCCCCCAACTCATTGGCCTCCTGGAAGTCATAGAAGCCGCGGGTCGAGTAGCGGTAGCCCGCCAGGGTGAAAGTGGTGTTGGTAGCCTCAACGTCTTTGGCGTACTGGAAGCGGTAAGACTGGCCGCTGTGGCGGCTGCCGTCGCGCAGCTCGGTTTTCGCCTGCGTGATATCCATCGACAACGAGCCCCAAACGCCAAAGCCGTGTCCGACCCCAAGCACCTGCGCATTGTAGCGGTCGGCCAGCAGCAGACCGCCGTAGGCCGTGGAGTCATGCGGCAGGCCGTAGATCAGGGTTCCCTGGCCAAAGGTGGGCGTCAGCGCCGCATCGGTGCCGGAACGAAACTCCCCGGCGGTGAAGGCGTATTTCATCCGCCCCTCGCGCAGCATCACCGGCACGGCGGCGAACGGCTGTACAAAGTGACGCTCGGCGCCGCTGGCCTCGGTAATGGTCACCTCCAAATCGCCGCTGGAGGCGGTCGGATACAGATCGGTTATCGCAAACGCACCTGGCGAAACATAGGTCTGGTAAATGATGTAGCCGTTTTGACGCACGGTCACCTGGGCGTTGCTCTGGGCGATGCCACGCACCACCGGCGCAAAGCCTCTCAGGCTGTCTGGATACATGTTGTCATCGGAAGCCAACTGCGCCCCGCGGAACTGTACGCTGCCGAACACATCGCCTGGCGTCGCGCTGTCGCCCAGCGTCAGTTGCCCTTTCAGCGATTGAATATCACGCTGCAGGTAGGTATTGACGTTATCCCAATGCCGCTGACCGTTGCCTTCGTTGTAGGTCGAATAGTTACGCAGCCGCCAGGCGCCCAGATTCAGGCCGGAACGCAGGTTGAGGTAGTAATTGTCCTCGGCGCCGGCGCCTTTGTGCCGCTGGGTATTGGCGCCGCTGAACGTGTAGTTGAGCAACGCCGCCGGCATGCCCTGATCCCACTGTGCCGGATCGACATAGCCGCGCGCCTCGCTGGTCAGCGCCGCCTGCGGGATGCTGAGGTTCAAACGCTGCTGGCTGAAGTCGAACTGACTGTCGGCATCGGGGATATAGTGGCCGAGATCGTTCAGCGGCAGTTTGGGCGGCAACTGTTGCAAGGCCGGGAAAGCGTCCACTTTCACGCCCATGGCGTCAAGCTGCGTCGGCGTCAGTTCCGGTCGCAGTTTGCCCGCCACCTCAACAAAGGTGACATCCCGGGTCTCGATCTGATTGCCGTTGAGATAAATATCCACTCGGTAGACGCCGGGAAGTTGCCCGCCGCGCACCGAAAACTGTTCCAGTTCGAGCGCGGAGGCGGCGCTGTTTCCCAGCTCCAACGCGGCAGGGTTAAAGTAATCACGCGCCTGTACGGTCGACGCCGCAAAACCCAGCGCCAACAGCGACGGCATCATCACCGCCAGACGGGTTCTCTGACTGCGCTCGATACCTGCGGCAGCGGGACGGGTGATCCGATTACGGTGCTGTTTTTCCATAACAAAAACGTTCTCCCCCTACGACGGCAAAAGGTTCCCCTCCCACGCGTCGTTATGGGTAAATGGCTGTAGGTATGTTGTGTGGTAATTGCGCGAGGTGTTGCGAGATTGAGCGCTAGAACGCCTGATTGGCCGCCGGCGTGATGCCGCCATAATCGTTGATCGCCTGCCAGCTCACCTGAGCGCCGGCCCCGACCGGCATCGGCCAACTCAGTGAGCCTTTAGGCCCAACGGTGCCCGCCTCTTTGATCTCCTTACCGCCAACCTTGACGCTGTAGAACGCCACATAATAAGGCGTGGGGTTATTCACCCGCAGCTGGTTGCCCTGGCGGCTGAACGTGAGCTTTTGATAGGCTTCGGCGGCATTGCCACTCAACCCTGAAGGCCGATAGATCAGCTTGATGCGCGTCTTGACCGAGATCAGCAAACGGTTTTGATCCGACGGCTCGGTGGAAGGAATGGATTTAATATTCAGCCAATACAGCGATTCCCGATCATCCGGCAGTTTCCCGCCGGTGCGAACGATACGCAGCACGTTTTCCTGGCCGGCATCCAGACGGAACAACGGTGGCGTAATCAGAAACGGCGGCTTGCTGCTGCCGCTCCCCGCGGCATTTTCTACCCAGGACTGGATCAGGTACGGTGCAGTTTTTTCCGGGTTATTGACGGAAATAGCGGCCTCTTTTTTAGCGCCGTCATAAATAACCCGGGTACCGCCGACCACCACGCCGGCCCAAACACACTGCGCGGCGCTCAGCAAACCCACGGCAAGGCAAAGCGATTTAACCCCTGGTAACACGATAGCTTCTCCCACTTTTCATTAACGTGGTGAATCAGATAAACAGCGGCGCCGAATGACGCCGCCACAACAAGATGGGCTTCCCTGCCCGGCGGCGAAATGACGCCCATCTACTTTCGCCGCGCTCATCTCTTAAATGGCGGTGCTGACCGCCAAGCTGGTTTAGTTGTAAGAGATAGTGAAGTCGCTGACGGCATTAGCGGTACCGGCCTGTACGGTCGCCGCTGTCGCCATGTATTTGGCAACGTAGGTAAAGGTGGTTGGTGCCGTGGTGGACAGCGCCTTGCTGGCGGATCGGATGCTGACCGGCAGTTGGGTCACGGAGTCTTCTTCATAGATCCCCACACCGACGCCGGTCGCCACACCGGTGCCCGGGGTCAGCGCCAGCAGGGTGCTGTTGGCGGTATCAGCCTGGCCATCGAAAACAACCGAAGCGGTGGCTGCAGAGGCAGGGCAAGATTCCAGCGTCACGTTGAAACGGGAAGCGCCGGAGACCGCACCCGCCGCGTCAAAGCTGCTTGCACTGATGGTGCCCAGATTTACCGTTTGGGTTTTGGTGCCGGCACTGACCGTACAAGCGGCATCGGTGATATTACCGGTGAAGTTAATGGTACCGTCGGCAGCCTGAGCCACAGAAGCAAACGCGGAACCCGCCAGAATAACCATTGCGATAGTTGTCTTGTTCATCATGATGTTGTTCACTTATATCCTTTGAGTAAATTCCAGCCGTCAGGAACCCTATCAAGCAGGTGAATTGCTCCATAACGGCGACATGAGTGGGCAGTGCCATCTTCTTTATGCAGAGAGTCACTGCGCCAATAAAACCCCTGGGTGTTGGGTTTTACTTTTCCCTCTGCCGAGGCAAAGAGAAAAATAAAATCCGAGCACCTACGCCCCCTATAAAGCATTGCCGATAGCATAATGTTTTTTGCTGGCCAATATTTCATTCAGGCTATTCAACCCAGCACGGCGCAAACCGCTCAATTTATAACGACTGACCGTACGGTAAGAAATCCCCATCGTTCTAGCAATATCGCAAGGACGCTCACCTTTCAATAAGGCGCTTAATACCTCTCGCTCCTGTGGCAAATAGCAATGTTCATCGCCATATTCAGCCACGGCATCTTTTTCTGAAAACAAGATGCGCGCGATTATCGTAATCAATTCATTTAATGCGACCTGTTTGCTGACCACCGCATCGAACCCCGCCGCCAGAAACGTTTTGCTCAACACCGCAGAGGATTTATCCATTAACAGAATACGACCTCTCGTCGGGTATCGGGACAAATTCAGCAACCGAGAAAAATCATCGGAGTGGTTGCCTATTCCGCAAATCACCATATCGATAGGTTTTCTTTCAACCAATCGCAGCAGGTCATAGTATGACTTCGCCACCCCGGCAATATGCCAACCCGGTATTTTTCCGCACAGCAAAGTAATACCTTGCACCGTATATTGACAGCTATCTAAAATAGCGATGCATTTCTCTTTCTTATCCATTGCCACTTTTTTAGCGCCCTCTCTATCGAACCGTTAATTGCGCCGTTCCATAGTGAGCTATATTGACGCACCGCGGCCTAAATAAATATCAGGCAAGGTTGCATTGCGTGTAGTCCACGCATGATTATCGTGTAAGGCAATGATGACAAATTATTTCGTTGCAGTATCTAAATACGCTCATTAAACTGTGTATTACGATGAAGACGGTGTCGCCGCGCAGAAACACCGCCACTTATTAAGCGGGAAGATGAAATGAATAATGTATTGATCGTGGACGATCATCCGGTCGCTCGGCTGGCTGTCAGAATGTTGTTGGAAAAAGACGGCATGGTGATCGTCGGCGAAACGGATGACGGTCTTGAGGCGCTGAAGCTCGCCCGGCAACTTCTCCCCGATCTCATTTTGGTTGATATCGATATTCCCTCACTAAACGGCATTGATGTCGTGCAACGCCTGCGCAATAACGAATTCCGGGGCGGCATTCTGGTATTGACGGGCAAAGATGACGAACACTACATCAAACGCTGCGCCACCGCCGGCGCCGACGGTTTTATCAGCAAACGCAATAATCTCACCGAACTTCATGATGCGGTGCGTGCGATAAGAGGTGGCTACGGTTACTTCCCGCTCAATCGGGCGCGTCTGGAAGCGGCAAATGCGGCGCCGCTGGATGACAAAGGCAAGATCGCTTCGCTTTCCGCCAAAGAGTTGCAGGTGCTGCGTTTAATGGCGCGGGGCTTAAAAATCATCGAAATTGCGCAGCAAATGCGGATCAGCGATAAAACCGTCAGCACCTATAAACGCCGACTGATGCAAAAGCTTGAGCTGCAAAATATGCTCGAACTGTACGACTTCACTCAACGCAACAACCTGGACTGAGCCTCTGCCATGCGCCATATGCTGCTTTGCATTTTGTTGTTGCTGTCAACGCCGCTGCTCGCAGAGCCTCATGCCGAAGCCCCCCAAAGCATGAAGCTGTTCAGCCGCGAAACCGTCACGCCGCTCAATTTCACGCTCAGCGACGACGACTGGCGTTGGCTGGGGCAAAAGCGCGAAGTCAATATCGCCACCTACGCCCCCGAAAATCCACCTTTCGCCATTATTCCCGAATCGGGCACCTTCGAAGGCATCTCCGCCGACTATGCCTTGCTGGTATTGCGCTATCTCGGCCTGAGATTCCACGTACTGCATTATCCTAATCGCAACGCCGCGCTGGATGGGATGCGCAGCGGCAAAGTGGATATTTTGCTGGATGACGACGGCGGCCTGTTGACGCAGCAACCTGGCCTGATTAAGAGCATGCCTTATATGCCGGATCATCCGGCGCTGGTCTCCCGCGAGACGGCCATGTCCAAGCCAATGCCGGTGCTTGCCGAGGCGCGCATCGCGCTGGTGCGCGGATACCTGAGCGACGACTGGGTGGCGAACCATTACCCCAATGCAAAAATCACCCGCTATCCCTCGCCGCAAAGCGCCTTGTCTTCGGTGGCGTTCAGTGAAAACGACTATTTTATCGGCAGTCTGACCACCGCCAGTTTTTTAATCGAGCGCAACTACGCCACCACACTGTCCATCGCGGACATCTTCCCGCAAGAAGATACCGGCCCCCGCTTCGTTTTTCGCGAGGCGGACATTCCGCTGCAACGTTCCGTTGATGCCGTGCTGCAGTCGATATCCCCCGTTCAACACAAGGTCATCTTCCGTCATTGGAGCCAAGGCCCCAATCTGTGGCTGTATCAATCTCGCTTGCCGTTAACCGAACGCGAACAACGCTGGCTGTCGCAACACAGCGAACTGCGCGTAGTCATTAACCCGCTGTATGCACCTTTCACTTTGTTTGACACACAAAAACAGTTTCACGGCATTTCAGCGGACATTTTGCGGCTGATCCATCTGCGCACCGGCTTGAATTTTAAGGCGGTGGAATCCGACACCATCGGCGACATGTTCGATTTGGTCAAACAGCAACGCGCGGATTTTATCGCCGCCATGAGCTACAGCACGCCGCGGGATAAACAGCTGCTGTTTACCCGCCCTTACGTGTTGCCGCCTTTCGTCTTGGTCGTCCGGGATAGCCTGACCGCTCCGCACGCCTTAACGGATCATCTCACAATCGCCATCACCCCCGACAACGCGCTGCGGCCATGGCTCAAAGCGCAATATCCATCGCTGACGCTGATCGATGCCGAAAACGCCAGCGTAGCGATGCAAATGGTCAACGAGGGCAAAGCGGACGGCGCGGTGAACAACCTGATCGGTGCCCGTTACCTGATCGATCGTTATTTTCGCGGGAAACTTAAGATCGCTTTCCGGTTGGGCGAACACCCCGCACGCATCGGTTTTGCCGTGGGGCGCGATCAACCGGAGTTATACAGCATCCTCAACAAAGCGTTAGCCGATATTCCACCGCGTGATATCTCGATGATCGCCAACAAATGGCAAGGCACGCCGGATGTCAAACTGGATACCTGGGCGGTTTATCAGAGTGAGTTTTATTGGTTGGCCGGGGTTTTCGCCGTGTTAGTCATCACCTCGCTAATTTGGAATTACTATCTGCATCGCGAGATTCGCCTGCGCAAAGAGGCGCAGACCAAACTGCAAGAGCAGGCCACATTCCGGGAAACGCTGTTCAACGGCACGCCGGTGCCGGTTTATGTGGTCGATGCCGGCGGCAACCTGATCAACTACAACCCAGCCTGGGCACTGTTTTTTACCGGTGAAGGCGAAAGCCTCAGCCGCTTGCCGTTGAATTCCGCCAAACATCCGCTGGCTGATATTTTCCACGATATTCGCCCGCTGCTTACCGACACCGTGACACCGGCGTCATCACCTAAACACTACCGGGTCTATAACGGCGTGGAAGAGCGGGTCATTGTTCATCAGGCGGTCACCTATCAGGATCATACCGGCGCCGTGGCGGGGCTGATCGGCAGTTGGCAAGACATCACCGAACATGAAACGTTGTTGGCCGCGCTGTCGAATGCCCGGGAACGGGCAGAGCAGGCCAACAGAACCAAAAGCACCTTCCTGGCGACCATGAGCCACGAAATACGCACGCCGATCAGCGCCATTATCGGTCTGCTGGAATTGGCAGTCACTACGCCGGAACAACAACGTGCAGAAACGGAAAAAGACTCCATCCGCGTCGCCTATGACTCCGCCCTGTCGTTGATGGGCCTGATCGGCGACATTCTTGACCTGGCAAAAATCGAATCAGGCAAACTGGAATTAACGCCGGAATGGGTGCGGATAGACGATTTGGCTCTGCCTGTCGTTCACGTCTTCGACGGCCTGGCCAGGCAAAAAGGCATCACGCTCGAATGTCATATCGATGCCTTGCATCCCGACGAAGTGTATCTCGACCCGATGCGCCTGCGGCAAATATTGTCAAATCTGGTGAGCAACGCCATTAAATTCACCGACCAAGGCTTAGTGAACGTGCAAATCCACTGTTTGCCGGAGAATGAAAACCAAGCGATGCTGACGCTTATCGTCACCGATACCGGCGTCGGTATCGCGCCCGAAGAGCAAGCCACCATTTTCGCGCCCTATGTGCAATCCGAGGCCGGTAAGCATCAGCAGGGTACCGGTTTGGGGCTGGCGATCTGTGCACAATTGGTGTCAATGATGCAGGGCACCATCGATTTACACAGCCAACCCGAACGCGGTACGCGAATTACCGTCTGCATTCCGGTAGAGCACCGCCAACATCTGTCGATTGTCGCCAGCGAACGAGAAGTCATCACCAGCACCGAACAACCGCTGTGTATCCTGGCGGTTGACGATCACCCGGCGAATCGGCTTTTGCTCACCCGCCAGCTTTCCCGCCTGGGTCACCAGGTCATTGAAGCGGAAAACGGGCGGCAAGCGCTGGAGCTTTGGCTGACTCAGCCCATCGATCTGGTGATCACCGACTGCAATATGCCCGTTATGGACGGACTCGAACTCACCCGCCAGCTTCGCCAACAACAGAGGAAACCGCTCATCATCCTGGGCTTGACGGCCAATGCGCAACCGGAAGAACGCGTGCGTTGCATTGCCGCCGGCATGGACGACTGTTTGTTCAAACCGTTGCGTTTATCGCAGTTGGATGCGCTATTAAAACGGCTCCCAAGGCAGTCTGCCGAATGGGGGAAGGAAAGCCGCGTTACCCTGCAGGAATTGGTCGACCTGCCCGCGTTGGAGGGCCTGGCGCAGCAGGATAAAACGTTGTTGCGTCATCTGCTGCTTGCTACTCGCGAAGAAAATGCGCGTGACATGCAACATAGCCGTCAGTTGCTCGATGAGGAGAATTGGCAGGGATTGGCTCGCAGCCTGCACCGCCTGGCCGGTGCGACCCAAATCGTCGGCGCCGCCGAAGCGGAAAATCATTGCCGCAGTTTGGAGCAGTATTGTGAAAATACCGCCGCCCCGGATAAAGAACAGGTTGCGCAAAAATTGCACCTGGCCCTCTCCGCGCTTCAGCGCCTGAATCAGGCGATTGACGACTTTACCGCAGAGTGATGACGTCCCCCAGCGCGATAATCGCGGGGGGGAAGGTCTCTACTTCACCTTGAGATGAAACTCTTTGCGATAGCGTGATGGGGACGTTTTGAATTGCTGTTGAAAATGCCGCCGCATGGAAAGCGTAGAGCTGAAGCCAGCCACCAGGGCAATTTGTTCAATCGATTGGTCGGTTTTTTCCAGGAATCGCTGGGCGAGAGCCAGCCGTTGGCTTAACAGCCATTGCGTGAGGGTTGTCCCCGTCGACTGTTGGAATCGCCGGGTAAACGTTCGACGACTCATGTACGCTTTATCCGCCAAAGCCTCGACGGTATGAGGAAGTTGCAGATTGCTGACCGCCCAATCCAACGCCTTCATAAAGCGGTCTCCCCCCTGAGTATTGCATACCGCATGTTCAATAAACTGCGCTTGCCCCCCCTGGCGATGCGGCGGCACGACTAATTGGCGGGCCACCCTATTGGCGACTTCGGCGCCGCATTGCTGCCTGACCAAATGCAGGCAACAGTCAATACTGGCCGCCGTACCGGCTGATGTGATCACATCGCCATCGTCCACATACAGCACGTCACGATCGATAGAAACGGATGGATAACGCCGCATAAAATGCGGCATCCAATTCCAATGGGTTGTCGCGGGACGACCATGCAACATCCCGCTCTCAGCCAAAACGAACGCCCCCATACACAACCCGACCACTTTTGCGCCGCGCGAATGGGCGCGCTGCAGGGCCGAGATTAATTCCGCAGGCGGCATGACGGTGGGGTCGACCCAACTGGGGATAATGACGATATCGGCGTCATCCAACACCGATAAATCATGCTCCGCGATAATGGAAAAACCGGCGTTCGTTCTTAATGGTCCTGGCTGAGCGGCGCAAACCGTCATCTGATAATAAGGCATACCTTGCGGATTAAGGGCTTTTTCGAATACGGCACAGGGCACGGAAAGATGAAAGGGAATGATGCCATCAAAAACGACAATCCCTATCTTGGTTAATGACATGAGATTTCCTCAGCGTTTTCCCTCAAGTTTGGCTCAAAACGCTCGTTATTGCGTAGTTATGTATCTCGTCTCTGTGCGATAACGGTGACAAGATTTATACGTCTTCAAGACGTGGATACTTTATTTTAATGATAAATCGGGAGAAATGAGATGCGAAAAATGATCGCTTACAGTGCATTGGCTTTGTCTATGGCAGCATATAGCATGGGTTCACATGGCGCAATAAAACCCGCCGACCAGGCGCCTACCATTCGCACGCTGTCCGGTGCGGAAAATACCCGGAGTTTAGACAAAAACGCCACGGCGCTGATCGTTATTGATTTCCAAAATGAATACTTCGAGGGGAAAATGCCGATTCCCGACGGGAGAAAGGCATTGGACAACACCAAACGATTGATCGACTTTGCACATAAACATAGCATGCCGGTCTATTTCGTCCGTCATATTGGCCCGGCAAATGGCGCCTTATTTGCTGAAAACAGCAGGTTCGCCGAATTTCATCCGGCATTGCAACCCACACGCGCTGATTATGTCGTCACAAAAACAACGCCGAGTTCATTTGTCGGCACCGATCTTGACAAACAGCTCAAACAACGCGGCATCAAACAACTGATTGTCACCGGATTAATGACGCATATGTGCGTGTCTTCCACCGCGCGCGACGCTGTGCCATTAGGGTATAACGTGATCATTCCCGAAGACGCTACCGCTACGCGCGATCTGGCTACCTGGGACAATAAAGTGGTCGATCATAGAACATTGCAGCAGGCCGCCCTTGCCGGCGTCGCCGACGTTTTTGCTGAAATCAAAACCACACAGCAAGTTCTGGCGCTGCCTGTCGTAGGCGATTAAACATTCAACTCGGGTTGCCACTCAGGCAACCCGATATTCGGCGCTGCGACGGCATAACAACCTCACCGAATTATCGAAAGGATGACAAGACTATCATCCTTTCCTTACAAAACACTCAGGAATAGCTGATATTTTCCACCCCCTGAAATACATATAGTTTTCTCGTTGTCAGCGTGGCTGCAATTAAACATCATAAAGGCATAAGGGTTCCCATGTTTCGATATATTCTTTACGAACTGCCATTCGGAGTCCTGTTTTCCGTCATGATGACACTCGCTCTAATTCTCATTAGCGGGATTGCCTATTTTATTTTTTCAGGACTTTGACACTAAGGTAAATTCACATGAAAAACCGCGCAATGCTTTTTATTTTACTCTCCGCTATCGCGGCCGGCGCCGGCGCAAAATCGCTATCAACGCCGTCACTTTCTCTCTCGCAAGCCACTCAGCTGGCCAATACGGCGATCAAAGCGTGCGCCGCTAAAGGTTATAACGTCAGCGTGACCGTAGTAGACGCCGCAGGCTTGACCCGCGCCGTTCAACGTATGGATAACGCCGGGCCTCATACCCTCGAAGCCAGCTATAAAAAAGCCTATACCGCCGCGTCAAGCGGTGTGATGACCAGCCAATTGCTGGAGACCTCGCAGAAATACCCGGCGGCGCAAAACCTCTCCGACATTCCGGGTTTCTTGCTACTGGGCGGCGGGGTGCCGGTCAAAGAGAACGACAAAGTCATCGGCGCCATCGGCATTGGCGGTGCACCTAGCGGCAGTGTCGATGAGGCTTGTGCATTGGAAGCCATCACGCAAGCCCGCTGAAAACAGCAATAACTCATCATCGTGACGCACACTCTCGGAAAACGGAAGGCAGCGCCCTCTTGCCTGCCCATTTAACAAGGACATAATCATGAAACATCACTCTCGCCTGCTCTTGCTGCCCCTGATTTCATTGGGCGTATCTGCCGCCATGGCGGCCGAAGATCCCAAGAGCGGTTACTACGGCGCAATCAATGCCATCGAGACCCGCCAGCAAGCGCACAATATGGATCTCAGCGAGCGCCCCGGCATCGGTTCCTTCGTCGCCGGCAACGAGAAGCAAAACTTCCTCAATGGTTCACTGGCCGCCGGTTATCAATACGGCAACGGCTGGCGAACCGAGGGAGAATATGTTTTCAAGAAAAGCAATGAGTACACCAGCGGCTCATCGACCTTCGCTACCAGCTTCAACCACATGACAACCGATTCGCAGCGCCTGATGCTCAACGTTTATCGTGACTTCATGCTCACGGATAAATTCGCCGTCTACGCCACGGCCGGCGTCGGCATCGCCAAAATCGACGTCGGCGGTTGGCAGGGCAATGATACTCGCCACTTCGCCGACAGCACACAAACTAATTTCACCTATTCCCTGGGTGCCGGCGTGTCTTATGAGGTGCTGGAGAATCTGACCGCTTATGCCGGTTACCGTTATGTCGATATGGGCAATGTGGAGAGCGGGCGCAACACGTTCGTCAACGCCCGAGGGCTACAGGATGAAAACTTGCGCGCTCGCCTGACGAACAATGAATACCTGATTGGTATCCGTTATACGCTGTAAGATATATGACGCTTATCACCTGCACCGCCAAATGATGATAACCATGGCTCATAACTTTATTTTATTAATGAGCTTCAATAATTTCTATGGCACTCTTCACTGATTTATTACTGATTATATCGTTGACACTTTTAAGTCTTTTTAGCTTTCATCAACATATTAAGAAAAAAAGAGGAAAGAAACTGCTCCCCAACAAATACTTACCGGGCAGAGCACCACGAAACAGATTACGCTGAACTTATTTACTCTCATTCTCTTACTTTGTGTCTATCCCCAAGCGCCTGTTTCTCTCAGGCGCTTTTATTCTCATCCGCACGAGTATTCATGGAGAAAAAAAATGAAAATAGCGATCGGGCTGGCAATAGGTTTTACTCTCTCACCGTTATCTTTCCCTACCCTGGCCGAAACAATGAAGAATCCAATCAGCATTCACGTTTTAAACCTCCAGTCCGGGGAACCCTCGATCGGGATGACGGTGCTCCTGGAGCGGCAAGAGGGGCAGAACTGGCTCCGACTCTCTTCACAGACCACCGATTCTCAAGGTCGCATTGCTGCACTTTACCCGAAAAATGAGATCGTTAAGCCAGGGGTTTATAAAGTCACGTTCGAAACGCAAGCGTATTTCACTCAGTATCAGCAAATTTCATTTTATCCAGAAGTCCCCGTTATCATTCATATCGAAGACCCAAACAGGCATTATCACATACCGCTGTTAGTCAGCCAATATGGCTATTCAACCTACCGTGGCAGTTGACGTGGCATTATCCTCTCCCTCTTCCGGCGGCGGTGATGACACCCGCCGTCATCTTTCTCTTACAGTCATTCACGCCTTCCTTTCAATAAAAACCGGTAATGCTGACAGCCAATAAATCGCCTCCTGATATAAATGTCACTCCCTTTTCCTTACGATGAATTCAAAAAAGTGAAATGAATGAGATTCACGTCTTCTAATTTAAATATTACCTATGGGAACCCCATGATGAAAAATAAGATACTTATGCTAAAGGCTATCGCCATTTCCTATTTGATTACGATGGCACCGGCATACGCCACACCATCCGGAAACATCACCTTTTATGGTTTCATTACGGAGCCCACCTGTCTTTCGTCAGTACTGAATGAAAAATTCAACGTGGATTGTTCCAAGCGCAGCGATAAACCAGAGTCAGTCTGGGAACTCATCACCCATACCGAATTGGAATATCTTGGAACCAATAAAAATCTGGCGATCGCCCATATCGTCTATCGCTAAAGTTTCAGCCCACGCCGCCAGTGTTCACCCACGGCGTTTTTCTTCCTTCGGCTCGGCAGCGCGCGTCTCCCCCAGCCGCACCACCGGTATGTCTGCCAGCCGGGTGGTGTAGGCCGGCGACAGCATTTCGCGCTTCATTTGCCACGGCTTGACGATCCCCTGCCCGGCGAACCACACGCGCCCGCGCCCTTCCTGATTCAGGCGATCGAGGGTCGCCATCAACCGCTCGCTGTTGCGGCGCGGCGGGCAGTCGTCGAACAGATCGATTTGCGCCATGGCGGCGGCGCTGAAATCCCCCAGCACCACGCCGCCCTTCAGGTAACGTCGCCCTTCCTGCCAGATGCTTTCCAGCGCGCGCACCGCCATGGCGATGATGTCGCGGCTGTCGTTGCTCGGGGTTTGCAGCCGGGCGGTGCCCATATTGCTGTAATACCCTTCGCCCGCCGAATGCGGGCTGGTTTTGATAAACACCGACACGTTGCGGCAGTAGCGCTTTTCCTGCCGCAGCTTTTCGGCGGCGCGTTCGGCATAGCTGCAGATGGCCTCGCGCATGTGCGGGTAATGCGTCAGCCGCTGGCCGAACGAGCGGGAGCAGATGATCTGCTCTTTGGCGGCCGCCTCATCTTCCCACCGCAGGCACGATTCGCCGCGCAGCTCGCGTATCGTGCGCTCCAGCACCACGCTGAAGGTTTTACGCGCCAGTCGGGTATCGCAGTCCGCCAACTGCAGCGCTGTGTGAATACCCATCACCTGCAGCTGGCGAGTCAGGCGGCGCCCCACGCCCCATACCTCTTCCACCGGGATCAGCGCCAGCAGCTTGCGCTGGCGCGCTGGATCGGATAAATCCACCACGCCGCCGGTGCCGCGCCATTTCTTGGCGGCGAAGTTGGCCAGTTTGGCCAGCGTTTTGCTCGGCGCAATGCCGACCCCGACCGTTAAATGCAGCTCGCGCCGGATGCGATCGCGCACCCGCTGGCCGAACTGCTCCAGCGCTTCGCAGTGCGCCACGCCGTCCAGCCGCAGAAAGGCTTCATCCAGCGAGTAGATCTCCACCGCCGGCGCCATCTCTTCCAGCGTATCCATCACCCGGCGGGACATATCGGCGTACAGCGCGTAGTTAGAGGAGAACACCGCGACGTTGCGGCGGCGCATCTCCTCTTTGATCTTGAAATAAGGCGCGCCCATCGGCACGCCCAGCGCCTTCGCCTCGGCGCTGCGGGCGATCACGCAGCCGTCGTTGTTGGACAGCACGATCACCGGCCGCCCGCGCAGATCGGGCCGAAAGATGGTCTCGCAGGAGGCATAGAAGCTGTTGACGTCTACCAGGGCGAACATGGTTACCGACCTTTCATCGTCAGTGGGTTGTTATTCATAACGGCACCAAATTACTGTTCATGTATACAGTATTTGTATTTTTCTGGTGACGATCAAGTAGAAACCACCCCATCGCTGCTATCCGTTTGATGCGCATTGGCTTTTAACTCAGCCTCCGTTTACCTGGAGCCAGGTTTTTCATTAACGGCGAACTTCACGCAGATCGAAACGAATCGGAATGTTCACGCTGAATTCCGCCTGCCCCGCTGCGATCTCGTTGCCGGGCGCGGGCAGTGGAGAAGCGCGCTGCGGTAACTGAAGCGCCTCCCGGTCGAGCGAAGCAACCCCACTCGATCGCAATAGCTTCACGCCCAGCACGTTCCCCTGCCGATCCAACGTCACGGCAACCTGAACAATGCCCTGGCGCTGCTGGCGTACCGCCAGGGCCGGGTAGCGTTTGAAACGGCTCAAATGCGCCAACAGCAGGCCGCTCCAGACCGAGGCATCCTGGCTCGGCTGCGACGCCACGCTGGTTTGCGGCGCGGCAACACGCTTTCCATCCAGAGACGGCGGCGCGCTGGTGCTTGATGCTATTGAGCTTGCAGACGCTATTTTTTCCTGTTCCTTTTGCCTTGGACGCGGCAGTTCCGTCTTCGGTCTGATGGGGTCGTTCCGTTGCCCTTTGGCCTTGCTCTGCTGCTCCGTCGCACGCGGCGCATGAATCAGCGGAGGCATCGCCGCCTCCGGTTCCCGGTTGGCCTGCCGTTGCGCCACCGCCTGCACCTGGCGCACGCCGGTTGGCATCGGCTCTGCGTTGGGGATCGATTCCGCCTGCTCGGCAACCATCATCAACACCATCGGTTGCGCCGCGGGCAGCAACGGTGGCACCAGGTGATAACCAAGGCCAAACAACAACGCACCATGCAGACCCAACGCCAACACATTGGCGGTAGCCCAGCGCAATCGCCCGCCTGTAGGCGGTAAAGATAAATCGGCAGGTAATACGTTGTGATTCAACATGGAAAACGATACTCAGGTTAAGCGTGAAACAGACCAACGTACGCAGCGGTCAACGGCGGTCGGGGTATGTCAGAAAGGTCGTTTAGGCACGCGGCACCGGGCAGGGAACGAGAAAGAACAGACTAAACGAAAAGGAAATACCATAATGGCAGAGTAAAAAACTTTATGACACGGTAATGAAGTATTTTGACAGCATATTTACCCTAACCGGCAGCGCACCGGGCAGAGCCGCAATGACGCGCTCGGGGTCAGCCAGCGGGAACGCACCGGAGAGCCGCAGGCCGGCTACCTCCGGCCGGCAGCGAATAACGCCCTGACGATAACGCCCCAGCTCCATCAGGAAGTCGTCCAGCCGCATGTTGTCGGCCAACAGCATGCCTTGCCGCCAACCGGGCTCTTGCGTCACGCGGTACGGATCGCCAATGCCTTGCCGTCTTAATCTGCCGCCCTGACCGGCGTTGAGCACCGCGTTCCGATGCGCCGGCGAAAGGATCGTGACTCGGCCAAGATAAACGGCGATATCACTGTAGGTTTCCCACAGGCGAACGCTGAAGCGAGCAGCCTGCGCCACGATCTCGCCCTGCGGCAGCCTCACCGTCAACGCGCCGCTTTCCGGCGGCAGATTCACCATCATTTCACCTTCCAGCAATGCGGCCTGCTGAAGGCTGACGTTGACCGCCGTTTGCGTGTTCAGCATCAACTGCGCGCCATCCGCCAACGCGACGGTTTGCTGCTCCCCCACCGCCGTGCGGTAATCCGCCAGCCAGGGGCGCCATGGCAGCGCGCCAGAACCGATGCCAACCGACCCTACCACGCCGATGGCCGCCAGGCTTCTCAGCAACCGGCGGCGTTGCGGGTTTGGCAACTGCGACAGACTACGCTGCGCCGCCGCCCCGTTAAGCAGAGAAAAACGGGATGAAAACGCGGCGATATGCCGCCAGGCGCGTTCATTTTCCGGTTTCGCCTGATACCAACGCCGCCAGTTTTCCCTATCCGCGTCGCTTGCCTCTTCCGACATCAGCTGGGTTAACCAGGCGGCGGCCTCACGCGCGCTCTGCCGATCGATATCCGATTCCATCATGGGTTCCGCACCTGCCGTTACGCCGCCAATGCAAAGAAACAGTGCAAATTGGCGCGCTGCAGATATTGCTTTACCGAACTGGTCGACACCCGCAAACGTTCAGCGATGTCGCAATAACGCATGCCCTGCAGGTGCGCCAACAGGAAAGCCTCGCGAACGTGCGCCGGCAATCCGTCCAACGCCTGATCCAACTGTTCGAGCATTTCGAGGGTTTGTTGACGGACCTCCGGCGAGGGCGCCTCGATCGCCGGCAGCTCGCTCAAGGCCTGCAGATAGCTCTCTTCGATTGTTTTACGCCGGTAATAATTCGCCACCAGCCGGCGCGCCACGGTCGCCAGGAAGGGGCGTGGTTGCCGAATGGCAAGCAACTGCGGACTCAGTAAAATACTGATGAACGTATCCTGCGCCAGGTCTTCGGCGTGATGCGCGCACCCGACCTTCTGTCTCAGCCAATGGCATAGCCAACTGTGGTGCTCAAGGTAAAGCTGTTGAGCAAACCCGTTGGCTGCCGCGGCCTCTTTCCTTGCCATTCGGTGACACCAATTGATAATGAGATTGAAAATGATAATTATTATTATTTTAAAATTGTAACTTCTGTGTCAAGCGATTGCTGATGATTTATAAACGGCGAAAAAGTAGGGAAATACGGGAGAGAAAACGTGAAAAGGGGCCAAAATGGCCCCTGTTAGCAGGATATTCAGAAACGTTGGCTAACGCTAAACTTGATGTTGCGCCCTACGCCGGACACCGATTCGCCCAGGTAAGGGTAATAATCGCGGTTGAACAGGTTGTCCACCGCGACGCGAGCTTCGAAGCCCTGCAAACCGCTGGGCTGCCACGAGGCGAACAGGCCGTGCAATGCATAACCCGACGTTTTCGGCAGCGCCCAGACAACGGCCATCGGATCGCCGTCGGCCGGTGAACGATCCTGTTTACGCACAAAATCGCCGGTCCAGCCGAAGGCCATGTCCCACTGCGGTACTTTCATACCCAGCATCGCGTGTGCCGTAACGGGTGGAATTTCGGCAATCCAGGTTTCGTTGCCCCACGGATCGCGCGGTGAAGCGTCGCGTTTGCCGCGAATCGAGGAGAACGACAGGCTGCCGAACAGGCTTTCGCTGTCATAAAACGATTCGAGCTCCACGCCCTCAATGGTATAGCCCGGCAAGTTGCGATAGTTCGACAACGGTTGCCCACATTGGCCCCCATGCCGTGCGGCGTCGCACACTACGCCGCGACGATAGAAAATCTCGTCCTTGCCGCGATTGCGGAACAGCGTAGTGCGGATCTGCAGGCTGTCTCGCGCCATCAACACATCGTTGAAGTCCAGCACCGCGCCAAGGCGCACGCCCGTCATGCGTTCCACCTGCAGGCCGCGGCTGGTGCCGGGCACGCTGGAAGCGGCGTATTGCACTTCGTACTGTTCGTCGATCACCGGGGCGCGCCAGGTGCGGCTAACGTCGGCAAACAGGGACAGATTCGACGTCGCTTTCCACATCACGCCCAAATGCGGCGACCAGCCGGTATAGGTCACGCTGCTGTAATCATGGCCCACGAGCGGATCGCTGTCGTTATAGCGCGGCGCCCGGTTCGGTTGCCCGGTATTGGTCACATGATCGTAACGCACGCCCGGCGTCACGGTCAGGCTGCCGAAGCTGACCGCATCCTGTAGATAAACGCTGCGGGTTTCCTGTTCGCCCGCCGGCATGTAATACGGCTGGAAATAGCCGTAGTTGTAACTGGCGTTTTTCACCTGCGAGGGGTAATACATCAGGGTATCGCGCTGGTGTTTATGCCAACGCGCGCCGAGCAACAGCTTGTGTTCCAGCGGCCCGCTGGCGAAACGGCTTTCATTGCTGACGTCAAACTGCCGATCGGTATAGTTCACCCAGCTTTCATTGCCCAACGTACCGAGATAGCTGAACTTTGAAGCGGAATCCGGCCGCTTGTCATGCTGTTCTGTCTTCGAATAGGCATAAGACAGCGTCAGATTCAGCAACGGCTGCGCTTCCGGCGCCAGATTCCATTTCACCGAGTAATTGGTGTCCGTCTGGTCGCGATACACCAGAATGCGGCGCCACGCTTCTTCCCGGCCATATTTATCGATATCCGCCTGGCTGGGCGCGGCGATATCGTCCCGCTTGGCGGCAAAAGGCTGCCAGCCATCGGAATCGGAGCGCATCGCCGATAGCGTCAGCGTTTGCGCCTCGCTCAGATAAATATTGGTTTTTAACAGGTAGGAAGCCTGATCGTTGGCGGAATAGGCAAAGCGCGTGCCGTCCGGCCGCTTCAGGTTGCCGCCGTCACGCTTGCTCATGTAGATCAAACCGTCGGCAAATCCTTCCGGCGTACGGCCGTACAACGCACCGCTGTAAATGCCCTGGCGATCGTTGGTGTGGTAGCTGTATTTCAGCAAGCCGCCAAAATCTTCGCCCGGCAGCAGCATATCCCCGGCATCTTTGGTCTCCAGCGTAATGGTTCCGCCAAAGCCGCCATTGCCGTTCAACAGATTGTGCGGCCCCTTATCGACCTCAACCTTTTTCAGCAATTCGGGTTCAATGAATACCGAACCCTGCCGATATTTCTCAAATCCCTTCGGCGCCCCGTCCAGCACCACCTTCACATCTTCCATGTCGCCCATGCCCCAGATATTCAGGCTTTGGCCGCCCGGGCGCGGCGATCCCGCCATCCCTACGCCGGGCAAGCGATCAAGCAAACTGGCGATATTGTCTGCCTGCACGCGTTCGATGTCTTCTTTATCCAGCACCGAACGGCCGGCGGCGACGCTGTCGGACAAACCGCCGACCACCGACAGCTCCGGTATCGTCAACGGCTGAACCGGCCCGGCGTCGACCAACCGATATCCCTGTGCGGTTTGCTGAGCGCGCAATCCGCTGCCCGCCAACAGCGTATTGAACGCGTCGGTGAGGCGATAATGTCCCTGCAGGCCCGCGGTGCTTTTTCCACGCGTCTGTTCGGGCGTGAAAATCACTATCACGCCGGCCTTAGCGGCCGCCGTCTGCAAGGCGGGCGCCAGATCACCGGCGGGAATGGCGAAAGAAAGGATAGCGGGCTGTTCGACCGCCGAGGGTGATGCCGACGCACCGGGTGCCGCCATCGCGGAGGTAAGCATGCCCGATAGTGCGCATCCTATCCCGATAGCGACGCGCTTCCCGGTAATGCGTTTGGCTGATGTGAACGTACGCCCTGCGCCGTTCTTGTTTTTTATGGCCATGAAGGATTCCCCTGAGTGTATTGAACTGGAAACTCAGTAGAGAGGTCACGCCAACGAAAAGATCGGGCAGAAAAAAATGAAAAAAAGGGCCGAAGTTACCGCGCCGCGTAGACGATAAAGGTCACCACGCCGAAGATCTCCAGCTGCGCCTCGTCGTCGAACACGATCGGCGCATAGGCGGGATTCATCGGCAACAGCCGCACGTCGGGGTGGCGCTGCAGCTTTTTGACGGTGAATTCGCCGTCCACCGCGGCGATCACGATATTGCCGTGCTCCGGCGTCAGGGCGCTGTCGACGATCAGCAGATCGCCATCCTGGATATTGCCGTCGATCATCGACTCGCCGCTGGCGCGCACGAAGTAAGTGGCGTTGGGGTGCCGCACCAGCAGCTTGCCGATGTCCAGCCTGCTCTCGACATAGTCCTGCGCCGGGGAAGGAAAGCCGCAGGCCACGCGATCGGCAAACAGCGGTAACGTTAGGGGTTCACCTGGTGAAAAAGCATACAACCTTGAATTGCTCAGCATAATCATAACCAACCTGTATATTTATACAGTTAAGCATAAACAAAACGCGAACGCGTGCAACCCCCAATCCCCCTGCGGATCGCGCTTTCCCGCGTAATATAATAATTTTCTGAGTGATTTTTCCTGCAGCTTTTGGCGTTCTTCGCGTGTGTTTACACACATGATACCCACCAAAACTGTGGATAATGCGGCCCTCAGACCGTTGGCGTATCGATGGGCAGGATGAGTGAGGGATTGTCATTGCGAACGGCGCCGACGGCGGGCGATACCGGTTGCCAGACGAAACCCTCTGCCTGCAGGCTGTACACGTCAGCCTGCATTTGACCAGAGGGCGGGACTAAGCGGGTGTCGCGCGCGGCCGTCGGTCTCTGCTGCGTACAGCGCCGCAAAGAACAGCGGCAGGCCTTGCCTCACGGGAGGAACGGCGGACGGCTTTACAAAATGACGCCAATAAAATTGCGACTGGCAATGGCATCAATGGGACGGCCAGAGACGAAAGTCAGTACGTTATGCCAGGAGCTTGGGATAACCCGACAAACGCTGTACCGCCACATTTCCCCTGATGGTCCACTGCGAGCTGACGGTATAAAGCTGATCAACCGGGGATAATTTTAGCGGACGGAAAAATCTGGAGTTCCGGCGTAGAACCCCGAATAAGGAATAATCCTTAATTCATTTCAGGATTATTAATTCCATCTAAAACCTCTCGGCAATATTCTTTTTTATAGGCTTCATCATTACTTAATGACTTAACCAAAAAATCAGCATTTTTCCAACCATTATCCCAATGCGTATCGAATCCTGACTGTTCATACTTTAATGTTCTAGTTAATGAGTCTTTTATTTGTTTTTTATATTTATCAATTTTCTCATTGGTTGCCCCACAAACATCATGTGCAACACGAGCATTTGAGCCAGAAAAACCTATTGCTGAAATTGCCATCGCTTCATTTGATTTGTCGAAATCATTCGCATATGCCACAGCATTAGATAAAGCGAATATGACAAGAGCAGGTATGGTTTTTTTGTATGAAATCATCTTTCACCTCTACTCATTGATTGTTCATGGGGTCAGTTTGGATATCGAAAATTATTGTACATTAAGGCTGCTTTTTAATCAGTCTCAACTTCTTTATAGAAGGCCTGAATGCGACAAACTTGGGAAGTACTGTAGCCTGTCGCGTCTGCTGTTTCTCGGATGCTCAGTTTCCTAATCTGTCGGTAGTGCCTGATCCATCCTGCACGCTCCATCTCGCCGCTGGCGCGCACGAAGTAGGTGGCGTTGGGGTGCCGCACCAGCAGCTTGCCGATATCCAGCCTGCTCTCGACATAGTCCTGCGCCGGGGAAGGAAAGCCGCAGGCCACGCGATCGGCAAACAGCGGTAACGTCAGGGGTTCAGCTGGTGAAAAAGCATACAACCTTGAATTGCTCAGCATAATCATAACCAAACTGTATATTTATACAGTAAAGCATAAACAAAACGCGAACGCGTGCAACCCCCAATCCCCCTGCAGATCGCGCTTTGCCGCGTAATATAATAATTTTCTGAGCGATTTTTTTTTACGCCTGCTAAGGGTTTCACCGACCCTTGCACACACGTTATCCACCAAAACTGTGGATAACCTGGTGGGGTCGCCGGCAGACGTCATTCCCTGCGCGAGCGGGATCAGAATCCTGTATAATCCCCACACCTGCTAATAAGAATTCATCCCCGTCGGCGCCTCGTCACCGACGGTCACGAGAACGTTATGAACAAGCACCTGCTCCTCGCAGAAACCGACGATATCAAACAGGAATGCCTGTCGCGCCACGCGGTCTGGCAGCGCAACGATCTGGCCCAGGCGCAACAGGATTGGCTGGCGGAAGAAGTGCCGGTCGCCCTGGTGTACAACGGCATTTCCCACGTGGTGATGATGGCGACGCCGAAAGATCTGGCGGCCTTCGCCATCGGTTTTTCGCTGTCCGAAGGCATCATCGCCTCCCCCGACGATATCTACGACATCCGCCAACAGCCGGCCTGCAACGGCATTGAAGTGCATGTGGAACTCTCGAGCCGCCGTTTTATGCAGCTGAAAGAGAAGCGCCGCAGCCTGGCCGGCCGCACCGGCTGCGGCGTCTGCGGGGTGGAGCAACTGCAGGAGGTCGCCCAGCCCATCGCGCCGCTGCCCTTCACGCAACGCTTCGATTTGGCCCTGCTCGACCGGGCGTTGGCGCAGCTGCAGGAGGTGCAAACGGTGGGAAAACTGACCGGCTGCACCCACGCGGCGGCCTGGATCCAGCCGGATGGCGCGCTCAGCGGCGGGTGTGAAGACGTCGGCCGCCACGTGGCGCTCGACAAGCTGCTGGGCTACCGCAGCCAACAGGCGTGGCTGCAAGGGGCGGCGCTGGTGTCGAGCCGCGCCAGCTATGAAATGGTGCAAAAATCCGCCATGTGCGGCGTCGAGATCCTGTTCGCCGTTTCCGCCGCCACCCGCCTGGCGGTCGAGGTGGCCGAGCGCAGCAACCTGACGCTGGTGGGCTTCAGCAAGCCAGGGCGCGCCACCGTCTATACGCACCCGCAGCGGCTCTGGCAATCGACGACGGCGGCATAGCGCCGCCGGATAAGAATCGACTATTCTCAATAGCAGGACACCAGGAAGCACCCACGTCATGATAATTCGCCCGAACCAGAACTGGTTTTTTCGCCTGTTCGCCTGGCACGGTTCCGTGCTGTCAAAGATCACCTTTCGCCTGTCGCTGAACGTGCTGATGTCGATAGTGGCGGTGATCAGCTATCAATGGTACGAACAGCTCGGCGTGCATTTGACCATCGCGCCGTTCAGCCTGCTGGGTATCGCCATCGCGATTTTTCTCGGCTTTCGCAATAACGCCGGCTACAGCCGCTTTGTCGAAGCGCGCAACCTGTGGGGCTCGCTGCTGATTACCGAGCGATCCCTGCTGCGCCAGATAAAAAGCCTGCTGCCGGACGAACCGGCGGTGCACCAGAAGGTCGCCAAGCTGCTGATCGCCTTCAGCTGGAGCCTGAAGCATCAGCTGCGCGCCACCGATCCGACCGCCGATCTGTACCACAACCTCAGCAGCAAAGAGCTGGCGGAGGTGATCGCCAGCCCGATGCCGACCAACCGCATCCTGCTGATGCTGGGCCAGGAGATCGGCAAGCTGCGCCGACGGGGGCTGCTGAGCGACATCACCTTCGAGCTGCTCGACAACAAGCTGAGCGAGCTGTCCCACGCCCTCGGCGGCTGTGAACGGCTCGCCAGCACGCCGGTGCCGTTCGCCTATACCCTGATCCTGCAGCGCACCGTTTACCTGTTCTGCAGCCTGTTGCCTTTTGCCCTGGTGACCGATCTGCATTACATGACACCGTTTGTTTCGGTGTTCATTTCCTATACCTTCTTATCCTGGGACTCACTGGCCGAAGAGCTGGAAGATCCGTTCGGCGTGTCGGCCAACCATCTGCCGTTAAACGCCATCTGCAACACCATCGAGCGCAACCTGCTGGAAATGAACGACCAAAGCCCGCTGCCGCCGCCGATGAAACCCGACGAGCACTTTAATTTGATCTGATCGATTTCACCCGAACACACTGGAGCCGAATGCAATGAATGCAAATAACAACCCGCCGCAAGCCGTATTCACGCCGGTAACGCGCCATGCCATCTTCATCGTCGCCACTCTGTCGCCCGTTCCCGCCCATCTGGCGGCGGTGCGCGCCTGGTGCGGCGACATCGCCGCCGTGGTGCGTTCGGTCGGCAAACGCGCGCCGGCGGGCAACCTCACCTGCGTTTGCGGCTTCGGCTCCGAAGCCTGGGATACGCTGTTTGGCGCCCCGCGCCCTCGCCAGCTGCATCCGTTCAGCCCGATCGGCAGCGGGGAACGCGTCGCCGTCGCCACGCCCGGCGATATCCTGCTGCATATCCGCGCCGATGAAATGGATCTGTGTTTCGAACTGGCCTCGCAGCTGGTCGGCAAGCTCGGCGACGCCGTGACGGTGGTCGAAGAGGTGCACGGCTTCCGTTACTTCGATCAGCGCGCCATGATCGGCTTCGTCGACGGCACGGAGAACCCGGAGGGGCACGAAGCCTTCGACTACACGGTGATCGGCGACGAAGACGCGGCGTTCAGCGGCGGCAGCTATGTGCTGGTGCAAAAATACCTGCACGATATGCAGGGCTGGAACTCGCTCAGCGTGGAAACGCAGGAGAAGATCATCGGCCGCCATAAGCAGTCCAACATCGAACTGGATGAAGCGGTCAAACCGTCGTCATCGCACAGTTCGCTGACCACCATCACCGACGAGCAAGGCAACGAGGTGAAAATTCTGCGCGACAACATGCCGTTCGGCCGCCCCGGCCTGCGCGAATTCGGCACCTACTTTATCGGCTATGCGCGCTCTCCGCAGCCAATCGAGCAGATGCTGGAAAACATGTTTATCGGCCGCCCGGCCGGCAACTACGATCGGCTGCTCGATTTTAGCCACGCGGTGACCGGCACCCTGTTCTTCGTGCCGTCCGCCCCGCTGCTGGAAGCGCTGGCCGATCGCAGCGGCGCCGAACTGCATTAACCCTCCCTTCTGCGGCAAAGCCTCCCCCCGCGACTTATACTGAATTAACGTTGCGTATTGAGGGGAGGCACCATGCCGCTCACATTCAAACGTTCGGAAAGGCTCTCCATCGGCACCGAAATAGAGCTGCAGCTGGTCGATGACAAGCACTACGATCTTACGGATCGGGCCGACCGGGTGGTCAGCGCGGTCGGCGACCGCCGGCGCGTCAAACATGAGCTCACCAAATCGATGGTGGAGCTGAACAGCTCGGTGCACCGCGATCTCGAGGAGCTGCACGCCGAGCTGCGCGCCCTGACCCATACCGTCCGGCGCAGCGCGCAGCGCCTGGGCTGTGACGTCTGCGGCGGCGGCCGCCATCTGAGCAACGACTGGCGCAAGCAGGTCATCAGCGACAACGCGCGCTACAGGCAGCTGGCCAGCCGCTTTGGCTATCTTTCCAAGCTGGCCTGCGTGTTCGGCCAACACATCCACCTCGGCGTCAACGACGGGAACGAAGCGATGTACCTGTGCCATGCACTGACGCCCTACTTTCCGCAGCTGATCGCGCTCAGCGCATCGTCACCGCTGTACCAGGGCGTCGATACGCGCTTTGCCAGCTCCCGTTTCAGCGCGCAGAATTCCTTCCCCAACTACGGATGCCTGGAACACATCTACAGCTGGCGCGAATTCAATGCCTACTACGAACGGCTGAACGCCGCCGGCGTGATTGAAAGCATCAAGGATATTTACTGGGATGCGCGGCCCAAACCGGAGCTGGGCACGGTGGAGATCCGCATCTGCGATACGCCGCTGCGCCTCGCGCATGCCGTGCTGCTGGTCGGTTACTGCCGTCTGCTGGCTGATTTTCTGTTGCAACACCGCACGCCGATCGCGCCGGAATACGATGCCTTCACCAATTACAACAAGATCAACGCCTATCGCAGCGGTTTCGCCGCCGAATACGTCGATCCCGCGACGCTGCGCCGCAGCAGCCTGACCGCCCATATCCTGCACACTCTCGACGCGCTGAGCGGTTTCGCCGAGCGACGGGAGGATCGGGCCGTGCTACAGGCGATCGAGCACCATGTCCGCCAGGGCATCAGCGATTCGGAGCATATCCGCCAGATGTTGCACAACGGCCTGCCGCAGGCTCAGGTGATCAAGCGCCTGTGCGATGAGCTGTTGCAACCGGCAAGTTAAGTTTCGGCTATCGATTCCATACGCCAAAGCCGCTGTTCATTATGTGCTCTTTCGCTACAATCGTGAGCACTGACATTCATCGTATCGAGGACACCATGTACAACTTCTCCCGCTATCAGGCAAAAGAACTGGCGCTGGCTTACATGAGCGGCAAAAAACACGATCTGTCGCCGCAGGAATTTTTGCAGCAGCTGAAAAGCAGCGAGCGATCGTTTGAGCACCTGCTGAAACACGGCAGCGAAATGCCGCGTGACGTGCTGGTTAAAAGCTTCTGAACGGCCGGTTGCCGGCCACTTTCCGTCTACGCCGCCGGTGGCGAGCCTGCAGGCCCGCGCATTCCCGGCCATTCATTCCCCTCCTCACCCTGCCTCAATTCGTCCTCACAGGCGAAAATCCGAGAAATTCGCCCCAAAAGGCGAATTATTGACATATTCGTATCCAGGTGCGAATTTATAGTCATCCTTCTATAAACATCGGAACATGTCATGCCGACGCCAATCAGCGTAATCAGCGGCGATCTGGTCGATTCCCGCCGATCAGACACCGTCAACTACCTCAATGAGCTGCACAGCCTGCTCGATCGGCTGCGGCGCGACGGGCGGCTGCATCAGGTGGAAATCTTTCGCGGCGACGCCTTCCAGGCGCAGGCCGCCCCGGAGGACGGGCTGCTGCTGGCGGTGTATATTCGCCTCGCGCTGCGGGCAACGGGCGCCGCGCACTGGGATGCGCGCGTCGCCGTCGGGCTGGGCAGCCAACGGCCCGACGCCGCCGGCTATGGCAGCGCCTTTATCAACTCCGGCAGCGCGTTGGACGCCATGGCGAAAAATTGCCGGCTGGCTCTGAAAACCGACAACGATCGGACAAACGCCATTGTCAGCGATCTGCTGCCGATGTTAGATCATGTGATTGGCCGCCTGTCGCAGACCGAAGCGCGCATCGTCCAGGCGAGAATGTTCGCCGACAGCGGCGCTGCCGTGGCGGATCAGCTGCAAAAAGCCGCCTCCACGGTCTCCGCCGCGCTGAAACGCGCGGCCTACGAGGAAATCATGCGGTTTATTCACGCCATTAACAGGATCGTCTGACTATGGATCTGACCTATGCGCCTTTGCTGGCCTGGCTGTTGCTCGTCCATCTGCTGGCGGATTTTCCGCTGCAGCCGCTGAGTTGGGTGGAAGATAAAATCCAGCATCGCGCGCGTTCACGTTTTCTGGTGTTGCACGCGTTGCTGCACGGGGTGCTGGCCGCCTGGGTGGTGGCCGGTTTCGGCCTGCTGCACGGCGGGCTTTCTTCACTTCAGGTGCTGGCCAGCCTGCTGATCATCGCCGTCAGCCACTACCTGATCGATTTACTGAAGGTCACCGCGATGAACCGCCTGAGCCCGGCCCGCAGTTTCCTGCTCGATCAGGGATTGCATCTGGCGGTAATCGCCTTGCTGTGGCTGGGGCTGACGCCGAATGCCGGTGAACTGCTCGCCGCGCTGGGGCGGCAACTGGGGCGTTGGCAAACCGGCCTGGTGCTGGTGGCCTACAGCCTGATTTATCTGCCGATGAGCCTGCTGATCGGGCAACTGCTGGCGCACTGGACGCCGCAAATGCCGCCTTCGGCCAAGGCCGACAACGACTCGCTGCTGCGCGCGGGCAAACAGATTGGCTATCTGGAGAGAACGCTGATCCTGACCTTTGTGCTGCTGGGGCAAATCCCGGCGATCGGCTTTTTGCTGGCGGCCAAATCTATCTTCCGTTTCGGCGATCTGCGCCAGAGCGACGATAAGATGCGCACCGAGTATGTGCTGCTCGGCACGCTGTTTTCCTTCACGCTGACCATCATGCTCGGCCTGCTGGTCAACAAACTGCTGTAGCGGAGCGGGGGCGAAAAATTTCGCCCCCGGAGTGAACGCCGAGGCGGCTTACAGCCACTCGCCGAAGCGGCGGATGTAGAAACGCTTCATCAACTGCGCGACCACGCAGTAGCTGACCAACGTAGCGGCCAACCACGGGAAGTATTCCCACGGCAGCGGCTGCAGGCCAACCAGGGCGCCGAGCGGCGAGAACGGAATGTAGATGCCGAGCGCCATCACCAACCCGGTGGTCAGCAATACCGGCAGCGCCGCGGTGCTCTGAATGAACGGGATCTTCTGGGTGCGCAGCATATGCACCACCAGCGTTTGCGACAGCAGCCCCTCAATGAACCAGCCGGACTGGAACAGCGCCTGGTGTTCCACGCTGTTGGCGGCGAACACGTACCACATCAGCGCATACGTCGTGATATCGAAGATTGACGAGGTCGGCCCAATCCACAGCATAAAGCGCCCGATGTTTTTGGAGTCCCACTTGCGCGGCTTGCGCAGGAACTCTTTGTCCATCTTGTCCCACGGCAGCGACAGCTGGGAAATATCGTACATCAGGTTTTGAATCAACAGGTGGATCGCCAACATCGGCAGGAACGGAATGAAGGCGCTGGCCACCAGCACCGAGAACACGTTGCCGAAGTTGGAGCTGGCGGTCATGTTCAGGTACTTGATGATATTGCCGAAGGTCTCGCGCCCTTTGATCACCCCCTCTTCCAGCACCATCAGGTTCTTTTCCAACAGGATGATGTCCGCCGACTCCTTGGCGATGTCGGTGCCGGTGTCGACCGAAATGCCGACGTCGGCATCGCGCAGCGCCGGCGCATCGTTGATGCCGTCACCGAGGAAGCCGACGGTATGGCCGTTGGCCTGCAGCATTTTCAGCACCCGCGATTTTTGCAGCGGCGTCAGCTTGGTGAAGACCGTGCGCTGCTCCACTTCGCGCGCCAGCGTTTCATCATCCATCTGTTCAATCTGCAGCCCGGAGAGCGGTTCACCCGGCTCCAGCCCGACGTCGCGGCAAATCTTGCAGGTGATCACCGGGTTGTCGCCGGTCAGCACCTTCACCGTCACGCCGTTTTCCTGCAGTGCGGCGATCGCCTGCTGCGCGCTCTCCTTCGGCGGATCGAGGAAGGTCAGCAACCCTTGCACCACCATGTCGCGCTCGTCGGCCACGCTCAGCGGGTCGGCCGGGCGTTGCGCATCCAGCTCGCGCGTCGCCAGCACCAGCACGCGGAAACCGTCTTCGTTATACTCGCGGGCCAGCGCCTGCAGCGCCGCACGGCGCGCGTCGTCCAGTTCCAGCGTCTTGTCGCCTTCACGCACATGAGTGGCGATCTCCAGCATCTCCTCTACCGCGCCCTTACAGATCAGCTGCTGCTTGCCATTTTCGTCCGCCACCACGATCGACAAGCGGCGGCGCACGAAATCGAACGGCAGCTCATCCACCTTGCTGAAACGCCCCAGGGCTTCGATCCCCGGTTTGCCGCGCCCGAAGCGGATCACCGCCTGATCCATCAGGTTCTTCATGCCGCTCTGATGGAAGCTGTTCAGCCAGGCCAGGTGCAGCACCTCGTTATCCCTGGCGCCGTTGACGTCGATATGGTGCTCGAGAATGATGCGGTCCTGGGTCAGCGTGCCGGTCTTGTCGGTGCAGAGCACGTCCATGGCGCCGAAGTTCTGAATGGCGTTCAGGCGCTTCACCACCACCTTGCGGCGCGACATGGCGATCGCCCCTTTCGCCAGGTTGGAGCTGACGATCATCGGCAGCATTTCCGGCGTCAGGCCGACCGCCACCGCCAGTGCGAACAGCGCCGCCTCGCTCCAGTCGCCTTTGGTGAAACCGTTGATCAGCAACACCACCGGCACCATCACCAGCATGAAGCGAATCAGCAGCCAGCTGACGCTGTTCACCCCGCGATCGAACGCGGTTTGCGCCCGCGAACCGACGATGGACTTGGCCAACGAGCCGAAGTAGGTGCGCCCGCCGGTCGCCACCACCACCGCCGTGGCGGTGCCGCTGGCGACGTTGGTGCCCATCAGGCAGACGTTGGAGAGCTCAAGCAGCGCGTTCTCGCTGGACACTTCCCCTTCGCTCGACTTCTGCGCCACGCTGCCCATGGCATCGTATTTTTCGATAGGGATCGCTTCGCCGGTCAAAATCGCCTGGCTGATGAACAGATCGCGCGAGGCGATAAGGCGCACGTCGGCCGGCACCATGTCGCCGGCGGAGAGCTGAATGATATCCCCCGGCACCAGTTCGCGGATCGGCACTTCCAGCGTCAGCGGATGCGCGCTGTAGCTGCTGCGGCGCAGCACCGTGGCGGTGGTGCGCACCATCGACTTCAGCGCTTCCGCCGCTTTGTTGGTGCGGTATTCCTGCCAGAAACGCAGCAGCCCGCTCAGCGTGACCATGATGAGAATGATAATGACGCCGGTGAGTTCAGTTTCTTCACCGCTCTGGCGCGGCAGCCAATAATCGGTAAAGAAACTGATCGCAGCCAGCACCATCAGCACGAAGATAAACGGGTTGTTGAAAGCCTTGATCAGCTGGATCAAGGCATGCGGCGCCTTGTCGTGGGCGACCTGATTGGCGCCGAACTGCTCCAGCCGCTCATCGGCGTCGTCCTGAGTCAAACCGTTGCGGTTGCACTTCAGGTTCGCCAGCGTTTGGGCGATGCTGTTGGTCGCTTCTTCCGCAATGGCGTAGGTCACCGCGTCTTTATCACGGCGACGCGTTCTTTCATTAATCTGAGTCATAACGCTATTCTCTTATTTTCGTTCTGCGCACAGGGGTATCCCGCCCGATAAACAGGTGACTCTGCGCAGAGTGGAATTTTCTAATTAGCGTGACTGAATAGCGTGATTACCCTGTCAGCCACGCAAGAATCATTTCCCTTCCGGGGTCATCGTCCATAACGCCTCCTTAATGCTCGCGTTATTCAGGCCTACCTGAATAAACACGAACATATAATCAAGTTAATAAATATTTATATCATTACTCAGACCGGTAATTCAGACGCAACGCGCCAGCGAACGGCGCTCACGCTTTTTTCCAGGCTGACGCGGCAGACAATACCCTCAATTTCTTTTTGTGCGGCCGGCGTGGCGGTAATTTCCGCGCACACTTCCAATTGCCCCGGGCTGGAAATATCGGCGCTGCGCAAAGATTGCAGCCGCAAGGCGACGCCGTTCAGCGCCTGCAGAATGAGGGTACGCACCAGAATTTCATCCTGCTCGCCACAGGTCACCTGAATGCGATAGCACAGTTCCAGGTCGGTCGCCTGCTGGTGCGGCTGCAGATTGATGCGCTGGGCGGCCTCGCGCAGCAGGATATTGGCGCACAGGATCACCAGCGTGGCGACCACCGCATCCCAATGCTGGCCCAGGCCGCACAGTACGCCGATCCCCGCCGAACACCACAGCGTGGCGGCGGTGTTGAGGCCGCGAATGTTCAGCCCTTCACGCATGATAACGCCGGCGCCGAGGAAGCCGATACCGGATACGATCTGCGCAGCCACGCGGCCGGCGCTGGCCGGATCGGTGGACATGGAACTGAGAATAAAGACCGCCGCGCCGGTCGCCACCAGCGCATTGGTGCGCAGGCCGGCCATGCGTTGGCGCCACTGGCGCTCGGCGCCAATTACCGCGCCCAGGCACATCGCCAGCAATAAATTTAAAACGAAAGGAGTCATAGCCATGACTGTCCCCTTAATTAACCTCAGGAGATAAAATCATGTGCTGTTTAGCACACGCAAAATTGCGCCGAAAATAAATCAGCGAATCAGCGTACTGTGCCTGGAGGGAAAAGGCTGTGGCTGCAGAATACCATAATAACGTCCAACTCAATTCACCTGAAACCATCAGACCTCAGGAAACGTTTTATATTCGGGTATGCACAGCTCAGGAATAACTGGAGAGGGGTGCTGCCCGCCGATAACGGCAAGCAACAAATCAGAAGAGAATTGGTCAGCTTGCCTTATTTGTTTTATTACAACTACAACTGTCCAATTGGGTTTCTCCACTGAAATTTTGGCTGAGTATAGTGACGTCGGGTAATGAAGTAAAGGCTAATTTATTAAACGAAAAATAAACTGAAATACCGCGATGATATTTCGATGTCACAAATCGGCAGCGACAGCGTTGGGCGGCAGTGCGCTTATCGGTAAACTGCTCCCCTTCATCTTTCAAGGACGCCCCCGATGAAACACCGGCTTTCCCCGCTCGCGCTCGCGCTGCTCGTCAGCTATCCCGCCGATGCCCTGCTGCTGCAGCAAGGCGACGCGCAGTTTGAACTCGATCCCGCCACGCTGCGCATTGCCGCCGGCGCTGTGCCGGTCAATCTGGCGCAGCCCGCGCAACAGGTGGCGGATCTCACCGCGTCGCCACAACGCGCCAGCTGGCGCTGGCCGCAGAGCGCGGTCAAGGTTAGCGCCCGTCTGGAAGGCGGCGATCTGCGCCTGAGCTTCAGCAGCGACCGGCCACAGCTTCTGAACTGGTATCGCCTGCCGCCACAAACAGAAACGCTGCTGTTGCCGATCGGCGAAGGCAGCCGCATTCCGCTCGACAACGCCGTCTGGCGCCATTACCTGACGGCGGAAATGACGCCGCTGGATACCAACTGGGATCTGAAGCTGCCGCTGTGGAGCCAGCAATACCAGGGCAAGGTCTACAGCTGGCTGATGTTGACGCCGTTCAGCAACCGGGTCACCTTCGCCTCGGCGCAGGAAAAGCTGGAGATGCGCGCCGGGCATCAGTTCAACCGCTTTAATCAGCAACAGGCATTCGAGGTGCTGCTGCACGTCGGTGACACGCCGCTGTCCGGCGCCCGCCGCTATCGCGACTATTTGCAACAGAACGGCCAGTTCAGCAGCCTGCGCGAGAAGATAAAGCAGGCGCCCGAAGGCGAAAAGCTGATCGGCGCCACCCATGTCTACCTGTGGGGCGATAAATTGCTGGCGGCGGAAGATGTCAAAGATTGGCCGGGGTTGCTGCACTACCTCGCCTCTCCCGCCGCCGAAGGGCTGCGGCAGAAGATGGATGCCGAGAGCAGAAAGCTCCTGCTGCAGCTGGCGGGCAAAACACCGGAGGGCTGGCAGCAACAGCCCCTGATCGACGGCATCAACCAGGCATTGACGGCGCAAATCCCGCTGGGCGCCACGCCGGATGACGCCGATTTTCTGCAGGCGCAGCAGCGCCAGGCCGCCGCGGTGCGGGAGCGGGCGCAACAGGAACTGGGGCGCTGGTTAACCCCGGCGGACCGTTGGGGGCAAGGGCTGGCCAAACCGGTGATCGATGCGCTGCGCCAGGCCGGCTTGCCGCGCCTGTGGTTGGGCACCGATAACTGGACCGCCGCCTTCCTGCACCCGCAGGCGGTGGCCGCCGCCAAGGCGGCCGGCTATCTGATCGCCAGCTACGACTCCTACGATACCGCCATTCCACGCGGCGTGAACGACAGCTGGCTCACCGCGCAACTGCCGACGGCGCTGCGGGAAAGTTGCGCCATCGTGCGCGCCGACGGCAGCAAGAAACCCGGCTTCGGCAAACAGGGGTACTACCTCAATCCGGGCTGCGTCCTGCCCTATTCTCAACGGCGCATGCGCGAGCTGGTGCAACTGGCCGGGTTGAACAGCCTGTTCCTCGACGTGGACGGCACCAGCATGGTCTCCGACGACTATCAGCCCGGCCACCCGACTGGCGCGGCACAGATGGCCGAGGCGCGCAACGCCCGGCTGGCCTGGTTCAGCGCCACCCTTAAGCTGCCGCTCGGCTCGGAGGACGGCAATGCGGTAACCGCCCGCAGCCTGATGTTCGCCCACGGCATGGAAACCTGGGGATTCGGCTGGGGCGACAAGCAGATGAATCAGGATAAATCCTCGCCCTATTATCTCGGCGCCTGGTGGCCCAACGCTCAACCGGCGTTTTTCTTCCGCCCCGCCAAGGTGAAGCAGCCCTACCGCACCGTCGAATTCGATCCGCGTTATCGCCTGCCGCTGTACCAAGCCGTTTTCCACGATGCGATCGTCAGCAGCCACCACTGGAATTACGACAATCTGAAGTTCAGCGACGTTCAGACCACCCGCAGTCTGCTCAGCCAGCTGTACAACACCGCGCCGATGTTCCATCTGAGCCGCGCCACCCTGGCGGCCCGCCTGCCGGCGATCAAACGCGCCGACGCCGCCTTCCGGCCGTTGCATCAGGCCCTCTGGGACAAAGCGCTGACCGACTTCCGCTGGCTCGATCGGGACGGCTGGGTGCAGCAGACGACCTTCAGCGACGGTTCGACGCTGACCGCCAACTTCAGCGCGCAGTCGTTCGCCGGCGTAGCGGCCCACAGCCTGCACGCCAAACTGGCCGACGGCCGCACGTTCGACGTTGCGCCTTAGCAAGGTCGCCGGCGATGGGCTACGCTAGGCTATATTTCCGACGACCCGCAAGGAGTGGCTGATGACGCCTCTGATCCACACTCTGCTCGACGAGATTTGGCAAAGCCTGGGGCAACGCCCCGCGCCCTGCGACCGGTTAACCGTAAGCGGTACCGGCGCATTGCCTTCGGCTTTTCCCGTGACCGAATTGGCTACCGCCGCCTGGAGCGCCGCCGGTTTGGCCTGCGCCGAGTTGCTTCGCCGCGAGGCTGCCGATGCGCCGCAGGTCTGGATCGATCAACGCCTGGCCTCGCTCTGGTTCGGCTGGACGCTGCGTCCGCTGGGTTGGACGCTGCCTGCCGCCTGGGACGCCCTGGCCGGCGACTACGCGACGGCGGACGGCTGGATACGCCTGCACACCAATGCACCGCACCATCGGCGGGCGGTGGAACAGGTGCTGGGCCCGGCATCGGACAAAGGCGCGCTGGCGGAACGCGTGCTGGGCTGGAAAAAAAGCGAGCTGGAGGAAGCGGTGATCGAGGCCGGCGGCTGCGCGGCCCAAATGCGCTCGGCGGCCGCGTGGCGACAACATATTCAGGGCAAGAGCGTGGCGCTCGAACCGCTGATCCACGCCTCGCTGCAGCCGGAAGCGCCGCCGCCGGGCTGGACGTTGCCCGTCGCCCGGCCGCTGCACGGCGTGCGGGTGCTGGATCTGACGCGCATTCTCGCCGGGCCGATCGCCACCCGTTTTCTCGCCGGTTTGGGCGCCGACGTGCTGCGCATCGATCCCTACGGTTGGGATGAGCCCGGCGTCGAGCACGAGGTAATGCTGGGCAAACGCAGCGCGCGCCTCAACCTGACCAATGCGCACGATCGCCACACGTTTGAACATCTGCTGAGGAACGCCGACGTGATCGTGCACGGCTACCGTGCCGGTGCGCTGGAGAAGTTGGGCTATGGCGCGGAGGAAAGGCGCGCGCTGGCGCCGGGCCTGATAGACGTCTGCCTGAATGCCTATGGCTGGAGCGGACCGTGGCGCACCCGGCGCGGTTTCGACAGCCTGGTGCAGATGAGCTGCGGGCTGGCGGAGGCGGGCATGGTTTGGCGCAGCGCCAGTTTGCCGGTGCCGCTGCCGGTACAGGCGCTGGACCACGCCACCGGCTATTTGATGGCGGCGGCGGTGCTGACCGGTATGGCGCAGCGCCTAAGCCGCGGCACCGGCTACCACGCGCGGCTGTCGCTGGCGCGCACGGCGCAACTGCTGCTGGCGCATCCCTGTTCGGCAGATTATCGGCCGGAGCCGCTGGCGCCGGCCGGAACCGCCGACGAGAACCCGGAAACGGAACTGACTTACTGGGGCGCCGCGCAACGCCTTCGTGCCCCGTTAAGCCTGCAGGGTACGGCGCTGCAATGGGCGTTGCCGGCGACCACGCTCGGCACCTCACAGCCGGAGTGGCTGCGCCGTTAAACCGCCGCCAACTGTTGCTGCAGCCACTGCAGCAAGCGTGTGACCGCCGGCGTCAGCCCGGCGGTCTGCGGCCACACCAGATAAACGTCGTCCTCGCTCAGGCGACAGGGCGCAGCCAGCGCCACCAGCCGCCCCGCGTCGATCGCATCCTGCACCAGCAGCTTTTTCGCCAGCGCGATGCCGAACCCCTGCTCCGCGGCGCGAATCAACAACCCGGCATCGTTGAACACCGCCTGTTGCCGCCCGCACCGCGAGCGCCCTTGCGCATTGAACCAGTCGCGCCACGGGCTGACGTCGTGCTCCAGAAAGGGAACGTCGCCGCCGTTCTCGAATGCCGTTCCCCACTGCCGCGCCATATCCGGCGAGGCGACCGGCAGCACGTCGCCCGACGCGATGCGCTGCGCCTGCAGCCCCGCCCACTGGCCGCTGCCGATGCGGATCGCCGCATCGAACCCGCGCTGCGACAGATCCTGCAACGCCAGCGAGGCATCGATATCCAGCGCAATATCGGCGCAGGCTGCATGAAATGCCGGCAAACGCGGCAACAGCCAGTAATGGGCAAAAGACGGCAGCACGCTGATGCGCAGCGTCTGGCTCGCCGCCGAGCGCCGGGCGCGGGCGACGCCCTGCTGCAGCGCCTGCAGCGCCGGCTCTACCGCCGCCAGCAACTCTTTCCCGGCGGCATTCAGGCGCACACCGCGCCCGCGCCGTTCAAACAGCGGGTAGCCCACCGCCTGCTCCAGCAGCTGAATTTGCTGACTGACCGCGCCATGCGTCAAATGCACCTGCTGCGCCGTGGCGCGCAAATTCTCCAACCTAGCGGCGATAGCAAAGGTCGGCAAGACATGCAGCGGGAGACGTTCATTCATCATTGGTTAACCAGGCTAGCCAAAAAGGCTATTTTTTATCGATTTTGGCCCGCAGGCAAATGTTCTATGTTTACCCCATCATCCCTGACGCTTTCGGAGCCGCCATGCACCCACGTTTACAACAGGATCTTGCACAGTTTCCGCAGATCCTCGATCACACCCGCCAGTTGGCGGAAGATTTTCTGGCCGGGCTGCAGCAACGCTCAGTCTGCCCACCGCTCGCGCAACAGCAGCTGCAACCCGGTGACGATCGGCTGGCGGAAAACGGCGAAGGCGCCCTAGCGGCGCTGGATGACTTTTGGCAACGTTATCAGGCGGGCATTTCCGCCAGCGCCGGCCCGCGTTATTTTGGCTTCGTCACCGGCGGGGGCACGCCGGCGGCGGTCGCGGCAGACTGGCTGGTTAGCGTGACAGACCAAAATAGCCAGCTCAGCCATGATACGATCGCTGCGGCGATCGAGCTGGCCGCGGTGACGCAGTTGAAATCCCTGCTGGGCCTGCCGGAAGCGTTCAGCGGCAGCCTGGTCAGCGGCGCCACCATGGCCAATTTCGCTGGGCTGGCCATTGGCCGGCAGTGGCTGGGGCAACAGCACGGCGTGGATATCGCCCAACAGGGCCTGGCGGCGCTCGGCCCCGTCCGGGTGCTGGCGGCCAACCCGCATTCCAGCAGCGTGAAGGCGCTCAGCATGCTCGGCATCGGCCGCGACGCGCTGACGACCGTCGCCAGCCTGCCGGACTCAGAAGCCATGGATATGGCGGCGCTGGAGCGACAGCTCGCCGCCGGCGCAGGCCGTCCCACGCTGGTGCTGGCCAGCGCCGGCACGGTCAACACCGTCGCTTTCGACGATCTGCCGCGTCTGCTGGCGCTGCGGGAGCGCTACCCGTTCTGGCTGCATGTCGATGCGGCATTCGGCGGCGTAGCGGCCTGCTCGCCGCTATACGCCCCAAGGCTCGAGGGCTGGCAGCATGCCGATTCCATCACCGTCGATGCGCACAAATGGCTGAACGTGCCTTATGACAGCGCGATCCAATTTACCCGCCACCTGGATCTGCAGATGCAGGTATTTCAGAACCATTCGGCTTACCTGGAAGCGCCGACGCCGCGGCCGGACAACTATCTGCACCTGACGCCGGAAAATTCGCGCCGCTTCCGCGCCCTGCCGCTTTGGCTGACGCTGAAAGCCTATGGCCGCAGCGGCATACGGGATATCGTCGAGCGCAATGTCCGATTGGCGCAGGCGCTGGGCGCGGCGTTAGCGGCCGACGACGGCTTCCATCTGCTGGCGCCGGTGAATTTGAACGTGGTGTGTTTCGCGCTCAGTCACCCGCAGGGCGACAGCGAAGCGGCGCGCGATCGCTTTCTCGATCGCCTTAACCGGCACGGCGTGGTGCGTTGCACCCCAACGAGCTATCACCATCAGCCGGGGATCCGCGCCGCGCTGGTCAACTGGATGACAGAGGAACAGGACATCAGACTGGCGCTGGACTCGCTGCGCCATTGCCTGGCGGAAGCGGCCTAATGCACGCGGCGCATTACTCGCGTCGGAAGGCCTGCAATTGCCGTGCTTGCCGTCCGTCATCGCCGATGTTATCCGGCGATAGCCAGGCGGCAAACGCCGCGCGCCGCGCCGGCCATTCCCCGTCGACGATCGACAGCCAGTCGGTGTCGCGCGTGCGTCCTTTGACGACGACGGCCTGGCGGAACGTGCCTTCATAGCGGAACCCCAGGCGCTCGGCGGCCTGGCGTGAAGGCAGATTGAGGCTATCGCATTTCCATTCGCAACGCCGGTAACCAAGATCGTCGAACAGGTGCCGCAGCATCAGGAAGATCGCCTCGCTGCCCAGCGCACTGCGCTTCATCAGCGGCGACCAGTTGATGGTGCCCAGTTCGGCCACGCCGTTGGCGGGATCGATGCGCAAAAAAGCGCAGGTTCCTACCGCGCGCCCGTTCGCCCGATCGATCACCACCATCGTGTTTCTGTCTGCGCTGGACGCCTGCGCCTGGAGATAACGCTGGAAGTCTGCGCGCGACTGCGGGCGTTCCCAAAACAGATAGGTCCAGTCGCGATCGTCCTCGGCGGTTTGATAAGCCTGATAAAGCGCCTCCCCCCATCGCTCGAGGTTAAGCGGTTCCAGGCGGCAAAACCGCCCTTGCAGTGGCGTGTGGCCGGGCATGCCTGCCGGCTGCCAATGAGGGAGGGCTTCACCTATCGGCTGCCCATACTGATTCCGTCTCACCGCGGCATCCTGTTTTTTGAAAGGTGGAGAGGCAAGTTAAAACCAACGCGGGCCAGAGACAACTCCGACCTGCCATTCCTCCCCGGGGATCGGGCAGCAGGATGATAGTTTAGAAAAATCACTCAATCACCGTTAAACATTCACGAAAACTATTTCATGTGAAATAAATATCCAGATAACTCATTGTAAAACGGTGATTTATAGCAACAATTAAGCTACACATTCCAGCCAGAATGTTAACTTCTGTTTGTTGTTATGATAAAAAAGGCGTGCTTATCATTTGCGCGAAAAGCAAAAAACACCGCAAAATAATGATTTTTATATGTAAAAATGCAAAGCATTCAGGGCGAGTGTTTTTTCACCGCTCAAGAAACGCACTGAAAGACCTCAAAAAAACGACACATGAATTTTTTTTAAGACTTTTCCTAGCAAACTAAAATTTTGTTTCGTGACATGATGAACAGATTCACGGCAAGCAATGCAGACAGGCTCGGGCGCCAAGCGCAAATCAGGCTCAACATGCCGAAGCTGGACGAACAGCAGATCGCTCTGACTTAAGCCAAACTTATAGATTCATGCAATTAATAAGTTTAGTATGAAAATATCATTGAGTGACGTCGTGTTTATTGATAGAACACTCGCTACACTGAATTATTGCTCCATTTTGCCTTTCGGCTTTTTAGGCTTTTTCTCATATTACCGCAGTAAAACGGATTTAAGTGGGGGTGCGATATGCCAACGATCATCATGGATTCATGTAGCTATACCAGATTGGGATTAACCGACTATCTGACTTCGCATGGCGTGAAGAAACGCCATATTAATGCCATCGAGGACATTGACAGCCTGCACGAAAAATGCAGCAAGTTGAATCCCAGCCTGGTGTTTATTAACGAGGACTGCTTCATCCACGAAGCGAACGCCACCGAGCGAATAAAACGGGTGATTTCACTGCACCCGGATACGTTATTCTTCATCTTCATGGCCATTACCAACGTACATTTCGACGATTATTTATATGTTCGCAAGAACGTCATCATATCGTCAAAATCCATCAAACCAGAGACTATGAATCAGCTACTTAGTCACTATCTCGAGAGAACGTCCCTACGGGCGGAGAAATCCTCTCTGGATCAAACGCCGGTAACGCTGAGCCAGACCGAATCGAACATGTTACGCATGTGGATGTCCGGTCAAGGCACCATCCAGATATCAGACCAGATGCAAATAAAGGCCAAAACGGTCTCTTCCCACAAAGGAAACATCAAGCGGAAAATAAAGACGCACAACAAGCAGATCATTTACCACGTTGTTCGTTTGACCGATACCTTGACCAGTGGAATATTTGTCAATAGCCGTTAAACCACAGAGAACGCCCCCACTCTGTTTTGCCAGCCGTTAAATACCTGGTGATAATGTCATCTGGATATCAGATGCTGGCGCCCTTAAAAGAATACCTGCTGCGTTATCCCCCGCTAGCGCAACGGGTATTTTTTTGTCATCGATAAAAAGAATCTTACCGCTATGAAATAATCTCAAAACGGACAATTTCATTAGCAAATTAATGAGATTAGCCGAAGTTACTGCCCATGCTCGCGACAGGGCTCCACAAACGTGCCGTCACGGCTGTCGATTTCATTAAAAAACCATACGCCCGCCGGGTAGTCGTCAAGAGAAACCAGATACATGGTGCCTTCGTTGAACACCTCTACGGCCAAAATGATGCCTTCACGCCGCGGGCCGCCGTCTGTTTTTACCGTCACTCGATCGTTAACCTGCATACCATTCCCCATTATTTGCGATTGCCGTCAGTGTATTACAAAACCGAGGGCGATGGACACCGCCCTAGCCCTGCCGGCCTCTGCTATCAGCGTAGCAGCCGCCTGGATTTTCACTTTCTTAACGGTTTGGCCGCAGAATCTTAAGCCGGTCTCGCGTAGCCTGTCTTCAGGCGTTTCCCCCCCAGAGAAGCGCTCGCAAATGAAGAAGTAACAAGGAACTTTTGCCCGCAGACTTGCGGGCTTTTTTTCGCACCGCCGAATTTCAGACACAAAAAAACCCGCCGCAGCGGGTTTTTTTCAATCAGCGCCAGGCGCCAATTAGATAGCGGTAACGTTAGCCGCAGATGGACCTTTCGCACCGTTCTCGATAGAGAACTGTACGTTCTGGCCTTCAGCCAGGGTCTTGAAGCCTTGATCCTGGATAGCAGAGAAGTGTACGAATACGTCTTTGCTGCCGTCTGCTGGGGTGATGAAACCAAAACCTTTAGCTTCGTTGAACCACTTCACTTGACCTTTGATCATGTTAGACATGTCTAATTCCTTCAATAATAAATGTAAGCCGCCATGGGCGAGGTAGCCGGTCATCAGTTACTTATGGAGGCACTGGAAAGGAAATTCGTCAGAGAAGGGCTATCCGGGATAACGCTTTAAATTTGAACTACTTTACTCAAAATGTCGTGCATAAATAGGTCTGTACCACAGGCCGACATCATTAACTCATGAGCGAGCGGCAATAGCAACCTTTTTCGCCGCGATGGGGCGCTAATCTCGGCTAAACGCACAGGATTTGACCCCGTCTGCCGATGGAATCGCCGCCTGGCTCGCCCGTAACGCCCAAGGCAAATGATAGTAATTCTCGTTCTGCTGTTTTATAGTTGCCTGACGAAATCATTCAGGGAGAGTCACCATGCCGAGATGGCTTACATTGCCGGCCGCCAGTGCCATTCTGCTGGCCTTTGCCGCTTGCAGCGCCCCGTTGGGCGCGCTGGAGCTGAATTATCATCCGCCTGAACCCAGCATCACCCCCGCCCCCAAAACTGCGCCGGAGCCGGGGCCGGCCCCCAAAGCGGAAAAACCGCCGATTGCCTGGGCAGAGGCGAGAGATAAAAGCGGTTTTCGCGTCGATATCGAGTGCGATCATCCAGGCTGCAGCAAACCACGCGCCAAACCTTATCCCGCGTATGAAGGCCCGGTGAAGAAAACCGATCGCCGCCGCCAGTCCGATCCTTATTCCACCAATCAGGATCCCGATTACAACATTCAGTTGGGCTATGAGTGGTAGCGGCGCTTTCGGAGTAATACCTATATCAGCCGCCTTTGCCGCTGCATAAAATAGCGTCAGTTCACCACTCCTCCTGGTGTTGAACACAACAAGCTGTGTTGCAAATCTTTATGCGCCTCCCTATAGGCGCTTTTTTTTTGCCTCGCCCTCACAGCGTCTTCCCGATTACAGATTGCTCTCATTGCCCCGCAGAGTGATCAATGTCACAAATACGCCTCCTTGCCATTCTTATTCGGAGGTAACGTTCATGGCCACAGGATCCCTTGCCCTCTTGGCCGTCTTGGCCGGCATTGCGGGCTTCGCCCTCTATAAACATTTAAAATCTCAGAAAAAAAGCACACTCATCCGCCCGTACGATCGGTAACCGACAACGCGCTTTCACCGCGAAGGCCCGGCACAACGCACGCCGCGCCTTCGCGGGCTGTCATGCTTTCATCACAAAATTGTCACACTATGGCCATATGATTATTCGCGTTTATCCGCTCTGGCTTAACACCAAGGATTTCGCCCATGACCATAATTAAAGCTGCAAACCATCAGGAAGCAGAAAAACTCATCCGCGCCGGCACCGCCAAGAAAATCGAACTGGCCTACGATATCGGCAGCGACGACTTCTTCCAGCTTGCCAGCCTGTGGTGCGATAAAGGCGCCAAGATCTCCAAAGGAAAAGACCACTTCATCGTCTCGTTGAAAGGGTTCCGCATCCCCCCTAACGATTGATGCCCTGCCGCCCATCGCGGCGGCTTCGCCCCTTCCTCGCAAAACCGCTCTATTCGACCACGCGCGCCTCATTCGATTTCGCTAAGCTAACAGCAGACTTTATTGCGGACGTTTCGCCCGATAGCCACGTCCGCCACGATGAGGAGAGTGACCATGTCAACAAATGCAGCGCTGCCCGGCACGATGAAAGCGATTGAAATCAGCCAGCCGGGCGCCCCCGAGGTTCTGGTCGTCGCTGAACGCCCGGTGCCGGTTCCGCAAGCGGGCCAACTTCTGGTGAAAATCGCCGCCGCCGGCGTTAACCGCCCCGACGTGCTGCAGCGCCAGGGGAACTATGCGCCGCCGCCCGGCGCCTCGGATATCCCCGGCCTGGAAATTGCCGGCGAAGTGGTGGCCACCGGGGAAGGTGTGACCCGCTTCGCGCCCGGCGATCGGGTTTGCGCCCTCATCGCCGGCGGCGGCTATGCCGAATACTGCACCGTGCATGAAAGCAATGCGCTGCCCGTTCCGGCGGGCCTGAGCCTGACCGAGGCCGCCGCGCTGCCGGAAACCTTCTTTACCGTCTGGGTCAACGTGTTCCAGCGCGGCCACCTCAAGGCCGGCGAGACCGTGTTGATCCATGGCGGCACCTCCGGCATCGGCACGGTCGCCACCATGCTGGCGAAGGCCTTCTGCGCCCAGGTGATCACCACCGTCGGCTCCGAAGAGAAACGTCAGGCCAGCCTGGCGCTGGGCGCCGACGTGGCGATTAATTACCGCAGCGAAGACTTTGTCGCACGCACCAAAGACGCCACCAACGGTAAAGGCGCCGACGTTATCGTCGACCTGATCGCCGGCGATTATGTAGCCAAAAACTATCAGGCCGCGGCGATGGAAGGCCGCATCGTGCAAATCGGCACGCAAAACGGCGTGGTGAAAGAGCTCAATCTGATGCCGCTGCTGTTGAAACGCCTGACCCATACCGGTTCGACGCTGCGTTCGCGCAGCGTGGCGGACAAAGCGCAGATCGCCGCCGAGCTGCGCGAGAAGGTTTGGCCGCTGCTGGAGCGCGGCGTGCTGAAGCCGCAAATTTTTAAAACCTTCCCGCTTGAGCAGGCCGCCGCCGCGCATGCGCTGATGGAGTCCAGCGAGCACATCGGCAAGATCATGCTGACGTTCTGACCTCATTCCCCGCGGCCGGTGCTGCGGGGAAACCGATGCCACGCTCAGGGGATGATGCCGCGACGGCGGAACTCATCGAACAGCGAGAAAAACATGGCTTCGGTTTCGACGAACTGATGGAAACCGAAGCGCCGCGCCTTGCTGCCGTCCGCGAACATGTCATAGTCCCAGGAAAAGACGAAATCGGCGAAGCGCCAGCCGGCCACCGCGCGATAGTCCGGTTCGGCCAATTGGTGCCGCTGCACCAGCTCGCGCCACAGCGGCGCTTTGTCCGCCATCATGCTCTCCAGCGGCATCGGCAGCGGCGGCGCACATTCCAGCCCAAAGTAAGCGGCGATTTTCGGCCACATCTCGCTCCAACGAAACAGATCGCCGTTGTTGATATTAAACGCCTGATTGGCCGCCGCCGGCTCGGTCGCCGCCCACAGCGTGGCGCGCGCCAACAGCCCGGCGTCGGTCATTTCCAGCAGGCTGTGGTAAGCGCCCGGTTTACCGGGGAAGCGCAGCGGCAACCCGAGCACTTTGCTGATCGACGCGTAAACCGCGATGCTTAACGCCAGATTCATCGGATTGCCGAGGGAGAAGCCCCCCACCACGCTCGGGCGAATGGCGCTCCAGCGCCAGCGCTTGCCGGCCTGCCGCTGCGCCAGATACTGTTGCTGCGCCACGTTAAACTCCGGCGGCATATGCCCGGCGTCGCTTTCGCGCGCCGGCGTTTTAAAAGGCCCCAAATGCGCGCCATACACCTTATAGCCCTGCATCAGACTGATGTGCTCCAACGCCGGTGCGGTCGGCTCCAACCCCTCGACAACGTGTTGCAACATCTGCAGGTTCGGCGCCACCAGCCCCGCCCAGTCCGGCGCATCCTGATAGGCGGCATAGAAAACGTGGCTAATCGCGCTCAGCGGCCGCAGCGCGTCGCGCGTCGCCGCCGCATCCAGCAGATCAACCTGCAGGTGGCGCACCCCCGGCGCCGGTTGCCCACCCCGGCGCGAGACGCCCACCACTTGCCAGCCCTGGCCGGTCAGCTCCTCAATCAATCGGCGCCCAATCACGCCATTGGCGCCGATCACCAATGCCTGTCGCTTTGCATTCATCTTGCCACTCCTCAGGTTGTCGATGCCCTGAGTGTTATTGATTAGCGATGCTTGCGGTAGAGCCGAATTAGCACTAACACTTATAAGAAAAATCTATAGGCAAGATCGACATGGATAAACTGAACGCAATGAAAACCTTTATGCGGGTGGCGGAACTGGGCAGCCTGTCGGCCGCCGCTCGCGATCTGCGTTTGACGCAGCCGGCGGTCAGTCAGCAAATCGCTGCCCTGGAGCAGCAACTGGGGGCCCAACTGCTGTTTCGCAGCACCCGGGCGGTCACCCTGACCGATGCCGGCAGCGGTTATTATCAGCGCCTCAAACCGATTCTGGCGGCGGTCGACGAAGCGGAAGAGGCGCTGCACGGCCAGCGCCACCAGTTGCAGGGCAATCTGCGCATTCACGCCCCGACCGGGTTCGGGCAGTTGCACGTCACACCGCTGGCCATCGCTTTCCAGCAGCGTCATCCGAACCTCGCCATCGAGCTGCTGCTGGACGATCGCCTCGCCGACGTGATCGGCGAAGGCATCGACGTGGCGCTGCGTTTCGGTGAACTGCATGCGCCCGGCATGGTGGCGAAACGTTTGGGCGAGCTGCAGCGCCTGCTGGTGGCGTCACCGGCCTATCTGGCCAGGCATGGCGCGCCGCGTTCCCCGGCGGAGTTGGCGAAACATGCGCACATTCGTTACAGCGGCCTGAACGACGGCGATACGCTCACCCTGTTCGGCCCGCACGGCCCCGAGACGGTTGCTCTGCGGCCCACGTTCCGCGCCAACAATACGCTATCGCTGCTGGCCGCCATTGAGGCTGGGGCCGGCATCGGCGGCGCTCAACGGCCTTTAATCGCCGAACAGCTGGCGTCAGGGGCGCTGGTGCCCGTTTTGCCGGAATACCGCTACCCGCCCATGGCGCTGCACGCGGTCTATCCCGCCTTGCGTTTTATTCCGGAGAAAGTGCGCGCCTGGGTGGTGCATCTGCAGCAGGCGTTGACGACGATCGAGGGGATCAGCGGAGTGAATGCCCCCGGCCAGACGCCGGGAGCCTAATCATTATTTGAACAGTTTACCGACCATGTCGCCCAGCTCGTTGCTGTCTTGCTGCACTTCACCGTTTGGCGAGGCGGCATCGGTGACCGTTGGCAAGAACTGTGCAATGGTGCTGGACGCCTGAGCCGGATCGATACCCAGCTTTTCAGCCAGTTGGTTGATGGCGTCGCTACCCAACGCCTGCTGTACGTGATCGCCGGTAATCGGCTGATTTTCGCCATTGCCGAGCCAGGAACCGACGATATCGCCGAACTGCCCCTGACGGAATTTGTCCAAAATGGCCTGCAGGCCGCCTTGTTGCTCGACCCACTGCATAATGGCGATGTAGTCGATGCCTTTGCCGTTGGCGCCGCCGCCCAGAATGTTACCCAATACGCTATCGAACAGACCCATGATATTCCCCTTTCAGCCGCTGCGGCCCGCGCCGCACAGCCGGATTGATTTCACGAAAAAGGGCCGCCGCGGCGACCCTGTTGAGCAATGGCTGCTTAGCCTTTGATCTTCCTGTAGACAAAAAGCACCACCAGGGCGCCGATTACTGCCACCACAAAGCTGCCCAGGTTAAAACCGTCAACGCGGCCCATACCGAAGAAGGTGCTGATATAGCCGCCGACTACGGCGCCCACGACCCCCAATATAACGGTCACAATAAAGCCGCCGCCGTCTTTGCCCGGCATAATCCACTTGGCCAGGATACCGGCGATTAAACCAAAAATGATCCAGGAAATGATGCCCATCTTTACTCTCCCTATTACCTTTTGCCTAACAGAAATCCTATTACCAGGCCCACGACGGCGCCGGCGCCTATCCCCGCCCAAGGGTTATCCTTGATGCAGGCACATGATTGCTCGAGCGCTGCCTTTACGCCGCTGCGCACTTCGCAGGCGGTGGTTTTCACGTAGTCGCTCGGTTGCTCAACACCGTTTAGATCGTCATTTTCATATGACATGTCAAATCCTTACAGACCAACCCTCTGAGAATCTCGTCACATGTTTCGCGCCAGGCGCCGTCCGCTCCACGATCTTGCTCTGGGCAACCTGCCCGCTGCCGCTCAATGCAGAGGCGTACGGCGACAAACGCATAACTTCACACTATGACTATAGTAAAAAATCAGCGGTTTACCCATTTCCGTCCGTCTGAATTTCACAGTACAAAAAACGATCTAATTTCATCCTGCTGTCATCTCGCGAGGCTAAACTTTAAACAAATCCTCCTGGAGGAAACGCCGATGTTCAATGCCCCTTTTGTCCTGATTCTCGCGCTACTGTACGCACTGGCCGCCGTTTGGGACGGTTCCGCCGCGTTATTGTTTCATTAAGGTTACATAGCAGTTGTCACTTTTGCGATGCGCTTAATTGTGTCTTTATTTTTCAATTTCGCCAGTCGTTTGAAATAGCGGAAAATATCCGCCATTCCCTCGGTAAAAATCCTATCTCTCCCCGTTTTTCGCCTGCGCTTAACTAAAGCGTAAAAAAGCATTAATGGAAAATCCTATTTAGCTCAGAATGTTCTACCATTCGCCCTATGAAAATTTGGGTTAAGGTCCCATTGGAAAAGACAAGGAATAACAGGAAAAATGCTTTCTAACCAACGCTTTGAGCGCGAATTCTTGCGCCCTCGTTATTGGTTGCTGTGGATAGGGCTGGGAATACTCTATCTCTTGGTATTACTGCCCTACCCGCTCATTTATCGACTCGGACACGGCCTTGGCAGAATAGCCATGCGCCTGATGAAACGCCGGGTAAAAATAGCGCGCCGCAATTTAGAGCTCTGCTTCCCCGCGATGCCCGCCGCCGAGCGCGAGGCGCTGATCGTCAAAAATTTTGAGTCCGTCGGTATGGGCCTGTTCGAAGTCGGCATGGCCTGGTTCTGGCCCGACTGGCGCATCGCCCGCTGGTTCAAGGTGAGCGGCATGGAAAACATGCGGCTGGCGCGTCAGGGCGGCAAAGGCGTTCTGCTGATCGGTCTGCATTTTCTGACGCTGGAACTGGGCGCGCGCATTTTCGGCATGCAAAACCCCGGCATCGGCGTGCATCGCCCGCACAACAACAGGCTGATGGAGTGGGTACAAACACGCGGCCGGCTGCGCTCGAATAAATTCATGCTCGATCGTAAAGATATCAAAGGCATGATCCGCAACCTGAAACAGGGCGAAATCCTGTGGTACGCGCCGGATCACGATTACGGCCCGCAAAGCAGCGTGTTCGCGCCGCTCTTCGCCGTGGAAAACGCCGCCACGACCACCGGAACCTTTATCCTGGCGCGCATGGGGCGGCCGTCGATCGTGCCTTTCGTGCCGCGCCGCCTGCCAGATGCTCAGGGCTATGAGCTGATCGTGCAGCCGCCGTTGACGGACTTCCCGCTGGATGATGAAACGCGCGCGGCGGCCAAGATGAACCGCGTGGTGGAAGAACAGGTGCTGCTGGCCCCCGATCAGTACATGTGGCTGCACCGCCGCTTTAAAACCCGCCCAGCCGGCGAGCCGTCGCTGTATTGACCGCCCTTGCGCCTTCGCCCGTCATGCCGGCGGCGAAGGCGCACTCACCTCGCACAAGCATTCTGCGCCAGGGGAACTACACTAATAAGTCACCGACGGCAATTATTGCCGCCAGCAACCATTTCTTCCTGCCCGAGGGCCGGTCGTTGCCTGTCGAGCCACAACCGAGGTCAATGTCATGCTGGTACAACCCTATCTGTTTTTCAGCGGTAACTGTGAGCAAGCGATTAACTTCTACGAACAGCAGTTGAATGCCAAAATTGAAATGGTCATGCGCTATAAAGACATGCCCGAAGAAGCCCGGCAAGACGGGCCGCAGGACGTCAATCCGGAGGCGATCATGCATGCGCGCCTGCTGATCGGCGACGGCGTACTGATGGCCTCCGACGGCTGCCCGCAAGATGACGGCGGCGGCGCTTCTCATAAAGGCTTCTCGCTGTCGCTGAACCCCAGCGATGCGGAACAAGGACGCAAACTGTTCGACAATCTGGCGCAGGGCGGCCAGGTGACGATGCCTTACCAAGCCACCTTTTGGGCCAAAGGCTTTGGCATGCTGACCGACAAATTCGGCGTCAACTGGATGATTAACGTCGAATAACCCGTCATGGCGCCGCTAGCCATAGCGGTGCCAGTCATACGCCGCCTTGGCGAACAGCACGAACAGCAGCGCCAACAGCGCCAATCCCAACCGCCAATAGGGCGACCGGCGCCGCCGCCAGGCGAAGTACATCATCACCGCCAGCGTCCCCAGCGTAAGGGGGTAATACACCGCCAGCGTCAGTAAAGCGATAATGATGTAATCCGACATGGCTCTTTCACTCCACAGTGTTCACCCCGCCGCTGATACGGGGTGCAAATGCCCTTTCTCGCTATCGCCACGTTAAGGGCTAGAGGTCTGGCGCATTTATGCATAAAATATAAGATTGCTCTTAACTCAAATTGAATAGTAATCAAACAACAAGGGTGACATGACTCAGCAGCAACCCATACAGGATGCCGTGCCGGCGCGCAGCGTTAAAAGCTCCCCATTATTATTTCAGGCCGGCGTGTTTGTCATCATCGTTGCCGCCACGCTGATCCTCTTTAACAGCTGGCAAATCTGGAACGCGCATCAGCGCGATCTGCGCAGCGCCGAGCATGAATCCGCCAACCTCGCCCGCTCGCTGGCGCAGCATGCCGACGATACTTTCATGCAGGTGGACGGCAACCTGCTCGATCTGACCGAACGTCTCCAAACCGACGGGTTGGGCCCAGCGCAGCTGACGCGGCTGCAGCGCGTCATGCAGACGCAGGTCGGCAACCTGCCGCAGCTGCACGGGCTGTTTCTCTACGATGCGCGCGGCCGCTGGCTGGCGACCTCCTCGGGCAAATTCATCAAGAACGCCAACAACGCCGATCGCGATTACTTCAAATACCATCAAAACCGCGACGGCGGCGGCCTGTACATCGGCAAGGTGATCCGCAGCCGCACCACCGGCGATCTGATCATTCCCGTTTCGCGGCGTTTCAACAACCCAGACGGCAGCTTTGGCGGCGTGGTGCTGGCGACGCTGTACGTCGATTATTTCCGCCAGTTTTACGACAGCTTCGCCCTCAATACCGACGCCTCACTGAACCTGCTGCTGGCGGACGGCACTATCCTTTACCGCCGCCCTTACTCGGCGGCGTCGATCGGTAAAAACATCGCCAAGGGCGTGCTGTTCAGCGAAATTTTGCCGCATTCGGAATTCGGTAACGCCACCATCACCTCGCTGTACGACAAAGTGGAGCGCATCTACGGCTATTCGCGGGTCAACCGCTTTCCGCTGGTGATCGCCGCCGGGTTGTCGAAACGCGACGCGCTGGCGGACTGGCGCACCGACGCCGGTCTGTTCGCCGCCGGTGGCCTCTCGCTGCTGATGATCCTGTTGGCGATGGGCATGGTGCTGCTGCGGCAAATCAAGCACAGCATGCAAACCGAAGCCGAGCTGATGCGCACCCGCGATCAGTTGACCAGCATCAACCAGATGCTCGAAGAGCTGGCGCTGCTGGACGGCCTGACCGGGCTGGCCAACCGCCGCCAGTTTGATATCGCGCTGAAGAACGAGCTGGCGCGGGCTTCGCGCAACTACCGCAGCGTGGCGCTGCTGATGCTGGATATCGACTATTTCAAACAGTACAACGACAGCTACGGCCACGTCGCCGGTGACCAGTGCCTGCAGCAGATCGGCCAAACGCTCAAAGGGTTGGCCTGCCGCAGCAACGACGTCCTGGCGCGCTACGGCGGCGAAGAGATGGGGATTATCCTGCCGGATACCGACGTGCAAGGCGCACTGATTTTCGCCGAGCGCGTTATCAACGCGGTGCGCGATCTGAAAATTCCGCATCAGGGCAACCCGCACGGCATCGTTACCATCAGCATCGGCATCTGCGCCAAAGTGCCGCATATGTATAACGATACGCCGATCAGCTTTATCAATGAGGCGGACAGTGCGTTGTATCAGGCCAAGAAAAAAGGCAAAAACTGCATTTACGGCGCTTAACCAATAATCGGGTCACCAAGATTTGGCGGCCCGATTTATTCGCCAGAAAAATGAAGTAGTTCCCTCACGAAACATTATTTCACCGGTTTACCCTGCACTCTGAATAAAATAACGGAAATAATAAGCAGTATATTTATTTTCATTACAATTCAATAAGATAAAAAACTCCATTCAGCAGGCAATTTGTGCCTTTTTTGATTATTCGTGCCTATACCTCGCCTCGTTTATACCCCGTTTACTTTTCATTGGCATTGCCGGTGATACCCTTATCAGGATTATTCTATCTATCAGGAAGCCATCGCACGCTTCGGCGCATTGCGCCCTGCTGATACAGCCATAATAGAACCCACAAATTTCACGTTGCCATTGGGCGGCCTGCTGACGCCGCTCCAGCCAGCCACTGCGCAAGCCAGTGCAGCCAATCACGCGGCAACCTGAGAGGCAGGAATAAAGCGATATAGATTTGCAAGGAGATCTCATGCCTACTGGCGATATTATGCACGAACAGGCCGTCCTGACGCTGCCGTTACGACAATGGGCGGCAGCGGAAGCATCCAGCGCGGTCAGCGAACTGGAACAGGGCAAGGTGCTGTTTCTGCCCGAACTGGCCTTCACCCTGTCTGAACAGGAAATGCCGCTGCTGGATCCGACATTGGTCGACCCGAAGCGCAAAAACATCAGCTACCAGCCGCTGTTCGGCAAGCTGAGCGGCGTCGCCGCCGCGGAACGCCGGCAGCAGGTTCAGCAATTGCTGGAACGCTATTACCAATCCAGCCGCCAGCTGATCGCCGGGCTGTTGCCCGAATATCAGGAGGCGCTGCACCACCCGACCGGCAGCCTGCGTTTACATCCGGTTTCCGCCTGGCGGGCGGCCAGTTCCTGGCGCAAAGACGACAGCCGGCTGCACGTTGACGCCTTCCCGTCACGCCCGAACTACGGCGAACGCATTCTGCGCATTTTCACCAACATCAACCCGCACGGCGAGCATCGCCAATGGCGGGTCGGCGAGCCGTTCCCTGAGCTGGCGGCACGCTTTATGCCGCGTCTCGCTCGCTACTCCGCCTTCGGCAGTTGGCTGCAGCACCAGGTGCGCATCACCAAAACCCGCCGCAGCCATTATGACCACCTGATGCTGCAGTTGCATGACGCCATGAAGGCCGACGGCGATTATCAGCAACGGGGGCCGCAGCTGGCGCTGACGTTCCCGCCGGGCAGCAGCTGGATTTGCTTCTCTGATCAAACGCCGCATGCCGCGATGGGCGGCCAGTTTATGCTGGAACAGACCTTCCTGCTGCCGGTGAATAAGATGCAGGATCCGCAGCGTTCACCGCTGAAAGTGCTTGAACAGCTGCGCGGTCAGCCGCTGATCTGAATGATTTGCCGCCGCCGGGGACCGGCGGCGGCAAACGCGCATCACGCTTCGAAGTCCCCCTGTTGGCGCGCCACCAGCGTCAGAATGCTGTACAGCGCCACCGGCTGCTGTTGCTGATTCAACACCTGCACATCCCACACCACCACGCCGTGCGGGCGATCTTCGGCGGTTTTCTGCGGCTTGCGGATTTTCTTTTTGCAGGTCAACCGCACCTGAATGGTATCGCCGATCTTCACCGGCTCGATAAAGCGCAAATTTTCCATGCCGTAGTTGGCGATCACCGGCCCGACGGCGGCGTCGACAAACAGCCCGGCCGCGGCGGACACCACAAAGTAACCGTGCGCCACCCGCTCGCCGAACAGCGAGTCGGCGGCGCCGATCTTGTCCATGTGCGCGTAGAAATGGTCGCCGCTCAGGCAGGCGAAGTTGACGATATCCGCTTCGGTCACGGTGCGGCGCGCGGTCAACAGGCTATCGCCCAGCTGCAGCTGCTCGAAGTATTTCCGGAACGGATGCACCGGATGCTCGGCGACCGGCGCGCCGCGCACCCATTCGCCGCCGATGGCCGCCAGCATCGCCGGGCTGCCCTGAATCGCCGTGCGCTGCATATAGTGTTTCACCGCGCGCAGCCCGCCCAGCTCTTCACCGCCGCCGGCGCGTCCCGGGCCGCCGTGTACCAGCATCGGCAGCGGCGAACCGTGGCCGGTGGACTCCGCCGCCGCCTGCTCATCCAAAATCAACATGCGGCCGTGGGCGCAGGCCGCCGCGCGAATGAAGCGCGTGGCCAATGCCGGATCGGCGGTCACCAGCGAGCCCGCCAGGCTGCCCTGCCCCAGCAACGCCAGCGCGATCGCCTGTTCGGTATCCGCATACGGCATCAGCGTCGCCACCGGGCCGAAGGCCTCGGTGCCGTGCACCGCCTGATGGGTGAACGGATCGGCGCAATACAGCAGGGTCGGCGGATAAAACGCCCCGCCGCGCGCGCCGTCGCCCAGCACCTCCAGCTTATCCAGCGCCGCGCCACAGAGCGGTTCGCAGCCGTTGCGCAGCAGGAACTCCACCTTGCTTTGCACATCATCACGCTGCTCGTGGCTGACCAACGCCCCCATGCGCACCTGCTCCAGCTGCGGGTCGCCCACCGTCACCCCCGCCAGGCGCTGCAGCAAGGCCTGACGCACCGCCGCCACCTGCGCCGCCGGCACGATGATGCGGCGGATCGCGGTGCATTTCTGCCCCGCCTTGGCGGTCATTTCACGGCACACTTCTTTGATGAACAGCGCAAACTCGGGCATTTCCGGCGTCACGTCTTCTGCCAGCACGCAGCAGTTGAGCGAATCCGCCTCCATGGTGAACGCGATCGATTTCTCCAGCAGGCGCGGGTGTGCCCGCAGCCGCTGCCCGGTCTGCGCCGAACCGGTGAAAGTCACCGCATCCTGGTAATCCAGGTGCGCAAACATGTCGCCGACGCCGCCGCAAACCAGCTGCAGCGCCCCTTCCGGCACCAGGCCGCTATCGACGATCAGCCTGACCATCGCCTGCGTCAGCTGCGCGGTGGCGGTAGCCGGCTTGATGATGGCCGGCATGCCCGCCAGCCAGGTCGGCGCCAGTTTCTCCAGCATGCCCCAGCACGGGAAGTTGAAGGCGTTGATGTGCAGCGCCACGCCGGGGCGTGAAGTGAGCACGTGGCGGGCGGCGAACTGCGCCTGTTTCGACAATGGGATCAGCTCGTCTTCCGGCCACAGGGTATCGTCCGGCAGATCGCGGCCGGCCATGCCGGCATAGGCGAACAGCGTGGCGATGCCGCCCTCGATATCGACCCAGCCGTCGCTGCGCGTCGCCCCGGTTTGATAGGAAATCTGATACAGCGCCTCTTTATGCGCCAGCAGGTGTTTGGCTACCGCTTTCAGCATCTGGGCGCGCTGCTGGAACGTCATGTGCGCCAGCGCCGGGCCGCCGCGGCTGCGGGCATAGTCCAGGCTCGCCGCCAACGGCAGGCCGTCGGAGCAGACCTGGTACAGCGCTTCGCCGGTCACCGCGTGGCGGATTTCGCGCGCCTCTCCCTGCCCGTACACCCAGGCGCCAGAAAGATAACTGTGTAACTGCTGCATGTGCCCTCCGAAATTCATAAATTTTCACCATACAGCTTAATTACGTATCATATAAATGCCAGTCGAGGCCAAATCAAATTTTAACAAAAAGAGAACAAAAGGCGTTTTCAGACCGTTTAACCTGCCATAAACAAGTAATTAATCACTTTATTTATCAAATAAAATCAACAAAATAACGAATAACCTTGTGAGTAACCTCGCAAAACCACATTAATTACGTTTGATCTTTTTGTTATCAGTTTGTAGCCTTATGGTTAGTTAAAGTGATTCACATTTTTATGTTTACTGTGAGAAACACGAATCACCAAGAGGCAAGCATGACAACTGACGCACAGTATCAGCAGCATTTCGACGACAAGATCGCGGCGGATATCGCCATTGAGGCCAAAGACTGGATGCCGGACGCCTACCGTCAGAACCTGATTCGGCAGATTGGCCAACACGCCCACTCGGAAGTCATCGGCATGCTGCCGGAAGCCAACTGGCTGACGCGCGCCCCCACGCTGCGCCGCAAAGCGGTGCTGCTGGCCAAAGTGCAAGATGAGGCCGGCCACGGTCTGTACCTCTACAGCGCCGCCGAAACCCTCGGCTGTTCGCGCCAGGACATCTACCAAAAGATGCTCGACGGCAAGATGAAGTACTCCTCTATCTTCAATTACCCCACGCTCAACTGGGCGGATATCGGCGTGATCGGCTGGCTGGTCGACGGCGCCGCCATCGTCAACCAGGTGGCGCTGTGCCGCGCGTCCTACGGCCCCTATGCGCGGGCGATGGTGAAAATCTGCAAAGAGGAAAGCTTCCACCAGCGCCAGGGCTACGAGGCGGTGATGGCGATGGCCAACGGCAGCGACACGCAGCGCGCCATGTTGCAGGACGCCATCGATCGCTTCTGGTGGCCGGTGCTGATGATGTTCGGCCCGAGCGACGCCGACTCCCCCCACAGCGCCCAGAGCATGGCGTGGAAGATCAAACGCCACAGCAACGATGAGCTGCGGCAGAAGTTCGTCGACAACACCGTGCCGCAGCTTGAAGCGCTGGGCATGACGGCGCCGGATCCGGAGCTGCGCTGGGACGCCGCCGCCGGCCACTATCGCTTCGGCGAAATCGACTGGAGCGAGCTGCATGAGGTGATCAAAGGGCGCGGCCAATGCAACCACGAACGCCTGCAGGCCAAACGCCGCGCCTGGGAAGACGGCGCCTGGGTGCGCGACGGCGCCATGGCCCACGCCGCGAAAAACGCCGCCTCCGCCGCATAGCCAACATAAGGAACCGAGATCATGAGCCACGTTGAATGGCCGCTGTATGAAGTGTTTATTCGCAGCAAACAAGGGCTGGCGCATCGCCACGTCGGCAGCCTGCACGCCGCCGACGACCAAATGGCGCTGGAAAACGCCCGCGACGCCTACACGCGCCGCAACGAAGGTTGCTCGATCTGGGTGGTGCAGTCGCGCCATCTGATCGCCTCGCAGCCGGAAGATCGCGGCGCGTTCTTCGATCCGTCCGAAGACAAGATCTACCGTCATCCGACGTTTTACACCATTCCCGACGGCATCAAGAACATGTAGAGGCGACCATGACGGTTAACGATCCGCGCATCAGCTATTTACTCCGCCAGGGCGACACGCCACTGATCCTCGCCCAGCGCCTGTGCGCCTGGTGCGGCCACGCGCCCGAGCTGGAAATCGATCTGGCGCTGGCCAACATCGGGCTCGATCTGCTCGGCCAGGCGCGCAACTTCCTGGGCTACGCCGCCGAACTGGCCGGCCCGCCCTGCAGCGAAGACAGCCTGGCCTTCGGGCGCGACGAGCGCCAGTTTCATAACCTGCTGTTGGCGGAGCAGCCGAACGGCGGTTTCAACGACACGCTGGTGCGTCAGTTCCTGCTCGATGCCTACCACGTACAGCTGCACCAGGCGCTGAGCTGCAGCCGCGATGCGCAGATCGCCGCCATCGCCGCCAAATCGCTGAAGGAGGCCGATTACCACCTGCGCTTCAGCCACGGCTGGATGATCCGCCTCGGCGACGGCAACGACGTCAGCCACCGCAAGATCCAGCAATCGCTGGATAACCTGTGGCGCTTCACCGCCGAGCTGTTCCACGCCGACGCGCTGGAGCTGGAACTGGCGGAACAAGGCATCGCCGTCGATCCCCGCGAACTGCAGGCCCTCTGGCAAGCGCAGGTGGAAGAAACGCTGCGCCAGGCGACGCTGGCGCTGCCTGCCGAGCAGGCGTTCCGGCACGGCGGCAAGCAAGGCCGGCACAGCGAACACCTCGGCCCGCTGCTGGCGGAGATGCAGTTCCTGCAGCGCGCCTATCCAAACGGGCAATGGTAGGAGGCCGCGATGAACGTCACCCGTTTGCAACCCGCCGAAATTCCGCAGATTTGGCACTGCCTGCAGCAGATCAGCGATCCCGAGCTGCCGGTGCTGTCGATCACCGATTTGGGCATGGTGCGCGACGTGGCGCGCGACGGCGCGGGCTGGCGCGTGACCTTCACTCCAACCTATTCCGGCTGCCCGGCCACCGAATTTCTGCTCAACGCCATCGAGCAGCGGCTGGCGGCCGCCGGCTTCAGCCCGGTGCAGGTGGACATTCGCCTCAGCCCGGCCTGGACCACCGACTGGATGAACGCCGACGCCCGCGAACGGCTGCGGCAATACGGCGTAGCGCCCCCGCAGGGCCACACCTGCGATCGGCCACACGCCCACGGCCCGGTAGCCTGCCCGCGCTGCGGCAGCACCCACAGCGAGAAGATCAGCGAGTTCGGCTCCACCGCCTGTAAAGCGCTGTACCGCTGCTGCGACTGCCGGGAACCGTTCGATTATTTCAAATGCATATAGGAGCGCTGACACCATGACGGTCTTTCATCGCCTGAACGTCGCCGCCATCGAGCGCGAAACGCCGGACGCCGTAGCCATCACCCTGCGGGTGCCCGAAGAGCTGCAAAACCAATACCGTTATACCCCCGGCCAGCACCTGACGCTCAAGGCGTTGGTCAACGGCGAAGAGCTGCGGCGTTGCTATTCCATCTGCAGTTCACCGCAGGAAGGCCTGCTGCAGATCGGCGTGAAGGCGATTGACCAGGGGCGCTTTTCCGGCTTCGTCAACCGCATGTTGAAGGTCGGCGACGCGCTGGAGGTGATGGTGCCGCAGGGGCGCTTCGGCTACCAGCCGCAGGCAGAGCGCCACGGCAACTACCTGGCGATCGCCGCCGGCTCCGGCATCACGCCGATGCTGTCGATCATCAAGGCGACGCTGCTGCTCGAACCGGGCAGCAGCTTCACCCTGATCTACGGCAACCGCAACAGCCGTTCGATGATGTTCAAAGAGGCGCTGTCGGATCTGAAAAACCGCTACCCGCAGCGTTTTCAGCCGCTGTACCTGTTCAGCCAGGAAAGTCTCGACAGCCCGCTGCTCAGCGGCCGTATCGACCGCGAACGCCTCGCGGCGATCGGCGGCGCGCTGCTGGATTTCCGCGACTATGACCACGCCTTTATCTGCGGGCCGGAATCGATGATGGACGACGCGCAAACCGTGCTGGAACAGGCCGGCGTCCCGGCCAAACACATCCACAGCGAGCGCTTCAACACCAGCGGCTTGGCCGCCCGCCCGCGCCACAGCGGCGATCGCAACGCCACCCGGGTGGCGATCCTGCTCGACGGCCGCCGGTTGGATATCGAGATCGGCGAACAGGACGACAGCATTCTCGACGCCGCGCTGCGCCAGGGCGCCGACCTGCCCTACGCCTGCAAAGGCGGCGTCTGCGCCACCTGCAAATGCCGTCTGAAGGCCGGCCAGGTGGAGATGGGCGTCAACTATAGCCTGGAGCCGGATCAGCTGGCTGCGGGCTACGTATTGAGCTGCCAGTCGTGGCCGAAAGGCGACGGCGTGGTATTGGACTTCGACGTCTAGGAGCCGCGATGGACACCCCCTTTATTTTGCATCAGCAGCAGCACCGCGTGGTCACGCTGACGCTGCATCGCCCGGAGGCGCGCAACGCCCTGAGCACGCCGTGCCTGGAACAGCTGGTTGCACGGCTGGAGCAGGCCGACGCCGACAGCGGCGTGGGCGCCGTGGTGATCGCCGGTGCGGCGCGCTTCTTCGCCGCCGGCGCCGATCTGCGCGAATTGCAACAGCAGGATCTGCCGGCCGCGCTGGCGGATCGCCGTCCGCAGCTGTGGCAGCGTCTGGCGCAGTTCAGCAAGCCGCTGCTGGCGGCGGTGAATGGTTATGCCCTGGGCGCCGGCTGCGAGCTGGCGCTGGCCTGCGACATCGTCATCGGCGGCGAAAGCGCCCGCTTCGGCCTGCCGGAGATCACCCTCGGCCTGATGCCGGGCGCCGGAGGCACCCAGCGCCTGATCCGCTGCGTCGGCAAGTCGCGCGCCAGCCAGATGGTGCTGACCGGCGAGCCCATCGACGCCCGCACCGCGCTGCAGGCCGGCCTGATCGGCGAAGTGTGCGTCGATGCCCTGACGCTGGAACGCACGCAGCAGATTGCCGATCGCATCAGCCGTCAGGCGCCGCTGGCGCTGCGCGCCGCCAAACAGGCGCTGAAACAGGCCGAGGAAACCGGCCTCAGCCAGGGGCTGGCGATGGAGCGTCAGCAGTTCGTCACCCTGGCCGCCACCGACGATCGCCGCGAAGGCATCGCCGCCTTTTTCGAAAAACGTACGCCAAACTATCAGGGGCGCTGATTTATGGATAACGCATTGATTCTCAGCCATCTCGACGCCGGCGTGTTGACGCTGACCCTCAACCGGCCGGATCGGCTCAACAGCTTTAACGATGAGATGCATCGCCAACTGAGCGAAGCGCTGACGCAAGCCGAGCGCGACGACAGCGTGCGCTGCCTGCTGATCGCCGGCGCTGGGCGCGGTTTCTGCGCCGGGCAGGATCTCAACGATCGCAACGTCAGCGCCGATCAACAGGCGCCGGATCTCGGCCTATCGGTCGAACGTTTCTACAACCCCCTGATCCGTCGCCTGACCGCCCTGCCGAAGCCGGTGGTGTGCGCGGTCAACGGCGTGGCGGCCGGCGCCGGCGCTGCGCTGGCCCTGGCGTGCGATATCGTCATCGCCGCCGACAATGCCAGCTTCATTCAGTCGTTCTGCCGTCTGGGATTAGTCCCTGACTCCGGCGGCAGCTGGTTCCTGCCGCGGCTGGCCGGCCACGCCCGCGCGATGGGCATGGCCCTGCTGGGTGACAAAATCAGCGCCCAACAGGCGCTGGCGTGGGGCATGATCTGGCAGGTGGTGCCGGCGGATGAATTGGCCGACCGCACGCAAACGCTGGCGCGCCATCTGGCCACCCAGCCGACCTACGGTCTGGGGCTGATCAAGAAAGCCATCTACAGTTCGGCCACCAACAGCCTCGATCAGCAGCTCGATCTGGAGCGCGATCTGCAACGTCTGGGCGGCCGCAGCGACGACTATCGCGAAGGCGTCAGCGCGTTCTTTGCCAAACGCACGCCCAACTTCAGCGGGAAATAGCCATGAATGCGCCCCTTCTTAACGGCCAGGTGGCGGTGATCGGCGCCGGCACCATGGGCATCGGCATCGCCCAGGTGGCCGCCGCCGCCGGCCATCCGGTGCGGCTGTTCGATATCGCGCCCGCCGCCGCCCAGCGCGCGATCGACGATCTCGCTCGCCGCCTGCGCCAGCGGGTAGACGGCGGCAAGGCCGACGCCGCGCCCACCGAAGCGCTGCTGGCGCGCCTCGAACGCGCCGACTCGCTCGAGCAGCTGGCCGACTGCACGCTGGTGATTGAAGCGGTGGCGGAAAATTTGGCGATTAAGCAGAGCCTGTTCCGCGATCTGGAGGCGATCTGCTCGCCCACGACGCTGTTCGTAAGCAATACCTCTTCGCTGTCGATCACCGCCATCGCCGGCGCGCTGCAACATCCGCAGCGCATGGCCGGGCTGCACTTCTTCAACCCGGCGCCGCTGATGAAGCTGGTGGAGATCGTCAGCGGCCTGGAGACCGGCGCCGAGACCCTCGCCGCGCTGCAGGCCCTGGCGCAGCGCTGGGGTAAACAAAGCGTCGTATGCCGCTCGACGCCGGGATTTATCGTCAACCGCGTGGCGCGGCCGTTCTATGCCGAAACCCTGCGCGCGCTGGAGGAACGGGTGGCCGACGCCGCCACGCTGGACGCGGTATTGCGCGACGCCGGCGGTTTCGCCATGGGCCCGCTGCAGTTGACCGATCTGATCGGCCAGGACGTCAATTACGCCGTGACCGAATCGGTGTATCAGGCCTTCTATCAGGATCCGCGTTTCACGCCCTCACTGGTGCAGCAGGAACTGGTGGCGGCCAGGCGCCTCGGCCGCAAGTCCGGCCGCGGTTTCTACCGCTACGACGCACCGCGATCCGCCGCCGCGATCGCCTTTGCGCCTCTGGCGCAGGCCGCATTGCCGCAACGCGTTACGCTGCACGGCGACTGGTCTTCGCTGGCCGATTTGGCGGAACTGTTGATCGAAAATGCGGGGGCGATCAAACAACCCGGCCAGACCAGCCCGCACGTCACGATCGACGACGTTACACTGATGTTAACCAATGGTAAAACCGCCGGCCAGCTGGCCGACGAACGTGGAACGCCCGTGGTGCTGTTCGATCTCTGTGCCGACTATGCGCACGCCTCCGCCATCGCCATCAGCTGCGCGGCGCAAAACGATGCGCAACACAATGCCAAAGCGATTCGCCTGCTGCAGTCCCTTGGCAAGCAGGTCATTCAACTGCCGGATTACCCCGGCCTGCTGACGATGCGCACCCTGGCCATGCTGGCCAACGAAGCGCTCGACGTGGTGAACAAAGGCGTCGCCAGCGCCGAAGATACCGATCTGGCGATGCTGCGCGGCGTCAACTATCCGCGCGGCCCGCTGGCCTGGGGCGCCGCGCTCGGCTGGTGCCACATTCTGGCGACGCTGGAAAACCTGCAACGCTATTACGGCGAAGCGCGCTATCGCCCGATGCCGTTGCTGCGCCGCTACGCTTCCCCCGCCTCTTTCCCAGGAGCCGAACGATGAACGCCAATACGCCGCGCGCGCTGGCTCAGCGCTGCGCCGAACAGATGTTCCAGCAAGATACCTGCGCTCAGGCGATGGGAATGCACATCGACGCCGTCGACGCCGGATACGCACAGGTCAGCATGACCGTCGGCCCGCAGATGCTCAACGGCCACCAGACCTGCCACGGCGGCCAGCTGTTCAGCCTGGCGGACACCGCTTTCGCCTACGCCTGCAACAGCCAGGGGCTGGCGGCGGTGGCCTCCGGCTGCAGCATCGACTTCGTCCGCCCGGCGCTGGCCGGCGACCGCCTCACCGCCAGCGCGGAGATGCGCCATCAGGGCAAAGCCACCGGGCTGTATGACGTCGAGATCGTTAACCAACTGGGCAAAACCGTCGCCTGGTTCCGCGGCCGCGCACACCGCCTCGGCCACAGCATTTTAGGAGATCAGGCATGAATCAGGCATTTATCTGCGACGGCGTGCGCACCCCGATCGGCCGCTATGGCGGCGCGCTGGCTCAGGTGCGCGCCGACGACCTCGCCGCCCTGCCGCTGCGCGTGCTGTTGGAACGCCATCCGCAGGTGGATTGGGCGCAGCTGGACGACGTGATCCTCGGCTGCGCCAACCAGGCCGGGGAAGACAACCGCAACCTGGCGCGTATGGCGCTGCTGCTGGCCGGAGTGCCGGTCGGCGTTTCCGGCACCACGGTGAACCGCCTGTGCGGTTCAGGCCTGGATGCGCTGGCGATGGCGGCGCGCAGCATCAAAGCCGGTGACGCCGGGCTGCTGCTGGCGGGCGGCGCGGAATCGATGACCCGCGCGCCGCTGGTGATGGGCAAGGCCGACAGCGCCTTCAGCCGCCAGGCGCAGCTGTACGACACCACCCTCGGCTGGCGCTTCGTCAATCCGCGGATGCAGGCCGAGTTCGGCACCGATTCGATGCCGGAGACCGCCGAAAACGTCGCGGCGCAGTTCAACATCAGCCGCGCCGATCAGGATGCCTTTGCGCTGCGCAGCCAGCAGCGCGCCGCCCGGGCGCAGGCGCTGGGCCACCTGGCGCAGGAGATAGCGCCCGTCAGCCTCACCGGTAAAAAAGGCGCGGTGACGCTGTTTAGCCAGGATGAACACCCGCGTGCCGACACCACCTTCGAGCAGCTGCAGGCGCTGAAAACCCCGTTCCGTCAGCCCGGCAGCGTCACCGCCGGCAACGCCTCGGGCCTGAACGACGGTGCGGCGGCCCTGATCGTCGCCTCCGAAGCGATGGCGGCGCGCCAGGGGCTGACGCCGCGCGCGCGCATCGTTGCCACCGCCACCTGCGGCGTGGAGCCGCGGCTGATGGGCATCGGCCCGCTGCCGGCCACCCGCAAGGTGCTGGAAATCGCCGGGCTGAGCCTGGCGCAGATGGACGTTATCGAACTGAACGAAGCGTTCGCCGCCCAGGCGTTGGCGGTGATGCGCCAGCTTGGCCTGCCGGACGATGCCCCGCAGGTCAACCCCAACGGCGGCGCGATCGCTCTGGGGCATCCGCTGGGCATGAGCGGCGCGCGCCTGGCGCTGGCCGCCCTGTTTGAACTGGAACGGCGAGCCGGCCGCTACGCGCTTTGCACCATGTGCATCGGCGTCGGCCAGGGCATCGCCATGATCATTGAGCGTGTCTGACCCCTGAGGCTAACCATGACAATAAATCCACAGCCCCTCGAAACGATCGAATTCGCCTCGCGCGATGAGATTGAAGCGTTGCAGTTGGCGCGTCTGAAGTGGACGCTGCACCACGCCTACGACAATGTGCCGATGTACAAACGCAAATTCGACCAGGCCGGCGTGCACCCCGACGATCTCAAACAGCTGAGCGATCTGGCGCGCTTCCCCTACACCACCAAGCAGGATCTGCGCGACAACTACCCGTTCGACACCTTCGCGGTGCCGATGGAACAGGTGGTGCGCATCCACGCCTCCTCGGGCACCACCGGCCGGCCGACGGTGGTGGGTTACACCCAGCGCGACATCGATAACTGGGCCGATATCGTCGCCCGCTGTCTGCGCGCCGGCGGCGCCACCGCCAAAGACAAGGTGCACGTCGCCTACGGTTACGGCCTGTTTACCGGCGGCCTGGGTGCGCACTACGGCGCGGAGCGGCTTGGCGCGACGGTGATCCCGATGTCCGGCGGCCAGACGGAACGCCAGGCGCAGCTGATCCTCGATTTCAAACCCGACATCATCATGGTGACGCCGTCCTATTGCCTGACGCTGATCGACGAGCTGGAACGCAAGATGGGCGGCGACGCGCGCGGCTGCTCGCTGCGGCTTGGCGTGTTCGGCGCCGAACCCTGGACCGAAGCCCTGCGCCACGAAATCGAAACCCGCATGGGCATCAAGGCGCTGGACATTTACGGCCTGTCGGAAGTGATGGGGCCGGGCGTGGCGATGGAGTGCCTGGAAAGCGGCGGCGGCCCCACCATTTGGGAAGACCACTTCCTGCCGGAGATCATCTGCCCGGAAACCGGCGTCGCCCTGCCGGACGGCGAGCACGGCGAACTGGTGTTCACCACCCTGACCAAAGAGGCGCTGCCGGTGATCCGCTACCGCACCCGCGATCTCACCCGGCTGCTGCCGGGCGACGCACGCCAGATGCGCCGCATGGGCAAAATCACCGGCCGCTCCGACGACATGCTGATCATCCGCGGCGTCAACGTCTTCCCGTCGCAGGTGGAAGAGCAGATCATGCAGTTCGAGCAGCTGTCGCCGCACTATCAGCTGCAGGTCAGCCGCAGCGGGCACCTGGACACGCTGGCGGTGCGCGTCGAGCTGAAAGAATCGGCGCTCAGCCTCAGCCACCAGCAGCGTTGCGACATCTGCCACCAGTTGCGCCACCACATCAAATCGATCGTGGGCGTCAGCACCGACGTCAGCATCGCCAACTGCGGCGATATTCCGCGCTCGGAAGGCAAAGCGCAGCGCGTGGTCGATTTGCGGCCGCGCTGAGGCGCACGGCGTCACGGATGACGCCGCCCCAAATTAGGCGTAATGTTATGGCTCATCGAATGCTAACCCATGGAAAAATATGGAACATAAACTGGATGAGTTCATTCGCCATGCCGTCGACGCGCAGCCGATCAGCGGCACCTCGTTGATCATTTCGCTGTACGGAGACGCGCTCAGCCACCGCGGCGGCGAAGTGTGGCTCGGCAGCCTGAGCGCGCTGCTGGAGGCCTTCGGCTTCGGCGATCGCTTCGTGCGCACCTCGGTGTTCCGTCTGCAGAAAGAGGGTTGGCTGGCGGTGGAGAAAATAGGCCGCCGCAGCTTCTACCGCGTGACCGAGCAGGGCATGCGCCAGTTCCGCCACGCCGAATCGAAAATCTATCTGCGCGAGCAGCCCGCCTGGGACGGCAAGTGGGAGCTGTTGCTGCTGGAAAGCGCCGATAAAAACGCGCGCGCGCGGCTGAAAAAAGAGCTGGGCTGGCTCGGGTTCGGGCAAATCGCCAGCAACCTGATGGCCGCCCCCACCCATGCGCAAACCGACGTGACGGCGCTGCTCGGCGAGCTGAACGCCAGTGAGCAGGTGATTTACTTCCGCGCCGATTATCCCTACAACCGCTCCGAGCAAACCCTGCAGAAATTGGTGGCCGACTGCTGGTCGCTGAGCGAGGTGGCGGCCGGCTATCACGAGTTTATCGTCTCCTTCCGGCCGCTGATGGCGCTGCTGCGCGAAGTCGATCCGGCGGCGCTAACGCCGCTGCGCTGTTTCCAGATTAAGCTATTATTGATTCACTTCTTCCGTCGCGTGGTGTTGAAAGATCCGCTGCTGCCGGACGCGCTGCTGCCCGCGCAGTGGGAGGGCCAGATCGCCCGCAATCTGTGCATCAATCTCTATCAGCAGGTCGATCGCGCCGCGACGGAGTACGTCAGCGCGCTGGCGGAAACCACCATCGGCGCCCTGCCCGCGCCGGCCGCCGGCTACTATCGGCGCTTCGGCGGCCTGCCGCGCGACCCTACATATTAAGGAACTCACGCTATGCCTGTGTATCAGATTGACGGCCTGACGCCGGTCGTTGACCCCAGCAGTTACGTGCACCCGACGGCGGTGCTGATCGGCGACGTGATCGTCGGCAAACACGTGTACATCGGCCCGAACGCCAGCCTGCGCGGCGATTTTGGCCGCCTGGTGATCTGCGACGGCGCCAACATTCAGGACAACTGCGTGATGCACGGCTTCCCGCAGCAGGACACGGTGGTGGAAGAAGACGGCCATATCGGCCACGGCGCCATCCTGCACGGCTGTCGCATTCGCCGCAATGCGATGGTGGGCATGAATGCGGTGGTGATGGACGGCGCGGAGATCGGCGAGAACACCATCGTCGGCGCGATGGCGTTCGTCAAAGCCGCGGCGACTCTCGAAGCCAACAAGCTGGTGGTCGGCAGCCCGGCACGCGTGCTGCGCGATCTGACCGAGCAAGAACTGGCCTGGAAGATCGCCGGCACCCGCGAATATCAAGATCTGGTTCAGCGCTGCAAATCCTCGCTGCGCGAAGTGGCGCCGCTGACCGAAATCGAACCGGGCCGCCAGCGCCTGAGCTTCGGCGACCACCTGATCCCGAAAAGCCAGCTGTAATCCCCGGGGCTGAGGCGCGCCTCAGCCCCTCTCCCGCATTACTCCACCTCCGGCGCCTTGAACGGCGACGGCGCCGCCGCGCGGCGGCTTTGGAAGCGGTAGGCTGCCACCAGCAGCAAGGTGAACGGAATACCGAACCACAGTGTCATGCGGAAGAATTCGGTAAACGCGGTCGAGATCATCAGCGCCGCCATCAGCCCGGCGCCCAGCAAGGTGGTATAGGGGAACCCCCACATGCGGAATTTCAGGTGGGTCTGCCGATGCCGGCGGCGGAAGAACAGATGGGTGACGAAAATCATCAGCCAGGTAAAGCAGGCGCCATACACCGAAATGGACATCATGGCGGCGAACGAGGTTTCCGGCGCCACCAGGCTCAGCACGATAGACACCACGATGCCGATGCACGACATCGCCAACGCATTGACCGGAATGCCGCGCCGGCTGACGCGCCCCAATGCCGCCGGCGCCTGCCCGGCGCGCGACAGCGAGAACATCATGCGGGTGGTGATATACAGCTGGCTGTTCATCGCCGACAGCGCCGCCACCAGCACGATAAAGTTGAAAATACCGGCGGCGGCGGGCAGATGGATGACGTTCATCGCCATCAGGAACGGGCTTTCGCCGGTGCCGGACTGGCGCCAGGGCACGATGGCCAGCATCAGGGCGATCGACAGCATGTAGAAGATGAACAGCCGCACGAGGGTGCCCTTGAACGCCGCCTTCACCGCAATCACCGGATTTTTCGCCTCGCCGGCGGCCACCGCGATCATTTCAATGCTCAGGTAGCTGAAGATAGACACGATCGTTGCGAACCACATGCCCTTGACGCCAAACGGCATGAAGCCGCCGGCGGTCAGGTTGCGCAGGCCGTAGGCCGGGTTGCCCGAGAACGCCAGCATGCCGAGACCGATCAGAATGAACGCCACGATCGCCGTCACTTTGACGGTGGACAGCGCGTATTCCACCTGGCCGAACGACTTCACGCCGATCACATTGACGACGATCACCGCCGCCGAGAACAGCAGCACCCACGGCCAGGTCGGCGTCGCCGGGAACCAGAACTGCATGTACATGCCGATGGCGGTAACTTCGGTGCCCACCGCCAGCACCACGCAAGACCAGTAGGAATAACGCACCAGAAAACCGAACAGCGGGCCGAGGTAGAATTCGGCATAGTCGCCGAACGAGCCGGGCGTCGGGTGTTCGGAGGTCATTTCCGCCAGGCTGCCCATCAACAGCAGCGCAATAACGCCGCCGATCAGGTAGCTCAGCAATACCGCCGGCCCCGCCATCTGAATGGCGTAGGCGCTGCCGAGAAACAGCCCGGTGCCGATGGCGCCGCCGATCGCCAGCATCGACATCTGCCCGGCGGTAAGATGCTTGTTCAACCCGCCCTGACGGCGGGCAATATGCTCAAAATCATTCATCTGTGGCATGGCTGGGTTCCCGGGCGAAGTTAGACGGTACGGGTGACGTCGAGAATGGCGGCGGTCACGTAGTCGATATTGCCGGGGTTTAGCCCCGGCAAGCACATGCGGCCGGGCGAAAATCATGCTGCCGGTCGTAATAGAGGCCAATGCCTAAATTCACTTTTTGCGGATTGGGATCCTGCAAATAGACTCCCATCAGCGATGGAACAGAATCGGCCGCGGAAGGTGCAATCTGTTTAAACATGACGCATCCTTAACTCGTTATTGAATTAATATGAAGACGGACTTAATGAGAAATTAAATCAGGCGATGGCGCTGACGGTAATTTCTATTTTCATTCCCGGCACCACCAATTTTTCGACAATAACCGTGGAGCGATTGGGATAAGGATAATTAAAGTATTTCCGGTAAATATCATCGAGCAATTTAACGTCGTTAACGTCGGTGAGATAAACCATTACCTGCAGCACCTTATCGCTGTGGCTGCCCGCCGCCTTCAGCGTCTGGGCCAGGTTGTCGAAGGTTAACGCAATCTGTTGCTCAGGCGCGCCGGTCTCGATGCTGCCGTCCGCCCGCACCGGGCCGTGGGCGGTAAACAGCATGCCGCCGCCCCGGGTAGCCCAGGAAAAAGGCTGGCCGATCTCCGGCAGTCCGGTCGCTACGATTTCGCGCATGTCAGTGGTTCCCGTGGTGGTCAAGTTGGCGAAGCAGCGCGCCGTCGGCGGCGAACAACGCATCCAGAATGGTGAAATGATTGGCGCCGGGCACCGCGACCAGATCGGCCGGTAGCCCGCCTTGGCGCAGCGCCGCGTGATAGTGCTGCGACTGGCCGATCAGTTCCGGCAGCTCATCAGCGCCGTAATACAACGTGAGCGGCTTACTGCGCGCCGGCAGCCGGCGCGCCGGGCTGAGCGTTTCAATCTGCCGCGCGGTCAGCTGCAGCGCCCGGTTGACATAGCTCTCTTGCAGCGGCGCCAGTTCGAACAGGCCGCTGACGGGAAAGACCGCATCCACCAACGCATGCCGCTGCCAAAACGCCGCCAGATGCCCGCCGGCGGAATGGCCGCACAAATGCACCGGATGGGCATAGTGCGGCGGCAGACGACGCTGAATGGCATCAAGCGCCGCCCCCACCTGGCGGCAAATGGCGTCAAGATTAACCGCCGGCGCCAGCGCATATTCCACCAGCACCACGTCAAAACCCAACGCCAACGGCCCGGCGGCGATAAAGGCGAAATCCGCCTTATCGCAGCATTGCCAATAGCCGCCGTGAATAAAAATTAACGTGCCCTGGTGCTGCTTTGCAGAATAAAGCCAATCAATCGTCTCGCGTTCGCTTTCGCCATACGCAATATTCTTTTCATGCTTCGCCTGATGATAAATAGCCGCGCTGCGAGTTTGAAATGAAGTCAAAATAGCGTCTTCATTATCCACCGTGGCGCCGTTGTCATAGCTCCCCGCAAGTTGTTTCATATATTAAACTTCGTTTATTATTTAAGATATGAATTAACTATTAGCACCGGCAACATTATTGTCAAGATGGGCGCATCAGCAATGCGCGCCCGGTAAAATAAAATGAGACAGGCGGCGAAAAAGTTTAACCCATGAAACTTTTCGCGCTTATTTTCCCCGCCCGTCCGGCTGAATTTGCGGCAATGCGCTGAGCCGTTCAAACGCATAATCCCAAAAGGCGCGCACCTTCAGCGGCATGCGCTGCGCCTGCTGCGCCACCAGCTGTACCGGCATCGGCAACGGTTCATGGTCCGCCAGCAGCCGTACCAGCGTGCCGGCGGCCAGATCGTCCGCTACCTGATACGAGAGCAGCCGGGCGATGCCCTTGCCGGCGCGCACCGCCAGCAGCTGCGCCTCCACGTCGTTGAGCAACAGCCGGGGAGCCAAGCGCACGCGCTCGCCGTTTTCCTGCGGGCCGAAGCGCCATTCGCGCAGCGACGGCCGCTGGGTGCCAACGATGGTGGCGTGCTCCGCCAGTTGCGCCGGCGAGCGCGGCTCGCCGCAGCGCGCCAGGTAAGCCGGGCTGGCGACCGTCACCCGGCTGACCTGCCCCAGCCGCCGCGCCACGCGGGAAGAGTCCTGCAGATGACCGATGCGCACCGCGATATCCAATCCTTCGTCAATCAGATCGAGATTGCGATCGTTCAACACCATTTCGATCTGCATCTGTGGGTAATCATCGAGAAACGCCATCACCACCGGCGCCACGTAGCGGCGGCCGAACTGCACCGGCGAGGTGACGCGCAGCAAGCCGCTCAGCTGCGCTTCAGCGGTATCCTGCACCACCGCCTGATAATCCTGCAGCAGCTGTTGCGCGCGCTCCAGCAGGCGCACGCCCGCCTCGGTAGGCGCCAGCCGCCGGGTGGTGCGTTCCACCAGTCGGGTGCCGAACCGCTGTTCCAGCGCGGCGATCGCCCGGGTGATCGCTGGCGCCGAGCGCCGCAGTTTGCGCCCGGCCGCCGCCAGACTGCCCTGCTGCACCACCGCCACGAAGATGGCCAACTCGTCTAACCGATCCATAGACTCTTCCGAAAAATGAAATTATCAATTTCCACATTGCCGGATTCCGTTCATTCGCCGCAAGAGTATGCTGAAAAAAAACAGTGAGGAGAAACGCCATGTCCACCATCACCCTCTACGGCACCCCGCTTTCCGGCCACGTTCACCGCGTGGCGTTGCTGCTGCGCATGCTGGCGCTGCCCTATGAATGGGTAGAAGCCTCGGCGGAAGTACGCCAGAGCGCGGCCTTTCGCCGGCTCAACCCGTTCGGCCAGATCCCGGTCTTGCAGGACGGCGATCTGACGCTGGCCGACAGCAACGCCATTCTGGTCTATCTGGTGAAGCGCTATGCGCCGAACAGCCACTGGCTGCCGGAACAGCCGGCGGCGGCGGCGCGAGTGCAGGCCTGGCTTTCCAAAGCCGCCGGTGAAGTGCGCTACGGCCCGGCCTCCTGCCGATTGATCGCCCAGTTCGCGGTGCCGGAGGATTATCAGGCGGCGCGGGCAATCAGCGATCGTTTTCTGCCGCAGATGGAGCAGCACCTGAGCGAGCGCGACTATCTGGCCGGCGAACAGGCGACCATCGCCGATCTGGCCTGCTACAGCTATGTGGCGGTCGCGGCCGAAGGCGGCATTTCGCTGGCGCCTTACCCCGCCATACGCCGCTGGGTGGCGAGCATCGCGGCGCTTCCCGGCTTCTTCGCCATGCCGGCCCTGCCGGAACCGGCGGCGAGCTGACGCCATGATCTCGCAGCGGTTCCACCCCGATGAGCTGCGCGCGCAAACGCTGGCCGGTTTCGATCGCGTGGGCGGCGGCATCTACCCCGCGATGCCGGATCAGCACCGCGCGTTTTTCGCCGCGTTGCCCTACCTGTTCGTCGCCACGCTGGACGAACAGGGCTGGCCCATCGCCACCCTGTTCAGCGGCCCGCCCGGGTTTTTACGCACGCCGGACGACACGCACCTGCGCATCAGCGCGCCGCGCCGCAGCGACGATCCCGCCCAGGCGTTGTTGCTGCCCGGCAAACCGGTCGGCGCGCTCGGGCTCGACTTCAGCAACCGGCGGCGCAACCGCGCCAACGGCACCGTCGGCCGCACCGACAAAAACCGGGTGGAGATCGTCGTTCACCAAAGCTTCGGCAACTGCCCGCAGTACATTCAGCGCCGCGAACTCTACCCGGTGGAGAGCCGGCCACAGCCGGTTGAGCATTTAGCTTCGCTCGATGCGGCGGCGCAGGCGCTGATCCGCACCGCGGACACCAGCTTCGTCGCCAGCGGCGCGCACCTGGAACTGGCGCAGGGCGGCGTCGATATTTCCCATCGCGGCGGGCAGCCCGGCTTTATCCATCTGGCAGGCGACACGCTGTGGATGCCGGACTTTCGCGGCAACCGCTATATGAATACGCTGGGCAACCTGCTGGCCGAACCGCGGGCGGCGCTGCTGTTCATCGATTTTGAGCGCGGCGATGTGCTGCATCTGCAGGGAAAAACGCAGATCCTCTGGCAGGCGGAAGGACATCCCGGCGTTGAAGGGGCGGAACGCTATTGGCGGTTTAACGTTCACCGTGCCTGGCGCTTTGCGGCGGCGCTGCCGTGGCGGGGACGCGATCTGGAATATTCGCCGGCGACGCTGGCGACCGGGGTGTGGCACCGCTGAAATGAAAAGCCCCGCTGCGGCGGGGCTGAATCGGAAGATTACAGGCTGTGTTCGGCCGCCGATGCGGCCTGATAAAGCTGACGAAAATAACTCAACCGCGCAAAGAACAGGCGGCTTTGCTGTTCCGACATATTGCCGGCCACCTGCCCGGCGTCAATCTGCCGCCCTTGCCATTCCATCAGGGCGATGCTCGACGCCAAAAAATCCATTTCGCTGCCGTAGGCCGCGAGATGTCTGTCCACTGATTTCATCATTCGCACACTCCTTTTAATCACATCGAAAAGGGTCATATGCCTGCTCTTTCAGTATCGGCCCGGCGGCGGATATTTTTTGTACAGAAGGTGCGCATGAAGAAAACGCTCATCTTGTCGCCACGCTGGCAAACGGCGGCGGCAAAGTTTGCTAGGGTAAAGGGTAGCCGTATGGGATAGACCATTCTGTTGAACTCAGCAAAGGAAGAGAACAATGAGCACCAGCATCAGCGCTACCCTCAAGGATCCCACGCTGTTCCGCGAGGCCAATTACATCGACGGGCAATGGTTGCCGGCCCAAGCAGGCCGTTTGATCGCCATTCATAACCCCGCCAACGGCGAGCTGGTCGGCCACGTGCCGGCCTTCGGCGCAGAAGAAACCGCGCGCGCCATCGCCGCCGCCAAGAAGGCGCTGCCCGCCTGGCGTGCGCTGACCGCCAAAGAACGCGCCGGCAAACTGCGGCGGCTGTTTGAGCTGATGATGGAAAATCAGGACGATCTGGCACGCATCATGACGGCGGAACAGGGTAAACCGCTGGCTGAAAGCCGCGGTGAGATCGCCTATGCCGCCTCCTTTATCGAATGGTTCGCCGAGGAAGGCAAGCGGGTCTACGGCGACACCATTCCGCAGCCGCAGGCCGGTCGCCGCATTATCGTGCAGAAAGAGCCGATCGGCGTGTTCGCCGCCATCACCCCGTGGAACTTCCCGGCGGCGATGATCACCCGCAAAGCCGGCCCCGGCTGGGCCGCCGGCTGTACCGGAGTGATCCGCCCCGCCAGCCAGACGCCGTTCTCGGCGCTGGCGATCGCCGTGCTGGCGGAGCGCGCCGGGCTGCCCGCCGGGGTGTGCAACGTGATCACCGGCCCCAGCAAGGGCATCGGCGGCGAACTCACCGCCAACCCGGATGTGCGTAAACTCTCCTTCACCGGCAGCACCGAAGTCGGCGCGCAGCTGCTGGCCCAGTGCGCGCCCACCATCAAGAAAACCAGCATGGAGCTGGGCGGCAACGCGCCGTTTATCGTATTCGACGACGCCGATCTGGACGCCGCCGTGGCCGGCGCGGTCGCCTCGAAATACCGCAACGCCGGCCAGACCTGCGTCTGCACCAACCGTTTTCTGGTGCAGGACGGCGTGTACGACGCCTTCGCCGCCAAACTGAAAGCCGCCGTCGCCAAGCTGAAAGTCGGCAACGGGCTGGATGAGGGCGTCACCATCGGCCCGCTGATTAACCCGGACGCAGTGGAGAAAGTGCGCGAGCATATCGCCGACGCCGTCGAACACGGCGCATCGGTGCTGCTGGGCGGCAAGCCTGACGCGCTGGGCGGCAATTTCTTCACCCCGACCATCCTGACCGACGTGCCGCGCACGGCGAAAATCTTCCGCGAGGAGACGTTCGGCCCGGTGGCGCCCCTGATCCGCTTCAGCCACGAGGCCGACGCCGTCGAACTGGCCAACGACACGCCGTTCGGCCTGGCCGCTTACTTCTACAGCCGCGACATCGGCCGGGTGATGCGCGTGGCCGAAGCGCTGGAGTACGGCATCGTCGGCATCAACGAAGGGCTGATCTCCACCGAGGTGGCGCCGTTCGGCGGCATGAAGCACTCAGGTTTGGGCCGCGAAGGCTCAAAATACGGCATCGAAGACTATCTCGAAATCAAATACCTGTGCCTTGGCGGTTTGGGCGCCTGATGCGATGGGCTCCCGCGCCTGCGGGGGCCCTGCCTGGCGGTTTTGGAGAGTCTTTGCTACCTTTAGGCCTCTTTTCAGCGGTTAAAAGGCACTGCCTCCGTAACAGTGAGATCAACGATGACCACCTTCTTCCCCGCCATTCCGATCCTGCGCATCTTTTCGGTCGACAAGGCCAAAGAGTTTTATCTGGATTTTCTCGGTTTCACGCTGGCGTGGGAGCATCGTTTCAGCGAGGATCTGCCGCTGTACATGCAGGTGAGCCGCGCCGGATTGACGCTGCACCTGAGCGAACACCATGGCGACAGCACGCCCGGCGCCGCCCTTTTCATCCCGGTGCACGATATCGACGCGCTGCACCGGGAGCTCACGGCCAAAAACTACCGCTATGCCCGGCCGGGGGTGGAGGTTGTCGACTGGGGCAAGGAGCTGAATCTCACCGATCCGTTCGGCAACCGCCTGCGGTTTTGCGAGCAGAGCCACGAAGCCTGAGCGGCCTTATTGGCGGTACTCCGCCTCGCTGACCGGCTCCAGCCAGGTCACCGGGCTGCCGTCCACCGCTTCGGCGATGGCGATATGGGTCATGGCGGTGTCCGGCGTCGCGCCGTGCCAGTGTTTGACGCCTGCCGGGATCCAGACGATATCGCCGGAGTGCATTTCCTGCGTGGTCTCGCCCCACATCTGGATCCAACCGCGCCCCTGAGTCACGATCAGCGTCTGGCCGAGCGGATGCGTATGCCAGGCCGTGCGGGCGCCGGGTTCGAAGGTGACGGTCGCGCCACCCACCCTGGCCGGCGCGTCACCGGCAAACGGCGCGTCGATGCGTACCTGCCCGGTAAAATAATCCGCTGAACCGCGCTGTGATGGGATCGAACCGCTGCGTTGTATTTTCATCTGTCGTGTCCTCCGCGCCGGCTCTCACCGCCGGCGCTGATCGTCATGAGTGAGTGATGCCAAGATAGCGCCATGCTTTTCCGGCGACTAGCGGGTAAAATGCGCAAGGAGCTATGAGCTAAATTCATAAAGCTGCGCGACAGTGCGCTCACCTTCCTCTTCGGTGCCGATATGTTGAAAGAAAACTTTAACGATCTGATCGCTTTCCTGATGGTGGCCAGGGAGCGCAGCTTCACCAAAGCGGCGGCGCAGCTTGGGGTTTCCCAATCGGCGCTCAGCCACGCTATTCGCGGGCTGGAAGAACGCCTGGCGCTGCGCTTGCTCACCCGCACCACCCGCAGCGTCGCCCCCACCGAGGCCGGTGAACGGCTGCTCAACAGCATCGGCCCGCGCTTTGCGGAGATTGAAAGCGAGCTGAACGCGCTGGGTGAAATGCGCGATCGGCCCGCCGGCAACATCCGCATCACCGCCGGCGAACACGCGGTGGATGCGGTGCTGTGGCCGGTGTTGCGCACTTTTCTCGTCGATTACCCGGATATCAACGTGGAAATCACCGTCGACAACAGCCTGACCGACATCGTCGCCGGGCGATTCGACGCCGGCATTCGGCTGGGGGAACAGGTGGCGAAGGATATGGTGGCGGTGCGCGTCGGGCCGGACATGCGCATGGTGCCCGTCGCCTCCCCCGCCTATTTCGCCCGTTACGGCCTTCCTGCCACGCCGCAAGCGCTGCAAAACCATCGCTGCATCAATATGCGCCTGCCCACCCTCGGCGGGCTGTACGCCTGGGAATTTGCCCGCGATGGCCGGGAGATCAAAGTGCGGGTGGAGGGGCAACTGACCTTCAACAGCCTGCGCCAGCGGATCGACGCCGCGCAGCTCGGCCTGGGCATCGCCTTTGTGCCGGAAGACACCGTCGCCGAGCCGCTGGCCGACGGCCGGCTGCAGATGGCGCTGGACGACTGGTGCCCGCCGTTTCCCGGCTATTACCTCTATTATCCGAGCCGCAGGCAGCACACCACCGCCTTTGCGCTGCTGATTGAGGCGCTGCGGCGCGGGGCTTAACGCCCGACGTTTTTCTGCAGATGCGCCGGGTAGCGATCGCCGATCACGTCGATAGCGGAAAGCGCGCGCTCAATCTCGCCCAGCTCGTCCGCTGCCAACGCGACCGCCGCCGCCGCGAGGTTTTCTTGCAGACGATGGCGCTTGGTGGTTCCCGGGATCGGCACGATCCACGGCTGCTGCGCCAGCAGCCAGGCCAGAGCGATCTGCGCCAGCGTCGCGCCCTTGCACTGCGCTATCTGCCCCAGCACATCCACCAGCGCCTGGTTGGCTCGGCGCGCTTCGGCGCTGAAGCGTGGCACCTGGTTGCGAAAATCGCCGCTGTCGAAGGTGGTGTCCTCGGTGATGGCGCCGGTGAGAAAGCCCTTGCCGAGCGGGCTGAACGGCACCAGACCGATGCCCAGTTCCGCCAGCGTCGGCAAGATTTCACGCTCCGGCTCGCGCCACCACAGCGAATATTCGCTTTGCAGCGCCGTGACCGGCTGCACTGCGTGGGCACGCCGAATGGTTTGCGCTCCGGCTTCCGACAGGCCGAAGTACTTCACTTTCCCTTCGCGAATCAGTTGCTGCACCGCCCCGGCCACCTCCTCGATAGGCACCTCGGGATCGACGCGATGTTGATACAGCAGATCGATGGCCTCTACCCGCAGGCGTTTCAGCGAACCCTCCACCGCCCGGCGAATATGCTCCGGACGGCTGTTCAACACCTGTTGCCCCGCCGGCTGCGGCAGATCGAAACCGAATTTGGTGGCGATGACGACCCGATCGCGCACCGGCGCCAACGCTTCACCCAGCAGTTCCTCGTTGGTGAACGGACCATAAATCTCGGCGGTATCGAAGAACGTCACGCCTTCGTCGACCGCGGCGCGGATCAGTTCGATCGCCTGCCGTTTGTCGGTGGCCGGGCCGTAGCCAAAACTCAGCCCCATGCAGCCCAACCCCAACGCCGAGACTTCCAGCCCTTCGCGCCCCAATTTGCGTGTTTGCATCTTCACTCTCCCGCTGATTGATACCGGCGCCGCCTGACGCGGCGCCGCTCCGGTGTGATGACTGTAAAACACGGTTGGCACCATGACTATGGGGCGAAATACGCTTGGGCTTATGAGCCAGGCTCATGAATCAAACGTCATCGTTGAGCGCTTGGCCGATCGCCTCCTCACACAGCAGGATGTTATGGTGATGACAAGCCAGCGGGATGACCCTCAGCCGCTCACAGACCGCGCCTAGCCCATTATCCGCCACCGCCAGCAGCGGCGCCGTGACCGCCTCCGGCAACTGCGGGTTACCCTCCGTCGCCTTAAACAGCGTCACCTTAGTGGTTTGCAGCCTGCGGCTCAGACTCCCCTTAGACAGCCGCCGCTCCGCCTGCCCTGCGGCCATGGCGCGTGTAGCCGCCTCGCCTTCGATGCCCAGCACCGGCAGCAGCTGATCCAAGGGCAACTCCGCCGTAGCCTGCCGGTAGAAGCTGTCCAGCAGATACAGTTGCACGTTACGGCAGCCACGCGCCTCCAGGCGGGCGGCAATCTCCAACGCGATAATGCCCCCCAGCGACCAACCGAGAATGCGCACCGGCCCGGCGCCTTGCAGCAGACCGGCGGCGATCATCTCGTTCAGATACCGTTCGGCCAGATCGCCGAGCGAGTCGATGGCGGGTTGATGGTAAAGGTTATGGTTATCGACGCCATAGCAGTTGAATCGCCCCTGCAGCGGCTGGGCGAAAGCGTGAAACGCTTCCGCCCCCACCAGCGCCGGATGGATCATCCATACGACGGGCGCGCCCTCTGCCCAGCGGTTAAGCGGCAAGACCAGGCGGCGTTCGTTGGCGGCCAACAGGTTTTTCAGCGTGCGACTTTGCAACAGCTGCACCACCGGCACCGGCGCGGCCATCAATTCGCCCATGCCGACACACAGGGAAATGGCCTTGATCGAGGTGCCGCCCAGCAGGAAGAAATCGTCCGTCATGCCGACCTGCCCGCACTGCAGCGCCGCCTGCCACAGCGCACACAGCTGCTGTTCCAGCTCGTTCGCGGGAGCGACATAAACCTGCGGTTCGCTCGCAGCAGGCGTAGGCAACGCCTTGCGATCCAGCTTGCCGCTGGAGTTGTGCGGCAACGCTTCCAGCCGCATCAGCGCCGCAGGCAGCATGTACAACGGCAATTGCCCGCTCATAAAGGCCAACAGCGCCGATTCATCCAGCGGCGCCTCGCTGACGTAATACAGCGCCAGGCGCTGCCGATGCGCCTCCGACAGCACGACGGCGCAACAGGATTTGATCGCGCCGAACGCCAGCGCACATTGCTCGACCTCGCCCAGCTCAACGCGGTAGCCGTTGATTTTCACCTGAAAATCCATACGGCCGAGGAACTCCAGGTTGCCGTCCGGCAAATAGCGGCCGGCGTCGCCGGTGCGATAAAGCCGCTCACCCAGCTCCGAATGGTAGATGAATTTCTCTTCGGTCAGCGACGGATTGCGGTAATAGCCGCGCGCCACGCCGATCCCACCGATGTATTGCTCTCCCGGCAAGCAGGGCGGCAGCACGCGCAGATGACGATCCAGCACGTAAAAACGCTGATGGGCCATCGCCTGACCGTAAGGCACGCTGGGCGCCAGGATCGGCGTCTCCGGGATATCGTACAGGATCGACCAAATAGAGCTCTCGGTCGCGCCCCCGGCGCTGACGACTCGGCACCCCGGCCGCCATTGACGAATGCGTGCCGGCAGTTGGCGGGAGATCACCTCGCCCACCAGCACCACGTTGCGCAGTTGCGGCCACTGCGCCTGCGACGCGGCGGATTCCAACTGCTCCACCAGCAGCGTCATCACCGAAGGCGCGGAGTTCCAGAAGGTCACGCCCTGAGTCATCAACAGCCGATGCCAGGCCTCAGGCTGATAGCGTTCGGTTTCGGACGGCATCACGATAGCGCCGCCCACCGACAGCAGGCCGAAAATATCGAACACCGAAATGTCGAAACTCAGCGCGCTGAGCGCCAACCCGCGATCGTCCGCGCCGAGTTCCAGCTGGCGCAAGGTATCGATGATGCTGTTCACCGCGCCGCGATGTTCTATCGCCACCCCTTTCGGCGCGCCGGTAGAGCCGGAGGTGAAAATGACATAGGCCAGCGCGGAAGGCGCCGGCAAGACAGGCTCTCCCGGCACCGCCGGCGGTAACGCCGTGACGGCCCCCTGCGGATCGATGGTCAACAGCCTGGCCTCGCCGCTGGTCGCCCATTCCCGGCTGCTGAGGATAATTCGGGTCTGCGACTGCGCGACGATATCCAGGCGGCGGCGTTCCGGCCAGGCGCCGTCCAGCGGCAAATAGGCCTTGCCGGCCATCAGAATCGCCAGCACCGCAATGATTTGCGCCCGCCCTTTGTCCACCATCACCGCGATGTTATCGGCGCGCATGTCCGCGTGCTGACGCAGCTGCAGCGACAGCGTCAGCGCGCGCCGATACAGCTCACTGTAGCTCAGTTCGCCCCATTCATCGACGATCGCCCGCCGTTGCGGATGGCGCTCGGCCTGACGGATGAAATCATGATGGATAGCGCGCTCAAAATCGTAGGCCGGCGGACAGAATTGATGGAAGGCGCGTTGCCGCGCCATTTCGCTCTCCGAGACCAGCGCCAACTGGCTGACGCGCTGCTCCCCGTGATTGACGATCTGCGTGAGGATGGTCAGATAATACTCGCCCAACAGCGCCAGCGTGGCCGGTGAGAACAATGCGGTGGCATAGTTGAAGATCGCCCTGCCGCCCTGCGGCGCCGGCTGTATGCTCAGCGTCAAATCGAATTTGGCCGCCTGGTAGTGCGCCAGCAGATCCTGCGGCGCCAGCCAGGCCGGCGCATCCCCCACTTCCTCCAGCGCGAACAGCGCCTGGAACAGCGGATGGCGCGACAGATCGCGCGGCACCTGCAGCAGCTCGATCAGCTGATCCAACGGCAAATTCTGATGCCGTTGCGCCTGCAGCACGCCGTCAAAGACCCGGTTTACATAGTCGTTCAGCGACGCCGCATCGTCGATCTGCGAACGCAGCGGCAGCGTATTGACGAAGAACCCGATCGCCGAGCGGGTCTCCGCCACCGGCCGGTTGGCGACCGGCGTGCCGACCAGAATGTCTTGCTGGCCGCTGAAGTAACCGAGCAGCAGGTTAAAGGCCGCGAGATACAGCGCAAACGGCGTGACGCCCTGGCGCCGGGCGAACTGCGTCGCCTGCATCGTCAGGGTCTCCGGCAGCGCGATGACGTGGTTGGCGCCGCGATGATCGAAGCGGGCCGGCCGCACGAAATCGAGCGGTATTTCCAGCGCCTGCCACCCATCCAGCGCTTGTCGCCAATACGCCTTCGCCTCATCCGCCTGAGCGGATTCCAGCCAGCGCCGCTGCCAGACGGCATAGTCGCCATAGTGCAACGGCAACGCCGCCAGCCCGGCCTCTTGCCCTTGCCGCTGCGCCTGATACAGCACATCCAGCTCCTGCAACAGCACCGGCTGCGACCAGCCGTCAAACGCCAGGTGATGCACCAGAATCAGGCTGTAAGTCACCCACCCGCCATCCGGCTGCGCCACCCGGTAAACGGCTGCCCGGATCGGCAATTCCGCCCCCAGCGCGAACGGCCGGTCGATATCCTGCCGCAGCCTGTCCGGCCAGTGCGCCGCCGCCAGCGTCACGCGCTCCAGCGAAAGCGTCAGTTCACAGGCACGGGCGACGGCGCTTTGGGATGGCATCTGGACAATCAGGCTGTGCAAGACCTGATGCCGGGCGACCACCGCCTGCAAACTGCGCTCGTAAGCCGCCAGGCACACCCCGTCGCCGAGACGGAACAGCATCGGCACGTGGTAGAGATTGCCGCCGCCGTTCAAATTCTCGATAAACCACAGCTGCAGCTGTGAAGAAGAGAGCGGATACTCGCGCTGCCGCAGCGGCGGGATCGACACCGGCGCGGCGCCCTGCTCCTGTTGCGGCAACGCGCGGCACAGCGAGCGGATCGTCGGGAAGCGCCCCAGCTCGCTCAGCGTGACCTCGCGCGCCAGCCGCCGGCCGATCTGATAGCAGGCCTGAATAGCCAGAAGAGAGTTGCCCCCCAGCGAGAAGAAATTGTCCTCCACGCCGATATCCTGCCGCTGCAGCAGATCGCGCCACACCGCCAGACAAGCGTTCTCCCATTCGCTCTGCGCCGCGACAAACTCACGCGCCGCCCTTTCCGGCTGCGGCAACGCCTGTCGCGCTATCTTGCCGTTTTCGGTCAGCGGCAGCTGCGCCAACTGCATCAGCGCCTGCGGCACCATGTAAGGAGGCAGTTGGCGGCTCAAATGCTGAGCCAGCGCCTGAGGGGCGATCGCCTCATCGGCAACGTAATACGCGGCCAGGCAGGGCTGCGGTTGCGTGACGAGCATGCAGCAACAGGCGGTCACGCCCGGATAGGCGAGCGCGGCATGTTCTATCTCCCCCAGTTCGATGCGATAGCCGTTCAGTTTGATCTGCTGATCGAGGCGCCCCATAAACTCCACGTTGCCATCCTCCAGCCATCGGCCCGCATCGCCGGTGCGATACACCCGCTCCTGCAGCTCGTCATGCCAGAAGAAACTCTCGGCGGTGCGTTGCGGATCGCCGTAATACCCGCGCGCCAGGCCTTCCCCCGCCAGATAGATTTCGCCTCGGACACCCGGCGCGGCGGGCCGCCGCCCGGCATCCAGGATATAGCAACGCTGGTGCGGCAACGGTTTGCCGTAAGGAATGCTGACCGACCGAATTTTCTGACCGCGCGGCACTTCGTACAGCATGGTGAAGATCGCCGCCTCCGTAGCGCCGCCGGCGCTGCAAAAACGGCCGTGCGGCGCCCAGGCCAGGCAGCGTTCCGGCAGTGAGGTGGCGATCCAGTCGCCCCCCACCATCACCGCCCGCAGCGCCGGTGCCGGCCCGGCCGTCAACCCCGCGCCGTTCACATAATCCAGCAACAGCTCCATCAGCGCCGGTGCGCTCAGCCATTGCGTCACCCGATGGGTCATCATCAGCTGATACCAGGCCTGCGGATTGGTCCGATCCCGCTCGGCCGGCATTACGACCGCGCCGCCGGCGCTCAACGGGCTGAAAATGTCGAAGATCGCCAGATCGAAGCTCAACGCGCTGAGGGCCAGGCTGCGATCCCGCTCGTTGAGGCCGAAATACCGCCGCACGCCTTCCAGCATATTCACCGCGCTGCGATGTTCGATCGCCACGCCTTTCGGTGTGCCGGTCGATCCCGAGGTGAAAATGATATAGGCCAGGCTGTCGGGCCCAGCATCCAGCGCCGGCAGGCGCTGTTCCGGCAGCGGCAGCTGCGCCGCCAGCCCTGCGGCATTCAGTTCGATCAGATTGATCTCGTCGCAGGCCCAGGGCGCATCGCTGAGCAGCGTATTGATGCCGGCCTGCGCCATCACGTTCAGCCGCCGCTGCGGCGGCCATGCCGCCTCCATCGGCAAAAACGCCTTGCCGCACATCAGCGCCGCCAGCAGGGCTACCGGTTGCCGGCGCCCCTTGTCGGCAATGACGGCGATGGCGTCACCGGTCATCCGCCCTTGCACGCGCAGCTGAGTGGCAAGCGTCAGCGCCGCCGCGTGCAGCTCGCCGTAAGTCATTTCGCCCTGCTCGTCGACAACCGCCACGGCCTGCGGATTGCGCCGCGCATGCTGCACGAAGTCCTGTTGCAGGCTGCGTTCAAACGCATAGCCGAAGGCGGGCGACGCCGGCAGCGCCTGGCTCTGCGGTTGCAGACGGATATTTTCCAGCGGCCAGTCGTCGTGGTGCGCCATCTGCTGCAACACGGCGAGATAGTAGCCGGCCAGCCGATCCATCGACGCTTTGCTGAACAGCGCCGAAGCAAAGTTGAAGCGCGCGCGCATCTGCTCCCCCTGCGGCGTCAGCGTGAGCGTAAGATCAAACTTGGCGGTGCGTTCATAAGCGCTCAGATCGACCACCGACAGCCAGTCCGGGCGCGCCTGCGCGCCGCCCTCGCTCTCCAACGCGAACATGACCTGGAACAGCGGATGGCGCGAAAAATCGCGCGGCAGCGCCAGGTCGTCCACCAGCGCTTCCAGCGACAGCGTCTGATGCTGCTGCGCCTGCAGCGTCGTGGCCGCGACCTGCCGCACAAACTCCACGACGCGATGGCGCGGGTCGATCTGCCGGCGCAAAGGCAGCGTATTGACGAAGAACCCGATCAGATTCTCCAGTTCAGGGCGGCTGCGGTTGGCCAACGGCGTGCCGACCATGACATCGTTCTGGCCGCTGTAGCGGGACAGCAGCAACATGAACCCCGCCAGCATCACCGCATGCAGCGTCACCCCCTCTCTGCGCGCCAGCGCATCCAGCGCCTTCACCAGCGCCGCCGGCAACGGCACTTCGCTGTTGTCGCCGCGCTCGTCGAAGACCGCCGGCCGCAAAAAGTCCAACGGCAGCGAGAGTTGCTGGCAGCCCGCCAGCGCTTGCCGCCAAAAGGCCAATTCTTCCGCCCGGCGCTGCACATTTTCCGGCGCTTGTTGCCAGCACGCATAGTCGAGGTATTGCAACGCCGGCTCTGTCGCCTCGCGCCACGTTCCCCGATAGCGCGCGTCCAATTCCTGCAGCAGCACCTCAAGCGACCAGCCGTCAAAGACGATGTGATGGAACACCAACAGGCAAACGGTCGTTTCCCGCTCCGCCGCATCGCGGTAACGGTAGCGTGTGGCGCGCAGCGGCAGCTCGCGCGTCAAATCCATCGGCTGGCTGCAGGCTTGCGTCAGCGCGGCGTCAAATTCATCGGCGCTCAGCGTTAGCACAGGCACCGGCAACGCGGTGTCGCTGACCCACTGGCTGGCTTCGCCCCGATCATTCTGGCGAATCAGGCTGCGCAAGATCTGGTGGCGCTCGACGATCGCCTGCAGGCACTGCGCAAAACGTTCGTCATCGATATCCGGCGACAGCCGCAGCAGCACCGGCGACAGATAATGCGTGGCGTTCACCGACAGTTGCTGAACAAACCACAGCCGCGACTGCTGAAGCGACAGCGGCGCCTCCCGCAGCCCGCCGGGGAGGATCGGCAGCTCGTCCGGCGGCGCCTGACGCTGGGCAGCGATGTGCTCGCTCAGCGCGGCCACCGTCGGGTGCTGATTCAACGTCAGCACCGAGATCTTCGCCCCCGGCAGTTTATTCACTTCGTGGCACAGCCTGATCGCCATCATGGAGTTGCCGCCGAGGCGGAAGAAGTTGTCATCCACGCCGACATCGCCCCCCAGCAGCCGATTGAACAGTGCCGACAGGCGAATCTCCAGCGGCGAACACGGCCGGCGAAACGCCGTTTGCGGCTCGATCGGCAGCGGTTCCGGCAATGCCCGGTAATCGACCTTGCGGCTCACCGTCAGCGGCAGCGCCGCCAGCGCCCGCATCGCCGAGGGCAACATGTAGTGCGGCAGCTGCGCCGCCAGCCGTTGCAAGATGTCGCCGGCCTCCGGCTCCGCGCCAGGTTGCGGCACATACCAGGCCGCCAGCTGGTCCGTAGTGCCGGGACGCAGACTCACCACCGCCTCGGCCACCCCAGGCAGCGCACGCAGCTGCATTTCTATCTCGCCCAATTCGATGCGATAGCCGTTGATCTTGATTTGCTGATCGTGCCGTCCGAGGTACTCCAGACTGCCGTCGGCCAAGCGCCGCACTCTGTCGCCGGTGCGGTACAGGCGCCGGTACGGCTCACGCAGTTCAAAAGGATTGGCGATGAACGCGGCCTCCGTCAACGTCGGCAGGTTCAGGTATCCGCGCGCCAGGCCGGCGCCGGCCAGGCACAGCTCGCCTTCCGCCCCCAGCGGCAGCAAGTTATCGTGCTCGTCAACCACATAGCAGCGCATGTTGGCGATGGCGTTACCGATATTGCGCGCGCCGTTGCGGCGATAAATATTCAGGCTGGCGCTGACCGAAGCTTCGGTCGGGCCATACATGTTGGCGACCTGCATGCCGCGGGCCAGGTAATGGTCGAGCGCTTCCTGCGCGCTCGCCTCGCCGCCGGTCGCGAGATAGCGCACCGAAGCCGGCAATTCAGGGAAGGTGCCAAGCAGCGCCGGCGGCAAGAAGCAGGCCTCGATGCACCAGGCCGCCATCTGTTCGCACAACAACGCCGGATCTCGTCGCTGCGCTTCGCTCGCGATGAACAGCCGGTGGCCGTTGCCCAGGGCCATGAACACCTCAAAGACGTGCGCATCAAAGGCCAGCGACGCGAACTGCAGGCAGTTGAGCGCATCAGGCTCATTACGCAACAAACGCTGCTTATGGCCACGCACCATATTGGCCGCTCCCCGGTGTTCGCACAGCGTGCCCTTCGGCCGCCCGCTGGTGCCGGAGGTGTAAATCACGTAGGCCAACTGCCGGGCGTCCACACGCGGCAAGCTCGCGGCATCCGCGTCGGCGAGCGGTTCATCCGCCGACAGGCAAAGATCGCCCGGCGCCAATCGCTGCGCCGCGGCCTGCAACGCGCTTTCGGTCAGGACGATCGGGCTGTTCACCTCTTGCAGGATATAATCCAGCCGCTGCGCCGGCGCGGCGGGATCCAGCGGCACATAGGCACCGCCCGCCTTCATGATGGCCAGCATCGCCACCACCGCCTCCGCGCTGCGCTGCAGATACAGCGGGATCAGCGTCTCCGGCGGCATGGCCACGCCGCGCAGCCGTTGATACTCCGCCCGCAGCCGCAGCGCCAGACGATCGCTGCGCTGCGCCAGCTGGCGGTAGCTGAGCGATCCTTTGGCGTCGGTCACGGCGATGCGTTCCGGGTGACGGCGCGCCTGGCGGGCCAGGCCGTCGAGCAGCGTCGCTTCCGCGTCGGCCGTTGCAGGCCCGCTCTCCCAGGCGTCGCGGCAGCGCAAAACCTGTTGCGCCGTCAGCTGCGGCCAAGCGGCAATCGGCGCATCCGGTTCGGTTAACGCGCGCTGCAATAGCCAGAGATACTGCTCCGCCATCTCCGCCATCTGGGTCGCGTCGAACAGATCGGGGCGGTAGCGCAGGCGAAACTCAAAGGCCTGCTCGGTGGGCTGATACTCCAGCAGCAGTTCCGAACCGGCCAGATCGACATTGAACCGGTGATTGACGCCAATGCGACACCCCTCGAGCGCCAGCGGCGCATCTTTCAGGTAAGCCTGGGTAAAGTTGACGTTCAGCTGACGCACCGGACTGAGGCTCAGCATGTCATAAACCGGTAATTGGCTGTGCCGCAGCTTGCCAGCCACCTTGAGCGCTTTGCTGTAGGCCAGCGTCGCGCGGTACAGCTGATTGAACGTGGCTCCCGGGGCGAGGGTCAAGGGAAACACCGCAGTGTTGACCTGTGCGCCGAAGAACAGCGCCTCGCCACCCTCCGGCGCGATGGGATAACCGATATGCACCGTTTCCTGCGCAGATTGTCGGGCGATCAGCAGCGCCCACAGCGTTTTGAAGATCAGGAAAGGATTGGCATACCTGACGCCGGATTTCAGCGCTTGCCACTCAGCGAACGGCAACGCAAAGCGCACTTCGCCGGCGCCGGGCGCTTCGGCCGCAGCGCCGGGGAGATAAGGCAACGCCACGCGCGGGGCGCATTCGGCCAGCATGTCGCCCCAGAATGACGCGGAACCGAACTCGTGTTTCAACGCCGCGATATCCGCCTCATAGCGCCGGTACAATGTGCTGATGTCCGTTTCATCCGCCTGCGGCGGCGTCACCGCCGTGCCGCGATTGTAATAGGCAGAAACGGCGCTGTAGAACTCCTGTCCGGACAGGCCGTCGATCAGGATGTGATGAACGACAATGATCAGGTTATAGCGCTGCGGAGCCAGCTCAATCAGGTAGAAGCGGCACAGCGGCCCTTCCCGGAGATCGAACGGCGCATTGATTAACTTACCGACATCGCAATCGGCATCGAGCGTTTCCAGCGCAATTTTTTTCGCCGACCTTACCCAGCGTAATTGCGAGGCGCTGTCATCCAGAACGTGGTGAAACAGAATATAGTCACGGCAAACCCCGTCGATCGCCGCGCGCAGTCGGCCGACGTCCAATTCTCCCTCAATCGTCTGATCCAGCACCAGGTTGTACTCGCAGGAGTGTGGATTGAGCATGTACTCATTCCAAAATGTGTGGGTATAGGGTGAAGCGATGAGCGCGTCCATAAATCAATTCCCTTTTAATATATTCCGTAAATGTATAAATAGATACTTATGCATGACATAAATACCGTAAGCGTTATACGATTGAGCTGTTAACTGAAAACCTAAAAAACATAAGAGGGAATATTATTTTATTTTTATAAAAAATAAAGCCACAAAAATACAAATAAATAAATATAATAAAAATCAATCAGATATAATATGTTTTTATTTTTCACCAATGAATTAACCACGTTGCATTCATTAATAAAATAAATGAGATGAACAAATTAAAAAAACGAATAGGATTATGTTTAAGATAAGCCTGGGTAATTTAAAAACGCCCGGCACATCGCTATTGAATAGAGAATTTTCTTAATTGAAAACACGCCTCTTTCGGCTGCGCTATTCCAAAGCACACGATATCGGAATATCCTATACTCTTTGCAGGATGCAGTTTCCTTCCCCTTGAATGCCGGTACAGGGAGTCAAAATGACTATTTTCGCCCCCTTGCGAGCAACTCTTTCAGCATTATTGGCAGAATTATCTGATGAATAAAAAACGTCCCGCCTTGACCCCGGCAACCCTGTTATTGCTACAGCCGATCTATATCGGCTCGGCCCTGGCGGCGGAGCAAAAAGACAGCGACACCCTGGTGGTGATGGCGCAACCCACCGGATTGACGGAGCTGGGGTCGCCGGTCTCCGTCAGCGTGATCGACGGCGAAGACCTGCGCAACGCCGCGCCGCAGATTAACCTGTCGGAAAACCTCGGCAGCGTGCCGGGCCTGCAGATCCAAAACCGGCAAAATTATGCGCAGGATCTGCAGCTGTCGATACGCGGGTTCGGTAGCCGCTCGATGTTCGGCGTGCGCGGGGTGCGCATGTATGTCGACGGCATTCCCGCCACCATGCCCGACGGCCAGGGGCAAACCTCCAATATCGACATCAATTCCGTCGAACGTATCGAGGTGCTGCGCGGCCCCTATTCCGCGCTGTACGGCAACGCCTCGGGCGGGGTCATCAATGTTGACACTATTACCGGCACCCAGCCGCCGACGCTGGAAGCCGGCGGCTATTTCGGCAGCGACAACACCTGGCGCTACGGGGTGAAAGCGACCGGCGCCACCGGCGACGGCACCCAGGCCGGCGACGTCAACTACGCCATCTCCGGCACCCGCTTTACCACCCAGGGCTACCGCGATCACAGCGCCGCGCGGAAAAACCTCGGCAACGGCAAGCTCGGCGTGCGGCTGGACGACGTCAGCACCCTGACGCTGATGTTCAACAGCGTCTCGATTGACGCCGGCGATCCGGGCGGCCTGACCGAGGCGGAATGGAAGGAAAACCCGCGCCAGGCGCCGCGCGCGGATCAATACAACACCCGCAAATCGCTCGACCAGACCCAGGCCGGCCTGCGCTATCAGCGCCAGATGAGCGAGCGCGACGAACTGACCCTGACCGCCTACCACGGCGAGCGCCACACCACGCAGTACCAATCGATCCCGATGGGGCCGCAGCTCAACCCCACCCACGCCGGCGGGGTGATCGTGCTGGAAAGAAAATATCAGGGCATTGACACTCGCTGGAAGCATGAGGATACTCTCGCATCGTTACCGGTAACACTGATCGGCGGTCTGGATTATGAAACCATGACCGAACGCCGGCAGGGGTTCGAAAACTTTATTCTGCGAGACGGCACAGTGGACTACGGCGAGAAAGGCGACCAGCGGCGCAACGAGAAGAACCGCATCTGGAACCTGGATCCTTACCTGCAAACCTCCTGGCAACTGACGCCGCACTGGACGCTGGATGCCGGCCTGCGTTACAGCACGGTCAGCTTCGACTCGACCGACTATTACATCACGCCGCGCAACGGCGACGACAGCGGCAGCAAGCGCTACCACCAGTGGCTGCCGATGGGCTCGCTCAACTACAAGATCAATCCGGCGTGGAACGTTTATCTCTCCGCCGGCCGCGGCTTTGAAACCCCCACCATCAACGAGCTCTCATACCGCCCCGACGGCCAGGCGGGCCTCAACATCGGCCTGCAGCCGTCTACCAGTGACACCGTCGAGCTGGGCAGCAAGCTGCGCCTCGGCAACGGCCTGGTGAGCGCCGCCCTGTTCCAGACCGAGACCGACAACGAACTGGTGGTGGCGGAAAGCAGCGGCGGGCGCACCAGCTATGCCAACGCCGGTAAAACCCGGCGGCGCGGCCTCGAGCTGGCGCTGGATCAGGAGTTTGCGCTGGACTGGCGCCTGAATATGGCCTGGACGCTGCTGGACGCCACCTACCGCAGCGATATGTGCGGTAAATCCGGCTGTACCCCCGCCGGCAATCGCCTGCCGGGCATCGCGCGCAATATGGGCTACGCCTCGCTGGCCTGGGCGCCGCCGGAAGGCTGGCACGCCGGCGCGGAGCTGCGCTACATGAGCGACATTCAGGCCAACGACGCCAACAGCGCGCAGGCGCCCTCTTACACCGTGGCCGGCGTAAACGCCGGTTATCGCTTTACCTGGAACCGCTGGGCGCTGGACGTCTTCAGCCGGGTAGACAATGTGTTCGATCGCCGTTACGTCGGTTCGGTGATCGTCAACGAAGGCAACGGCCGCTATTTCGAGCCGGCGCCGGGTCGCAACTGGGGTGGCGGCGCCACCTTGTCTTACCGCTTTGAATAAGGCAAAGCACCTTAAGGTTAAAAAACGGGATGGGTTTTACGTCACCCTAGCGGCTTCCCGCTGAAATATTAGGGATAAACCGCGTGTTTTTTCCGATTTGGCTTAATCTCTAAATCGGGGACTTTCATTTTTGGTAAGGGTATTGCTATGCAAAATAAAGCGTCACTATCGCCGCTTATCGTCATAACGGCGCTATTTGCCGCGCTGAGCGGGCTTTATCTGCTCGGCGGCGGCATTTGGCTGGCCAAGTTGGGCGGTTCGCTGTATTACATCATCGCCGGGCTGGTGCTGCTGGCGACCTCCTGGCTGCTGTTCCGCCGCCGCGCCACCGCGCTGCTGCTGTACGCGGTATTCCTGCTGGGCACCACTATTTGGGCCCTGTGGGAAGTCGGCCCGGACTTCTGGGCGCTGACGCCGCGCCTGGACGTCACCTTCTTCTTCGGCCTGTGGCTGGTGCTGCCGTTTATCTACCGTAAGCTGGTCGCCAACGGCAAGTTCGCCTACGGTGCGCTGAGCGCGGCGCTGGCAATCACCGTCATCGCGCTGGCCTATGCCGTATTCAACGATCCGCAAGAGATCAACGGCACTCTCGACGCCGCGCAGGTGCAGCCGAAAGACGCCAACGGCGCCGACTGGCCGGCCTATGGCCGCACCCAGGAAGGCACCCGTTACTCGCCGCTGAGCCAGATCAACGACAAAAACGTTGGCCAGCTGCAAGAGGTTTGGCGTTTCCAGACCGGCGATCTTAAGACCGCCAACGATCCGGGTGAGATCACCAACGAAGTCACGCCGATCAAGATCCGCGATACCCTTTACATGTGTACGCCGCACCAGAAGCTGTTCGCGCTGGATGCCGCCACCGGTAAAGAAAAGTGGAAATTTGATCCGCAGCTGAAGTACAACCCGACCTTCCAGCACATCACCTGCCGCGGCGTGTCTTACCACGAAACCGCTGCAGCCGCGGGCGCCGCCGGCGATGCCGCACCGGCGATGTGCTCGCGCCGCATCATTCTGCCGGTCAACGACGGCCGCCTGTTCGCGCTGGACGCCGACACTGGCAAACCCTGCCCGGACTTCGCCAACAACGGCGAGCTGAACCTGCAGAGCAACATGCCGTATGCGACGCCGGGCCACTACGAGCCGACTTCGCCGCCGGTGATCACCGATAAAGTGATCGTCATCGCCGGCGCCGTGACCGACAACTACTCCAACCGCGAGCCTTCCGGCGTCATTCGCGGCTTCGACGTCAACAGCGGCAAGCTGCTGTGGGCCTTCGATCCGGGCGCGAAAGATCCGAACGCCATCCCGGCGGACGAGCATCACTTCGTGCCGAACTCGCCGAACTCCTGGGCGCCGGCCGCCTATGACGCCAAGCTGGATATCGTCTATCTGCCGATGGGCGTTTCCACGCCGGACATCTGGGGCGGCGATCGCACCCCGGAAATGGAGCGCTACGCCAGCGGCCTGTTGGCGCTGAACGCCTCCACCGGCAAGCTGGCCTGGTTCTATCAGACGGTACACCACGACCTGTGGGATATGGACGTGCCGGCGCAGCCGACCCTGGCGGACATTACCGACAAGAGCGGTAAAAAAGTGCCGGTCATCTACGTGCCGACCAAAACCGGCAACATCTTCGTGCTGAACCGCACCAACGGCGAGTTGGTGGTGCCGGCGCCGGAGAAACCGGTACCGCAGGGCCCGGCCAAAGGCGACCGCCTGTCGCCGACCCAGCCGTTCTCCGAGCTGACCTTCCGTCCTGAGAAGAAGCTGACCGGTGCGGACATGTGGGGCGCGACCATCTATGACCAGCTGGTCTGCCGCGTTATGTTCCACAGCCTGCGTTACGAAGGCACCTTCACCCCGCCGTCCGAGCAGGGCACGCTGGTGTTCCCGGGTAACCTCGGCATGTTCGAGTGGGGCGGCCTGGCCGTCGATACCGATCGCGAAATCGCCATCGCCAACCCGATCGCGCTGCCGTTCGTGTCCAAGCTGATCCCACGCGGCCCAGGCAACCCGATTGAACCGCCGGAAGGCGACAAGGGCGGCAGCGGCACCGAATCCGGCGTACAGCCGCAGTATGGCGTGCCGTTCGGCGTGACCCTGAACCCGTTCCTGTCACCGTTCGGTCTGCCGTGCAAACAGCCGGCCTGGGGTTACATTTCCGCCGTGGATCTGAAAACCAACGACATCGTGTGGAAAAAACGCATCGGCACCGTGCGCGACAGCTCCCCGCTGCCGCTGCCGTTCAAAATGGGCATGCCGATGCTGGGCGGCCCGGTGACCACCGCCGGTAACGTGTTCTTCATCGGCGCCACCGCAGACAACTACCTGCGCGCCTTCAGCGTGACCAACGGTGAAAAACTGTGGGAAGCGCGCTTGCCGGCCGGCGGCCAGGCGACGCCGATGACCTATGAGGTCAACGGCAAGCAGTACGTGCTGATCTTCGCCGGCGGCCACGGTTCCTTCGGCACCAAGCTGGGTGACTATCTGGTCGCTTACGCCCTGCCCGACCAGAAGTAACCGCTGCAGTTAATACCGCGCAAAGCACGCCGCAAGGCGTGCTTTTTCTTTTCCCGCCCCGCCGACTGCCCCTCGTAATACCCTTAATTTTTTCACTCTCATTGTTGATAATGGTTATCATTCGCAATATTATGAGTGCGTGGCCCCGGCAGCGGCCCAAAATCCTTATCCAGCTTAATGGGCAATACAACGATCGGCCGCCTGCGGGCGGCTTTATTCGGAGGCGCATGGTCGACCATACTCGGAAGCATCGGAAGAAAATTCTGCAAGCGGCGGTGAAGACGCGGCGCGCCGCTCTGCCGCTCGCGGCGAACTCCCCCGCCACTGCGCATTTTATTGGTTTGCCCCATCAGACGGAGGCCGTGCTGGTGCACCTGGTCGGCGATGATGACGCACAAGAGGAGCATGAATGAACCTGCAGCCCTTTACCGCCATGCTGATGTTCGCCTACGTGCTGTTGATGGTGCCGCTGCTCTACATCATCGACAGCCGGCTGAGCGCCAGCAAACTGGTGCGCAAAGCCACACAAAACGTCATCATCATCGTGTTGACGCTACTGTTCTTCAGCGCGATGACGCTGCTGTATTGACGCCGCAGCGGTTCCGGCGCCAAGCCGCGCACCTGAACCGCACCCCTCTCCTCGCGACCGCTCTACGGTTTTCAGGCCCCCTTGCCGCAGCCAGTGGTATAAATCGACGTTGCGTTTAAACCCCAACTTTCTCATCGCTGCCTGCTTGTGGTTACTGACGGTCTTCACGCTCAACGCCAAATAACGCGCTATCGCCGTCGGCGGCATTTCCCAGGCCAGATAGCGCATCACATCCTGTTCGCGGCGGGTAATGCGCTGCCGCTCGCACCAATAACAGCGGCGCGCTTCGCTATCAGACGTCTGCAACGCCAGCGCCTGTTCCACCCGGCTCAGCACGAGGCCGATCGTATCGTTGCGAAAGATCACACCCGATTCGCTGATGCAGCGCGGCTTGTCGCGCCAACGGGTGTCATCCGGCGCACGCAGAGAAAAATTAATCTGTTTACCGCCCTCCGCGGCACGCAGGCAGAATCGCGCCTGCCAATCCCTTTCCACGGACTGGAACACCATATCCGCCTGCGCCGCCGCGGCGGGATCCAGCAATCGAACCGGAATCGCCCTGCGGGCAAAATAAGACAGCAGCACCCGCTGCAGCCCTTCAATAAAAAAGCGGTCGTTATCGATGAACGCCAGGGACAGACTATTTCCCATCGGTACCTTCTCCATGAAATCTCCCTTTTCGCACCCAGATGCACGTCATCCTTTCCGCTTATCAGCGCTAAAAAGACCGATGACGGCCTTGCGGTGATACGCGGCCTTAAGCGCGACCAAGCGGCTACGGCAGCGCCAGAATGGCGACCGACTGTCCAGAGTAATCACCGGCTTTGACCGTTCCGGTCACGCCGAGCGTTGAAGTGACCGGCAACGTGATGCCGCTCGTGTCGGCAGTGAACGGATAGCCCTGATTGCCCAACACGCCATTGATGCGCAGCGTGCTGTAGACGCCCGAGTTGTTGCCCAGATCCAAACGGCCGCTGCTGCCGGTGCGGATATACATGACGATATTCATCTTCTGCGAACACACCACCCGCAGACTGCCGCGCGCGGTATTACCCGCCAGTTCAGTGTCCTGCAGCACGCCATGGTTCAAATCGAGCTGCTGCTCATCAATGCCGCACACCCCGACCGGCGGCGGCGCGATGCCGCAGACGCTGCTGGGCATCAGGCGCGCATTGCTCCCCGTTACCGCGGAACCGGAGCGCGTGTTGTAAAACAACCCGACGCACTCCTGAGTGATCGACTCCCCCACGTGCGAAGTGCTCCCCTGTATCGGCAACGGATAGATGCTTTGATAAAAACGGCTGAGCTCGCCCATCGTCGCCAATTGAGTAATTTGCGGATAACGCGTCGAGCCGACAACGTAGGCAGACGGTGACACCGAAGATGTGCCCCCGGTGTTGGTGCTGGTATGCCGGTGGTTAATGCCGATAGCGCAATTTGCCTGCTGATAGCAGGGATTGGGCGACAGGTCGTCCATATCCCAGCTTTCAAGCACGAACTTATAGCTAGCGTTGGAGGGAGAGCCGGTGCTTTGGGTGACGTACGAATAGATTTGTGCCGAGCACAGCCCCGGCGCCAGGCCAAGCAGTAGAGACATCCATCTGAAGTGAGCACGCTGCATCGCGTCAGGTCCTTATTCTGTTTTGCCGAATGCCGGGCCGGCCCGGCGTTTATTGATAGTCCAGGTTGAAAGTCGCAATGGCGTTGAACGCGCCGCGACCGATGGTCTTCTTCGCCAGCGCCTCCGGTTCGCCCCGCACATAAGCCTGCACGGCGATCACCGTACTGCCGTTCTGCAACGGGTATTTGCCGCCGGCGCTGTTGAGCGGCAATGGCCGCCCTTGCGCGGTTTCCATGCCGATGGCGATCCCGCTGGCCTCGCTGCTCGCCGCCAGCGCCAACAACCCCGGCAACTGCGGGTTTTCCTCGCCCTTGAAGGTGATCGACACCGTTTTTCCCAGGCTCAGATCGCATTCGGACAGCCGCAGCTCGAACGGTTGGCTCAACGTGCGCTGATTCAGGTACAGGTATTTGTCGACCACGGTGCCGAAATCCAGTTGGATATCTTCGTCGCCCGGCTGAATGACACAGGGCTCCGCCACCAGCGCGCCGTGCATATAGAGATTGTCCGCCGCTCGCGCCATGCCGCTCGTGCCCAGTGAAAACAGCAACAGCCCCGCCGTCGCCCAGCGGCGTCTTGGCGTCATTTTCATACGTGTTCCCTCCTTCACTGGTAGTCAGCCTGCAGGGTCGCCGTGGCGTCGAACGCCCCTTCCGTCAAGGTTTCCCCCGCCTTGCCGACCGGCACCGCTTCCAGCACCGGTGGCTTGAGCGGATCGATGGGCAGCGAACTGCCCACTTTGAATGGCGCGGCATTTTGGTAAATGCGAATGCCCAGATAACGGTGGTTGGTTTGCACCGCCGCCTCATCGAAAGAGGTCGCCGTGCCGTTCAGGCGCAACATCATGTCCCACTTGCCGATCCCCGGCTCGCAGGTAATGCGATAGCCGATGGTTTGCCGGTAATTCACGCCGTCGACCTTATTGATACCGACGCGATCGCCGAAATCCACATCGATCACGCCATCATCGTTGATGGTGCAGGGCGGCGGCTCGATCAGCGTGCCGCGGAACTGCATATCGACCGTTTTTTCCGCCCAGGCGAAGTGGCACACCACGCCGGCGCACAGCAGCACGCTCGCCGTTAAACGCTGTTTCATGCTCTAGCTCCTGCGTTACTGATAGTCCACTTTCATCGTCGCGCCGGCGGTGAATTCGCCCGCTGTCAGTTTGGCAGTGGCCGATTTCACCGGCACCGCCTCAAGCGTCGGCGTGACGGGATAGGTAAAACTCAACCACTGATTGATCGGCCAGCGGCCGCCCCCGTGAAGCAGCGCGATGCCCAGTCCGTCCTGGCTGGTGCGCAACAATTGACCGTCGAAACCGGCCGCCGCCCCCTGAACCTGCAGTTTGAGAGCGTTGCTGCTCTGCCCGTTGCACGTCAGCGTATAGTTCACCGGCCGCCGATAGTTGCTGCCGTCGATCCGGGTGGTCATCACTTCATCGCCGAAATTCACCTCGATAGGCTGCCCACCGTTGATAACGCAGGGAGGGGAAAGCACGGTGACCCGCACGTTCACCAGGGTGTTCGCCTCAGCCGACAGTTGAACCAGCGCCAACAGCCCCGCCAGCCAGAGCGCCGTTCGGCTTCGTTTCATCATCTGCGCCATCTCGCCGCCTCAGTCATAACTCAGCCTAAAATCCACCGCCGCCCGATAAGCGCCGGCCATCAACGGCGCCGCGGTTCGCTCCGGCGCGACGGTGTAGCTCAAGGTATTCTGCCCCGGCGTCAGCATCAGCGGCTCACCGCGGCTGCCCAGGCGAACGTCGCGGCCGCGGCCGTCCAGCAGGCGCAGCCCCAGACCAGACACGCCCTGCGCTTTCACCAACTGTGGGTTGTCCATATCCGCCGGCGCGCCGAAGCTGACCGTCACCGCCGGTTGGTTCGGCGCCCAGGTCAGCGCGCCGGTGCGCGCATCGCGCTGGCTGGTCGAGGCGCGCAGACAATCTTGCAGACGCAGCTCGAACGCCACCGGCAGCCCGCGATCGCCGGCCTGCCGCAAGCGTGCGGTGCCGGTTTCCCCCAGCCAAATATCCTGCCGCGCGCTGGTCATCTCCAACCGACAGGCACTCTCCGTCAGCGCGCCGCGTACCTGCAACACGCCGTTGGCGCCTTCCACCTGCCAGTTGTCGGCCGCGACGGCTTTCGGCAATAGCAGCGGCAACATCAGCGCCAGGCCGCCCATCGCGGCGTAATAGCGCCATTCGCAGCGCTGCGGCAGGCTGTCCTTTTTCAGTTTTCGTTTCATCCTTTGCACCTGAGTCACTCTCCCGTCGATAACGGCCTGAACAGAGGGTTATGAAGCCGGTTTCTTTTCCGGCACCACTTTGCAACTGCCGCCGCTGCAGCTGAAACTGAGCTGCGGCCGGCCGCCGTAGTCGTTGATATAGGTCAGCACCGGGCTGCCGCCCAGGGCCGCCGCGCTCACGGTCAACCGCGCATTGCTCTTGGGCGCGATCATGAAGGGCTCGAAACCCTGCGCGCCTTCGCCGTGCTTTTTGCTCCCGGCATCGACAATGGTGATGTAATAAGGGGTCGGGTTATTGACCTTATAGCCGTCTCCCTGCCGCGTCAGTGTCAGTTGCTCTTGCCACGGCGTCGCCATGTCGGCGCGGCTCGGCACGATCGCCGTCGGCCGGTAAAACAGCTTGATGCGCGTTTGCAGCGCGATCTGCAGCGTGTTCGGTTTGTCGCTCTTCGGCGGGATCTCGCGCAAATTGAAGTAGTACAGGCTCTCGCGATCCTGCGGCAGCTGTTTGGCCGCCGGCAGCGCCTGAATCTTTATCTGGCTCGGTTTGCCCGGCTCGATGCGCTGCACCGGCGGCAGCACCACCAGCGGGCTCTGAATCTTGTTGCCCTGCTCGTCCTCCAGCCAACCCTGCGCCAGATACGGCAGCTGTTTGTTCTGGTTGCTGAGGTTCAGGCTGACCGAGCTCTGGCCGCCGTCAAAGATCACCCGGGTACGATCGAGCGCGATCGCCGCCGATGCCTGCTGCGACATCGCTGTGCTCAACAGGGCGATCGCCGCCGCGGTCTTCAGGGAAATGTTCTGCATGTTGTCGATTACTCCAGATTCAGAATGATGAATTTATTCAGCCGGGGCGAGCGGCCGGCAAGGCAGCAACAATGTGCGCATCAGCATGTCGGCCGGCAGCGAAGACGGCAGCTGTATTTGGCACTGTGCGGCGCCATTCCAGTGGACCGTCATGGTTTCACCGGCGTTGATGCCGCTCAGGTAGACGCTGCCGCCGTCGTTGACGATGCCGGTTTCCTGTTTGCGGGCGTTCAACACCGTAGCGCCGAACGGCGGCGTACTGCCGTCCGCCAGTTTGACGATCGCCATTGCCTTCTCACCGGCGATCACATCGAACTTGCGGTAGCCAATCGCCCCTTCCGTCAGGGTGGCCTGCACCACCGATCGGGTGGCCTCGGCGTTGTCTCCCAGCTTGTTCAGATCGATGCTGGCCTTGTTGCGGTAATAGCTGTTGACGTCCGCCACCACAGCCTTGCCGAAGCGGTTGGTGCTCACGGTGCTGCCGTAGCCGCGCACCGGTACCCCGGCTACGCCGTTGGTGTCCAGCAACAGGCGCGTACCGCCCATAACGGTAGAGCGATGCAGCGCGCCGCCTTCCTGCGTGACGGTCATCCCTCCCTGCGCGGACAGGCCAACGGCGCTGTAGCGCCCGGCCTGATAGCTGGCGTTGGCGCTCAGACGCGCCACGTCGCCCTCGTGGTTGTAGTAGCCGTTCAAATTGGCGCCGCTACGCGCGCTGCCGGCACTCACCTGATAGTTGTTGTGTTCGTCGACGCGGTTGTAGTACCCCACGCGATGAGTGTTGTCGTTGCGATTCACCGTGGTGTTGTAGCTGAGAGTGGCACCATTGCCCCACGGCATTGACAGCGACAGATACATGCCGTCGTCGTTGGTCTCGTTGTAACGGTTGCGATAAGCCGACAACGACAGGCTCAGGTTTTTGAAGTCGCCGATGTCGAAATAGCGCGACGCCGTCAGGCTGTAACGGTCATTGGCCGGACGATCCCAATAAGTCTGATGGTTGTAGTTGAGGTAGGTGCTCAACCCCCAGTCGCGGAACTGCTTGTTAAAGGTGATGGTGTACATCTCCTTGTTGTTGCCGACCCGATTACCGTAATAACGCGCGTCGAGGTATTCGCTCATGCTCATGTAGTCTTCTTCCGAGAAACGGTAGCCGGCGAAGGTGACCTGGCTGTCCAGCTCATCGAAGGTTTTCGAATAGCTCACCCGGTAAGAACCGCCGCTCAGCGTTTTTTCCTGCTGCGGCAGGCGCGCCCGCGATTGGGTGGCGTCGAACGACAGCGCGCCGAACATCATCAGATCGCGCCCCACGCCCAGCGAAAGGGCGTTATAATCGCCGCCCGCCAACGCGCCGCCATACAACGACCAGCCGTTGCTGATGCCCCATGAGAATTCGCCGGTGCCAAACAGCGGCCCGCGAGCGTGGTGTTGCCAGTCGGACGGCTTGCCCGCCGCCAGTTTGAAACGCCACGAGCCCGGGCGGGTCAGATACGGAATGCTGGCGGTGTTCATCTTGAACGCCTGTACGCTGCCGTCCTGTTCTTCCACCCGCACATCCAACTCGCCGGAGATGGCGTCATTGATGTCCTGAATACGGAACGGCCCCGCCGCCACCTGGGTTTCATAAATGACCCGCCCCTGCTGACTGATGGTCACCTTGGCGTTGGTTTTGGCCACGCCGACCACCTCTGGCGCATAGCCGCGCAGGTTGGGCGGCAGCATATTGTCGTCGGAGACCAGACTCGCGCCTGAAAAACGGAAGCTCTCGAAAATGCCCGAATCCAAATAGTCTTCACCCAGCGTCAGGCGCGAACGCAGCGCGGGGATGGCGCGGTAGGCGTAATAGCGGCTCCACTCCAACTTCTTATCGGTAGGCTGCCCGACACCGGTTTGATGGTTAAGCTGCCCCTGCCAGTCGGCGCGCAGACGCCAGGCGCCGAGGTTGGCGCCGGCGGTACCGTTGCCGCTGACGCTATACTCGCGAGTGCCCTCCTTTTGCTGATGCCGGCTTTGAGCATTGAGGTTATAGTCGAACAACAACCCCGGAATGCCCTCATCCCAGCGCGACGGCGGATCCCAGTCTTCCGAGCTGTACTCCATATAAGCCTGCGGCACGCTCAGATAGAGCGCAGCCGTCGCAAGATCGCCGCGCGACGCCATGCCTTTCAGGCTGGATTCGTCCAGACACTCACCCTGATGCCACCAGCTGAGCGATCGCATCATCTCTTGCTTCAGCCCCAATTGTTCGACCAACGCTTTGGTGATGCAGGCCCGGCTGCCGTCCGGATCGCTGTCCGGCGGATAAAACGATATTTTTTGCTCCGGCAGTTCGTTTTTATTGATATGAACCACCATGCTGTAACTCCCCGGCATAATGTAGCCGCTGCGGGAAAATTGGCTTAGGTCGATATTTTTCCGATCGTTAACATCCAGAATGTCGGTATTAAATTGAATACCGTCTTCAGCGTAAACACGCGTTGATGAACTTCCCAGTGCCAGCGTGATACATAACCCCAAAACCTGAAATCGAAATAGCTTCCCAGCAGGTGATAACATCATATCCCTAACCTTTATCGTATATTTCCGTCGTTGCGGCCCACCGTAAGCCGTAATAAAAACTTCAGTAATAATCCAGCTTGAAGCGCACCGCAGAAAAATAGCTTCCGGCATGCAGCGGTTGCTTATTGGCAACCAGCTTGATGGAATAGTTGAGCGACATGCTTCCTGGTGAAATATCGCCACGCGGCAAAGGCACGCCGGGCGCCGCGATATTCCCTTGGCCATCGGATATTTGCAGCGCCACACCCTTCGCGTCTCCGCGCACGCCGAATAACTCGCCATCGGCATCGCCGTCAAAAACAACCTGGAATTGCTTCCAGTTCGGCAAATTGGGCTTTGGCCGTTCAAACGTGCAGTTGATTAATTCGATGGTGAATGGGCGCGTATTGCCCTGTCCATCGCGCGCAATATTTCCCAGCGGCAACACATCCATATCGATAGTCTGATCGCGACTGCCGGCGGCAATGGCGCAAGCGGTATCGATAATGGCTCCTTGCATATTCACTCGCCCCCATCCCTGAACCTTGGGAGCAGCCTGAGTGGCCGGAATAACTAGCATGGTCATCAATATGCAAGGAGACACTAAATGGTAAATAAACCGGTTCATTGAATACCCCTGACAAATACCCTTCATCCTGGGAAAATGCATGCGGGATATCCCGCATGCATAAAAGACGTCACGCCAATGGCGATGAGACTTATTGGTAAGCCAGTTTGAAATCGGCTACGGCGGTGAAATCACCTGGAACCACGGTGGCGGAAGCGCCGTCACCCTGCAGGTAAGCCGCGAAGCGCAGCGTGTTGTTGCCGTCGTTCAACGTCTGAGGAGCCGTTGCGGTGCCCAGTTTGATCGGATTGCTCGCCATGTCGGTAATGGCGATGCTGGCGCCGCTGGCGGTACCGATGATGCCCAGCAGATCAGGGTTCGCGGCGGAAGCCTTGCCGTCAAAAGTGGTGGTGACGGTTTTCAGCGTGGAGGTGTCGCACTGTTCCAGTTTAATATCGAACTGACGCGGCGCTGATTTGCCGCCATTTTTCAGCGCGACATTGGAAATCTGCCCCATTTCCACAGTTTGATCGGCCGATTCAGGCGCAATGGAGCAAGGAGCATCAATAATAGAACCGGTAAAAGTCACTTTGCCATGACCCTGATCGGCGGCATTCGCCAGAGAAGACACGCCAAACGCCAGAACAGTTGCCAGCATGATTTTGTTCAGTTTCATAATTCACTTATTCCTTTAATATTGTGTAAAAAGCGCAGGATTGCTCCCGTTCCTTTAACAGCCATTTATACATTCCAGAATGAATAACGGTATTACTCTTCGCCAAAAAGAAAGACGTCGCAATTGTGAAATCGCGACTGTCAATTCATTACCACCCAATTAGGGTTATAAACGAATAGCTAAACAGGCAAAAGAAAAACACGCTTAAATAAAGATCGTCTAAAGACTTACCCTTCAGAGATATTTAAAATAAGCTTCGTCTTACCCGCTCATTTTGGCCTGGTTATTCTTACAAAAACACTCACACCTTGGAAAGCCATTTTAATCAAAACCAATAAATACAAAATATAAGCCCAAAAACCACGAGACGAATATATTTTTGCGAGACAACAGATCGTAAAAGCAATAACACCAGTCAATTGTATCGAAAAACATATTTTCCACGACATTAACGATCGCCATTTTGCTATTTGCGTTATAATGCGCCGAGAAAGAGAAGGAAGACTTAACGATCCGAACAGGTGAAAACCAGGCTCGGAAGTACACCATGGAGCAAAACAATGAAATACAGCCAATACACACAGCCGGCCGGGCCCCCGGCAACGGCATTCTCCATCCTGCCCCTTGCGCGCCGCCGGGTTATAGCGGCGAAAATATCAGGTTCAGACGGCCGTCCGGGAATAGCTCAGGAGCGTCTTGTCGGCAACCGGCACTATTCTCTGACCCATCTTTTACCGCTATATCAAAACTCACCTGAAGTTTAAGGGAGGCTTACATGGCAAAACGCATCTCAAAACAACAAGAATTGCAGAACCTGCAGCAACATTTACTCACGACGCTACACAACCTGTGCCCTTCAGCCATGGAAACGCCGCCGCCGCCCCCCGGCGAATGGCCCACCACGCGCCAATTGGCCGAGTCCAACGACTTGACGATTTATCAGGCGCGCAATTTGCTGCTGAGCCTGGCGGGCAAGGGAAAAGTGCTGGTCACCCAAGGCCCTGTCAATAACTCACTGCGCTGGTATCCTTCGACTCACCACTCCTGACGACGCCATTTTCTTGTCGGCGGCCGTTCAATCGGCGCCGGCAGTTCCCCGATAATACACGGTTAACCTTTCCTCTCTCGCCTCATCCGCGGATATTTCCACAGCCAGCGCCCGCTGACCATGCGCCAATAGAACAAGGCGCCGCGCACTGCCCAATCGAGGAACATCCCCAACCAGACGCCCACCACGCCCATGCCCAGTTCAATGCCCAGCGCGTAGCCCGCCACCACGCGGCAGCCCCACATGCCCAGCATCGTCACCCACATGGCAAAGCGGGCATCGCGCGCGCCTTTCAGCCCGGCAGGCAACACCCAGGAAGCGGCCCAGATCGGCATAAAGGCGGCGTTGAGCCAAATCAGGGTTTTCACCACCGATTTCACGTCATCCTGCGAGGTATAAAACGCGGCGAATACCCCGGCCAGCGGCGCCGTGCCCCAGGCGATGGCGGTTAGCCCAAGGGTAGACAGCCAGAAAATATGACGCAGCTGCCGCTCCGCCTGGCCGATCTCGCCTTTGCCGAGCCGCCGGCCGACGATGATGGTCGAGGCCGATCCCAACGCGTTGCCCGGCAAGTTGATCAACGAAGCGATGGAGAAGGCGATGAAGTTACCGGCGATCACGTTGGTGCCCATGCCGGCGACGAACATCTGCGTCAACAGCTTGCCGCCGTTGAACAACACCGATTCGACGCTGGCGGGAATGCCGATCCCCAGCACTTCCCACAGGATGCTCATCTTCAGCGGCGTGAAATAGCTTTTCAGCGTGATGTGCAGCGCCGGGTTAAAACCGATCGCCAGCACATAGAGAATGGCGATGGCGCCGATATAGCGGGAAATCGTCAGCCCCAGCCCGGCGCCGACGAAGCCCAGCCCGTGCCAACCCAGCATGCCGTAAATCAGGATGCTGCTGATGATGATATTGAGGATATTCATGCCGCCATTGATCAGCAGCGGGATCTTGGTGTTGCCCGCGCCGCGCAGGGCGCCGCTGCCGATCAGCGCAATCGCCGCCGCCGGGTAGCTCCACACCGTGGTCTGCAGGTAAGAGAGCGCCAGCGCTTTCACTTCCGGCGAGGCCGCGCCGGCGATCACATCGATGATCGGTTCGCCCGCCAGATGAATGCCCGCCGCCAACAGCAGCGCCACGCCGGTCATCAAGACCAACGACTGACGCGCCGCCGCCCGCGCGCGCCTGCGATCCCGCTTGCCGAGGCTGAAGGCCACCACCACGGTGGTGCCGAGATCCACCGCGGCAAAAAAGGCGATGATCACCATGTTGAAGCTGTCCGCCAGCCCCACCCCGGCCATCGCCTCTTTGCCGAGCCAGCTCACCAGAAAGGTGCTCAGCACCCCCATCAGCAGCACGCAGGCGTTCTCCAGGAAGATCGGCACCGCCAGCGGCGTGATCTCGCGCCAGAACAGCACGCGGTAGCTTTTCCGTTTGGCGTACCAGGGCGTATTTTCCACGCGCTGACGCAGGGCGGCATACAGGTTCAAGGTGGGCTCGGTGGATAAAAGTGAAACATCATTTCAAATGATGATCGATAAATCGTTATCCTGCAAAGAATTTTTGGGCGCCCGTGACGAGCACCCGACAGGCTTGCCGCAACGCTACTCCATGTAGTCTTCCTGATCGGCCTGCGCCGCCGCGATAAAGCGCGCGGTGCTGCGGCTGAGCGTGGCGCATTTATCCGTCAGCAGCTGATTATCCTGTTGCAGAGCCAGATAGCGCGCCTGGGTGAGCGCCGGCAGCTGCCGATACCCTGCCGCATGCGTGTCCCAGCCGCGGTGCTGCGCCGTACGCATCGCGGTGCGCTGCAATTTCACATCGTCCGGCACTTCGCTGCGCCCGCACGCCACGCGCAGGAAATGCCCGCCGGCCAGCATCAGAGCGATGTGATCCAACTGCGCCTGCAGCGGCGGCGCCGGTTTATGCGCCGTCTGCTGACAACCCGCAAGCAGCAGCAACGCCACCGCGCCGCAAAGAGAAGTGCGAAACAGAGTAGACATGGGCGCTCCCGGAAACCTGTGGGTGATGCAATGATCTTAGGTGAGCGGATGCCGGGCGGCAAGGCGGGCTACACGCTTAGCGCCGGCCGCTGCTGACCTTGGTGGCGCGGGCGGGGTTGCCGGCGACGAACTCCAGCGTGGGGGAATAGTAAAACGGCAGCCAGGCGTTATAGCCGCTCTCCCACTCCCATTTGACCGGGCAGGGCCACAGCATGTCTTCATGCAGGATGTAATAGATCCACCGCCCGGGCGGACGGCGCGGTTTGCGCGTTTTCATAGCGGGTTCGACGGCCTGATGGAATGCGATAGGGTGAACTGCTGCATTTTACCGCGATTTGGGTCGCAGGGACAGCCTGCGTTGCCGTGCGCAATGCCCGCCGAACCTCGCCCGCTGATTCGGCGTAAAGCCCGCCGTTTTACTGATCCAGAACATCTTTCGCATTCACCTTGCTGATATATTGATTGAAAATCATTCCTATTCAGGAGGAAAGGTCATGGTTAAGTCACTGAATGCGGTATTCACGCGCCTTTTTGATCGCCCGGACGCCGGCAAGTTGGCGCTCAGACTGACCTTCGGCGGGCTGATGCTGTTTCACGGCGTGGCGAAAATTCAGCATGGCGTCGGCTGGATCGCCGATGCGTTACAACAACAGGGGCTGCCTGCCTTCATCGCCTATGGCGTGTATGTTGGGGAGATCCTGGCGCCGATACTGATCGTTTTGGGGCTGTTCACCCGCCCCGCCGCGCTGGTTTACGCCCTCACGCTGGTGGTGGCGTTTCTGATGGTGGGCACCGGCAAGGTGTTTACCGTCACCGACGTCGGCGCCTGGGGCATTGAAAACGAACTGGTGTTCTTTATGGGTGGGGTCGTCATCCTGCTGCTGGGCAGCGGGAAATACGCGATCGCGCGCAATGAAGCCTATCGGTAAGCGGCACTATTAAAAGGAGGTTCCTGATTCGAACCTCCTTTTTGCTGAAACGACAATTAACTCTCGGCCAGGCGGTACACCGGGACCTTGCGCGTCGTGCCGGTCAGGGTGTCGAAGATCTCGGTTTCCGCCGTCACGATCGCCATGCCGGTTTTTCTTAGCCTGCGCACCTCGGCGGCAATGCGCTGAATGCCGAACCAGAACAATCCATCCAGCGCCGTTACCGGCAGCCCCTGCTCCAGCGCCAGCTTGAGCCGCTCACGCGGCGCTTTGAGCGCCTTGGCGATTTCCCGGTAAGGCAGCGCGTCCACGCCCGACGCCGAGGTTCGATGAATACGGGTCGACAGGCTGTACTGAAAGGCCTCCGGCACGCCGCTCAAATCGCTTTTCAGGCTGTAGACACAGCCGAAACGCTTGCCGTTGAACACCACATTTTTTTGACTTATCGACAGCTCATCGCGCAGGCCGGCGATCAGCTGCGGCGCCCGCACCAGCAATAAGCGAAACGGCAATTCGAAACTGGTCACATAGTCCACGTTGAGCAGCGCAATGCGCAGACGCTCTTCCGCCCCGGCCTGCGTCTCGCGGCACTCGTTCAGCACCTCACGCCACTGGTGCGCAAGCCGCGGGGCCTCATCCAGCGGCGCGAAATGGTATTTCTCGATGTGATAGTCGATTTTCTCGTTCATGTCCGTTGGCCCCCGCGTCAGTCATCTTTGCCAACAGCAAATTACCTTACCCGCGGGCAACAGTACAACACCGCATGACTCACCTGGCGCGGTAAAAAACCGGCGTTAACTCCGGCAGGGGCCCAAAGTTCAAGATTAGTCGTGCAACAGCAGCGATATCTCTTCGGCGGCCGAGCGCAATAAAGGCAAGTGGTGCTGATACAAACGCTCTGCGGAAACCTGGCTGGCATGCACACCGACGTTCAACGCCGCGGCGATACGGCCATCCGGCGTGGTGAGCGGCACCGCCAGTGAACGCAGGCCAATCTCCAGTTCCTGATCGTTGATGGCATATCCCTGCTGACGCACGCGCGCCAGCTCTTCCCGCAATGCGCTAACGCTCACCAGGGTATGGCTGGTGTAACGCAGTTGCGTCAGCCGCGCCAAATAGTCATTCAACGGCTCATTGGCAAGCCCGCTCAGCAGAACCCGCCCCATCGACGTCGTGCTGGCAGGTAAGCGACTGCCGACGTGCAAATCGATGGTCATGATCCGCGAAGTCGATGCGCGGGCGATATAAAGAATGTCATCACCGTCCAATATGGCCATGGAACAGGACTCATTGAGCGTCTGGCTGAGTTGCCTCAACACCGGTTGCGCGGCGTTGGCCAACGGCGAAGCCGCCAGCCAGTTATGGCCCAGCGACAAGACGCGCGGGCGCAGCTCATAATTCTTGCCGTCTTCCGCGTACACAAAGCCCAGCTTACTCAGGGTGTAAAGGCAGCGGCGCACCGCCGCGCGCGGAATGCCGGTACGCTGGCTAATCTGCGATACCGACATCAGCCGCCGCTGCGGCGTAAAAGCCTGCAGGACTTCCAATCCTCGCGCCAAAGAGGCCATAAAGTCGGGATCCCCTTTCCAGGGATCGGTGCTGCTGCGCGTAATTTCCTGTCCTTTTTCCATTCTCGTTACCCCGCTGTCTGCCTGAAATTTCGGTGTGCCGACGATCACAGCCTGCGAACCTTTGTTAAACAATAGCCGATAATCGCACACTTTTTCGATAATCGGTATTGTTTGCCTGAAAGGGACGATCTACTTTTCCCATTGACGATAGACACTCCCCCCGGCGGGCATCGAACAAAAGGAACAACAGATGATCGATAAAAGTGTGGCCACCCTGGAAGATGCCGTGTCCATCATTCCGGACGGCGCGAGCATCATGATTGGCGGCTTTGGCCCCGCGGGACAGCCGCTGGAACTGATCGATGCGCTGATTGAACGTGGTGCTCGCGAGCTGACGGTAATCAGCAATAACGCCGGCAACGGCGACAGCGGCCTCGCGGCGCTGCTCAAGACCGGCTGTGTGCGAAAGATGATTTGCTCCTTCCCGCGCCAGGCCGATTCGTGGGTCTTCGACGATCTTTATCGCCGCGGCGCGATCGAACTGGAACTGGTGCCGCAGGGCAACCTGGCGGCCCGCATGCAGGCCGCCGGCAGCGGGTTGGGCGGCATTTTCACCCCAACCGCCTTTGGCACGCCGCTGGCGCAAGGCAAAGAAACGCGTGAAATCGACGGGCGTCATTACGTGTTTGAAACGCCCTTAAAGGCGGATTTCGCCTTGATAAAGGCCCATCGGGGTGACCGCTGGGGCAATCTGGTTTACCGCAAAGCGGCGCGTAATTTTGGCCCGGTGATGGCGATGGCCGCCGCCACGACGATAGCGCAGGTGGCTGAATTGGTGCCGTTGGGCGCACTGGATCCGGAAAACGTGATAACGCCGGGCATTTTCGTCCAGCGCCTGGTGGCGGTGGCGCGCCCCGCGACCTTTTCCCTCTCTGCCTGAGGAGTACAACATGCAAAAATTAACCCGCGACCAATTAGCCCAACGGGTGGCGCGCGATATTCCGGAAGGCGCCTACGTCAACCTCGGAATAGGGCTGCCGACCCGCATCGCTAACTACCTGCCCGCCGACAAAGAAGTGATTCTGCACAGCGAAAACGGCCTGCTCGGCATGGGGCCGTCACCCGCGCCGGGCGAAGAAGATCCGGAACTCATCAACGCCGGCAAAGAGCTGGTGACCTTGCTGCCCGGCGGCAGTTATTTCCATCACGCCGACTCTTTTACCATGATGCGCGGCGGCCATCTCGATATCTGCGTGATGGGGGCGTATCAGGTCTCGGCTGCCGGCGATCTGGCCAACTGGAGCACCGGCGCCGAAGACGCGATCCCGGCAGTGGGCGGCGCCATGGATCTGGCCATCGGCGCGCGCAAAGTCTATGTGATGATGGACTACCTGACCAAGACCGGCGAATGCAAGCTGGTGGAACAGTGCAGCTACCCGTTGACCGGGTTGGCCTGCGTCAGCCGCATCTATTCGGATATGGCAATCATTGATATCACCCCGGACGGCCCGCAGGTGCTGGAGCTGTGTCCGGGACTCACCTTTGACGCGCTGCAAGCGTTAACCCCGATACGTTTACTGCAATCTGACCTGATCCCCGCTTGAGGAAATCGCCATGCAACAGGCTTTAATCTGCGATGCCGTTCGTACGCCCTTTGGCCGTTACGGCGGCGCATTATCCGCGCTGCGCGCCGACGATTTGGCCGCTCTGCCCCTGAAGGCGCTGCTTGCCAGACTGCCGCAGCTGGATCCCCAGGCCATTGATGACGTTATTCTGGGGTGCGCCAACCAGGCCGGTGAAGACAACCGCAACGTGGCGCGAATGGCGCTGCTGCTGGCCGGATTGCCGCACTCCGTGCCGGGCACCACCCTCAATCGCCTGTGCGGTTCGGGATTGGACGCGGTAGGGATGGCGGCGCGCGCCATTAAATGCGGCGAAGCGGAGGTCATCATCGCGGGCGGCGTGGAAAGCATGTCGCGCGCGCCCTTTGTCACCGGCAAAGCGGACAGCGCCTTCAGCCGATCGCTGAAAATGGAAGATACGACGATGGGATGGCGCTTTATCAATCCGCAAATGCGCGCTCAGTTCGGTGTCGAAACCATGCCTGAAACCGCCGAAAATGTGGCTCGCGAATTCGCCGTCAGCCGCGCCGATCAAGACGCCTTTGCATTGCGCAGCCAACAACGCACCGCCCGCGCTCAGGAGCTGGGCCTGTTTGATGAGGAACTGATCGCCGTCAGCATTCCGCAACGCAAAGGCGAACCGCTCAACTTGGTTCGCGACGAACATCCCCGCAGCACCTCTTTGGCCGCGCTGTCCGCACTGAAGGGCGTCGTACACGCCGAGGGGAGCGTCACCGCCGGCAACGCCTCGGGCATCAACGACGGGGCCAGCGCCCTGCTCATTGCCAGCGAACGCGCGGCGGTGCAGTATGGACTCGCCCCGCTGGCGCGGGTGGTCGCCATGTCCGCCTGCGGCGTAGAGCCGCGCATCATGGGTTACGGGCCGGTTCCCGCGGTCCGCAAGGTACTGGCGCAAACCGGTTTGAGCCTGGCGCAAATGGACGTCATCGAGTTGAATGAGGCCTTTGCCGCCCAGGCGCTGGCCGTGACGCGCGCCCTGGGGTTACCGGATGATGCGGAACAGGTCAACCCTAACGGCGGCGCCATCGCGCTGGGCCATCCTCTGGGCGCATCCGGCGGCAGGCTGGCCATGACCGCCGCTTATCAGCTGCGTCGCACCGGCGGGCGCTTTGCCCTGTGCACCATGTGCGTAGGTGTTGGGCAGGGCGTCGCCTTGATTCTGGAACGGATATAACCAATGTCACTCTATAGCGCAATGTTTATGACGTCGCCATTAACGCCCTGCTTCAGCGATACGGCCCTGCTACAGGGCATGCTCGATTTCGAAGCCGGCCTGGCACAAGCCCTGGCATCTGCAGGGATTATCGATGACGAGTCGGCTCAAATCATACGCAGCCACTGCCGGGCGGAAAAACTCGACGCCGCCGCGCTGGCGCAGTCCGCCGGATTGGCGGGCAACTTAGCGATTCCGCTCGTCAAACAGTTGACGGCGCTGGTGGCTCAACGCTCGCCGGACGCGGCGCGCTTCGTTCACTGGGGGGCAACCAGTCAGGATGCGATTGACAGCGGGCTGGTGCTGCAACTGCGCAGCGCGCTCAACCAAACCGACACGCTGCTCAATCATCTGATTGCGGCGCTGACGGCGCAATGTCGGCGCCATAGCGCAACGTTAATGGTCGGCCGCACCTGGCTGCAACACGCGTTACCCACGACGCTGGGGCTGAAGTTGGCCGGCACGCTGGACGCCCTGCTGCGCTTTCGGGTTCGTCTGGCTGAAATGCGGCCACGCGTGCTGGCGCTGCAATTCGGCGGTGCCGCCGGCACGCTCGCCTCATTCGGCGAGCAGGGAGAACGCGTCGAGCAGGCGCTGGCGGAAGCGCTGGCGCTGCCGCGCAGCGCCACGCCGTGGCATACCCAACGCGACCGGTTGCTGGAACTGGCCGGCTGGTATGCCGGACTCACGGGCACGCTCGGCAAGCTGGCGCGTGACATGTCGCTGTTGATGCAAACCGAGGTCGCTGAAATCAGCGAACCTTCGGCCCCCGGTCGCGGCGGCTCCTCCACCATGCCGCATAAGCGCAATCCGGTACTCTGCGCCGCCATCCTCAGCGCGGCTAACCGCTTGCCTGCGCTGATGGCGGGATTGTATGCCGGCCAGGTGCAAGAGCACGAACGCGCGCTGGGAGGCTGGCAGGCCGAGTGGCAAAGCCTGCCGCAGCTCCTGGTGCTGAGCGGAGCGGCAATGGCGCAAAGCCTTGACCTCGTTAACGGCCTGGAGGTGCATGAAGCGGCGATGCGGCGCAATCTGGCGCTGACGCAGGGGCAGATCATGGCTGAATCGGTTTCCCTGGCCTTAGCCCCGCTTCTCGGCCGCCAGCAGGCGCACCAGCATATCGCGCAATGTTGCCGCCAGGCTCAGGCAACGCAGCAATCCCTGTTAACCCTGCTGTGCGCCGATGCGGAAGTCTCTTCCCGACTCAGCCGGGAAGCTCTGGAGACGTTGCTCGATCCGGCCAATGCCACAGGCAGCGCACAGCGTTTCATTCAACAAGTTCTGGCATCGGCCGAAAAGGAGCAATGATGTTGAATTATGTCCTGGAAGGGCCCGAAAACGCCCCGGTCATTCTGTTCAGCAACTCGCTGGGGACGTCATTGGCAATGTGGCAACCGCAGCGCGACGCGCTCATCTCCCACTATCGCATTCTGCGCTACGACGTTGCCGGCCACGGCGCATCGCCGCCCGGTGAACAACCCGGATCGCTGGCGCTGCTGGGCAGACAGGTGCTGTCATTGCTGGACGCTCTGGCGATTGAGCGCGTCCATTTTTGCGGTATCTCCATGGGGGGGTTAACGGGATTATGGCTGGCGCGTTTTCATCCCGAGCGCTTGCTGACGTTGACCATCGCCAATAGCGCAGCAAAAATTGGAACGGCGGCGAATTGGCGACAACGCGCCGCGCAAGTGCGTCAGTCGGGGATGTCCGCCGTCAGCGATGGCGCAGCATCACGCTGGTTCACGCCGGCATTTTGCCAATCCGCCCCCGCCAGGGTGCAAGCATTATTGAATCAGCTGACGGCCTGCGATCCCAACAGCTATGCCGCTTGCTGCGAAGCATTGGCAAACGCCGATTTACGCGCCGAGCTGGAAGGGATCCTCGTGCCGACGCTGATTATCGCCGGACATGACGACGCGGTAACCACCGTCGATGATGCCAAAGCGTTAGTGGCGGGCATTCCCGGCGCTCAATGCGTCATCTTGCCCGCCTCTCACCTTTCCAGCGTCGAGGCCTGGCGGGCATTCAATCGCACTTTCCGGGCCTTTTTGGATGAACAGCTCACGCAGCGGCAACGCTATCAGCAAGGCATGACGGTGCGCAGAGCCGTATTGGGCGATGAACATGTCGATAATACCCTCGCGGCGCTGTCGCCGTTCAACGAGGAATTTCAACATTTCATCACTCGCTACGCCTGGGGGGAAATGTGGACGCGTCCGGGTCTGTCGCGCCATACCCGCAGCCTGATCACCATCGCGATGTTGATCGCCTTGAATCGCGAAGCTGAACTGAAAATGCATATACGAGCCGCCTTCAACAACGGCGTCACGCGCGAAGAGCTCAAAGAAGTCCTGATGCATGCGGCGCTTTACTGCGGCCTGCCCGCCTCGAACGCCGCCTTTCATTTGGCGCAATCCGTCTTTGCCGAACACGATGCCGGGCAGCCACCGGTCGAATAGAACAGCCGTTTATACCGGCACATCCAGTACTCTCTGACGCAGCGCTGCGACCAGGCGCTGCTGCTCAGGGGGCGTGAACGCCTCTTGCCGGGTAATGATGCCCAACGGTTCTGCCATTCCCTGAGTAGGCAACGGCAGCGCACGCAGGTGATTGCCGAACAGATCGTCGCGCACCGCGCCGTAAGGCACCAGCCAAACATAGCCATACTGCAACGTCAGGCAGCGCGCCAGCGTGACCGACAAAGTCTCGACGCAGCCTTCCGGCACGGCCAGCCCGTGGCTGACAATGAGCGCCTCCGCATTCTGGCGCGGTACGGTCCCACGCGGTGAGAGCACCAATGGCCAACTCAGGGCCTCCGCCAGCGTGACATCCGCATGCAGCAGCGGATGATGGGGGGAAACCACCAGCCGCAGCGTTTCATGATACAGCAGCTCGAAATTGAGCCCCTCCATGCGAGAGGGGTCTGACATACGCCCTATCCCTAAGGTTAATTGCCCGGATCTCACCGCCATCATCAGCGCATCGTTGGCCAGCGTCGAAACCTGCACGCGCCAACCTGGCGATTGCTGCTGCAACCCCACCACGACCGGCGCGACCAAACTCACCAGCGTGGTGGGCAGCGCCCCGATATGCAGCGGCGCCGGCAGCGCCTCGCTGTCCGATGCGACCGTACGCCCCAACACATTCAGCGCATCCAAAACGCGCCCCGCATCCTGCAGGAAACGCGCCCCGGCGGCGGTCAGCTCTGCCCCCTGCCGGCTGCGCGAAAACAGGCGCTCGCCGGCCAGGCTTTCCAGTTCATTGAGCGTTTTGGAGAGGGCGGGCTGCGTGATGCCCAATTGCTGTGCGGCGCGCACCAGCGTCCCCTGCTGCGCGGTAGCGACAAAGGCGTGCAGATGACGCAGGCGGATGCGTTGGCTAAAGCGAGAAGTCATGTTCATGATTTATAGTATTAACTTGCCGCCGACGCGGCAAGCTCATTCACAGGGCAAACGGAGGTCAAATATCAAAAAAAACGGTCTCGTTCTCGCCCTGTAGCCAGATATCGAAATGGTATACCGTCTGATCACCGCGCTGCCGCCTTTGCGCCAATAACGTGCCGCGCCGTTTCTCCCATTCAATGAGGTTCAACACCGGATCTTCAGCGTTCGCCGCCTGCTCGTCGGCGAAGTAAAGACGCGTGTTCAACCCGATGTTGATGCCGCGGGCCACGATCCATAAATTGAGATGAGGCGCCATCAGCCGGCCGTCGCGCCCCATCACTCTGCCCGGTTTGATCGTCTCAAATTGCCACAGGCCGCTGGTGAAATCCGAACAGGTTCGCCCCCAGCCGCGAAAAGCGGGGTCGTCGGGTTTATCTCGTTGGCCGTCGGCGGGATGCTGATATCGCCCGGCGGCGTTGGCCTGCCAGACTTCAACCAGCGCGTCTCGCACCGGCGTGCCGGTACCGTCATAAACATGCCCTTCCACCACGATGCGTTCCCCGCGCGTTTCCGGTTGCGTCAACACATGGGTGAAATTACGCTCAAAAATGTCAAAACCGGCGGCATGCGGCGCCAAACCGATGTGCACATAAGGGCCGGCGGTTTGCGAGGCCGTTTCAGACAAATACTTTTTCATCACGCGGCTCCCTGTGTACGGTTCTCAAACCACGTGGCCCGATGGCCGCGCAGCACCAGATCGAAGCGGTAGGCCAGGCTGTCCAGCGGCACGGCGGCGTGCATATCCAGCTCGGCAATCAGCGTGCGCATCGCATCGTCGCTGCCTACCGACTGCAAGATGGGGCAACGAACGAGCAACGGATCGCCTTCGAAATACATCTGCGTGATCAACCGCTGCGCGAACGCCTCGCCGGAGAGCGAGAAGTGAATATGCGCCGGACGCCAGTCGCTGACCTGATTGCGCCAGGGGTACGGGCCCGGCTTGATGGTGCGAAAACAGTAATACCCGTTGTCGTCGGTCAGCATCCTGCCGCAGCCGCCAAAATTGGGATCGATAGGCGCCAGATACTGATCCTTCTTGTGACGATAGCGCCCTCCCGCATTGGCCTGCCATACCTCGACCAGGGCGTTGCGCACCGGCGCACCGAAGGCATCGCGCACATATCCATGCACGATGATCCGCTCGCCGATCGGTAAGCCGTCTTTGGCGTAGTTCAGAATCAGATCGTGATCAATCGGGCCGATATCCGTTGGCGTGAACACGGGTGCGGTCAGTTCAGACAGCGAGTTTTGCAATGAAATTAATGCATTGCGCGGCGATCGCAGCACGCTGGTTTTATACAGCGGCGCCAGCGCAGGCGGGTGATGGCTGTAATCGCGATGCACCAGTTCTCGCGCCATCCAATCACTTTTCATCCCGGTATCCTTATTATTTGAGGGTACATGTCGACAGAGTGTAGGAAGCGCAATATGTAAAAGTAAAGTGAGAAAACCGATCGCTTTATATAACCAAAAGTCATGGAATGTTCTGAATTGACGAAACATTTCATTTGGTCCATAACAGGTTTCAATTCCCGTCGGTGGTCCGCCTCGCTACTGAATGGTCGCTTTCAGGTCATCCATGACCGCTTAACTGGAGGCAATGATGAAACGTTCTATCGCGACGGTCTCGGTATCGGGCTCGCTGCCGGAAAAACTGCGGGCTATCGCCGCCGCAGGCTTTGATGGCGTCGAAATTTTCGATAACGATCTGGTCTATTACCCCGGTTCACCGGCGCAAATCCGTGAGCTGTGCGCCGAACTGGGCCTGGAAATTTTGCTGTTCCAGCCGTTTCGAGACTTCGAAGGCGGCCCGCGCGAAAGCCTGGCGCAGAACCTTTCACGCGCAGCGCGCAAGTTCGACGTCATGCAGCAATTGGGCTGCTCGCGCATGCTGCTCTGCAGTAATGTCTCGCCCGACAGCAGCGAAGACATGGCCACGCAAGTGAGCGATTTGCGCGCGTTGGCGGAGTTGGCCGCCGAGTATGATATTACTGTCGGTTATGAAGCGCTGGCATGGGGACGTCACGTGAACCTGTGGCGCGACGCCTGGGCGCGGGTTAAGGCCGTAGACCATCCGGCGCTGGGGATCATTCTCGATAGTTTTCATATCCTGTCGCGCGGCGATAATCTTGACGGCCTTGATGAAGTCCCCCCCGAGAAAATTGTGTTTGTACAACTGGCGGACGCCCCGCTGCTGAAGATGGACGTGCTCGCCTGGAGCCGCCATTTCCGCTGTTTCCCCGGCCAAGGGGAGCTGAACCTGGCTCAGTTCATGACTCAACTTTCCGCGCATGGCTATCGCGGCGCCTGGTCGCTGGAGATATTTAACGATGGTTTCCGCGCCTCGCCGGTGCTTCCCACGGCTCAGGACGGTTTCCGATCGTTGTTGTGGCTGGAGGAACAAACCTATGACTGGTTGGCCAAACAGCCTCTGCTGCCCAACGCCATGGCCTCGCTCATAGAACATTCATTATTTCATTCAGAAGCGCATCCCCCCTTGCTGGCGCTGGAGTTTATCGAATTTGCCGTCTCGCACAGCGATGGGCTGGCGATGGGCCAATGGCTGACGCAGTTGGGATTGGTTCACGCCGGCGAACACCGCTCCAAAAGCGTCGCGCTCTATCGCAACGGCAAAGTGAATGTCATTCTGAATGCCCAGCCGGAAAGTCAGGCCAGCGGCTATTATCACTTGCACGGCATTTCTCTTTGCGCCGTGGCGTGGCGGGTTCGCGGCGTAGCGCGTTTACTGCAACGGGCGCAAGACTACGGTTACGCCCTCTGGCAAGGAGAAACCGGCCCCAACGAGCGGCAAATTCCCGCCCTGTGCGCACCGGACGGCAGCCTGATTTATCTGGTCGAGGCGGACGAAGATCCCAAGAACGATATTTATCACACCGATTTTCATCTGACTCATCGCAGCGCGCCGCCGCCTGCACTGCAGAGCATCGATCACCTCGCGATAGCGCTGACGGACGAATCTTGCGGCAACTGGATCATGTTCCTGCGCAGCGTGCCGGGTTTTGTGCAGGACAACGAGTGGGAATTGCCCGATCCGTTGGGTTTGGTCCGCAGCCGCGTGTTGCGCAGCCCCAACGACGCCATCCGGCTGCCGCTGAATATGTCGGTGAGCCGGGAAACCCAAATCGCCCAGGCATTAACCACCTATCAGGGCGCGGGGTTACAGCATGTCGCCTTTGGCTGTGAGGATTTGTTCAGCGTCGTGAAAGCGGCTCAGCAGCGTGGATTAAAAACGCTGCGCATCCCCGATAACTACTATCAAGACCTCAGAGCGCGTTTCGATCTTGATCCCGTTTTCCTTTCGCAGCTGCAAGCGTTCAATGTGCTCTACGATCGAGACGAGCAAGGTGGAGAATTACTGCACGTCTACACCGTCGCCTACGAGAAAGGGCGCTTCTTCTTCGAGTTATTGGAACGTCGGGGCGGCTACCGCGGCTTCGGGGCCGCCAACGCCCCGGTTCGGCTCACCGCCATGCGTTAACCGTGCGGGCCATCAAGGCCCGCTCAATCTTTCATCTTACTGAAAAGGTTAATGATCGCGCTCACACTCTCAACCGCTTCCGGCTCAGCCATTCCCACGGCAATCCCTTTTCATAACATAAGGTTAACATTCCACCCTCACTTCCCTCTCACCTCATCGTCCGATAAACGCACATTATTTCGATAATCGACATTTATTGCCCCACCAACGGCTGCTTATAGTGATGACACTCAACTACTGCACCGGGAGCCCCCCATGTCGGGAAACAACGCAATCAATGTTCGGGCGCTGATCGACAGCCGCCCCTTAGGGAAATGGCAAAAGATGGTCGTGCTGCTCGGCTTTTGCATCATTGCTCTGGATGGATTCGATATCGTTATCATGGGATTTATTGCGCCAGAGCTTAAGGCCGATTGGCAAATCACTAATCGCGAGCTGGGGCTGGTGATCAGCGCGGCGCTGATTGGCCTGTCGCTGGGCGCGATGCTTTCCGGGCCATTGTCAGACAGGTTCGGCCGCAAAGTGGTCATCATCAACAGCGTATTCTTTTTTGGCGTTTGGACGCTGGTGACGGCGTTTTCTCAAAATATGGAGCAGATGATGTTATTTCGCCTGCTCACCGGCTTGGGGCTGGGCGCCGCCATGCCGAATGTCGGCACCCTGGTGGCGGAATTCGCGCCTGCCCGGCGCCGCGCTTTCTTGATTACCGTGGTCTTCTGCGGCTTCACCTTTGGCGCCGCCTTGGGCGGATTCGCCGCCTCCTGGCTGATGCCACGCTTCGGCTGGCATTCCGTGCTGCTGCTCGGCGGGATCTTGCCCCTGCTGTTCGCGCCCGTGCTGATGGCGGCGTTACCCGAATCGGTGTGTTTCCTGGTGGAGAAACGGGCGAAAAACGACGGAATTCAGCGGATTTTGGCGAAACTGGCGCCCGACCTCGATCTTCGGCACAGCACCATCATATTGCCCCCGCCAAACCAGGCCTGCGCGCACCCCATCAAATTAGTGGTGAGCTCGCAGTACCGTTTCGGCAGTTTAATGCTGTGGGGATCGTATTTTTCCGCGCTGTTTCTGTTCTATACGTTGGGCAGTTGGCTGCCGTTGCTGATTAAAGACGGCGGCTTCAACGTCACGCAAGCGGCGATCATCACCGCCCTGTTTCAGGCGGGCGGCACGCTGGGCTCACTGTTTTCCGGCTGGCTGATGGACAGATCCGAACCGCATCGCGCTTTGGCGTCCATTTATGGGATGGGGGCGCTGTTCACCCTGCTTATGGGGCCGGCGATGGGCTACCCCGTCCTGATGGGAGGCTGCGCGATGGCGATCGGATTCTGCATCGGAGGAGCCAACACCGGCATGAACGCCCTGTCGGCCAGTTTTTATCCCACCGAAGCCCGGGCTACCGGCTCCAGCTGGATGCACGGCATCGGTCGTTTGGGCGCCATATTGAGCGCGCTGGCCGGCGCTGAAATGCTGGCGCTCGGTTGGAGCTTAAGCACCATTTTCACCGTGCTGGCGCTGCCGGCGCTATTGACGGTGGCGATGATCGTCGCCAAAGGGCGCCATCAAGTTCGCCAAGCGGCAGGGCATGGGTATAAGGCTTACCTTGACGCACGTTCAAATGACATGCGCTGAACGCGCGGAGTAGCCCCTGTTTGAACAGCGCGACAGGATAGCGGGAATGACATTCCCTCCCTTCCTTTCTTCGGTACAGACGCCTTCCGGCTGCAAGCGCGCGACGCCTGAGCCGGAAGGCGCAACGCCACCTCATTCCCCTTTTTAACCGCCTCAGAGAAAAATCACTAAGGAGCTCATATGCAAAAAGCGCACAGGACGCGGGACGGGAAGAAATACCTCCTGTGGTTTCTTGCCGGATTGATGTTCATTATCGGCCTGGCAATCTGCCTTCTCGGCGCCAGATTGGCCTTCGTCGGCGGAACGTTTTATTTCGTGGCGATGGGTCTGGCGATGATTATCGCCGCCGTACTGATTGCCCGGCGCCGTCGCAGCGGCATTATCCTGTACGCGATCGCCTTCGTCGCCTCCCTGTTTTGGGCCGTCGCCGATGCCGGCTGGCATTACTGGCCGCTGTTCTCGCGCCTTTTCACCCTCGGCGTTTTAGCGTTTCTTTGCGCTATCGCCTGGCCATTGATGCCCGGTCATTCGGCCAAAAAAGGCCCGGCTTTCGGCTTAGCGGCGATCCTGGCCATCGGGCTGGGGGTCAGCTTCGGGTGGATGTTCAGATCCCAACCGCTGGTCAGCGCGACGAAAGCCATCCCCGTATTTCCAGTAGCCGCCGGCGAGCAACAAAAGAATTGGGAGCACTGGGGAAATACCCCGTACGGCGATCGCTTCGCCGCACTTGATCAAATAAACAAGCAGAACGTTTCCCGCTTGCAGGTGGCCTGGACTGCCCATACCGGCGATCTTCCCGTGAGCAAAGGCTCGGGCGCGGAAGATCAGAATACGCCTTTGCAGGTCGGCGACACGCTGTATGTCTGCACCCCGTACAGTAAAGTGCTGGCTTTAGATGTGGATAGCGGGAAAGAAAAATGGCGTTTCGATCCGCAAGCCGCCTCGCCGAACTGGCAGCGCTGCCGGGGCCTGGGTTACTACGAGGATCACGCCGCTCCTGCAGCAACAGGCTCGAGTCACCCACCCGCGATCTGTTCGCGTCGTTTGTTCCTGCCCACAATTGACGCCAGACTCATCGCCCTTGATGCCGACACGGGAAAATTGTGCGACGCCTTTGGCGATCGCGGTACCGTCGATCTCGGCAGCGGCATGGGCGAAATCAAACCGGGCTATTATCAACAAACCTCCACGCCGCTGGTGGCCGGAGAAATCGTCGTCGTGGGGGGACGCGTAGCGGACAACTTTTCCACCGATGAGCCTCCCGGCGTTGTTCGAGCTTATGATGTTCACTCCGGCAACCTCGTGTGGGCCTGGGATCCGGGCAACCCTGAACTGAGCGGCCTGCCGCCGCAGGGGCAAACCTATACTCGCGGCACGCCGAATGTCTGGTCAGCCATGTCCTATGACAAGCGGTTGAACCTCATCTATTTACCCACAGGCAACGCGACGCCAGACTTTTTCGGCGGCACTCGCAGCGCGCTGGACGATAAATACAGCTCCGCCGTCGTCGCCATAGACGCCGCTACCGGCAAAGTTCGCTGGCACTATCAGACGACCCACCACGATTTGTGGGACTTCGATCTGCCCTCACAGCCGCTGTTGTTCGATTTGCCCGACGGCAAAGGCGGCATTACGCCGGTTCTGGTGCAAACCAGCAAGCAAGGCATGATTTTCATGCTCAACCGCGTGACCGGCGAGCCCGTCGCGCAAGTTGAAGAACGCCCGGTGCCAACGGGAGCTATCAAGGGTGAACGCTATTCCCCTACCCAGCCGTACTCAGTGGGGATGCCGATGATTGGCAATGAACAACTGAAAGAGTCGGATATGTGGGGCGCAACGCCGATTGACCTGCTGTTATGCCGCATTCAGTTTAAAGAAATGCGCTATCAAGGCATTTTCACCCCGCCGGGTGAAGACCGCGCCCTGCAATACCCAGGCTCCCTGGGAGGAATGAACTGGGGCAGCGTCGCCGTGGATCCCCACAATAACCTGATGTTCGTTAACGATATGCGTCTGGGATTGGCGCATTATCTGGTGCCGAGGGATAAGGTGCCGACTAACGCCAGCGGTATTGAAATGGGGATAGTCCCGATGGAGGGCACCCCGTTCGGGGCCCTGCGAGAACGGTTCCTCTCCCCGCTGGGGATCCCCTGCCAGAAACCGCCGTTCGGCACGATGTCCGCCGTGGACCTGACTACCGGCAAATTGGTGTGGCAGGTCCCTGTCGGGACAGTCGAGGATACCGGGCCGCTCGGCATCAGCATGCATATGCCGATCCCGATCGGCATGCCAACGCTGGGCGCGCCGCTGTCGACGCAGTCGGGTCTTCTGTTTTTCGCCGGCACGCAAGACTTCTATTTACGCGCCTTTGACACCGCCAACGGTAAAGAGATTTGGAAATCGCGCTTGCCGGTCGGGAGCCAATCCGGCCCGATGACTTACCTTTCGCCGAAAACCGGCAAACAGTACATTGTCATCAATGCGGGGGGCGCACGCCAATCACCGATGCGCGGCGACTACATTATCGCCTATGCGCTGCCGGACAAATAATCCCGCACGAGAAATATCAAGGCGCATCGGGTTTACAGAGTGAGTCAATCCCATAGGCAACGGGCGGCGTCAAACCCGCCCTATCGTTCACAACATGACAAACGGTAAGACGAAAAGACAGTTTGATAACGTCGGCAAAGGGTCGGCACAGGGAAATAAGAACGACAGCCGATCAGAACGGTGGTTTTACTGTGATGGGGATCGTTGAAAGGTTTATTCGTAAGTGATTGAATAGTGGCGGAGAGAGGGGGATTTGAACCCCCGGTAGAGTTGCCCCTACTCCAGTTTTCGAGACTGGTCCGTTCAGCCGCTCCGGCATCTCTCCTGACAACGCTTGCTATCATGCCCGCTTTTGCGGCATTTTTACAGCATTAGCATACCGCTGAACGTTCAAGTGATGAGTTTACGAGCAACCTGATGATTAAATGGCCGTGGAAAGCGACTCAACCCTCTCAATCCCAGGCAGACATCGAGGCCCAGTGGCAGGACGCGCTGGCGATCCCGCTGCTGTCGCCGCTGAATGAGCAGGAGCGGCAGCGGCTGGTGGCCGTCGCCGGGCAAATCTTGCAGCAAAAGCGCATCGTGCCGCTGCAGGGGCTGCAGCTCACCTCACAAATGCAGGCGCGCATCGCCCTGCTGTTCGCCCTGCCGGTGCTGGAGCTCGGCGCGGAGTGCCTCGACGGCTTCAACGAAATCCTGCTCTACCCCACCCCGTTCGTGGTGGAAGACGAATGGCAGGACGAAATCGGCCTGGTGCACTCGGGGCCGGTGGTGCAGTCAGGCCAGAGCTGGGAACAAGGGCCGATCGTGCTCAATTGGCAAGACGTGCAGGACTCTTTCGATCTCTCCGGTTTCAATCTGGTGATCCACGAAGCGGTGCACAAGCTGGATATGCGCAACGGCGGCGTCGCCACCGGCGTGCCGCCGATCCCGCTGCGCGAAGTGGCCGCCTGGGAACATGACCTGCACGCCGCGATGGAAAGTCTGCAGGACGAGATCGACATGGTCGGCGAAGAGGCCGCCAGCATGGACGCCTACGCCGCCACCGATGCGGCCGAGTGCTTCGCCGTGCTGTCGGAGTATTTTTTCAGCGCCCCCGAGCTGCTGGCAGAACGCTTTCCGGCGCTGTATCAGCACTTTTGCCGCTTCTACCGCCAGGATCCGCTGGCGCGCCTGCTGCGCGGCCAGGCGGAAAACGATGCGCAATGGGCTGACTGACGGGCATATTGCTCAGATACCGAGCAGTCGCGCCGCCTGGGGCAATTTAGCGTTGACACACCCGGGGCGGCTGGATATGATGCGCCCCGTTCACACGATTCCTCTGTAGTTCAGTCGGTAGAACGGCGGACTGTTAATCCGTATGTCACTGGTTCGAGTCCAGTCAGAGGAGCCATATTTAGAGAAGCCCGCTTAAGGAAACTTAAGCGGGCTTTTTGCTGTTGGGCGTTTACAGCCCGCGTTTTTCCATCAGCAGCGCCAGATCGACCAAGCGGTTGGAGAAGCCCCACTCGTTGTCATACCAGGCGAGCACCTTCACCAGATTGCCGCCGATGACCAGCGTGGACAGGCCGTCGATGATCGACGAGCGCGCGTCGCCCCGATAGTCGCTCGACACCAGCGGTTCATCGCTGTACCCCAGGATCCCTTTCAGCGGGCCGGACGCCGCCGCCGCGCGGAAAGCGGCATTGATCTCCTCCACCGTCGCCGGGCGTTTCAGCGTCACCGTCAGATCGACGATCGAGACGACCGGCACCGGCACCCGCAGCGAGTAACCGGTCAACCTGCCGTCGAGATCCGGGATCACCTTGCCGAGCGCCTTGGCCGCGCCGCTGGAGTAAGGCACGATCGACTCCGCCGCCGCTCGCGCGCCGCGCAGATCTTTTTCCGGCTGATCGTGCAGCGCCTGGCTGTTGGTATAGGCGTGAGTGGTGTTCATCAGCCCGTATTCGATGCCGAACGCCTGATGCAGCACCTGCGCGGCGGGCGCCAGCCCGTTGGTGGTACAGCTGCCGTTGCTGACCACTTTATGCCGCGCCGGATCGTAGAGCTGGTCGTTAACCCCCATGACGATGGTGATGTCGTCGTTCTTGGCCGGCGCCGAGATAATCACCCGCTTAGCGCCGCCGTGCGTGATGTGCACTTCCGCCTTGGCTTTATCGGTAAAGAAGCCCGTCGCTTCGATCACCACGTCCACGCCCACGCTGCGCCAGGGGATCTCGGCGGGATCGCGCTGGGAAAACACCTGAATTGGCCGGCCGTCCAGCAGCAGCTGATTGTCGCCGGCTTCCACTTTGGCCGCCAGCGTACCGGAAAGCGTGTCGTATTTCAGCAGGTGCGCCAGCGTTTTGCTGTCCGTCAGATCGTTGATCGCCACCACTTCAAAATCGCTGCGCCCCAGCGCCGCGCGCAGCACGTTGCGCCCGATCCTGCCGAAGCCGTTAATGCCTACTTTCACCATGATGCTCTCCTCGTTTGGGCTTTGCCTCAAATCTAGCCCTGCCCCGAGGCGGCGTAAATGACGTTTAACGATCAATTTACGCCAAATTGCGCGCGTGGAAGCGTTCGCGGTATTCGCTCGGGGTCAGCTGCAGTTTGCGCTCAAACACCCGCCGCAGGTTAAGGCCGTTGCCGAAGCCGGTGGCCAGCGCGATCTGTTCGATGCCCTCCGTACTCTGCTCGAGGCGCTGCCTGGCAGTATGCAACCGCCCCTCTTCGACGAATTTGGCGGGAGAAATGCCCGTCTCGCGGGTGAACACGCGGGTAAAGTTGCGCGGGCTCATCGCCACGCGTTCGGCCAACCGATCGACGCTGAGATCGTCGGCGAGGTTTTCCAGGATCCAGGACTGCAGGTCGCGGATCGGGCCCGGCGATTTGGCCTGGTTGAGCGGGTAGCGGCTGAACTGCGCCTGCCCGCCGGGGCGACGCAGAAACATCACCAGATCCTGTGCCACTTCGCGTGCCTGCACGAAGCCGTAGTCGTCCTCCACCAGCGCCAGCGTCAGATCGAAGCCGGAACTGACGCCGCCGGAGGTCCAGATCGGCCCGTCCTGTACGTAGATCGGGCCGTTCTCGACCTGCACCCGCGGGAAGCGCGCTTGCAACGTTTCCGCCAGCCGCCAGTGGGTAGTCGCCCGCCGCCCGTTCAGCAACCCGGCCTCGGCCAGCAGCAGAGCCCCGCCGCAAACGGAAGCGATACGGCGCGCCTGCGGGGCCGCGCGGCGCAGCCAATCCGCCACCAGGGCGCCCTCTTCTTCGGTCGCCCCCTTGCCGGCGACAATGACGGTATCGCGCGGCAGGGCCGGATCGAGATCCGCCAGGCGGTGGTCGGCCAACAGGCTCAGCCCGGACAGGCCATGTACCACCCGATGGGATTGCGTGGTGGCGACCGCGATCTGATACAGCGGCGCCTCGGCAGGGCTCAGACGGTTAGCCTGCATCAGGATATCGGCGATGCCCGCCGCTTCGAACAGCATGCCCCCTTCAGGGACGATAATCAGGAATGTATGCATGGCGATAATAGGAAGAACAAGCAAAACAGGTCAGACAGCCACTGTATAAGAAAAGACTCGCCGGTTCACCCTGCGGGCATAAAAAAGCCCGCCGGCAAGCGCCGACGGGCCAACAAAGCACTGTCCTCAAGCCTGCGGCAGGCTCACCCCGCCGGCGCGCGCCAATTGCGCCAGCAGCGCCGTTTGAAACGCCTCGTCGTATACCGCGGCGTGGGGATCGAAGCGCTGTTGATGGTGCCAATAACCGCCGGACGCCAGAGCCTGCGGCTCATCGCTGCTCACCAGCCACGCCTGCGTCACATGCCCCAGCGCCAGATCGTCGGGCGCATCCGCGCCGCCCATTTTGGTCGGCACCCAGCCGGGATCGACCGCGCTGCTGATCACGTCAGGCCACAGGCGCGCCACGGCGGCGGCCAGCGCGGTGACGAACAGTTTGCTGTCCGAATAGGAGCCGGCTGCGCCGCCAAGCCAGTCCACGCCGCTCAGTTCCGCCACGCCGTCAAAGTGCATGCTGCTGCTCAGATAGACGATACGCTTGGGGCGTTCGATCAGGGCCGTCAGCAGGTAGGGCGCAACGACGTTTACCGGCATCACCTGCGGCCCGGTAAACATACCGGCGTTGTGGATCACCGCGTCCGGGCGGCCGAGGCGGTTGACCTGCTCGGCAAGCTGCCGGATCTGCTGCACATCGGACAGATCGCCGATCGTCGCCTGTGCGCCGCGATCCAGCAGATCGCGCACCGCGTCCAAACGGCCGGGCTCACGCGCATGCAGAATTACCTGATGCCCTTCGTCCAACAGCGTTTGCGCGGCGGCGCGGCCCAGCCCGTCTACCGAACCGGTAATGAAAATGCGTGACATGCCACTCCTCCGTTTAGCGCCAGCCGAGCGCCGGCGCGACATGGGTTAAAATCGATTCGATGACGTGGGCGTTGTAATCCACGCCCAGCTGGTTAGGCACGGTCAGCAGCAAGGTATCCGCTTCGGCGATGGCCTCGTCCTGCGCCAGCTGCTTGATCAGCTCGTCCGGCTCGGCGGCATAGCTGCGGCCGAAGATCGCCCGGGTCTGCGCGTCGATATACCCCAGTTGATCGCCCTCCTTGCCGCCGCCGCCGAAGTAGTTGCGATCCCGCTGATCCACCAGCGCGAAGATGCTGCGGCTGACGGAAACCCGCGGCTCGCGCGCATGACCCGCCTCTTGCCAGGCGGCGCGGTAGGCGCGGATCTGCTTGGCCTGCTGGATATGGAAGGGTTCGCCGGTTTCGTCGTTCTTGAGCGTCGAGCTTTGCAGGTTCATGCCCAGCTTCGCCGCCCAGACGGCGGTGGCGTTCGAACCGGCGCCCCACCAGATGCGATCGCGCAGCCCGGCGGAAAACGGCTCCGGCCGCAGCAGCCCGGGCGGATTCGGGAACATCGGCTGTGGATTGGGTTCGGCGAACCCTTCGCCGCGCAGCGCTTCCAGAAACACTTCGGTATGGCGGCGGGCCATGTCCGCGTCGCTCTCGCCGTCAGCCGGGGCATAGCCGAAATAGCGCCAGCCGTCGATCACCTGCTCCGGCGAGCCGCGGCTGATGCCAAGCTGCAGCCGCCCGCCGGCGATCAGATCCGCCGCGCCGGCGTCTTCCACCATATACAGCGGATTTTCATAACGCATGTCGATCACGCCGGTGCCGATCTCGATGCGTTGGGTTTTGGCGCCGATGGCGGCCAGCAGCGGGAACGGCGACCCCAGCTGGCGTGCGAAGTGGTGTACGCGAAAATAGGCGCCATCCGCCCCCAGATCTTCGGCGGCGACCGCCAGATCGATGGACTGCAGCAGCGCATCCGCCGCGGAACGGGTGCCGGACTGGGCGGAAGGCGACCAGTGGCCAAACGAGAGAAAACCAATCTTTTTCATCGGGCATCATCCTCAAAGGCAAATCATCGGCCTACAGTGACAAAAACCGCGCGCCCTGCGCCAGCAAAATCGCCCCCGATCGCACTAAACGAACCGATTGCCGCCGCGCCGCCCGGCGATTGTAATCAAAAAACAAATGTCGTATAACAAGCAGCTCCGAGGGGTGTCCTGTTACGGGCTGAGATGGCGCAAGCCGAACCCTTTGAACCTGATCTGGGTCATGCCAGCGAAGGGACGGTTAGGCAACAACGCTCTCACCCGTTGCCTGTTCATACCCCAGCGTGCCCGGATCTCCACTGACTCAAGGAGGTCCCATGTCCATCACTACCCTGTTCGAAAGCGGTCTTTACGGCCGGCTGCGCCAACATGCCGGCAGCCACTGGCAAGACTACGTCGATCACTCGTTTCTGCAGCAGCTGGCCGCCGGCACCTTGCCTGAACGCGCTTTTCGCCGCTACCTGACCCAGGACTATCTGTTCCTGCTGCACTTCGCCCGCGCCTACGCGCTGCTGGTCAGCAAGCTGCGCACCCTGCCGGAGATGCGCGCCGCCACCGCCTCGCTCAACGGTATCGTCGCCGAACTGCCGCTGCACGTGGCCTACTGCGCCGAATGGGGGCTGAGCGAAGCGCAGATCGCCGCCCAGCCGGAAACGGCGGAAACCATGAACTATACCCGCTACGTGCTGGATATCGGCCATGCCGGCGACGCCCTCGATCTGCTGGCCGGCCTGCTGCCCTGCGTGGCCGGCTATGCCGAAATCGGCCTGCGGCTGCTGCACGATCCCGCCACCCAAATGGAGGGCAATCCTTACGCCTCCTGGATCCGCAACTACGGCGACGAGGGCTATCTGGCCGGCGTGCGCGCCGCCATCGAGCTGCTGGAAACCGTCGGCCACCAGCGCGGCGCACCAGGCCGCTTCCCCGAGCTGGCGCAGATTTTCACCACCGCCACCCAGCTGGAATCGGCATTTTGGCAAATGGGGCTGAACGCCTCATGACCTCCCCGCGTCTCCCGCCCGGCATCCAGGTGCGGGATCTCACTCTGCGCTTCGGTCAACAGACGGTCTTTGAGCGGCTGAGCTTCGACATCGCCGGCGGCAGCTTCGTCGCCCTGCTCGGCGCCAGCGGCGCCGGCAAAACCAGCCTGCTGAAGATCATCGCCGGCCTGGCGCAGGCCACCTCAGGCACGGTGACCGGCAGCGACGGCCTGCCGATCGCCGGGCGCATCGCCTACATGGGGCAAAAAGACCTGCTCTACCCGTGGCTGACCGTCGAAGAAAACGTCGCCCTCGGCGCGCGGCTGCGCGGCGAAACGCCGGATCGGGCGTGGGCGGCGCACCTGCTGGAGCGCGTGGGCCTGGCCGCTCATGGCCGCAGCCTGCCCGCCGCGCTGTCCGGCGGCATGCGCCAGCGCGCCGCCATCGCCCGCACGCTCTATGAACGCCAGCCGATCGTGCTGATGGATGAACCCTTTTCGGCGCTGGACGCCATCACCCGCGCCGAGATCCAGAGCCTGGCCGCCGAACTGCTGGCGCAAAACACCGTGCTGCTGATCACCCACGACCCGATGGAAGCCTGCCGCCTGAGCCACCGGCTGCTGGTGCTGTCGCCCTGGCCGCTGGGCCTCGATGATAGCCACCGCATCAGCGGGCGGCCGCCGCGCGCACCGGATGACGCCGGCCTGCTGAAAAGCCAGGCCGAGCTGCTGCAGCAGATGGTGAGGGCCGCGCAATGAATATCGCCAAAGAGCGCGGCCTCACCCGCCTGCGGCGCGGGCTGACGGTGTTCGTCGGCCTGCTGCTGCTGTGGTGGCTGGCGGCGCAAAGCGGCATTCCGGCCTTTCTGCTGCCCACGCCGGGCGCGGTGGCGCAGGCGCTGTGGGACGGGCACGGCTATCTCGCCTGGCACACGCTGATCACCGCTTCGGAGATCGTCAGCGGGCTGGCGCTGGGCGTGCTGCTCGGCGCGGCGCTGGCGCTGTGCATGATCTTCTCGCCGCGCCTGCAGCGCTGGCTGATGCCGCTGGTGCTCACCAGCCAGGCGATACCGGTGTTCGCCCTGGCGCCGCTGCTGGTGCTGTGGTTCGGCTTCGGCATGAGCGCCAAGGTGGCGATGGCGGTGCTGGTGATCTTCTTCCCGGTGGTGTCGGCCTTTTTCGACGGGCTGCGCCGGGTCAACAACGACTATCTCGATCTGGCGCGCACGATGCGCGCTTCGCGCTGGGCGCAGCTGCGGCACGTGCGGCTGATGGCGGCGCTGCCGGCCTTCGGCTCCGGCCTGCGCATGGCCGCCGCCGTCGCGCCGATCGGCGCCATCATCGGCGAATGGGTCGGCTCGGCCGAAGGGCTGGGCTACGTGATGCTGAACGCCAACGCGCGCATGCAGACCGACGTCTGCTTCGCCGCGCTGTTTATTTTGGTGCTGATGACCGTGCTGCTGTGGGCCGCGGTGGATGCGCTGCTGCGGCGCCTGATCGCCTGGGCGCCGGAAAACGACTGATGATTGCAACCATAACCAGGGATAAAGGAACGACCATGATCAAACAAACCGTTTGCGGACTGCTGCTCGGCGCCGCCATCACCGGCCAGGCCGGCGCGGCCGAAAAGCTGACGCTGGTGCTCGACTGGTACATCAACCCCGATCACGCGCCGATTATGGTGGCCGAGCAGATCGGCGCCTTCAAGGCCGAAGGGCTGGACGTCAAGATCGTGCCGCCGTCCGATCCGGCGCTGCCGCCGCGGCTGGTGGCCGCCAAACAGGCCGACCTCGCCATCACTTACCAACCGCAGCTGCATTTCTTCGCCGATCAGGGCCTGCCGCTGATGCGCGTCGGCACGCTGATCAACACGCCGCTGAATACGGTGATCGCGCTGGATAAAAGCATCACGTCGCCGGCGGATCTCAAGGGCAAGACGGTGGGTTACTCGGTCAGCGGCATCGAACAGGCGACGCTGGCCACCATGGTCGAACACGAACACCTCAAGCCGCAGGACATCAAGCTCATCAACGTCAACTTCCAGCTGACCAGCGCCCTGCTGGCGGGCCAGGTCGATGCGGTGATCGGCGGCTACCGCAACATCGAAGCGCTGGAGCTGAAGCTGCAGGGCAAGACGCCGGTGGTGTTCAACGTCGAAGATTACGGCGTGCCGGCCTACGACGAGCTGATCATCGTCGCCCACCGCGATGCGGTAAACGAGCCGAAAATCCGCAAGTTCCTCGCCGCGCTGAAGCAAGGCAGCGACTACCTGCACGCGCACCCGCAGGACACCTGGCTGGCGTTCGCCAAGGCGCGCCCAGAGCTGAATACCGAGCTGAACAAACAGGCGTGGCAAGCCAGCCTGCCGCTGTTCGCGCGCGATCCGGCCAAGCTGGATCGCGCCCGCTACCAGGCTTACGAACAGTTCCTGTTCGACAACAAGCTGATCAAGAAAATCACCCCGGTGGAACAGTACGCGGTGGAGTTGAACTGATCACGCCGAGGCGGCCGGCGGCGCCACCGTCACCTCACCCTGGCCGCTGCGCTGCAAGGCCGCCTTCACCAGCCCGTTGGCCTTGCAGCGCTCGATAAAATCGTTCACGTAGGCGGCGCCCTGCGTTTTTTGCCGCGGCACCGCCATTGCCTGGCGGATAGCGGTGAAATGCCCGTCCAGCACCCGGTAGCCGGGATGGGCGGCCGCAGCGGCCAGCAGCGGTTGGCGCACGCCGGCCGCCGCCTCCAGCCCCCGGTCGAAAAACAGCGCGATCGCCTCGGCAGAGGTTGCCGCCCGCACCAGTTGCGCCTGCTGCAGCGTGCGCGATAAAAACAGATCGTACGCCGCCCCCTGGCCGACCGCGATGCGCACCTCCGGCCTGTCGAGCTGCGCCACCTCAAAGTAAGGCGCGTCGTTCGCCACCAGGTAAGTCCCCTCGATGATCACGTACGGCTCGCTGAAGGCGATCTGCGCCGCGCGCACCGGCTCGATGGCCATAAACGCCAGGTTCCAGGCGCCGCTGTCCAGATCGGCGAACACCTTGCCCGCCGCGTCATAGGTGACCAGTTCGAGCGCCACGCCCAGCTCCTGGGCCAGCGCGGTGGCCAGCTCCACCGAAGCGCCTTGCGGTTTGCCGCCGGCTCCGGCCTGCGCCAGCACCGGATTGCCGTAGTTGATCGCCGCGCGCAACACGCCTTGCGGGGCCAGATCGTCGAGTACCGCGGCGGGAATCGTCTGCATACTTCCTCCTGAATGGCTGATGGGCGCGCCGTCGTGGCGCTCATTAAGCGTAGAGCGAAACCTCCGACCAGCAAACTTTCGCCGCCGAAGCCGCCGTCGGCGTGATTAACGTCACACTATTGTCATAAAAATGTACAATAGCCGCCGTTCGTCGGCCGTAGCGGGAGATCGCGCGTTGTTCCACCGCCGGCAATAGGCTATACCCTTCACTTTTCGCGCCGCGGCACGCTCGGCGGCGCAGACCAGGGCAGCAACGGTTTTATTTCAATCAGACAGGGTTTGGCGGATGGTTTTAGCAGTCGTTTCGTTTGTTCTCTTTTTGGCGTCGATTTTGATTTATCGCACCCGGGCCGCCGCCAACCGCTGGTGGTTCGCCATTCTGCTGACGCTGCTCGGCAGCTATCTGGTGCTGAACGTCATCCTGATCGCCAGCAACTACTTCACCGGCGACGGCATCACCGACGCGGTGATTTACACCGTCACCAGCAGCCTCAAAGGCGCGGGCATCAGCAAATACGTGCTGCCGTTTATCGGCCTGCTGGCGGCGCTGGGGCTTATCTTCGCGGTGCTGGCTCGCAGCCTGCTGCGCCGCAAGGCCAAAGGCAGCAGCGTGGCCTACAGCATCGTCGCCGTGCTGCTGGCGCTGTTCTCGGTCGGCACCACCCCGGCGTTTCAGGACATCTCGCTGCTGGTCAAGAGCCAGATCGCCGGCGATACCGCCGATTTCAGCACCTACTACAAGGCGCCGAAAAAGACCGTGCAGGGCAAGCGGCCGAACCTGGTGTACATCTATGCCGAGAGCCTGGAGCGCACCTACTTCGACGCCGAGCTGTTCCCCGGCCTGGCCGACGAGCTGAACGCCCTGCGCACGGACAGCATCGATTTCAGCAACACCCAGCAGCTGCCGGGCACCGGCTATACCATCGCCGGCATGGTCGCCTCGCAGTGCGGCATTCCGCTGTTCGCGCCCTTCGACGGCAACGCCTCCAGCGCGGTCTCCACCTTCTACCCGGAGAACGTCTGCCTGGGCGACGTGCTGAAGGCCGCCGGCTACAGCAACTATTTCTATCAGGGCGCCGAGCTGGCGTTCGCCGGTAAAGACACCTTCCTGAAATCCCACGGCTTCGACCACGTTTATGGCTTCAAAGAGCTGCGCGAACAGGTCGCCGATCCGAGCTACAAAAACGACTGGGGCTGGTACGACGACAGCGTGCTGGACGTGGTGTACGGCAAGTTCGTCGAGCTGTCCAAACAGCGCCAACCCTTCTCGCTGTTTACCCTGACCGTCGATACCCATCACCCGGACGGCTTTATCTCCGCCGGCTGCAGCAAGAACAGTTACGCCTGGCAGAACAAGGAAAACCGCTCGCTGAGCGCAGTGGCCTGCAGCCAGCAACACATCGCCGCGCTGATCGACAAGATCAAACGCTCGCCCTATTTCAGCAACACCGTGATCGTGGTGTCCTCCGATCATCTGGCGATGAACAACACCGCCTACGATATCCTGACCAAACAGAAGCGCCGCAACCTGTTCTTCATCATCGACGGCACCCGGCCGCTGGCGGAACAGCGCAACGAGAAGCGCAGCACGCTGGACAACGGCGCCACGGTGCTGGACGTGATGGGCGGCGACAACTACATCGGCCTCGGCCGCAGCAGCCTGTCGGCGCCGTCGCTGTCTACGGTGTTCCTGAACATCGAAGAGAAAATCAACGGCTGGAAACCGGCGGTGATCAACCAGTGGGGCCTGCCGAACCGCATCAGCGACTACAGCGTGGACACGCGCCAGCGCAGCTTCAGCTTCTCCGGCGTCACCTACAAGGTGCCGTTCATCCTGCGGGTGGGCGATAACCGCATCGAACCGATGTTTAACGTCTACCTCTCCACCCCGCTGCGCAAGCAGCTGGCCGGGCTGGGCGCGGGGGAGAAATTCGTCTGGGTCGATAAATGCTACGAGATCGGCCGGGTCTGGGCGCCGCAGCTGGCGCTGAGCACCGACATCTGCGTGGCCTCCGGCACCCTGGCCTCGCCGCCGCAGATCGTGCAGGCCAGCGGCGAACGCTTCCGCGGCAAGGTGAGCTTTACCGCCCCGCCGGCGGACAGCGTCGCCGATTATCAAAACGCCGTCGCCCGCCTGCAGGTGGACGACGCGGCGATGAAGTACCGGGCGGACAGCATCGAGTTCATGCTGCCCGGCCTGCCGGAGCAGGTGAAGGCCATCACCGGCGTTTCCGGCGTCGAGGAGTGGGGCCGCTGGTCCGACGCCAACCTGGCGCCGGCGGTCGACATCGATTACGTCGATCCGCTGCCGAAGACCTTCGATCTGGTGCTGCGCGCCCGCGCCTACGGCAATAACGTCGGCGAACCGATTTCGGTGCGCGTCGGCGACGAAGAGCGTTTCGTGTCGCTCGGCGAACAGGACAGCACCGTCACCCTGCGCTTCGACAACCCGCGCGGCACGCAGAAGATCAGCATTACCCCGCCGGCGCCGACCGAGCCGAAAGAGAGCGCCAGCGGCGGCTTCACGCCGAAGAAGCTGGGCATCGGCCTGGTGTCGCTGAAGGTCGAGGCGGCAAGCCCCTCCTCCTGATCCACACGCCTTCACGGGCGCGGTATTTTCTTTGCTGCGCCCGTCATTTCGACCAAGCTTTTACGCCCTTCTTCGGCTAACCTGTGACGGTAAAACGCCGCAACCCCGCCACAGAGCCGGGACATCCAAGGAGAAAGTATGAGCTATGCCCCACCTCGCAGCGGCCTCAGCGCCGATCAGGCACTCGATCAACTGGAAGCCCTGTATGACGCCGCGGTAGACGCGCTGCGTCAGGCGGTCAGCGACTTTATCAGCCACGGCACGCTGCCGGATGCGCAGGCGCGCGCCGCCGGGCTGTTCGTGTATCCCGAGCTGCGCGTCAGCTGGGACGGGCAGCAGTCCGGCCCGAACAAAACCCGCGCCTTCGGCCGCTTTACCCATCCCGGCAGCTACAGCACCACCGTGACCCGGCCGCAGCTGTTCCGCCACTATCTGGCCGAACAGCTGGCGATGCTGGAGCACGATTACGCCGCCCATATCGAAGTGGCGCCGTCGCAGCAGGAGATCCCGTTCCCTTACGTGATCGACGGCTCCAGCCTGGCGCTCGATCGCTCGATGAGCGCCGGCATCGCGCAGCATTTCCCCACCACCGAGCTGGCGCAGATCGGTGACGAGACCGCCGACGGCCTGTACCACGCCACCGACAACCATTTCCCGCTGTCGCATTTCGATGCGCTGCGCGCGGATTTCTCGCTGGCGCGGCTGCGGCACTACACCGGCACGCCGGTGGAACACTTCCAGCCGTTCGTGCTGTTCACCAACTACACCCGCTATGTAGATGAGTTCGTGCGCTGGGCCTGCGCCCAGATCGCCGATCCGGCCAGCCCCTACATCGCCCTCTCCAGCGCCGGCGGCACCTACATCACGCCGGAAACCCGTGCCCCAGAGCAGGCAGTGTCCGATCTGGCGTGGAAAAACCACCAGATGCCGGCCTATCACCTGATCTCGCGCACCGGCCAGGGCATTACGCTGATCAACATCGGCGTCGGTCCGTCCAACGCCAAGACCATCTGCGATCACCTGGCGGTGTTGCGCCCGAGCGCCTGGCTGATGATCGGCCACTGCGGCGGCCTGCGCGAAAGCCAGAAGATCGGCGATTACGTGCTGGCCCACGCCTATCTGCGCGACGATCACGTGCTGGATGCGGTGCTGCCGCCGGATATCCCGATCCCGAGCATCGCCGAGGTGCAGCGCGCCCTGTACGACGCCACCAAGATGGTCAGCGGCATGCCCGGCGAAGAGGTCAAACAGCGTTTGCGCACCGGCACCGTGGTCACCACCGACGATCGCAACTGGGAGCTGCGCTATTCCGCTTCGGCACGGCGCTTCAACCTCAGCCGCGCGGTGGCGGTCGACATGGAGAGCGCCACCATCGCCGCCCAGGGTTACCGCTTCCGGGTGCCGTACGGCACGCTGCTGTGCGTCTCCGACAAACCGTTGCACGGCGAAATAAAACTGCCGGGCCAGGCCAACCGCTTCTACGAAGGTGCGATCTCCGAGCACCTGCAGATCGGCATCTGCGCCATCGATCTGCTGCGCGCCGAGGGCGATCGCCTGCACTCGCGCAAGCTGCGCACCTTCAACGAGCCGCCGTTCCGGTAACGGTTCTCAGGCCCGCTGCGGCGGGCCATTTTTTCCTTAACGCACCAACGCCAGCGCGCGCTTCTCCTGGCTGCGGCCGCCGGCGATCGACAGCAGCAGGTCTTTGACCAGCAGCGCCGGGGCGGACAGCGCCTGTTGGCCCGACATGCACAGCGACAGCGGCACCGACATCGTCGGCGCATTGATGCGCGCCATCCAGGCCTTGGCCGGGCCGATCATCGCGCGCGCCACCGATTCCGGCAGCACGGTCGCCCCCAGCCCGCCGGCGATCGCGGCGCTCAGCGCGCCCGAGGATTCGATCTCCCCCACCACGTTGACAGCCAGCTTGCGCAGCGCCATCGCCTCTTCCAGCTGATTGCGTACCGCATCGCCCTCGCGCGGCAGGAACAGGTTTAGCCGCGCCACGTCCAGCAGCTCGACGCTGTTGCCGGGATGCGGCACCGCGCGCGTCGCCACCAGATAAAGATCTTCTCGCATCAGTGCGATGGCGTGCAGCCCGGCGGGCATTTTGGCGCCGTAGACCATCGCCATGTCCAGCGTCTGGTTAGCCACCTGCCCGGCCAGCGCCGCGCCGCCGTTTTCATGCAGGCTGAGCAGGATACCCGGCTGCTGATCGCGCAGGCTCTGCAGCAGCGGCAACGCCAGCTGCGCCGCGGTGCTGCCCGACGCCAGCCCGAGAGACACCTGGCCGCTCATCGCCTGCCCGGCGCTGTTGACCGCGCTCTGCGCCTGCTCGCACTGGCGCAGAATGGTTTGCGCGTGGGCATACAGAATGTTGCCGGCCTCGGTCGGCTGCACGCCGCGCTTGGTGCGGATCAGCAGCTGTTGCTTCAGCTCCCCCTCCAGCGTCGCCAGCTGCTGGCTGAGCGCCGGCTGGGCGATGTGCAACACCTCCGCCGCCTGGGTCAGGCTGCCGATATCGACGATTTTCACGAAGTACTTCAGACGTCTGAAATTCATAGTGCCTCCAGCGAGCCGCTAAATTGAGAATGCCGAAATCCGGTCAGGCAACCACAGCAAGATCCAGGCCAGAGTCGGTAAACGGCCACGGAAGCGGGATATACGGCGGTCAACGGCCGTTCGCCGGGCGGCACGCGCCACCGCGCAGGGCAGCCGTTGCACCATCGGCAGGCAAATGCGCCAAACAACGGGCAACCCGGCGGCACTGCGCGCGGGATAAGCGACAAAAGCGAGAAAAAGCAGCAGGTTGGGCAATCTTGCAGCAAACGGGCGCATCGGGCGTTTTCACGCTTTACAAGCCGCAACCGCCCCGCTATTATTCGCCCCGTTCACACGATTCCTCTGTAGTTCAGTCGGTAGAACGGCGGACTGTTAATCCGTATGTCACTGGTTCGAGTCCAGTCAGAGGAGCCATTTTCAAGGAAGCAGACGTTCACTAACGTCTGCTTCCTGCACTTCTATCAATTGGTTATCCCTCTTCAGTCGTTCACCCTCGTTCACTAAAAGCCACTCGAAGCCATATCATTTTGATGGTAAAAATGCTGGTAATGCTGGTTCGATTTCCCTTTTACCAACAATTGAGGGGGGGGCATGTCACTAACTGATATTAAAGCAAAAAATGCAAAACCCCTTGAGAAGGAATACAAGCTAACTGATGGCTTTGGTATGTTCCTTCGTGTTACCCCTAAAGGTTCAAAATACTGGCAAATGGCTTACCGTTTTGAAGGGAAGCAAAAACTCTTCTCTATTGGTGTTTACCCTGCTGTTTCTCTGTCTGACGCAAGACAACGCCGTGATGAGGCCAGAAGGCTTCTTGCTCAGGGCATTGACCCTAATGCAAAGAAACAGGCAGAGGTTAAAGAGCTAAAAGCCAAGCGTGATAAAACACGCTCTTTCAGGATGGTCGCTAAGGCTTGGTTTGCCACGAAAACAAAATGGTCTAAAGATTATGGTGATTCCGTATGGAAGCGCCTTGAAACCTATGTCTTCCCGACTATTGGAGACAAAGATGTTGACAAGCTGGATACAAGGAACCTGCTGGTTCCTGTGAAAAAGGTCGAGGCACTTGATTATCTTGAAATTGCCATGCACATTCAACAATACATTACTGCGATCCTCCGCCATTCTGTGCAACAAAAACTGATACGTCATAACCCCGCCTATAATATGGAAGGTGCAGTTCAGAAACCACAGACTGAACACCGCCCTGCACTGGGGCTAGAAGAAATCCTCCAACTACTGAAAAAATTGCCGAATACAAAGGTCACAGGCTAATCATACTGGTTATTCAACTCAATCTGATGATTTTCATTCGTTCCAGTGAGATTCGTTTCGCCCACTGGTCTGAAATTGATTTCAAAAGTAAGTTATGGGTGCCCCCCGAACAGCGTGAAGCGATTGAAAACGCCAAACATTCGACTTGTGGTGCCAAAATGAAGCGTAACCACTTCGTTCCCCTTTGTAAGCAGGCCATGAGAATACTGAAAGAGATCCGACAACTGACTTATGAAGAAGGCCATGATGACGGACTGATCTTCACTGGCTGTTATGGCTCGTTTAAGCCCATGAGCGAAAACACCATCAACAAAGCCCTGTGCAGTATGTGCTATGATACGAAGCAGGACATCTGTGGACACGGTTTTCGCACGCAGGCCTGTAGTGCCTTGATCGAATCCGGTTTGTGGTCAGAAGACGCTGTAGAGTTTCAAATGAGCGATAAGGAAAGCAACAGCGTCCGTGCTGCTTATACCCACAAAGCCAAGCACCTTGACCAGCGCCGCCTGATACTCCAGTGGTAGGCTGATTATCTTGAAGCTAACAGCAATGGAATGATCAGATCCTTTGAGTTTAGTCACAAAAAATAGCTACCCACACAGCCAAGGAAGGCTGCTCTTTGATTACATAGAATGTTTTGCATACAAATCAACAATGTAATAATATAAAAGAAAAATAGTGATACCTTTAAAAGAGTGGTATTTTTATGATTTTGGTTATAACATCAAGCTTTGATAAAACCATAGATTATTTAATTAAAAAACAAAATGTTGATAACTTCTATGTTTTCAATATTGATAAATTTTCCGAATATCAGATCTCTTATACCAAGAATGGATTTGAAATAAGAAATCAGGATTATGGTGTTATTTTAGAAAGTAAGTGCTCGTCTATTTATTATAGAAAACCAAGTCCAGAAAACCTTGATAATATTATTAATGTAAAATACCACAATCACTGTTATAGAGAGGTTTTCTCTTTGATTGAAGGAATAGTTGAAGCTTTTGATGGAAAGTGTTTATCCCGACCATCTATTCTTAGAAAGGCAGACAATAAAATATTACAAGCAAAAATAGCCAATAAAATTGGTTTTTCAACTCCAGATTATTGTTTAACAAACAGTCCGCATCTATTAAAATCCTATTTAGATGAAGATATTATAGTCAAGCCTCTGTCTAATGGAGTCATCGAGGATGAGCATCACAAAGAGATTGTTCAAACAAATTTATTTGATAAAAACAAAAGCATCAACACCTTAAAATTCTGCCCTGCTTATTTCCAAAAATATTCAAAAAAACAATACGAAGTAAGGACTACCATTATTAATAAAGTTTTATTTTCCGTTAAAATTGAATCTGAGAATAAAATAGATTGGAGAAAAAAAGATAATAAAATTGTATATAGCAGAATCGATACTCCGCAAACGATAAAAGATAACTGCTTACTTTATATGGAATTTTTTGGAATCTATTTCGGTTGTTTTGATTTTATAGTTTTTGATGATGAATGGTTTTTTTTAGAAATGAATGCCAATGGTCAATGGGTATGGCTCGAACACGAAACTGGGCTTAACATTTCAAAGGAAATAATGAGATATTTAAATGAAAAGTAATATTGCCTATTTAATCATAAAGTTTTTAAATTATTCATTACTTTTTCATACATCGGATGATGATAATTTTGACACACTAGAAGCAAGACGACAATGTGTTCTCGAGAACCTAAGGTTATCATTAATAGCCATACCTTTTGGAAATAAGAACTATTATGTATTTACATTTAGAAAAATAGCTCCTGGTATTTTTAACAAAGAGAACTATGGTTTCCTTTTTATCCTAGATTATGATTTGAAATGGGGAAGGAAGTCACATGATTTTATAGAGAATAAAGTCAGAGAATACGTAGAAAACATTGAGTATCAATCTTTAGAAAAAACGAAAGAACAAGAAGAATTTCTAAAGCAACGGATATCAGAAAATAACGAAAGCATGTCTACTATACGTAACAAAATAACACATTACACGACTATAATTTTCGCATTTGCAAGCGCCTTAGTATATTTATTCACAAAAACATCCGTGGTATACCCATCAAATACTCTAGCTTTAATCTATTACTATATACTTTTAACCATAACAGTTCAGGTAATTAACTCAGCCTTATTCTTAAGAAAAGGCATGTTGATAAGCTCATTTTATCAATCTTCATTTAAAGAGTTGAGAAGATCAGCTTATAGACATGAACTAACAAAATCATTTTATAGGGATTGGTTTGCCAAAAATGATGATGTTAGATATTTTGCTGGCATCGTAAAAAATGCCGAAAAATATTTATACCGTGCCATTTGTATCGGATTTATATTTTTCATATTGATAACATTATCATCTGATGTAGATAACCAAACTGAAAAGCATCATTTTTCTAGCGTTTATATCATTCAATATTTATAGGACTCGTAATGAAACCATATGTAATGCTTTATAGTGAAACCTATAGAAAACCAACCCAGTCATTAGAGCATTTAATTGATTCTACGGTAAGAACTTTCACAATTGAATCTGATGATAATGATTCAATTAATGCAGGAACAATGATAACGAAAGTAAATGAAAATGGAGATGACGATTTTATCCATATGTCTACTTTTGAAACAAGAGAGATAGAAAATAGTGATCAGAATTTCTATTACCAAAGCACTGTTGTAACAGAGTCGATTGAAAATGATGATAATGATTACCTGTCATGCGCAACTTTGGTTACAAATGTGGTAGAATCGAATGATAATGATTTTCATTCGATATACAATGACAAAATAGTGAGCTATGATCATTTAATAAATTGACCAAGCTCTTGAAAATCATAATGTACTATAGATGATTATTTGAGATGATGTTACCCTGAAAGTCTCATCATATAGTACTCGAAACATACGGTTGAAGGTGTTCTATGAATACTACACACGATCCTATCCGCCATATAAAATACTTAAGACAATCCTTATCTCAAGATAACGAGGCTATCGGTTTTTTCCTATCCGCAGGATGCCCGCTGTCAGTTGATATGCCCGAAGGCCAGTGGCCATTAATACCAGATGTAGTCAATCTTACGAAGTATATTCATACTGAATTAAGTGATCATGAACAATATGAAAAACTTATATCAGAATTGGAGAAAGCGGAGAAAAATAAAAATAATATAGAAGATATCCTTAGCTTTTTGCGAGCACTTGTATCAGTGTCTAAAGGTGGCGAAGTTAGAGGGTTAACTGAAGAACAGCTTTCGATTCTGGAAATAACAATATGTGAAAAAATAGCAAAAAAAATCAACGTGAGTCTACCAAATTCCGAAACACCATATCATAACTTGGCTAAATGGATACGCTCAATAGATCGCAAGATTGCTGTGGAAATTTTCACAACAAATTACGATCTTTTAATGGAACAATCACTTGAAGAAATGGAAATACCATACTTTGATGGTTTCGTTGGTGCTAACAACCCATTCTTTGACCTTAGAGCGTTGGAAGATAACCTCATCCCTAAACATTGGTCAAGGCTTTGGAAGATACATGGTTCAATCAATTGGTGTCAAAAACATGTGGGTAATCAAAAAAGAGTATATCGGACTCATCCCAACCATAAAGAGTCATCACACTTAATATATCCCTCACATCTGAAATATGAAGAAAGTAGGAAAATGCCATATCTAGCCCTACTGGATCAATTAAATAGATTTATCAGAAAAAAATCATCATTTCTCGTATTATCAGGCTATTCCTTTAACGATGGTCATTTAAATGATGTTATCGTTAGTGCACTAAAGTCAAATCCAACAGCCATGGTTTTAGGATTAATGTATGGCGATTATTATATTGATGGTAACGAAAAATACCCAGAAGCTTACCGATTAGCTAAAAATCAACATAATTTGAATATATGGACTAACGATGCTGCTATTATTGGAACTAACTATGGAAAATGGTTTTATAATGAAAATAATGATGATGACAAAGAAATATTTAGATTTATAAAAAAAATCAAAACAGGAGATAGCATTTATTGTAATTCCAATGTTAACTTCGGTGACTTCAAGGACTTTTCCGGTTTCTTACAAAAAATTATTGGCTCTATGAAGGATTAATTTTATGTCTGATAAAGAATCATATTTAGGAAAAGTTCAAGATGTAAATGGCACCACAGTTAGCGTCTCATTATCCAAGGATTCCTTAAGTGGATTCATCTATATTGATGGTCAAGGCTATAGGGCTGGGCAAATAGGTAGTTTTGTTAGAATACCAATTGGATTTAATAACTTATATGGAATAATCAGTCAAGTTGGAGCAAGTGCATCACCATTAGAGCCTGACGAAAATACACCAGTGGATAACAGATGGCTCCGCATACAACTTATAGGAGAAGCACAAAGAAATGGAAAATTTCAAAGAGGGTTATCACAATATCCAACGATCGGTGATAACGTTCATTTAGTATCGGAAAAAGAATTAAAGCAAATATATGGGCAACCTAACGAAGGATATTTTGTTAAAGTAGGACATATATCAAATGCAGATTCAATACCTGCTCTTATTGATATTAATAAGCTTATAACTAGACATTCTGCTGTAGTAGGTACTACTGGATCGGGAAAGTCTACAACTGTAGCAAGTTTGATAACAGCTTTATCTGAAAATAATAAATATCCTTCCGCTAGAATAATTATGCTCGATCTGCATGGTGAATATGGTAGGTGCTTAAAAGACAGAGCAAATATATTTAAAGTCAATGCAGATCCTAACCCTATTGTGGGTGAAAATGAATTATATATACCCTATTGGGCGCTTAATTTTGATGAACTTTCAGAAGTATGTTTTGGTGGGATAGACTCAGAAAAAGAACGTAATATCTTACTTGAGAAAATACAAAAAGTAAAAAGTGAGTCGCTTAAAAGAACACCTCGCGATGGATCAAATCAGGATACTTTAAGCGCAGATTCACCTATACCTTTCAATTTACACAGTTTATGGCATCAATTGTATACAGAAACCTTTGGGACATACATTAAAACCCAAGGAAAACAACCAATTGACACATTAGCTTATGAAACATTAGATGATGGATCTGAGTTGAAGGGTAATGCACTATCGGGTATACCTCCCATTTTCAAGAATGTATCAAATGAAGCCGGTTCCACAAAGATAAACTACCTCCCATCCCCTCTTCCTTTAGGTAAGCAACTACAAGCATTAGGTTCAAAGCTCAGAATTCCAAGATATGACTTCATTTTCAAACCAGGCGAATGGACACCATCAATAGATGGTGATATTAGTAAAGATTTAGATCAGCTACTTAAAGGCTGGATTGGAGATAAACCTGTAACTATTTTAGATTTATCTGGTGTTCCATCTGATATATTGAAAACCATCATAGGTGCTGTATTAAGAATATTATATGAAGCTCTATTCTGGGCAAGGAATTTATCTCAAGGTGGTAGGCACCGACCATTATTAATAGTCATGGAAGAAGCTCATAATTATTTGAATAGTCAAGACAATAGTATCGCATCACGTATGGTGCAAAGGATTGTAAAAGAAGGAAGAAAGTATGGGATAGGAACAATGGTTGTAACTCAGCGTCCATCAGAAATTGATCCAACCATACTTTCGCAATGTGGCACTTTTTTTGCTCTTCGCCTTAACAATGCCTCTGATCGAAGCCATATAACTTCAGCAATGTCAGATAATCTTGATGGATTGACAAGTATGCTTCCTATTCTTAGAACAGGAGAATGCATTGTATTAGGTGAGGCCGTAAAGTTACCGATGAGGACATTAGTAATACCTCCACCAAAGGACCGTAGACCTGATAGTCAAGACCCTGTTGTATATGATACCCTCCCACAGGATGAATCAATGACCCCCGGTGGCTGGAATATATTACCAGAAAAACAACCAAATTATGCCGAAATCATCGAGGCTTGGAGATCGCAAAGCCCACGAATAAGTAAAGTAAAATTATAGAGGAAATTATGGATCGACAACCAGTAGTTTCAAGTAACATTCGCAGCGTTGGTTATGATGTTAATGATTCCATCCTTGAGATTGAATTTAACAATGGTGCGATATATCAATATTTTGATATCCCTGAAAATATATACTTTGACTTGATTTCTTCAGACTCGATCGGAGGATATCTTGCTCGCCATATAAAAGGGAATTTTAGATACTCTCGCGTTTAGAAAAAATAATAAAAGGGTCTTGCTGGCCCTTTTTTATCGCAAAATGATTATTGATAATAGAGTAATAATAATTCCCACCCTGTTTTTTTCGTACAATCATATTCTCACCTCGTATTTTTAACCTTGCCTTATCTTCAATACTAATATTCGATGATTCTAATACCGCTCCTGATATTAACTCTTTATCTACGTCCTCCACTTTTCAACCAACAGCTTTAGCCACTTCAGCACCCAGAATGCTCTTTAATTTAGAGAAGCCCGCTCAGGGAAACCCGAGCGGGCTTTTTGCTTTCTGCCGCCGTCAAAAGCTGCGTTTCGCCACCAGATAGGCGCCCGCCACCAGCAGCAGAGCGCCGAACAGCGCCGGCAGATTCTCTCGCAGCGCCGCCGGGCCGGCGCGGTAGACGTCCACCAGCAGCCCCATGCACAGCTGGCTGGCGACCAGGATCGAGATGGTGGCCGCCGCGCCCAGTTTTTGGTAGCCCAGAATGCCGGCGAACACGAACAGCGATCCCAGCAGCCCCGGCAACAGCATCCACAGCCTGGCGGCGCCGGTCACTTCCGCCACCGCGCCGAAGCCGTTTTTGGCCAGCAGCAACCCCACCAGCAGCAGCAAACCGACGCTGGAGTTGATCACCTGCGTGATAAGGATGGTCGAGACGCTTTCGGTAATGCGCACCATCAGCAGATTCTGCACCACCAGCCCCATTCCCGCCGCGATCAGCAGCAACAGCATATTCATCGCCCTGCCTCCCGAGATCAGCGCGCTGGCGGCGTCGCCCGCTCGTCGAGCCTCAGCTGCAGGAAAGTCAGATCCAGCCATTGGCCAAATTTGGCGCCCACCTGCTCCATGCGCCCCACCTCGCGGAACCCGAGCGCCAGATGCAGCTTAATCGAGGCCTGATTGCCGGATTCGATACCGGCCACCATCACGTGCTTGCCGATCTCCCGCGCCCGTGCGATCAGGGCTATCAACAGCGCTTTGCCAATCCCTTCACCGCGATGCGCCTGATGGACATACACCGAGTGTTCTACGGTATGGTGATAGCCGTCCCAGGCGCGCCAGTCGCCGAACGACGCGTAGCCGATCGCCTCGTCCGCGCCGTTCACCGCCACCAGCACCGGGTAGCCCGCCGCCTGCCGTTCGCCGATCCACGCCGCGCGGTTGGCCGCATCCACGGTTTGTTCATTCCAGATGGCGGTGCTGTTCAACACCGCGTCGTTATAGATGGCGGCAATCGCCGCGCTATCGTTGAGCGTCGCATTTCGTATAATCATGGTTTACCCCGGCCAATTGTCCACTATAATACTACGATATGAATATTAAATTAGACAATCTAAATCAGCTGATCGGCGCACGCATTCGCCTTGAACGCGAGGCGCGCCACTGGTCGCTGTCCGATCTGGCCGAGCAGGCAGGCGTCTCACGGGCGATGGTTCATAAGATCGAGCGCGGCGAGAGCAGCCCGACGGCGATGCTGCTGGCCAGGCTGGCGGGGGCGTTCGGCCTCAGCATGTCCAAGCTGATCGCCCGGGCGGAAACGCAGGAAGGCCGGCTGCTGCGCCGGGAAGATCAACCGGTCTGGGTCGATCCGGAGAGCGGCTACGTGCGGCGCCACGTGTCGCCGCGCACCGATCTGCCGCTCGATCTGGTGCGTATCGAACTGCCGGCCGGCGCGACGATCCCGATGCCGGCTTCGGTGTATGCCTTCAAGCGTCAGCTGATCTGGGTTTTATCCGGCGAGTTGGTCTTTGTGGAAGGTGACGCGCGCCATGACATGGCCGAGGGAGACTGCCTGGAGCTCGGCCCACCGGCGGACTGCCGCTTTGAAAACCAGAGCGATCAACCGTGCGTGTATATGGTGGCGGTGCTGAGCGCCGCCTGATGCCCCGCCCGCGCTAACCCTGCGTCGGCCGGTTATAGCCGGCGCGGAAAAACTTCTCCGCCAGCCGGCTGTCGCCGCCGGAAAAAAACTCGCTCATCGGCTCGCTGCCGAGGCCATAGGCGCGGCTCAGCTGCCCGGCTTCGAACGCCGCCCGATTCTCGTCGCCGCAGCGCTGCGCCAAATGGTGCGCATAGCCGAGCACAAAGCCGCGCTTATAGTCGGAGCAAAAGCGCGACAGCTCCGTCTCCGGCTTCAGACTCTCCGCCTTTAACCCCGCCAACAGCCCTTTGCCAAAATGGTCACCCACGGTTTCCTCCTCATTACGCCATCGCTATATAACAAAATATACAGCGAATGAGCGAACGAGAACATACTCCCTAAGTTTTACTCGCCGCATAAAAAAGGCCCGCCAAGCGTGCCTGAGGGTAAGCGGGCAATCACAGCGTGAAATTCAGCCCTTCGCTGACGGTCTTGCCCAGCGGCAGGCGGCCCGACGGCGCCTCTTTTTCCTGCAGGAAATCTGGCAGGCGGGCCTTGTCGCCCGGTTTGCCGATCGCCACCATGGCGTGCACCGCATAGTCGTCCGGCAGCTGCAGCGCCGCTTTGATCTTGTCGTGGTGAATGCCGCTCATGCAGTGGGTCAGCCAGCCTTTCAGGTGCGCCTGATGCGCCAGGCTGGCCCAGGCGGCGCCGGTATCGAACGCGTGGGTCGGGTTGTCCACCAGCCGTTCGCCGTTCAGGCTGGTGGTTTTGGAGACGATCACCACCAGCGCCGAGGCATGCTGCGCCCAGCCGCGGTTGAAGTCGATCAGGAATTCCAAGTAGTTCTCCCAGCTGTCGGAACCGTGCTTGCTGTAGGCAAAGCGCCATGGCTGAATGTTGTAGGCCGAAGGCGACCAGCGCGCCGCTTCAAAAAAGCTCAGCAGCGTTTGATCGTCGATGGCGTCGTTGGCCATCGCGCGCGGCGACCAGCGTTCGATAAATTGCGCATCAATCGGGTAATCGGAGGTTCTTGGCTGGCTCATGATAGGTTCTCGCAGTGAAGTAAAAACAAAAGTTCGCTGATATTCCCACAGCTTAGGACGATAAAACTTTTATTTCGTGCCATTGCCCTGCGGCAGTTCCTGCTGCAGCCAGGCGAGAAACGCCCTGACCGGCGGATGCCGTTCGCGCCCCGGCGCGCACAGCACGCTGTATGCGGCGCCCGGTACGCGCACCTCCGGCCGGTACGCCACCAACAGACCGTTGTCCACCATATCGGACACCATCACCGAGCTGGCGAGCACCATCCCCTGCCCGGCCACCGCCGCCTGCAGGGCGTAATGCTCCTCGTGATAGCTGCGCATCGCCGCATGGCGCTGCCACCAGTCCACGCCGGCGACCAGGCACCAGTCGCGCCAGCCGCTGTCGTACAGCGCCGAATCCCCCCATTTGACGGTGATCAGCACCGGGTTTTCCGGTTCGGCGGCGGCCAGCCCCGGCGCCGCGTAGACGCCAAAGCTTTCCTCCAGCCGCGCCGTCTGATGCAGCGCAGGATAGTGCGCGCGGCTGTAGCGCACCGCCACGTCCACGCTGGCGTCCTGCTGCAGATCGATCACCTCGGCGCAGGCCTCCAACCGCACCAGATAGTGCGGGTAGGCCTGGTAGAAACGCCCCAGGCGCGGCACCAGCCACAGCGCCGCGAAAGAGTGCGTGACCGAGACGCACAGCGATCCGGTGCTGGGCTGCGGCCGCAGGCCCTCGAGCGTAGCGGCAACGTCCAGCAGCGCGCCGTGCACCCCGGCAAACAGCGTTTCGCCTTTCGGCGTCAGCCGCACGCCGCGCGGCACCCGCTCGAACAGCGCAAACCCCAACTGCTGTTCCAGCGCTTTGATCTGGTGCGAAATCGCCGTCGGCGTCACCGCCAGCTCGGCCGCCGCCAGCTTGAAGCTGCGCAGGCGAGCGGCAGATTCAAAGGTGCGTAATGCGTTGACGGGCAGCGTGGCGAACATGGCGAAACCTCTAGAGATGAGTTGATCTCATCCTGGCAGAAAAGCCGTCATTTGTCGCCTGCCACTACTTGTTTCTAGAGTAGGGCTGAATCCACTTCATACCGAGGAACATGACATGAATAAAACTCATCAATCCAAACGTCTGGTGGTGCTGGTCGGCAGCCCGCGCCGCGACGGCAACAGCGCCACGCTGGCGCAGGCGATCCTGGCGGGCGCCGCCGAAGCCGGCACGTCCGCCAGCCTGCATTTTCTCGATGATTACCTGAGCGGTTTTCTGAGCGATGAACGCCACACGCCGCCGCCGGCCGATCGCTACGCCGAGCTGTTTCTGGAGCACTTCCTGCCGGCCAACGGCGCGGTATTCTGCACGCCGATTTACTGGTACGGCATGTCGGCGCAAACCAAGGCCTTTTTCGATCGCTCGTTCAGCTTCTATTCCAATGCCTACCCTCAGGCGGAACAGGTGCACCAGCGCATGAGCGGCAAACGGATCGGGCTGGCGGTGGCGTCGGAAGAGACCTACCCCGGCGCGGCGCTGGGCATCGTGCATCAACTCCAGGAATTCAGCCGCTACACCCATTCCGCCTTCGTTGGGCTGGTGCACGGCGCCGGCAATCAGCGCGGCGAGATCGCCCGCGATCCACGCAATCCGCTGCAGGCCGCCCGCGAGCTGGGGCGCGAGTTTTTCACTCGCCCCTATTCGGATTATCAGATGGACAGCCCGCGCAGCACGCAGGTGTGGGAGGAGTAAGCGCGGCGCCCGGAGGCAATTGCAAGCATAACGTTAGCATCTGTCGCAATCTGTTGCGGGCCATTGGCCCGCCGTTGCCGCGCTTGTATGATACGACGCGGCGCCAGACGGTGGCCGCCGATCTCAAGCGGAAGCGAACTGCAATGTCTAAACAGTGGAAAATAACGGCGGCCAACGCCGGGCTGCGTCTCTATACCCGCATCGCGGGCAATTTCCGGCCCGTAGCAAGCTTCGATCCGCAGCAATCCTTTGAGCGCATCGTGATTTTCTCCACCAGCGCCCTCGGCGATCTGATGTTCAACACGCCCGCCATTCGCGCACTGTGCGAACGCTATCCCGACGCGCAAATCACGCTGGTCTCCAGCCATAAAAACCGGCAGCTGGTCGAAGGCAGCCCCTGCTTTCATGACGTGATTTACTGGGACCACAAGGCCAAAGACATGTTGGGCGTTATCCGGCGCCTGCGAAAAAACCGGCCTCAGCTGGCGGTCATCCTGCACTCGAAGGCGCCTTACGATGTGCTGGTCGCCATCGCCGCCGGCTGCCAATACCTGTTCAAAGACATTTATGGCAACAAACCGAGCGGCATGGAGCGCTGGCTGACCGGCGTCAGCCGCAGCACCGGCGGCCATTTGATTCAGCGCAAGCTGGATATGATGGGGCAATTGGGCTGCCGCACCGATAACCCGGCGATGTTCATTCCCGTCACTTTCCCTGCGCGCGCCAAACCGGCGGGCAAGATCCTGATCGGCTTTCAGATGGGCGCTTCCGAAACGCTGCGCCGCTGGCCGGTCGACCACTTTGTTCAGCTGGCGCAACGGCTGCTGGCGCACTCTCCCGACTGTCAGATCGAGTTGATTGGCAGCAAGGCGGAGCACAGCCTCGAGCGGGAGTTTATGGCGGGTTTGAGCGAGGCGCAGCAACAGCGGGTAGTAAGCCATATCGGCGCGACCACGCTACCGCAACTGCTGGCGACGATCGCCAATCTGCAGGTGCTGGTGACCGGCGATACCGGCCCGCTCCACCTCGCCGTGGCGTTGAAAACCGCCACCGTCAGCCTGTTCGTCACCGCTAACCCGCGGCATACCGGCCCCTATCAGGACAGCGAACGGCATCAGGTGATGCACGTGCCGGTTGACAGCGCCGCGCTGAGTGCCGCTGAGCGACGCCAACCGCTCAGCATCATCGCGGCGGAACAGGTGCTGGAGAAGACGCTGGCGGCGCTGCCGTCCGCACAGTCCCGATCCGTTTAGGCTGCGACAGCAGCAACGCCAGCGGCAGCCAAAACAGGTACCAAAACTCCGCCGGATTGGCGATCACAAACATGCCCTGCGAACTGTAAAATACCAGCATAAACAGAAACAGGCCCGCCTCCCAACGCCGCCCTGCGCGCCAGTGCGCGATGGCGAGCCGCGCGCCGTATCCCAACAGCGCCAGCAACAACAGGAAACCCACGCAGCCGCCCTTCAGCAACGCGCCAAGGTACAGGCTGTGCGTGGTGTGGTTCAGCTCGCCGGTGTAATTGAGAAAGTTAAGCTGCTTATCAAAGCCGTAGCCGAAGAACGGCGCCTGTTCGATCAGCGCCAGGCTGTGGCGCCAGATGCTGATGCGAACAAAGCTCTGTTGATACAGCTCGCCAAAACGCGTAAGCAACATTTCGCCGATCGCGCTGTAAACGACGGCGAGAACCACAGCCAGCGCGCCGGGCAACAGAAACCACAGCCATCGTCCCGGCCGGTGTCGATAAGGCATCGCCACCACCACCGCGAACGCCAGCGCGATCAGCGGGCCGCGGCTTTGCGTCAGCACCATGAACGCCAGCAGCGGCGGGATAAAGCACAGCGCCGCTTTTTGCCCGGTATCGCGGAAGATCATCAGGCTCAACAAAATGGCGATGGCGGCGTAACCGGCCAGATCGATCACGTTGCTCGGCCCCGGATTGCGGGCGGTGGTTTCCCGCAGATGATAAATCGACGGGGCGTCGACCAGCGTCAGATACAGGCACAGCGACGTTATGCCGGCCAGCATCGCCCACTGCAGTTGATGACGCCGCTCACCGTCTAGCAGCGTCACCAGCCAGGCGAGATAGAGCAGGATATAGGCGCTGTGGGTCAGGGCCGACTGCATGTCACCCGGCGTCTCGCCCCACAGCGCGCTGAGGGAATAATAAAGCAAAAACATCAGCGCCAGCCCGCCGCCCCAACGCGCCTGACGATTGATCCACAGCTGCCGCCGCAGCGGCGGCCAGGTGAACACGGCAGCCAGCCACAGCAGCGCTGCCAGATGAAACAGGTTGTTGACGCGGGTCTGCCCGCAAAAGATCGCGCTTAAAAATGCGAAGGCTAAAAACAGCGCGCTGCCGAGGCGATAACACCGCTCAGGCTTGCTGAAAGTAAACATTGCCGTCCACCTTCTCGAAGATATCGCTGCCGATAGCGCTGTGCGGGGAAAGGTTTTTTATCGCGATCTGCTGTTTTTGCATGACCGCGCCGGCATGCCGAAAAGCGGGGATCACCAGCGACTCCACTTTGTCCGACAGGAACGTCGGTAACCGATCCTGCTCCGTTTCGTAAAAGCGCGGCTGGTGGAAGTTGTTCATGTCCAACCCGGCGATAAACAGCTGCCTGAAGCCGAGATAGGCGATGATTTGCAGCGCCCAATAGGCCACGGTGCCGGCATCGAAAATGCCACAGCGGATATCCTGGCTGAAGCCGAGCGTGCGGTTCGCGATGCAAAACTCCACCCCGTTTTCCCGGCAGTAGTGATCCCACAGCGCGCCGCTGTCGATCCGGGGACGGTAAATCTTGCAGGCCGCGTCTTCGACAATCGCCAATCGGCAGCCGATCGCCGCCTGTCCAAAACGATCGAGAATGCGCGCCACGCCGTGCACGGTGGTGAACAGCGTCAGCGCCGGCCGTTGAATGACATCGCGCACGATCTCCGGGCGGTTATCGATAAACCCCATGTCTACGATGACGTAGAAGTGAAAATCCACCTGCCGATGCAGGCAATAGGCGCCGTTGACCCCGATCGCGGGCATGGCGGGAATATTTTCGAAGCGCAGCGCCTTCACCGACGGGCCGGTAGCCGTCAACAACGCCGGCCCCCGGCAACTGTTGCGCAGTTCGCTCAGCGGGACGATCGGCACCGGCCGGTGCTTGTACCATAAGGCGGCGATTTCACCGCCCTCGCCGCGCGCAATCTTCACGTAGGGCCAGAGGTTTTCGTTATGCCGATAAGGGCGCGCGTGGGAATAGCGGTAGATCTGCTTAAAAAAAGAGCCCATGGTGGCGATGTCCTGTCCAGAGTGCGTGACGATACCTACAGAGGCATCTTTCTGTATGCTCAGAATTTAAAAACGTGTCAGCACTGGCCAGGCCGCACAGCGAGTATCTAAATATTCGTTTAGTGAGGCAATTTTTGTAATTTGAATTATTAGTCAGCGTATCGGCAAGAAATGTGTCGAAGTGTTATTTGAATGAGGAACTGTTGCCGTGCGTAAAAATACCGTGAATGGCGGCAGCGCCGCCGCTTGGCATTGATGGGGTTTTGTTATAACGTATCACAACTTCAGCCAAAGGAAGACGACGATGAAAATCCAGCTGTCGCTGCTGTTTCTCTGCCTGCTGGCCGGCAAGGCCGCGGCGTTTCAGTCGAAAGTGCCCGAACCGCGCCCGGAACAGGCGCGCGCGGCGGAACAAAACATCGAAAATCTGTTTTACGGCTTTCACGCCATGGACGCCCAGCCGGTGAACATCGGCAGCTGCGCGGCGGTGCCGGTGGCGGGATGCCAATGCGCGTTCTGCACCCAGCTGCGGCAGGCCGGGCGCTGAGCCGCCCCCCTTATTCAATTCAACTCAGCGCATACTGCACGATCAGCTGCCCCTTCTTCATCTTTACGCCGGTGATAGCGATCGCGCCCACCTCGCCCAGCGTGGCGACATGGGTGCCGCCGCAGCCGTAAGCGGGCAGTTCGCCGAAACCGACCTGGCGCATCCCGTCCACCGCCTGTTGGCGGCGTGGCAGATCGGCGGCGATCAAGCGCGCCAGCTCCACCTGCAAAAAGTCCGCTTCTATCGTCTGCGCATCCGGCCCTGGCGCGAACGTGATGCGCCCCTCCCCCGGCCAATGATGCGCCTTGACCGGCCGCCACCCCCGGGTTTCGCCCAGCCAGCCGATCAGATGCCCGCCGGAGTGCCAGCGGGCGTGCAGGCGGCGCTGCGCCTCATCGATTTGCAGCGTAACCGGCCCGAGCGGCAGCGGCGCGGCGGTAAAGTGCAGCACGGTATCCCCCTGCTGCTGCACCCGCAGCACGGCGACGCCGCCTAACGTCCCCACGTCGGACGGCTGGCCGCCGCCCTGTGGGTGGAACAGCGTGGCGTCCAGCTCTACGGCGTAGGCGCCCGCCTCGGCCGGCGTACAGCTCAACACCTGCGCCTGGCCCTGTACATCGTCGCTGTAGTAATAACGTCGTTCGGTCATCATTTTTCTCCTCGGTTCGAAGAGCCATTATATTCATGTCATAATCGATGGATAATCCGCCGCCATCACAATGGACCTTTGCGTCATGAGCACAAATCTTTCTTACGCGCTGTTGCCTGAAATGGCCGTTTTCGTTCAGGTGGTAGAGAGCGGCAGCTTTTCCGCCGCCGCCCGCAAGCTGGATACTTCGCCTTCCGCCGTCAGCCGCAGCGTGGCAAGGCTCGAGCAGGCGCTGGCGCTGCAGCTGTTGCACCGCACCACCCGCAAACTGCGGCTGAGCGAAAGCGGCGAAGAGGCGTTTGCGCACTGCCGCACCCTGCTGGCGGCGGCCGACGCGGTTATGGCGATCGGCGGGCGCGGCGCCGCGGCGCCCGAAGGATTGGTCAGCGTCAGCGTGCCCAAGGCGGTGGGGCGCTTAGTGCTGCATCCGCACATGCCGGAGTTCCTGCGCCGCTACCCGAAGGTGGACGTGCGGCTGCGGCTGGAAGATCGCTACATGGATCTGATAGACGATCGGGTCGATCTGGCGCTGCGCATTACCGATCGCCCATCGCCCGGGTTGATCGGCCGCCAGTTGATGAGAATAGACCATCTGCTGTGCGCCACGCCGCACTACCTGGCGCAGCACGGCACGCCGCAGCACCCGCACGATCTGGCGGCGCACAGCTGCATCTATCTGGGCGAAACGCCGAGCGACGCGCAATGGAAGTTCCGTCGCAGCGGCAAAACGGTGACGGTCAACGTGCGCGGCCGCTACGCCGCCAACCACACCGGCGTGCGGCTGGACGCGGTGAAACAGCATATCGGCATCGGCAGCCTGCCGTATTTTACCGCCCGCCAGGCGCTCGACGACGGCGAGATCGTGCAGGTGTTGCCGGAGTGGGATTTCCTCAGCAGCTATCACGGCGGCCTGTGGTTGCTTTACGCGCCTAACCAGTATCTGCCGCCCAAACTGCGGGTGTTTATCGACTATCTCGTCGCCTGCATGGCGCAAGAGCCGCAGCTAAAGCGCCTTGCGTAGCGTGATGTTGATGCGGTGCGGCCCCACCAACGAGTGATAGCCTTCCTTGACCGGCAGGATGCCGTGAAAACAGAGCCGCGATGGGCCGCCCCACACCACCACGTCGCCGTGCGCCAGCGGGATGCGCCGCGCCCGGTCGCTGCGTTGCAGCCCGCCGAACTGAAATACCGCCGGCAGCCCGAGCGACACCGAGACGATGGGGGCGCCGAAGTCGTGCTCGTCTTTATCCTGATGCAGCGACAGCTTGCTGCCCGGATCGTAGCGGTTCATCAGGCAGGAATCCGGCACGAAGCGGCCGAAGCCCGCCTGCTGCGCGGCTTCGTCCGCCAGCGCCATCAGGATGGGGGGAATGGCCGGCCAGCGTTTGCCGCTGCGCGCGTCGCGTTCCGAATAGCGGTAACCGCGGCTGTCGCTGGTCCAGCCGTTGCCGCACCAGCTCATCGCCACCGACATCACGTGCCCGCCGGGGGTGGTCAAATGCCGCCACGGCACCTGGGCGACGACGCCCTGCACCGCCGCGAGCAGTTCCGGCCCGTGATCGCGCACGAAGCCGTGCATCACCACCGCGCCGGGGGCGATTTCTTCGCGCCACGGCGGCGGCAGCGCGTCTTCAAAAAGATCGATTGTCATCGCCAAAGCCTGTATGAATACACAGTAATCATTGTAACCCGCCGCCGCCGATTGTCCAGCGCCCGGCAACGCCATTGTCGTTGGCGGCAAATTTCTCTACAGTAGCCGCCATAAAATCAATCACTCACCAGGAATGCGTGTGATTAAAGGCATTACTCTTTCGGTCGTCGCCTCTATCTTGTTCGGCGCGATGTATTACTTCACCTCTACCCTCACCCCGCTGAACGGCGAGCAGGTCTACGGCTGGCGCACGCTGCTGACGCTGCCGTTCCTGACGCTGTTCATGGCGCTGTCCGGCGATTGGCGCAAAGTGGGCGACACGCTGGGCTGGATCGGCCAACGGCCGCAGCGTCTGCTGGGCCTGCTGCTCACCTCGGCGCTGCTGGGGGTGCAGCTGTGGTTATTCCTGTGGGCGCCGCTGCACGGCAAGGCGCTCGACGTGTCGCTCGGCTATTTTCTGCTGCCGCTGACCATGGTGCTGGCGGGCCGTTTGATCTACCGCGATCGGCTGTCGCTGCTGCAAAAGCTGGCGGTGGCGTGCGCCATGGTGGGGGTAGGCAATGAGCTGTATCAGGCGGGCGGCGTCTCGTGGCCGACGCTGGTGGTGGCGCTGGGCTATCCGCTCTACTTTATTTTGCGGCGGCGTTTCGGCACCGACAATCTCGGCGGGCTGTGGTGCGAGCTGGCGCTGATGCTGCCGGCGGCGGCCTGGTTCGCCTTCGGCGACGGCGGCGCAGCGGCGTTGCCGATCAATACCGAGCTGTATTGGCGCATTCCGCTGCTCGGCGTCATCAGCGCCGTGGCGCTGGTGTGTTACATCCTCGCCAGCCGCCTGCTGCCGTTCAGCCTGTTCGGCCTGCTGAGCTATGTGGAACCGGTGCTGCTGGTGATCGTCGCGCTGCTGCTCGGCGAGAGCATCGGCCAAAGCGAATGGCCAACCTATCTGGCGATCTGGCTGGCGGTGCTGCTGCTGGCGGCGGAAGGTGCGCAGCACCTGCTGCGCCGCCAGCGGGTCTGACTCAGGCGGCCAGCGTGGCGCCGCCGTCGATCACGATATCCTGCATAGTGATGTGGCTGGCCAAATCGGAGGCCAGGAACAACACCGCATTGGCGATTTCGTCCGGGCGGGCGATTTTGCCGAGCGGGATCCCCAGCTTGAACATCTCGGGGAAACCGGCGATGGTGCGTTGCTGCGCATCGTCGGTCTGCCACATGCCGCGCTGCATCGGCGTGTCGGTCGAGCCCGGCGACACCAGATTGCAGCGCACGCCGAACGGCGCCATCTCCAGCCCCACGCAGTGGTTCAGGCTGGTCAGCGCCGCCTTGGAGGCGCAGTAGGCCGCCATCTGCGTGCGCGGCACGTGCGCGGCGTTGGAGCCGATGCTGACGATCGCCCCGCTGCGCTGCGCCTTGAAGTGCGGCAGCACGGCGCGGAACAGGTAAAACGCCCCCGAGGCGTTGACGTTGATGCACTGATGCCAGTCATCCACGCTCAAATCTTCGGTATTGCCCATGCGCAGAATGCCGGCGGCGTTGACCAACACGTCCAGTTTGGGGTTCTCCTCCAGCTGTTGGCGGCACACCGCCTCCACCTGCTCCGGCCGGCTGATGTCCAGCGTCACGCAGGGGTAAGGCAGATCCGGGTTGGCGAACTCGCGGTCAAATCCCACCACCTCGGCGCCCTGCGTCAAAAAATGCCGGGCGATCTGCTCGCCGATGCCGCGCGCCGCGCCGGTCACCCACACGCGTTTGCCGGTGAAATCCATCTGAATGCTCATGGGCGCACCGCCATCCTGGCGCACAGCCGGGTCATTTTGTTGTTCATCGTTGTCTCCTGCGAAAGCGTATGACGCGGCGCGCACTGCGCCGCAAAGAGGCCTACAGCGCGCCGCTGTTCAGGCCGAAAGCGTTGAGCATGGTGCCCAGTTTGGCGGCGGTTTCCATCCACTCGGCCTGCGGCGTCGAGGCGGCGACGATGCCCGCGCCGGCGAACAGCCGCACCCGGTTGCCGCGCAGCAGGCCGCTGCGGATGACGATCGCCCACTCGCCGTCGCCGTTGGCGTCGCACCAGCCGACAATGCCGCTGAACAGGCCGCGATCGTGCGGTTCCAGATCGGCGATCAGTTGGCGGGCGCTCTCGGTCGGGAAGCCGCACAGCGCCGGCGTCGGATGCAGCAGGCAGGCCAGCTGCATCACATTGAGATTCGGGTTCAGCAACTCGCCGCGAATGCGGGTGGACAGGTGCCACATGGTGCCGGTGCTGAGCAGCGACGGGCCGCTGGGCACGCTCAGGCTGGCGCACAGCGGCGCCAGGTGGCGGCGAATGTCGTCGATCACCAGCTTGTGTTCGTATTTGTCTTTGGTCGAGCGCATCAGGCGCTCGCTGCCGAGGCGATCCTGCTGCGGATCGTCCTGACGGCGCGCCGAGCCCGCCAGCGGATTGGTGTGGATCTCGCCGCCCTGCTTGCGGATCAGCAGCTCCGGGCTGGCGCCGATCAGCACGCCGCCATCGGCCAGCGGCAGGGAAAAGTGGTAACCGGTCGGGTTCTGCACCATCAGGTTATTGAGGATCTGGTGGCCCGCCACCGGCTGCTCCAGCTCGATGTCGAGGATGCGCGACAGCACCGCCTTGTCCAGCTTGCCTTGTTTAAAGCGGCTGACCGCTTCCGCCACCGCGTGCTTGAAGCGCGGCTCGTCCGGAATGCTGGTGCAGGCGGCCAGGCGATGCGGCTGTTGCAGCATCGGGCGCGCGGCGCGGGTAAAGCTGTCGTTGGCGACAAACTGTAAACTTTCAGGCACGTACAGGCTGGAAGGCCGGCGCGTATCGAACGGAATGGCGCCCACCACCACCGGCGTCTCCTGGCCGGCGGCTTTGGCGCGCGCCAGCGCCTGGCGGATATGCTGCGCCAGCGCGCTGCCTTCCTGCTCGCCGCCGAACGCCGGCGTCTCGATACGCTCGAACACGCCATCGGCGGAGAGGGAACGGAATTCGGACCGGTACAAAAAGGTCGATTGTTCGGCGTACACAAACCCGGGGAAGGTTTGGTTTTCTGTCGTCAGTGTCGCCACAAGACCACTCCTTTGTTGCGCCTTACCAATGATAATGTTTATGCGAATAATTATCATTAGCTGTAAAAGGAGGATAAATTACACCGGATCCCCAGCGTGGGTCAATCTCCGATGAATGAATCTTTCCGCCCGCCGCGGCAAACCTGCGTTACGGCAAATAAAGAAATAACACACTGTTATTATTGGGTTTTAACAAAAGATAAAAGTCGTGACATCGTCACCTTTACGCCAAAAAAGTCCGCTAAACCGGCGGCCGGCGGGGCAATTTGGCGTCAGCGTCTTAAGCAGCGCTAATACAAACGACTGCCGCTGTATATCCACGGCGACCATGCGCGCATCGAGAAAATCGAAGTAACAGCGCACCTGCGGATACAGCGCCTTGAACAGGCTCTCTTTGGCGGAAAACGTCAGCGTCAGCAGTTCGTTGAACGGCAGCGTATCACGCAGCAACGCCTCGCGCTCCGCCGGGGAAACGATCGCCCCCCACAGCTCCTCCGCCCGCACGTCGGAGAGCAGCGTCTCCACATCCAACCCAACGCCGCCCAGCCCGCGCTCGCGGTGCACGGCGCACAGCGCGGTATCCGAATTATGGCTCAGCGCCCCGGCGATGCCCGGCGGCCACTGCGGCGCGCGATCTTCGCCGCGCGCCAGGGTGAAGTCGGCAAAACCGAGCGGCGCCAACAGTTGCCGCGCCAGAACACGCCCGGCCAGATACTCCGCGCGGCGCTTCGGCACCGCGCGCGCCAGATGATCCGGCAGTGCAAAACCCGCCTCGGGAAAACTGTCGTCGCGATACTCCGCCAGCGTAAAATGGCAGCGCGCCACCTGGCCCGGATAGCCGTCCGGCGTGAAAAATTCGATATTGCGGATAAAAGTGGGCAACCGGCAGGAACCAGAGTCACTGTCCAAAGAGAGTTTAATCACCGTCGTTTAACTTCTCGGCATCCTGGCGTACCGCCACCAGCTGTGTCAGCAGTTCCGGCAACGCCGTTTGCACCGTCGCCCAGACCACTTCAAGGTTGATATCAAAATAACCGTGCGCAATGCGATTACGCATGCCGCGCATGTTGCGCCAGGGGATTTCAGGATGACGTTGCGTAAACGCGGGGCTGCCATCCATGATTTTCGTCACGGCTTCACCGATGATAATCAGGCTCATAATGACGGCCTGCTGAGTGCGTTTATCTTCGATAAAATCTGCCGCCGCCAGGCCATCAACGAAATCGCAGGCATCCTGCGCCGCCTGTTGCATATGGCTCAGATAATCGACCAACCGCGCATCTTTCATACCGGCTGGGCCTCCGCCAAAACCTGCTGGCGAAAGGTCGGCGGCAAATCGAGCGGCGTCAGCAGATCCACCTGAATGCCCAGCAGCGCTTCCAGTTCCGACTGCAGCCCTCCCAGATCAAACAACGTGGCGCCCGGCAACGCATCGACCAACAGATCCAAATCACTGCCCTCCCGATCGGTGCCATGCAGCACCGAGCCGAAAATACGCGGATTAGCCGCAGGGAACAGCCCAACCGTTTCTCGGATCGCCTGGCGATGCTCTGCAAGAACAATGGATGGTCGCATGGTTTTCTCTCCCCGTTACACCTAACGAAATGCTAGGTGATCGGTTGAGGGGATTCAAGCACAATCCCCCCGGCAGCTGCGCCTTTGCCTCTCCCCCACGGTCGGGAGAGAGGCTGGGCATTACAAGATGCCTTTCATGGTCTTTTCGAAATCGCTCCAGGCGCAGAAGCCGTCCTTGTCGATCGGGCAGCCTTTCAGCGCCAGCGTCACGCGCTGCGGCGGGGTTTGCAGCGTCAACGGCGTCGCCTTGCGAAGCTGTTCGGTGGACTGATAGACGTACTCGATCTTCAGCAATTCACGGTCGTTCTGCGCGTCGCGCCAGCGCTGGAACACCAGTTTGCCGCCGATCGGCGTTTTCTCGTATTGCTGCGGCAGCTGATACGGCTGGAACTGCATGGCCGACAGCAGCGAGGCAATATTGGAATCGTGGCCGACCAGCACCGTCAGCTTCGGCGCGTCCGGTTTGCGCTCGCCGAGCAGCGCGTTGTTGATGTAGGTCAGCAGCGGCTTGGCGACGTTCTGCGCCACCACCGGCGAGGTGAACAGCGAGTCCTGATAGCCGTCTTTCAGCTGCGCCAACTGCTGCCACTGGTGCGGGGTGGCGATTTTGCCCCAGGCCACCTCTTTCATCGGGAATCCTTCGTAATACTGCAGCATAAAGGCGTCCACCAGCGAGTTGCCCACCCGCAGCGGGCCGGAGACGCCCGGCTCTTTGCCCGGCACCGCGCTCATCACGCTGGTTTCTTTGCTCAGGTCGCAGTGTTTGTCGGTCTTGCAGGCGGCGGAATCCTTGTAGTCGATGATCTTCGCCAGCTGTTGGTAAGAGGCGTCCAGCTTCAGCGATCCCAGCGCGGCGTTCATCGCCGTCAGCGCCTGCTGGTTGAAGGCTTCGCTGGTGTCGGTGATGATCGGGTTGAAGGTCGGATCCATCTCGCCCATCTTGTCCTGATGGTGCACGCTGACGTCGCAGCCGGGGAACGCGCCGTTGCTGAAGAACTGCGCGGTGGCGACCGTGCGCTGCAGGCTGTTGGCATAGACGTACACGCTGCCGGCGGTCGGGCAGCCCTCTTGCGGCAACAGGCCGGTCTGCTTCAGCCAGGCGTTGAAGTAGTGCCCCATATACACTTCCAGCACCCCGCCCTTGGTGGTCAGTTGGCCGCCCGGCGTTTCCCAGGCCGGCCAGGCCTTCGGCGTAGACTGCGCCAGCACGCTGCCGTTGTTGGCCAGCGGCGCGCGCAGGTTATGGCGGCTCATCACCAGCACCTGTTCCAGCTGATAACCGCCGGCTTCCGCCAGCACGTTCCCGGTGAATAACAAAGGCAGGCACAGCAATAGCGTTTTTTTTCTCATCCGCAGAGGCTCCCGGAAAATGATTATTTTTAAGGTGTTAGCGTTTGCCTGCGTATGATGGCGGGGTTAGTGTGACAAGTGTGTGACAGGGTTCACGGGAAAGGATCGTAACCGCGGCCACCGGGCGGTGGCCGCGTGGCTTCAACTCAGTACCACAGGCTCATGATCGGCCAGCCAATCAGCAGCAGCGCGGCAATGTACACCACGCCGAGAATGCCGCCCAGGCGCCAGTAGTCTTTCGACTTCACGTAGCCGCAGCCGTAGATGATCACCCCCGGCCCGGTGGCGTACGGCGTCAGCACACCCATGATACCGATCGACAGCACCAGCAGCATCGACAGCTGCTCCATCGGCACGCCCGGCAGCCCTTTGCCGACCGCCAGGATCACCGGCAGCATGGTGGCGGTGTGCGCCGACAGGCTGGCGAACAGGTAGTGGGCGAAGTAGAACACCAGCACCAGCGCCACCACCGTCATGTTCGGCGAGAAGCCGTCCAGGTGGGTGCTCATGGTCTGGGCGAACCAGTCGATAAAGCCGGAGCGCGTCAGGCCGTTGGCCATCACCACCAGCGTCGCCAGGTTAACCAGCGTGTTCCAGGCGCTGGAATATTTGGTGATCTCTTTCCACGACACCACGTGCAGCGCCAGCATCAGCGACACCGCCAGCAGGCACACCGCGGTGGCGTCCAGCATTTTGCCGCCGAACACCCACAGGCACAGGCTGAGCAGCACCAGGCCGATCAGGGTGTATTCCTTGCGCGTCAGCTTGCCCATTTCCCCCAGCGCGGTATCCGCCCAAGCGGCCACTTCGCTGCTGTGGGTCACGCCCGGTTTGTACAGGTAGTAGGAGATCAGCGGCGCAACGATCAGCAGCAGCAGGCCGACCGGCAGGAACGCCAGGAACCACTGCATCCAGCTGATGTGCACCCCGGCGATCTTGCCGACGAACTCGATGCCCAGCACGTTCGGCGCGGCGCCGGTGACGAACATCGAGGAGCTGATGCTGGTGCCGACCACCATCATCCACATCAGGTAACCGCCGATGCGGCGTGAAGAGGGATCGTTGGGGAAGGAATCGAACAGCGGCGGCAGGTTTTTCACCACCGGGAACACCGTGCCGCCGGTGCGCGCGGTGTTGGACGGCGTGAACGGCGCCAGCAGGATATCGATGATCACCACCGCATAGCCCAGCGTCAGCGTGCGCTTGCCCATGAACTTCACCAGGAACAGCGCGATGCGCCGCCCCAGACCGGTGGCCTCGTAGCCCAGCGCGAAGATAAAGGCGCCGAACACCAGCCAGACGGTGGTGCTGGAGAAGCCCGCCAGCCCCCATTTCAGCGCCTCTTTACCGGCCTTGAAGCCCGGCTCCGCCAGTTCCTGCGCGCCGAACAGCACCCAGTTGGCGCTGAGCACGCTGACGGTCACCGCGATAAAGCTGATGGCGGTGGCCGGGATCGGCTCCAGAATCATGCCGACGATCATCGCCACAAAGATGGCGAAGTAGTGCCAGGCCTGCGGCGGCATGCCGTCGGGCACCGGTATCAATAACAGGATCGCGAGCACCGCCAGCGGCGCTATCGCTTTCCAGATCTTTTCCTGGGTTTGGGACATAGGGACTCTCCTGAAGGCTTGGTTATTATTCTTGGGCACCCAGCTGCGCCAGCAGCCAGGTCACTATCAACAGGTCGGCGCTGCCGCCGGGGCTGAGGTTGCGGGCGATGCAGTCGGCATCGAAGCGCCGCAGGCGCGCCAGACCCGCCTCCCCCGCCGAGCCGCCCTGCGCCAGCAGCAATGCCGCCCGGCGCCGCAGCCAGCGCAGCCCTTGCAGGCCGCCGCGCGAGGCGACGTTGGTGTCGTCGTTGTGAGCCATCAGCCACAGCAGGCTGTCCAGCAGCGCCCGCTGTTCGTCGCCGCCGGCGGCCAGCCGTTGCCGATACAGGGGCAGCGCGCCGTCAATGACCAGCCGGAAACCGGCCTCCGCCTCGCCGCGCGCGCCGCTCAGCCCGTGCGCGGCGAACAGCCGCTGGCCGGCGGTCTGCCCAGCGTTGTTGCGCCGCAGCTCGCGATCCACCAGCCCCCGGCACATCGCCGCCACCTCGGCGCACAGCGCCTCTGCGCCGATGGCGCGGCCCTGCTGCTGCAGGCGGCCGAAGGCGGTGCACAGCAACCCGAGCGAGAACACGCTGCCCTTGTGGGTGTTAATGCCGCCAGTAGCGCGAAACATCTGGTTTTCGCAGGCCAGGCCGAGCGGCCGCAGCCGCGCCAGCTGCTGCTCTGCCGGCAAAGCGGCGTCTTCGCGCCCGCGTTGGATAAAGCGCGGCAGCCACACGCCGATGGCGCGGGCGCTGCGGTAGAAATGCCCGAGATCCATATCGCGGTGGGCGCCGGTGTTATGGCGATCCACCAGCCCCGGTTTGGGCGTAAGGTTGACCTCCACCAGCAGCGCGCGGAAAGCGGCGCGGGCGAAGTCGCAGGCCGGTTCGGCACGGTGGGCGGGCAGGTTAATCGGCAGAGATCGCATCGTTGAACATCCTTTCCATTTCATGCAGCAGCTGCTCGCTGCTGTGCCGCCGCTGGCGGGCGCAGATCTTGGCCGGTTGGCCGCACAGCAGGCAGCGCCGTTCCGGCAGGCCGATGTCGCGGCGCGACAAAATGCGCCCCTGCGTATCCAGCACGTCGATATCCCACAGCCGGCCGATCGGGCGGCTCACCTCCAGCTGCATGGCGCAGTCCTTCACCCGCTGGGCATCGGCGCGCAGCGCGACAAACCCTTCGCAGCCGGTGGAGAGCGCCAGCGCCTCGGCCTGCGGGCTGGGCCAGCCCTGTTCGGCGCACAGCCGCAGCAGCGCCGCCCACCCGAGGTTAAATATGCCGCGCGTCAGCGCGCTGTCCTTCACCGGGCCGGGCACCACCAGCGTCAGCACCAGCAGCGTGCACTCGTGCTGCGCCAGCCACGCCTGCTGGCGCGCCTGGCGGCATTCGCGGCTGGTGAGCAACTCCGGCAGGCTGACCGCGCGTTCGGCGGCCAGTTGGGGATCGACGGCGGCCATCGGCTACTCCGCCACCTGATGCACCACGTCAATCACCGAGCCGTCGCGGTAGCGCACCACCGCCACCACCTTGTCGGTAAAGGCGATCGGCTGCGGTTCGCCGGTCAGCTGCAGCGCGCGGGCGCGCAGCCAGTCGATGCTCACCACCTCGAGGCCGGCCTCCCGCAGGCGCTGCGCCAGCTCCGGCCGCGCCGGGTTGACGGCGATGCCGTGGTCGGTCACCAGAATGTCGATGCTGGAGCCCGGCGTGACGCAGGTGGTCACCTGCTCCACCAGCGTCGGGATGCGCCCGCGCACCAACGGCGCAACGATGATCGCCAGCCGCGCGGCAGCGGCGGTGTCGCAGTGGCCGCCGGACGCGCCGCGCAGCACGCCGTCGGAGCCGGTCAGCACGTTAACGTTGAAGCCGGTGTCGATTTCCAGCGCGCTCAGCACCACCACGTCGAGCCGATCGACCGACGCGCCCTTGGAGCTGAAGTTGGCGTACTGGTTGGCGCTGATTTCGATATGGCGCGGGTTGCGCGCCAGCGAAGTCGCCGCCGCCCGATCGAAGCTCTGCACGTCCAGCAGCTTGCCGATCAGCCCTTTCTCGTGCAGATCCACCATGGTCGAAGTGATGCCGCCGAGGGCGAACGCGGCGCGAATGCCGCGGGCGCGCATCTTGTCCTCCAGGAACCGGGTCACCGCCAGCGAGGCGCCGCCGGTGCCGGTTTGCAGCGAGAAGCCTTCGGTGAAGTAGCCGGAACCGGCGATCACCTCGGCGGCGCGGCGGGCGATCAGCAGCTCGCGCGGGTTCGAGGTCATGCGCGTGGCGTCGGCGCCGATCTTGTCGGCGTCGCCCACCCGCTCCAGCTGCACGATCAGATCCACCCGATCCTGCGCCAGGCTGGCGGGATGATGCGGATACGGCACCAGCTGCTCGGTCAACAGCACCACGGTGCCCGCCGCCTCGGCGTCCACCCGCGCATAGCCGAGCGAGCCGCAGCAGGCTTCACCGCTGTAACCGTTGGCGTTGCCGAACTCATCGCAGGCCGGCACGCCGAGGAAGGCCACGTCTATCTTCAGCTCGCCGGATTCGATCAGGTTGACCCGGCCGCCGTGCGAGTGAATTTGCACCGGCTCCGCCAGCAGGCCGCGCGAAACCGCGTCCGCCAGCGGGCCGCGCAGCCCGGAGGTGTAAATGCGGCTCACCACGCCGTGGCGGATATGCTCAACCAGCGGCGCATGGCAGTCGGTCAGCGAGCTGGACGCCAGCGTCAGGTTGCGGAACCCCATCGCCGCCAGCGTCTCCATCACCTGATTGAGCGTCAAATCACCGCCGCGAAACGCATGGTGGAAGGAAATGGTCATGCCGTCCTGCAGTCCGCTGCGGCGCACCGCTTCCTGCAAGGAGTCGCACAGCTTGAGATCGCGCGGTTTGCGCGCCTGCAGATTGGCTTTGGAGACGTCCTGATAGCCCGGCAGATCCGTCGGGTTGGCGAAGGTCATCAATCGTTGTTGGCGGTTCATCATGCTTCCTCCCCGTGCTGCGCCGGTTCTTCCCGTAAGCCGGACAGCGCGGCGCGCTCCAGCACCAGCCGGGCGCGTTCAATCACCGGGCTGTCGACCATTTTTCCGTTGAGCGACACCACGCCGCGCCCTTCCCGCTCCGCCGCTTCGGCGGCGTCCACCACCCGCTGCGCGTGCGCCACCTCTTTGGCGGTCGGCGCGTACAGGTTGTGCAGCAGCTCAATCTGGCGCGGGTTGATCAGCGATTTGCCGTCGAAGCCGAGCTGTTTGATCAGCGCCGCTTCCTGCAGGAAGCCGGCCTCGTTATTAGCGTCGGAATAGACGGTGTCGAACGCCTGAATGCCAGCGGCGCGCGCCGCCTGCAGCAGCGAACAACGGGCGAACAGCAGCTCGATGCCCTCCGGCGAGCGTTCGGTGCGCAGGTTGCGCACGTAGTCTTCCGCCCCCAGCGCGATGCCGATAAGCCGCGGCGAAGCGTGCGCGATCGCCACCGCGTTGGTGATGCCCTGCGCCGATTCGATCGCCGCCAGCAGCCCGGTGCTGCCGACCGGCCGGCCGCAGGCCGCTTCGATGGCGGCAATCTCGCGCTCCATGTCGACAACGTCCTGCGCGCTGTCGGTCTTCGGCAGGCGCACGATGTCCGCGCCGCCGCGCACCACCGCCTGCAGGTCCGCCAGGCCGTAGGCAGAGTCGAGCGCATTGACGCGCACGATGGTTTCCACCTCCTGGTACAGCGGGTGCTGCAGCGCGTGGTACACCAGCCGGCGCGCCGCGTCTTTTTCACGCAGGATCACCGAGTCTTCCAGATCGAACATCAGCGCATCGGCCTGGTAGATAAAGGCGTTGCTGACCATCGCCGCGTTGGCGCCGGGGACGAACAACATGCTGCGGCGCAGCCGGGTTTTATTCAGCGTTTTCATCTTTCGCCTCCCACGGCAGCTGGCCGCCCTCGCAGGCGCGCATCAGCGCGGTTTCCAGCCGGGCGCGCAGCACGCAGTCCAGCGCCCCCTTGTCGTCGACGATCACCTGCACCGGCTCCACCTCATAGCGCTGCAGCACCTCCAGCAGGGTGTGGCGGATCGCCGCGCCGAACTGTTTTTCCACGCTGCTGGCGATCAACAGATCGTGCTGCGGCCCCTCGGCGGGCGCGATGCGCACCATGACATCGCTGGATTCCAGCGTGCCGGCCATTGCTTCTCGGATAATTTTCATCATTCACCTGATTGTGCGGACTCAAAAGGATGCGGGGCCGCCTTGGCCCGGCGCTGCGTTTGCAGATCCTGCAGGTAGTACAGGGTGTCCGGCGGCACCAGCGGCGCGGCGGCGTGGAAGTCCCCCGCCGCCAGCAGCTTGCGCACCCAGGAGGCGGAGATCGCCGTGCCCTGATATTGCAAACGCTCGATTTCCACCAGCGCGATCGGCGGGCTGGGCAGCGCCGGCGTTTCCAGCCAGTAACGCATGTCGCGGTTGTATTTCGCGGTCACCGCGCAGAACGGCTCGTTGCCGACGAAGCGGTGGGTAATGCCCAGCGCGGGCGCCAGATACTGGCGGAAGATCTTCAGATCGATTTCGGTGTAACAGTCGTCGGCCACGCCCTGATCCTTGATGAAGTAACAGGGGAAGGTGGCGCGCGAGATCACGTACTGCGAGCCTTCGTGTACCGTGAGGTTGGGGATATCGGCGGTGCCGGCCAGCACCAACCGGCGGCGGTCTTCATAGCTGAAGCGCGAGGTGTTTTCCTTCACTAAAAACAGGTGCAGCCAGTCGCAGCGTTTGGCCGCCTGACGCACCAGATACTGATGCCCGCGGGTGAAGGGGTTGGCGTTCATCACGATGCTGCCGATGGTGTCGCCCGGCCGGCGCTGGCTCGCCAGCTGGGCGGCGTAGCGCTTCAGGCGGCACGGGCTGTTTTCCATCAGCACCACGATGCCCGGCACGGTGGCGATCGGGTAGAAACCGCACTGGCGGAACAGCGGCTCGTTCTGCACCTTGGTGTAGATAAACAACTGGGTGTGGTGGCGCTCGTAGGCCAGGTTCACCAGCTCGGTCGCCAGCGCCAGCGCCAACCCTTCGCCGCGCATCAGCGGGCTGATGGCGACGCATTTGATAATATTGTCGGCGATGCCGCCGCAGGCGACCAATTTGTCGTGCTGGGTAACGGTAATAAATATTTCAACCGTGGTGTCGATATTCAGATCGTTACTGCGCAAGAAGGCGCTTATTTCCGAAATCGCTTTATGATCCGATCGCTTTACCCGATTAAATACGGCATCGCCTAACATAACACGCTCTCTGGGTTAACTGGCAAACAACAAATTAAATACAAAAAGGCATTTTAATTAACATCAACAAGGGTAATTAAAACCTTAAAAACCATGCAGATAAACGCGACTGCACGTTCGATAAATTAATGGTAAACAGAAAAAAAACGCCGATTATTGACCTATTTCACAAACCGATTCCCGTTAATAAGTTATTTAATGCTCTTTATTTGCTTAATTAATCTTATGGTGTTTATTATTGAGATAATCTTTATTTGGCGCCGCAATTTACTTACATTCATTTAGCATCTTGATTGCAATAGTAGGTTTCATTATGGAATGGCTGAACATCCTGATCGTTGAAGACGAAACGCCGCTGGCGGAGATGCACGCGGAGTTTATCCGCCAGAACGGCGGCTGCCGCCAGATTTGGCTGGCCGGCACGCTGGCGCAGGCGCGCGCCATGACCGAGCGCTTCAAGCCGGACCTGATCCTGCTGGACAACTTTCTGCCCGACGGCCAGGGCATCACCCTGCTGCGCGAACTGACGCTGAGCGGGTATCGCGGCGGCATCGTGTTCATCACCGCCGCCAGCGACATGGCCACCGTGGCCGAGGCGTTGCGTTACGGCGTATTCGACTACCTGATCAAACCGCTGGCCTATGACCGGCTGAGCCAGACCCTGCAGCGCTTCAGCCAGCGCCGCGAAGCGCTGAAAGACAAAGCGCGCCTCAACCAGCGCCGCATCGACGAGATGTTCAACACCTACGCCCGCGGCGAACAGCAGGCAGCGCTGCCCGCCGGCATCGACGAGCTGACGCTGGGCAAGGTCCGCGCGCTATTTGCCGAACCCGCCGCGCGCCACACCGCTGAAAGCGTTGCGCAAAAAATGGGGCTCAGCCGCACCACCGCGCGCCGTTATCTGGAGTTTTGCACCGCCGCGCAGCAGCTGCGCGCCGAGATCATTTACGGCAAGGTCGGCCGCCCGCAGCGGATCTACCGCGCCGGCGAACCGCATTAGCGGTTATTTGATCGCCCTTGCAAGGTTGCGTGTAACCGCTTTACTTTTTATGCGCCGGTCAGCATCTTGGTGAGCATCACCTAGCCGACTGGACGATCGCCGATGCCCGCTGCGCCCCTTGCTTCCCTGACCGAGATCCTCGCCCGCCGTGACTGGCAAAACCCGGCCTGCACCCACTACCGCCGGCTGGACGCCCACCCGCCGTTCGCCAGCTGGCGCACGGTGGAAGACGCGCGCAACGATGCCCCCAGCGCCAGCCGCCGCTCGCTGAACGGCGAGTGGCGCTTCAGCTATTTCCCGCGCCCAGAGGCGGCGCCGGAAGGCTGGCTGCAGCAGGATCTGCCGGATGCCGCCCCGCTGGCGGTGCCGAGCAACTGGCAGCTCGCCGGCTACGATGCGCCGATTTACACCAACGTGCGCTACCCGTTCCCGGTCGATCCGCCTCGCGTGCCGGAAGACAACCCGACCGGCTGCTACTCGCGCACCTTCAGCGTCGATCCGGCTTGGCTGGCCACCGGCCAGACGCGCATCATCTTCGACGGCGTCAACTCGGCGTTCTATTTGTGGTGCAACGGCCACTGGGTCGGCTATTCGCAGGACAGCCGCCTGCCGGCGGAGTTCGATCTCAGCCCGTGGCTGCAGCCGGGTGAAAACCGGCTGGCGGTGATGGTGCTGCGCTGGTGCGACGGCAGCTATCTGGAAGATCAGGACATGTGGCGCATGAGCGGCATCTTCCGCGACGTCAGCCTGCTGCACAAACCCGCCACGCACCTGAGCGATGTGCGCATCACCACGCCGCTGCATGACAGCTTTACCCGCGGCGAACTGGTGGTGGCGGCGCGCGCCAGCCGGCCCGGCCCGCTGCAGGTGCAGATTCAGCTGTGGCGCGATGGCGCGCGGGTGGCCGAACGCACCCAGCCGCTCGGCAGCGAGATCGTGGACGAGCGCGGCGCCTATGACGATCGTGTCACGCTGCGCCTGCCGGTAGAACGCCCGGCGCTGTGGAGCGCCGAAACGCCCGCGCTGTATCGCGCCACCGTCGCCCTGCTCTCGCCCGAGGGGGAGATTATCGAGGTGGAGGCCTATGACGTCGGCTTCCGCCAGGTGGACATCAGCGGCGGGTTGCTGAAGCTCAACGGGCAGCCGCTGCTGATCCGCGGCGTTAACCGCCACGAGCATCATCCGCGCCACGGCCAGGTGATGGACGAGGCGACGATGCGCCACGACATCCTGCTGATGAAGCAGCACAACTTCAACGCGGTGCGCTGCTCGCACTATCCCAACCACCCGCTGTGGTATCGGCTGTGCGACCGCTATGGGCTGTACGTGGTGGACGAAGCCAATATCGAGACCCACGGCATGCAGCCGATGAACCGCCTGGCTGACGATCCGCTGTGGCTGCCGGCGATGAGCGAGCGCGTTACCCGCATGGTGCAGCGCGATCGCAACCACCCCTGCATCATTATCTGGTCGCTGGGCAACGAGTCCGGCCACGGCGTGAACCACGACGCGCTGTACCGCTGGGTGAAAAGCCAGGATCCGACCCGCCCGGTGCAATATGAAGGCGGCGGCGCCGACACCGCCGCCACCGACATCATCTGCCCGATGTATGCGCGGGTGGATCAGGATCAGCCGTTCCCGGCGGTGCCCAAATGGGCGATCGGCAAGTGGATCGGCCTGCCGGAGGAACAGCGGCCGCTGATCCTGTGCGAATACGCCCATGCGATGGGCAACAGCTTCGGCGGCTTTGAGCGTTACTGGCGCGCGTTCCACGAACATCCGCGCCTGCAGGGCGGCTTTGTCTGGGACTGGGTCGATCAGGCGCTGATCAAGCGCGACGCACAGGGCGAAGAGTTCTGGGCCTACGGCGGCGACTTCGGCGATACCCCCAACGATCGCCAGTTCTGCCTGAACGGGCTGGTGTTCGCGGATCGCACCCCACACCCGGCGCTGTTCGAAGCGCAGCGGGCGCAGCAGCTGTTCCGCTTCGCCTTCGACGCCGCCTCGCTGACGCTGACCGTCACCAGCGATTACCTGTTCCGCCAGACCGACAACGAGCAGCTCAACTGGCGGCTGGAGCTGGACGGCGTGGAGCGCGCCAGCGGCAGCTTCGATCTGGCGCTGCCGCCGCAGGGCAGCCATAGCTTCACCCTGCTCGACCGCCTGCCGATGCTGCATCAGCCCGGCGAGCTGTGGCTGAACGTGGAGGTGGTGCAGCCGCAGGCCACCGACTGGTCCGAAGCGCATCACCGCTGCGCCTGGGATCAATGGCGGGTGCCGCGCGCGCTGCATCCCGCGCCGCCGCCGGCGCAGGGCGTGCCGCCAACGCTGATTGAAGACGATCAGGGGCTGACCCTCACCCACGGCGACCAGCGCTGGCGCTTCGAGCGCAGCAGCGGCCATCTGACGCAGTGGTGGCAGAATGAGCAGCCGCAGCTGCTGACGCCTCTGCGCGACGGCTTTGCGCGCGCGCCGATCGATAACGACATCGGCGTCAGCGAGGCGGACCGTATCGATCCCAACGCCTGGATCGAACGCTGGAAGCTGGCGGGCCTGTACCGGCTGGAGGAACGCTGCACGCGGCTGCAGGCCGATGCGCTGCAAAACGGCGTGCAGGTGGTGAGCGAACATCAGTTCGGCGTGGACGGGCAGATTTTGCTGATCGGCCGCAAACAGTGGCTGTTCGATGCGCTGGGCGCAGTGAACGTGAGCGTGGAGGTCGAGGTGGCCGACGCCCTGCCGCCGCCGGCGCGCATCGGCCTGCACTGCCAACTGGCGACGGTGCAGCCGCACGCGGAATGGCTGGGCCTGGGCCCGCACGAGAATTACCCGGATCGCCGCCTGGCCGCGCAGCACGGGCGCTGGCGCCTGCCGCTGGCAGATCTGCACACGCCGTATATTTTCCCCGGCGAGAACGGCCTGCGCTGCGACACCCGTAGCCTGCGCTACGGCGGCTGGCGCATCGACGGCCGCTTCCATTTCTCGCTCAGCCGCTACGGCCTGCAACAGCTGATGACCTGCAGCCACCAGCATCTGCTGCAGCCGGAAGCCGGCACCTGGCTGCATCTGGACGGTTTCCATATGGGGGTGGGCGGCGACGACTCCTGGAGCCCGAGCGTGCACCGGGATTACCTGCTCACCGCCGGCGTTTACCGCTATCAGCTGCGCCTGCAACTGGCGCCCGAGGGCTAAATCTGCCAAAAAACTCAACGGGTTGCGCATTCTGTAAGCAAACAGTCACAGAATGTGTAATCCGCCTTTGACATGCCGACGGCGCCTCGCTATTATTCGCCCCGTTCCAACGATTCCTCTGTAGTTCAGTCGGTAGAACGGCGGACTGTTAATCCGTATGTCACTGGTTCGAGTCCAGTCAGAGGAGCCATATTTAGAGAAGCCCGCTCAGGGAAACCCGAGCGGGCTTTTTGCTGTTGGAAGGATCATCATCGATGATCCCCTGCACTCTCCCTACCCGAAACCGGTCAGCCATCCGTTGAACGGGTAAGTTTCTCCCATTGTTCAATTTCCTTGCCTAACGCCTCGAGCTTTTGCCGCACCAAACTTAATGCGTCACTGCCTAACAACAGATGCGTGGGTGGGGTCTGGCTCTCGATCAATGCCAGCATGGCGTGAGCCGCCTTCACCGGATCGCCGAGTTGCTTGCCGCTTTTTTCCTGGCGCGCCTGACGAACAGGTTCAAATAACGCGTCATAGTCCGGGAGACGGCGAGGGCTGCGTACCATTGAACGCCCGGCCCAGTCCGTTCGAAACGAACCGGGCGCCACTGCGGTCACGTGTATGTTGAACGGGGTAAGCTCCTGACTTAACGCTTCTGATATCCCTTCCAGTGCAAATTTGCTGCCGCAGTAATAGCTGATACCGGGCAAGGTAATGAAACTGCCCATTGAGGTGATATTGATAATGTGGCCGCGACGGCGCTGGCGCATGCCCGGCAGCGCGGCTTTGATCATCGCCACCGCGCCAAACACATTGACGTCAAACTGGCGGCGCAGTTCTGCGAGCGGAGATTCTTCCAGAATGCCTTCATGACCGTAACCGGCATTGTTCACCAGCACATCTATCGGACCGACGGCGGACTCTATCTCTCCAACCACCTCATCAATACGCTCAACATCCGTGACATCAAGCAGATAGCCAAAAGCCCGCTGCGTATCGAGCGCGCCGAAAGCCTGCAGCGCTTCGCTGTTGCGCACCGTCCCTACAACCCGATGCCCTACGGCGAGGGCTTCCCGCGCCAGCGCCTGGCCAAAGCCACTGCTGACGCCAGTGATTAAAATCGTTTTTGCAGATGCCATAAAAAGAACTCCCATGAACCAAGAAGGTTGCATGGTATTCTCTGCTCTGCCGCATTTTTAGGCCGTATCTTCTCTTTTTCTTGCCTGATTTTATGAGGTGGTGGGATGCCCAAAATGATTGCCCTGATGAATAGACTTGCGGTGCAAGAGGGATACAACCTCACTGCCCTACCTGATGTGCGAATTTTGCGTTCCGATCGCCCGCTTGCCAGAACGCCGGTGCTGTACGATCCGGGGATCGTGATTGTCTGCCAGGGCAGCAAACGCGGTTATTTCGGTCAACAGACCTATTTATATGATGAGCAGCACTACCTGGCGGTTTCGGTGCCGGTGCCGTTTGTGATGGAAACCGACGCGTCGGCAGCGCATCCGCTGCTGGCGATTTATATACATCTGGATTTTCAGCTTGCCGCTGAACTGATGTTGCAGATTGAACAGCATGGCGCCCCGTATCCTCCCGTCGCGCCGCAAAGCATGATGTCGAGCCCCATGGACGGCGCGGTAAAAATGGCCGTACTTCGCCTACTTGACGTCCTGGACAACCCGCTTGAGGCGGCGATCCTCGGTCCGGCGCGGGTGCGTGAACTCTATTTCCGCGTGCTGACAGGCGCACAGGGCAACGCGATGCGTGCCGCGCTGGCCTTGCAAGGCCAGTTTGGCAAAATCGGTAAAGCGTTGCAGCACATCCACGCCACTTACGCGGAGCCGTTAACGCTGACGCAGCTGGCGATGCTGGCCGGCATGAGCGTGCCGACCTTTCATAGCCATTTCAAAGCGATAACGCAGATGCCGCCGATGCAGTATGTGAAATCGGTACGCCTGCACCAGGCACGGATGCTGATGGTGCGCCAACAAATCACCGCCGCCGCCGCGAGTTACGCCGTTGGCTATGAAAGCCCATCGCAATTTAATCGCGAATTCAAACGTCTGTTTGGCCTGCCACCGGCAGAGGAGATAAAACGCATGCAGCGTCACTTCGCCATTCCGCCCGCGCAGCCTGCCTCGGTATTTGTTTCGTCGCACTGAGGCTTGTTCGGTATGGCAAACGCTACCTTGAGGTAGGTAGCGTCCGTTTATGCCACAAAACCAACCGTCGGGTCATCTACTCAACAATCTCCGCAAACACCAAAAAGCCCGCCCCGCCCCCACGCAGGCCTTTGGCCCTCCGCACTGTCTCAGGCGCCATCCCGCTCCGCAACCCGCGCCATCAACGCCCCCAACAGCGCCAGATCGACCAGCAACGCCAGCGCGAAACAGCCTCCTCTCGCGCCCGGCGCGGCGTAGGTTTGAATCAGCAACGCGGCAACCAACACGGCCACGATGGTCACCACCGTCGCCAGCCTGCACGCCACAGCGAACGCCCCTTCCCCTACCGCCGTGCGGTAGGCCACGCCCTGCCCCAGGCCGCCGAGGGCGATGCCCGCCAGCAGGGCCGGCCAATCATGGCCGCCGAACAGCATCAGCAGCGTCAATAGCCACCCCGCCGCCGCCAGCAAAAAACCGTAGCGGAGCATAGCCAGCGCAGGCCGCTTCCTCAGCGGCTGCCAGCGGGCCAGCGCGGCGCCGCCGAGAAACGCCAGCGCCAATGCCGTTAGCAGCATCAGCGTTGCGCCGATGCCCAGCAGGCTTTCGGTCTTCAGCAGCAAGGCGCCCGCCGCGACCGGCACGCTGAGCGCCAGACCGCTCGCCGCCGTTCCCGTGTGTTCCATGGCGCCCAGGGCGCCGTTGTTGACATATATGCTCATCGTTAACTCCCGACATGGTGGAAATGATGAAATAAATTCACTTCCCTGTTCACATGTCAGTAGCCTATCTCTTGTATAATCGGTCAGACAAACTCATAGTTTTCAGCCTTAGATGAGAATAACTCAGCCATGAGAAAACCCCGTTTGCCGCCGCTGGGCGCGCTGCGCGCCTTCCACGCCGTGGCCGGCTGCCGCAGCTTCAAACTGGCCGCCGAGGCGCTGGGCGTCAGCGCGACGGCGGTCAGCCATCAGATCAAGCTGCTGGAGTCGGTGCTGGCATGCCGGGTGTGCGAGCGCAGCGCGCAGGGCGTCAGCCTGACCGAGACCGGCGAGATCCTGTATGCCGGCACCCAGCGCGCCTTTGCCGCGCTGGAGCAGTCCGTCGCCCAAATCACCCGCGCCCAACAGCCGCCGGCGCTGACCGTCACCACCACCTCCAATTTTCTCACCCACTGGCTGGTGCCGCGCCTGGCGGATTTCAAGGCGGAGTTTCCCGCCATCGATCTGCGCCTGCACACCAGCGTCGAGCGCGTCGATCTCAACCAGCGCACCGTAGACGTCGCCATCCGCTACCGCGAAACGCCGGAAACCGATCTGCACTGCACCCTGCTGCATGAGGATCGCTTTATCGTGGTGGCCAGCCCGGCGCTGGCGCTGAAGCGCAGCGAGGATTTGCGGCGGGTAACGCTGTTTCACGTGGAACATCGGCAGGTGCCCGCCGACGCGCCGACCTGGGAAAACTGGCGGCGGCGCTACGGGCCGGAAGGGTTGAACGTGGAAGCCGGGCTGACCTTCAGCGACGAGACGCATGCGCTGCAGGCGGCGGTGGCGGGCCAGGGGGTGGTGATCGCCAGCCGGCTGCTGGCGCGCGATTTGTTGCAGCGCGGCGTGCTGGCCGCGCCGTTCGAGATGTCGTTACCCGGCGCCAACTATTACCTGGTAGCCACCGAAGAAACCGCGCAGCGCCCCGATATTATTGCGCTGCGCGAGTGGCTGCTGCGGCAAATGGCGGCGGGCTAACGGCGCTCGGGGGCGATCTCCCCCAGGCGGATCGCCACGCTGATGGCCTGCGCGGTGGTGGCGGCACCAAGGCGTTGGCGAATGCGCCGCAGGTGGTTTTCCACCGTGCGTTCAGACAGGCCGAGCATCGCGGCGATATCCGCCTGCCGCCGGCCGATGGCAGTCCAGCTCAGCACCTCGCGCTCACGCGCCGACAGCCTGCTCTCCCCCTCGCCGGCCGCCGGTGCGAACAGCCGCCGCGCCGCCTGAAAGGCCGCCGTGCCCACCAGCGCCAGCGCCAGCCGCGCCGGCGGCGAGGCGTCGATGCGATCGCCCCCCAGGCTGACGGCGCCCTCCAAACCGGCCGGGCCGAACACCGGGATCTGCACGCCGTGCAGGCCGGCGCCGCGCGGTGTGCGTACAATCCGGTAGCGCTCGCCCTGCTGCGCCCGGTTCTTGGTCCAGAAAAACGGCTCGCTGACCCGCAGCATATGCCGGGTCACCGGGCAGTGCCGCACGTAGGTCAGCGCATCGACGGCCTCGCCGTCGCCGAACCAGTCGCCCTCGACCCAATAGATATGCTCGATCCCCGCCTCCGCCGCGGCGGAGGCGGAAAACAGCACAAAGCGATCGAAGCCGAACGGCGCGGCGAAGGCGCGAACCCGCCCCTGAATGGCGGACAGGGTTCGCTCGTGGTCCATCGCCAGCGCCGTCTGGAAAGCGCGCTGCGCGATCTCGTCACTCATCGCGCGGCGACGTCGGCCAGCAGCGTCTCCGCCGCCAGCTTGCCGAGGTTGTTGGAAGCCAGCGGGCTGTCGCCGGTCAGCAGGCGCCGATCTTTATGCACCTTGCCGGTGATGTCGGCGTTAACGATCTTAACGCCCCGCTCGCGCAAGCGCTCGCCCACCAGCCAGGGCATCGGGCCGGGGATGTAGCCGATGTCGATGTTGGCGCCGGTATCGAGCGAGTCCGGGAACACGCACATTTCATAGCCGCGATAGAGGAAATCCTCTTTGCTCTCGCCGATGCCCGCCGCCAGCAAACCGGCCGGCCCGTGGCACAGCGAAATCACGTAGCGATCGTTGTCGTGCGCCCAGTGCAGGGTCTTTTTCACCTCTTCGCTGAACGGGATATCATTCAGCACGCCGTGGCCGCCGGGGATGAAAACGCCGAGGTAGTTGCCGCCATCCAGATCCTTCACCACTTCCGTCAGCTTTTTCGGCTGCTTGAGCTGGCTGCGGTACTTCTCGTAGGTGGCCTTGACCGCGTCGTCTTCCTGCGGGAACGCCCACATCTCCAGCTTCACCGGATCGCCGGACGGCGCGACGATGTCGATCTCGAAACCGGCCAGATCCAGGTGATGCATCGGCAACAGCATTTCGACCGGGTGATTGCCGGTGGAGAAGAACTTGCCGTTTTGCATCAGCAGGTAGCGCTCCTGCGAGGCGATCATCAGCACCTTCCACTTGCCGCCGCGATAGGCGTCCGGGTAGCTGGCGCCCGCGAAGTCGGTTTTGGACGAGGTGTACTGACTGAGGGAGTAAGGTGATGGGAAGAACGCGTTGTCTTCCGCCACATCCGGGGTGGGATTACGATCGTTGGACACTGAATCAGTCATGATTATCTCCATATTCACCGTTACGTTGCCCTTTCAGCTTAAATAACCGCCGGCGGGGCCGCAATGAGGGATATCCCTCAAGCAATCCTTGCAGCCGAAACTCAGGCGAGATTGCGTAGAGCGATAATAAAGGTTTCTTCGCTGGCGCCCTGGTGTTCATAGCGGCATTTTCTGACCGGCACCCGGAAATAGCGCTCCAGGATATCTTCCTGCAGCACTGCGCTTTTAACGCCAAACAGCGACTGCCGTTTTGCCATCAGTAAACACTTGTCGGAGATGCGTTCGGCGTAATTGAGGAAATGCGTATTCAGCACGATCGTCATCTGCCGCTCTTTGGCGAGGCGCCACAGCATCTCGATCATTTTGGCCTGATTGTAAAAATCCAGATTCGATTCCGGTTCGTCGAGGATCATGACGTCGGGATCTGCCACCAGCGCCTTGGCGAAATAACACATCTGCAGTTCACCGCCGCTGATCTGGTTGATATTTTTCTGCGCCAGCGGCGCGATCTCCAACGCGTGCAACACCGCCTGCGCCCTGGTGAAATCTTGCCGCCGCGGCCCGGCGAACCATCCCGCATGGCGGGCGCAGCCGAAAGTGACAAAATCGAGTACGCCATAGGAAAAATGTGGCGCCTTCGCCTGCGGCACGTAGGCCAGGCGCGCCTCTCGATTATCGACGCGGCCGATCTCGCACCTGCCGGCGCTGGGTCGACACAGGCCCGCAATATTTCTCAGCAGCGTCGTTTTGCCGGCGCCGTTCGGGCCCAGCACGCTGAGGATCTCGCCGCGCTTAAGCTCGAAGCTGACGTTGTCGAAAATGGGCTCCCGCCCCTTGAAACCAAAGGCTAGCCGGCTAGCGGTGATCATATCGATTCCCCAGAATAAAAAGCACCGCGAAAAGCGGCGCGCCGATCAGCGCGGTCAGGATGCCGATTGGAATTTCCGTATAGGTGGCGCCTCTCGCAATATTGTCGATAACCAGCAAAAACAACGCGCCGCCGAGCGCCGATGCTGGGATCAGGCGGCCGTGGTTATATCCCAGCACGCTTCGCACCAAATGGGGGATCACCAAGCCAACCCACCCCACCACGCCGGCCAAGCTCACCGAGGCGGAAACCAGCAGAGAGGCGGCGATCAGCAATAGGATCTTCAGCCGGGGCGGATTCAGGCCGGCAATGCGCGCCTCGTCGTCCCCCAGCGAGAGAATGTTCATGTTCCACCTGAGCCGGTAGATAGTCAGGTAACACGCCGCAAACAGCGGGATCAGCCAATAGACCTGCGCTTTCGCCACCGAAGCGAAGCTGCCCATCAGCCAGAAGACGATGGCAGGCAAGGTATCCTGCGGATCGGCGACATATTTGATGGCCGAGACAAACGCGATAAACACCGACGCAGTAATCATGCCGGACAGGATCGTCGTCAGCGCATCCTGCCGGCGTTTCAGGCGGCAAATGCCAAGCACCAGCAACAAACTCACCACGCCGAAAAGAAACGACAGCAGGGAACTCAGGGCAAAAGGCAAACTCAATAAAATGCCCAGCGCAGCGCCAAAGGCGGAGGCGGAAGACGTGCCCAGCACGTCCGGGCTGGCTAACGCGTTTTTCAGCACCGCCTGAAAGGTCGCGCCGGCGACCGCCAACCCGCCGCCCACCAGCATCACCGCCACCACCCGCGGCGCACGCAGGTTAAAAATCACCGAATAGTGGGCCTGGTTTTCCCCCGGCATGTTCCCCTGCCATAAAATCTGCAGCACGTCATGGGCCGACAAGGCGTAACGGCCGGCAAACAGTGATGCGACGGCAACCACACACAAGGCTAAAAACAGCCCTACCATGATCGCCATATATTTTCCTCTGCCCGGCATCCCCAAGCTCCTCCAACCCACTAACGCAATTCAACCGTGGTGCTAGCGCTGTGCCAGCACCTCATCCAACAAACGGTCCGGGATCGCATAGGAGAACATCGTCTGATAATAGCGGCGCGTCTCCTCCCGCAGCGTCTTGTCGCTAATATCTTCAGGGGCATAGCGGTTGATCATAAACAGCGGCAGCAGTGACGTTTCCGCCGACAGGCCCCCCCAGTTATGAATGCCCACCGGCGTCGAGAAAACCTTGCCGTTTTTTACCGCCCTGAGCGTCTCCCAGGCCTGGCCGGGGATCCCCCCGTGCAGCAGCGCTTTGGCGCTGCCGAAAACCACGAAAATCACATCCGGATCCCAGGCCATGATCTGCTCCATCGAAACGTTGATGTACCTGCCGGCATCCCCTTTCACCGGCAAATCCCCGGCGACGTTGTCCATACCGGCCATTTTCAGGTAGGTGTCGCCGTAGGTATGCGGGCCGCTCACCTTCAGCTGCCTGCCGTCGCTTTCTTCGAGATACAACGCCCTGACGTGCTGCGCGCGGATGGCTGCGGCATAGGGGCGGATCTGCTTCAGGGTCTTTTCCCAGGCGTCTTTGAATTTGTGCGTGCGCGGCAGGCCGAGCGTGTCGGCGAAGGTATTTTCCCAATACATCTGGGTGACCATCGGTAGGTACTTTGTCTTCCCGCCGGCATCCAGATCGACGGTCATCACGCCCGCCCTTTCCAGCCGATCGTCCTGGCTTTTGCCGTAGTAATAAATAATGTCGGGCCGTAGATTCATTAACGACTCCATGTTGACCCGGTAGTCCTTATTGATGAAGGCGGAGGTGATCCTGCCGATGTCAGGCTTCATGTCCTTCAACACATGCATATCGGCATGCATGAACGCCCAGGGCCCCACGCCGACGACGTGCCGGTAGGCCGCCTCGTTCGCCAGGATCACGCCGAAGGGGCAGTTGCCGGTGATGACGATCCGCTGATAGTGGCCAGGCAACTTTTGCACCGCTGCGCTCTGCGGACGTTCGGCCGCCGCCGGCTGACTACCGCTGGCGCAAGGCGCCGTCGGCAAGGCGAATATTGCCAGCAGCGCGGTGGCGATAAATTTCACTGTGACGCACATGGTGCCTCCTGTGCGCACGCTCGGCGGCGTGCGGCGATGGGCTGCGTTAGGCCGACGCGGCGATGCCGGCGGCCATGATGGTTATCCCGGCCACAAAGACGATTGCCGTGGTGGCGACCGCGCCGCCGCCGACCAACGCGGCGGTTTTTCCTGTGGAAAGGTCTTTTCGTTGCAGGAAAGAGAGCTGCGACAGGGGAATGATTTTTCCGCTGTCGGCGACCAGGTCTTTTGGTTCAACCTTAGCCACCGTCAACTCGCCGCCGCTGCCGTCCTTCAGACCATATTTCAGCTGGTCGCCGACATAGACCGGCGGCTGCAGCAGGTAATATTGGCTATTGAGCCCCGTCTCTTTTTGTTGCAACGCCACGTCGTGGTAGGTCGTGCAGCCGGCAAGGGAAAACGCCGCCATGCCGATAACCAACGGCACTAATGGGATAAATCGCATGGGAAACCTCGTGCTTCTATTTACTGGTTTTTAACGTAACGGCGGACTTGAAGCGCATATAGCTCACGACCAGAGAAAGAAACGAGAATGCCGCCCCCGCCATTAAACTGATATTCGTCGCTTGCGCGCCCCGCATGTTGAAGAAAATCGCCACCAACGCCGAACCGACGATTTGCCCAATCAGCCGGGAACTGCCCAACAGGCCGCTGGCGATGCTGCTGTTTTCATGGGAGACCGACGTCATGATCAACAGGTTGTTCGGTGATTGAAACAGGCCGAAACCGATGCCGCACAGCGCCACGCGCCATACGATCGCCCCATTCGACGGATCGCTCGGCAGATTGGCCATCAGCAGCATGCCTGCCAGCAGACAGGCAAGGCCCGAGAGGGCAACAAGATTGGGATCGTACTTCTTGGCCAAATCGCCGGAAATCAGCGAAGACGCCATGGTGGCCAGCGGCCAGGCGGTCAGCAACAGACCGATTTCCACCACGTTTCTTTGCAGAACGTTGTGAAAATAAAAAGGCAGCGAAACATAGGCCAAAAGCTGGGTGCTGTAGGACAGCATCGACATCAGCAAAGACAATGACAGCGTCGGGTTATGCAGCATCGCGATCGGGATCAGCGCGGCGTCAGCCTTTCTTTTTTGATTGATGTACAGCAACCCGGCCAGCCCGGCGAATACCGCAAAGCTCAGCGCCGCCGCCGGCAGATGGTGAGTGGTCATGCTCATGGTGCTGAGCGAGAAAGCGATAAACAGCACAAACACCAACAGGGCGCCCCCGCTGTCGAACCCAACGCTGCGCCGCTCGCGGGAACCCAGGAATATCACGCTCAGCAGCAGCGACAGGCAGGCGATGGGAACATTAATGGTAAACAGCCAGTTCCAGCTCGTTTGAGAAAGTATCGCCGAGGCGATGGATGGCCCGGCGGCGGCGGAAACCGACACCACCATCACGTTTATGCCCAGGCCGCGCCCAAGCAGCCTTTCCGGGTATATCTCCTTGATCAGCGCCGCATTGACGCTGAGCACCGCCGCCGCGCCGAAGCCCTGTATCACCCTGAATGCCGTCAGCATCTCCAGCGTCGTGGACAGCGCGCAGCCCAATGATGAAAAAGCGAACAGCACCACCCCGGCCATAAAGATTTTTTTATTGCCCACCGCGCGACCCAGCGCCGCGAAGGGCATCAAAGAGGCGACGACGGCAAACTGGTAGGCATTAATAATCATGATGGAGGCCGATTCGGAAACGCCGAAATCTTTGGCGATCACCGGCAGCGCCACGTTGGCGATGGTACTGTCGAGCATGGCGATAACCGTGCTTAACGAGACGGCGAGAACGGCGAATATATTTAATGTCTCTTTTTCCTGGTGTTTAAAAGTCATGTTAACGCTCCAAAAACGTGAGTGACTTCATGCCGGCGGCAAAGACCCCATTTTTTATCCGTTTTAGTAATTACGTTATAACATATCAATTAAAGAGGAGAATAAATCTCATTTGAAATATTAGATTAAATAGTGTGTCAAAATAAGAATTAACAAATACAAAACAAATTAATAGCAATACGAATATTCAATAAACAAAATAAATGCAGTATAAAAAACCAGTGAATTTAAGGAATGACATTAAAAGTAACAGCCGCTAACAGACAACCCCGCTGGTGCGTGAAATTGTTATGTTATAACAAAAACACCCTTTCCTTTTATGCTGGTTAACCTTATGGCTAAGACGGACCTTTTGAACACCCGGTTATCTCGCCGCAGAATGATGTTAGCAGGGCTGGCGGCCCTGGCGCTGAACGGCACCGTTTCCCCGCTGGCTCACGCCCACGGCCTGCCGCGCCCCAAACCTCAGGGGGCGCGAAAAAGATTCCTGGTCATGTTGGATCCCGGTCATGGCGGCATCGACTCCGGCGCCATTGGCCACACCGGTTCGCTGGAAAAACATGTCGTTCTGGCGATCGCCAAAAATGTGCGTGCACAGCTCGACCGACACGGCATCGATGCCCGCCTGACGCGCGACAGCGACGTTTTTATTCCGCTTTACGATCGGGTGGAGATCGCGCATCGGCACGGTGCGGATCTTTTCATGTCCATCCACGCCGACGGTTTTACCTGCCCCAGCGCCTGCGGTGCTTCGGTCTTTGCGCTTTCCAATAAAGGCGCCAGCAGCGCGATGGCGAAATACTTATCGAACAGTGAAAACGCGGCGGACGATCTCGCCGGCCCTAACGTCATCAAGAAAGACCGCTATTTGCAGAAGATACTGTTTGATTTGGAGCAGACGGAAACGATCAAAGAAAGCCTGACGCTGGGCTCGCACCTGATTCAACATATTGCGCCCATTCATCATCTGCATGCCAAAAATACCGAACAGGCGGCCTTCGTGGTCTTAAAATCCCCGTATATTCCTTCCGTGTTGGTGGAAACCTCTTTCATCACCAACCCTGAGGAAGAAAGGCTGCTCGGCACCCCCGCATTCCGCAATAAAATTGCCACGGCGATCGCTCAGGGGATCGTCAGCTACTTTAAACGCGAAACGCACGCTTAAGCTTCGCCGAGGCGGCAAGCTCACGGGCTTGCCGCGCACAGGGACGGTGTCATCATGATAAAATGCAATCCGCGTTATTTTTCGGCGGGCATGCTTTTCCCCCTGCTGGCCCTATTACCACGCGGCGCCTTCGCCGTGTCGTTGACGGGGTCGCAGCAAAACAGCCTGAATTTCTACGGCACGATTATCGCCAGACGCTACAGCGGCCAAAACGCGCGCGACGACGGCGACCGCAGCTACCTCTATTTCGGCCTGATAGGCAAAAAAAAGATCGCGCCGCGCTGGCGGGCCTACGCCCACTGGGAATATACCGTCAGCTTCGCCGACGCGACTCGCAACAGCACCCGACTCGCCTATATTGGGGTGCAAAACGCAACCTTCGGCAGCCTCGATATCGGCCGCAATTGGGGCGTGCTCTATGATGTGACCGCCCTGACCGATCGCTCTCCGCTGTTTAGAGAGATGGCCTACAACTACATCGACAATTTTATGCGCGGCCGGGCGCGTAACCTGCTCACTTACCGCCGCCCCTTCAGCCTGTTTCAGCGGCGCGCCGCACTCGCGTTGCAATATCAGTTCAAAGACGGCGACGACCGGCAAACGCCGGGCAAACAAAACGGCAACGGATTCGGCCTCTCCTTCCGTTATGCGCTGACGCCGACGCTCAGCCTCATCGCCGCCGCCTCGGCGTCTCAAACCACGCAGCGGCAACAACGCGCCGCCGGCTATCGCCGGCGCATCGATACGCTGGCCGAAGGGGTTCTCTATGCGTCGAAAAAAATCTACCTTGCGGCCGTGTTCACCCAAAGCGACAACGCCATCAGCCCGCAACAAACCGCTAACCGCGGTTCGGCGTCAAGTTATGAAGCGCTCGCCAAATACCGGCTGACGGACCACATCCAACCCAACATCGGCTATACCCGTTTGATACAGACCCGGGCAGGCCGGAACATGGACTTATTGAACTATGAGGAGCTGGGGGTCACCTGGTTACTCAACAGCAATATGCAGGTGTTTATTAACTATGAATTCAATAACCTTTCGCAGCACACGCCCGGCGTCGATGCCTCGGACAAGCTCGATATGGGCATCAGCTATCACTGGTGATCCGCTCTCCCTCAGCCAATAAAAAGCCCCGCCCGGTGAAGGGCGAGGCTCGCGACGCGTTGAGTCTTTAGCTGTTCACGAACGCCAGCAGATCGGCGTTGACCTTATCGGCATGGGTGGTCGGGATGCCGTGCGGCGCGCCCTTATAGGTATTGAGCGTGCCGTTCTGCACCAGCTTGGCCGACAGCACGCCGGAGTCCTGATAAGGCACTACCTGATCGTCGTCGCCGTGGATCACCAGCACCGGAATGGCGATCTTCTTGAGATCTTCGGTGAAATCGGTCTGCGAGAAGGCGACGATGCCGTCGTAGTGCGCCTTGGCGCCACCCATCATGCCCTGGCGCCACCAGTTCCAGATAATCGCCTCCGACGGTTTGGCGCCCGGGCGGTTATAGCCGTAGAACGGGCCGGCGGGCACGTCGTAATAGAACTGCGCCCGGTTGGCGGCCAGCTGCGCCTGGAAATCATCGAACACCGATTTTGGGGTGCCCTGCGGATTGGCGTCGGTTTTTACCATCAGCGGCGGCACCGCGCTGATCAGCACCGCTTTGGATACCTTGTCCTCGCCGTGGCGCACGATATAGCGCACCACCTCGCCGCCGCCCGTCGAGTGGCCCACGTGCATCGCGCCCTGCACGCCCAGGTGTTTTACCACCGCGGCGACGTCATCGGCGTAGTGGTCCATGTCGTGCCCTTCCCACACCTGGCTGGAGCGGCCGTGGCCGCGGCGATCGTGCGCAACCACGCGGAACCCTTTGTTCACGAAGAACAGCATCTGGGCATCCCAGTCATCGCTGGACAGCGGCCAGCCGTGGTGAAAATAGATAACCTTGCCGTTTTTGGGGCCCCAATCCTTGTAGAAAATCTCGACGCCATCGCTGGTCGTTACGTAACCCATGTCGTTTCTCCCATTTACACTTTGGTTAAAAAAGAAGGTTTATACTGCGCGCGGCGCCGGGATCTCTGGCTCCCTCATCCCGGTTGGCCGACGATCTTGCGTTGATCGTTTAACGAGTATAGGTTTAAAGTTCACTTTAAGGTCAAACACGATTCGGCAAACCGCATTCCCGCTTTAACTCGGCATCAGGAGAATTCAAGTGCAGGGAGATGACATCCTCATGACGATGGAGCAACGGCTTGCCGCCCAACGTCATGCCTTCCTGCGCGACGGCGCACCGACGATCGCTCAGCGCAAGGCCGCCCTGCGCCGCCTGCGGAGCGCCATTTTGGCCCAGCGCGACGCGCTGACGGCGGCCGTCAGCGCAGACTTCGGCCACCGCTCGCCTTACGAAACCGACATCCTGGAGATCCTGGTCACCGTGCAGGCGATCGATTACCTGCTGCGCAATCTGAAGCGCTTCATGCAGCCGGAACGCCGCCACGTCGCCCTGCCGTATCAGGCCGGGCGCGCCTACGTGCAGTATCAACCCAAGGGCGTGATTGGCGTCATGGCGCCGTGGAACTATCCGTTTTCGTTGACCTTCATCCCGCTGGCCACCGCCCTGGCCGCCGGCAACCGCGTGATGCTGAAACCTTCGGAGCTCACGCCGCGCACCAGCCAGCTTATCGAAACGATGCTGGCAGCGCTGTTTCCCGCCGATGAGGTCGCCGTGGTGACCGGCGGGCCGGACGTCGGGGCCGGGTTCAGTGAGCTGGCGTTCGATCACCTGGTGTTCACCGGCAGCACGGCGATCGGCCGTCAGGTCATGCAGGCGGCCGGTAAAAATCTGGTGCCCTTGACGCTCGAGCTGGGCGGCAAAAGCCCCGCCGTCGTGGCGCCCGGCGCGCTCACCGCCAGAACCGTTAACAGCCTGGCGTTCGGCAAGCTGTCGAACGCGGGCCAAACCTGCATCGCGCCCGATTTCCTGCTGATCCATCAGGACGATGTGGAAAACTTCATCGCGCTCTACGACGCGGCGGTCAAAGCGTTTTACCCCGACGGGCCGACGAGCCATGACTACGGCGCCATCATCAACGACAGGCACTACCACCGTTTGCAGGATCTGCTCACCGACGCCCAGGCGCGGGGCGCGCGGATCGTTCCGGTGGGCCACCGCCCGGACTCGGCGGTGGAACGGCCGAAAACCCTCGCCCCCACGCTGATCGTCGGCGCCCCCGACGACAGCCGGATCATGCAAGAGGAAATCTTCGGGCCGCTGCTGCCGGTGCGCACCTACGCCGCCTTTGATGAAACGATCGACGTTATCAACGCCGGGCCGCGCCCGCTGGCGCTGTACTACTTTGGCCCAGGCGGCACGCTGCAGGACAGGCTGCTGGCGGGCACCACCTCCGGCAACGTCAGCGTCAACGCCACCCTGCTGCACTTTGCCCAGGACGATCTGCCGTTCGGCGGCATCGGCCCCAGCGGCATGGGGGCCTGTCACGGCATCGAAGGATTCCGGGCGCTGAGCCATGCCAAGGGCGTCTTTATCCAAAGCCGCTGGCGCTTCACCGATCTGCTGCGCGCGCCGTTCGGCAGGCTGGCGGACGCGGTACTCAAGGTGATGCTGCGGCGCCGATAGAGCGCCGCGCTGACTATCAATAACACAGCCATGAATCGCCGCAAGCTATCACAGTATTCAATCATTCCTATTTTATCTCTCCGCCGCCGCTGACTAAGCTTAGCCATGAGTCGCCCTTTGCCCGTTAGCGGCCGGGGCGATGTGATTCCATTGAGTTCAGTTATTTAGCGCAACACCCGACGCAAGCCTTACCCGCATGCCTTGTTAACCGCTCCACGCCCGGCGGCTGGAGCACCCTTACGGAAGCAGAGAGCGCATTATGACAACTGAAAGCAAATGCCCGTTTTCGGGCGGCAAACAGCCCGCACCGCAGAACGGCCCCACCAATCAGGATTGGTGGCCCAATCAGCTCAGCCTGAAACCGCTGCATCAGCACTCCCCCCTGTCCGATCCGATGGATAAAGACTTCAACTACGCCGACGCCTTCAACAGTCTCGATCTGGCGGCGGTCAAACAGGATCTGCACGCCCTGATGACCGACTCGCAGGAATGGTGGCCGGCGGACTTCGGCCACTACGGCGGCCTGTTCATCCGCATGGCCTGGCACAGCGCCGGCACCTACCGCATCGGCGACGGCCGCGGCGGCGCGGGCGAAGGCCAGCAGCGCTTCGCCCCGCTCAACAGCTGGCCGGACAACGTCAGCCTCGACAAGGCGCGCCGCCTGCTGTGGCCGATCAAACAGAAATACGGCCGCAACATCTCCTGGGCCGACCTGATTATCCTGACCGGCAACGTGGCGCTGGAATCGATGGGCTTCAAAACCTTCGGCTACGCCGGCGGCCGTGCCGACACCTGGGAGCCGGACGACGTCTACTGGGGCTCGGAGAAGATCTGGCTGGAGCTGAGCGGCGGGCCAAACAGCCGCTACTCGGGCGACCGCGATCTGGAGAACCCGCTGGCGGCGGTGCAGATGGGCCTGATCTACGTCAACCCGGAAGGCCCGGACGGCAACCCCGATCCGGTGGCCGCCGCGCGCGACATCCGTGAAACCTTCGCCCGCATGGCGATGAACGACGAAGAAACCGTGGCGCTGATCGCCGGCGGCCACACCTTCGGCAAGACCCACGGCGCCGGCCCGGCGTCTAACGTCGGCGCCGATCCGGAAGCGGCCGGGCTGGAGTCGCAGGGCCTCGGCTGGCACAGCACCTTCGGCACCGGCGTCGGCAAAGACGCCATCACCAGCGGCCTGGAAGTCACCTGGACCACCACCCCAACCCAGTGGAACCACGATTTCTTCCGCCATCTGTTCGAATACGAATGGGAGCTAAGCCAAAGCCCGGCCGGCGCGCACCAGTGGGTGGCGAAAGACATCGGTGAAACCATTCCCGACGCCTTCGATCCGAACAAGAAACGCCGCCCGACCATGCTGACCACCGACCTGTCGCTGCGCTTCGATCCGGCCTACGAGAAGATTTCGCGCCGCTTCTATGAGCATCCGGAAGAGTTGGCCGACGCCTTCGCCCGCGCCTGGTTCAAGCTGACCCACCGCGATATGGGGCCGCGCCCTCGCTACCTCGGCCCGGAAGTGCCGCAGGAAGAGCTGATTTGGCAGGATCCGATCCCGGCGGTCGATCATCCGCTGATCGACGAGCAGGACATCGCCGCGCTGAAAAACGCCGTGCTGGCTTCCGGCCTGCCGGTATCGGCGCTGGTCTCCACCGCCTGGGCTTCCGCTTCGAGCTTCCGCGGTTCCGACAAACGCGGCGGCGCCAACGGCGCGCGCATTCGCCTGGCGCCGCAAAAAGACTGGGCGGTCAACCAACCTGCGCAGCTCGCCGCGACGCTGGCCAAGCTGGAGAGCATCCAACGCGCCTTCAATGATGCGCAGGCCGGCGGCAAGCGCGTCTCGCTGGCGGATCTGATCGTGCTGGCCGGCGCGGCGGGCGTGGAACAGGCGGCGAAGAACGCCGGTTTGGCCCTGACGGTGCCGTTCGCGCCGGGCCGCATGGACGCTTCGCAGGAGCAGACCGACGTGGACTCCTTCGAGGCGATGGAGCCGCTCGCCGACGGTTTCCGCAACTTCCTGAAGGGCAAATACCGCGTGCCGGCCGAGACGCTGCTGGTCGACAAGGCGCAGCTGCTGACCCTGACCGCGCCGGAAATGACGGTGCTGGTCGGCGGGCTGCGGGTACTCGGTGCCAACGTCGGCGGCACGCCGCACGGCGTATTCACCCAGCGGCCGCAGGCGCTGACCAACGACTTCTTCGTCAACCTGCTCGACATGGGCACCACCTGGCACCCGGTGGGTGAGGACGGCCTGTTCGAAGGGCGCGATCGCCGCAGCGGCGCGGTCAAATGGACCGGCACCCGCGTCGATCTGGTGTTCGGTTCACACGCGCAGCTGCGCGCGCTGGCCGAAGTCTACGGCAGCGCCGACGCGCAGGAGAAGTTCGCCCACGACTTCGTCGCCGCCTGGAACAAAGTGATGAACCTCGATCGTTTCGATCTGGCGTAACTAAGCGACAGCACAAAGCCCGCCACGGTAAACCTGGCGGGCTTTTTTTATTTAAGAGTAAAAAACCGACGACACAACACATAAAAATGACTAACTGATTGATAAATTTTATAACCCCATGATAGGTTAGGCGATTAAATGCATACAAAGACAATTTAAAAATATTAAAAATCAATAAAATAGGATTAATCATGGACGATATTAATGTTTACGGAGAAACAGGAATATTTATCATTAAAGAACAAATTTTCAGCAAGAATGGACTCCCGTCCATAGGACACTTCTCTCCTTCTGCTGTACAAATCCAGCGCTACGTCTACCAATTGCGTAAGGAACAAGAGGTTTTTTGGGAGGGGCGAAAGATCGACTATACACAGCTCGGCATTTGGGAAAAATTTAAATTACTGATGGGCAACGACTTGGTCAGTAGAGACAAACAAGGAGGTAACACCCTCTATTCTCTGGAGTTCGCCGGATTTGAAACAAGAGTAACACCTCTGGATGGAGCAAAAGCACCTCTCCCCGACTTTTTAGGGAAATCCTATAAGATTAACGTACCCACACCATACATTTATGGCCAAGATCCTATCTCAGAGATGAAGCTCTATGGCAGGAAAGACGTCTCATTCATTATGAGCAACGGTGGACAATCAGCCCCTACTGCAATGGCAAAATACAACAAGACGACCAAGAATCTGATAATGATCCGTACTGAACTAGAAATGAAAAATTTGATGTTATCCTTGAGCAGCGCCAAGGAGCTGAAAAAATGAAGAAAATGATGCTGTTCATTAGTCTGATAGTCATTTATGGTTTTATTGGTTATTTTCTGCACCTCCCTATGGCAAAGCTCTACTTTTCCGGGAAAACATTGTTTGTTTCTGACGTTACAGCAACGGTTGTTACCCAGTTCAAGGTTGCCGGGATTTTCATTTTATGCGGCGTCATCATCCTGACGCAGATCGTACTGACAAAAAAATCAAAATCTCTTAGACGATATGCCGTTATCTATAGCATTTGGGTGGGTATCCACTTCGTCTACCTTCTCTTCATCTTGATGCTTAAGAGCAAGTTCCTGGAACCTCTTAACAAAATCCCGATGGATGCAATTGCTCTTGAACAGTTTAACTTTGCTGGCCCGGCGCTTATTTCTCTGGCTCTAACCTGTTTGTCGCTATGGCTCGTCAACAAGTCGGGACAATCAGAACGCAATGTCTAAACAATCGAGAATCCTGAATAGTCTACTCAACTGTTACAAAAAGACCTTCACCTACTCAGGCCGCGAAAGCCGTGGGCCTTACTCAATGCTGCTTTTGTGCCAGCACGTTTGGTTTCTGTTTTATCTCGCCGTTATCGCCAGCAAGGTGAATGAAATTTCCATTTTCGCGCTTGCGGCGTTTTTACTCCCCATGCTAGCAGCCAATGTGCGCCGTTTGCATGATGCGGGTTACTCCGGTGGTTGGTGCCTGACATGGTTCTGCTTCACACCCTATGTAATGCTGATCTTCGCGCTGCTCCTTCCCGCTAAGAACATCAATAACCCTTACGACGATCGCCCAAACCTGGCGTAAGCCCCCTCAACGGCCTGCTTCGGCGAGCCATAGCTGGCGCCGCGATATTCTCTTTACCCGCTTATTCGTATTTACTCAACAAGTCATATAAAAATTTGATGGGCGGCAATTCTTTTAATGCTGTATTTATATTTAGACGGCAATGAAGACCGTAAACTCAGCTGGCTAATGCGATATATCCCATCCAGGAGAACACCGTTATGGATTATCTTCGATTCGCCTCAGCGCGCGGCGAGGCGGGCCTTATGACCCTCGCCGTTCCTTAGCGACAGCGGGCTTAGCCGGCAAAGGCACCCCACCGTTTTTATGCCAATAAAAAGAGAGGTTCTGCACCTGCGCGATATTCGCTTAGGCGCCAGAATTTCGCCCTTATTTAATGTTTCACGACGCGCATTGCGTTTTTAGTTTTTATTTTTCAGCCGACGGGAAAGCTCACAGGAAATCACGCTTCACTCAGGAAAATAACCGCTACCTGGAGGTCATCATGCAAAATATTATCGGTATTTCTTCTCGTCGGCTGAGGATATCAGCCCTTGCGCTGCTGGTCCCTGCCGTATCATGGGCGGCCGATACGGCGTCTCTCGCCGTGGGGCCGCAATATGACACCACCCATGTCTACGTCGAACGCGGCAAAATGGATGCCTTTGTCGACAGCATCCTGAAAACCTTCGGCGGCACCAGCACCGAACGCGTGCTGGTCAACGTCACGCCCACGCCGAGCAAAACCTACTCCCAGCTGATACTGACGCCGGCCGGCAGCTTCTCGGTGTTCGATTTCAAAACGCCGATCCCGCACCCATTCGGCGCCGAGCGCAACGGTTTTCTGGTCAGGGATATGGATGCCGCCATCCGCCAGGCCAGGGCCGCCGGCGCCGATGTGCAGGTTGCGCCTTTCGACGATCCGATCGGCCGCGACGCGGTGATCCAGTGGCCCGGCGGCGTCAACATGCAGCTCTATTGGCACACCAAGGCGCCCAACTACAAGCCGCTGCTGAGCGTGCCGGAAAACCGCCTGTATCTCTCCGCCTACCGCGTCGACGATTTCCTGAAAAGCTACCAGGCGTTCTCGCACGCCACGGTGATGAGCGACGAACAGGTCAGCGATACGACGATCGGCCGCAGCGACAACGGCAAGATCCGCCAGATCGAACTGGACTCGCGCTTCGGCAAAACGCGCATTTTCGTCACCGACGGGCATCTGCCTTATCCGTTCGGCCATGAGCGCACCGGCTATGGCGTCGACGATCTGCCGGCCACGCTGGCCAAAGCGACGGCCAGCGGCGCGCAGGTGCTGTGGCGTTCGACGGCGGCGGAACGCCGCGCCTCGGCGCTGGTGCGTTTCCCCGGCGGCTACATCGCCGAAATTCACCAGACGGCTAAATAAACCCAAGGCGCGCTGCGGCGCGCTTTTTTCTTCGGATATCCATGATGAAACGCACGCTTCCCGCACTGTTGCTGTTCTCCACGCTCCCCACTCTGGCGGCGGAACCCGTCACTTCACCCTGGAAAAACATTCCGTTGGGTGATGCGGCCACCCTGTCTTTCGACGGTTCACTGCGCGAGCGCTATGAATGGACGGATCAACGCGATCTGAGCGGCGGACGCGACGACACCTTCATGCAGCGCCTGCTGATTGGCGCGCGCCTCGACTATGGCGACGACTTTGGCGCCTATGTGCAGTTGGGATCGTCGCTGGCCACGCCGCGCGATCGCGGGCGCAAGCCGACCGACGAAGATCATGCCTATCTCGGCCAGGGCTATGTGGACTTAAAACTACCCACCGCCTACGGCCTCGGCACCCTGCGGGCCGGCCGCCAGGAGATTGCGCTGGGTTCGCTGCACCTGATGGGCACCCGCGACGGCCCCAACGTGCGCCGTTCTTTCGACGCCATCCGCGCCAGCTGGGCCAAGGATAAAAACCGCCTCGACGCCTTTATCGGCCACCCCGTCACCCTCAAAACCGGCAGTTTCGACGACGATACCGACAACAGCCAAAAGGTGTGGGGGCTGTACGGCACCACGCCGCTGGCAGCGCTGGCATCCTCGCTCGATCTCTACACCTTCGGCTTTGAGGATAGCGATGCCCACTACGCGCAGCTCAGCGGGCAAGAGCGGCGCTATACCGTCGGCGCGCGCATTTTCGGCGCGGCGCAGGGATTCGACTGGGACAACGAGGCCGCCTGGCAGTTCGGCAGCGCAGAACAGCGCGACATCCGCGCCTGGTCGGCGTCGGCGCACGCCGGGTATAGGATGAGCGACTGGCGCTGGCAGCCGCGCTTTGGCGGCAAGATTGGCATCGCCAGCGGCGATAAAAACGGTCACGATGGGCAGCTCAATACCTTTAACGCCATGTACCCCAAGCTGCCCTACCTGACCGAAAACGGGCTGGTGGCGCCGGCTAACCTGATCGCCATTCATCCTTCGGTCACGATTACGCCGTGGCAAACCCTGGCCATCGACTTCAGCTGGGACGCGTTGTGGCGGCAACGCCGCGAGGATGCCTTCTACCTCGGGCCGATGCGCCCGGTGAAGGGCAGCGCGCAGGGCTCGCGCTTTATCGGCAATCAGTATCAGGTCGAAACCATCTGGACGCCGCGCAGCGATCTCCAGTTCAAGGTGGCCTATGTCTACTTCGACGTCGGCCACAGCCTGCAGCAGCATGCCGGGCTGAAAAACATGAACTTCATCCTGGCGCAGGGCACCTACAGTTTTTAATTATCAGGCAAGTTAATCGGTGTACGCGGGCGCCCTTAATAATCCCTTACTCAATTAATGACGTTCGCCGGCGTGTAGCCGCCTATATGCATTGCGGCAATGGTGGCTACTCGCCGCTATTCACAGATGAAAATTAATGAAAAGCAAAAAGATAAATCAGTTACGTAAACTCCACGAGCCAATTACAGAGTAATATTAAATAAAGATTTAATTCCACCTGGTTATTGAAGTGCGCCTTTTACATATATCTTATGTAAAAGATTCATATAAGAATAACTCATTAATAAAATAATTATGCCTATACTGCTTTCAGCCAACCATTGCGCGCCATTAATTCCTCACCGTGATTAATGATAAGGACATATCCCGCTTGAGTGCGATATTCAAGCCAGACCAAGGAGGCAAGGCCAATGATAACCCAATAACCCCCCCTATTTTCAAACCTGTGTACGAGCATATAGAGCGTTAAGTGCAATATTGTCAACGTCCAAAGGAGTTTGATATGTCATTAGCTACCGATAAAATCTCAGATTATTTAACCGATTATGAAAGAGGCGATCGCGAGGGAAGCAGCAAGCCTTCATACGCCACGGAAGACGTTTCAGATCTGTTGCTGAGGAGCCATTATTCCGCCAATGGCAAAGGCGTGACTGACCATGCGGCAACAATAACCTACTCTTTCCCCGTGTATACCGACAGCGATAAGCCAGGATCCGCACAACTTACCGCCGCCCAACAGGCCCAAACCAAGCTTTCATTGCAGTCCTGGTCAGACGTGGCCAATATCACCTTCACCGAGGTCAAAGGCACCGATGCCAAAAGTGCTGATATAAAGTTTGGTTTTTATAAGGCGGCCAGCGGAGGCAATTACACCTCCTATGAAAGTACGCAAAACGACCTGAAAAGCACCATCTGGATCAGCGGCAACAAAGGCTACGACGCTTCGAATCCGCAGACCAATAACTATGCCAGGGATACGCTGACCCACGAAATAGGGCATGCGCTCGGGCTCTCCCACCCCGGAAACTATGATGCCTCCAACGCGACCTACCCCACCTACACCAACTCGGCGAAATATTATGAGGACGACCATCAATATTCTTTGATGAGCTATTTTAGTGAACAAAACACCGGCGCCGACTATAAAGGCGTATGGCCCTCGGGGCCGCAGCTGGATGATATTACCGCCATTCAGAAGCTGTACGGCGCGAACACCACCACGCGCACCGGTGATACCACCTATGGTTTCAACTCGAATACGGATCGAGACTTTTTGAGCGTTAAGGCGTCCACGGACAAAATCGTGGCGGCTATCTGGGATGCCGGCGGCAACGACACGCTGGATTTTTCAGGCTACAGCCAAGATCAGCGCATCAACATTAACGAAGGCTCATTCTCAGATGTGGGCGGATTGAAGGCGAATATCGCCATCGCCTATGGCGCGCAGATTGAAAATATCATCGGCGGCAGCGGCGCCGATATCTTAGTGGGCAACGCACTGAACAATACGCTCAAAGGTGGCGCAGGCAACGATATCATTTACGGTGCCGACGGCGCCGATCAGCTCTGGGGCAATGCAGGCGCCGACACCTTCGTCTTCAGCGCAGCCGACGACAGCCAGGCCGCCGCGCCGGACTGGATCCGTGATTTCCAAACGGCGGTGGATAAAATCGATCTGTCGTGGCTCAACCAGACGGTTAAGGCCGAGGGGGGCGAGTTGCACTTCGTCGATAATTTAAGCGGCTCGCTGTATGAAGCGGCGCTGAATTATGACTCGCAGCAGAATGTCACCGATCTGGCGATCAATCTCTCCGGCCATAACCAGCCTGATTTCCTGGTTAAAATCGTGGGGCAGGTCGACGCTTCCGCCGATATTCTCGTCTAGCCAAGAAATCCGCAGTCCGGCGCGAACGCCGGACTGTTTATCTCTTTTCAGGCCTGCCGATGGCGTTTTTTGCGCGGTTCCCACATCACCAAAGCAGTAAATGGGTGTGAGGAGCAACGGAACAATAAACGCACTTAAGCAGTCAATTTAAATGACTATTATTCTATAAATCAATAAGTTATTACGTCATCGCCAGAAATCATCCGTTCTTCTTTCTTGTCTCATCCATCACACAGCAAATGATAGTCATTATCATTTGATATCTATTCCTGATGCTCATAACCTACTGTTCATGCATACAGTTTTCGTAATTTTTAACCATCTTCGTCTTAAATGCGCAGCGTCGTTAACTGTCTGTAAAGCGTTACCATGTGCCATTTCCATGGCAGGAACTTATTAATAAACTGAGGAATTATCATGGCTGAACAAAAGAAAAATGCCCAGGTACAGAGTGGCGTCAACGACGACATCACCGAACTAAAGTCGCTGACTACACTGCGCAAACGGGTCGTCAGCGACGGTGAAATCGTCTCCAAATCTGCCAACGGCTTTCGACTGGCCAACGGCAACACCGGCGTAATGTTGCGTAACGACGGCAAGGATTTTTATGCCCTGACCACACCAACCGGACAGGCACAGGACGGGCAGTGGAACACGCTGCGCCCCTTTTCGTTCAATCTGGCTTCCGGTCGGGTGGCACTGCGCAACGGCGTAGATATCTCCGGCGGGGCGATGGTTTCGCATAATGCCGACATCTCCACTGCGACCACCGGCCCGGCTCCGCTTATCAACGGGCAGGTCTATAATGCGGCAACTATACATACCAAATTTACCAGCGGTAATATCACCACAACCATGCTGATGGGGTCACGCGTGGTCGCCGGCAAAGAGGATTATGGCCTGCTCTCTTACCGCGACTGGCAGGGAAACTGGAATGAACTCCGGGTCAAACCCAATGCCGAGCTGTCTGTTGGACAACTGACCAAGCGCAACGCTCACGGCTGGTTCACTGCAAGCCCGCCTGAGAATGTCGATAAATCGCAGGAATCCCTTACCAACGGGCTTTATTTACCTAATCCAGGTAATAAACACGTAAAAATTTATCACCACGACCATGTGAAGTACAACGAGCTGGTCATTAACGTGAGTGACGGCAATAAAAATAGCTGGTTCGTTTTCAAAGAAGACGGCTATGCCGTCACCGGCGGCGGGTGGAACATCAGCTCTGACGTCCGTATGAAAACGGAAATAACCCCAATCGACGGCGCCCTGGACAAGCTGGCCAACATCGGCGGCTACACCTACCTCAAACAGGGCGTGCCGGAAGCCGGCGTGATTGCACAAGAAGTGGAAGAAATTCTCCCCCAATCCGTGACCCAGACCGAGCTGAAACTCAATGACGGCAGCGTGCTGAAAGACGCCCGCAGCATCAATATCAACGGCGTAGTCGCGTTGCTGGTTGAAGCGCTTAAGGAAGAATGCTCACTGCGCGAAGCAGAACGAGAGGCTTTTGAAAGACGACTGGTTGCCTTGGAAAAAGGCATTGAGCGCGCCTGATTAACAATATTGGGGGGTTAGCACTGAATACCTCTCAGCGCCTTTACAGGCGAGTACCACGCTTACAACACGATGACGGAAAGGAACTCAATTATGAATGGATTTAATTACGGTGATGGTAAAGGAAGGGAGCGTCAAGGCGGTGTAAATGCAGAAGCTGCTTCCCGGTTCAATAATGTCTGCGTTATTCGCAGCTCGGCTGCGCGTCGATTACATCGTTCTATTTGAAGAGGGATCGGATTATGACACGATATGAAGATACAACGCAGTATGAACGCGATGTAATGACTTCAATGGGATACAAGTGGAATGGACATGGGTGGCAACGAGGGTTTGACTTATCAGATAGCAATATGGTTGTAGAAGCATGGGTTGGCGAGGGTTTACCTGATAGACAGAAGGAATTGAGTAATATTACCCATATCTGGGATCAAAAAATTTCCGATATTAATAAACCGATAAGTGCTTTTGCTCCTGAAGATGATGATATCACGCCATTCAGTAATGAAGCAAAAGAGAGTTACCGTGAGGATTCAGATACAGCCATTCAGTTTGCAGCTAATAAAGCAAATGAAATTGACAACCAAATTAAAGAAATTCAAAAGGATATTGACGCATTAAGCAAGAAAGCTGAAAGTAGTCAACTGACTGAGTTCGAGAAAGCAAACCTAAAAGTAATTATTAGCAAGTTAAAGGTAAGTAAAGAACGCCTTACCATTCTTCGAAATGAAGCTAATAAACGAAAAGTACATCAGGAATATTTAAAGCTGAATAATGAAGACTGGTTCTTCTCTAGAGAAAAGCCCACCTCCTGGGTTAGGGAGCAGCAATCATTAAACAGAAAGGAAATGGGTAAAAAACTGGAAGAAGAGAAGAGAATACAGTCAGAAATTGACACAGCCAAACAAAATATTGAACATTTAGAAAATGAACAGCGTGAGAAGGAAGAGGAAGTCCGCAAAGCTGAGGAAGCTCGCAAGGCAGAGGAAGCCCGTCGAGCTGAAGAAGCCCGCAAAGCCGAAGAGGCCCGTAAGGCAGAGGAAGTCCGTCGAGCTGAAGAAGCCCGCAAGGCTGAAGCAGCTCGGAAAGCGCTGTTCGCCAAAGCCGGCGTACTGGACGCCCCGGTCTATACACCCGGCATGATAAAAGCGGCCAATGCCGCGATGGCCACGGCCGGGGTCATGGTGCTCAACCGCGCGGGCGGTATGGTACAATTATCAACATGGATCAACAGCGTGATGACCAGCGCCAGTGAGCTGGCCGGCTGGGTATCCGGTGGAGTGTGGCGCGGCGCCGTCGAAGTTTCCCGGGTTACCACGCTCACTGCGGTAGCTCCGGCTGTCGGCGCCTTCGTTGTCGGATTCTGGCCGGGGAAAGCCGGTGAAAGTCAGAGCGATATTGATAAATTGCTGGGTCGTGATTTAACACAGATGTTTACCGTTCCGGCCAGCCTGGTTGCCGCAGGGAAAACACCGATTCAGCCGGAAATGACCACGGTCGATTTACCGATGCGCGGGTTTATTCGCAGAGGGAATAGCGGTCAGCAAGAGGTAATACTGGTCAAAACAGGAACGGGCGGCGTCTCCGCTACCGTGCCGGTGTATCGGCCGGTTCGCGATGAAAAAACCGGCCTGGACCGGATAACCTTGCCGGCGGTTGCCGGTGCGCCGGGGCGAACCATTTTGATAAACCCGGGCACCGCCCCGTCGGGTCCGTGGCATACCGGCAATCCTGCGTCTGCAGCGCCGGTAACGCCGGTGCATACCGGTACGGAGATAAAGCAGGCCGACAGTATCGTCACGACGACGTTCCCTGCAGATGACATGCCACTGCAGGATTTTATCTACTGGCAGCCTGATGCAACGGGAACCGGTGTTGAGCCTGTCTATGTCATGCTCAGTGGTATCTATGGTGAAACTAACGCTAAAGGGCAATACAGTGGTCGCGACTACAACACGGACAAGGCCGGTGGCCCAATTCAGAATCTGGACTGGAAAACCGCCACCATTGACCGCGCCGGCGTGGACAAAGTGAAGCTGCATACCGAGCGGTTTGGCGAATCTCCCGATAACAAGGTGATGATTGACCGCCTGGAAAATATCCTGAAGGGAGAAATACAGCCCACCGATACCGACAAGCGTTTTTACACCCACGAAATCAGGGAATTGGAGCGTTATAGAGCAGTTGGTGTTCCTGATGGAATATCACCTGATGACGATGGTGCTACATGGAATAACACTCATACGGCGACGTTGGAAGATTACAAATTAAGTAGCGATCGCTCTCTGTTATATACACCAGAAGCATTAAAAGCTGGTGATGAATAAATCTGGAGGTTATATATGATTGATTTTAAACCTATGTTTGAAAATGAACAAATCCGAGACATAGTTTTATTCTTGTCGGGACGAAAAGAAAACGGGATATCTCATCCTCAATTAGATGGGTATTGCACTATGTATGGTAATAAACGTATATCAAACATTGAACTGATTTCATTAGTGAAAAGCATGCGAGAAAAAGGGGATGTATCATCTAATGGAAAAGGTGGCTATAAAAGAGGTCCAAACTGGAAAGAACCCGCATTCGTAACCGAGAAAAAATACGGTATTGAGTAATTACCAGTGCCTTCCATAAGTGCGTTTTAAGCAGCGTCCAACAAACGAGAGTTTGTTGGACGTTTTCGTTGATGGCTAATTCCACGCCAGATTGGTTTTCAGTCCAGCCCTGGGGCAGAAAACAACGGTTTTGGCTCCGTTGCTCCCCCCAAATCGCGCAGACGAGCTCACACCGCCTCCAGCTCCGCCGCCAGGGTGGCGACCAGCTCCGCCGCCGGCATCGGCCGCGCCAGGCCCACGCCCTGCCCGGCCCACAGCGACATAAACTCTCCGCGCCCGGCCTTGGCCGCCGCCTGGCGGATATCGCCGGTGAGCGCGTTCTGCACCGGATAAGGCAGGATTTGCGCCTCTTCCGCGCGCATCTGGCGCATGAAATCATTGACGATGCCGCGCGCCGGGCGGCCGCTGAAGGCGCGCGTCAGGCGCGTGCTGTCATCGCCGGCGTTGCGCAGCGCCGCCCGCCAGGCTTCGGCGATGCCCGACTCCGGGCTGCACAGAAACGCGGTGCCCAGCTGCGCCGCCTGCGCGCCCAGCAAGCGCGCAGCCGCGATGCCGCGCCCGTTCATGATACCGCCCGCGGCGATCACCGGGATCTTCACCGCCGCCACCACCTGCGGCAGCAGGGCCATCAGGCCGACGCAGGATTGCTCGATATCGCCAAGGAAAGTCGGGCGGTGGCCGCCCGCCTCCGAGCCAGAGACGCAAACGAAGTCGGCGCCCGCCTCTTCCCAGGCGCGGGCTTCCGCCACCGTGGTGGCGGTGCCGATCACCCGCGAGCCAGCCTTCTTGAACTGCGTGACCGTGGCGCGCGGCAGCACGCCGAAGGTGAAGCTGGCCACCGGCGGCGCCGCCTCCAGCAAGGCCGCGATCTGGTCACGGTTGTTTTCGGCGAATTGGGTGGGGATCGGCGGCTCGCTCAGCCCCAGCGCTTCGCGGAACGGCCGCAGCAGGTGCTGGGCGCGCTTGAGCTCAGCGAGATCCGGGTGCTGCTCATCGAGCAGAAACAGGTTGATATTGAACGGCCCGGCGGTCTGCGCGCGGATCTGCTGCACCCGTTCGAGGATCACCGCCGGTGAAAACAGCGCCGCCGCGCACGAGCCCAGCGCCCCGGCGTTGCTCACCGCCACCGCCAACGCCGGCGGCGACGCGCCGTTCATCGGCCCCTGAACGATCGGATAGCGCAGCCCAAGCTCGCGGGCAAAAGCAGAAGGTGCCGTCATCAATGTGTCTCCCTGTGCTGACTACATTCGTCTTACGGCGGCCGCGCCGCCGAACCGACCAAAAGCATAGCACCTTCTCACCGCCTGGCCGTGCAGTTAATGCTTCACCTGCCGCCTGTCCAGCGACAGGAAGTGATGCACCACCGGTTTCTCCGGCCCGATATGGAAGCGCAGCGCCGACTGCTGCAGATCGGCGTCGGCGTGCGACACCCGCTGGTGCTGCCGCAGGTGCTCCGCCCAGGACTCCACCAGGAACCACTCCATGATGCATTCCGGATCGCCGGTGTGCTCGGTGATGCCCCAGGCGTAAGCGCCGTCGCGGCGGCGTGCCCGCTCCAGCATCAGCAGCGTGCGCAAGAACTGCGGCCGATCCTGTTCGCGGATGCGGTACTCCACCTGAATCATCACCGGGCCGCGATCGTTCTCGACCGGCGTGTTGACCAGCGGCTCCGGCCAATGGTTCGACGGCTGCAGATCGGCTTCGCCGGTCGGCAGCCGCAGGCGGTGGAACAGCAGCCCCGCCGCCAGCAGGCCGACGCCGCCGACCAGCAGCGTGGCGGCCACGCCCAGCTCCTGCGCCACCAGCCCCCACAACAGGCTGCCCGCCGCCATCGCGCCGTTGAACACCATCAGGTAGATGGCCAGGCCGCGGCCGCGCACCCAGTTGGGCAGCACGCCCTGCGCCGCGCCGTTGAGCGTGGTCAGCGCGATAATCCAGCCGGCACCCAGCACCAATAGCAGCACCACCGCCAGCCACTGCGGCGGCGCCAGCGACAGGGCCGCCATCACCACGGCGGTCAGCACCGCTGCCAGCAACACCAGCCCGTCGGCATTCAGCCGCTGGCGCAGGCGCGGCAGCGCGATCGCCCCGAGGATCGCCCCGGCGCCTACCGCCCCCAGCAGAACGCCGTAAAAACCGGCGCTGCCGCCCAGCATGCGGCGCGCCACCAGCGGCAGCAGCGCCCAGACCGAGCTGGAGAAGGCGAAGAACACCGCTGCCCGCAGCAGTACCACGTGCAGCTCGCGGCTGGAACGGGCATAGCGCAGGCCGGCGCGGAAGGCGCCGAAGAAGTGTTCCGACAGGCCGCTGTCCTCGGCCTTCGGCCGCTTCCACCACAGCAGCGCCGCGATCACCAGCACATAGCTCATCACGTCCGCGCCGTAGGCCGCGCCGGCGCCGAAACTGGCCAGCAGCAGGCCGCCGGCCGCCGGGCCGATGGAGCGGGCGATGTTGATGCCCAGCGAATTCAGCGCCACGGCGTTTTTCAGCTCGGTGCGCGGCACCAGCTCCGGCACGATCGCCTGCCAGGTCGGCCCCATCAGCGCCGCACCGATGCCGCCGACAAAGGTCAGCGCCAGCAGGTATTCCACCGTCAACGCACCGGTCTGCGACAGCAGCAGCAGGCTGCCGCTGACGCAGGCCAGCAAAATTTGCACGAAGATCAGAAAGCGCCGCCGATCGAGGATGTCCGACAGTACCCCGGCCGGGATCGCCAGCAGGAACACCGGCAGCGTAGCGGCGGTCTGCATCAGCGCCACCGCCGAAGGGTTGCTCGACAGATCGGTAATCAGCCACGAGCTGGCGACATCGCGCATAAAACTGCCGACGTTGCCGAGCACCGTGGCGCCCCACAGCACCGCAAATAAGGGGATTTTCAGCGGCGCGAAGCCGCCCGCCGCAGCCTTGTTTTCCGTCTGTTCAGCCATCCGTTCGCTCCTTCAAATCGTTAAATGCCACCAGCAACAGCGCGCCGGCCAGCCCGAGGTGTTCAAAAAATCCGTTCATCATCTGGCCGCGTTCCGCCCCGTCGAACTGCCAGAACGGATTGGCCATCAGCGTCGCCATCAGGGTGAAACCGGCCAGCGCCAACGCGCCGAGCCAGCGGTAAAAGCCGCTCAGGATCAGCGCCGACGCCGCCAGTTCCAGCAGCGTCACCAGCACGGCGAACAGCGCCGCCGGCTGCAGGCCGAAGTGGGTCATCTCGGCAACCGCGCCTTCGACGTTCAGCGCCTTGACCAACCCGCCCTGGATGTAGGCGGCGCAAATGGCGAGCAGCAGCAGCCAGCGCACCGCGGGCGCATGCAGCCGCTGCGCGCAGCGGGCGGCGATAGCAGTCAGGTTCATCGCGCCCCCTTAGAACGGCGAATTCTGGATAAAGGCCAGCAGATCGGCGTTGAAGCGATCGGGATCGACCTGCGCCAAGCCGTGAGCGCCGCCGGCGTAAACGTTCAGCTCCGCCTGTTGCATAAGCTTAGCGGCTTTCAGCGCCGAGGCGCCGATCGGCACGATCTGATCGGCGTCGCCATGCACCAGCAGCGTCGGCCTGTCGATCGCCAGCAGATCGGCGGTGAAGTCCACTTCGGAGAACGCGCTCACGCCGTCGTACTGCCCTTTCATGCCGCCCTGCATGCCCATCAGCCAGAAGTGGTCGATCAGCCCCGCATTGCTCTCCACCTCGTCGCAGTGGAGACCGTAGAACGGCACCGCCAGATCTTTGAAGAGCTGCGAGCGGTTGTCCGCCACGCCGCTGCGAATGCCGTCGAAGGCCGCCATCGGTGCGCCTTCCGGGTTGGCCGGCGTTTGCAGCATCAGCGGCGGCACGGCGCCCACCAGCACCACCTTCGCCACCCGATCGCTGCCGTGGCGGCCGATGTAGCGCGCCACTTCGCCGCCGCCGATGGCGTGGCCGACCAGGATCAGATCGCGCAGATCCAGCGTTTCGATCAGCAGAGCCAGATCGTCGGCGTATTGGTTGATGTCGTTGCCGTGCCAGGTCTGATCGGAACGGCCATGGCCGCGGCGATCGTGGGCGATCACCCGGAACCCGCTCTGGCCGAAAAACAGCAGCTGGTTGTCCCAGGCATCGGCGGACAACGGCCAACCGTGGGAGAACAGGATCGGCTGGCCGCGGCCCCAATCCTTATAGAAAATGCGCGCGCCATCGGGCGCGGTGAGGATGCTCATGACGTGTTCCCCGCTCGGTATTGAATTGGATTTTGTACCGGGTAACAGTACGGCAGGCGCAAAGGCAGTGATAACGGAATAATTTTCGCATGATCGCGAGTTTTTTTGCTGAAGAGGCCGGCGTCACCGCCGGCGCAAAACGTCAGATGTTTTCCAGATCGATACCGCGCGTTTTCGGGCCGAACAGCCCGATCACCAGCATCACGATCAGCATGCTGGCGACGATAAACGCGATCACCCCCAGCGAGCCGCCGTACTGCAGGATAATGCCGATGATGATGCTGCTGAACACCGTCGACAGCCGGCTGAAGGAGTAGCAGAAACCGACGGCGCGGGCGCGAATATGGGTCGGGAAGATCTCGGATTGATACGAGTGGTAGCTGTAGGTCAGCCAGGCGTTGGACCAGGTGATGAAGAAGCCGCACAGGATCAGCCACAGCGGGTTGTTCTGCAGCGCGAACAGCGAGCCGAAGACCACCGTCACCAGGCAAGACAACACGATCTGCCACTTATTCTCCATCTTGTCGGCGTAGAAGCTGCACAGCAGCGAGCCCAGCGGATAGGCCAGCGTGATGAAGAAAGCGTACAGCAGGCTGTGGGTGACCGATGCGCCCTTGCCCGACAGCAGCGCCGGCAGCCAGTTGCCGAAGCCGAAGAAGCCGATGGCCTGAAAGAAGTTCATCACCACCAGCATCAGCGTGCGATCGCGATACTGCGGCGCCCAGATGTCGCGAAAGCGGCCGCGCAGCGGCGCCCCCTCAGCATCGTCCACCGGGCGCGACGGGAAGTCCGTAGCCGCCACGCCGCAGCGCCGTTCCATATCCCGCATCACCTGCCGGGCCTGCGCATAGCGCCGCTGCTGCACCAGCCAGCGCGGCGACTCCGGCAGCCCCTTGCGCACCAGCCAGATCACCAGCGAGGCCAGCGCGCCGGCGATCACTACGTAGCGCCAGCCGCTCAGGCCCCAAATCGTCTGCGGCACCAGCCACCAGGACATCAGCGCCACCGCCGGCACCGACAGGAACTGCACGAAGAACGCGAAGGCGAAAGCCCGGGTGCGCAGATGCGCAGGCACCCACTCCGTCAGATAGGTGTCGATGGTCACCAGCTCGATGCCGAGCCCGACGCCCACCAGAAAGCGCAGAAAGATCACCCACTCCGCCTGCTGTTGAAACGCCAGCAGCAGCGAGAAGGCGCCATACCAGATCAGGGCGAACATAAATGTGGCGCGGCGGCCGAAGCGATCGGCGTACGGGCTCAGCAGGCTGGCGCCGACGAACAGGCCAAGAAAGGTGGCGGAGGCGAAGGCCGCCTGGTCCGATACGCCGAAGACGCCCTGCGCGCCGGTGTGGAAAATGCCGTCGGCGATAAGGCCGGTGCTGATATAGCCGGTTTGGAACAGATCGTAGAGTTCGAAAAAGCCGCCCAGCGACAGCAGAATGATAAAGCGCCACAGGCCGGCCGACGCGGGCAAGGCGTCGATTCTGGCCGCCAAATCCCGCGCATGGATCGGCGACGCCGCTACAGAGTCACTCACCGTTAACCTCGCATTAACATTTTTGATGACTTTCTATGCTAGCGAAGCGGCGTCGGAGTTAAATTTTTAATTAGCAGACTATGAAAAAAAGTTAAGCATAAAACGCTGCAGCAGCCTGTTTTATAGCAGGAAAATGCAACGCGGGATGCCGTAGCGGCATCCCGAATCGGTGGCTTAACGGCTGGGGTGCTGCTGCAGCCGTTCGCTGCGGTAGAAGCTCAGCAGGCACCAGCCGAGGGCGATCAGCGCCAGCGGCGCGGCGACGAAGCCGATGTTGCCCATGCCCAGATGCAGGCTCACCTGGTTGCCCAGCAGCGCGCCGCTGCCGATGCCGAAGTTGTACAGGCCGGAGAAGATCGCCATCGCCACGTCGGTGGCGTCCGGCGCCAGGCTCAGCACTTTGGCCTGCATCGACAGGCCGATGGCCATGATCGCCATGCCCCAGAAGATGCACAGCACCGTCAGGTGGCTTTCACTGCCGGCGGCCGGCAACAGCAGCAGCAGGCTCAAGGCCAGCAGCGCGATGGCGCCGATAAAGAAGCCGGAAGGAAAACGCTCGCTGTAGCGGCTGAACAGCAGGCTGCCGACGATGCCGGCGGCGCCGAACAGCAGCAGCATCAGCGTGGTGAAGTTCTCCGACAGCCCGGCCACGGTCTGGATAAACGGCTCGATGTAGCTGTAGGCGGTGAAATGCGCCGTCACCACGATGACGGTCAGCATGTACAGCGCCAGCAGCGCCGGGCGTTTGAACAGCAGCGGCACGCTGGCCAGCGAACCGGAGTGCTCGCTTTTCAGCACCGGCAGCAGGCGCCACAGCAGCACCAGCGCCAGGGTGGCGCACACCGCGATGCCGATAAAGGTCATGCGCCAGCCGAGCAGCTGCCCCACCACCCGCCCGAGCGGCAGCCCGAGCACCATCGCCAGCGCGGTGCCGCCCGCCAGCAGGCTCAACGCCTGGGCTTTCTTGCCCGGCGGCGCCACGCGGATCGCCAGCGAGGCGGTGATCGACCAGAACACCGAGTGCGCCAGCGCCACGCCGGCGCGCGAAATGACCAGCGTGGTGAAGTTCCAGGCCACGGCGGTCAGCACGTGGCTGGCGATAAACAGCATGAACACGCCGATCAGCAGCTTGCGGCGCTCGATTTTGCTGGTCAGCAGCATGCACGCCAATGAGGCGGCGGCGACGATCCAGGCGTAGATGGTGATGATCAGGCCGACCTGTTCGGTTTGCATCGAGAAGCTGGCGGCGATGTCGCTCAGCAGACCGACCGGAATAAATTCGGTGGTGTTGAAGATAAAGGCCGAGACGGCGAGGATAACCACGCGCAACCAGGCGGTTGAGCGCGAAACGGGAGCGTGTTCCATGGTAAACAAAATCCGGACAGGTGCGGGCAAGTCGCGATATTTTAACCAACCGGCCCGCTAAATGCGATACGCGTCACACTTTAATTGTGTGGTTTTTTTCGCCGCATTTCGACACATTCGCAGACACACGGTTGCACAAATGCTGTGCTAATCTATTGAAGCGTACCAATTTTTCCTGCCGCTCTTCCCCTCCGGCCGCCGCAGACAACGCGCCGCGCCGAAGAACCGCGCGCAGTGTCCATTTGGCGTTTTCTGAGGCGAGGTCATTATGTCCGCGATTTATGATTGGTCCGTGCTCGCATTGCGCAATGTTTACGATCGCCGCATTCAGGGCAAGCCGGTGCTCGACAGCGCCGCGCTGTTCCCCGACGCCGAACGTTTCACCGCCCAATGGCGGCAGATCCGCGAAGAGGCGCTGACCGTCGCCCACGATCTGCACAATATTCCCCGTTTTCACGAGATCATGATCCAGCAGGAATCGATCTCCGCCAACGACGCGCGCGACTGGCGTATGTTCATCATGAAGGCCTACGGCCAGCCGATCGCCCGCAACCTGGCGCGCTGCCCGACGCTGGCGGCGCTGATCGCCTCGTCGCCGGACGTGCTGTCCGCCTCGCTCTCTTTCCTGGCGCCCGGCAAGCAGGTGCCGCCCCACCGCGGACCGTTTCGCGGCATTCTGCGCGGCTATCTGGTGCTGGACATGCCCAAACGCACCGACGGCGCGCCGGCGGCGGTGCTGAAAGTGGACGGCCGCGAATACCGGCTGCACGAGGGGGAGTTCATGCTGTGGGACGACACCTTCGAACACGAAGTGTGGAACGACAGCCCGCAGGTGCGCACCGTGCTGCTGCTGGACATCCGCCGCCGCGACATGCCCGGCGGGCTGCGGCTGCTCTCCAGCGCCATCATCGCCCTGGTGCGGCTGAACGTGCGCTGGATGCAGAAACAGTTCTGAAGCGGGCCTCCCTGCCCCTGGGGCGGCGTTCAGCCGCCGCCCAGATAGGCCTTTCTCACCTCCGGATCGTTCAACAGCTCCTGGCCGCTGCCGGTGAGGCGGATCTGGCCGTTGACCATCACATAGCCGCGATCGGACAGCTTCAGCGCGTGGTTGGCGTTCTGCTCCACCAGAAACAGCGTCATGCCGCTGCGGGTCAGCTCGCGCAGCACGCCGAAGATCTGCCGCACCACGATCGGCGCCAGCCCCAGGCTCGGCTCGTCCAACAGCAGCAGCTTCGGCCGGCTCATCAGCGCGCGGGCGATCGCCAGCATCTGCTGCTCGCCGCCGGACAGGGTCATCGCTCGCTGGTTGCGCCGTTCCTTGAGGCGCGGAAACAGCTCGAACATGCGCTGCAGATCCTCCGCCAGATAGCGGTTGCCGACGGTGATGGTGCCCATCAGCAGGTTCTCCTCCACGCTCATGTCCGGAAAGATGCGCCGCCCTTCCGGCGCTTGCGCGATGCCGCCGGCCGCCACGTAGTGCGTGGAGCGGCGGCTGATGTCCTCGCCGCCAAACAGGATCTGCCCGCCGGCGATGCGCGGCTGGCCGAAGATCGACATCAACAGCGTGGATTTTCCCGCGCCGTTGGCGCCGATCAGCGCCACCGTCTCCCCGGCGTTGACCTGCAGCGACACCTTGCGCAGCGCCTGGATCGGCCCGTAAAACACGTCCACTTCGCGAAATTCCAGCATCGCTTCGCTCATCCCGCCAGCTCCTCTTCGTCCGCGCCCAGGTAGGCGGCGATCACCGCCTCATTGTGCTGGATCTCCTGCGGCGTGCCGCGGGCGATCACGTCGCCGTGATCGAGCACGATCACCCGATCGGAGATCTCCATCACCATGCCCATGTCATGCTCGATCAGCAGCACCGTGATGCCGTGATGCTGGCGCAGGAAACGGATGATGCGGCTCAGCGTGGCCGTTTCCACCGGGTTCAGCCCGGCGGCCGGCTCGTCGAGGCAGATCATCTCCGGCGCGGTGCACATGGCGCGCGCGATCTCCAGCCGCCGCTGCTGACCGTAGGACATCTCCCCCGCCAGCCGGTTGGCGCAGTCCACCAGATCCACCACCTCCAGCCAGTAGAAGGCGTGATCCAGCGCGGCGCTCTCCGCCCGGCGGTAGCCCGGCGTATTCAGCACCCCGGCGATCAGGTTGCGGTTGCTCTGCATGTGCTGCGCCACCAGCAGGTTCTCGACTACCGACATTTCGCGGAACAGGCGGATATTCTGGAAGGTGCGCGCCAGCCCGGCGCGGTTGACCAAATGAGTGCCGCCGAACATCTTGTAATAGAGGCGCGAGCCGAGCCGCTTCGGGCGTATCCAGTCGCCAGCGCGGAACTTCTGCCCCAGCACCTGGATCACGTCGGTCGGCCGCTTGTGAGTATTGAGCAGGATCGCGCCGCCGCTGGCGCGGTAAAAGCCGGTCAGGCAGTTGAACACCGTGGTCTTGCCGGCGCCGTTGGGGCCGATCAGGGCGGTGATGGAGCCGCGCTCTACCTCCAGATTGACGTCGTTCAGCGCCTTGATGCCGCCAAAGCGCATCATCAGGTGCTCCACCCGCAAAATGGCGTCGCTCATGGCGCCACCCCCTTGCGCTCGGCGAAGCTGGCGCGGCTGATGCGCACCAGCCCGCGCGGCCGCCAGATCATCATCGCCACCATCAGCACGCCGAACAGCAGCACCCGGTATTCGGCGAAGCTGCGCAGCAGCTCCGGCGCCACCGTCAGCACGAAGGCCGCCAGCACCACGCCGAGGGTGGAGCCCATGCCGCCCAGCACCACGATCGCCAGGATCAGCGCCGACTCGAAGAAGGTGAACGAGGTCGGGTTGACGAAACCCTGATAGGTGGCGAAAAACACCCCCGCCAGCCCGGCGGTGGAGGCGCCCAGCATAAAGGCCGACAGCTTCACCAGCACGTGGTTCAGCCCGAGAGAGCGGCAGGCGATCTCATCCTCGCGCAGCGCCTCCCAGGCGCGGCCGATCGGCATGCGCGTCAGCCGGTGCTTGATGTACAGCACCAGCAGCACCACCAAAAACAGCACCGCGTAGATGAAAATGAACTTGAGGTTGGGGTTGTAATCGATGCCGAGAAACTCGTGGAGCGGCACCCCGCCGTCTTTGGCGCGCCGGCCGAACTCCAGGCCGAACACCGTCGGCGCCGGCACCGAGACGCCGTTCGGCCCGCCGGTGAGCGACATCCAGTTGTTCAGCACCAGCCGGATGATCTCACCGAACCCCAGCGTGACGATCGCCAGGTAGTCGCCGTGCATGCGCAGCACCGGAAAGCCCAGCAGCGCGCCGGCCAGCGCCGCCATCAGCGCCCCCAGCGGCAGCATCGCCCAGAAGCCCAGCCCGAGGTACTGATAGCCCAGCGCCAGCCCGTAGGCGCCGATGGCGTAAAACGCCACGTACCCCAGATCGAGCAGCCCCGCCAGCCCGACCACGATGTTCAGCCCCAGGCCGAGCAGCACGTAGATCAGGCCGAGGATCGCCACCGTCAGCAGGTATTTGGTGGCGACGAACGGGAACAGCAGCGCGATCGCCGCCATCAGCGGCAGGAGCCAGCGCAGGTTGGATTTATAGCCCAGCGGCCGCACGTAAACGCCGTCGTTGCCACCGTCGAAGCGCGCCAGCACCCTGCGCCCCGGCGCGGTTTGCAGGAACAGGCTCAGCAGCAGCCGCCCGGCCATCACCGCGATGATAATCCACACCAGCCGGTGCGGTTCGAAGTTAAAGCTGTAGCCGTTCAGCACGATGCCGACGATCGGCCCGAACACGATCAGGGCGATCAGCCCGGCCAAGACGGCGTCCAGCAGGCTGCGTTTAACGTCCAGCCCGCCGTGGATCACGGATTGCGACATGGCGTTCTCCTTAAACCTTGGCGATCAGCGGCCGGCCAAGCAGGCCCTGCGGACGGAAGATCAGGATCGCCACCAGCAACCCGAAGGAGAACACGTCCTTGTAATCCGAGTTCACCATGCCGGCGAACTGCGCCTCCGCCACCCCGAGCAGCAATCCGCCCAGCATGGCACCCGGCAGCGAGCCGATGCCGCCCAGCACCGCGGCGGTGAAGGCCTTGATGCCGATGATAAAGCCGACGTAAAAATCGAAGGTGCCGTAGTTCATGGTGATCAGCACCCCGGCCAGCCCGGCCATGGCGGCGCCGATCACGAACACCAGCGAGATCACCCGATCGGTATTGATGCCGAGAATCGAAGCCATTTTGCGATCCTGCTGGGTGGCGCGGCAGATGCGCCCTAGCCGGGTACGCTGAATGATGTAGGTGAGGATCGCCATGCCGAGCAGCGACGCCACCAGAATAAACACCTTGGTGTAGGTGATCTGCACCACGCCGCCGTCGAACTCCAGGCGGAACACGCCGCTCAGCAGCGTTGGGATGCCCTGCTGGCGCGGCCCTTGGCTTATCTGCGCGTAGTTTTGCAGGATTAACGACATGCCGATGGCGGAGATCAGCGGCGCCAGGCGGGTGGAGTTGCGCAGCGGCTTGTAGGCGATGCGCTCGATCACCCAGCCGTACACCCCGGTGATGACGATGGTGAACACCAGCGTGCCGAGGATCAGCAGCGGGAACGAGTGCAGCCCGAAGAACGACAGCAGCGCCAAGCCGATGGCGCACAGGTAGGCGGAGATCATGTACACCTCGCCGTGGGCGAAGTTGATCATGCCGATGATGCCGTAAACCATGGTGTAGCCGATGGCGATCAGGCCATACACCGCACCGAGGGTCAGGCCGTTGATCAGCTGTTGCAGAAAGAATACATCCATAATGAGCAGTCTCGCCTGGTAAGGCCGCCAACGCAGTCCGACGCGGCCCAAAGGTCATCGCGGAACGGGCTCGCCAGAGCGGCGAGCCCGTCGGTCATAGGGTTACAACTTCAAGGTTCGGCCGTTTACAGCTGGTGATATTTGCCCTTGTCATCCCATTGGTAGACCACGTAGTCCGAGACCTTCAGGTCGCCCTTCTGGTCCCAGGCTTTTTTGCCCATCACGGTATCCACATCGTGCGACTTCAGCCATTCGGCGGCCTTGGCGCTGTCTTTGCCGCCGGTGGCGTTGAAGGCGGCGGCGATCGCCTGTATCGAGGCGTAGGAGTAGAGGGTGTACCCTTCCGGCTCAAAGCCGCTGGCGCGGAACTTGGCGATCACCGCCTTGCCTTCCGGGATCTGACGCGGATCGTTGCCGAAGGTCATCAGCACGCCGTTGGTGTACTGCGGCCCGCCGGCGGCGGTCACCAGTTCTTCGGTCACCACGCAGTCGCCGGAGAAGAACTTGGCGGTCACGCCCTGCTCGCGCATCTGGCGCACCAGCGGCCCGGCTTCCGGATGGCAGCCGCCGAAGTAGACCACGTCCGGCTTGACCGAGGCGATCTTGGTCACCAGCGCGTTGAAGTCTTTCTCGCCGCGCGACAGCCCCTCATACAGCACTTCCTTGACCCCGCGCTTGTTCATCGCCGCCTTCGCCGCGTCCGCCAGCCCCTGGCCATAGGTGTCTTTATCGTGGATCACCGCGATGCGCTTGGCCTTCAGGGTGTCCAGCATGTAGTTGGTGGCGATCACGCCCTGCTGATCGTCGCGCCCGCACATGCGGAACATGGTCTTCATGCCGCGCTCGGTGATCTGCGGGTTGGTGGAGCCGGGGGTGATGGCGATGATGCCGGCCTCGTCATACACCTCGGAGGCGGGCATGGTAGAAGAGGAGCAGAAGTGGCCGACCACCGCCGAGACCTTTTCCTGATCCACCAGCCGGTTGGCGACCGCGACCGCCTGTTTCGGTTCGCAGGCGTCATCCCCCTGCACCAGCTTGATTTTTTCCCCTTTGATGCCGCCGGCGGCGTTGATGTCCGCCGCCGCCTGCGAAGCGCCGCGCCAATACTGATCGCCATAGGTGGCGTTCGGCCCGGAGAACGGCCCGGCGACGCCGATGACGATATCGGCCTGCGCGGAAAACGCCGTACCTAAACAACCGATGAGCAAAGCAGCGAGCGGACTTTTTATCAATTTCGATGACATTGTTATCTTCCTCAGCACTGGTGTAGCGGAACGCCCTGGGGCGCGGAACTTTCACTTTATGTGTAGACGGGGAAAATAATTTTCTTGAGAGCGCAGTCGCATTCCCCAAAAATGGGTAAGCAAAAATCCAGCCATTGTGACGACGAATACATATTGTTTGCTTATTCATCCTACATATCAGTTGCGGCGCGGCGTTTGACGGGGTTAACGGGGGATAAGCCGTACGGCCAAGAGGGAAGGTGCAGGATAGCGAGAGTGACCCTGCACCATCGCCGTGCAACGGCTTGTGCAAACGACGTCAAAACGATTTGGGATGCAAAAATCAGCGCATAGCGATGAAAAATGCCGAAAAACAGCGCAAGGTGCTCATTCCCTCAGCAAACGCGCTTTTTTTGCAGTTTAGCGCTTTGACAAACCCCAGGCGCCCCGCTATTATTCGCCCCGTTCACACGATTCCTCTGTAGTTCAGTCGGTAGAACGGCGGACTGTTAATCCGTATGTCACTGGTTCGAGTCCAGTCAGAGGAGCCATATTTAGAAAAGCCCGCTCAGGGAAACCCGAGCGGGCTTTTTGCTTTAACGCTAAATGCGTCGACAGGAAACGTTACTCTTTGGCTATCGGCGCGGCATTTTCATCAATTTTTACCTTACCCTGAATATCAGCAATCTTCCTCTCCAGATCCGCCACCTGCGCTTTGCTGTGCAGCAAGGTATAGGTCAGATCAAACTGCGCACTGGCGCCAGGCTGCAATTGCTTAACGCGTTTTTGTTCGCGCTCGATGGTGACCGGGTAGGCATAGCTGGTGCCCGGCTCAATCCCCGTCACATATCCCTGTTTTAACGTATCGGTATTCTTCCACAGCGTCAGGACGGGCAATTGGCGGGTATCGAACTGAATCGCCACCCCTTTGTCGCCCGCGTGATTGACCAGCGCCGCCAGTGTCTGATGATTCGGATCCGATAATGGCTTAATGTTAAAGACCATTTCATCGAACCCTTTGGTGGGGCCGGCATAGGTTCCCCAGGTCTTCAACCCGGCTTTGGCATAGTCGTTAAACGGGCTGATGCTGGCCATCGGCGCCAGGAAGCGGGCGCCATTTTCCAGAATCGGCGCGCCGAAATTGCTGTGGTAGATAATCTGGTAGTCGTGGGGATAATCCGCCCGGTTGGTTAACACATCATGCAGGCTGAAACTGTTGCTGCCAGGTACGTAGCGCAGTTCGGTCAGGGTTTGCAGATCGGCTTTTTTGAATGTGCTCTCTTTGATCAGGCCGCGAATACGAATTTCATACGGCGCCGTATCCGCTACCTCGACCTCAACCAGTGAGGCCGGCGTATTGCCCGCTTTACCGTGCAAGGTGTAAATCTGCCCTCCTTCGGTCACCGGATGACCGGTCCACTCATAGCCGCAGCGCACCATCATCTCATTGAAACCTTCCAGCCAGCCGAGCCCATTGCGGCTTTCCAGGTTGATAAAGGCGGGGTTGACCACCTCTTTGACCGGAGAATCCCACCCCATTTTCGCGCCAAATCCTTCCGCCCGCAGGAGGTTCATGCCGCGCGTGGGACTCAGCGTGATGGTCAGGCCATCCTCGCTGCGGATAATCACGACTTTGCTGCCTTCTTGCTTGCCGCCGTGCAACACTTTCTGCTCAATGCTGAACGTTTTATCCTTAACCTTCAGCGCCTCACTCGAAATCTTCCAGTTTCCTTTCTCCACGCCATCTTCAGCGCTGGTCAGCACCCAACTCTGCGCCGCCACCTGCCCTGAAATCAGGGCCGAAAACACCGCCATAACCCACGTTTTCTTCATTTCCCTTCCCCTTTAGCTGAATCGATTTTTTTACTCACGAGAGAAATCTACTGTTAAGCAGGTTAAAGAAATGTGATGAACTTCACCGGGAGAATATTTGAATAAATAGTGCGATAAAAATACGAATTTGTTCGCAGTTTTAATGAAACACGTTGAGTTATTGCACGTTAAATGAGCGATTAATCAACATAAGTCGTATCGTTTCAGCTTTGAGCAGGGGATGGTTTATCGCGAAGATACGGCGGGTGGCTTGTTAACGCTATCTGGCTCAAACGGCAGCGCCCATACAGCCAGCACGCCTTGAGCCTCTTTGCTTTCACAGCTGCCTCCTGATATCGGGGGCGCCATATTGCGAACAGCCCGCTCAGGGAAACCCGAGCGGGATTTTTGCTTTTTTGCCGTTAGCGCTTACAGCACAAATTCGTAGTGAGAGCCGTCCGGCAGTTCAACATCCAGGCGCAGCTTGCCGCCGGCCGCCTCAACATAGCGTTTGAGCGAAGACAGTTTCAGATCGCGGCCCGGTTTTTCCATCACGGCAACGGTCGGTTGCCGGATACCCAGCGCCTGCGCCATTTCAACCTGCGTTTTCTGCACCTTCTCGCGCAGCTCGGCAAGGTGGATGTTCAGCATGATGTCAGCCGCCAGCGCTTGCGCTTTGGCCACGACCTCGGGCTTTTCATCCGCAATAAGCTGTTCCAGCGTTCTGCCCATCGCGTCACTCCTTCTCGTTTAATGTGTTCAGCCAGTTCGTGAATTCCCGATCGGCCGCCTGAATCATCCGATCGTAAAAACGTTTTTCATTACCGGCTTTATTGCCCGCGCAAAGTACAATGCCGATACGGTACGGATCGAAGGCGAAGAATGCCCGCAACGGTTCGCCACGGCTCTGAATGCGCAGCTCTTTCATATTGCTGTAACGCGAACCTTTAACCGTATCGGCATAGGGTCTGGGCAGCCCCGGCCCCTTTTCCCGCAGGATCATCAATGCGGCAAGCACGCCAGCCCGATCGGCATCGTGGAGTGAGCTAAACCAGTTATCAAACGCATCCGTTGTTTTAATTTCCCACACGGGACCTCCCTGCAAATATAGATCAACAACTATATAGATGTAAAGCTATAGCAGAGAGGCGTCAGAATGGCATGCAAAAGCATTCGTGGTTACTGCAAGGCTGAACGTACATCCGGACATTTTGCAAACGCAGTGCGAGACATTCACCTTTTTACGAGCGGTAACGGACAATCGGTCAGAGGGCACGGGGCGTTTCCCCGCCACCCCTTTATGAACCCTGTCACAAAATGCGCATAACGTTTTCGGCGCTCTGCGCCGCGGGCGGCGAGCGATAAGTTTGTTAACGCCACGTTACATCAGGTTAGGCAACATTGTTAACGGAGATTGATGCGCCAAACGCATCGCGCCATGCGTTTATTGCGCTTATTTAGTTTATTTTCCTGAGCGAGTCTTCAGCAACAGGCGCGGCGTCAGGCGCCCATAACAAACTGGAGATAAAGATGCATTCCTCTACCTCACCCATGACCACCCGGGCCAGAACCGGCGCGATCCTGCGCGTCACCTCCGGCAACTTTCTGGAACAGTTCGACTTCTTTCTGTTCGGCTTTTACGCCACCTACATCGCACACACCTTTTTCCCGGCCAGCAGCGAGTTCGCCTCGCTGATGATGACCTTCGCGGTATTCGGCGCAGGTTTTCTGATGCGCCCCATTGGCGCCATCGTGCTGGGCGCCTACATCGATAAAGTCGGCCGCCGCAAAGGGCTGATCGTCACCCTGTCGATCATGGCCGCTGGCACCTTCCTGATCGTGCTGATCCCCTCTTACCAGAGCATCGGGCTTTGGGCGCCGCTGCTGGTGCTGTGCGGGCGCCTGTTGCAAGGCTTCTCGGCGGGCGCGGAGCTGGGCGGCGTGTCCGTCTATCTGGCCGAAATCGCCACGCCGGGCCGTAAGGGCTTCTACACCAGTTGGCAGTCCGGCAGCCAGCAGGTGGCGATCATGGTGGCGGCGGCCATGGGCTTCGCGCTCAATGCGGCGCTGGAAGAAAGCGCCATTCGCGAATGGGGCTGGCGCCTGCCTTTCCTGTTCGGCTGCCTGATTGTTCCCTTCATCTTCTTGCTGCGCCGCAAGCTGGAAGAGACGCAGGAATTTACCGCCCGCCGCCACCACCTGGCGATGCGCGACGTGTTTAAAACCCTGCTGAAAAACTGGCCGGTGGTGATGGCCGGCATGCTGATGGTCGCCATGACCACCACCGCGTTTTACCTGATCACCGTGTATGCGCCGACCTTCGGCAAAAAGGTGCTGTTGCTCAGCGCCTCCGACAGCTTGCTGGTCACTTTACTGGTCGCGATTTCCAACTTCATCTGGCTGCCCATCGGCGGTGCGCTGTCGGATCGCTTCGGCCGCAAGCCGGTGCTGGTCGCCATGACGCTGCTGACGCTGGCCACCGCCTACCCGGCGCTGAGCCTGCTCGCCGCCGCCCCCAGCTTCAGCATGATGCTGGCCGTGCTGCTGTGGCTGTCCTTCATTTACGGCCTCTACAACGGCGCCATGATCCCGGCCTTAACCGAGATCATGCCAACGGAAGTGCGGGTGGCCGGGTTCTCGCTGGCCTACAGCCTGGCAACGGCGGTGTTCGGCGGCTTTACGCCGGTGATCTCCACCGCGTTGATCGAATACACCGGCGATAAGGCTTCCCCGGGCTACTGGATGAGCTTCGCCGCGCTGTGCGCCTTGCTGGCGACGCTGTATCTGTATCGCCGCATCGCCATGCCGCTGCAAACCGCACGCTAACGCGCCATCGCCATAAGGAATCATGCCATGCAAAAACTCACTCGTTCGATCCTCGCCGCGCTGGTGTGCGCCTCCTTCAGCACCGCGGCGCTGGCCAAAGACATGACCGTGATGATCTCCGGCGGCTTCAAGGCCGCGCTGGAGAAACTGGCCCCGGAATATGAAGCCCAAAGCGGCGACAAAATCATTCTGGTGTCCGGCCCTTCCATGGGGAAAACGCCGCAGGCGATCCCCGCGCGGCTGGCGCGCGGAGAGCAAGCCGATGTGGTGATCATGGTGGGCGACGCGCTGACCCAACTGGACAAAGGCGGCTGGATCCAGCCGGGTTCGCGCGTGGAGCTGGCCGATTCGCCGATCGGCATGGTGGTGAAACAGGGCGCGCCCAAGCCGGCGATAAAAACGGATGCCGAGCTGCGTAATGCCTTGCTGCAAGCCGACTCTTTCGCCTATTCCGACAGCGCCAGCGGCCGCTACGTCAGCGGCCAACTGTTCAAAAAGCTGGGCATCGAGGAACAGGTGAAAGGAAAAGCGCACATGGTTGAGCGCATTCCGGTGGCCTCTGAAGTGGCGCAGGGGAAATACGCGTTGGGCTTCCAGCAGGTCAGCGAATTGCTGCCCGTGGCGGGCGTCACCTTTATCGGCGAACTGCCGGAAAACGTGCAGTACATCACCCGCTTCGCCGGCGCGGTAATCGCCAAGGCGGAACATCGCCGCGAAGGCAAAGCGCTGCTAGAGTTCCTCGCCTCCTCTCAGGCACAGCCGACCATTCGCGCGACCGGCATGCGAAGCGTGCCGGCGCAGCAGCCGGTCAGGCAGAGTGATACTGTTCAGTAATCAGCTTTTCCAACTCGGCGGCGACGAAAGACTGCATGCGGCCGCCGCGCCGGATCAGGCCCACGGTGCGTTTCACCACCGGCTCGACCAGCGGCACCGACGTCAACACCGAATGCTCTGAAGCGGGCATCGACATGGCGGGCACGGCGGCAATGCCGATGCCCGCCTCAACCATGCCCAGCATGGTCGTCACATGGCGAGTTTCGCACACGCTGGGGCGCTCCGGCACGAGGTGTTCCAGGCGCTGATCAAGCAGATTGCGATTGCCGGAGGTTTTATCCAGCGACACGTAATCCTGCTGATAAAATTCCCGCCAGGTGAGGCTCTTTTTAGCGGCGAGCGGATGGTCGCGCCGGCAGGCGGCCACGTAAACGTCCCCCACCAACGGCACAAATTCAAGGTTAGGCTGCAGCCGCCCGGCAAAGCAGATGCCGAAGTCAGCCTGGCCGCCGGTGACCGCCTCAATCACATTGCCCGCGCTGCCGTCGATCAGCTTGACGCGCACGCGCGAATAGCGAAGCCGGAAACGGCGTATCACGTCGGGCATGAAATAGTAGGCCGCCGACGGCACCGTGGCGACGGTGACCAGCCCGGTACGCTCCTGGCTGACCTTATCGATATCGGCCAACACCGCTTCGACATTCATCAGCAGCTGATCCGAACGCTCGGCAAACGCCTGCCCGTACAGCGTCAGCGTCACGCGCCGGGTAGTACGATCGAACAGTTTGCTGCCCAGCGCGTTTTCCAGCTTCTCAATCCTGCGGCTCAGGGCCGACTGCGACAGGCAGATGGATTCTGCTGCCAGCCGAAAATTGCCGTACTCCACCAGCGCGCGGAAGGCATAAAGATCGTTGAGATCAAAATTCACGGGCATAGCGGCCGACTCTCCTTGCTGAACGCAAAACATCGATGATAACCGCTTATAGCACCATGGCAACCGGCCTGGCAATTGAGCCACCCAAGCCCTTATCGCCCCAGCAGCACCATTCCCCAAATAATGATAGTCATCACCACCGCCACCAGCTGCGCAGCGCCGCCCAGATCTTTAGCGCGTTTGGATAACGGATGTAATTCCAGCGAAATGCGATCGACCACGGTTTCAATCGCCGTATTAAGCAGCTCAACCACCAATAGCAGAAAACTGCAGGCGATTAATAACAGCCGTTCTATATTTGTAATATCTAAACCAAATGTAACAACCAGTAAAATGGCGTTAATAACCAATAATTGGCGAAACGCATCTTCGGTAAGCACGGCGTCAATAAATCCGGCCCAGGAATTCCTTATGCTGTAGGTTAATCGGCTTATTCCTTTTTTCTTTTCCACAGGCATGCAATCAGCTCTCGTCAATACTGCCACAATCACTCGTGAATAAATCACGCGGCGTGAATTTATCTCTAGTTTATTAATTAAAGGCCTTAACCGTTCTCTTTGCGGCGACGATGCATTCACTCACGCGCCGTCACCCTGCCCCTGAAACGGCACCGCCCGAAAATGCCCCGGCGCGGTTATTATTCTGAGAACGTGAAAAGGCGATGCGTTATCAGCCGGTTAAAGCGTTTTCTCGTACAAGCGGTAGCGCTTATAGGGAACCGCGCCGATGCGTTCTAAAATCGTCCGCATGCCGGTATTGGTTTCCAGGATCCACGACATTTCCAGCGCGTCGATATTGCGCTTGGCAAAAGGCTCGCGCAGCGCCTCAATCAGCAACAGCGCAATAATCGGCCCGATGCGGCTGAATTGATATTCCTGGCGCACGCCCATCAACGGCACGCGCGCGGTGCGCACGCCGCTGACTTTCAGCCGCCACAAGAGCTTCGCCCAGCCGAACGGCAATAACCGCCCCTGCAGATCGGCAATCGCTTCGTTGATGTTCGGCAGACCGACGATAAAGGCGCAGGGGGCGCCATCCACCTCGGCGATATGGATCATATCGTCGGGCACCAGGAACTTCAGCTGATCCCCCATGGTGGCGAACTCGTGCTCGGTGAACGGGACAAACCCCCAGTTATGCTGCCATCCGGAGTTGAACACCTCGCGCAGCACCTGCATCTCCTCGCGAAAGCGCTTGCGGTTGAGGCGGCGAACGGTCACCTTTTTGCGCACCTGATCCATCATCCGGGTTAACGACGGCGAAAAATGCAGGTCGGTTCTTTTCATCCAATAGGCAAGCAAATCAATCCCTTCGCTGTAGCCCTGCTGCGCTATTTGCGCCGCATAGTAGGGCTTCGCGTGCGTCATCAGGGCGGAAGGCGGCGTATCGAACCCTTCGACCAACAGGCCGCTTTCCTGATTGATATTGAGGCTGAACGGCCCGGTGATTTTGCGCGCGCCTTTCGACCTCAGCCACTCCTCCGCCACCGTGAATAAGGTGCTGAAAACAGCGGGATCGTCAACGGCGTCAATCATGCCGAAATGGCCGGTATCCTCGCCATGCAGCTCCCGGTGCAGAGCATCGATTTGCGCCGTGATGCGCCCAACGACTTTGCCCTGTTTTTTGGCCACCCATGCCTGCCATTCAATGTGGTCGGTGCCGGGATTCTTCTTTGACAGATGCTCTTCGCGCTCTACATGCAGCGGCTCAATCCAGTTCGGATCATCGCGAAACAGTTGCGAGGGGAAAGCAATAAATTCTTTAAGTTCGCGTTTACTCAGAACTTTCTCAACACGGATCATAAATAGCCTTACGTTTTAATAAAATAATTAAATAAGCACGCGACAACGCCTTTAGCATTTTTTATGCTGTTCTCATTTATTGGATTGTGTATTGCCTCCGGTTCAATGATAAGAAAAACCGAATATTACCCCCTGTGAAACAGCGCATTATTGCGCCCGACATTCACCCTGTGATGTCCGTAATTGATAAAAAAAGGAAACAGAAAGCGGCGCAGCCAGGCTACGCTAATGGTGCTCTTTTATTATTTCGTGCTGTTACGGCAAAAGAAACTCGCCGCTTTTAGTGTACCGACTTTAATCAGGAGGTGTGCCGCCATCTTTACCACTTAATGCTCTTTTTAAGATTAGCCTTAAATGAATCGTTCACTTTTGGATTTCTTGCGGCATACTGTTTAGGAAGTGTTTAAGTTCCAAGATAGCCATGCATGAGGTCATAACCTATGAGCCGACAGTTATTTCCTGCCCGAAAGAGACAGGCTAAAGAACGGCGCAGCCCGGATATTACAATAGTCTCACGTATATCGCCAGGGTGCCGCTCAAGGCTGACAACACGGGCTACTCACGCTCTGCCCGGTTAATAACCGGCGTGCCCTCAAGCACGGCAATATACGCTGTTCGCGGAATGAAGATGGTTGAATAACAAACTTATTCAAAACCTATTCATAGTAAAACATCAATTACCTCGCCAAGAGTGATTTTCTCTTTTGGTGATTTTTAATCTATGGCTAAGTTTGTCTATGTCTGAAACAAGTTCCGTTCATTCTCTTCCTATGCGCTATGCGGACTTCCCCACTTTAGTGGACGCGTTGGATTACGCGGCGCTGGGCAATACGGGAATGAATTTTTACGACCGTCGCAATCAACTCGTGACCGTTCTCGAATATCGCACGCTGCAGCAAAAAGCGATCTCGGGCGCGCGGCGTTTATTGTCCCTGAAACTCAAGAAAGGCGATCGCGTGGCGCTTATCGCCGAAACCAGCGCGGGATTCGTCGAAGCCTTTTTCGCTTGCCAATACGCCGGCCTGGTGGCGGTGCCGCTGGCGATCCCGATGGGCGTGGGCCAGCGCGACTCCTACACCGCCAAGCTGAAAGGGCTGATCGCCAGCTGCAACCCCGCGGCGATCGTCAGCAGCGAAGAGTGGACGCCGCTGATCGCGTCGGCCACGGAAAACACCTCGGCGCTGCACATCCTCAGCGACGCGGACTTTAACGCCTTGCCGGAGCCGGAGATCGCCTTGCCGGCGCCTTCGCCCGACGATATCGCCTATCTCCAATACACCTCGGGCAGCACCCGCTTTCCACGCGGCGTGATCATTACCCAGCGGGCGGCGATGGCGAACCTGAACGCGATCAGTCGCGACGGGATCAAGCTGCGCGCGGGCGACCGCTGCGTTTCGTGGCTGCCCTTCTATCACGATATGGGCCTGGTCGGTTTCCTGCTGACGCCGGTGGCGACCCAGCTGTCCGTCGATTATCTGCGCACGCAAGATTTCGCCATGCGCCCGATGCAGTGGCTGAAACTGATTGCCAAGAATCGCGGTACGGTGTCCGTCGCCCCGCCGTTCGGCTACGATCTGTGCCTGCGCCGCAGCAACGCCAAAGAGCTGGCCGATCTGGATCTTTCCAGCTGGCGGGTCGCGGGCGTGGGCGCCGAGCCGATCCCGGCCGAGCTGCTCGGCCAGTTCGGCGAACACTTCAGCAGCATCAACTTCGACAGCAAAGCCTTCATGCCGTGCTACGGCCTGGCCGAGAACACCCTGGCGGTGAGTTTTTCCGATCCCTGCTCCGGCCCGCAAACCAACGCGGTCGACCGCGATATTTTGGAGTACGAGGGTAAAGCGGTCGCGCCCGGCAAGAAGACCCGCGCCGTCTCGACCTTCGTCAACTGCGGCCGAGCGCTGCCCGGCCACCGCATCGAGATCCGCAGCGAAACCGGGCAACCGCTGCCGGAACGCCAGGTCGGCCATATCACGATCTCCGGCCCCAGCCTGATGAACGGCTATTTCTGCGACGACGAGTCCCAGCAGCAAATTCAGGTGACCGGCTGGATGGATACCGGCGATCTGGGCTACCTGCTGGACGGCTATCTGTACGTCACCGGCCGCAAGAAGGATTTGATCATCATTCGCGGCCGCAATATCTGGCCGCAGGATATCGAGTACGTCGCGGAATCCGAACCGGAAATCCGTTCCGGCGATGCGATCGCCTTCGTAACCGAAGAGCACGATGAAGCGGCCAGGATCATTTTGCAAATCCAGTGCCGAGTCAGCTCGGAAGAACGCCGGGAACAAATCGTGCGTTCGCTGAGCGCGCGCATTCAAAGCGAGTTCGGCATCGCGGTGGACATCGAGCTGCTGCCGCCGCACAGCATTCCCCGCACGTCGTCGGGCAAACCCGCGCGCGCGGAGGCCAAAAAACGCTGGCTGAGCGCCTCGCTCTACCCGCACATGCCGCAGCTGGCCGGTTTCGCGCAATGAGCGGCACGGTGGCAGTGACGGGCGCGACCGGTTTTATCGGCCGGCACATCGTCCAGGAACTGCTGGCGCAAGGGTTTAACGTGCGCGCCCTGACGCGGCACGCGGGAAAAGCCGCCGCCGATAACCTGCAGTGGATCCCCGGCGCGCTGGAGGATCGGCCCTCGCTCACCGAGCTGGTGCGCGGCGCGGAGTGCGTCGTGCACTGTGCGGGCCAGGTGCGCGGGCATGCGGAAGCGGTGTTCACCCGCTGCAACGTCACCGGCAGCCTGAACCTGATGCAGGCGGCCAAACAGAACGGCCGCTGCCGTCGCTTCTTGTTCATGTCGTCGCTGGCGGCCCGCCATCCGGCGCTGTCCTGGTACGCCCATTCAAAACAGGCCGCCGAGCAGCAACTCATCGCCGCCAGCGGCGAGATCGCGCTGGGGATTTTCCGCCCAACGGCGGTTTACGGGCCCGGCGATAAAGAGCTGAAACCGCTGTTCAACGGACTGCTGCGCGGCGTGCTGCCCCGGCTGGGCGCGCCTGACGCCAGGCTCTCTTTTCTGCACGTGAGCGATTTGGCCAAGGCGGTCAGCCAATGGGTGCAGGCCGAACCCGCGCAGCCGAATATTTACGAACTGTGCGACGGCGTGGCCGAAGGCTATAACTGGCTGCGCCTGCGGGACATCGGCGCCGCCGTGCGGCACGGGCCGGTGCGCCTGGTGGGCATTCCGCTGCCGCTGCTGAAAGCCCTGGCGGATATCAGCGTGGTGTGGAACCGCCTGGTAAAACAGGAGCCGATGCTGACGCGCAGCAAAATACGCGAATTAACCCATCACGACTGGTCCGCCAGTAATCACGCGCTGTCGCAACAGATTAATTGGTTTCCACAGGTAAGTTTGGAGCGCGCGCTGCGCGAAGGGCTGTTTTAATTATTCCAAATAGAGGTGTGTCAACGTTCTTATGCTAAATCGCGATGCTGTAATGGATTATATCCTGACGTGTTTGCAAGGTATCGTCGAAGGCGGAGTGGAAATAAAACCTGATAGCGATCTCGTCAATGATCTTGGCCTGGAATCCATCAGAGTCCTGGATCTGCTGATGATGCTGGAAGATGAATTAGATATCTCCATTCCTATCAATATATTGCTTGATGTCAGAACGCCTGAGCAACTGCTTGACGCGCTGCGCCCTTATCTGGAGAAAAACCATGGGACTGTATGATAAGTTTGCGCGCCTCGCCAATGACCGCGAACAATTTCAAACGTCCGGTCTGAATCCGTTCGGCACCTGCATCGACGAAGTCTATTCCGCCACCCAGGGCCGCATCGGCGATCAAAAGATTGTCCTCGCCGGCACCAATAATTACCTTGGCCTGACATTCGATGCGCAGGCGATCGCCGCCGGCCAGGCGGCCCTGGCCGCGCTCGGCACCGGCACCACCGGCTCGCGCATGGCGAACGGCAGCTACGGATCGCACCTGACGCTGGAGCGGGAGCTGGCGGAATTCTTCGATCGCCCTAGCGCCATCGTGTTCTCCACCGGCTACACCGCCAACCTGGGCGTCATCAGCACGCTGGCAGGGCCGGGCGCCGTGGTGTTGATCGACGCGGACAGCCACGCAAGCATTTACGACGCCTGCGCCCTCGGCGGCGCGGAGATTATTCGCTTCCGCCACAATGACGCCGCCGATCTGGAGCGCCGCATGGTGCGCCTGGGCGAGCGTGCGCGCGAGGCGATCATTATCGTGGAAGGCATCTACAGCATGCTGGGCGACGTCGCCCCGCTGGTGGAAATCGTCGACATCAAGCGGCGGCTCGGCGGGTATCTGCTGGTCGACGAAGCGCACTCCTTCGGCGTGATGGGCGAGCACGGCCGCGGCCTGGCCGAAGCGCTGGGCGTCGAGCAAGACGTGGATATCATCCTGGGCACCTTCAGCAAAAGCCTGGCTTCGATCGGCGGTTTCGCCGTCGGCGGCAAGGGAATGGACGTGCTGCGCTACAGCAGCCGGCCGTATATCTTTACCGCGTCGCCGTCGCCGTCGAGCATCGCGTCGGTGCGCACGGCGCTGCAAAAAATCGCGCGCCATCCCGAACTGCGGGAAAAGCTGTGGAGCAACGCGCACCGCCTGTACCACGGCCTCGCCGAACTGGGGTATACCCTGGGGCCGCGCATCAGCCCGGTGGTACCGGTGATGATCGGTTCGAAGGAAGAAGGGCTGCGTTTCTGGCGCGAGCTGATCGCCCACGGCGTGTATGTAAACCTGGTGCTGCCACCGGCCGCGCCGGCGGGCGTTACCCTGCTGCGCTGCAGCGTCAATGCCGCGCACAGCGATGAAGAGATTGACACCATCGTGCGCGCCTTTGCGGCGCTGAAAAAATAAAGCCTTCCCTCTCGGCCGCGGCGGCGGTGCCGAAAATGGCATCGCCGCCCTGCCGAACCGATGCGCGCCTCAGTGCGCAGCCGTTGATACTTCATCAGCGGAATAGCGATAACCCTGCGCCGCCATAAATTCCGCGATGGCTTTTTCCGCCGCCGAAAGCACCTCCTCGATCGGCCGATCGGCATCGAGATCCACGATGTCGGCGCCTTCGAACGTCAATAACGGCGTGACGGCGATCTTCTTCTCCAGCGCCGCTTTGCGGTGATCGGGTTTGCGCGCGCAGGCCACCGCCAGACTGACATTCAGCTTGAGCACCAGATCCGGTTTTTGCCCCGCCATCCATTGGAACGCCGCCCGCTCGCGCGCCGCCAGCCAACGGACGAAACGGCTCCCTTCAACGTCGACGGGAAAAACCGTGCCGTCGTAAGCGCCGGGGATCTGCGCCTGCGGAAAACGGTCGGTCAACACGATGAACCCTTGCCGCCGATACGCCAGCATGCGGCGAAACCGCAGCAGCCGCCGCCCCACGAAAGCGATGATCACCGCCGACGGCAGCAGGCCAATGCGGGATTTTTTCGTTTTGACTTTTTTGGTATTGCTCTCGATAGCCTTGCCCACCGAGCGCCCGAGCAGCGGCAACTTCGCCGCCGCGCGGCCGACGTTGCCCGCCTGTTTGCCCAGATGCACCTGCACCGCCGGGCCATAATGTTTCATATACGCGATCAGATGTTCACAAACGGTGGACTTACCCGATCCGTCGCTGCCGATAACCGCAATCAGCGGCGGAAATTTTGCACTCATAATAAGACTCTCTTTCAATACACCAGAAACGGCGTGCCATATTTGAAGCGAACTACCGCTTATCATTGCCGTGGTGGCCGCGTGGAAAAAATTTTCCGTAACGCGACGCCAAAAAAGCACAAAACATTAAGCGAAAATTGAAAAGCCCTGCTCTTTTTTCGCCGTTAGCCCGGCCGGAAATTAACATAAAAAGCGAAACCGGCCCACGCACCAACAATTAGCACAAAATAACAAGAACGAACGCTATAAATATCAATTCAAATAACGAACAGGAATACCCATCTCATTATTTTATCGCGGCAAAGCACAATAAATATCTTGAACCCAAGGCGTATTGGAATACAATAGTTTTTTTCGCATTGGATCAATTATTGTGAGTCAGCAGATAAGACCTTCATCTGATCGCTCGCCCGTGCGCGTAATAGCGATAACCGGCTGTGACGGCTCGGGAAAATCCACGTTAGCCGCCCGCCTGGTCAACGCCTTATCGGCACAAGAACCTGCCGAACTGCTTTATCTCGGCCAGTCTTCCGGGCGCATCGGCGAATGGATCAGTTCGCTGCCGATTATTGGCGCCCCTTTCGGACGTTATTTATTGAAGAAGTCGGAGCGCGTGCATGAGCACCCTTCCACGCCGCCGGATAATGCCACGGCGCTGGTGATTTTTTTACTTTCCTATTGGCGCGTTTATAAATTCCGTCGCATGCTGAAGAAAAGCCGCAGCGGCGCATTGCTGATCACCGATCGTTATCCGCAGGCCGAAGTGGCGGGGTTTCGTTTCGATGGCCCACAGCTGGCTAAAACCGCCGGCGGCAATCGCTGGATCCGCTGGCTGAGAAAGCGCGAACAAAACCTCTACCAATGGATGGCGTCTTATCAGCCCTTATTATTAATTCGGCTGGATATTGACGAACAAACGGCCTATTCACGCAAACCCGATCACTCGCTGGCGGCGTTGCGTGAAAAGATCGCCGTCATCCCGCACCTGACGTTTAACGGCGCTAACATATTGGATTTAGACGGCCGCGAACCGGCCAATCGTATTTTCGACGAGTCTCTGCGCGCCGTTAAAATATCGCTGAGGGCCGCCAATGCCTAGCCGCCAAATAACCTTTTCGTACCGAAATAGATGAAAAAAAATAAACTCACCGCCGAACAGAATACCTCTTCCACCTGCATCACCGGGCTGATTGCCGTGGTGGGCAGCGACGGCACCGGCAAGTCCACGCTGACCGCCGATCTGGTCAAGAACCTGCAGCAGCATCGCCCCACGGAGCGGCGCTATTTGGGGCTGATCTCCGGCGAAGACGGCGACAAAATCAAGAAATTGCCGTTCATCGGCGTGTGGCTGGAACGGCGCCTGGCGGCCAAATCCGATAAAACCCAGCGCATGAGCAACAGGCCGCCGGCGCTGTGGGCGGCGCTGATCATGTACGGCTTTTCGCTGTGGCGCGCATCCAACCTGCGCAAGGTGCGGCGGCTGGCGCAGAGCGGCATGCTGGTGATCAGTGACCGTTACCCGCAGGCGGAAATTTCAGGTTTTTACTACGACGGGCCAGGCATCGGCGTGGAACGCGCAAAAGGCTGGCTATTGAGCCGCCTGGCGGCGCGCGAACGCCGTTTATATCAACGCATGGCCGTCTATCGGCCGGAGCTGATCATTCGCCTCGATATCGACGTCGATACGGCGTTTTCCCGCAAGCCCGATCACAGCTATGAAGAGCTGGAAGACAAGATTTCCGCCATGGTGCGCCTGCAGTACAACGGCGCGCGCATCATCGAGCTGGACGCCAGAGCCCCTTACGACGAGGTGCTGAGCAACGCGCTCAACGCCATTTCCGCCGTGGTGAACCCCGCGAAGCGCCCACAGAGCGACATCGGGCAACCCGGCGAAAACGCCGGCGAAGAAACTCAGGTTTATTAAACGCATACAGGGCAAGCGCATGACAGCGGAACACAAGATGCAGAAAAACAATGATAACGGCTGGTTTGGGTTATGAAACGGTGGTTTTCCGATGGCGCGTTTCGCTCCATTTTACGTAATGCCGCCTACTTAGGCTCCGGCAGCGTGGCCAGCGCGCTGCTCGGCCTGCTGGCGCTCTCCTGCGCCGGTAAAGGCATGTCGCCTGAAATGTTCGGCGTGCTGGTGGTGATCCAGGCCTATACCAAAGCGGTCAGCGATTTCATCAAATTCCAGACCTGGCAGTTTGTGGTGCAATTCGGCACCCCGGCGCTGGAGCATCAAAACACCGGGCGCTTCCGCGACGTCGTCGCCTTCTCCTTCGGGCTGGATATCGCCAGCGGCGTCATCGCCGTGCTGGGCGGCATGATCATGCTGCCGTTCTTGTCTCACGCCCTGGGGCTGGACAGCGAAAGTTTCTGGCTCGCCATGCTGTACTGCACCCTGATCCCGTCGATGACCTCGTCCACGCCGACCGGCGTGCTGCGCGCCTTCAACCGTTTCGATCTCATCGCCATCCAGCAGGCGATCAAGCCGTTCCTGCAGGCGGTGGGCAGCGTCATCTCCTATTATTTCGATCTGGGATTCCCCGGCTTTATCGTCACTTGGTACGCCTCTAACCTGATCGGCGGCACGCTGTTCTGGTGGTTCACCGCGCGCGAGCTGCGCCGCCGCGATATCCACGGCGCGCTGAGGCCACGGCTGTTCAACGTCGCGCGCCGTATCGAGGGCGCCTGGAACTTCGTCTGGACCACCAACATCGCCCATACCATCTGGGCCGCGCGCAACTCCTGCACCACCGTGCTGGTGGGCGTGGTGCTCGGGCCGGCCGCCGCCGGGCTGTTCAAGATCGCCATGACCTTCTTCGATGCGACGGGCACCCCGGCCAAGCTGCTGGAGAAAAGCTTCTATCCGGAGATCATGCGCCTGGATCCGCGCACCAAGACCCCGTGGCTGCTGGGCCTGCGCTCCTCGCTGCTGGCCGGCGGCATCGGTCTCGCCGTCGCGGTGTTGATGCTGCTGGTGGGTAAACCGCTCATTTCCGCGGTGTTCGGGCAGCAATACCTGGAAGCCTATGACCTGATTCAAATCATGCTGGGCGCGATCATCGTCTCCATGATGGGCTTCCCGCAGGAATCCTTACTGTTTATGGCAGGCAAGCAGCGCGCTTTCCTGATCGCGCAGGCGACGGCCTCGGCGGCCTACATTGCGCTGCTGGTGTCGATGGCGTATGCCTTCGGCGTGCAGGGTGCCGCCTTCGCTTATTTACTGGGGCAATGTTTAGACGTTCTGTTATCCCTGATACCGACGATCGGCGCCTACCGCAATCGCTTTATGTTGGGGCTGAATGCGCCCAAAGAGAGTAATCAATGACCGCTCACGATAATTGGAAGAAGTTCTCCGCCGAAACCACCCAGGCGCTGTTTGTCGCGGTGGAAGAAGACGACCTGGTTGAGGCGAATATCAGCCTGCCGCAGCAGATCGATCTGGAATGCTCCCCCGAGAGCATCCGGGACAACTACGCGCTGTGCCTGCAGTTTTGGGAAGACGGCTTTTCCCGCCGCGAGCTGCTGCAACTGGTGAACGGTTTCCTGCAAGACCCGCAGTTGGCAGCGCCCACCCGCATGCGCTACAAATATATCCGCGCCCGCTACAAGCACCTGCGCTTCGCCCAGCAGCTGTACGGCGCGCCCCACCGCGCCAACCGCCTGTTCCACACCACCACTGTGGTGCTCGGCCATTTTCAGGACGCGTTTCGCAACGGCAACCAGAAGAACCTGACGCTGTACGGCAACCTGCTGCGGCTGCTGCTCAGCAAGCCGGTATGGTCATATGTGCGCTATGCGCTGCGCCACACCCGGCTGGAAAGCGCACAGGGCTTTATCGCCTACCGCCAGGAGCAAATGCGCCAGCTGCAGACGCTGATCGCCAGCCCGGCGCTGACCGGGCACCAGTTCCACAACGTGCGCAAAATCGTCAGCCGCCAGGTGTCGTTTTACGACACGCTGAGATCGATCGACCCCGACAATCGCGAAGCCCGGCAGATCTCGCGCTTCCTGGCGGCGATTAACGGCCTGATGGGCGACCGGCACGACGTGATGGTGGCGGACAAACTGGCCGGCGGCGATATCTACGATCGGCCGGCGATCCTGGATATCGACATTCGCCAGCGCCTGGAGCTGCTGCTGGCGCGCTTTCCGCTGTCGTTTTCCCCGCCGGCCGTCGCGGCGGGCAGATAAGCGCGTAGCAAGGAGCCATGATGACGTTGCGTCGCTTGCTGATCTTCACGCTGCTGCTGTCGCCGCTGGCGGCATCCGCGCATAACTTCGTGCAGGGCCGGCCGGTGGCGCCGATCGCCATCGCCGATCGCGGCGAACTGCTGCTGCGCAACGGCGATTTCAGCTACCGGCCGTGGAACAGCGCAAAACTGGCGGGCAAAGTGCGGGTGATCCAATACATCGCCGGGCGCACCTCCGCCAAGAAGAAAAACTCGCTGCTGATCAACGCCGTCAAGGACGCGAACCTGCCGGGCGATCGCTTCCAGCCCACCACCATCGTCAACACCGACGACGCGATCCCGGGCTCCGGCTTTTTCGTGCGCGGCAAGATCGAGAAAAACAAGCGGAATTACCCCTGGGCGCAGTTCATCGTCGACAGCGACGGGCTGGGGCGCATGGCCTGGCGGCTGCCAGAGGAGAGCTCCACCATCGTGGTGCTGGACCAGGCCGGGCGCGTGCAGTGGGCGAAGGACGGCGCACTCACCCCGCAGGAAGTTGACCAGGTGATCGCCCTGCTGCGCGCGCTGATCGCGCGGGAGACGCCATGAAGCGCACGCCGCCGGGAGCCGATGACGCATGTCTTTGATCGAACGCTACATCACGGTTGAGATCCGCCGCCTGGTGATGATGATCGCCGGGTTTCTGATCTTTATGTTCGCCAGCTACTCCGCCCAGCGCTACCTGACCGACGCCGCCAACGGCACGCTGGCGCTGCGGGTGGTGGCCGACGTGGTGTTCTATAAGTCGCTGATCGCGCTGGAGATGATATTGCCCGTCGCGCTGTATGTCTCGGTGGCGGTGGCGCTGAGCCAGCTGTACAGCGATGCGGAGATCACCGCCATGCTGGCCGCCGGCGCCAGCCCGCTGCGGCTGTACAAGGCGGTGCTGATACTGGCCGTGCCGCTGGCGATAGCGGTCACGCTGCTGTCGCTGTATGGCAGGCCCTGGGCGTACGCCAATATTTATCAGCTGCAGCAAGAGTCGCAGTCGGTGCTGGACGTGAGCCACCTGCAGGCCGACAAATTCAACGTCAGCGGCAACGGCCGCATGATCCTCGCCAACCACGTCGACAAAACGGCCAACCACCTGACGGACGCCCTGATTTATGTGCGCGGCGGCCATCATACCAACCTGTACCGCGCGCAGTCGGTGGAGGTGCTCGACGCCTCCCCCGCCAGCCCCGCCGTGCGGCTGAAAACCGGCACCGCCTATGTGCTGGATCGCCAGGGCACCGACGACAACGGGCAGAATTACGACAACTTCGACATCGCGCTCAAACCGTTCGTACCCAGCGCCGAGAGCCGGCACAAATCGGCCTCGCCGGCGGAGCTGGCGCGCTCCGCCGATCCAGGGGACGCCGCCGAACTGCAATGGCGCGAAAGCCGCGGGCTGACCACCGTGCTGATGGTGCTGCTGGCGATCCCCTTTAGCCGCATCAAGCCGCGACAGGGGCGCTACGCCGCGCTGCTGCCCCTGACGGTGCTGTTTACCGCGATTTTCTATGGCGGCAACATTTGCCGCACGCTGGTCGCCAACGGCTCTGTGCCGACGATCCCCGGCGTTTGGCTGGTGCCGCTGGCGATGGCTGCCGGCATCGCCCTGCTGCTGGCGCGCGACTTATCCCTGCTGCGGAAACCCTCCCGATGACTATTTTTAGCCGTTACCTGATCCGCAACGTGTTCATCGGCTTCGCCGCCGCGGCCGGGCTGCTCATTCCGCTGTTCACCACCTTTACGCTGATCAACGAGCTGGAGGACGTGACCCCGGGCGGCTACCGCTGGCAGCAGGCGCTGCTGGTGACCGTGCTGACCCTGCCGCGCAGCCTGGTCGATCTGGGGCCGTTTATCGCGCTGCTCGGCGGCATCGTCGGGCTGGGGCAGCTATCTAAAACCCTGGAACTGACCGCGATCCGCTCCGCCGGGATGTCGATATTCCGCATCGCGCTGGTGATGCTCGCCGCCGGGCTGCTGATGAACCTCTCGCTCGGCGCCCTCGATGAATGGGCGGCCTCGCCGCTGCAGCAACGCGCGCTGCAGATGAAGAACAACGCCCTGGCGCAGTCGAACGATAACGACGTCACCGTGAACCCGCTGTGGGCGCGGCGCGGCAACGAGTTTGTGACAGTGAAGACCGTCGATGAGAACGACCAGCCCCACGGCATCGAGATCTTCCGTTATCAAGCCAACCGCGCGCTGGAATCTTATATCTACGCCGACAGCGCCAGCACCGCCGCCGACGGCAGCTGGCTGCTGCACAACGTGATGCTGAAAAGCTGGCAAGGCAGAAAAGAGACGATTGCGCGGCAAGATAGCCTGCTCTGGCGCTCGCTGTTCGCCGTGCCGAGCCTGAAAGAGCTGACCCTGCCGGCGGGCAGCTTCTCGCTGCAACAGCTGGAGCGCTATATCGATTACCTGCAGGGCTCGGGGCAGCCGAGCACCGAATACCGCCTGGCGCTGTGGAAAAAACTCGGCCAGCCCCTGCTGGTGCTGGCGATGATTTTGCTGGCCATCCCGTTTACCTTTACCGCCCCGCGCGCCCCCGGCATGGGCAGCCGATTAGCGCTCGGCGTGATCGTCGGGCTGCTGACCTACATCGCTTACCAGATCGTCCTCAACCTGGGGTTGCTGTTCGCCCTCAACGCGCCCTTCACCGCCCTCGCCCCGCCGCTTTTACTTCTGGCGCTGGCGTTAGTGCTGGTTTATCGGTTTGATCGGCGGGGTTAGTTAGCCTGGGAGCTAGATAGAGCGACCTGAGCTGACATTAAGCAGGGCGGCTGGTTGAAAACAGTGTAACTACATGGAGTTAAGAAATCTGAAACAGAAGCACACCAAATATGAGACGATGGCGTAAATTCATGAGTAGACACGGAAATTGCAGCACATGAGTAGACGCTTAAACAGAGATTACCGCACAAAAATAAGAAACATTCCCCGCCGTATGAAGGCACTTAAGCGTTGGTCTGAAACCTTCCATGATCCAGCACGAGCTGACTTTTCTGAGGACAGTCATTACTGGAATTACAAAATACCTGTAGAAATCAACCTGGTTGAAGGAAAGCACAGTAACAAAAAAATTAAGGCTGACTGTGCGCAGGCCTTGATAAATGCCTGTGCTAATTTGATGCTCGCAACAGCAGATTGCGACGACAACCCGCGAATTACTGCCGTCATCTGCCTCCCGGACATGTTTACCAGCGAAATCTGTTTGTACCATTCAGATGAGTACTTTCAGGGTTTTATTTCAGAAGACAGTTCTGACAATGGTTCATCGATAATTTTAAAAGAACGCAGCCTTGCTAAAGAATGGGGACTTATTCTTCCTGATGGCGTGCAAGAGTTAGGTGTTGCCATTGAATACCATGGCGGTGATGACCCCGATGAGTGGTTCACTGGCGAACGTTGGCATTATGGTCAACTACAATAATTCAGACATTCACTCTCCCATGCTTTAAGAAATGAGTCAGGAATATGTTTAGTTTAAAGTTTTGAATGGTGGGGATAAAGAGTAAGCAAAACAGGGTGATAGCGAGTAGCATTCAGATAAGCCCATCTGCAAAGATGGGCTTATCGACGTTAACGCAATTCCTTCGCTATCGCACTAAACATCAGCGATGCCTCCAGCGGTTGGGCGCTGAAAGAAGGCTCCGCCTGCGGCCAGGTGGACCACTGGACGATCACCAGATTCTCCGCCTGATTGACCATGATCATCTGGCCGAAGATCCCCAGCGCCCACAGGGAATGCTTGAGGGAAGCCTGCGGGGCGGGTTCCACGTTGGTCGCATTCACCGGCACTTCGTTGTTCCACCACTGGAAGCCGTAGATGCCGTTTGGATGCGCCGCCGACACCGACCCTGCCGCCCGCGTCCAGTGGGACGACTGGGCTACCCAATCAGCCGGCAAGATCTGTTTGCCGTTCGGCAACGTCCCGTTATGCAGAATAAATTCGCCGAAGCGCCCCCAGTCTTCCAGCGTGGCGTTAAAGCCGTGCGCGCCTACGTCGTGCAGACCTTTGACGTAAGCATGCCACACGCCGTCGCTCGCCATGCCGTAGGGCTGCCAGATGCTTTGCTCAAGATAAGCCGCCAGCGGCATGCCGGTGGCGCGCTCCAGCACGTCGCCCAGCAGCCACGCGCCGCCGGAGGAGTAAGACCAGTTCTGCCCGGCCGGATGCGCACGCTGCAAACCGGCTACCAGCTTGCGCACGCAGGCATAGGCGCCGGGCCTGGCTTCACACTCGGTCAGCTGCGCGAAGTCCGATTTCGGGTTGGTGTAATCCTCATTCCACGCCACGCCGGAGGCGTGAGTGATCAGCTGCCTGAGGGTCACGCCGTCCCACGCGGTGCCTTTCAGATCGGGTTCGTATTGCGTGATGAGATCGTCGAGCGAGCGGATCTTGCCCTGTTTAATCGCCACGCCCACCAGCGTGGCGACCACGGATTTGCCCACCGAACGCGACGTCCACAGGGTAGCGTCGGTATTACCCTCTCCCAGATATTTCCAGGCGATTTTGCCGTCTTTCAATACCAGCATGCCGCTGACGTTCTGGCGCTGCAGGTAATCCTGCAGGCTGTAGGTTTTGCCATTCACCCGATAGCTGGCATTCGTTAGCTGTTTAGCAGCAGTAAGCAGCGGCGCAGCGTTACCGTGGTGAAATACATCCCCCGCATAGTTGCGGTAGTCGTTACGAAAACCGATCACCCGGTCGCTCTGGCTCCAGGTGAGCATCTTGTGCGTGTCCGGCAATTGCGCATCGAAAGGCGCGGGACAGGCACCGAGTTCGGTGCCCGCACAGGCGGCCAGCGCGGCGGGCGCCAACAGGCCGCTGCAGAGACTGATGACAACGCCCGCCAGCAGGCTGCGGTTAAACACTTTGCTTTTCATATTTTTTCTCGCTTGGTTCAGGAAGGCGTTCAGCTTAAAAAAACGCGGCCTATAATAAAAAACGCCTGATGGGGGAAAATCCCCCGCAAAATCGACGGGAGAACCGCGTGCCGAGCCTGATTTATTCCTTTGCCCAACTGGAAGCCTTCACCGCCGTGGCCGAGCACGGCAGCCTGGCGAAAGCCGCGCTCAAGCTGGGCAAAGACCGCACGACGCTGCGCGATTTGATTGATTTTCTTGAGGATGGCTTGGGCTATGCGCTGTTCCTGCGCGAGGGGCGCAGCCTGCACCTGACGCCGGAAGGCGAACAACTGCAACGCCAGGCGCACCTGCTGATGCACCAGGTGAAAGCGTTTGAGGCGTTTGCCAAAGACGTGCCGAAGAGCGCGACGCAGGAAATTTCGCTGGTCTACGATCCCTTCACGCCCCGCGCGCTGCTGCAGGCACTGATTGCCACCATGGCCCAACGCAACACACGGCTGAGCCTGATTAACGCCTCGCGCGACGAAGCTGAAAGCCTGCTGGCAAACGGCCAGGCCGATCTGGGCATCTGCCAGGCACGCAACCGCAGCGTGGGCGACGCTATGGAGTGGCGCGCCTTAGGGGCGATAGCGATGGATTTTTATGCGTCTAAAGCGCTTTTTCCCGGTGCGGAACAGCCGCTCTCGCTGCTGGAACTTTCGCTAACACCGCAGGTGATTATGCACCCAGACTCTGACGAACCGGTGGCGCGCCGCCTGCAAATTTCGGGGCACACTATCTTCACCAACGAGCTGGAAATGCTGCGCGCCTTGCTCGAACAGGGCTGCGGCTGGGGATTCCTGCCGACGCACATGCATGCGGAACAGTGGAAAAACGTCAACACGCTGCGCACCGAAGTGGGCAGCCAGGGGATCAGCCAAACCATGGTGACCATCTGGAAGCCGGGCAATGACCGACGGGCGCTGATTGATGAGACGTTGGCGCTGTTGCCGGAGTTGTGGCGGGAGGTTGGGGGTGAAAAGTTGCTGCTAGATTAGCGGTGTTGTTATCGGTAGTCGATCGTGGGACTCATCGTCCGCGTTGCTTTTCGATTGTTCTTTAGCGTGGATTGCTGTTTTCTCCCAGTGAGTCCTTTACCGCCGTCGCTCCAGCGCTACTGGCGCTGGTTTATTGATTTGAATGGTGGCATTTGAAGGGCGGCTTTGAGCGAAAAGCGGACATTGCTAATAGCAGCCTATGTGAAACACAGAGAGCAGGTTAGCTTTAGCGTTAAACACAATAAGAGCACGATAAAGTATCAAAAAGGAAGCATTGCATAAATAATTTAAACCCAAACGGGGATTTAATTACATATCATTCGCTATCAATTCAGTTGAGAGAACCCTTGGAATCAAGCTACTTTTTGAACCATACTTTTCATGCAGAAAGTCCATCATCTTTTCAACATCACTTTCATGCTTTACAATGACATATTTAATATCTTTATGAGAAAATGGTAACCTGTCATTATCATAATATTCGTTATACTTTTCCTTGCCATCTTGAGTTGATATGTTTTTCGAAGCAGCAATTATTGGTTTTCCAATTGACTTTTCTATACCTGGAACAAATCGCCACTCCCTCTCATCTGCAAAAATATAGTTAGGCACCTCCGGGCGATTGCGTCGTTTCAAAGTTGCCTGGTAATTTTTCATGTATCGCAAAGGATCTACAGTTTTCTTGTAACTTAGAAGCGCCGAGTTATATTTCCGCTTTGCATTAGTTAATTGAGCTTTTGTACCTGAAGATTTCATTTCTTCTAAGTGCTTTAATAACTTATCAATCTCTGATTTTAAACTCCTAATCTCTAGATTATAATTATCGAAAACGGAAGAGTGCTTGGACATGTAAATTACTGGATTAAGCCCATTTTCGTTTGCCCAATCTTTAGATAATCCGATGCCATAATGTCCATAACTTTCAGTATGCTGGGTAAGCTGTGTTAGCCTGATATCGCAAAATGAAACCATCGGTATACCGAAATTTCTATTCGTGCTCTGGCCTTGTATAAATTCTCTAGCGAAAGAAATTCGAAAATCACTTGAGTCAAGTATCTCAAATAAGGTATCTAACTTTTCAGTAAAATGAAACAAGGTAGTTGGGTATAAGCTATGTGACATAATGATCATCCATAATGTTTGATGTATGAACTAAGCGCCAAAAATTAAGGTTATCAGTACTTTGCATACATCAGCAAGCGGAATTAGCGATAGTGACCTGCTCCTCGTTAATGAACACTAAGTGCTGTTAGCTACTTCCGTTTTTGGCACAAAGCAGTCATTGTTACCTAACGTCGACCATGAAACACACCTTACCAAATTCTCCGTCAACAAAATATAGCCACATAAAATGATTTAATTCGCAATTAATAAACCAACGACATTATTACATCTATTTTTATTCCATTATTTTCCCTCCCCCAACTCCCAACTCCCCCCTAGCACCGCCCTCGCCCTTTCCCTACAATAAGGGATCTGTTGAGGCATAACGCAAGGAAAGACGGTGTCGAAAGCCAATCCCAATGCCACTATCGTGGATATCGCCCGCCGCGCCAGGGTGACCAATATCACCGTTTCCCGCGCCTTCAATAAGCCCGAGCTGGTCAAGCCGGAAACCCGCGAGCGCATTCACGCCATCGCCAAAGAGCTGAACTATGTGCCCAACGCGTTCGCGCAGGGGCTGAAAAGCAGCAGCAGCCAGATTATCGGCATCGTCACCAGCAGCATGTACAACCCGTTCTATTCCGGCCTGATCAAGACCGTGTCGCGCATTGCGCGTCAGCAGGGCTACCAGATCATGCTATTCGACACCGACGGCAGCGAGGAGGCGGAAATGCGTGCCATTCAGGCGCTGTTCGGCTACAAGGCGCGGGGCATCCTGCTGTCGGCGGTGCGCGACGACAAGCGCTACCGCCCCGCCTATCTCGAGCTGGCCGAGGTGTACGGCGTGCCGCTGATCCTGATCGACCGCGATCTTTACGATCAGCAGCTGAGCGGCGTGTTCCTCGACAACCGCGAGATCGGCGTGCTGGCCGGGCGCTATCTGGCGGAGCAGCCGGAGCAGAAGCTGCTGATTATCGGCGGCCCGGCGGATTCGGAGATCACCTTAACGCGCACCGCCGGCATCGTCGCGGCGCTGCAGGGCAGCGGCCGTGAGATCCATATCATCAACGGCGACTATGATTTCACCTCGCAAGAGAGCGAGGTGCGCGCCTATCTGGCGCAGCCGGAGAACCGCCCGGATTACATCATCGGCCTGAACGGCATCATCACGCTGGGCGCCATCGCCATCTGCCACGAGATGGGGCTTTATGAGCAGGTGAAGTTCTTCTCGATAGACGAACCGCCGCGCGCCGGCGCTTACGGCCTGCATATTCCGGGGGTGTATCACGATACGCAAAAGCTGGGGGAGATCGCCGCGGAGCTGCTGTTCAGCGCCATTCACAGCCCGCGCGGCGAGCTGCCGGTGCGCAGAGAGTTCTTCACCGGCTCGCTGTTGAATCGCTGACGGGCGCTATTGCCCGTAGTAGGCGTGTTTGCCGTGCTTGCGCAGGAAATGTTTGTCCAATAGCTCCGGCTGCATCGGGGCGATGGCCGGCGCCAGCTGGCGTGTCGCCATCGCCATGATCGCCACCTCTTCCAGCACCACCGCATTGTGCACCGCATCCGCCGCGTCCTTGCCCCAGGCGAACGGGCCGTGGGAGTAGACCAGCACCCCCGGCACCTGCTGCGGATCGCGCCCCGCCTGATTGAAGGTCTCGATAATCACCTTGCCGGTTTCCCCCTCGTAATCCCCGGCGATCTCCGCCTCGCTCATCGGCCGGGTACAGGGAATGTCGCCGTAAAAGTAGTCGGCGTGGGTGGTGCCCAGCGCCGGGATCGGCTGCCCGGCCTGCGCCCAGATGGTGGCGTTGCGGCTGTGGGTGTGCACCACGCCGCCGATATCGGCGAAGGCGCGGTACAGCGCCAGGTGAGTGGCGGTGTCGGATGAGGGTTTGCGGTGCCCTTCGCGCACCTTGCCCTCCAGATCCACCACCACCAAATCCTCCAGCGTCATCGCCTCGTAGGCGATGCCCGAAGGCTTGATCACCACCAGCCCGCTCTGGCGGTCGATCGCCGAGACGTTGCCCCAGGTAAAGGTCACCAGCCCGTATGCCGGCAGGCTGAGGTTGGCGGCCAGCACCTGCCGCTTGAGTTCGTTCAGCATGCGATGCCTCCATCATTCATCTGTTGTTCGATCCAGGCCTTGGCCTGGGCAATGCGTTGCTTGTCCTGCCCGTCTTCGCGCGCCCACATCTCCAGCAGGTAGGGGCCGCGATAGCCGAGCGCGTTGAGCACGGCAAAGGCGTGGGCGAAATCCACGCAGCCCTCGCCGAACGGCACGTCGCGAAACTGCCCGGCGCTGCTCGGCCCCACCGCGACGGTGTCTTTGAGGTGCACGGCGGTGATGCTGCCGATGCCCAGCGCCAGCTCGGCGGCGACGTCGTTGCCCCAGGCGCTGAGGTTGCCGAGATCGGGATACACCGTGAACCACGGGCTGTTGACGTGGCGGGCGATGTCGCGCCATTTGCTGATGCTGTTGATGAACGGCGTGTCCATCACCTCCACCGACAGCATCACCTGCGCCCTGGCGGCCTGCGCCGCCGCCCACTGCATGCCCTCGATAAAGCGTTCGCGGCTGTGGCGATCGGCGGGTTCGTAATAGACGTCGTAGCCCGCCAGCTGGATGTTGCGGATGCCGAGATCCGTCGCCAGTTCCAGCGCCTTGCTCATCAGCACCCGCGCCCGCTCGCGGGTGGCGGCGTCGGCGCTGCCGAACGGATCGCGCCGGTGCGCCGACAGGCACAGGCTCGGCACCTTCACCCCGCTGTCGAGCCGCGCCTGGATAAACGCCAGCCGCTGGCGGCGATCCCAGTCCAGCCGCTGCTGGCGCGCCGGCTGTTCGTCGATCGACATCTCCACAAATTCAAAGCCCAGCTCGGCGGCGGTGGCCAGCCGCTGCGGCCAGCTCAGATCGGCGGGCAGCGCCTTTTCATACAGCCCCAGACAGGCGGCGTTAGTCGTTTGCATCAGTCACCTCACTCAAAGCCTGGGCGACCGCCAGATAGCGCGCCTGCTGGGCGCGCAGGCGCCGGTGGGCGGCGGTCGCGGGATAATAACAGCGCAGCTTGGGCGGCGCGGCGGCGATCGCTTCGGCGAACCCGGCGTACTCCCCGGCGCCGACGGCGGCGCACAGGGCGGCGGCGCGGCAGCCGCTTTGGCGGGTTTCCACCACCTCAAGCGGCAGGTTGCCGGCGTCGGCGTACATCTGCATCCACACCTCGGACTGCGTCGGCCCGCCGGTCATGCGCACCCGTTCGATGCGCGGGTTCAGTTGCACCATGCGCTCCTGATGGATCAGGTGCGAGAACACGATGCCCTGGTAGATCGCCTGCACTACGTCCGCCATCTCGTGGTGGGCGCTCAGGCCGATCAGCCCGCCCGGCGTGTTGCCGCCGAGGTTGGAGCCGTACAGATAAGGCAGGAACAGCAGCCCGCTGGGCTGCTCGCGGCGCTCGGCCACCCAGGCGTTGAACTGGGCGTAGCGCTGCCGATCGTCGGCGCAGAACTGGCGCAGGAACCAGGCCAGGTTGCCGGCCGAGGTCGGGCTGCCTTCGTGCACGAAATAGCGGCCGTCGATGCAGTAGCGCCCCCAGGCGTAAGGATAATCGGCGGGCATGATGCGCTCGGTCACGCAGGTGGCGATCGACCAGGTGCCCGCCACCGCGCTGAGCGTGCGGTCGTCCGCCACGCCGGAGCTGAGCGCCGCGCCCACCACGTCGAACAGGCCGCCGTACACCGCGGTGCCCGCGCGCAGGCCGCATTGCGCCGCCGCCGCGGCCGTCACCCGCCCGGCCAGCTGCGCCGAGCCTATCACTGGCGCGGTTTTCTCCTGCGCCTCTTCGATGCCGAAGGCCGCCATCAGCGCCGGATCGTAAGCGCCGCTGTGCTGATTGAACAGGTTGCTGCCGGAGATGTTGGTCACTTCGGCCGCCGCCTCGCCGGTGAGGCGAAAGCGCAGGTAGTCGTGCGCCATCAGGATGCGATCGACGGCGGCGTACTGCGCCGGTTGCCGCTGCTTCAGCCAGCGCAGCAGCAGCGCCGGGTGGCTGGGCCACAGCGGCTGCAGGCTGCGCGGGTAGGTCTGCGCGTCCACGCCGGCGCGGCGCAGCTCAGCCGCCGTGGCCGCCGCGCGGTTGTCCGAAGAGAGGATGCCGTTGCCGACCGGCTTGCCGTTGCGGTCGATGGCGTACAGCCCTTTGCCGTGCGCCGAAAAGCTGACGCCGCGCACCTGCCCGGCCTCCAGCCCCGCCGCGTGCAGCGTCTGGCGGATCGCCGCGCAAACGTCATCCCACAGCGCGTCCATATTGCGTTCGCTGAAGCCCGGCTGGGCGGCAATCGCCGCGCCGTCGCGCTCGGCGATCGCCAGCTCTTCGCCGCTTGCCCGGTACAGCCCGGCCTTGATCACCGTGCCGCCGACGTCTATGCCAAGAAAGACTGACATCGCGCCTCCTATTTGCGCCGCACGGAGCTGAGGTAGATGGCGGCCAGGATGATGCCGCCCTTCACCACGTTCTGGATATACGGCGACACGTTCATCAGATTGAGGCCGTTGTTGAGCACCCCGAGCATCATCGCCCCCACCAGCGTGCCGACGATGGCGCCGCGCCCGCCGGAGATCGCCGCCCCGCCCAGCACCACCGCGGCGATGGCGTCCAGCTCGAAGCCTTCGCCGGCGTTGGGCTGCCCGCTCATCAGGCGCGAGGTCAGCACCAGCCCGGCCAGCGCGGCGGTCAGGCCGCTGATCACGTACACCAGCATCTTGTAGCGCGGCACGCGGATGCCGCTCAGCCGCGCCGCCTCTTCGTTGCCGCCCATCGCATAGACGTAGCGGCCGAACGGCAGTTGGTTGAGCATCAGCCAGGCCAGCACGTACACGCCGAGCATGATCAGGATCGGCACCTGGATGCCCAGCACCGTGCCGCGGCCGAAGAAGGAGAAGACGTCGGGCAGGCCGGAGATCGGGTAACCGCCGGTATAGAGCAGCGCCAGGCCGCGGGCGATGCCCATCGACGCCAGGGTGACGATGATCGGCGGCATGCGCAGATAGGCGATGCAGGCGCCGTTGGCCAAGCCGAACAGCGCGCCGACCGCCAGCGCCGCCACCATCGCCAGCGGGATCGGCACCGCCGCCAGCATCAGCCCGGCGGCGACCGAACCGGCCAGCGCCATCACCGGCCCCACCGAGAGATCGATGCCGCCGGTCAGGATGGCGCAGGTCATGCCCACCGCGATGATGGCATTGATAGACACCTGGCGCGCCACGTTGGTCAGGTTGTTGACGCTTAGGAAGCTGTCGTTCAGCAGGCTCATCAATACGAACAAGATTACGAAGCCGATAAACGGCAAGACCGCCGGGTGATGCAGCAGTTTTTCCCAGCGCTTGCCGAGGCTGGGGCCGGCGGCGCGGCGCGCCACGGCGGGTTGTTCAATTCCGATCATAAGGCACTCCCGGTCGCGTGAAGCATGATGTGGTTGGATTCGATGTCGTCGCCGGTCAGCTCGGCGACGATGTGGCCGCCGCGAAACACCAGCACGCGGTCACACACGCCGATGATCTCCGGCAGTTCGGAGGAAATCATGATGATGGAGATGCCCTGCTGGGTCAGTTGCTGCATCAGCTGGTAGATCTCGGCCTTGGCGCCCACGTCGATGCCGCGCGTCGGTTCGTCGAAAATCAGGATGTTGCAGTCGTTGTTGAGCCAGCGGGCGATCACCACCTTCTGCTGGTTGCCGCCGCTCAGGGTGCTGACGGCGGTCTCGGCGTCCGGGGTTTTCACCCCCACGGCGCGGATCAGCCGCTGCACCACGTCGCGATCCTTGCGGGCGCTGACGAAGATCTTGCCGCGCCGGTGGTGCCGGTTGAGGGTGATGTTCTGCGCCACCGAGAACGGCAGCACCAGGCCCTCGGTTTTGCGGCTCTCCGGCAGCAGGCCGATGCCCTGCGCCAGCGCCTGCGCCGGGGAGCGCAGCGCCGCCGGTTGGCCGCCGAGGCTGACGCGTTTGCGGTGGCAGCGGCTGGCGCCGATCAGCGCCGAGACGGTCTCGGTGCGCCCGGAGCCCACCAGCCCGGCGAAGCCGAGGATCTCGCCCTTGTGCAGGTGGAAGCGGTCGGTCGCGCCGTGCTTCTCGCGCTGGATCTCCGCTTCCAGCAGCACCGTCGCGGTATCGACCGGGTGCTGTTTCACCGGGAAGGCGTTCTCGATTTTGCGCCCGACCATCAGCCGCACCAGCTCTTCCACGTTGGTGTCGCCGGTAGCCAGCGTTTCGATGTAAGCACCGTCGCGCAGCACGGTGATGCGATCGCAGATGGTGAAGATCTCGTCCAGGTGGTGCGAGATAAACACCATGCCGACGCCCAGCAGCCGCAGATCGTTCATCACGCTGAACAGGTGCTCGGCCTCGCCCGGCGTCAACGTGGCGGTCGGCTCATCCAGCACCAGCACCCGTGCCTCCAGCGACAGTGCCTTGGCGATCTCAACGAACTGCTGCTGCGCCACGCTCAGCTGCTCCACCGGGCAATCGAGATCGATAGCCACCGTCAGCCGCTTGAAGATCGCCTCGGCCTTGCGCCGCATCGCCCGCCGATCCAGCAGGCCCCAGCGGTTCCTGATCTCCCGGTTGAGGAAGATGTTGTCGATGGCGCTCATGTAGGGAATCAACGAGAATTCCTGAAAAATAATGCCGACGCCGGCCTCGATCGCCTGGCGATAGTTGTTAAAGCGGCGCTGCTCGCCGTCGATAAAAATATCGCCCTCGTCCGGCTGATAGATGCCGCACATGATTTTCACCAGCGTCGATTTGCCGGCGCCGTTTTCGCCCAGCAGGGCGTGCACTTCGCCGCGTTGAATGGCCAGATCGATGCCGTCCAGCGCCTTCACGCCGGGAAAGCTCTTCTTTATTCGCTTCAGTTCCAGTAAAGGTGTCACCGCATTGCCCTCCGCGCCGAACGCCCCGCCGCAGCGGGGCAAACCTGGCCGCTGTTACCAGCTAAAGCCGGCCGCATTGCTGCGGTCGATCAGCTTCACTTTCACCGGCACGGTTTTCGGCACCGTGGCGCCCCAGTAGCGGGCCAGCGCAATGCCGAGCGCGATGCGCAGCTGGTCGCGCGGGAACTGCGCCGAGGTGGCGATGAACGGCGAGTTCGGCTTGAGGATCTCTTTGATGGCTTCCGGCTGGCCGTCTACACTCACCAGCTTGACCTTGGCGCCGTTGCTTTCGATCGCCGCCAGGGCGCCGAGCGCGCCGACGTCGTTGACGCTGAAGATGCCCGCCAGATCCGGCGCCGACTGCAGCATGTTTTCGGTCACGGTCAGCGCGGTGTCGCGCTCCTGCTTGCCGTTTTGCTTGGTGACAATCTTGATGTCGGGGTATTTCTTCATCGCAGCTTCAAAGCCGCGCACGCGCTCCAGGATCGGCACCACCGGGATGCCGTCGAGGATCGCCACCTTGCCTTTGCCGCCCAGCGCTTTCGCCAGGTATTCACCCGCCTGGAAGCCGGCGTCGTAGTTTTCCGAGCCGACGAACGAGTCCAGCGGCCCTTCCGCCTGCGCGTCGATCGCTACCACCACCGCGCCGGCCTTATGGGCGGAGATCACCGCCGACTGCACCCCCACCGAATCGGTCGGATTGATCAGCAGGATGTCCACCTTCTTCTGCAGCATGTCTTCCACGTCGCCGATTTGTTTGGCAACGTCATGGCGCGCATCGGCCACGTACACCTTGGCGCCGATATCCGCCGCCGCCTGATCCAGCGCCTGCTTCATGGTGACGAAGTAGTCGTTGTTCATTTCCTGGAACGACATACCGATAGTGATTTGCTTGGCCAGCGCCCCATGGCTGGCCGCCAACATTCCACCGGCGACGATAAAAGGCAGGGTCTTTTTGAATAATGAAAACATAGCCAATTCTCCTGTAGGGAAGCTTCTTGTTGTGGTTATCAGAGCAACAGCATGTCTTTACGTTTGGCCGACCGGCCGGCCCCCCATTGCGAGCGGGCCGGCGATCGTGACTGCAACAGCGGTACAGCGGGAGGGTCAGGGAACCAGGATCACCTTGATGGAGTCGGTCGAGTCCGCCAGGGCGAAGGCTTCGTCCCAGTCGTTCAATGCATAGCTGTGGGTAACCACGCCATTGGAGGTCACCAGCCCGCGCTCGAACAGATCGATGGCGATTTCGTAGCTGTAGGGCGCCAGGTGCGCGCCGCGAATGTCCAGCTCTTTGCGATCGCCGATGATCGACCAATCGACGGTGGTTTCCTTGCCGAACACGCTGAACTCCACGAAGCGGCCCAGCTTGCGGATCATCTGCAGCCCCTGGGTGACGCCGATCGGCGCGCCGGTGGCCTCGATGTAGACGTCGCAGCCGTAGCCGCCGGTCAGCGATTTGACGATCTGGTCGGCGTCTTCCTTCAGCGGGTTGATCACCACGTCGGCGCCGAACTCCTTCGCCAGCGCCAGCCGCTCGTCGATGGCGTCGATCACGATCAGTTTCTTCGGCGTCTTCAGGCGCGCCACCTGCACCATGCACAGCCCGAGCGGCCCGGCGCCGGCCAGCACCACCACGTCGTCCAGCTGGATGTCGCCGCGCGCCACGGTGTGGATGGCGCAGGCCATCGGCTCAATCAATACCGCATCTTCATGGCTCAGGCTTTCCGGGATCTTGTGCACGATGGCGTTTTCGGAAAAGCGCATGTACTCCGCCATGCCGCCCTCCGCCACGTCTTTTTGGAAACCGTAAATGTTATGCGTCTCACACATCCAGTAACTGCCGGATTTGCAGTAGCGGCACTCCCAGCACGGCACGATCTGCTCGGCGATCACCCGCTCGCCGAGCTGGTATTTGCCTTCCGCGCCCTCGCCCAGCGCGGCGATGCGGCCGTAGAACTCGTGCCCCGGCACCACCGGCGGTTTGACCCACGGGTTTTCCCCCCAAAACATCTGCGCGCCGTTCTTGCACTTGCAGTCGCCGGCGCAGATGCCGCAGCCTTCCACCTTGATCACCAGCTCGCGCGCCTTCGGCAACGGCGTGGGCACCTGTTCGAAACGATAATCCTGCGGGCCGTGGCAAACGACCGCGCGCATTTTTTCCGGCAACTGGCTCATCTCTTCCTCCAATACACTCGTTAAACGCTTGAATTTTCTTAATGTTGACGTTGTCATTTTTATCCAACAAAAAACCACAAACGTTATAAAGTGATAAATTTCAATTGATTAATCATCAAACACCCAAGAAAACTCAAAATGACAACGTGAACATAGAGCGACATATAACCAAAGCTGCAAAAATAATTATTTGAGCAAAATCACATATCGTTAACATCGCGGCTAAAAATGCTACAAATGCGGATCGCGATCCCATTTGCGGGATCGGCGATCCGGGGAGATCCGCTACATCAGCAGGCGCACGCGATCGTAGATCTGACGATCTTCCGGCCGCGACGATCGCGCCTGCTGGCGCAGGGTGCGCACCAGCGTGTCGATAAACGCATGGGCGGCGGCGCTCAGAATGCTGTTGCGCCGGGTGACGATATTCAGCTGCGCCGGCCGGCAGCTCTCCCGCAGCGCCAGCGGCTGCACACGGGAGGCGAACTGCGGCAGCGCGACGATCGGCCGCGGGCACCAGGTGCACATCTCGGCGGACTCCACCAGCGCCTGCAGCATGCCGAACGAATGCGCCTGGATAATGCGCTGGCGCGGCAGGCGCGCGCCGTGGCGGTGAAACACCTCGTCGAGCAGCGCATCGAAACTTTCCGAGGTATAGCTCATCACCCAATCCTGCTCCAGCAGCTGATGCAGCGAGGTACTGTGCGCCAGCGGGTGGCCGCGCCGCACCATGTACGCCGTTTCATACTCCAGCAGCGGCTCACAGTGGAACTCCTGTGGCGCCGACGACGCCGGCAGCGGCGTGATGGCGAAATCCATCGTGCCCTCGCGCAGCTGCGACTGGGCGTTGGCCATCAGGCTTTCCGACAGTTCCAGCCGCACCGCCGGCACCTTGCTGCGAAACGCCATCACCGCCGGCGGCAGCACCGTCAGCATCAGCCAGGGGGTGATCGCCGCCTTGACCAGATCCGCCGCCCGCCCGCGCAGCGCCGCCATTTCCCCCTGCGCCTGCTCCAGCTGGTTCAGCACCAGCCGGGCGTGCGCCAGCAGGGTTTTGCCGTAGGGGGTAAAGCCCAGCCCGGTCGGCGTGCGGATCAGCAGCGGCAGCGCCTGTTCCTGCTCCAGTTCGCGCAGCGCGCGGGTCACCGCCGCCTGCGACAGCCCCAGATGTCGCGCCGCCGCACGAATGCTGCCGCTGTCGGCGCTGGCCACCAGCGCCTGCAGTTGGTGCAATTTCATGTTCACCTCCTGACAATCATAGGTTGTCAGCATAACCGAACGGCGGCTACCCGGCAAAAACGGAGTTTGCTAGTCTCGATGCCTACCCCTCTGCCCCATTCCCCGCCCGTTGGCCGGGACCCTTTGCCGGAGACCGTGATGAGCCCTTCACTCGTACTGCCTGAGATCGCCGCCGTTCATGATGAGATGGTCGCGCTTCGCCGCCACATTCACGCCCACCCGGAGCTGGGATTTAAGGAGTTCGCGACGTCGGATCTGGTGGCGCAGCGTCTGGAGGAGTGGGGTTACCGCGTCACGCGCGGCATAGGACAAACCGGCGTTGTCGCCACATTGCAGCGCGGGCCGGGAAAATCGCTCGGCATCCGCGCCGACATGGACGCCCTGCCGATCGCCGAAACCACCGGCTTGCCGCATGCCAGCACCCATGCCGGGGTGATGCACGCCTGCGGCCACGACGGGCACACCGCCATGCTGCTGGCGGCGGCGCGCTGTCTGGCGCGGCAGCCCAACTTCAGCGGCACGCTGCACCTGATCTTTCAGCCGGCGGAAGAAGGCGGCGGCGGCGCCAGAGTGATGATTGAAGACGGCCTGTTTGAGCGCTTCCCCTGCGACGCGGTGTTCGCCATGCACAACGTGCCCGGCTTCCCCACCGGCCACCTGGGCTTCGCCAGCGGCCCCTTGATGTGCTCGGCCGATACGGTGCACATCACCCTGCACGGCCACGGCGGCCACGGCGCGGTGCCGCAAAGCACCGTCGATCCGGTGGTGGCCTGCGCGGCCATCGTCATGAGCCTGCAAACCATCGTGGCGCGCAATATCGATCCGCAGGAAACGGCGATCGTCACCGTGGGAGCGATGCAGGCCGGCCAGGCCGCCAACGTAATCCCGGCGACCGCCACCCTGACGCTCAGCGTGCGCGCGCTGACGGCGGTGGTGCGCGCGCGGCTGGAACAGCGCATCACCGAGCTGGTCACGGCGCAGGCCGCCAGCTTCGGCGCCCGCGCGGAGATCGACTACCAGCACGGCTACCCGGTGTTGGTGAACCACCCGGCAGAAACCGAGCTGGCGCGCGCGGTGGCGCTGGACTGGGCCGGAGAGAGCCAGGTTATCCCCACGCTGCGGCCGTTTACCGCCAGCGAAGATTTCGCCTTTATGCTGGAGAAGTGCCCAGGCAGCTACATCTCGATCGGCAACGGCCCCGCCACGCCGGGCAATTCCCTGCACAACCCCGGCTATGACTTCAATGACGACAACCTGTCGGTAGGCGCCACCTACTGGGTCAAATTGGTCGAGCGCTTTTTGGCTCGCCCCACTGTTTAATCGCCAACGCTGAGGAAATGACATGAAAATCATCAAAGGGCTGTTGTTGTTGCTGCCGCTGGCCGCGAGCTTTCCCGCGCTGAGCGGCGAATTCAGCGGCAAGGTGATCAAGCTGGGCATCGATCCCACCTTTCCGCCGCTGGAATATAAAAACCCGCAGGGCAAGCTGACCGGCTTCGGCGTCGATATCGCCCAGGCGCTGTGCGACCAGATGCAGGCCAAATGCGTGTGGGTGGAAAGCAGCTGGGACGGCATGATCCCCGGCCTGCAGGCGAAGAAATTTGATGCCATCGCCTCGTCGATGACCATCACACCGCAGCGCCAGCAGCAGATCGCCTTCTCCAGCAAAGTCTCCAACGCCCCGGCGCGGCTGGTGGCGCATAAGGGCAGCAGCCTGCAGCCTACCGCCGCCTCGCTGAAGGGCAAATCGGTCGGCGTGCAGCAAGGCTCCAGCCAGGAGGCCTATGCCAACGCGCTGTGGCGCCCGGCCGGCGTTAACGTGGTCGCCTACCAAAGCCAGCAGGAGGTGAACGAAGATCTGGCCAACGGCCGTCTGGATGCGTCGCTGCTGGCCAGCGTCAGCGCCAGCGAGTTCTTCAAAACGCCCGGCGGCAAAGATTTCGCCTTTATCGGCGCCGAACTGAACGACAGCAAATACTTCGGCGTCGGCGACGGCATCGGAGTGCGCAAAGAGGATACCGCGCTGCTGAACGCCTTCAACACCGCGTTGCAGGCGATCCGCGCCAACGGCACTTACAAGAAAATCAACGACAAGTATTTCGACTTCGACATGTACGGTGCGAAGCAGTAACCAGCGTTCCCCGGCGGTCACCTGCAGATCCTGCAGGATGGGGAGGCGCCTTCGGCCGCCGGGGAACGCCCCAACGGAAACGGCAGCGTCGGCAAGAACGGAAAATCAGGCGGGATAAGGATGCGGGCCAGGCAGGACGCCCGGCCCGCTAAAGCGGGTTACTTCACTTCGCCCATCGCTTTCAGCTTTTTGGACAGCTCGCGGCGTTCTTTGGACAGATCGGCATTTTTGATGATGTAGTCATCAACGCGATCTTCGTAGTCGCTGCGCATGTTGGCGATGATGCCCTGAATGTCTTCGATGCTCATGCCGGGCTTGATGTACTCACTCAGGTTGTCGAGCAGCAGCACGCGCTTCTGGTTATCACGAATTTTCTTTTCGTTGTCGACGATCTCGCGTTGCAGTTTGTTTTTGCGGCGGAACATACGCACAAACTCCAGCACGTCCTGGAAACTCGGCTTATTTGCATTATCCATCTTTATACCCTTGCTTTAGTAATACACAGATTCATTTGCTTACGGCCACATGGCACCAAGATACAGGTTTGTGGCGGTCCGGCACAACAGTGATTGCCTTATCTTACCCACTTTGCCCCGGCGGCCAAAACCCAAAGCGCCGCCTTCATGATCTGACCCCTTATTCGCGCCCGGCGGCGGTGCAGACCAGGAGCAGATCCCCCAGCTCTTCCAGTTGCTGCGCCAGCTCCATGCTGAGCCAGACATAGCCGTAAATCGGCGCTTCGCCGTGCTGGCCGAGGCTGACCTCCTGCATCAGCGTTTTCAGCTCGCCGGCGATCTCCGCCAACTGCCCCGCCGCCGCCTGCCGCTGTTCCTGCGGCCCTTCGCGCATCAGCACCGCCAGCGATTCCAGCGAGCTCAGCGTCAGCAGCTGGGTGCTGCGCAGCGTGCGGGCGTTCAACATGATGAAGTGCGTTTCACGCGAGGCCCAGTAGGCGTCGGCCATCAGCTCCAGCGTGCATACCAGATTGCGACTGAGGGTTTGCACCGCCTCGAACACCGCTTTGGGAATGCGGGTTTCCTTACTGGCGGGCACGATCAGGCTGCGCAGCTTCACCACCTGATTCAACAGATCCTTGAGCTGCGGCTCCAGCCGCGGCCGCTCAATGACGTTCGGCGAAAAATAGGCGCCATAGAGGCGGGCGGCGGTTTGCAGGCAGTCCGCCATTTGCATGCGCCACAGAATATAGGCGCGCTGTGGGTAGATGCTGGTGAACAGCAGAGCCAGCAGCGAGCCGAAGATCACATCGCCGCTGCGCCACAGCGCGGTATGCATGTCACCGGCGCCCGCGCCGCACACCACCGCCAGCGTGATCCCCACCAGCAGCGCCATATACGGCCGCTTGCCGAGCGTCAGGTAACCGCAGACGAACATCACCACGCCGCACCAGGCCAGCATCAGCGGCAGCGAATAGAGTTCCAGATACAGGGCAATCAGGCCGGACGCGGCGCCGAACACCGTGCCGGCGATGCGTTGCAGCGCCCGCTGCAGCACGTTGCCCCAAAACGAGATCGGCCCCATCACCACCACCAGGGTGATCAGCGGCCAGGTGCCTTCGGGCACCGCCAGCAGGCGGATCAGCAGAAAGGTCAGAATAAACGCCAGCCCGATGCGCACGCCGTGAACGATGCGATAGTGCCGATAGGTCAGCAATTCAAGGGAAGAGATTTTTCGATCGAGGCGCACGATGCCTCCGATAAAGACCAGCCAGGCCGCTATTTTAGCGGAGGAAGCCCGGCAAGGAAAAGGCGAATGAGGCGTCCCCCATTCGCGGTCAGGCTCAGGCGGCGTACTTGTCGACTAGCGCGCGCAGAGCGGCGGCGGTTTCGACATCCATCACGCCGTCATACTTCTGCTGGCGGAAGTGCAGCTGGAACGCGCGCACCAACTGGCGATAGCCTTCTGCGGTATTGGCCGCCGAGGTATCGTAGCCGTATTGGGCGAACAGTTTCAGCAGCTCGGCCTGCGCCGGCAGCCCCTGGCGGCAGTATTCCTGCTGGCGCTGCTGCTTGGTCGCCTCGTCATACCAGGCGCCGACGCCGGCCTGATACAGCTGCTGCCACGGGAACTGCGGGCCCGGATCGCTTTTGCGGCCCGGCGCGATGTCGGAGTGCGCCACCACGTTCACCGGCGAGATGTCCGGATAACGCTGCAGGATGTTCTGCGCCAGCTGGGTGACCGCCTCGATCTGCTGCGGGTTGAACGGCGGGAAGGTGATGTTTCCACCGTCGCCGCTCGCCAGGTTGACGATCTCGATGCCGATCGAGGTGTCGTTGATATTGCTGCGGGTGCCCCACTGGCTGGCGCCGGCATGCCAGGCGCGCTCGTTCTCATCCACCAGGTTGAAAATGCGCACGCCGCTGAAGCCGGCGGCCTGATAGGTGGCTTCGGTCGGATCCGGCACCAGATAGTGTGCGCTGACCGATTTTCCGGTCAACGACTTCACCGAGTCGGCGAAGTTTTGCGCCGTGTAGTGCAGCACCAGAAAACGCACGCGGTGGCCGAAGCTGGCGACCGATCGGTAGCTATTGTAATCAATCTTGTACATCGTAAAGTCCCTCTCTCGCTTGATTTCACTGAGCGGCCCCTCATCATGACAGGCCGCCCCGCACAGGTGAACCTTTGGCCCACCCTTTTTGTTTTAGCTAATTGCTAAATTATGCGCAAGCTTTTTTTAGCAAAACCGTTATTTACCTTTTTGCTAAAGAGTGCGATCATGGCACGATGGAAACTAAAGAAATCAGGCGCAACAATCTGCGCGAATTGATGGCCCGCTACGCCCGGCAAGGCGTCAACCAGAATGAGTTCGCCACGCTGGTTGAGTCCTCCGCGCCGACGCTGAGCCAAATCATCGGGGAAAAATCCTCCCGCAATCTTGGCGACAATCTGGCCAGGCGGATCGAGGCCCGGCTGAATTTGCCCAAGGGCTGGTTCGACGTGTTTCACGAAAAGCAGCTGGTGCGCCCGTTTGACAACGTGGCAGCGGAGTCGGACTTCCAGCCCGCCCGTTTGAAACCGGTGGTATGGGAAGATACCGAACAAGACAAGGAAGAGTTTGTGGAGATCCCGCTGCTGGATATCGATTTTTCCGCCGGCGACGGCTGCTACGAAATCGTCGATCGCGAGGAGTTTTCGCTGATCTTCCGCCGTTACTATCTGCACAAGATGGGGGTGGCGGTCAACGCCGCGCGCATTATCCGCATCTCCGGCTCCAGCATGGAACCGCGTCTGCAGGACGGCGACGTGGTCGGCATCAACACCGACGACACGCGCATCCGCGAAGGCAAGACCTACGCCATCCGCCACGGCAATTTGCTGCGGGTGAAGGTGCTGATCGAGCAGCCGGACGGCGGCGTCGTCATCCGCTCCCTCAACCGGGAAGAGTACCAGGACGAGCATCTCAGCTATCAGCAGCGCAAGGAGCAACTGGTGGTGCTCGGCCGCGTCTTCTGGTCCTCTTCGTCCTGGTAGCGGAGCAACCTCGGGCGCCCGGTGCGCCCGGCGGTTATTTGAAGTCCACCACCATCTGCTGCTGGATAGACAGCCCGCGGGTCGACTGCACGCAGCCGGCGATATAGTCGGTAAAGCGCGGCGGCTTCGGCATGCCCAGCTTGAGGATCTTTTCGTTGCTGAAACGCACGTTGAGCATGGCGAACGATCCGTACAGGCGCATCGCCTTGAGCATCAGCCGCTCGTTGCACGGGCCGAAAATGTCTTTCAGCTGGCGGCGCATTTTCACCAGCGCGTCATACGTCACCTGCGCATACTCATCGCCCACCGGCGCCTTTTCCAGCGCCGCCGCCATGGCGCGGTCGATTTCGGCAAAGCTGACGCTGCTCTCCTCACCGGCGGAGATGTGATAAACGTCGTTCTCCAGCGTTTCGCTGTTCATCAGCATCACCAGCGCATCCGCGCAGTAGTCCGCCGGGATCACATCGATATTGTCCTGCAGCGAGCACATGAATTTGCGCAGCATCAGCGCCATGCCGAACACCCAGAAAATGCTGCTGGAAGGTTGGCAGCCCAGGCGGGTGTGCCCCACCACGATCGACGGACGAGCGATGGTCAGCGGCAGTTGTGGGCAGCGCTGGCGCATCAGCTGTTCGATGGTGGATTTGGAACGGGTGTATTCCACCAGATGCTCGGCGTCTTCCTCAAACTCGCCGCTCTCCGCCACCAGCGAACCCGGCTCCGGCGAACAGGACATGGCGGTACCGACGTGCAGGAAACGTTTTAATCCCGGCACCTGCGCCATTCTTTCGGCAAAGGCCAGAGTGCCTTCTACGTTTACCTTCCAAATGAGCGGATTATTACCAAATGAAGCAACGGCCGCGCAGTTAATAACGTGCGTGACTTTGTTAATACGTGCGTCAGTTAAAAAGTCGGCCGGTTCGGAAAGGTCGCCCAACAATATATTTTCTATCGTAATTTTAGACAGCAGGCTCGCGTCGATATTAAACTTTTCCATATTCGCGCGAATACGGGCCAGCCCTTGTTGCGCATCGTCGGCGCGCACCAGCAAAAGATAATTAACAGACTGATTTTCAATCAATAATTTCTCGAGAACCGCACCACCCAAAAAGCCGGTAGCGCCGGTCAACAGTAGCGTTTTCATAATTGTCATCCACATTGGTATTGAATGTGGGAGATTGTATCTGCGGGTATTTAAACAAATATTAAATAGAATTACGGCGCCAGAAATCACTTCTCTTAATATTATCTTAAGGAATCTTTTGATACATCCAATGTGGATTTAGTAACAAAAGAATCTCATCTATTTTATGATTAATCTCTGCCGTTTAAATACCATTGATGTAGCGCCTGATTTAATTTAGCGGTCAATGTTATTTCTCTTATCGTCCGTGGAGGACTTATGACCTATAACCAAAAAATCTGGTTGGGGGTTTTGCTGCTGTGCGCCCTGTTTTGGGGGGCGGTGATAAGCGGCGCCTGTTCGCTGTATAACCGGGCGGATCGCTTCCAGGCTCACCACACGGAGAGCGAGCTCGCCGCTCGCCACAGCCAGCCCCCTTGCACGCAACCCAGCTCACAGGCATCAAGCGCCCCCCGGAATGGGTAGGGACAAGACCCGCTAACGATCCTATTATGCCCTAAGGTTAACAGGGAGATAACGATGGCTCGAAAGCTGGATAGCTTACCGCAGGCACAACGCGAAAAAATAGAAACCGATTTGCTGGCCATCAGCGTGATCTACAATGAGCGCTACGGCATCGCCTCGACCCAGGCGGAAACGGAACGACAGATCCCCGACCACCTGCTCCCCTACTTTCATCAACGGCTGGATTACTATCGCCGTGCGTAATTGCGCGCATTTCGCTAACCGTCGCTTGGCATCGCTCCCTACGCCGTTACAATAGTAGCATATTGTATCCGCCACTGAAGAGACGCGATTTTGAGCAGCAAGGCAACGGCCACATTTTATATTCACGATTACGAAACCTTCGGCAAAAGCCCGTCGCTGGACCGCCCGGCGCAGTTTGCCGGCGTGCGCACCGATATGGATTTCAACATTATCGAAGAGCCGCTGGTCATCTACTGCGCCCCGGCCGACGACTACCTGCCGGAACCCGAGGCGGTGATGATCACCGGCATCACGCCGCAGGTGGCGCGCGCCAAAGGCGTTAACGAAGCCGAATTCACCCGCCAAATCCACCAGGCTTTCAGCGTGGCCGGCACCTGCATTCTCGGTTACAACAACATCCGTTTCGATGACGAAGTGAGCCGCAATATCTTCTATCGCAACTTCTACGATCCCTATGCCTACAGCTGGCAAAACGGCAACTCGCGCTGGGATCTGCTGGATGTGATGCGCGCCTGCTACGCCCTGCGCCCGGACGGCATCGTCTGGCCGGAAAACGAAGACGGCTTCCCCAGCTTCCGCCTGGAGCATCTCACGCGCGCCAACGGCGTCGAGCACACGCAGGCTCACGACGCAATGTCGGACGTTTACGCCACCATCGCCATGGCCAAGCTGGTCAAGCAGGCGCAGCCGCGGCTGTTCGATTTCCTGTTGCAGCACCGCAACAAGCACAAGCTGAACGCCCTGATCGACGTCGCCGAAATGACGCCGCTGGTGCACGTCTCCGGCATGTTCGGCGCGGCGCGCGGCAACACCAGCTGGGTGTCGCCGTTGGCCTGGCACCCGGACAACAAAAACGCGGTGATCATGTGCGATCTCGCCGGCGACATGACGCCGTTGCTGACGCTGAGCGTCGAGCAGCTGCGTGAACGGCTGTACACCCGCCGCGACGACCTGGCGCCGGATCAGGCGCCGGTGCCGATCAAGCTGGTGCACATCAACAAATGCCCGGTGCTGGCGCCGGCCAAAACCCTGCTGCCGGAGAACGCCGAGCGGCTGGGCATCGATCGCCAGGCCTGCCTGCAAAACCTGCAGCTGCTGAAACAGCACCCGGAAGTGCGTGAGAAAGTGGTGGCGCTGTTCGCCGAAGCCGAGCCGTTCAAAGGCTCCGACGACGTCGACGCCCGGCTGTATGACGGCTTCTTCAGCGACGCCGACAAGGCGGCGATGAGGATTATCCAGCAGACCAAGCCGCAGAACCTGCCGGCGCTGGATCTGGCCTTCAGCGACGGCCGCATGAAAGAGCTGCTGTTCCGCTTCCGCGCGCGCAACTACCCGAATACGCTGGACGATGCCGAACAGCGCCGCTGGCTGCAGCACCGCCAGGAAGCGCTGAGCGCGGAGCGCGTGCAGAGTTACCTGCTGCAGCTCGAATCGCTGTATAACCTGCACGAAGGCGACAAAGAGAAAACCGCCCTGCTGAAAGCGCTGTTCGATTACGGCAAAGAGTTGGTGGGGTAAACCCGCAGCAAGCAAAAAAGGAAAAGGCCGCGAATGCGGCCTTTTTTGTGGCTGAGGAGACGGCTCGCGCTTAGGCGGCGTCTTCGCTCGCTTGCGGCACCGGCAGACGGAAGCTGCGGGTGACGAAGGCCAGGTAGATCAGACCGATGGCCGCCCAGACCAGGCCCAGCGTCATCGAGCTGGCTTCCAGGTTGATCCACAGCGCGCCGACGGTCAATGCGCCCAGCACCGGCAGGATCAGGTAGTTGAACGTGTCTTTCACGGTGCGGTTCATCTTGTCGCGAATATAGAACTGCGAGATCACCGACAGGTTGACGAAGGTGAAGGCCACCAGCGCACCGAAGTTGATCAGCGCGGTCGCGGTCACCAGGTCAAACGACACGGCGGACAGCGCGATGGCGCCAACCAGCAGCACGTTCAGCGCCGGGGTACGCCACTTCGGATGTACATAGCCGAAGAAACGAGTCGGGAACACGCCGTCGCGGCCCATCACGTACATCAGACGCGAAACGCCCGCGTGCGCCGCCATGCCTGACGCCAATACCGTCACGCAGGAGAACACCAGGATCACCGACTGGAAGAATTTGCCCGCCACGTACAGCATGATTTCAGGCTGCGACGCGTCAGGATCCTTGAAGCGCGAGATGTCCGGGAAGTACAGCTGCACGAAGTAAGACACCACGATAAAGATGATGCCGCCGATCAGCGCCGTCAGGAAGATGGCTTTCGGGATCACTTTTTCCGCGTCTTTGGTCTCTTCAGACAGCGAGCTGATGCCGTCGAAGCCCAGGAACGAGAAGCACAGGATGGTCGCGCCGGTAATCATCGGCACCACGTGAGCGTTATCGGACCAGAATGGGCGGCTGCTGACCAGCGTACCGGCGCCTTCGCCGTGGTAAACGCCGTTGATCACCAGGCCGAGGAACACGATCATGATCGCCACCTGCACCACCACGATGATGGAGTTCAGGTTAGCCACCAGCTTGATGCCGCGCAGGTTGAAAATCGTCATCAAGCCGACCAGCACCGCCACGAAAATCCAGGACGGAACGCCCGGGAAGATCGCTTCCAGGTAAATCTTGGCCAGCAAAATGTTGATCATCGGCATGAACAGGTAGTCCAGCAGCGATGACCAGCCCACCATAAAGCCGACGTGCGGGCTGATGGCTTTCTGGGCGTAAGTGTAGGCGGAACCGGCGGAAGGAAACTTCTTCACCAGCTTGCCGTAGCTCAGGGCGGTAAACAGGATCGCCAGCAGAGCGAAGGCGTACGCGGTCGCGACGTGACCATCGGTCAGGCCGGATACGATGCCGAAGGTATCGAAGATGGTCATTGGCTGCAGATAAGCCAGGCCCATCATCACTACCGGAACCAAAGTCAGGGTTTTACGCAGCTGAGTGCGCTGAGCCGGAGCGGCGTTGAGGGTGTTATCGGACATTGTTCAGCCCCCCCTTACCTTGAGCCTTGCGGATGGCGGACACGCCAAGACTTAAGGTTGCGGGGAAACTTCGCAACGAGCGACTTAATTCTAAAAGAAGGGGATTGTAAGCTGGATAACGGGTCGAGGTAACCTCGGCTGCTCCATAGTCGCTGCGGCCACAGCGGAAACCGGCGGGCACCGGTGCTAAAGTGAAAAATTGCCCCATCTTTCTAATCCTCATGAGTCACGACCATAAAGTTTTGTTTGATCGTGCACGAAACTATTTATCTATCCGGATCGGTGTCCGGCCTCGCTTGGTGTATGAAACGCTACGTTGGTAAAACTTAATGCAAAAAAAATAACCGACGCGTTAAAACGTCGGCTATCTGCATTTGAGATATTTTGCACCAGAATGCCTCCGGATGACAAGATCCGGAAGCCCTCAAATACAAATTCTTTTTGTCGATCGAACGGAAAACCGGCCCGGCAGGCGAATTAATCCACTACCGGCAGGCCGGTCGGCCGCACATACCTCTTACTTTATACGCCCATTCAGGCATTTTTCAACATCCAGTCAATCTCGGTTTCCGTCACCCGCCGCTCGAACTGCAGCAGTTCGTCGGTCTTGCAGGCGTGATAAACCTGGGTGAAACGCTCGCCCAGATAGTGGGTCAGCGCGTGCTGATGCTCAAACTCGTACAGCGCGTCGCTCTGGCGGATCGGCAGCGGCAGCCCCTCCTGCTCCAGCCCGTTGCCGGTCACCGGCTCAGGCAGCGGCAGCGCGTTGTCCAGCCCGTACAGCATGCCGGCCAGGATCGCCGCCATCACCAGATATGGATTGGCGTCGGCGCCGGCCACGCGATACTCCACCCGATGGTTCTCCGGTTCGCCGCAGGGAATGCGCAGCGCCACGGTGCGGTTGTTGTGGCCCCAGGCGGCCTGGATCGGCACATACATCCCAGGCTGGAAACGCCGGTAGGCGTTGACGTTCGGCGCCAGCAGCGCCATCGACGCCGGCATCAGGGTGATCATCCCGGCCAGCGCCTGTTTCAGTAGTGGCGAATCCTCGCCTTCGTCGTCGGCGAACAGGTTGTTGCCCGCGCCGTCCTGCATGCTGACATGCACGTGCATGCCGCTGCCGGCATGATCCTCGTAGGGCTTGGCCATAAAGGTGGCGTGCATGTCGTGGTTCTCGGCCACCAGCCGCACCAGCCGTTTCAGCGCCAGCGCGTGGTCGCAGGCCAGCAAAATATCGTCGGTATGACGCAGGTTGACCTCGAACTGCCCCGGCGACGCCTCCGCCACCGCGCCGTCCGCCGGCAGCCCCTGCAGCTTCGCCAGCGCGTCGATGTCGTTCAGCACCTCGGCGAAATGGTTCAGGTTATCGACGGAGTACACCTGGCTTTGGGTGTTGCGCTCCTGGGTGCCGGGCGCGCACGGCGGCTGCAGATCGCCCTCCGCGTCGCGCTGCCGATCGATGAGATAAAACTCCAGCTCTACCGCTGCCACCGGGAACAAGCCGCGCTGTCGCAGCGCCTGCCACACGCGGTTCAACACATTGCGGGGTTCAACGTCAAAGGGAGTGCCATCTTCATCCAGCATGGTCAGCAGCACCTGGCCGATATGCTGCGGATCGGCGGCCGACGGCGTCAGCGAGCCGGGCACCGGCAGGCAAATGCGGTCCGGCTCGCCGAGCTCTTGCCCAAGGCCGGTCTCCTCCACCACGTTGCCGAGGATGTCCATGGCGAACACCGACGCGGGGAAGTAGCTGCCTTTTTCCAGTTTTTTCAACCCTGAGACGGGTATGCGTTTGCCGCGGAAGGAACCATTGAGATCGGTGAGAAGGATATCGACATACTGCGTGGCGGGATGGCGTTCCAAATAATGAGCAACCTCATTTTGGAACGCGCTACTTCGCCTCTCTTCATGATGCTGTGCAAAATGTTCAACTGCTGCGCTATTGGTTTGCATACGTCACCCGCCATTATGCTCTTAAGGCGCGTTGGCGCCCGTCCGCCGTTCTATTCAACACATGATTGGATTTCTCGCCAGGCTGCGCCGCTGCCGGGCGCTCAAAATAACATCCACACCATGAAACATAGTCTTAACAGAATAGGTTTGCAAATGTTACAATCCTGTTTGATTATTCGCCGCCGGCTGCTAAATTGATAAAATATTGACCGAAAAGGCCTTGCCGCCATTTTTACGTCAACTATTTCGTCCAACGCACCGAGAGTGAACATGGGCAATATATTTTCCAAACCTGCCCTAACTACCGATATCATGCAACATCGTTATCGCCCAGACAGGCGCCCGATAACGATATTCATGTCTGCCTGTCGCCCCTACCAGAAGGAAGTACCGCTATGAGCGAAGCCAGCTTGGCACCGGGCAAACGCCTGTCGCAGATCCGTCAGCAATTGGGTTTGTCGCAGCGCCGGGTCGCCGAACTGTCCGGGTTAACCCACAGTGCGATCAGCACCATCGAACAGGACAAGGTCAGCCCGGCCATCAGCACGCTGCAAAAGCTGCTGAAGGTGTATGGCCTGTCGCTGTCTGAATTCTTTGCCGAACCGGAAGCCGTCGACGAGCCGCGCGTGGTGATCGACGCCGAGGATCTAATTGAGATCGGCAGCCAGGGGGTGTCGATGAAGCTGGTGCACAACGGCAGCCCGACGCGTAACCTGGCGATGATGCTGGAAACCTACCAGCCCGGCACCACCACCGGTGAAAAGATCAAGCATCAGGGCGAAGAGATCGGCACCCTGCTGGAGGGCGAGATCGTGCTGACCATCAACGGCCAGAGCTACTGCCTGGCCGCCGGCCAGAGTTACGCCATCAACACCGGCATTCCGCACAGCTTCAGCAATACCTCGGCGCGCATCTGCCGCATCGTCAGCGCACACACCCCCACCACCTTCTGAGCGCTTCTCGCACCGGCGCAGCCTGACGCGGGTTGCGCCCCTACCCGCCAACGCGTTTTCCACCGCCGTTATGCCATTTTGTTGGTTGCCAACGGCGTAATCTGTGTTACAACAGAGCACAACAGCCATCTAAACATCTAAACGGCCTTAATACCCTATGTCAACCGCAACGCCTTCACGCCTCGAGATGCGCAATATCTCGATCGCCTTCGCCGGCTTCAATGCGCTGCAGGACGTGGACTTCACGCTGCAGGGCGGTTCAATCCACGCGCTGGTCGGCGCCAACGGCGCGGGCAAGTCGACGCTGATGGCGATCCTCTCCGGCGCCCACGATCATTATCGCGGCGAGATCCTGATCGACGGCCAGGCGGTGGCGATCCACTCCCCGCTGCAGGCGCGCCGCCACGGCATTCACGTGGTGCAGCAAGAGGTCGACGTCGCGCTGATCCCCACGCTGTCGGTGGCGGAAAACATCATGTTGGACTGGCTGAACGAACCGGGCCACTGGCTGAATTGGGCGGAGCTGCACCGCCGCGCCGCGCAGCTGCTGCAGCAATGGGCGCTGCCGCTCAACCCTCGCAGGCGGCTGGCGGACTGCACGCTGGCGGAAAAACAGCAGGTGCTGCTGGCGCGCGCGCTGTCGCACCGCTGCCGTTTTCTGGTGCTCGACGAACCGACCGCCCCGCTCGATCGCGCCGAGAGCGAGCGCCTGTTTAACGTGGTGCGCCGCCTGCAATCCGAAGGTATCGGCATCGTATTTATTTCCCACCGCATCCACGAACTGAGCGACATTTGCGATCGGCTGACGGTGCTGCGCGACGGCCGGCGCGTCAGCGAGGACGCCATGCGCGGGCTGAGCGGCGAACAGATCGTCGAGAAGATGCTCGGTCATCGGCTGGACGATATTTTCCCGCCGCCGCGCCCGCCGCACGCCGAACGAACGCTGCTGCAGGTGCAAGGCTTGCGCGATCGCCACAAGCTGCGCGACGTTTCGCTGCGGCTGCATGAAGGCGAAATTCTCGGCATCGCCGGGCTGGCGGGAGCCGGCAAAACCGAGCTGTGCAAAGCGCTGTTCGGCGCCAGCGCCGTGCAGCTTGAGCGCGGCGAACTGCGCGGGCAGCCCTGGGCGCCGCGCGCACCGCACCTCTCGGTCGAACAAGGATTGGCGCTGGTGCCGGAGGAACGCCGCAAAGAAGGCATTTTCATCGATGAGGCGATCCCGATGAACCTGAGCGTCAGCGCCGACGACAGCTTCTCGCGCTGGAGCCTGTTCAGCCGGCGACAAGAGCTGCGCTGGGCGCGCGAGATCATGCAGCGCCTGAACATTCGCGCCTCGGGCCCGCAACAGCGGCTGGCGCGCCTGTCCGGCGGCAATCAACAAAAAGTGGCGATCGGCAAATGGCTGCGCGGCGACGCCGAGGTGCTGATCTTCGATGAACCGACCAAGGGCGTGGACATCAAGGCCAAGCAGGAGCTGTTCAGCCTGATCGACGGCCTGGCGCGCGCCGGCAAGGGCGTGGTTTACGCCTCCGGCGAGTTCGCCGAACTGGTTGGCCTGTGCGATCGCATCTGCGTGCTGTGGGACGGCCGCATCGTGGCGGAGTTGAACGCCGCCGACATCGACGAAGAAACCTTATTGCTCTATTCCACCGGAGGAACCCCTGCGTGAGTAAAGAATTAGCCCTGCGGCCTGCGCTGCCCTGGCGCCAACAGCTGTTCGATTTCCTCTACAAATGGGGCATGCTGCTGACCGTGGCGGCGCTGATCGCCCTGTTCGGCCTGGCGTCGGACAACTTCCTCGATGCCAACAACATCATCAATATCCTGCGTTCGATCGCCATCGTGACGGTGATCGCCATCGGCGTCTCTATCTCGCTGTCGGTTGGCGGTTTCGATCTGTCGGTCGGCTCGACCGCCTCGCTGGCCAACGCGCTGGTGATTTCGCTGTTCGTCTGGCACGGGTTCGGCACCACAGGCGCCATCGTAGTGACGCTGCTGCTGTGCACGCTGGTCGGCCTGTTCAACGCCCTGCTGATCGTGGTGTTCAGAATTCCCGATATGCTGGCGACGCTGGCCAGCCTGTTCGTGATCCAGGGCGTGGCGATGACCTACAGCTACGGCGGATCCATCACCCAAAACATGGTGCTGCCGAATGGCGACATGGCGGAAGGCCTGATCCCGGAGGTGTTTCCCGCCCTCGGCCAGGTGCCGGTGATCGTGCTGATCATGCTGGCGGTCACCGTGGCGGTGCAGCTGTTCCTGTCGTTGACCAAGCATGGCCGCCGCATGTATGCCATCGGCGGCAACCCCGAGGCGACGCGCCTGTCGGGCATCCGCACCGTGCGTTACAGGGTTGCCGCTTATGTCATTTCCTCTTGGCTGGCGGCGCTTGGCGGCATCTTGCTGGCGTCACGTATCGGCTCTTCGCAGGTCAACGCCGGCGGCGGCTATCTGATGGACGCGGTGGCGGCGGCCTATATCGGCTTCTCGCTGGCCGGGGCCGGCAAACCTAATGCGCTCGGCACTCTGATCGGCGCGGTGATCCTCGGCGTGCTGCAAAACGGGCTGGTGATGCTGTCGGTGCCCTACTACGCCATGGATATTATCAAAGGCCTGGTGCTGGCGCTGGCGCTGGCCATCACCTACATCCAAAAACGCTGATCCTCCCCGGCGCACGCCCGCTGCGCCGCTTTTCCCTTTAATTCATCCGGTTAACCTTTCCCGCCAGCAAAACCAGCATACAAATGATATGGATTATCATTAGCGTTTACATTCAGAAAAAAATCCTTACAATAGCCTCACGCAACGTTGACGAAGCTAAGCATTTCTCAGCGAAAGACGAACAATTTCATTAGAAATTCAATTGGTTAATTACTTTCACTTCAATCCAGGAAAGGTTTACCTCATGGAAACGCCACGTTACAGCAAGCTCGCCGCTCTGGTGATCGCCTCACTCAGCGCCACCGCCGCGCTGGCCGCGCCGCAGGACGACACTCAGGACACCATGGTCGTCACCGCCTCCGGCTTCCAGCAAAAAATTCAGGACTCCGCCGCTTCCATCTCGGTGATCCCGCGCCAGCAAATTGAAGACAAGGCCTATCGCGACGTGACCGACGCGCTGAAAGACGTGCCGGGCGTGGTCGTCACCGGCGGCGCCAGCAGCAGCGACATCAGCATCCGCGGCATGTCCTCCAAGTACACCCTGATCCTGGTGGACGGCAAGCGCGTCGACACCCGCGGCACCCGTCCGAACAGCGACAACGCCGGCATCGAACAGGGCTGGCTGCCGCCGATGGAAGCCATCGAGCGCATCGAAGTGGTGCGCGGGCCGATGTCTTCGCTGTACGGTTCCGACGCCATGGGCGGCGTGATCAACGTCATCACTCGCAAGACCTCCCGCACCGAGTGGAAAGGCTCGCTGCACGGCGACGCCACCATTCAGGAAAACCGCGATTCCGGCGATCTGTTCCAGACCAACGCCTACGCCTCCGGCCCGCTGGTTGAAGGGCTGCTCGGCCTGCGGGTCAACGGCCTGCTGTCGCGCCGCGCGGAAGATAAAATCGTCAACGGTTACAACGAACAGCGCATGCGCAGCGGCACCGCGGTGTTTACCCTGACACCGGACGAGAAAAACGAATTCGACTTCGAAATCGGCCGTTCGCTGCAAGATCGCAACAGCACACCGGGCAAATCGGTGGTGGCGGAGCGCTGCAGCAAAGGCAAATGCTCGCCGACGTCCCGCAGCGAAAGCCTGTATACGCGCACCAACTACTCGCTGACCCACAACGGCTATTATGACTTCGGCAACTCCACCAGCTACGTGCAGCGCGAAGAAACCGGTAACCCGGGCCGTAACATGAAGGCCTACAACACCATCTTCAACACCCAGAACCAGTTCGAGCTGGGTTCCCATATGCTGAACCTCGGCGGCCAATACCGCTATGAAAAACTGGGCGACGGCGGCAACCAGCTTGAATCGGCTCAAGGTCTCAGCAAGCTGACGCGCTGGAGCTGGGCATTGTTCGCTGAAGACGAATGGGCGCTGACCAACGACTTCAGCCTGACCAGCGGCATCCGCATGGATCAGGATGAAAACTTCGGCAGCCACTGGACCCCGCGCATGTACGGCGTCTGGCACCTGACCGAACAGTGGACGCTGAAAGGCGGCGTCTCCGCCGGTTACAAATCGCCGGATCTGCGCCAATCCTCCCCTAACTGGGGGCAGGTCACCGGCGGCGGCGTGCGTAAAGGCATCATCGTCGGTAACCCGGATTTGCAGCCAGAGAAGAGCCTGAGCGAAGAAATCGGCCTGATGTGGGATAGCCTGAAAGGCGTTAACGCCGGTGTGACGGTCTTCAACACCGACTTTAAAGACAAAATCACCGAAGTGCGCCGCTGCGAAGACACGCCGGATTGCACCATCGGCGGCACGTCCTACGACTTTATCAGCGATCGCGTCAACGTCGACAAAGCCAATATGCGCGGCGTAGAAGCCACCTTCGGCTGGCAGATCAACAAAGACTGGAAGTGGAACACCAACTACACCTACACCGCTTCCGAACAGAAGAGCGGCGAGTTCCAGGGCAAGGCGCTCAACCAGATGCCGAAGCACATGCTGAACACCGTGCTGGACTGGCGCGCCACGCAGGACCTCAGCCTGTGGTCGCGCGTTAACTTCCGCAGCCGCACCTCTGACTACCTGAGCCGCACCTCGATGGCCAAGAGCACGCCGTCCTACACCTTCGTCGATGCGGGCCTGAGCTACCAAGCGGCGAAAAACCTGCAGCTGACCGGCGGGGTCTACAACATCCTCGACAAAACCGTGGATTACGACCACTACAACACCACGCTGGACGGCCGCCGTTACACCGTCGGCATGACCTACAACTTCTGATGCCCCCGGGCGCGCGCTGCGCGCCCTTTTCATTCCATCACCGTGAGGAAGCCCCATGAGATTACGCCGCTCCCCCCTGATGATCGCCCTGCTGGCCGCGATGGCGCTGGCGGGTTGCCACAGCAAAACCGCTACGCCGGTAGCCGCAACCCCGGCCACCGTCAACGTCCAGCACCTGAACGGCAGCACCGAGGTGAAAAAGCACCCGCAGCGCATCGTGGTGCTGGATTACGCCTCGCTGGAAACGCTGCAGCTGCTGGGCGTCGAGCCGCTGGCGCTGCCCGGCAACCGCAAGAACTTGCCGGATAGCCTGAAGCGCTATCAGGACGACAAATACCTCAATGCCGGCACCCTGTTCGAGCCGGATATGGCCGTGCTGCGCGCCGCCAAGCCGGATCTGATCCTGATCGCCGGCCGGGCGTCCAAAGCCTATGATGAGCTGAACGCGCTGGCGCCGACGCTGAACATGTCCGTCGATCCGCAGGATCAGCTGGGCAGCCTGAAACAGCGCACGCTGCAGCTGGGCGAGCTGTTCGATAAGCAGCAGCAGGCGCAGGCGGCGGTCGATAAGCTGGATGCGCAGATCGCGGCGGTCAAACCACAGGCCGCTCAGGCCGGGCGCGGGCTGGTGGTGCTGTTCTCCGGCGGCAAGATCAGCGCCTACGCCCCCAAGAGCCGTTTCAGCTTCGTCTATGACGCCCTCGGCTTCTCGTCTGCGCTGCAGTCCGACGAAAAAGACGTGCGCGGCAACAAGCTGACGCCTGAGCAGGTGGCCAAACTGAATCCGGACTGGCTGTTCGTCATCGACAGAGACGCCGCGACCGGGCGGCCGAACGCGGTGGCGCCGCAGAAGATCCTCACCGGCACCGCGCTGAAGAAAACCACGGCGGTGAAAAAAGGCCAGGTGGTTTACCTGCCGGCGGCCGAGGTGTATCTGTCCGGCGGCATCGTCACCGCCCAGCACGTCGTCGAACGCGTGAGCGAGGCGCTGAACCACGCAGCACGATAAAGAAAGCCCGGCGATGCCGGGCTTTTTCTTGGATTAAATCGTCGGCTGGTTCACCAGACCGTCTATCAGCACCTGCGGCGTGCCCTGCGAACAGCGCTCGATACGCCCGCGCACGCCGTAGACCCGCGCCAGGCTCTGCGGCGTAATCACCTGATCCGGCGCGCCGTCGGCGATCAGATCGCCATCCTGCAGCATCAGCACGTGGTCGCCGTGGCGCAGCGCGATGTTGATGTCGTGCACCACCACCACCGTCACGATGTTGCGCTTGCGGGTTTCGCGGCGCACCAAATCCATCACGTGGAATTGATAGTTGAGATCGAGCGCGCTCAGCGGCTCATCCAGCAGCAGCAGCGAGGGCTGACGGATCAGCGACTGCGCCAACCCCACCAGCTGTTTCTGGCCGCCGGACAGCTGATCGAGATAGCTCAGCGCCAGGTGGGCGATGCCCAATTGCTCCAGCAAAGCCATCACCTCCGCTTCGCTGCCGGCGTTGCTGCGGCCGCCCGAGGCGCGCTGCGCCACGATGATCGACTCCAGCACGTGCAGATGCACCCCGGCGGGCAGCGACTGCGGCAAATACACCACTTTCTCCGCCCGACGGGCGAACGGCATCTGCATCAGATCGCCGTCGTCCAGCCACAGCTTGCCCTGCGCCGGGTTCAGCCCGGCCAGCGAGCGCAGCAGCGTCGATTTGCCGCTGCCGTTCGGCCCCAGCAGCACGGTGATTTGCCCGCGCGGCAGCATCGGCACCGAGAGATCGTCGATCACCTGGCGCTTCGGGTAGCCCGCCGAGAAGTGTTCTATTCGCAGGCCCTGGCTCATACGTTCCCCCGGTGGCGCAGAATAATGCTCAGGAAGAACGGCACCCCGACCAGCGACGTGACGATGCCCACCGGAATGATCACCCCGGGCACCAGATTTTTCGACGCCACCGAGGCCATCGACAGCACCAGCGCGCCAATCAGCGCGCTGGCCGGCAGATAGAAACGGTGATCTTCGCCGAAGATCATGCGGGCGATGTGCGGCGCCACCAGGCCGATAAAGCCGATCGGCCCGACGAACGCCACCGCCAGCGCCGAAAGGATGCTGATGCGCAGCAGCGTGGTCAGCCGCAGACGGCGCACGTCGATGCCGAAGCTCACCGCCCGGTCTTCACCCAGGCGCAGCGCGGTCAGTTTCCACGAGCTCATCATCGACAGCGGCAGCAGCACGGCGAACACGCCGAACAGAATGCCCAGCTTGTCCCACGAGGCGCGCGCCAGGCTGCCCATGGTCCAGAACACCAGCCCCTGCAGCGTGTCCTCGCTGGCGATGAACTGCATCATCGACACCAGCGCGTTGAAGGTAAACACCAGCGCGATGCCGAACAGCACCACGCCGGAGGTGGCGACCCGCGTCCAGCGCGTGATGCCGTCGAGCATCAGCGCGGCGAACAGCGCGAAGATAAAGGCGTTGGCGGAGATGAACCACTGATCGGGAATGCCCGGAATGCCGATGCCGAGCACGATCGCCAGCGCGGCGCCAAAGGCCGCGGCGGAAGACACGCCGAGGGTAAAGGGGCTGGCCAGCGGGTTATTCAGGATGGTCTGCATTTCCGCCCCGGCCAGGCCGAGCGCAAACCCCACCACCACCGCCATCAGCGCGTAAGGCAAGCGGATGTCCCAGACGATCACCCGCGTGCCGGCATCGGCCGCCGCGGGGTCAAGCAGCGTTTGCCATAAAGACGACAGCGACAGCCCGGACGGCCCCATGGTGAAATCCAGCAGCAGCGACCCCAGGATCGCCAGTGCCAACACGCCCATCATCAACAGGCGATGGCGAAGAATATGCTGATAACGCCCCATCACGCCGGCGTTGGGTTGCCCCTTGGCGTCAGTCATGGGATCGGTGGATACGCTCATTCGTTAAGATACCTGTTACAACCATCATGACAGCGGCGCGAAAGCGTCCGCCGTAAACCGGAAAGCGCGCGGCGACAGCCTGCGCGCAGCCGTCAACAATAAAGCAAACGATAATACTTATCAATCATATCAATAGGTGAAAACGGCGTTATCGAAATGTAATAAATTGTTTTTCCACGCCATTCTTCAATCCATCGCGTTTACCCCCGCTGCGGCCAGCAGGTTCATTATTCTGAAAGTTATTCCTGATCCGACCAGACTCTGACAAATAACGAAAAAACCACATAGAATCCAAAATCACAGCACCGAGCGTGCAAAAAACTTCAGGCCGCCGCAAGAGCGGCCTTATTGACGAGGCTGTAATGAGAAGTCCATCTCCGGCGGTAACGCCCAAACGCCCGGCGCTGCTGAACTGGCTGTTGCACAGCCCGCTGCACGCCGATGACGAGCCGTTTAAACGCCAGCTGCGGCTCACGCTGACGCCCTCTCCTCTCACTCCCTGGCTGAATGCCGTGGGGCCGGCGGCGCTGTTGGTGGGGTACGCTTGGCTGAACCAGCGGCTGGTCGGTATCGTTCTGCTGCTGCTGTTACTGCTGCTGACCGCCGGGCGCGCCTGGCTGGCGCAGAGGCGCCAACCCGCCTGGCCGGACGCCATGCTGGTGACGGTGTTGCTGTGGATGCTGCTGGTCGGCGCCAGCGCCGCGCTGGCGATGCTGTCGGGCCGCTTTGTGCTGATCCTGTTCGCCGGTCTGACGATCACCGCTCTGGCCTGCTGGCTGATGCAGCGCCATGCCGCCGCGCCGCGTTTCGCGCTGCTTGAGGTGATCGCGCTGACGCTGCCCTACCTGCTGGCGGCGCCGCTGTCGCGCGTACAAAATCTGTTCGTCCTGGCGGATCTCACGCCGCTGTGGCTGGTGCTGGCCCATGGCATGATCGCGCGCTACCACCGCCAGCGGGTACAGCACGTCACGCTGGCGTGGGAGAAGCAGCAGGCGTCCCACCGCGATCGCCTGACCGGCTTCCTCAACCGCGCGGGCGGCGAGGCGGTGATGCGCAACATCTGCCGCCCTGGTACGACACAGCCAATCTCTCACCTGTTCATTCTTGAATTCGGCCCGCTGGCGGCGCTTTACCAAAGCCACGGCGTGCAGATCGGCGACGACGTGCTGCGCACCGTCGGCGAGCGCCTCAAGACGCTGATCCGCCCCAGCGACTACGTCTGCCGCTACACCGGCGGCCTGTTTTTGATACTGGTGCACGATCTGCCCTACGGCGCGGAAAGCGAGTTCCTGGCGCGCATTGTGCCGCCGCTGGAAGCGCCCTACGATTTTGGCGCGTTCGGCGAGGTGAACATGCAACTCAACGCCGGCATTTTGGCACTGACGCAGGATTATGCGACGGTGGAAGATTTGATGAGTTCGGCGCAGCAGGCACTGGCGGAAGCCAAAGGCGGGAAAAAGTAAAACCACACGCGGCGGGAGCTCCCGCCGCGTGTCACTCACCGAAGATTACTTCACGTCCATCTTCGGGAATTCCATTTCGCTGTACTTCACGACGCGGGTGCCGCGCGACAGCTTGTAACCGAACCAAATCAGCAGGAACAGCGGAATGCCGATGTAGGTGGCGGTCACGCCGTACCAGTCAATCTTGTCTTGCAGGAAGGCCTGGTAGTTCTGGCCCAGGGTAATGATCAGGCACAGCACGAAGGCGAAGATCGGCCCCAGCGGGAAGAACCCGGAACGGTATGGCAAGTCGTTCAGATCGCGCCCCTGCAGCATGTAACCGCGACGGAAACGGTAGTGGCTGATGGCGATGCCCAACCAGGCGATGAAACCGGTCATGCCCGAGGTATTCAGCAGCCACAGGTAAACCGACTGGTTGCCGAACATCGAAGTCAGGAAGCACAGCCCGGCCACCACGCAGGTCGCATACAGCGCGTTGCGCGGCACGCCGCCTTTCGACAGCTTGGCGAAGATGCGCGGCGCCTTGCCTTCCGATGCCAGGGTGTACAGCATGCGGGTAGAGGCGTACATGCCCGAGTTACCGGCGGACAGCACCGCCGTCAGGATCACCGCGTTCATCACCGCCGCCGCCGACAGCAGGCCGGCATGCTGGAACACCAGGGTGAACGGGCTGACGCTGATGTCTTTCACGTCATTGCGCAGCAGGCTCGGATCGGTGTACGGAATGATCAGGCTGATGATCAGAATGGCGAAGATATAGAACAGCAGAATACGCCAGAACACCTGACGCACCGCGCGCGGGATGTTTTTACCCGGGTTCTCCGATTCGCCGGCCGCGATGCCGATGAGCTCGGTGCCCTGGAACGAGAAGCCGACGATCATCGCCACGCCAATCATCGCCGAGAAGCCGCCGGCGAACGGCGCGTCTCCTATCGTCCAGTTCTGCCAGCCGGCGTGCTCGCCGCCTTTCAGAATGCCGACGATCATCAGCACGCCGACGGCGATGAAGATAATCACGGTGCTGACCTTGATCAGCGCGAACCAGTATTCCGCCTCGCCGAACCCTTTCACCGAAATGTAGTTCAGCAGGAACATCAGGCCGAGGAACAGCGCGCTCCAGATCCAGCCGGGGGTGTCCGGGAACCAGTAGCTCATCACCAATTGCGAAGCCACCAGGTCAACGGCGATGGTCACCGCCCAGTTGTACCAGTAGTTCCAGCCCAGCGCGAAGCCGAAGCCTTCTTCCACGTATTTGGCGCCGTAGGTGGAGAATGAACCGGAAACCGGCATAAAGGCCGCCAGTTCGCCCAGGCTGGTCATCAGGAAGTACACCATCAAACCGATCAGAGCGTAAGACAACAGCGCCCCGCCGGGGCCTGCCTGAGAAACCGTGGCGCCCGAGGCGACAAACAGGCCGGTGCCGATGGAGCCGCCGATGGCGATCATGGTCAAATGCCGGGCTTTCAGCTCGCGGCGCAATCCGGGTGCTTGCTGCCCCGATGTTTTTATATCCTGCTGAGCCATTCGTACCCTATCTGCTCTTTGAAAAAATGAGGGCGGATTGTAACAAATACCCGCCGGTGAACTAGCAACATTGCACTGATATAAGATAGCTTCATAATTCAGAGGCAATTATTAGCCGCGGCCCTTATGGCCTTACTTACTCTCATTAATGTGAGCGCGCGCAGGTTTTTATGCTTTCTTCGGCCTGCGCGGTAGCAGAGGGCGTGACGCGCTGTCGATTACAGCGCGCAATAGCTGAGAAAACGCTGCAAGGCGTTGGAAATGTGCTTTTGCCGATGGCGGATCAGGTACAGGGTGCGCCGCAGCGGCGGCAGCGGCACAGGCAGTTCCACCAGCGCACCGCTGGCCAACTGTTCCGCCACCACCCGCCGCGACAGGCAGCTGATGCCGATGCCGTGCCGCACCGCATGCTTGATCGCCTCCGAGTTGCCGAGCTCCATCACCAGTTGGAAATGCGGCAGGTGCGCCAACAGCAGATGATCCAGCACCTCGCGGGTGCCCGAACCGCGCTCGCGCAGGATCCAAGGGGCATTGGCCAGCGCCTCCAGCGTTGGCGGCTGACGGGTCAGCGGGTTGTCCGGCGCGGCGAACACCACCAGCTCGTCCTCCAGCCACGGCTGCGTCACCAGCTCCGGCATATGGCAAGGCCCTTCGATCAACCCCAGATCGACGCGGAAATCCGCCACCGCCACGATCACGTCCTGGCTGTTGCCGACGTTCAGCTCCAGCGGCGTGGCCGGAAAGTCCCGGCGGTAACGGGCGATCATCTCCGGCAGCATGTAGTTGCCGATGGTGCTGCTGGCGGCGATGCGCAGCGCCCCGCCGTCATGGCGAAACAGCTGCTCGATCTCCCCCGCCTGCTCCAGCAGCGCCAGCGCCTTGGGATACAGCAACCGGCCGTGCTCGTTGATCACCAGCCGTTTGCCGACGCGATCGAACAGCTGCACGCCCAGCTGCCCCTCCAGATCCGCCAGCGCCGCGCTGACCGCCGACTGCGACAGCGCCAGCACCACCGAGGCCTGAGTGGTCGAACCGCTTTTCAGCACTTCGGTGAAGACTTCCAGTTGACGCAACGTGATATGCATAGCCGTCCCGGTAATGAAAAAGGGTTCTGCCAGAGAACCGCAAAATGATGTCAACATGCTGTGGGGAGCCCGGCGAGGCTACCCCGTTTGCGGCCAATTCGGCGCGCTACTTGCCCAAGGCGACCAGCTGCGCCGCCGCGGCCAGCGCCGCCTCGCGCGGCGTGCCGGCTTCGTCCCGCTGTATCAATTGCAGCATCGCCACGAGATGGTCGCGGTCGATCGCCTTGTTTTCTTCAATCAACCGCCGCACCGCGCGGCCCACTTCCCGGTCTATCTGCTCTCTGCGTTGATCGTCGGTATCCATCGCCTGCTCCTGTTCAGTTGGAAAGTTGACGGCGGTTCGCCGCTCCTCCTCACCCTAGCCGCAATGCGGCTGTATGCCAATGCCTGACGCCATACCACTTATTCAGATAGGTTATAAATATATAATCAATTTCTCTTTTATTCAGCCCAAACGTACTCTTGGCAGCAAGAAACAGACTGAAGGACTGACTTTTATGGCGACTGATACCACTCATACTTACCCCGAGCGACGCTTTCCGCTGTTCGGCCTGCCGCGGCTGGTGCCGGGGCTGGCGCTGACCGGCGCGCTCACCGCGCTGGCCGTCTGGGCCGGCGACATTCCCTGGGTGGCGGAGCTGGGCCTGGGGGCGCTGACGCTGGCGATCCTGTTCGGCATTCTGGTGGGCAACACGCTGTATCCCCGCTGGCAAACCGTTTGTCACGGCGGCGTACAGCTGGCCAAACAACGCCTGCTGCGTTTGGGCATTATCCTTTACGGCTTTCGCCTGACCTTTCAGCAAATCGCCGACGTGGGCGCCAGCGGCATCATCATCGATGCGCTGACCCTGACCACCACCTTCCTGCTGGCCTGCTGGCTCGGCAAGAAAGTGTTCGGCATCGACAGCCAGACCGCGATGCTGATCGGCGCCGGCAGCAGCATTTGCGGCGCGGCGGCGGTGATGGCCACCGAGCCGGTGCTGAAGGCCGACTCCAGTAAAGTAGCGGTGGCGGTCTCGACCGTGGTGGTGTTCGGCACCCTGGCGATCTTCGCCTACCCATGGCTGTATCAGCTGAACGAACACTTCCAGTGGCTGCCGTTCAGCCAGGAAACCTTCGGCATCTACGCCGGCTCCACCATCCACGAAGTGGCTCAGGTGGTCGCCGCCGGGCACGCCATCGGGCCGGACGCCGAAAATGCGGCGGTGATCGCCAAGATGATCCGCGTGATGATGCTGGCGCCGTTCCTGCTGCTGCTGTCGGGCTACATCAGCCGCGGCAGCGCAGGCAAGGCGGAAAAATCCGCGATTACCATTCCGTGGTTCGCCGTGCTGTTTATCGCCGTCGCCGGGCTGAACTCCTTCAACCTGCTGCCGGCCACGCTGGTGCAGCACCTGATCACCGCCGACACCTGGATGCTGGCGATGGCGATGGCGGCGCTGGGATTGACCACCCACATCAGCGCCGTGCGCCAGGCCGGGATGAAACCGATTCTGTTGGCCACGCTGCTGTTCGTCTGGCTGCTGGTCGGCGGCGGCGCGATAAACCAGCTGGTGCAACACTGGCTCTAATCACTCCCTTCTGCCCCTTCTGCGGCTCACTTCGGCGGGCCGCATTTATTCCGCCCGCCATCAATGCCATAATGTCACCGATAACACAGGAGAATGAAGATGAAGTTTGTCGGTGCACATGTCAGCGCGTCAGGCGGCGTGGATCAGGCGGTTATCCGCGCGCACGAATTGGAGGCGACCGCGTTCGCCCTGTTCACCAAAAATCAGCGTCAATGGAAGGCCGCGCCGCTGGCCGCGGACGTGATCGATAAGTTCAAGAGCGCCTGCGCCCAGTACGGCTTCGGGCCGGGGCAGATCCTGCCGCACGACAGCTACCTGATCAACCTGGGCCACCCGGTGGCCGACGCGTTGGAAAAATCGCGCGAGGCGTTCATCGACGAGCTGCAGCGCTGCGAACAGCTGGGGCTGACGCTGCTGAACTTCCACCCCGGCAGCCACCTGCTGCAAATCGATGAAGACAAGTGCCTGGCGCGCATCGCCGAATCGATCAACATCGCGCTGGATAAAACCGCCGGCGTGACGGCCGTGATCGAAAACACCGCCGGCCAGGGCAGCAACCTAGGCTTCAAATTCGAGCACCTGGCGGCGATCATCGACGGCGTGGAAGACAAAAGCCGCGTCGGCGTTTGCATCGACACCTGCCACGCCTTCGCCGCCGGGTACGATCTGCGCACCGAAGAAGACTGCGAACACACCTTCAAACAGCTCGGCGACATCGTCGGCTTCAACTATCTGCGCGGCATGCACCTGAACGACGCCAAGAGCGAGTTCAACAGCCGCGTCGACCGCCACCATAGCCTGGGGGAAGGCAACATCGGCAAAACGGTGTTCAGCTACATCATGCGCGATCCGCGCTTCGACAATATCCCGCTGATTCTGGAAACGGTAAACCCGGATATCTGGGCGGAAGAGATCGCCTGGCTGAAAGCGCAGCAGTAACGCGGCGCCAAAACGACAAAACCGGAGCCTGGGCTCCGGTTTTTTTATGGCTGGACGCCGTTACGCCACGCTGGCCGCCGGCACTTCAGCACGTTTCAGCAGGGCGTAAGCCACGCCCGCCAGCAGCGTACCGGCGGCGATCGCCACCAGGTACAGCAACACCGGCGAAATCGCGCCCGGGATCAGCAGCACGAACAGCCCGCCGTGCGGTGCCATCAACTTGGCGCCGAACGCCATCGACAGCGCGCCGGTCAGCGCCCCGCCGGCAATGCAGCACGGCAGCACGCGCATCGGGTCGCGGGCGGCGAACGGAATCGCCCCTTCGGTGATGAAGCACAGCCCCAGCACCAGCGCTGCCTTGCCGCCTTCCTGTTCGGATTTCGGGAACTTGCGGCGCGCCAGCAGCGTCGCCAGCCCCATCGCCAGCGGCGGCACCATGCCCGCCGCCATGATCGCCGCCATCGGCGCATACACCGAGGAGCTGAGCAGCGCCACGCCGAAGGCGTAGGCCGCTTTGTTCACCGGGCCGCCCATGTCGGTACACATCATGCCGCCGAGGATCGCCCCCAGCAGCACGGCGTTGGCGGTGCCCAACGATTGCAGCCAATGAGTCAGGCCTTCCATGATTTTCGCCACCGGCGTGCCGACCACGTAAATCATGATAAGACCGGTGATCAGACTGGCCACCAGCGGAATGATCAAGATGGGCTTCAGCGCTTCCATACTCTGCGGCAGGCGCAGCTTGCTGCTGATCGCCTTGGCGACGTAACCCGCCAGGAAACCGGCGATGATGCCGCCGAGGAACCCGGCGCCGGTGCTCACCGCCAGCATGCCGCCGATCAGGCCCGGCGTCAGGCCAGGGCGATCCGCGATGGAGAAGGCGATGAAACCGGCCAATACCGGCACCATCAGCGCAAAGGCGGAGCCGCCGCCGATCTGCATCAGCGCCGCCGCCAACGTGTCTTTGACTTCAAACGCCTTAATGCCGAACACGAACGACAGCGCGATGCACAGGCCACCGGCCACCACCATCGGCAGCATGTAGGACACGCCGGTCAGCAGGTGGCGATACGGGCCGTTGCCCTCTTTCTTTTTACCCGCCGGCGCCGCGCTACCGCGCTGCTGCGGCTGGAACACCTCGGCCTCGGCCAGCGCCTTGTCCAGCTCCTGGGCGGTTTTCTTCAGCGCCAGGCCGGTGGAGGTGCGGTACATCGGCTTACCGGCGAATTTATCCAGGTCCACCTCGATGTCCGCCGCGACGATCACCAGATCCGCCGCCGCCACCTCTTCCGGGGTGATGGCGTTGCCGGCGCCGACGGAGCCGCGCGTTTCCACCTTCACCCACCAGCCGCGTTTCTTCGCTTCGCTTTCAATGGCTTCGGCCGCCATAAAGGTATGCGCCACGCCGGTTGGGCAAGCGGTGATCGCCACGATGCGTTTTTGCCCACCGGCTTTCACCGGCACCGCAGCCTGCGGCGCCTGATAGGTTTCAGCTTCGGCCTTGGCGCGCGCCAGAAAAGCGTCCGGTTCACGCACCGCCTGCTCTACATCGCCCACATACACCAATTTGCCGTTCAGCCCGGCGTCAGCCGGGGCCGACTGCCCCGCCACCGCCACCAGTTCGGCGTCCTGCAGCGACTCGACCAGCGTCAGGCCGGTTTTGGCCGCGGCGGCCTCCAGCATGCGTTTCGCCAGGTGGCCACGGGCCTGCCCCAGCGAACTGTCTACCATCAGCAGCGTTTTCATTCTGCCTCCTGCTATTGATTGAAAGGTTTCAGATCGACGCGCGCCATCATCGCGGCCAACTGGGGACGATCGGTCACGCCGACGTTGCTCTGGCTGACCGCCAGCGCCGCTACCGCCGTGGCCAGACGCAAGGTGTGTTCGCTGGATTCGCGCATCAGCAGGCCGTAAATCAGGCCGCCGACCATCGAATCACCGGCGCCCACGGTGCTGACCACCTCACAGGACGGCGGTTTGGCGATCCAGGCACCGGAGGCGTTAACCCACAGCGCGCCTTCCGCGCCGAGGGAGATCACCACGTGGGCGATGCCCTGCTCGCGCAGCGCATGCGCGGCCTCGACCACGTCCGCCAGCGCCGGCAGCGGGCGGCCGGCCCAGATCTCCAGCTCGCGGCGGTTCGGCTTCACCAGCCACGGCGAGGCCTTCAACCCAGCGACCAGCGCTTCGCGGCTGCTGTCGAAAATGATGCACGGACACTTGGCGCGCAGCTGGGTCATCCAGTCGGTAAAGGCATCGGGATCGACGCCGGCCGGCAGGCTGCCGCTCACCGCCACCATGTCAAACTGGCCCAGCCAGCTCAGCGAGTCGCTGACGAAGCGATCCCAGTCCTGCGGCGTCACTTCAAAACCGGAGAAATTGAAATCGGTGACTTCGCCGTCTTTTTCCGTCAGCTTGACGTTGATGCGGGTGCGGCCCGGCACTACCTGGAAGCGGTTGGCGATCCCCAGATCGCTGAACAGCAGCTGGAAACCGTCCTGATTGTCTTTGCCCAGGAAGCCGCCGACGGTGACGTCGATGCCCAAATCCTTCAACACCTTGGCGACGTTGATGCCCTTACCGGCGGCGTGCAGGCCGGCGGTTTTTACCCGGTTGACTTCCCCGCGTTCGATCTGCGGGCAAAACCCCACCAGATCGTACGCCGGGTTCAGGGTGATCGTTGCTACTCTTCTGCTCATGCTGCGCCCTCGCCCAGTCCTTCATTAATCGCTTCGCCGATCGCCTTCAGCGCGGCTTCAGCATCTTCTCCATTGGCGGTAAAGCGCAGGTGATGCCCTTTTTTCACGCCCAGCGCCACCACCTTCATCAGGCTGCGCCCGTTGGCCGGCTTGCCGCTGCCGTCCAGGTTGGTGACGGTGATGTCACTGTTGAAACTTTTGATCACGTTGACCAGCGCCGTGCCCGGCCGTGCGTGCAGGCCGTGCTCGTTGCGGATCACGAACTCGGCGCTCAGTACGCTGCTCTCCTCGGCCACTTCGCTGGTCAGCAGCGCCAGCACCCCGGCGGCATCCGCCTTCAGCAGGCGTTCAGCTTTGTTGGCCAGCAGCAGGTCGCTGAGGTAGTTGAGCACCGCCAGCGGCTGCGCGTCGGCGACTGACACCGTCAGCAGCAGCGCCACCGGCTCGCCGTCTTCCACGAAAGCCTGCGCCGGGCGGCTGACGGTGGCCGCGCTGGCCAGGTTGCCTTCAACGCTGTCGCTCAGCCAGATGCCCTGCCCCAGGTTCAGCGGCTTGCGGGTAATGGCATCGCTGACGAACTGCGCGTTGACCGCGCCGGCCTTTTGCAGCCGGCCGGCGTTCAGCGCCTGCAGCGTCATCAGGCTGTCGGCCGCGACGTCGAGCGCAATCAGCGAAACGTCGAACTGGAATTCGGCGCTCTGCTGCTCGCCCATCAGCAGGCCGCGCAGCTCTTCCGCGGAGGTGGTTTTCGCCAGCCGCTCCGCCACGCCGTCATCGCTCAGCACGTGAGTAAGCTGGCGCAGCAGCGCCAAATGCTCGTCGGAACGGGCGGCGATGCCGATCGCCACATAGGCGGTCTGGCCTTCGCCCCAGGCGATGCCCTGCGGGAACTGGAACACCTGCACGCCGGTTTTCAGCACCAGATCACGGGTATCGGTGGTGCCGTGCGGAATGGCGATGCCGTTGCCCAGATAGGTGGACGTCTGCAGTTCGCGCTGCAGCATGCCGTCCACGTAACCGGCGCTGACGCAGCCGGCTTCGGTCAGGGCGGCGGCCACCTGGCGGATGGCCTCCTGCTTATCGGCGGCAGCGGCGCCCAGATGAATGTCTTGCGGTGACAACTGGAACATGATTCTCCTCTCCTGCTGAATTGAATCGTTTCAGCTTCATTGAGAAAAAGGAGCGTTACCCGCTCGCCACAAGCGGCCGGATAACGCTGAAACGTTTCAAGGAGTGTGTGAGCAGCGCAAGGCGAAAGCAAGCTTTCTCCCTTTTGCCATTGCAGATTTTTGAGCTTACGCACACTTTCGCCGGCGCATTGGTCAGCGCCGGGGCAAAATGACATACTGTGCTGAAACTTTGCTGACGGAGAAAAGCATGAACGTAGTGACCGGCGTCGGGGTGATCATCGTCAACCCGCAGGGCGAGATTTTGTTGGGCAAGCGCTGCGGTTCCCACGCGCCCTTTTGGTCGATCCCCGGCGGGCATCTGGAGGCCGGTGAAACCTTCGAGCAGTGCGCCCGGCGCGAAATCGCCGAAGAGACCGGGCTGCTCATCGATCCGCCGCGCTTCGTGGGCGTCAGCAACAATCTGCAAACCTGGCGCGCCGAAGGCAAACACACGGTGTCTGTCTGCCTGCAGGTAGATCACCCCGGCGGCAGCGCCGAGTTGAAAGAACCCGAAAAGTGCGCCGAGTGGCGCTGGTGCGCGCCCGACGCCCTGCCGGAACCGCATTTCGAAGCCAGCCGCACCGCCATCCGGCTATGGCTGAGCGGCCAGCCCTATTTGCCCACGGCCTGAGCCATCGCGAACGCATCCTGCGTTCGCTTCCCCTGCCGCTCGACCCCTTCGCTATATACACCAGAATATAACGCTATTTTTTGCGATATATGCCCTTTTTTTGACTACGGATAACCCTATGGGGTTAACCCTCTTCTATATTACCCCTGCAATCGACGTGGCATTCTGACCTCCGGTCGGCGGCCTTTTGGCAAGATTTTATTTTAAATTCATAATTATAAGCGGGTTTACCATGAGCAAAAAACTGACTGGCTTTGAAAAAAAGCGCCGGTGGGGATGGCTATGGCTTTTGCTGCTGGGGATTATCCTCGGCGCGGCGCTGTTGGCCGGGACCGCCACCGTATTCCATAAAACCAGCGATACCGCCTTCTGCGTTTCCTGCCACACTATGCAACAGCCGCTGGCCGAATATCAGGGCAGCGTCCACTTCCAAAACACCAAGGGCATCCGCGCCGAGTGCGCCGACTGCCACGTGCCGCACCAGCCGATCGATTACCTGTGGACCAAAATCCGCGCGGTGAAAGACATTTATGGCGAAATGGTCGGCACCATCGATACGCCGGAAAAATACGAAGCGCACAAGCTGGCGATGGCGCAGTCGGTCTGGAAAACGCTGAAAGAGAACGACTCGGCTACCTGCCGCTCCTGCCACAGCTACGACGCCATGGACATTACCGCCCAGCGCCCCGAGGCGCGCCTGCAGCACCCGGTGGCGATCAAACAGGGCGAGACCTGCATCGATTGCCATAAGGGCGTGGCCCACATCCTGCCGGACATGAGCGGCGAAACCCAGGCCGGCGCCGCCGAGCTGGCGAAGGCCGCGGCGTTGACCGCTCCGGACGCCACCACCCTCTACACCATCGCCACCGAACCGTTCTTCCTCAGCGCGGACGACAGCCATAACGCCGGCAACCTGATGCCTTCCACCGAAGTGCAGGTGGTGAAACAGGATGGCGATAAGGTACTGGCCACCGTGAGCGGCTGGCAGCAGGACGGGGTCAGCGAAGTGTTCTACGCAGCGCAGGGCAAACGCATCCTCAGCGTGCTGCTGGGTGAAGACGCACGCCAACAGCTGAAGACCGCCTCCACCCAGACCGATGCGGAAACCGGCCTGGTCTGGCATCAGGTTTCTCTGCAGGTGTGGCTGCCGCGTAAACAGTTGATTGACGATCAGCAAAAAATCTGGCGCTACGCCGCGGACATGATGTCGGCCAACTGCACCGGCTGCCACGGGCTGACCGCGCTCGATCGCTTCAACGCCAACCAATGGATTGGCGTCATCAAAGGCATGGCGCCGCGCACCTCGCTGACGCAGGAACAGCTGCGCGTGCTGACGCAATACGTACAAAAACACGCCAGCGACATGCCACCTGCCGCACCGGCCAAGCTTTAAGGGAGAAGCGCAATGAGCAACCAACAACCGTTAACCATGAGCCGCCGCCGCTTCCTGACCGGAGCCGCCGCGCTGGCCGCCGCCCCTCTGCTGGCGGGCTTATGGCCCAAAGCGGCGCTGGCGCAGGCCATCAGCGAAGCGCTGCCGCAGTTCATCGCCTTGCGTCAGGCGCAAAAAGGCATTCTGACCGGCGCCCACTGGGGCGCGTTCGAGGCCATCGTGCAAGACGGCAAGATGGTGGGCGTGCAGCCGGTGCAGGACGATCCGTACCCCAATGAGCTGATCGCCATGGCGCCTTATCAGGTGCACGCCGAGAACCGCATCAAATACCCGATGGTGCGTAAAAGCTGGCTGGAGGGCGGCCCCGGCAGCCGCACCGAGCTGCGCGGCCGCGACGAGTGGGTGCGCGTCAGCTGGGACAAAGCGACCGAGCTGGTGTGCAATGAAATCACTCGCCTGCAAAAAGATCACGGGCCGCAGTCGATCTACGCCGGTTCCTACGGCTGGAAAAGCGTCGGCATGCTGCACAACAGCCGCACGCTGCTGCAACGCTTGATGAACCTGACCGGCGGTTTCCTCGGCTACGCCGGCGACTACTCCACCGGCGCGGCGCAGGTGATCATGTCGCACGTGGTCGGTTCGATGGAGGTCTACGAACAGCAGACCGCCTGGCCGAACGTGATCGAGAACAGCGAGCTGGTGATCCTGTGGGGCTGCAACCCGATGGTCACGCTGAAAAACAGCTGGAACGTGCCGGATCACGTCGGCCAGACCGGCTTCGAGGCGCTGAAGAAGAAAGGCACCCGGGTGATCAGCATCGATCCGGTGCACAGCGACAGCGCCAAGTTCGTCAATGCGCAGTGGATCGCCCCGCGCCCTTATACCGACGGCGCCATGCTGATCGGCATCGCCCACACGCTGCTGACCGAGAAGCTGCATAACCCGGACTTCCTGAAAACCTACACCGTCGGCTTCGACAAGTTCCAGGCCTACCTGCTGGGCGAGAGCGACGGCGTAGCGAAAACCGCCGAATGGGCGGCCGACATCAGCGGCGTCGATGCCGACACGCTGCGCCAACTGGCGCGCGAGATGGCGAAACACCGCACCATGATCATGGGCGGCTGGGGCATTCAGCGCCAGCACCACGGCGAACAGCAGCACTGGCTGCTGGTGACGGTGGCGGCGATGCTCGGCCAGATCGGCCTGCCGGGCGGCGGCTTCGGCTTCAGCTACCACTATTCCTCCGGCGGCAGCCCGACCGCCAAAGGCGGCATCATCGCCGGCATCTCCGCCGGCAACGCGCCGAAGAACTCGCCGGCGCCGATCCCGGTGGCACGCATCGCCGAATGCCTGAGCAACCCGGGCAAAACCATCGACTTCAACGGCGCCAAGGTCACCTACCCCGAGGTGAAAATGGTATATGTGGCGGGCGGCAACACCTTCCACCAGCATCAGGACACCAATAACCTGGTCAAAGCCTGGCAGCGGCCGGACACCATCGTGGTCAACGAGCCTTACTGGACCGCCACCGCCAAGCATGCCGACATCGTGCTGCCGGCCACCACCAGCTACGAGCGCAACGATCTGGAAATGGGCGGCGACTATTCGCAGCTCTACGTGTTCCCGATGCACCAATGCGTGCCGCCGCAGCACGAGTCGCGCAGCGACTTCGACATCTTCTCGGCGATGGCGGCCAGGCTGGGCGTGCAGGAAGCCTTTACCGAGGGCAAGGATGAAACCCAGTGGCTGAAAGGCATGTACGACGACATGAAGAACCAGGCGCGCGCCGCCCGGGTGGCGCTGCCGCCGTTCGACATGTTCTGGCAATCCAACAACTACGTGCGCTTCCCGGTGCCGGAGGCCAACAAGCAGTGGGTGCGCTTTGCCGATTATCGCGACAACCCGCTGCTGAACCCGCTGGGCACGCCGTCGGGCAAGATCGAGATCTACTCCGACGCCATCGCCAAAATGCATTACGAGGATTGCCCCGGCATCCCGACCTGGATGCCGCCGCACGAGTGGTATCGCGGGCCGGAAGCGGCCAAGTATCCGCTGTCGCTCAATACCGCGCACCCGACCAACCGGCTGCACTCTCAGCTCGACAACACGCCGCTGCGCGAGAAATACGCGGTAGCGGATCGTGAAGCGATCCTGATCCACCCGCAGGACGCGCAGCCGCGCGGCATCAGCGGCGGCGATCTGGTGCGGGCGTTCAACGATCGCGGCCAGATCCTGGTGGGCGCGGTGGTCAGCGAAGACGTGCGACCGGGCGTGGTGCGCATCAGCGAAGGCGCCTGGTTCGATCCGGCCGATCCGGCGCAGCCCGGCTCGCTGTGCAAGAACGGCAACGTCAACTGCCTGACCTTCGACATCGGCTCTTCCAGCCTGGCGCAGGGCAACTGCGGGCAGATGGCGCAGCTGCAGATCGAGAAGTATCGGGGGCCGGTATTGAAAAATACCGCGCACGCGGTGCCGCAAGGCGCCTGATCCCGCGATAACCCGCGATAAACTGGGGCGCGTAACGCGCCCCTTTTTTCCTCGTCGCCGCGCGACATATCCGCTTACCCTTCGTCGCAAGGGAGCGGTTTGCGTTTCATTTCAACGGGCGTATGATGCGCGCGACCTCCCTTTTTCGACGAATTATCAACCGCCATGCCGACTTCATCCGCAGTAACGCGACGCGCGCCCGATCTCACTTCGCTGGCCTTTTTGGCGGTGGCGTTTCTGACCGGCATCGCCGGCGCGTTGCAAACCCCGACGCTGAGCCTGTTTCTGGAAACCGAGGTCAAGGTACGGCCGGCGCTGGTCGGGTTGTTCTTTACCGGCAGCGCGGTGATCGGCATTCTGGTCAGCCAGTTTCTCGCCGGCCGTTCGGATAAACAAGGCGACCGCAAATCACTGATCTTCCTCTGCTGCATGCTGGGTGCGCTGGGGTTCACGCTGTTCGCCTGGAGCCGCAACTATTACCTGCTGCTGCTCGTCGGCGTGCTGCTCACCAGCTTCGGCTCCACCGCCAATCCGCAGATGTTTGCGCTGGCGCGCGAGCATGCCGATCGCACCGGACGCGAGGCGGTGATGTTCACCTCCATCATGCGCGCCCAGGTTTCCCTTGCCTGGGTCATTGGCCCGCCGATCGCCTTCGCGCTGGCGCTGGGCTTCGGCTTTAAGGTCATGTATCTGGCGGGCGCGGCGGCCTTTGTGCTGTGCGGCCTGCTGGTGTGGAAGCGGCTGCCTTCGATGCCGAAAACCGCGGCGACGAACGCGCCCCTGGCCGCACCGCGGCAGCATCGCCGCGATTCGCTGCTGCTGTTCGTCGCCTGCACCCTGATGTGGACCGCCAACAGCATGTACCTGATCAACATGCCGCTGTATGTGGTGCACGAGCTGCGGCTGCCGGAGCGGCTGGCCGGGATATTGATGGGTGCCGCCGCCGGGCTGGAGATCCCAATCATGCTGCTCGCCGGCATGGTGGCGAAACGCTGCGGCAAGCGTTGTTTGATGCGCGGGGCGGTGGTCGCCGGCGTGCTGTTCTATTGCGGCCTGCTGTTTATCACCGGCAGTTGGCCGCTGATTGCCCTGCAGCTGCTGAATGCGGCGTTTATCGGCGTGCTGGCGGGCATCGGCATGCTCTACTTTCAGGATTTGATGCCCGGTCAGGCCGGCACGGCCACCACGCTGTTCACCAACACCATTCGGGTAGGCTGGGTCATCGCCGGCGCCATCGCCGGTGCGGTGGCGGAAATCTGGAATTACCATGCGGTGTTTTACGCCGCGCTGGCGATGGCGGCAGGCGCGACGCTGTGTCTGTGGACGTTGAGGGAAGCTTAAGGCGCAGTGTCCGCTTCCAGCCTGGCGAGATAAATCAGCGCCTGATCGCGGTGATCGTGGCACATGTCGCGGCTCGGCTGCAGGCTGCCGCACACCTTCGGCCGCAGCGGCGAATGAAACAGGCCACAGCGCAGCCGTTCATCCAGATGAATGCAGCGGGTATTGGCGGGCTTGCCGTTCGGCATGCCGGGGATCGGGCTGGATATTGACGGCGCGATACAGCAGGCGCCGCAGTCGCTGCGACAGTCCATCAGCGCTACTCCTGGTGGGCTGGGGAAAAGAAGCGCGACAATAGCAGCCGCGCGCGGCGGCCGCCAGCAGAATCCCTGCGTCCCGGCGATCTTTACACTCATCGCCCTGCGCCGGCCGGCTGCATCCTATGGCGAAAAAACGCCCAACAAACCTTGATTTAAAGACAAAAACGCGTGAAACGTGCAATTACCACGCTTTACATGCGCCATACGCCCATGTACCATTGAGCTAGTACAAAAGAACCCATCCCCCAGGAGCACGCATGTCTACGGACACCATCCAGAAGCTGGCCCGCCCTTCCGTCCTCGGCGGCGCGATGATCATTGCCGGAACCGCCGTTGGCGCCGGCATGTTTTCCATTCCGATCGTCACTTCCGGTGTCTGGTTCAGCGGCTCCGTCGCGCTGCTGGTGTATACCTGGGCCTGCATGTTGCTTTCCGGCCTGATGATCCTCGAAGCCACGCTGCACTACCCGAGCGGCGCCAGCTTCAATACCATGGTCAAGGATCTGCTGGGCAAAGGCTGGAACGCCGTGAACGGCCTGTCGGTGGCGTTCGTGCTGTACATCCTGACCTACGCCTATATCTCCGCCGGCGGCTCGATCATCGCCCACACGCTGGAGGGCATCGTCGGCGTCGGCCAGACCACCGCCGGCCTGGTGTTCGCGCTGGTCGTGGCGTTTATCGTCTGGCTCTCCACCCGCGCGGTCGACCGCCTGAGCACCATTTTGATCGGCGGTATGGTGATCACCTTCGTGATGTCGGTGGGCGACATGTTCACCCACGTGCAGCCCGCGGTGCTGTTCAACACCGGCGATGACCAGGCCAGCTATCTGCCTTACGCCCTGGCGGCGCTGCCTTACCTGCTGACCTCGTTCGGCTACCACGGCAACATTCCCGGGCTGGTGAAGTATTACCATAAGGACAGCGGCTCCGTGGTGCGCAGCCTGGTGTACGGCACCCTGCTGGCATTGGCGATCTACATCCTTTGGCAGTACGTGATCCAGGGCAATATCGCGCGCGACGCCTTTAAGCAAGTGATCGCCGAGGGCGGCAACATCGGCAGCCTGCTCAAGCAAATGGGCAACGTCTCCAGCAGCCAAACCGTTAGCCAACTGCTGAACGCCTTCTCCTATATGGCGCTGGCCAGCTCGTTCCTCGGCGTGTCGCTAGGCCTGTTCGACTACCTGGCAGACTTCTGCAAGTTCAAGGACGACGCCGTCGGACGCAGCAAGACCGCGCTGGTGACCTTTGTGCCGCCGACCCTGGCCGCGCTGCTGTTCCCGAACGGTTTCCTGTACGCCATCGGTTTCGCCGGGCTGGCGGCCACCGTCTGGGCGGTGATCGTGCCGGCGCTGATGGCGCGCGCCAGCCGCCGCCGCCACCCGCAGGCCGGTTACCGTGCACCGGGCGGCAACGGCGTGATCCTGTTCGTTATCCTGTTCGGCCTGATCAACGCCGCCGCGCATATTCTTTCGCTGTTCGGCCTGCTGCCGGTCTTCCGCTAATCCCCGACGGGAGGGCGAGCGCCCTCCCTTTCCCGCACTGTTTTTACGCCGGGCTATTGCCTGAAATCGGCGGCGCGAGTACCTTGTCGCAACTTCTCTAATACTCTTCATTGCGGATGAATTGAAATGGCAAGAGCTAACGAAATTAAACGCGGCATGGCGATCAGCTACAACGGCAAGCTGCTGCTGGTAAAAGATATCGACGTGCAGAGCCCGAGCGCCCGCGGCGCCAGCACCCTGTACAAAATGCGCTTCTCCGACGTGCGCACCGGCCTGAAAGTGGAAGAACGCTTCAAGGGCGACGATATCCTGGACACCATTTCCCTGTCGCGCCGCAAGGTGAACTTCTCCTATATCGACGGCGAAGAATACGTGTTCATGGATGACGAAGACTACACCCCGTACATCTTCAAGAAAGACCAGATCGAAGACGAGCTGCTGTTCATTCCGGAAGGCGGCCTGCCGGGCATGCAGGTGCTGACGCTGGAAGGCCAGGTTCTGGCGCTGGAGCTGCCGCAGACCGTGGATATGGAAATCGTCGAGACCGCGCCAGGCATCAAAGGCGCTTCCGCCAGCGCCCGCAACAAACCGGCCACCATGGCGACCGGCCTGGTGATCCACGTGCCGGAATACCTCAGCGCCGGCGACAAAATTCGCATTCATATCGCCGAACGCCGCTACATGAGCCGCGCCGACTAGTCGACGCCAGCGGGGCCGAGTCTCGGCCCCGTTTCATTTTCCGCTACGGCAACTCCGGGAAAAAACGCCGCTTGAGCGCCAGCTCGACGCCGCGCAGCTCCGCCAGCCCTTTCAACCGCCCGATGGCCGAATAGCCCGGATTGGTTTTCTTTTTCAAGTCGTCCAGCATCTGATGCCCATGATCGGGGCGCATCGGGATCGGCCGCCGATCGCCCGCCCGCTGCCGACGCAACTCTTCGGTCAGGATCGCTTCGATCACCGCCACCATGTCCACATCGCCCTGCAGGTGCGCCCCTTCGTGGAAGCTTTTCGGGTTCTCCTCGCGGCAGGTGGCGCGCAGGTGGGTAAAGTGAATGCGATCGCCAAAGGTTTCAATCATCCGCACCAGATCGTTGTCGGCGCGCACGCCGTAGGAACCGGTGCATAGGGTGAAGCCGTTATAGATGCTGTCGACGGTCTGCTTCAGCCATTGCATGTCTTCAATCGTGGAGACGATGCGCGGCAGGCCGAGGATCGGCCGCGGCGGATCGTCGGGGTGCACCGCCAGCCGGATGCCGACCTCTTCCGCCACCGGCACGATGGCGCGCAGAAAGACCGCCATGTTCTCGCGCAGCCGCGCCTTGTCGATGCCGTCGTACTCCGCCAACCGGCGGCGGAACTGTTCCAGCGTGTAGCCCTCTTCCGCCCCCGGCAGCCCGGCGATGATGTTGCCGGTCAGCCGGTTTTTTTCCTCCTCGCTCATGGCGGCGAAATAGGCCGCCGCCTGACTGCGCTCTTGCGGCGTATAATCGGCCTCGGCGCCGGCGCGCTGCAGGATATGCAGCTCGAACGCGGCGAAGGCGATCTGATCGAAGCGCAGCGCTTTGGAACCGTCCGGCAGCGGATAGGCCAGATCGGTGCGCGTCCAGTCGAGGATCGGCATGAAGTTGTAGCAGACGGTGTCGATGCCGCAGGCCGCCAGGTTACGCAGCGACTGTTGATAATTGGCGATGTACCGCCGCCAGTCGCCGCTGTGGGTTTTGATCTCCTCATGCACCGGCACGCTCTCCACCACCGACCACACCAGCCCCTTTTCCGCCAACAGCGCCTGTCGCGCGCGGATCTCATCGATCGGCCAGACGTCGCCGTTCGCGATATGATGCAGCGCCGTCACCACCCCGGTCGCCCCGGCCTGACGCACGTCGTCCAAAGAGACCGGATCGTTCGGGCCATACCAACGCCATGTTTGTTCCATGTTTTGTCCTTATGCCTGTCTCGCACCGCGATGTTGTTATACCAGTTTAATTTAGATGTCAGCTACCTTTAACTTACTCTTTCGCCCTGCGCTGTCAAAACCGAACCCCTCATTGGTTGATCCACTTCACGATTCTGGCTTATTTTGGACTGACCAATTCCTTTAGCTGGCCGACATCCCTACACTGGTCGCAGTTTTTTATCGCCGGCGCCACCCTGCCGATGTGGCAGAAAACTGGTCTGCTAACTTGGCGCAACTGGCCCGCCAGCTGTCTTACATGCTTTGGAGATGAGATGAAAACGATCGCCAACACCCCATTGCCGGGCGCCGTGCGGCAGCCGGGCTATGACCGCCGGGCTCTGCGCAGCCGCATCGTGCACCTTGGCTTCGGCGCGTTCCACCGCGCGCATCAGGCGCTGCTGACCGATCGGGTGCTGAACGCCCACGGCGGCGACTGGGGCATCTGCGAGATCAGCCTGTCCGGCGGCGTGCCGCTGTTTGAGGCGCTGCGGCAACAGGATCATCTGTACAGCGTGCTGGAGAAAGGCGCGGACGGCCATCAGGCCATCGTGATCGGCGCGGTACATGAGAGCCTGCACCGCAAGCTGGAAGGCATCGCCGCAGTGCTGGAGAAACTGGCCGAGCCGCAGGTGGCGATCGTCTCGATGACCATCACCGAAAAAGGCTACTGCATCGAGCCCGGCAGCGGGCGATTGGATCGGCAGCATCCGGGGATCGTCGCCGATCTGGCGACGCCGCATCAGCCGCAGACCGTGCCCGGCATTTTGGTGGAGGCGCTGCGGCTGCGGCGCGAACGCGGCCTGCCCGCCTTCTCCCTGCTCTCCTGCGACAATATTCCGGAGAACGGCCACGTGCTGCGCCGGGCGGTGCTCGATCTGGCGCAGGCGCGGGATCCGTCGCTCGCCGATTGGATCGCCACCGCCGCCACCTTCCCCTGCACCATGGTGGATCGCATCGTGCCGGCCGCCACGCCGGCCACGCTGGATGAGATTGCCGCCGCGCTGGGCGGCGTGCGCGACGAATGCGCCATCGCCTGCGAGCCCTTTATTCAATGGGTGGTGGAAGACAACTTCGCCGCCGGACGCCCGGCGTGGGAGCTGGCCGGCGCCCAGCTGGTCAGCGATGTGCTGCCGTTTGAGCACATGAAACTGCGCATGCTGAACGGCAGCCACTCGTTCCTGGCTTACCTCGGCTACCTGGGTGGCTACCGCTATATCAACGAGTGCATGGCGGATGAACACTACCGTCGCGCCGCCCTGCGGTTGATGCTGGACGAACAGGCGCCCACCCTGAGCGTTACCGGCATCAGTCTGACCGACTACGCCGCACAGCTTATCGCGCGCTTCAGCAACCCGGCGCTGCAACACCTCACCTGGCAGATCGCCATGGACGGTTCGCAGAAGCTGCCGCAGCGCATGCTGGACGCGGTGCGCTGGCATCTGCGGCACGGCGGCGACTATAGCGGGCTGGCGCTGGGCGTGGCGGGCTGGATGCGTTACGTCGGCGGCGTCGATGACGCCGGTCAGCCGATCGACATTCGCGATCCGCTGGCAGACGTGCTGCAACAGACTATTGCCGCTACGCCGGACGATCGGCGGCGCGTAACGGCGCTGCTGGCGCTGAAATCGGTGTTCGGCGAATCGCTGGCAACGCATGCGGCGTTTGCCGACGCGGTGACGCAAGCCTATTTGTCGCTGCGCGATCGCGGTGCGCGTGAAACGGTGAAGGAGTGGGTGCTGCGGTGAGAAGCCTGCAGGGCCGAGAATAACCATGCCGGCGTAACGTTACGCCGGCATGGCGGAACGACTTAACGATAAACGACCGTCATAACAGCGAGTTTCTTCTGTTGGTCTACCCACTTCATTTCGGTTGTGCCTAGATTTAGCGGAAGTTCTTTGCGTGTAGTATCAAAACCTGACAACGCTTGCTGGGCCTGATAACGCTGGCCGTTGCGGTAACATTGCGTATTCGCCTTAGAATCTGCAATATTGACCGTGCAAGGACTTTCAACGATAGAACCGACGAAGCGAATTACCCCGCCGGCCACTCCTGCATGACTCACTGCCGTCCATGAAAACAACATTCCTACGATCAAAAATAACCGAAAGGTATTCATGGCAACCTCATTTTTAGTTAAGCCAATTTAACCATAGAGGATCTTGTTAGGAATAATCGCAAGGAAAGGGACGAGATTTGATCGCTAATCGCGTCATTAACAATGTAAAAACAAGCTACTAACAAAAGTTAACCGCATCTAATACAGGGTTTTATCTAAGAATTTTCTTGTTATGAACGGTGGATTTTGTCGGTTGAAAAGCGCATGGTGACGTGCAAAATTTGCGAGATAGAGCACAAATTAAATCGCGGCGGTTTCACCGATAAGGCTGCGTAACTCATTTATTAAGCAGGTTAATTTTTGCTCCAGGAATTATTAATGACCAAAACCAATTTGATTACCGGTTTCCTCGGCAGCGGTAAAACCACCACTATCCGCCATTTGCTGGCTCATAAGCCCGAACATGAGCGCTGGGCGGTATTGGTCAATGAATTCGGCGAGATCGGCATCGACGGCGCGCTGCTGGCAGACAGCGGCGCGGTGCTCAAAGAGATCCCCGGTGGCTGCATGTGCTGCGTCAACGGCCTGCCGATGCAGGTGGGCTTGAATATGCTGTTACAGCAGGCCAAACCGGATCGGCTGCTGATCGAGCCGACCGGGCTCGGGCATCCGAAACAAATTCTGTCGCTGCTGACCCAGGAGAGCTATGCCGGCTGGATCGATCTGCAGGCCACCCTGTGCCTGCTGGATGCCCGCCAGCTCAGCCAGCCCCGCTACCGCGACAACGAAAACTTCCGCGATCAGCTGGCCGCGGCCGACGTTATTTTGGCCAGCAAAAGCGATACCTATCAGCCGGAAGACAGGCGGGCGCTGGAAGCCTGGAGGGCGCAAGATCCGCTGCGGCGGCCCTGCTATGCCATCGCGCAAGGCGAAGCGGATGTCGCGCTGTTGTCACTTCCGCGCACGAATCGTACAGAATTGCCGGACGCGCAGCATCATCATGGTCAGGCGAAAACGCAGGGGCTGGCGGCGCTGCGGCTGCCGGAGCACGCCCGCTGGCGGCGAGCGTTGAACGAGGGGCAAGGCTTCACCAGCTGCGGCTGGATTTTTGACGGCGACACCCAATTCGACACCGTCGGCTTTATGGAATGGGTGCGACTCGCGCCGGTAGAACGCGCCAAAGGCGCGGTGCGCATCCCCGAAGGCACATTGCTGATCAATCGTCAGGGACAGGATCTCAACATCGAAACCCGCCCGGTCGCGCCGCTCGACAGCCGAATTGAGCTTATCCACAGCGAAAATGCCGATTGGAACGCCCTGCAATCCGCCTTGTTTAAGATTCGTTTAAGTTAGACCCCGTACCGTTGCCCCCCGGTTGCCGCAGGGCGGCCGGGTTTTATTTCGTTTTCATTTTGCCAACAGGTTATGTCATGACACGCCGCAATTTACCCCTCATTATCCTCTTCAACTTACTGGGCGTTGCGCTGTTTTTGTCCTGGTTCCTGCCGGCCAATCACGGCGGCTGGTATACCCTGGACTCGGCGATCTTTTTCTTCTTTAACCGCCATCTGGCCACCGACCCGGCGTTTTTGCACCTGGTCGCCATCACCAACAACCGCGCGTTTGACGTGATTTCGCTGCTCGCCATGGGCCTGCTGTATTTGTACTTCTACCTGAAGCAGGACGCCGCCGGCCGCCGACGCCTGGTGATCACCGGCGTGGTGATGCTGCTGACCGCCGTGGTGCTGAACCAGCTTGGTCACCTGCTGCCGGTGAAGCATCCGAGCCCCACCCTGACCTTCGACAATATCTATCGCGTCAGTGAGCTGACCGGCATCCCCACCAAGGACGCTTCCAGCGACAGCTTCCCCGGCGACCACGGCATGATGCTGATTATTTTTTCCTGCTTTATGCTGCGCTATTTCGGCCGCCGCGCCTTCGCCGTCGCCCTGCTGATTACGCTGCTCTTCTCATTGCCACGCGTGATGATTGGCGCCCACTGGTTTACCGATATCGCCGTCGGCTCGCTTTCAGTGGTGCTGGTTGGCGCCAGCTGGGTGCTGATGACGCCTTGCAGCGACTGGATCGTCGATCGGTTGAATCGCCTATTGCCCGGCAAGCATCGCCCCGGCCAACCATAACTTGCGTCTATGACTCATGCCGGGAGGCGCCCGCCTCCCGGCCTTAATCCCTTCGCTGAGCGCAAAATATCGTCACCGCCCGTTAACGCTTTTGCAACCTGATTTCACGCCAGATTCATACATCGGACAATTGGCGTTTTTTATATGAATATTTACATTATGTTACATCACAAATTCATATAAAAAAGACGGGAAAAAGGCTCGCAATCCCCTATTTGTTCCGGTAATCTCAGATGCGTTTGTGCCTGGTTTAAGTCGAATCAGTATGGAATCCGATAAAAATGTGCGTTCTCGCACGTTTTCAACGGTAACTGGTTGTCGATGCAACAGGTGCGGACTAGGCTCGTTTCGTTTGGCATTTTTCAGGTAGCGACTTTCGTCGTTAAGGACTTCAAGGGAAAACAACAACAATGGTCAAATCTCAACCGTTTCTGAGATATTTTTTGCGGGTAGTCCCTGCAATTGCCGCTGCGGTTATGCTCTCCGCATGCAGCTCGACTCACACTTCGAACTTGAATAACGCACAAACTGAGATGCGTGCAGTTAATGACAAAGACGGTCTTTTACTGCAAGCCTCTCAGGATGAATTCGAAGCGATGGTCCGCAACGTTGACGTCAAGTCAAAGATTATGGATCAGTACGCGGACTGGAAAGGCGTTCGCTACCGTTTAGGCGGTGACAGCAAGCGCGGCATCGATTGCTCGGCGTTTGTTCAACGCACCTTCCGCGAACAGTTCGGCATGGATTTACCGCGTTCTACCTATGAACAGGAAGATCTCGGCAAGAAAATCCAGCGCACCAAGCTGCGCGTCGGCGATTTGGTGCTGTTCCGCGCAGGTTCCACCGGGCGCCATGTCGGCATCTATTTAGGCAACGATCAGTTCGTTCACGCCTCCACCAGCAGTGGGGTCATGATTTCCAAGCTGACCGATAACTATTGGAATAAACGTTATCGAGAAGCGCGCCGGGTGTTGACCAACGGTTAACGGCGCAATGCCTTGAAGATCCTGAATACCAAACGAGCGATAAGCGCCGCCTACGGGCGGCGTTTTTTTTGGTTGTCTAACAGATATCATCAAGATTGCTCCCTGCCTTATCGCCATCTTTCTCCGCTTAACGCTGCCGCACGCCATTATTTTGATAAACTGTTGGCAGGAAATCGCGCCATCGAGGAAAAACTCGCCTATTATCGTCAGATGACGGCAACGGCGCCCCGGCGTTATTTAAAACGTTTCCGCTTAAAATAGGCGCATTATATTTCTGTCGGCGACGCCGCATATTTAAACAACGCCGCCGGTTGGTACGGGATAAAAAGGCAAAAATGAAAAAAAAGCCGTTGGCACAATCCATTAAATGGCTGCGCGACACCCCTGACGCCCTGTTGCAGAGGACTCGGTTATGGGCTTGAAAAGAGCTTTTGCCCGCAGCGTGTCTCACCGACAGCGCAGCCTGGCTAAAAGCGGCGTCGCCGCCCTGGTATTTTTTACGCTCTTCACCGCGGTCACGCTTTCTTTGATTAACCACCAGCGCACGCAATATCAACATAAGGTCGAAGCGCGCACGCAAAAGTTCACGCTGGGTTATATCTCGCACCTGAAGACGGTGATGCAGCAAATGATGCCGCTGCTGGCCAAGCCTTGCCTCTCAAGCCAGTCGGACATTACCTACCAGGCGGCCTTTACCAGCGGCGTGCGCACCTTCCTGTTGGTGAAAGACGGCTACGCCTATTGCTCTTCCGCCACCGGCGACATGATGTTGCCGATGAAAAATCTCTACCAGGATATCGACTGGAATCTGCCCCTGGATCTCAAGCTGCAGCAGGGCACGCCGATCGTGCCGAACAAACCGGCGGTTGCAGTTTGGCTGCGGCATCCCGACGAAAAGGCCACCGGCATCCTCGCTACGCTGGACATCGATCTGATGCCCTATCTGCTGTTCACCTCGCACGACGAACAGGCGCCGGGCATCGCCATCGTGATGGGCAACCGCGCGCTGACCACCTTCAGCCCGAACCTGATGCCGGTCGATCAGTTGCCGAAGGGCAAGGCGGATAAACTGACGCTGCCCAATCTGCCGCTGACCATCCTGTTCTACAACGAGAAACTGACCCCCAACGACATTCGCCTGACGCTGCTGGGCAGCCTGGTGCTGTCATTGATGATCGGCGTACTCTGCTATTACATGCTGCTGCTGCGGCAAAGCCCGGAACGCGCGCTGCTGCGCGGCATCAAGCGCAACGAGTTCTTTATCGAATACCAGCCGGTGTTCCATACCGACAGCAACAGCATCGGCGGGCTGGAAGCGCTGATCCGCTGGCAGCATCCGATCGAAGGCCGCATCCCGCCCGACGTCTTTATCCCCTACGCCGAAAGCAACGGGCTGATCGTGCCGCTCACCCGCCACCTGTTCAGGCTGATCGCCGAAGATGCGCCGCAGCTCGCCAAAGCGCTGCCGCGGGGAGGCAAGGTCGGGCTCAACATCTCCCCCGCCCACCTGAGCGCGCCGTCGTTCCACCAGGACGTGTATGAACTGTTGACGCAGCTGCCGGGCGATTACTTTACGCTGGTGTTTGAAATCACCGAGCGCGGCATGGTGGAAGAAGAGAGTGCGCTGGCGGAGTTTGACTGGCTGCACAAACAGGGCATCGAGATCGCGGTGGACGATTTTGGCACCGGGCACAGCGCGTTGATCTATCTTGAGCGCTTCACCATGGATTACCTGAAGATCGATCGTGGCTTCGTCAACACCATCGGCCAAGACACGGTCACCGCGCCGGTGCTGGATGCGGTGATCTCGTTGGCGAAAAAGCTGAAAATGCTGACGGTGGCCGAGGGCGTGGAAACCGCCGAGCAGATGCAGTTCCTGCAAGAACACGGCGTCAACTTCATGCAGGGCTACTACTTCAGCAAGCCGCTGAGCATCGACAATTTCGTCGCTTACTGCAATGCTCATCAGGTCTTTGATTATCAGGCAAATAAATAGTTAGTCTTTAAGCATCTTTACCCTGCGCCCGCCCGAAGAATGTTATGCTGGGCGCAGGTTGTACTTTATTCCACAGCAGGAGCTTACCGTCTGATGTCCGTGCGCATTTTCGCTGCTCTGGTGCTCTCGGCACTGAGTTTCGGTCTGCGGGCCGAAGCCCTCAACGAAAGCTACGCTTTCGCCCTTCTCGGTGAACCGAAATACGCCACCGACTTCAGCCATTTCGACTACGTCAACCCGGCGGCACCCAAAGGCGGCGACGTGCGGCTGGCGGCCATCGGCACCTACGACAACTTCAACCGCTTCGCTACCCGCGGCGTGCCCGGCGAACGTACGATGGAGTTGTACGATACGCTGTTCACCAACTCCGACGACGAACCCGGCAGCTATTATCCGCTGATTGCCGAATCGGCCCGTTTCCCGGCCGACATGCGCTGGATGGAGTTGGATATCAACGCCCGCGCCCGCTTCCAGGACGGCAGTCCGATCACCGCCGCCGACGTGGCCTTCACCTTCAATAAATTCATGACCGAAGGCGTACCGCAGTTTCGTTCCTATTACAAAGGCGTCACGGTCAAGGCCATTTCCCGGCTGACGGTACGCATCGAGCTGCCTAAAGCCAACCGTGAGCAAATCCTCAGCCTGCTCAGCCTGCGCGTATTGCCGGAAAGCTTCTGGAAAAACCATAAGCTCAACGAACCGCTCAGCACCCCGCCGCTCGCCAGCGGCCCGTATAAAATCGCCGATTACCGCCTCGGCCAATACATCACCTACCAGCGAGTGCGCGACTACTGGGCCGCCAACCTGCCGGTGAACCGCGGCCGCTACAACTTCGACAGCATTCGCTACGATTATTACCTGGACGATAAAGTATCGCTGGAAGCCTTCAAGGCCGGCGCTTACGATTTCCGCATCGAGCCGTCACCCAAAAGCTGGGCCACCCAGTATCAGGGCGGCAACTTCGCGCGCAACTACATCATCAAGCAGGATGAGACCAATCAGGCGGCGCAGAATACCCGCTGGCTGGCGTTCAACCTGCAAAAACCGCTGTTCGCCGATCGTCGGGTACGGGAAGCGATCGGCCTGGCTTTCGACTTCAACTGGATGAACAAGGCGCTGTATTACAACGCCTATCAGCGCGCCGACAGCTATTTCCAAAACACCGCCTACGCCGCCCGCGGCTACCCGGACGCCGCCGAACTGGCCTTGCTGGCGCCACTCAAAGGCCAGATACCGCCGGAGGTGTTTACCAGCATCTACCAGCCGCCCTCCTCCGACGGCAGCGGCAACGATCGGCAAAACCTGCTGAAGGCGACCCAATTGCTGAAAGAAGCCGGTTGGGTGATCAAAAATCAAAAGCTGGTCAACGCCAAAACCGGCCAGCCGTTCACCTTCGAACTGATGCTGCTGAGCGGCAGCAACTTCCAGTACGTATTACCCTTCCGCCACAACCTGCAGCGGCTGGGCATCGAGATGCAAATTCGCGAAATTGACGCCTCGCAGTACACCCGTCGCATGCGTGAACGCGATTTCGACATGATGTCGACCGTATATATGGCGATGCCGTTCCCCAGCGCCGATCTGCAAATCCTGTGGGATTCGCAGTACATCGATTCCAGCTACAACACGGCCGGCGTCAAAGATCCGGCGGTCGACAGCCTGGTGAGGCAAATCGCCGCCCATCAGGGCGACGAAAAGGCCCTGTTGCCGCTCGGCCGCGCGCTGGATCGGGTGCTGACCTGGAACAACTACATGCTGCCGATGTGGTACTCCAACCACGATCGTTACGCCTATTGGGACAAGTTCTCCACGCCGTCGATCCGCCCGGCCTATGCGATCGGCTTCGATAACTGGTGGTACGACGTCAACAAGGCGGCGCGTTTACCGGCTCAACGGCAATAAGGAGTCGGAATGGCGGCCTATCTGATACGCAGACTGTTACTGGTGATCCCCACGCTGTGGGCGATCATCACCATCAACTTTTTTATCGTGCAAATTGCCCCCGGCGGCCCGGTCGATCAGGCCATCGCCGCCATTGAGCTGGGGCATGGCAGCGGTTTTGGCAGCGGCGGCGTCAGCGAAGGCCTGGGCCATGCCCGAGCGGGCATCGCGGCAGGCGACAGCCAATACCGCGGTTCGCGCGGTCTGGATCCGGAGGTGATCGCCGAGATCACCCAACGTTACGGCTTCGATAAACCGCTGCACGAGCGCTACTTCACCATGCTGTGGAACTATATGCGCTTCGACTTCGGCGACAGCCTGTTTCGCGGCGCCTCGGTGATGCAGCTGATCGGCCAAAGCCTGCCGGTCTCCATCACGCTGGGCCTTTGGAGCACGCTGATCATCTACCTGGTGTCGATCCCGCTCGGCATCCGCAAGGCCGTCTACAACGGCAGCGCGTTCGATACCTGGAGCAGCACGCTGATCATCATCGGCTACGCCATTCCGGCTTTCCTGTTCGCCATCCTGATGATTGTGCTGTTCGCCGGCGGCAGCTACCTCGACTGGTTCCCGCTGCGCGGCCTGGTCTCCAGCAACTTCGACACCCTCTCGTGGCCGGCGAAGATCGCCGACTACCTGTGGCACATCACGTTGCCGGTGCTGGCGACGGTGATCGGCGGCTTCGCCACCCTGACCATGCTGACCAAAAACTCGTTCCTCGACGAGATCCGCAAGCAGTACGTCACCACCGCCCGCGCCAAGGGGCTGGATGAGAAAAAGATCCTGTACCGCCACGTGTTCCGCAACGCCATGCTGCTGGTGATCGCCGGTTTTCCGGCCACCTTTATCAGCATGTTCTTCACCGGCTCGCTGCTGATTGAGGTGATGTTCTCGCTCAACGGCCTGGGGCTGCTGGGCTACGACGCCACGCTGCAGCGCGACTACCCGGTGATGTTCGGCACGCTGTATATCTTCACCCTGATCGGCCTGCTGTTGAATATCCTCAGCGATATCACCTACACCCTGGTCGATCCGCGCATTGACTTCGAGGCCCGCCAATGAGCCGCCTTAGCCCGATCAACCAGGCGCGCTGGGCGCGCTTTCGCCGCAACCGCCGCGGCTACTGGTCGCTGTGGATCTTTTTGGTGCTGTTCACCCTGAGCCTGGCCGCCGATCTGATCGCCAACGACAAACCGCTGTTGGTGCGTTATGAAGGCCGGCTGTACCTGCCGTTTATGATTAGCTACAGCGAAACCGCCTTCGGCGGCGAACTGAATACCGAAGCCGACTATCAGGATCCGTTCGTGCAGCGGCAGATCGAACGGCACGGCTGGGCGGTTTGGGCGCCGATCCGCTTCAGCTACGACACCATCAACTTCGCCACCGAAGTGCCCTTCCCCTCGCCGCCTTCGCGTCACAACCTGCTGGGCACCGACAGCAACGGCGGCGACGTGCTCGCTCGTGTGCTGTACGGTTTTCGCATCTCGATGCTGTTCGGCCTGGCGCTGACGCTGTTTTCCAGCCTGATCGGCGTGTGCGTCGGCGCGACGCAAGGGTATTATGGCGGGCGCTTCGATCTGTGGGGGCAGCGCTTTATCGAAGTGTGGTCGGGCATGCCGACGCTGTTTCTGATCATTCTGCTGTCGAGCATCGTCCAGCCCAATTTCTGGTGGCTGCTCGGCATCACCATCCTGTTCGGCTGGATGAGCCTGGTGGGGGTGGTGCGCGCCGAATTCCTGCGCACCCGCAATTTTGACTACATCCGCGCCGCGCGCGCCATGGGCGTGCCGGATCGCGTTATCATGTCCCGCCATATGCTGCCCAACGCCATGGTGGCGACGCTGACCTTCCTGCCGTTTATCCTGTGCGGCTCGATCACCACCCTGACGTCGCTCGATTTCCTCGGTTTCGGTCTGCCGATCGGTTCGCCGTCGCTCGGTGAGTTGCTGCTGCAAGGCAAAAACAATCTGCAGGCGCCGTGGCTCGGCATCACCGCCTTCCTGGTCTTGGCGGTGCTGCTGTCGTTATTAATCTTTATCGGCGAAGCGGTGCGCGACGCCTTTGACCCCAGCAAGGCGCATTGATATGGCCACTCCTTTGCTCGCTATTCAGGATCTCAGCATCGCCTTCCGCCAGGGCGACACCGTCACGCCGGTGGTCAACGAACTCTCGCTGCAAATCGCGCCGGCGGAAACGCTGGCGCTGGTAGGGGAATCCGGCTCCGGCAAAAGCGTCACCGCCCTGTCGATACTGCGCCTGCTGCCCGCGCCGCCGGTGGTTTACCCTGCCGGCGACATTCTGTTCAACGGCGACTCGTTGCTGCATGCGCCGGAAGCGGCGCTGCGCAAGGTGCGCGGCAATCAGATCGCGATGATCTTTCAGGAACCGATGGTGTCGCTTAACCCGCTGCACACCATCGAGAAACAGCTGGCGGAAGTGTTGATGCTGCACCGCGGCCTGCGGCGCGATGCCGCGCGCGCGGAGATCGTCGAGTGCCTGGAGCGCGTCGGCATCCGCCAGGCCAAAAACCGGCTGCAGGACTATCCGCATCAGCTGTCCGGCGGCGAACGCCAGCGGGTGATGATCGCCATGGCGGTGTTGACCCGCCCGAAACTGCTGATCGCCGACGAACCCACCACCGCGCTCGACGTCACTATCCAGGCGCAGATCCTGACGCTGCTGCAAGAATTGAAACGAGAGATGGACATGGGGCTGCTGTTCATCACCCATAACCTGAATATCGTGCGCCGCCTGGCGGACAACGTGGCGGTGATGCGCCAGGGGCGCTGCGTGGAGCAAAACGCCCGCGCGCGGCTGTTCAGCCGGCCGCAGCATCCTTACACGCAGCAGCTGCTGGCCGCCGAAGACGTCGGTGAACCGCTGCCGTTGCCTGCCGCGGCCAACGGGCGCCCCGGCGACGAGCGGCCGCTGCTCAAGGTGGAGAACCTGCAGGTGCGCTTCCCCATTCGCCGCGGCCTGCTGCGCCGCACGGTGGATTATCACTATGCATTGAAATCATTGAGTTTCGAGCTGCGGGCCGGGGAAAGCGTGGGGCTGGTGGGAGAATCCGGCTCGGGCAAAAGCACCACCGGGCTGGCGCTGCTGCGCCTGTTGGCCTCGCAGGGCGCCATCTGGTTCGACGGCGAACCGCTGCACCCGCTCACGATGAAGCAGATGCTGCCCTACCGCAGCCGGATGCAAATCGTCTTCCAGGATCCCTATTCCGCCCTGAACCCGCGCCTGAACGTGCAGCAGATCATCGCCGAGGGGCTGGAAGTGCACCAGCAGCTTAGCGCCGAGCAGCGGGAACAGCGCGTGATCGAGGTGTTGCAGGAGGTCGGCCTGGATCCGCAGCTGCGCCACCGCTATCCCACCGAGTTTTCCGGCGGCCAGCGCCAGCGTATCGCCATCGCGCGCGCGCTGATCCTGCAGCCGCAGCTGCTGATCCTCGACGAGCCGACCTCTTCGCTGGATAAATCGGTGCAGGCGCAGATCCTGACGCTGCTGAAATCGCTGCAGCAACGTCACCGGCTGGCTTATCTGTTCATCAGCCATGACCTGCAGGTGGTGCGTTCGCTATGCCACCAGGTCATCGTGCTGCGACAGGGAGAAGTGGTTGAACAGGGAGACTGCCGGGCGATTTTCGCGGCGCCCGCCGCCGACTATACCCGTCAACTGCTGCAGTTGGCGGATTAGCGGCGAATTCAGAAAGGGTATTGCGCGCTGAGCGGTTCGGCGATCGCGGCGCCGACGTTTTTCAGGCGGCACATGGTGGCGCTCTCGTCGCTGCGCTGCACGAACAGGCAAGGCTCTCCTTCCCATTCGACAATCGCGCAGTCGACCTGAATCTCCTGCAGCGACAGATTGAGCTGTTGCATTACCTGCCAGGCCTCGGCCCCTTCATGGCTGAGCAATTTCAGCCCAATCAGGTTGTTATCTTCGTCTATTCCGTTAAACGGAATCGGTTCGACCTTCACGCCGGTGAAACCGGATAGCCAACGATAACTTTGCGGCAAGCGATGCACTACCGAAAGTTGGATACTCTCCACATGAAATCCCTAGTTTGAAAAGGTGAAACACTTTTACCTGACAGGGTTACTAAGTTATAGCCGTTGACTCCCGACTCTGCCGCGCACAAATGTTATTTAAATGTAAATTTTGCCGCAAACCATTAACCTGACCCCGTGCTTGCCGATGCCGCGCCATTTTTTGGCGCGCCGTGCGGTGTTATTTCACGGCATTTTGCGACTCAGCTCGCATTTTTGCGTTATATGTAACCCTTTCCCGCAGCGATCTCAACTCTTTTTTCTTGCAATGCGACTACTTTTCCGTCGCCATATTTTTACATTGAAGAAACATTTCACCCGCCACGTTAGCGCAGCCTCTCCTGCTAATGCCTTGATTTACATCAATCCTAATACAAACCACTCGCGCGGCGCAGCCGACAGAACGCCGCGCCTCCCGGGGAATATCGGGCGGCACGATGGCGGAGTTTTTTAACAAAAAGCACACAGATGGGAAAATGACCGATTAATTAGCAGGCATATATTTAGCAACAAATTATTCATTGCCGGTTGCACCCTGAAATGGCAGGGCGCAACCCCATGACGCTGCGGGGCGAAACGCCCCGAGTCGGGAGAACGTCAGGCTGCGCGATCGCGCGGCCGGCTGGCGTAAACGTAGAACAGCACCGCCACGATGCTGCACAGCGCCATCGAGGTGACCATTGGCCAGGCGCTTTTGCCCGGCGCCATCGACAGCACCGCCCCCACCAGCGCGCCGATGCTGAAGCGCAACGTGCCGGCCAGGGAAGACGCGGTGCCCGCCATATGCGGAAAATCATCCAGGATCACCGCCATGGCGTTGGAGGAAATCATCGCGATGCACCCCAGGTAGACCGCTACGCCGATCACCAGCGCCCAGAAGCCCAGGCCGACGGCGCTTACCGCCAGCAGCCACAGCCCCATCGCCAGCTGCACCAACAGCCCCAGCTTGAACATCTTGACCGCGCCGAACCGCCGCACGTTGCGGCTGTTGATCAGCGTCGTCAGGAACAGGAAGACGATGTTCAGCGCAAAATAGTAGCCGAAATGCTGCGGCGAAACGTGGTTCAGTTCGATGTAGACGAACGGCCCGGCGCTGAGGAACGAGAACATGCCAGCAAACGAGAAGGCGCTGGCCAACATGTAGCTCAGCACCCGCTTGTGGCGGAACAGCGAACCGAAGTTGCCCAGCGTGGTGCGCAGGTGGAACCGCTGACGCCGCTCTTTCGGCAGCGTCTCCTTGATGAACAAGGCCACCAGCAGTGAACCGATCAGCGCCGCGGCGCCCATAGTCCAGAAGATGGCGTGCCAGCTGAACCACAGCAGCAGCGCACCGCCGATCATCGGCGCCAGCAGCGGCGCGATAGTCATCACCAGAATGACGAACGACATCATGCGCGAGAACTCATCCTTGGTGAACATGTCGCGCATCAGGGCGTTAATCACCACGCTGGCGGCGGCGGCGGCCAGACCGTGCAGGAAACGCAGCCCGATCAGCTGATCGATAGACTGCGCCATGGCGCAGGCGCAGCCGGCGATGGCGAAGATCAGCGTTCCCCACAGGATCACCGGCTTGCGGCCGATGCTGTCCGACATCGGCCCATAGAACAGCTGCCCGAAGGCAAAGCCGAGCATATAGGCGCTGAGCGTCATCTGCACGCTGCCGGACTCGACGCCAAACTGGGCGGCGATCACCGGCATACTGGGCAGGTACATGTCGATCGCCAACGGCATCAACATGGACAACAGGCCCAGAATGAAAATCAAACCGAGATGAGAGGTTCGGTTCTGTTGCACGTTCCACGACTCCTTAATCGGCCGCAATCAATGATCGGTTATCAGTCCTGCAGGTGCGGCGCGCCCACGCTGGCGATCTCTTCTTCGGTCAGTGGGCGGTATTCGCCCGGCGCCAGATCGTCATCCAGCACGATGGCGCCGATGCGCTCACGGTGCAACTCGATCACCCGGTTGCCGACGGCGGCGAACATCCGCTTCACCTGGTGGTAGCGCCCTTCGCTGATGGTCAGGCGCACCACGCGCTCGTCGACCTGCTCCAACGTCGCCGGCCGCGTCAGATCTTTCTCGTTGTGCAGTTGCACCCCTTCGGCGAAACGCTGCGCGGTGTCTTCCGCCAACGGGTGCTCCAGCGTGACCAAATAGGTTTTCTCGCAGTGGTGGCGCGGCGACGTGACGCGGTGCGACCACTGGCCGTCGTCGGTCATCAGCACCAGCCCGGTGGTGTCGATATCCAACCGCCCGGCGGCGTGCAGCTTGTACGCGACCGGCTCATCGAGGAAATACAGCACCGTCGGATGATCGGGATCGTCGGTGGAGCAGACGTAGCCCTGCGGTTTGTTAAGCATGAAATAGCGCGGGCCGTTCTGCTGCTGCAGCGGATTGCCGTCGAACGCCACTTCTTGCTCCGGGGTCAGTTTGATCGCCCCGCTCTTCACCACCTCACCGTCAACGGTGACGCGTTTAGCCCGAAGTTCGCGCGCGACCAGCGCACGGCTGATGCCTAACTGCTGAGATAAAAACTTGTCCAATCGCATGGGATCTGCTTTGCCTGTCGTTGTTATGATCGCATTGATCGTATTGCCAAAATATGACGCCCGCCGTTGCACCGGGTGCAAATGGCAGGTTCAGGGGGGAAATCGCGTGGGGGAACAGCGATTGCTGTCACACGAGTATAGCGGCACAACGCGTTGCCCGACAGGGGTAATTTTCACGCTTCTCGCACCGCGCGCGCGCAGAAGGCATAATAATGGAAATTTTTCGGCCGCCCGGGGCGTAAAATGTCACGCTTTCTGTGGGAACAGAGGTGACAAAACCGCTTCCCGGCGGCCCATTCCAACCTACGGCGTTCATTTATGGCCTTTACCCTACGCCCCTACCAACTGGAAGCGGTCGAAGCCACCATCAATCATTTCCGGCGGCACCCCGAACCGGCGCTGATCGTGCTGCCGACCGGCGCCGGCAAAAGCCTGGTGATCGCCGAACTGGCGAAGCGCGCCCGCGGGCGGGTGCTGGTGCTGGCGCACGTCAAGGAACTGGTGGCGCAAAACCACGCCAAATACTGCGCCTACGGCCTGGAAGCGGACATCTTCGCCGCCGGCCTGCAACAAAAAGAGAGCGCCGGCAAGGTGGTGTTCGGCAGCGTGCAGTCGGTGGCGCGCAACCTGCCGCTGTTCGACGGCGCCTTCTCGCTGCTGATCGTCGATGAATGCCACCGCATCAGCGACGACGACGACAGCCAGTACCAGCAAATCATCCAGCATTTGCAGAAAACCAACCCGCAGCTGCGGCTGCTGGGGCTGACCGCCACGCCCTATCGCCTGGGCAAGGGCTGGATTTACCAGTATCACTACCACGGCTTCACCCGCGGCGACGGCACCAGCCTGTTTCGCGACTGCATCTACGAGCTGCCGCTGCGCTACATGATTAAGAACGGCTTCCTGGTGCCGCCTGAGCGGCTGGACATGCCGATCGTGCAGTACGATTTCAGCCGGCTGGAGGCCAGAAGCAACGGCCTGTTCAGCGAAGCGGATCTGAACCGTGAGCTGAAGCGGCAAAACCGCGTCACGCCGCATATCATCAGCCAGATTGTAGAGTACGCCCAAGATCGTAAAGGGGTGATGATCTTCGCCGCCACCGTCGAGCACGCCCGCGAGATCCACGGCCTGCTTCCGAACGGCGAGGCCGCGCTGGTCAGCGCCGAAACGCCGCCCGCCGAGCGCGATGCGCTGATCGAGGCGTTCAAACAGCAGCAGCTGCGCTATCTGGTCAACGTAGCGGTATTGACCACCGGCTTCGACGCGCCGCACGTCGATCTGATCGCTATTCTGCGCCCGACCGAGTCCGTCAGCCTGTATCAGCAGATCGTCGGCCGCGGGCTGCGGCTGGCGCCCGGCAAGGAGGATTGCCTGATCCTCGACTACGCCGGCAACCCGCACGATCTGTTCACGCCGGAGGTCGGCGTCAGCAAGCCGCACGGCGACAGCCAGCCGGTGCAGGTGTTCTGCCCGGCCTGCGGCTTCGCCAACCTGTTCTGGGGCAAGTGCACCGAGAATGGCGACATCATCGAGCACTACGGCCGCCGCTGTCAGGGCTGGCTGGAAGACGACGACGGCCACCGCGAACAGTGCGATTACCGCTTCCGGTTCAAGAGCTGCCCGCACTGCGGCGCGGAGAACGACATCGCCGCGCGCCGCTGCCATCAGTGCCAGGAGGTGCTGGTCGATCCCGATGACATGCTGAAGGCGGCGCTGAAGCTGAAAGACGCGCTGGTGCTACGCTGCGGCGGCATGGAATTGCAGAGCGGCCGCGACGACAAGGGCGAATGGCTGAAGGCCACCTATTACGACGAGGACGGCACCAGCACCAGCGAGCGTTTCCGCCTGCAAACGCCGGCGCAGCGCAAAGCGTTCGAAATGCTGTTCCTGCGCCCGCACCAGCGCGCGCCGGGCGTGCCGTTCGCCTGGCACACCGCCGCCGACGTGCTGGCGCAACAGCAGGCGCTGCGCCATCCGGATTTCGTGGTGGCGCGCAAGCGCGGGCAGTTTTGGCAGGTGCGCGAGAAAGTGTTCGATTATCAAGGCCGTTTCCGCCGCGCCAATCAGTTGGCCTGAGCGAACGGCCCTCAATCTGGGCAGGTTTTCGTTGCCCTGCAGGCGGCTTTCCGTTAAAATGCCGCGCGCTTTACCTGGGCCTGCCCAGCGTTAAAGCGGAATTCCGAACTTGCTACTTGGGTCGCCTGTAGCAGGGTAAATTTTCTTTTAAGAGAAAAAACAATGTTCACTATCAATGCAGAAGTACGTAAAGACCAGGGTAAAGGTGCGAGCCGCCGCCTGCGTGCAGCAAACAAATTCCCAGCTATCGTTTACGGTGGCAAAGAAGCTGCAGTTTCCATCGAATTGGACCATGATTCTGTCAAGAACATGGAAGCTAAACCAGAATTCTACAGCGAAGCAGTAACTCTGGTTATCGACGGTAAAGAAACCAAAGTTAAGGTTCAGGCTGTACAGCGTCACCCGTTCAAGCCAAAACTGGCTCACATCGACTTCGTTCGCGTTTAATCGCTACGTTTTCGAACCTTTCGGGACGCCGAAATAAAGAACGCCGCAATTGCGGCGTTTTTTATTGTCTGCGATTCGGCGCGCTTACTTGCCGCTGCCGGTCCGGCGCTGCAGCTGATCGCGCAGATTCGGCGGCGTGCCTCTGATGGTCAGGGTGTCGGTGGCCGCATCCCAGAAAATGCGCTCGCCCAGCAGCATGGCGTCGAAGTTCAGGCTGATACCGCCGCCGCTGCCGGCGAATTTGGTTAGTTGGCGCAGCGTGCCGCGATCCGCCGGGAAGCTCTCTTCCAGCTCATACCCTTGCTCGCTGGAGAACTGCATGAAGTCTTTCTCGCCGACCGGCGACAGCTCCTGCGACAGCGCCTGCAGCTCAATCTCTTCGCCCGCCTGCAGCTGTTCGTTGCAGTAGCTGTACACCTGCTGGCGCACCGACTGGCGCTCGTTCTTGTCCAGCTGCGCATCGGCGCAGTAGTCGTCCACCGCCTGCAGCAGCCCACGGTTTTGCGCCTTGGCGTCCAACCCTTCGGACGCCGCCAGGAAATCCATGAAGAAGTCGGCGACCTTGCGGCCCACGCGCCCGCGCAGGAAGGTCAGGTAGCGGGTCGATTCCGGGTTGGTTTCCCATTCGGTCAGATCGATGCGCGCGACGATATCGGCGTTGTTGATGTCCAGATAGTGCGTGGTGTTGATATCCAGCTCTTCGTTAACGCGCATGCTGTTACGGCTGTTCAGCACCGCGATCAGCAGATACTCCACCGCCAGATAACGGTATTGGCCAAACAGCACCACGCCGCCTTCGGCGAACGGATACTTCGCCAGTTCGTCGCGCAGGCGGCCAGTCGCCGCGCGGCTGAAGGCCAGAAAGTCCTTATCGTCCTTGCGGCAGGTGCGCAGCGCTTCCGCCAGCTCGCTGCCTTCGTTGAACAGACCCAAGGCCTTGCTCTTGGCGCTATAGACGCGATGCAGTTCCGTCATCATTTCTTCCACCGCCGCGTTGGTGGGAAGCAAGGAATCGCGCAGCACCACGTCCAGCGTTTGCTCGTCGCGTTTCACCAACTGGTGCAGAGCGATCTGGTCGATATCCAGACTCATGGTAAATCCTCCTGTTCTTTAGGCGCGTATTCAAACACTGAAGGCCCCGCCCTGCAATACTAAAAACCGCGGCAAACCGGAAAGGCGCTGCGAGGGGCAGCCCCGGCGCGGGCGAACAATTTCCCGAATGACAGGAAGTGATAAAAGAGCGGAAAATCACTGCCCTATACGGTAAGATAGGGCACTTTGCAGATTACTAAGCGCAATTTTATGCCACAATCATCCCGTTACAGTGACGAACACGTTGAACAACTGCTCTCAGAGCTGGTCAATGTTCTGGAAAAACACCATACCCCCACCGATCTTTCCCTGATGGTGCTGGGCAATATGGTCACTAATTTGATCAACACCAGCGTTGCCCCCGCGCAGCGGAAAACCCTGGCGAGATCGTTCGCGGAAGCCCTGCAGGCTTCTGTCCGTGAAGATAAAGCACATTAATATTGACTTATGGTGACAAACCGTCAGCGTTATCGTGAAAAAGTCTCCCAGATGATCAGCTGGGGGCACTGGTTCGCCTTATTCAACATTTTGCTCGCCCTTGGGCTGGGCAGCCGTTACCTGTTTGTCACCGACTGGCCCGCATCCCTGCTGGGCCGGGTTTATGCCTTTGTCAGCCTGCTGGGGCATTTCAGCTTTATCGTGTTCGCCGGCTATTTGCTGGTGATCTTCCCGCTCACCTTCGTGGTGATGTCGCAGCGGCTGCTGCGATTTATTTCCGCCGCGCTGGCCACCATCGGGCTCACGCTGTTGCTGGTCGACAGCGAAGTGTTCTCCCATTTCCACCTGCACCTCAATCCGGTGGTGTGGGATCTGGTGGTCAACCCGGACCAAAGCGAACTGTCGCGCGACTGGCAACTGATGTTCATCTGCGTGCCGGCGATCTTCCTGGTGGAGATGCTGTTCGCCACCTGGAGCTGGCAGAAGCTGCGCAGCCTGAACCGCCGCCGCTTCGGCAAACCGCTGGCGGCGCTATTTATTAGCGCCTTTTTTGCTTCGCACCTGATTTACATCTGGGCCGACGCCAACTTCTATCGCCCGATCACCATGCAGCGAGCCAACCTGCCGCTCTCGTACCCGATGACCGCGCGCAAGTTCCTCGAAAAACACGGCCTGCTCGACCAGCAAGAGTATGAGCGCCGCCTGATGCAACAGGGCAATCCGGAAGCGGTGGCGGTAGAGTATCCGCTCAGCGATCTCAGCTACGGCGATAAAGGCAGCGGCTATAACCTGCTGATGATCGTGGTGGACGGCATTCGCGCCAAAGACATGGCGCAGGATATGCCGGCGCTGACGCGCTTCGCCCAGGAAAACGTGCGTTTCAGCGATCATTACAGTTCGGGCAACCATGCCGATACCGGGCTGTTCGGCCTGTTCTACGGCATTTCTCCGACCTATCTGGACAGCGTGCTCGCCGGCCGCAAGCCGTCGGCGCTGATCGCTGCGCTCGGCGATCGGGGCTACCAGCTGGGGCTGTTCTCCTCCGATGGCTTCAACGCCAGCCTGTACCGTCAGGCGCTGTTGACCGACTTCTCGCTGCCGACGCCGGCGCCGCAAAGCGACGCGCAAACCACGCAGCAATGGCAGCGTTGGCTGGCGGATCAGGGTAGCAAAGAGCCGTGGTTCTCCTATATCAGCTTCAGCGGCGCCGAGGCTGTCGAAGGCGACAAAACCCCGGCTCCGGCCGACTTTATTCGGCGCTATCGCACCGGCGCGCAAGACGTGGACGCCCAGATAGCCCAGGTGCTGGACACCCTGAAACAGCGCGGCCTGCTGGATAAAACCGTGGTGGTGATCACCGCCGAGCACGGCGTCGAGTTCAACGACAGCGGCAAAGGCCAATGGGGCGCCGGCACCGGTTTCAACCAGGCGCAGCTGCAGGTGCCGTTGGTGATCCACTGGCCGGGCACCCCGGCGCAGACCATCAGCAAGCTGACCGGCCATAACGACGTGATGCGCACCCTGATGCAACGATTGCTGCACGTGAAGACCGCGCCGAAAGACTATTCGCAGGGCGAAGATCTGTTCACCGCCCAGCGCCGCAACGACTGGATCGCTACCGGCGATGGCAATCAGCTGGTGATCATCACGCCGACGCAGACGCTGATGCTGGACAACAGCGGCAACTATCGCGTCTACGATCAGAACGGCGATGAAATAAAAGACGAGAAACCGCAGCTTGCTCTGCTGTTGCAGGTGCTGACCGATGTAAAACGCTTTATCGCCAACTAACTGCTTAAAACTAAAGCAATCAAGTGGCGAGGCGCTTGCATTAACATCGGGAATCGGTAGTATGATTTTTCATAGCGTCGGCATGTAGCGCAGCCTGGTAGCGCACCGTCATGGGGTGTCGGGGGTCGGAGGTTCGAATCCTCTCATGCCGACCAAATTTAAGAAAACCTGCTGTTACAGCAGGTTTTTTTTCGTCTGCACACTGAGAGGATGAGAATCTCCGAAGGAGGTTTGAGCCGAACGTAGTGAGACCACGTTGCTTTAGCAACGGCCCGCAGGGCAAGCATCGAAGATGCGCATAATCCTCTCATGCCGACCAAATTTAAGAAAACCTGCTGTTACAGCAGGTTTTTTTTCGTCTGCCGTTTACGCGGAAAGTTTGACGATCGCCGCTGGAATCCCCTGGCGCACCGCCGCACCGGTCACCCAGTCCAGCCAGGTGTTCGGCACTTCACGCGTCGGATCGGCAAACCCCAGATCGTTGAGATTGATGCCGGCGGCAATGCGCTTATCCATCGCCAGCGGCTCGCCGTCCAGGTAGTGCTGGCTGGCGCCCATCTCCCGGTGGCCGTAGCCGTGTTCCACCGCGATCACGCCGGGCATCACCCCCGCCAGCAGACTGATCTGCGCCTCCCGACTGCCGCCCGGGGTGCTGATGCTCACCCAATCACCGTGTTGAATGCCGAAACGCGCCCCGTCCGCCGGGTTCAGCGCCACCAGGTTCACCGGCTTCACGTCGTGCAGGCGCCGGATCACCGCGGTGGAGCTGCTCATCACATTGGATTTGAAGGACATCAGCCGCAGCGGCCACTGCCGCTCAGGGTAGAGTTCTTCCACCGCGCGGCCGTCCGACAAACGCGCCGGGTAGCAGGTTGGGCAGCCGCTGAAACGCTCGCCGGTAATCGCATGCCGGTGCTTCGCCACTTCCGCATTCCAGATCTGCAGCGGCTTCTCCCAGCGGTTGCCCACGCTGCCGTCGCGGCGGCCGCTGTCATGACCGGCGAAGCGGCCGCCGCGGCTGTAGATAAACGCCACGCGGCCGATCTCATCGGCGCGCAGCGTCTGCGCAAGCTGCGGCAACAAGCGATCGACGCCGCTCAGCGCCAGCTCTTCCTCCCTCACGGCCGGCACCGGCGCCTTGCCGGCAAACGCCACGTTGGCGGCGGCGCGCAGATAATAATCCTCGGCGCGGTTGAGCGGCAGCAGCCCGCCCCGGCCGTCGCCGATAGCGCGATCGCCGAACCCCGGCAGCGCCAGGCGTTTGGCGACGGCGATGCAAAACGCCTCCATGGAGATCGGCTGCCCTTGCGCCGTTTTCGCGGTCGCCGGCGTCACTATCGGCCAGCGCGCAGTGGTGGCCTTGCTGGCGACGCCGCCCCAGGGGGCGCTGAATCCCCAGCTCTCAAAGTTATGGGTGTCCGGGACGATATAGTCGGCCAATGCCGTCGTTTCGTTGATAAACGCATCGATGGCGATAAACAGCGGCAAACGCGCCGGATCTTTCAGCCGCTCTTCCGCCACGCCGCGCAACCCGGCGATACCGTACAGGGGGTTGGTCATGTTCGAGATCCAGGCTTTCAGCCCGTACGGATATCCCGCCAGCGCCGACGTCAGCAGCTCGGTCAACTGCCCGGCGACGAACGGATACCAGGGCGCCCTGGCCGGCCAGGGCGAAACGCCCGCCGCCACTTTTTCGCGGTATTCGTCGGAGGTTTCATAGGCGGCCTTGCTGCGCGCGATATTCAACCCCTTCGGTTTTACCAGGCCGGGAAACTCGACCAGGTTATAGCGCGGCCCCTCGGCGAAACCGTTGAATTTGCCGCCGCCGACGAACACCCCGCCCGCCAGGCTCAGGTTACCGATCAACACGTTGAGCATCATCACCGACCAGGTATTGTAAAACCCGTTCGCCGCCATCATCCCGCCATGGGCGATCACCGCCGCCTTGCGCCCGTGGGCGGTAAAGGCCTCGGCCAGCGCCGCGATGCGCGCCACCGGTACGCCACATTCCCGGCTGTAGGCTTCCGGCGACAGCTTGTCGGCCGCCTCTTTCAGACACTGAAAGCCGCTCTTCACCGCCACCTGCGCGCCGTCGTGCAGCGTCACCGTGCGGATTACCCACAGCTCGGCGCGGTCACACGTCTCGGCCGCCACCAGTTCCCCCGCGCCGTTGACCACCAGCGGCGACGCCGACTCGGCGCCGTTCAGATGGGCCAGCGTCAGATGCTGCCCCGCCAACGGGTGCTCGCTCTCGGCGATCACCAGATGCGTGGCGTTGGTCCAGCTCTTCTCGCCGGCGCGTTGCATGGCCGCCTCCGACGGGATGGCGAGATAACCGGCCTGATAACGCCGATTGTCGAGGATCCAACGGATCATCGCCATCGCCAGCGCCGAGTCGGTGCCCGGCAGTATCGGGATCCAATGGCCATGATCGTCCACCAGCGTGGTGGTCAACGGCAGCGCCGGCGCCACTACCGCGTAGCGGAATTCGCTGCGCAATCTGGCGCTGGCCAACTGCCGGGCCTGACGCTTGAACGGGTTGCCGGACTGCGCCGGCGAGGTGCCCATAAACAGCGCGAATTCGACCTGTTCCCAGTCCGGTTTCACGTGCGGATTCTTGTCCAGATCGTTCATCAACGCGCCGGAACCGGCGCGGTAGGCCAGCCCGCAGTAAGCGCCGTGCGCGCCGAAATTTTTGCTGCCGAAGCTGTTCTGGGCGAAGCGCCGCAGGAAGCTGTCGCGCCCGTCATCACCGGCGTTGGTCACCAGCAGCTGGTTGGCTTTCGGCCCCAGCCCCGGCTGTCGGGCATCGATCGGCGTTTCCAGATCGCGGATCGCCCGCAGGCCGTCCACATGCCCCTCGCCGAACAGATCGCCGCCCTCCACCACTTCGGCGATCAACTGCTCGAAGCTGATGCGCTGCCACTTGCCCTCGCCGCGTTTGCCGACGCGTTTCATCGGCTCCAGCACGCGCAGCGGGCTGTAAAGCCCCTCCAGCAGCGTAGCGCCCCGCGCGCAGGCGGTGGAACGCGCGTCGAGGCCGCTCTCCCCGCCCAGCTGCGCCAACGCGTCCTGCAGCGGCAACGCAGAATCGAGGTGCCGCTCCTGAGACAGCGGATGATACGGGTTGCCGGCGATACGCAATACCCGATCGGTCTGCCTGTCCACCCGCACCCGCACGCCGCATTGCGTCCAGCAACCGAAGCACTGGGTCATCGAGATGGCCTGCTGCGGATTGCCTTGCCATTCCGGCACCGCCCGCCCTTCGGGCAGCAGAGAGTTGCCGTTGATGCGATCCAGAGTCACGCGCCCTGAGGTGCCGTGAATCAAACCGTCGATCGCCCGTTTGGCGACCTCGCGATAGCTCAGGCCGAAAGCGGACAGCCCGCCGAAGGCCAGGCCCACTTTCAACCACTGACGCCGGGTGAGTTTAGCCATGTTGTTTTCTCCGCAGTAAAAACGCCTGTGCTTCACGCACCATGATCATTAACGCCAGCCACAGCCCGAAGGTGCCGACGATCGCCAGCAAGCCATCGGTACCAAGCGGCAGGCTATAGGGGGAATAAGACGCGTTGTATTTCGGGATGGTTTGCACCTCAATCAACAGCGTCCAGCGCATCAGCCAGCTCAGCCCCAGCGCGCCGGCCACCAGCAGCGGCGCGCCGCCGCGCGGCAAACGTCGATAGGCCGCCCAGGCGGCCCACGCCAGCGCCAGCCCCCACAGCGCGATCCAGCCGGCAGCATACTGGCGCGCCGTCGCCTGCGTCTGCAGCCAGTGGCGTACCGCCGCGCCGGATAGCGTATCGCCGCACACCCACAGCAGGATCGCCCCGCCGAGCGGCAGCAGCGTCAGCAGCATCCCGCGCGCCAGCGGCGCCTGCAGGCCGGGCCGTTTGCGCATCGCCAACAGCAACAGAGCCAAGAGCGCCTGCAGCGCGCTGAGGAACATCACGATCGGAAATGCGTAGCTGAACCAGATTGGGCGGGCGCGCACGACGGAAACCTCGCGCCCGGTGTACAACAGCAGGCCGATAGCCACCAGCGCGCAGGCGGGCGCGATCCCACGCAACAGCGCAACCGGTCTGCCCGTCAGTCGCGTAAATTCAATCGCGATAAACCACAGGCCGATCAGCAAGGTAAACAGCGGCAAGAACAGCGCGCCCCACGGCATCCACGACCAGGGCGTCGGGTAGGCGTAAAAATGCCAGAAACGGGCGGTTTGATGCAGATCGGCGGTCAACGCCAGCGGCGCGGTGATGGCGCACGTCAGCCCGATAAGCAGCGCCGCGCGCTCCAAATGTGCGGCGTTGTCTCCACCGCGCCAGCGCCACACGCAGGCCAGCAACGCGGCGCAGGCGGCAATGCCAATAAAGAAGAAATATTGCACGGCCCACGGCAGCCAGCTCACCGCCTGCGGCTGGCCCAAAACCTCTGCGATCATCAGTTGGCGGCTCATCGTCCCTCCCCCCATAAGGCGACCTGCGCCCGCCCCGGCAGCGGCGTGACGAAGGCGTCATCCAGCCCCAGATAAAATACGTGGGGCGCGGTTTGGTTCTCCGGCTTGAGGACTTTGATCTCGGCCTCGTGACGCCGCAGCAGCTTGCTCAGCGTGCTGTGCGGATCGCGCATATCGCCGATGATCCGCGCCCCGCCCACGCACGACTCCACGCATGCCGGCAGCAATCCCGCCTCCAGCCGGTGTACGCAGAAGGTGCATTTGTCCGCCGTTTGGGTGGCGTGATTGATAAAACGGGCATCGTACGGGCAGGCCTGCACGCAATAGGCGCAACCCACGCAGCGTTTGTTGTCGACCACCACGATCCCGTCCTCGCGCTGGAAGGTGGCCTGCACCGGGCACACCGGTACGCAGGGCGGGTTGTCGCAGTGGTTGCACAGCCTGGGCAGCAGCACGTTGGTCGCCACCGCTTCGCCTTCGAGACTGACCTGGTACTGGTTTACCGTGGTGCGGAACTCGCCGTGCGGCGTCTGGTTTTCAATGGCACAACTGACGGTACAGGCCTGGCACCCAACGCAGCGCCGCAGATCGATCAGCATCGCGTAGCGGCGGCTGGCATCCCCCTCGCGCCGCGTCGGCGCTAACGTCAGCCCGGCCTCCGCCACGGGGATCAGCGAAGCCCCCGCCGTCAACACGCCCAGCCGCTGCAAAAACTGCCGTTTACCGAAATCCATGCGCCTCTCCCACGCCCAGGGCATCACCCCGATCACGCTATTGATGCCCGTTAGATGAATAAACAATGTCGATGATTTACAGTGTAAAAATGGCATTGGGCTCAGCTCTATTGTGGTTAACCACATACCGAACCCAACGTTGATCTAAAACAAGTGGCGGCAGGCAAATTGCCCATCAGGAGGGGCCGTGAGGGTCGTGTTATTACTGCTGTTCAGTCTCGGCTGGGGGATGGCGGCACAGGCGGGCGAGTGGTCGGTCGGCGTGCTGGCGATGCGCGGCGATGCGGCGACCGAGCGTGACTGGCAGCCGCTGATCGACAGGCTCAACGACAGCGTCGGCGGTGAGCGCTTCCGCCTGCGGCCGCTCGATCTGGCGCAGATGCGCGAAGCGGTCAATCGGGGCAGCGTGCAGTTCGTGGTCACTAATCCGGCGCAGTTTGTGCAGCTGAACAGCCACTATCATCTGCGCTGGCTGGCGTCGTTGCGCGCCGCCAACGGCGATCGGGCAACGGGCAACATCATCGGCAGCGTGATTCTGGTGCGGCGCGACAGCGGCATTACGACGCCGCAGGCGCTGATGGGAAAAACGGTGGGCGCCATCGATCCGCAGGCCTTCGGCGGCTATCTGACCGGCTATAAGGCGCTCAGCGACGCCGGCATACGGCCCGAGCGCGATTTTCACCTGCGCTTTACCGGTTTCCCTGCCGACGCCCTGCTCTATCTGTTGCGCGAGCGCGCCATTCAGGCCGCCATCGTCCCGGTCTGCCTGCTGGAGAAAATGGGCAAGGAAGGCCTGATCAACCCGGCGGACTTTCGCCCGCTGCTGCAACAGGCCACGTCGGCTCCCTGCGTCACCAGCACGCCGCTTTATCCCAACTGGTCGTTCGCCGCCCTGCCCGGCCTGGATAACTCACTGGTGGATGCGGTGGCGAGAGCCTTGCTGACCGCACCGCCCCAGTCTCCCTTCCTGTGGGGCGCACCGGCCTCGACCAGCGAGGTGGAAGCGCTGCTGCGCGCCGTCAATCAGCACCCGGAACAGCGGCGGCTATGGCTGGATATCAAGAGCTGGCTGATCCAGCATCAGACGGCCGTCGGCCTGTCGCTGGCGTTGCTGGCGCTGTTGATCGTCAACCATATCTGGATCGCGCTGCTGGTGCGCCGACGCGGGCGACAGCTGCTCCGCGCCGACGAGCAACTGCGGCGGCAGGAACGGGCGCTGGAAAACGCCAGGCAGCTGAACGTGCTGGGGGAGATGGCCTCCGGCTTCGCGCACGAGCTCAACCAGCCGCTGGCGGCCATTCGCCACTATGCGCAGGGGTGCCTGATCCAACTGCGCAACACGGACGCCGGGCATCCGCTGCTGGGGCCGCTGGAAAATATCGACCGACAGGCGCAGCGCGGCGGCGAGACGATTCATAACCTGCGCCAGTGGGTGCAGCCCACCGCGGAGGCGATAGACCAAACGCGCTGGCGCCCCACCGCGGTAAGCGAAACCGCCGAGCGGGTGTGGACGCTGCTGCGCCTGACGCAACGCTATCCCGACCTGACGTGGTTCAATAACGTGGCGCCTTCGCTGACGCTAACCCTGCCGCCGGCGCTGCTGGAACAGTTGCTGGCGAACCTGCTGCTGAATGCGGCGCAGGCCGGGGCCAATGCCGTCTGGCTTTCCGCCGCCAAGAGCGAACGGGCGATGGAGTTGCATCTGCAGGACAACGCGGGCGGCATGACAACGGCCGGGCTGGAACAGGCTTTTCGCCCCTTCAACACTACCAAGGCCGGCGGCATGGGGCTGGGGTTAGCCATTTGCCGGCGCCTGGCCCGCTATGGCGGCGGAGAAATCCGCCTGGCTAACCGCCCGGCTCCCGACAGCCGCAACGGGCTGTGCGTAACGCTGCATTTCATATTGGATAACGAGGAAAACCATGTCGCTAATTTATCTGGTGGATGATGACGTCGCCGTCACCGACGCCTGCCATTTTTTGCTGACCAGCCTCGGCCACGGCGTGCAATGCTGGAATGACAGCGCCGATTTTCTGGCGCAGGCGGACCCGTTTCAGACCGGGATCGTCTTGCTGGACATGCGGATGCCGAAGCTCGATGGTCACCAGGTTTACGGGGAGCTGCGCCGCCGCGGCAGCACGCTGGCGGTGGTGTTCCTGTCCGGCCATGGCGACGTGCCGATGGCGGTGGAGCAGATGAAGTACGGCGCGGTGGACTTCCTGCAAAAACCGATCGCCGCTGAACCGCTGATCGCCGCCCTCGAACGGGCGCAGCAGGTCTCCGCCGAGGCCTGGCAACGCCATGAAACTTGCGGCCGCTACCGCACGCTCACGCCGAAAGAACGCGACATTGCGCAGCTGGTGGTGCGGGGCATGATGAACAGGGAAATGGCTGAGCGGTTGAATATCGCCCTGCGCACCGTGGAGGTTCACCGGGCAAAAGTGATGGAGAAAATGCAGGCCGCCAGCCTGGCGGAATTGGTGATTCAGCTGCAGGATTTACCGCACACCGCGCAAGAATGAACGCATCATGCAAAATTCCGCGCCCCCTCTTGCCAACCGGCCTTCCTCAGGCCAGAATACTGTACATTAAATCAGTATTTACAGGTGAGACATGTTTGTAGAATTGGTGTACGACAAACGCAACGTCGCTGGGTTACCCAACGCCGCCGAGATTATTCGCAACGAGCTGGAAAAACGCGTGCATGCACTGTTCCCGGAAGCTGACGTGCGCGTGAAGCCGATGCAGGCCAACGGCCTGAACTCCGACGCCAGCAAAAGCGATCGTGAGAAGCTGAACCGAATGTTGGAAGAGATGTTCGAAGAAGCGGATCAGTGGCTGGTCACGGATATTTGAACCCTATCTGATAGCCGGCTCGTCCACCGGCTATATTTCTGCCAGAATAAGCCACATCCCCCCCAATCCCTCAGTGATAAATGCCCTAGGTTCCAAGCTCCGTGCGGCTGATAAAACCCCGGCTATAGGTTAATACCTATACTGTTTGTTCCTGCGGCAAGTGTAAAGATCATAACAAAAAGCCCCAGCATCGCTGCTGGGGCCTCTGTCATGGTGCCGGCTACCGGAATCGAACTGGTGACCTACTGATTACAAGTCAGTTGCTCTACCTACTGAGCTAAGCCGGCTGAATTTGGCGGAAGGACAGAGATTCGAACTCTGGGAGCTGTTACACTCGACGGTTTTCAAGACCGTTGCCTTAAACCACTCGGCCATCCTTCCAATGGGCGCTGATATTAGCGATACCGTTATGAAATGTCTATCGTTTTGATGCAAAAAAATGGCATGGGCGGCGCAGTTGCCTAAACTTCAGGCCTTAAACGCCTAAAAAATGAAAAGCCCCGCGCAAGCGAGGCTTTTTTGGTCTGCCGAAACGCGATTATTTCGGCTGAGAATCGTAGTCTGAACAGGTTTGATAGCCCTTGTTCATGACATGGCCCGTGTCGTTGTAGCTGACAAAGTACGTCTGCACCTTGCCGTCGCGCGGCGCCACCGCATAGGTGTCGCAGGTGCCCTGCGCATGGATCAGCGTAGCGGACGTCGACGGCGGACCGGCGATAGCCCGCACCTGCTGCTTGGTCATCCCTACTTTGACATCGCTGACCACCGGCTCATTGACATAACTGGCTGCGCGATCATAGGTGGTGCAACCGGCAAGAATGGAAAATACCGCCGCGGTGCCGACGGCCAAAACCAACTTCTTCGTCATAGCTTGTCCTCTTGGAGTGCATTTGTTGTTCCCTAAGTCTAGAAGCGGGAAGGCTTTTCTACAAATTCCCCTTTGTCGATCGGTGCGCTTTTGCACTCAAGAGGCCATCGCCGGCGCGCCAGCAGATTCAAAAACCGAAATCGCTCAGCGCTGGAATATCGTCCGGGCGCCGGCCGAGCGGCCAATGAAAACGCCGATCCTGTTCGCGAATCGGCATGTCGTTGATGCAGGCATGGCGGTTGATCATCAGCCCCTCCTGATTGAACTCCCAGTTTTCATTGCCGAAGCTGCGATACCAGTTGCCGGAATCGTCGCGCCATTCATAGGCGAAACGCACCGCGATGCGCGCGCCGTCAAACGCCCACAGCTCCTTAATCAGCCGATACTCCAGTTCTTTCGCCCATTTGCGTTGCAAAAAGCCGACCACCGCCGCGCGGCCGTCGACAAACTCCGCGCGGTTACGCCAGTGGGTATCGAGGGAATACACCTGCGATACGCGTTCGGGATCGCGACTGTTCCAGGCATCCTCCGCCAGCCGCACCTTCTCGATGGCGGATTCGCGGGTAAAAGGCGGCAATGGGGGTTTAATGCTCATGTTCATCTCCTGAGTGAAGGCATGTAGACAACTCTGTCTACACCTTTACGCTAGCGCAAGTAGACAGAGTTGTCTACAATCACTCGAAAATAGCCCCGGAGAAAATGATGACCGCCGATCTCAACGCCTTGCCCGCCCGCCAGCGCATCCTGCTGACGGCGCACGATCTGTTTTATCAAGAAGGGATCCGCGCCACCGGTATCGATCGCATCATCAAGGAATCTGGCGTGACCAAAGTGACCTTCTACCGCCACTTTCCCAGCAAGAACGATTTGATTACGGCGTTTTTGACCTATCGCCATCAGCAGTGGCTCAGCTGGTTCAGCACATCACTGGCCCGCCATGTGGCGCAGACCGGCGGGTTGCTGCCGGCGCTGGTACCCTGCCTGGCAGAATGGTTCGACGATCCGCGCTTTCGCGGCTGCGCGTTTATCAATACTGCGGTGGAGATAGCCGATCTGCTGCCGGAAAGCCTGCACATCGCCGGCCGGCATAAGCGGCAGATGGCGGATGAACTGGCGCGCCACCTGCCCGCCGGGCCGCAGCGGGAACAGCGGGCGGCAATGCTGGCGATGCTGATCGACGGCGCCATCGTCAGAGTGCAGATAGAGCGGCAACCGCAGGCCGCGCTGCAGGTGCTGAATGCCGCGTTGAACATGTTGGCGCTAGGCGGGTTCGATCAGTAATTGGCCCAGATGCCCGGCGTCACCAGCTCCAGCAGGTGGGCGTCGGGATCGCGAAAATAAATGCTCTCCCCGCCGTGTTCCCAGCGCATTCGCCCCTCAATCTCCACGCCGTTGGCCACCAGATGCCGTTCCCAGTGCGGCAGTTGCTCTTTCGCCACCGCCAGCCCGATATGCGCCGGCCCCACGCCATCGTGCGCGGGAATAAACCCGGTCGGATACTGCGCCCCGCGCAGCGAATCGCCCTCGATAAACAGCAACAGTACGCTCCGATCGCCGACGTTATAGGCGCGAAACCGTTCATTGGTGACCATTGCCGGCAGCTTCAGCACCTGCCGGTAAAAAGCGTCCGCGCGTTCAATATCGCTGACGTACAGCACCGTTTCGATCACCTTATCGATCTTGAGTTCCATATCACCTCCGTTCTGTTTGCTGTACTGACAGCGTAGGCCGAGCGGAGGCGATCCGAAGCGCTTCCCATGCCGACAACGGATCAATCCGTGCTTTTTACCGGCAAAAAAAACGCGGCCCGAAGGCCGCGCTGTGTCATTCACACGCTGGTGCTTAGAACTGGTAAACCAGGCCCACGGCAACCACGTTGTCGGTGTTGATGCCGGCAGCGTCGGTGAAATCGTTGTTGTCCACCAGGTTAATTTTGTAATCAACATAGGTAGACATGTTTTTGTTGAAGAAGTAGGTCGCACCCAGGTCGACGAATTTGACCAGATCTTGATCGCCGTAGTCCTTGCCGTTGCCGGCGCGGCCCAGGTCTTTACCTTTGGTCTGGTTATAGCCCACGAACGGACGCAGACCGAAGTCGAACTGGTAGTGCGCGTAGGCTTCGAAGCTCTGCGCCTTGTTGGCGTAGCCATAAACGCTGCTGTCGGAACTGCCGAAACGCGCCGCGTTGTAGGACTGGGTGAACATCACCGCCAGGTAGACGTCGTTGGCGTCATATTTCAGACCGCCGGAGTAACCTTCCGCCTTGTCGCCGCGGCCCATAATATTGCGGTACGCGCCGGCGCCGTTCTGCTCGCTGGTGCGGCGAGAGTTGAAGAAGGCGCCCGCGGCGCTGATGCCGTAGCCCATGTCATAGCTCATGGACATACCGTAGCCTTCGCCGTTTTGGCCCAGGACGTCACGACCGTTGTTGGTCTCTTCGCCGTTGCCGTTTTTACCCTGGTACTGCAGGGCGAAGTTCAGGCCGTCAACCAGACCGAAGAAGTCGTTGTTACGGTAGGTCGCCAGGCCGCTGGAACGCTGGAACATGAACTGGTCGGCGCCGTAGGTCATACCGTCGAACTCAGGCTGCAAGTCGGTATACGCCGCGACGTCGTACAGCACGCCGGTGTTACGGCCGTAGTCGAAGGAGCCGTAGTCGCCGAATTTCAGACCGGCGAAGCCGTAACGGGTGAAGTTCTTGTTGTCCTGGTTTTCAGCGTGGTTCAGGTTCGCCTGATATTCCCACTGGCCGTACCCGGTCAGCTGATCGCTGATTTGCGTTTCGCCGCGCAGGCCAAAACGCATATAAGACTGATCGCCGTCCACGCCGTTGTTGCTGGAGAAATAGTGAAGACCGTCGACTTTACCGTACAAATCCAGTTTATTACCGTCTTTGTTGTAGATTTCCGCCGCGCCTGCTGTGCCTGCAAGCAGCAGTGCGGGTACCATCAGAGAGAGTACTCGAAGTTTCATCGTTATTATCCTCGTTAATTATGTCGAGCTACGGCCACTGCCCTTTTCGAGCATTATTAGCACGACTGTGCATTACCATTCTGGTAACAAGGGTTATATTAATCCAGAAAGAAAATGATACCAAGTATCCGATAGTGTTTCAGTGTAATTAATAAAGGTTTCGAAATGTAAATACGCGCGAACTTTCACAAAACCTTACAGACAAACAAAATAAAGCACTTAAAGACAAAGAATAGATTAATTGATAAAAAATCATGTAGTTATACATATCTTTAAGAAAAAAAAGCCAACCATACAATTGAGACGGGCAATAAGCACATTGTGCCAAAACGCGCCCCACACGCAGCCGCTATAATCACTTCGCTATCATCATTATTTTCATTATTACCTTCATTATCGGAAGATAATTTCTGCATTCCTTTTAACCGGCTTCTGGCCGGTTTTTTATTTCCCTCCATACTCCCCTCACAATTTCGACTCGCACAAATAGCAAGCAAATAAATAACCCAATGATATAGTTTCACTAATTTACCGCCGCACTAATTGCTAATCTTTTTCCTTATTTTAGCCTACAAATTGAGCTTGCTTTTCATTTCGTGCTTTATCTTGCCGATTATTTCCCGCCGCAGGCACAATTAGCCGCAGAGTTTCAGTTCTGGTAATCTGAAAAAAGCGCACCTTCAGCGAGTAAAATTCATGATGCCCTTTCAACCCGACGTGCTGTGGCGGCGGCTGCAAAGTTCCCCCTTCCGCGCTCGCTTCCGTTTAAATGCCAAAGACCAGGCTTATCTCGAGGGCAAGGGATTACCCCTTATCCTCAGCCATGCCCGCGATTTTATCGATCGCCGCCTGGCCGCCGCCCACCCTAAAAACGACGGCAAGCAAACGCCGATGCGTGGCCACCCGGTGTTCGTCGCCCAGCACGCCACCGCCACCTGCTGCCGCGGCTGCCTGGAAAAGTGGCACGGCATACCGCAGGGCGTCGCACTGGACGAGCGGCAAAAGGACTATATTGTCCAGGCTATCGCGCTGTGGCTGGTGCGCAGAGGCGGCGCCAGGGATATGTCAGGCACGAATATTTTCGACCCGGATCGCGGATTGTGATAAAAACTGTCAGTAACTTTCACCATTCTTTTGACCCAAGATCCTGACGCTTACATGACAGCCACCTTGTGCAATGAACAGCAAACGCCCGGCGTTCCTCAACAGATCGCCACCCGTCTGGCCTTTTTCGTCGCCGGTCTCGGCATGGCCGCCTGGGCGCCGCTGGTCCCCTTCGCCAAAGCGCGCATCGGCATCGACGACGGCTCGCTCGGCCTGTTGCTGCTCTGTATCGGCGCCGGCTCCATGCTGGCGATGCCGCTGACCGGTTTCCTGACCGGCAAATTGGGCTGCCGCTCGGTGATTTTGATGGCGGGGCTGGGATTGTGCATCGATCTGCCGCTGCTGGCGCTGATGGACTCTCTCGGCGGCATGGCCGTGGCGCTGCTGCTGTTCGGTGCGGCGATCGGCATGATCGACGTAGCGATGAACGTTCAGGCGGTGATCGTCGAACGCGCCAGCGGCAAGGCGATGATGTCCGGCTTTCACGGTTTCTTCAGCATCGGCGGCATTGCCGGTGCCGGCGGCGTCAGCGCGCTGTTGTGGCTGGGGCTGACGCCGCTGCAATCCACCCTGCTTACCGTATTGGCGGTGATAGTGCTGCTGGCGCTCGCCAACCGCCATCTGCTGCGTGAGAGCGGCGCCGACGACGGCGGGCCGATGTTCGTCTTGCCGCGCGGCTGGGTGATGTTCATCGGCATTCTTTGCTTCATCATGTTCCTGGCGGAAGGATCGATGCTCGACTGGAGCGCGCTGTTCCTCACCACATTGCGCGGCGTCGAACACAGCCAGGCCGGTCTGGGTTATGCGCTGTTTTCCATCACCATGACGCTCGGCCGGCTCAATGGCGATCGGGTGGTGAACTCGCTGGGCCGCTACCGGGTGTTGCTGCTGGGCAGCCTGTGCGCCGCTCTCGGCCTGAGTCTGGCCATCGCCTTCAATCACGCCACCGTGTCGCTGGTCGGTTTCATGCTGGTCGGCCTGGGCGCCTCGAACGTGGTGCCGATCCTGTTCAGCGCTGCAGGCAACCAGCGCGACATGCCGGCCAATTTGGCGATCGCCTCCGTCACCACCGTCGGCTATGCCGGTATTCTGGCCGGCCCGGCGCTGATCGGCTTCATCGCTCAGTTTTCCAGCCTGACGGTGGCCTTCGCCTGCGTAGCCGCTCTGCTGTTGGCGGTGACCGCCAGCGCCAGGGCCGTCACTCGCTGATTCAGGAATGCGCAGCCACTATGCAAAATAAACAATTGACCATCAGCTCCAGCAACATTACCCGCTGCTTCCTGCTGTTTATCGTGCTGCTGACGATCGGCATCGGCCTGTATGGCTACAACTACACCAACGCCTGGCTGGCGGAAAAAAAGTACGCGCTGAACAGCATTGCCGGTTCGCTGCAAAAGCGCATCGATACCTACCGCTATATGACCTATCAGGTCTATGACAAATTCGGCAATGCGCCGGCGCAGAATGTCGATCCCGGTTTGCAGGAAACCCGCCTGCGGCCCGACGTCTATTATATCGAGAAACCGCACAAGAAAACCGACGCGGTGATCTTCGGCAGCCATGACGAGAGCACGCTGGCGATGATCGCCAACATCTCGGACTACCTGGACACCCGCTGGGGCGCCAAGACCGAAAACTACGCCATGTATTACCTCAATGGTCAGGACAACAGCCTCAGCCTGATCACCACTCAGCCGCTCAAAGAGCTGGCTTCGCGCTTTCGGGAAAGCTACCTGACCACCTCGGCGGACGAACGCCGCGCCGAGATGCTGCAGCAGGCCAATATGCTCGACGAGCGCGAGAGCTTTTCCGATCTGCGCAAGCAGCGCTTCCAGAACGCCTATTCGTTCTCGATTCGCACCACTTTCAATCAGCCAGGGCATCTGGCGACGGTGATCGCCTTCGACTTGCCGATCAACGACATCATTCCGGCCAATCTGGCCCGCGCCAATTTCCTGCTGCAGCCGGACGATGTCGATCTCGACGACAGTACCATCCCGGCGGAAACCGTCCTCGGCACCCATGCGACGATGAGCGGCGGCTGGGTGGAGTTCAGCGCCGCCCTGCCCAATGCGCCGCTGAAGGTGGTGTATCGCGTTTCGGCCATCAATCTGGCCATCGACCTGCTGCGCAACAACATCTGGCTGATCGCGGTCAACTTGCTGCTGCTGGCGCTGTCGATGCTGAGCATCTACTTTATCCGCCGCCAGTACATTCGCCCGAGCGAAAACATGGCGGTGGAACTGGAGGCCGAGCGCGCGCTGAATCAGGAAATCGTCTCCAGCCTGCCTTCCGGCCTGCTGGTCTACAGCTTCGCCAACAATGCGGTGATCGCCAGCAATAAAATCGCCGAGCACCTGTTGCCGCACCTCAGTCTGCAAAAGATCGCCCATATGGCCGAACAGCATCACGGGGTGATCCAGGCGACGGTCAACAACGAGGTGTATGAAATCCGCATCTTCCGCAGCCAGCTGTCGCCGGACACCTACCTGTTCCTGATGCACGATCAGGATAAAGAGGTGATGGTGAACAAGCGGCTGCAGCAGGCACGGCGCGAATACGACAAAAACGTTCAGGCGCGCAAGCTGATGCTGCACAACCTGGGCATTGAGCTGAATCAGCCGGTACGCCAGATGCACGATCTGGTCGATCGTCTGCACGGCCGGCCGGATGAGGAACAGCAGCAGGCGCTGCTGGGCCAGCTGACGGCGGCGTCGGCTTCGGTGCTGGAATTGATCGATAACATCACCCTGCTGACCCGGCTGGAAACCCAGGACTGGCAACCCTCGCGCGAGCCGTTTAGCCCGACGGCGATGATCGACGAGTTGCTGTTGGAGGCCCTGCCCGCCCTTAATCAGAAGGGGCTGGCGCTGTTCAAGCATTTCCAGCTGGACGTCGAGCAGAACTATATCGGCGACGCCAACGCGCTGCGCAAGGTGATCTCGCTGCTGGTGCATTACGCCATTATCACCACCGCCTGCGGCAAGATTTCCCTGGTTGTCGACCATGAGCCCGAGCACCCGGATCGCCTGATTTTCCAAATCAACGACACCGGCTCCGGCATCTCCAACGAAGAGATCAGCAACCTCAACTATCCGTTCCTCAGCCAGACGCTGGTGGACCGCTTCAACCACGGTTCCGGCCTCACCTTCTTCCTGTGCAATCAGCTGTGCAAGAAGCTTAACGGCCAGTTGGACATTCGCAGCAAGGTGGATATCGGCACTCGCTACACCATTCGCGTCGCCATGGAGATGGAGAAAAAAGAGCCGCAGGAGCAGGAAAAACTGCTCGACGGCGTCACCGCCCTGCTGGACGTCACGTCGGATGAAGTGCGCGGCATCGTGACCCGTCTGCTGCAGGCCTACGGCGCCGACTGCCTCGTCGCCGACGATCGCGCGGTCAATCGCGATTATGACGTGCTGCTGACCGATAACCCGCAGCGAGCCGATGATTACACCCTGCTGCTGGCGACCGATGAGCCGGGTTGGCAAGCGCTGGATAAACGCTACATTCGGGTGAACTACAACCTGAACGGCGCATTAATCGACGCCGTGCTGATACTGATCGAACAGCAAATGGCCGCGCTGGAACAGGAAGAAAGCCCGCTTTCATTGAGTTCAGAAGATATCCAACTCTATGAAAAACAATTGAAATCAAGTGATTACTATGGGCTGTTTGTCGATACAGTACCCGACGATGTCAAAAAACTGTATACTGAGGCGGGCAGCAGTGATTTCAATGCGCTGTCACAAACCGCACATCGCCTGAAAGGCGTGTTTGCCATGTTAAATCTGCTTCCCGGCAAGCAGCTGTGCGAATCGTTAGAACAGCGCATCGCAGAAGGTGATGCGCCCGAGATCGAGAATAACATCAGTCAGATTGATTTTTTCGTCAGCAGACTGCTGAAGCAAGGTAGCCAACAACATGAATAACCTGAACGTAATTATTGCTGATGACCATCCTATCGTACTGTTTGGCATCCGGAAGTCACTTGAGCAAATTGAATGGGTGAATGTCGTTGGGGAGTTCGAAGACTCAACCGCACTGATCAACAATCTGTCCAAGCTGGACGCCAACGTGCTGATCACCGATCTGTCGATGCCGGGTGACAAGTATGGCGACGGCATCACGCTGATTAAGTACATCAAGCGTCACTATCCGCAGTTGTCGATCATCGTGCTGACCATGAACAACAACCCGGCGATCCTGAGCGCGGTATTGGATCTGGATATCGAAGGCATCGTGCTGAAACAAGGCGCGCCTACCGATCTGCCGAAGGCGCTGGCCGCCCTGCAGAAAGGCAAGAAGTTCACGCCGGAAAGCGTCTCTAAACTGCTGGAGAAGATCAGCGCCAGCGGCTATGGCGACAAACGCCTGTCGCCGAAAGAGAGCGAAGTGCTGCGCCTTTTCGCCGAAGGTTTCCTGGTGACCGAGATCGCCAAGAAGCTCAACCGCAGCATCAAAACCATCAGCAGCCAGAAGAAATCGGCGATGATGAAGCTGGGCGTCGAGAACGACATCGCCCTGCTCAACTACCTCTCCTCCGTCAGCATGACGCCGTTGGACAAAGACTAAAGCCTGACTCACGGCAGGTTAACGCCAAACAGGCACGGCATTCGCCGTGCCTGTTTGCTTTTCAAGCCTCGCTGCGGCTGTAGCGCACCTGCTGGCTGTAGTAAGCCAACGTCTGTTCCAGCGTCTCCAGCGTGACCGGTTTCGACAGGCAATTATCCATACCCGCCTCGAGGCAACGCTGCTTCTCTTCCGCCAGCGCGTTCGCCGTCACGCCAATCACCGGCGCGCTGAACTGCATCTGCCGCAGCGCCTGCGTCAGACGATAACCGTCCATATTCGGCATATTGACGTCGGTCAGCACAATATCGACGCGATGCTGTTTCAGCACGCCGAGCGCGTCGACGCCGTCGTTGGCGGTCACCACCTGATATCCCAGCGATCCCAGCTGATCGGACAACAGGCGACGGTTGATCGGATGATCGTCGACCACCAGCAGATGAATATCGCCGTTGTCCGCCGCGCTGGCCTTGGCGGGCACCGGCAGCTGCACCAGCGCCTCTGCCGCGCCGCTGCCGACGCCGAACAACCGGTTAAGCAAGGTCAGCGTTTCACGCGGCGTGGAGGTACTGTGCATCCAATAGCCCGGCCGGGTTTCCTGTGATGGGCCGATATGCTCGGTGGAGAATTGGATCTGAGCCAGCAGCGGCGCATCCAGCATCAGCGGATGATCGCTGAGCAGCACCTCTCCCGCGGCGGTCTCCTGCCCGTCATAGCGCTGGATATCGGCGCCGTAGCCGCCCAGGATCGCCATCAGGTAGCTTTCCAGCCGCTGATTGCGGATATCCAGCCACAGCCGACGCCCCTGCCAGGTATCGCTGGCCTGCGGGATCGGGAACTGGGCGTTAAACAATGGAATGCGAATGCTGAACAAGCTGCCCAGGCCCGGCTCGGACTCGACGGAGACGTCGCCGTCCATCAGGTTGACCAATTTCTCGCAGATCGCCAATCCCAGGCCGGTGCCCTGGAAATGACGCTGCACGCCGGTCCCCACCTGGAAGAACGGATCGAACAGGCGCGAAATCTCCTTCTCCGGGATGCCGACGCCGGTATCGCGCACGCTGAACTCCAGGTAGCTGCCGCGGGTGCAGACCTGCAGCACGATACAGCCGGTATCGGTGAACTTGATGGCGTTGTTCACCAGGTTGGAGAGCACCTGCTGCAGCCGTACCGGATCGCCGAAGATACGCTCCGGCACGTTCTGTTCGATAAAGCAGTACAGCCCCAGACGTTTCTTGACCACCAGCGGCAAATAGTTGCCGGCGATATGGGTGATCACCTCCAGACAGGAGAACTCGCGCGGTTCAATCTTCAACTGCTCGGACTCGATTTTGGAGAAATCGAGGATATCGCTGATGATTTTCAGCAGCAGGCCGGAAGAGTTGTTCATCGCATTGACCAGCCGATCGACCCCTTGCGGCAACGCCTTGGTTTGCAGCAGATCAAGGTTGCCGATGATGCCGTACAGCGGCGTGCGCAGCTCATGGCTGACGGTGGCCAGGAACATCGATTTCGACTGGCTGGCCTGCTCCGCCGCCGCCGCCATCTCCTGCAGCGACTCTTCCATCTTCACGCGCGCGCTGACGTCCACCAACACGCAAATCGCCACCTCTTCGTTACGGTAGCGCGAATGGACAAAGCTGATCTGCAGGTTATTGTTGTTGCTGGTCATCACATCGACGAAATTCGCCTGCTGTTCGCAAATGATGCGCGTTATGCGATCGCGATCTTCGTGGGTCAACAGGTTGATGTAGTTGTGCGCCAGTTCGTTACTCAGGATATTGGTGCCGTCGCTGATGCGCAGGATACAGATGCCCACCGGCGCCGAAGCGACGATCTTGCGGTTGAACTGCTCGTGCTCTTCCAGGCGAAACGCGTTGTCCTCCGCCGGCAGGAACATTTTACGCTCAAACAGCCACGCCAGCGTGAACAGCACGATGGCCGACAGCAGGTTCAGCAACAGCGCGTTGAGGATCAGCATTTTGAAGCGTTCCACCACGCTTTTCACCGGCAGCGCATAGACGATGCTCAGCGAAGAAGGCGGCAGCGCTTTCTTCAGGATCAGGTCGCGGTAATTGTCGACATAACCGAAGTAGGCATGCTCTTCGGGGTAGCTGTTGAGCGCAGCGGCATAGCGTTCGCCATCCGCCAGGCGCAGCACCGGCTCGTTGTTCTCATCCAGCAGCGTGACGCCGATCGGCAGGTTGCCGGCGGTAACGAAATCTTCCAGCCGAACGGTTTGCTCGATGCCCAGCAACGCCTCCAGCTTGTTGCCGATATAGAGAGGCGTCAGCACGTACAGATAACCGACGTCCGGCCGCTGCGCGCTGGGGCTGATCCAATACAGGTTGTTGTCTTTGTCGAGATTCTTGGCGTTGCGGTATTTCAGAATCCGCTCGTGCAGCAACTTCAGCATGTTTTCCCGATTGGCGCTCGCGTTGCCGCCGCCGAATTCCGCCATACACAGGCTGTCGCCGCCGATGAAGAACACCCGGTTGAGATCGTAGGCCGCCACGAAGTTCTCTTTCCAATACTGGATCAGGCCGCTCAGCGAATCGAGCGAACTGCGATAGGTGGTGCTCAGCGCGCAGTTGGACTCCGGGTACAGCGGAAAGAATTGCGGCGGGCTGCCCTTGCCGGGGATCACGCCGCTGAACATGTCCAGGCCGCTGACCGAACCGTTGAGGCGATTTTCCGCCATATACTTGATGTCGCGAATGATGTCAGCGGAATGACGGATGTAGCCCTGCGCCTGGTCGAAGTTGAGGTTGTACTCCTGCCGGATGTCCGATTCTTTCTGATGCAGGATATTCAGAATATAAAAGGTGGTGAGCAGCGCACCCAACGACCACAGCAAAATCGCCAGTACCCGGAACAGATAGCGGGATATCTTCAGCGTAGTTCGAAAAGAGGCTAAGTATTTCAATCGGATACCATACGAAAGTCAGTGGCGGCGCACGCTGTCGCCGGCGCGGCGGCCGGCGGCTCGGTGCGCCAATTAAACCATATAACTGAAAAAGGGCCTAGCATCGCTGCCAGACCCTTTTGTCTCAGTGCATCATGGTGCCGGCATGCCGACGCCCTTTGCTTTAAACGTTGTCGTCATCCATCGGGTCAGCCGCGTCGTCGCCATCGTCCAGCGGCGTGGTGTCTTCTTCCACCGCTTCCGCGCCCGGCTCCAGGCTGTCCAGCTCTTCGTCTTCCACCGGCTCGGCCACGCGCTGCAGACCGACGACGTTTTCGTCTTCCGCCGTGCGGATCAGCGTCACGCCCTGGGTGTTACGGCCCACCACGCTGACTTCCGAAACGCGGGTACGCACCAGCGTGCCGGCATCGGTGATCATCATGATCTGGTCGCTGGTTTCCACCTGCACGGCGCCGACCACCTGGCCATTACGCTCGCTCACCTTGATGGAGATAACCCCCTGGGTGGCGCGTGACTTGGTCGGATACTCGGTCACCGCGGTACGTTTACCGAAGCCGTTTTGCGTGACGGTCAGGATGTCGCCTTCGCCGCGCGGCACGATCAGCGAGATCACGCTGTCGCCTTCGCCGAGGTTGATGCCGCGCACGCCGGTCGCGGTACGGCCCATCGAACGCACCTGCGTTTCCGGGAAGCGCACCACTTTACCGTTGGCGGAGAACAGCATCACTTCGTTGCTGCCGTCGGTCAGATCGACACCGATCAGCTCGTCGCCCTCGTTGAGGTTGACGGCGATGATGCCGGCGCTGCGTGGGCGGCTGAACTCGGTCAGCGCGGTTTTCTTCACGGTACCGCTGGCGGTGGCCATGAACACGTGGCGCCCTTCTTCATACTCGCGCACCGGCAGAATGGCGGTGATACGCTCATCGGCTTCCAGCGGCAGCAGGTTGACGATTGGGCGACCGCGCGCGCCGCGGCTGGCTTCAGGCAGTTGGTACACCTTCATCCAGTACAGGCGGCCACGGCTGGAGAAGCACAGGATCGTATCGTGGGTGTTGGCCACCAGCAGACGATCGATAAAGTCTTCTTCTTTGATACGCGCCGCAGACTTGCCTTTGCCACCGCGGCGCTGCGCTTCATAGTCGGACAGCGGCTGATACTTCACGTAGCCCTGGTGAGACAGGGTCACCACCACGTCTTCCTGGTTGATCAGGTCTTCGATGTTGATGTCGGAAGTATTGGCGGTGATCTCGGTGCGGCGGCCGTCGTTGTACAGCTCTTTGACTGCCACCAGCTCTTCGCGGATCACTTCCATCAGGCGCTCTGGGCTTTCCAGGATAAAGATCAGCTCGGCGATAAAGTTGAGCAGCTCTTTATATTCGTCCAGCAGCTTCTCGTGCTCCAGGCCGGTCAGTTTCTGCAGGCGCAGATCCAGAATCGCCTGAGCCTGCTGCTCGGTCAGGTAGTACTTGCCGTCGCGGATGCCGAACTCCGGCTCCAGCCACTCAGGGCGGGCGGCGTCGTCACCGGCGCGCTCCAGCATGGCGCTGACGTTGCCCAGATCCCACGGCTGCGCCACCAGCGCGACTTTCGCTTCGGCCGGGGTCGGCGCACGGCGAATCAGCTCGATGATCGGATCGATGTTGGCCAGCGCGATAGCCAGCGCTTCCAGGATATGGGCGCGGTCGCGGGCCTTGCGCAGTTCGAAGATGGTGCGGCGCGTAACCACTTCGCGGCGGTGACGCACGAAGGCTTCGAGGATGTCTTTCAGGTTCAGCAGCTTAGGCTGGCCCTGATGCAGCGCGACCATGTTGATGCCGAAGGTGACCTGCAGTTGCGTCAGCGCATACAGGTTGTTCAGCACCACTTCGCCGACCGCGTCGCGTTTGACTTCGATCACGATGCGCATGCCGTCTTTATCGGACTCGTCGCGCAGCGCGCTGATGCCTTCCACGCGCTTTTCTTTCACCAGCTCGGCGATCTTCTCGATCAGACGCGCCTTGTTCACCTGATACGGGATCTCGTGAACGATGATGGTTTCGCGCCCGGTCTTGGCGTCGGCTTCCACTTCCGCGCGCGCGCGCAGGTAGACTTTGCCGCGCCCGGTGCGGTAGGCCTCTTCAATGCCGCGACGGCCGTTGATGATCGCCGCCGTCGGGAAGTCCGGCCCCGGGATGTGTTCCATCAGCCCTTCGATGCTGATGTTTTCATCGTCGATATAGGCCAGGCAGCCGTTGACGACTTCCGCCAGGTTATGCGGCGGGATATTGGTGGCCATGCCCACGGCGATGCCCGACGAGCCGTTGACCAGCAGGTTCGGGATCTTGGTCGGCATGACGGCCGGGATCTGCTCGGTGCCATCATAGTTAGGCACGAAGTCGACGGTTTCTTTTTCCAGATCCGCCAACAGTTCGTGAGCAATCTTGGACATGCGCACTTCGGTATAACGCATCGCCGCGGCGGAGTCGCCGTCGACGGAGCCGAAGTTACCCTGACCGTCCACCAGCATGTAGCGCAGTGAAAACGGCTGAGCCATACGCACGATAGTGTCGTAAACCGCGCTGTCACCGTGCGGGTGATATTTACCGATCACGTCCCCGACGACACGGGCCGATTTCTTGTATGGTTTATTCCAGTCGTTACCCAATACGCTCATCGCGTACAGAACGCGGCGGTGAACCGGCTTCAGTCCATCACGAACATCTGGCAGCGCACGTCCGACAATAACGGACATCGCATAGTCCAGATACGAGTTTTTCAACTCGTCTTCGATGTTTACCGGTGTGATTTCTCTGGCAAGGTCGCTCATGGAGCTGCTATCCCTCTACTAATGATTCATCTGCCCGCTGCCATAGTGGCAAAGGTGTAAAACTATATCACAAAGCACGCTTTACGGGAAAATAACCGCCGCTGTTTCACGGAAATTGTGCAGATAAGTGCGCTAAAAACGCATCGGCGCAGACGATGCCGCGCCGGAACATGTATAATCCGCGCAACGAGAACAAGGAGCCAGACAAGCCCATGAACGCAGAATCATCCAGCCGAGTGCAAAACGTTGACCACCAGGAAATCGCCAAGTTCGAGGCCGTCGCCTCCCGCTGGTGGGATCTGGAAGGCGAGTTCAAACCGCTGCACCGCATCAACCCGCTGCGCCTGAACTACATCATGCAACGCGCCGGCGGCATTTTTGACAAGCAGGTGCTCGACGTGGGCTGCGGCGGCGGCATTCTGGCGGAAAGCATGGCGCGCGAAGGCGCCAAGGTGACCGGGCTGGACATGGGCGCGGAGCCGCTGCAGGTCGCGCGGCTGCACGCGCTGGAAAGCGGCATGGACGTCACCTATGTGCAGGAGACGGTGGAAAGCCACGCTCAGGCCAACCCGCAACGCTACGACGTGGTCACCTGCATGGAGATGCTGGAGCACGTGCCGGATCCGGCCTCGGTGGTGCGCGCCTGCGCCCAGCTGGTGAAACCGGGCGGCCACGTGTTCTTCTCCACCATCAACCGCAACACCAAAGCCTGGCTGATGGCGGTGATCGGCGCGGAGTACGTGCTGAAGATGGTGCCGCAGGGCACCCACGATCATAAGAAGTTCATTCGCCCTTCCGAACTGATCGGCTGGGTCGACGGCACGCCACTGCGCGAAAAGCACATGATCGGCCTGCATTACAACCCGATCACCGATCATTTCAAGCTTGGGCGCAACGTTGACGTGAACTACATGGTGCACACCCAGCACGAAGGTTAAGCGCTGTAAACCGCGCCGGCCCTGCATTACCGGGGGGCGGCGCCGTTGGCGTATTCGGAAAAATACCTAATTTCCGCGATTTCGCTCAAAATACCCGTTGTAAACAGTTTTTTAGAATATTAAAACAGATCAATATGCCGTTTTTTTCTAACGTTTAATAAAGCGCCAAACGATCGATTTTTTCAGTTTTTCAGTAAAATCTGATCGCGCTTATTGACAAGCTTGTCGCGCCAGTCACGGCGCGCACTGCGAACGGCAAGTTACATTTCACCCCCAAGTTATCCACAAATTAGGCCGGTTTTGTTCACTTGCAAACGCCGTTTTTTCTCACTATCTTGTTACCTCACCGACATACAACCCCTATATATAGTGTTTACATACTGAGCAGAGCGACTACACTTCTGCTTAGGGGCACCATACGGACAGGTAAAACACCACATGAACCAAAGTCTGCTTGTAACTAAACGCGATGGCCGTAAAGAGCGCATCAATCTCGACAAAATCCACCGGGTCATCGATTGGGCCGCAGAGGGATTACACAACGTCTCGGTTTCTCAAGTAGAGTTGCGTTCACACATTCAGTTTTATGACGGCATCAAAACCGCCGACATTCACGAAACCATCATCAAAGCCGCAGCCGATCTGATCTCCCGCGATGCGCCGGACTATCAGTACCTGGCCGCTCGCCTGGCGATCTTCCACCTGCGTAAAAAGGCTTATGGCCAGTTCGAGCCGCCGAAGCTGCACGCTCACGTGACGCGCATGGTCGAGATGGGCAAATACGATAAGCATCTGCTGGAAGACTACAGCGCTGAAGAGTTCGAGCAGATGGATTCCTTTATCGATCACTGGCGCGACATGAACTTCTCTTATGCCGCCGTCAAGCAGCTGGAAGGCAAGTATCTGGTGCAGAACCGCGTCAGCGGCGAGATCTACGAAAGCGCCCAGTTCCTGTACATGCTGGTGTCCGCTTGCCTGTTCTCCAACTACCCGCGTGAAACCCGTCTGGACTACGTCAAACGTTTCTACGACGCGATTTCCACCTTCAAGATTTCGCTGCCTACACCGATCATGTCCGGCGTGCGCACCCCAACCCGCCAGTTCAGCTCCTGCGTGCTGATCGAGTGCGGCGACAGCCTGGATTCCATCAACGCCACCTCCAGCGCCATTGTGAAATACGTTTCGCAGCGCGCCGGCATCGGCATCAACGCCGGCCGCATCCGCGCGCTGGGCAGCCCGATCCGCGGCGGTGAAGCCTTCCATACCGGCTGTATTCCGTTCTACAAACACTTCCAGACCGCCGTCAAATCCTGCTCGCAGGGCGGCGTGCGCGGTGGCGCGGCAACGCTGTTCTACCCGATGTGGCACCTGGAAGTGGAAAGCCTGCTGGTGTTGAAAAACAACCGTGGCGTTGAAGGCAACCGCGTGCGTCACATGGACTACGGCGTGCAGCTGAACCGCCTGATGTACCAGCGTCTGATCAAGGGCGAAGACATCACCCTGTTCAGCCCGTCCGACGTGCCGGGGCTGTATGACGCGTTCTTCGCCGATCAGGACGAATTCGAACGCCTGTATACCCAGTACGAGAAAGACGACAGCATTCGCCAGAAGCGCGTGAAAGCGGTTGAGCTGTTCTCGCTGATGATGCAAGAGCGCGCCTCTACCGGCCGCATCTACATCCAGAACGTCGACCACTGCAACACCCACAGCCCGTTCGATCCGCAGATCGCGCCGGTGCGTCAGTCCAACCTGTGCCTGGAAATCGCGCTGCCAACCAAGCCGCTGGAAGACGTCAACGACGAAAACGGCGAGATCGCGCTGTGCACCCTGTCGGCCTTCAACCTGGGCGCGATCGACAGCCTGGACGATCTGGAAGAGCTGGCGACCCTGGCGGTGCGCTCGCTCGACGCCCTGCTGGATTACCAGGATTATCCGATCAAGGCCGCGCACCGTGGCGCGATGGGCCGCCGCACCCTGGGCATCGGCGTTATCAACTTCGCCTATTACCTGGCGAAGAACGGCGTGCGCTACTCCGACGGCAGCGCCAACAACCTGACGCACAAAACGTTCGAAGCCATTCAGTACTACCTGCTGAAAGCCTCCAACCGCCTGGCTCAGGAACAAGGCGCTTGCCCGTGGTTCAAAGAGACCACTTATTCGCAGGGTATCCTGCCTATCGACACTTACAAGAAAGACCTGGATGCGGTCTGCAGCGAGCCGCTGCACTACGACTGGGAAACCCTGCGTAAAGAGATCCAGGAAACCGGCCTGCGCAACTCGACCCTGTCTGCGCTGATGCCATCGGAAACCTCTTCGCAGATTTCCAACGCCACCAACGGCATCGAGCCGCCGCGCGGCCACATCAGCATCAAGGCGTCGAAAGACGGCATCCTGCGCCAGGTGGTGCCGGAGTATGAGCGTCTGAAAGACAACTACGAGCTGCTGTGGGAAATGCCGAGCAACGACGGCTATCTGCAGCTGGTGGGGCTGATGCAGAAATTCATCGACCAGTCGATTTCGGCCAACACCAACTACGATCCGACCCGCTTCCCGGGCGGCAAGGTGCCGATGAAGCAGCTGTTGAAAGACCTGCTCACCACCTACAAGTTCGGCGTGAAAACGCTGTACTACCAAAACACCCGCGACGGTGCGGAAGACGCCCAGGAAGATTTGCAGCCTGCCAAGGCCGGCGATGACGACTGCGAAAGCGGCGCCTGCAAGATCTAAAGTTTGACCTAGCGGGCCGGAATTTTCCGGCCCCTTCATTTAGCCACGTTACGATGGATTCAGGCTTATGGCTTACACCACTTTTTCTCAGACCAAAAACGACCAGCTGCAAGAGCCGATGTTCTTCGGCCAGTCGGTAAACGTTGCGCGTTTCGACCAGCAAAAGCATGAAATCTTCGAAAAGCTGATCGAAAAACAGCTCTCCTTCTTCTGGCGCCCGGAAGAAGTTGACGTCTCCCGCGATCGCATCGATTACCAGGCGCTGCCGGAGCACGAGAAGCATATCTTCATCAGCAACCTGAAGTATCAGACGCTGCTGGATTCCATCCAGGGCCGCAGCCCTAACGTCGCTCTGCTGCCGCTGATCTCGATCCCTGAGCTGGAAACCTGGGTGGAAACCTGGTCGTTCTCCGAGACCATCCACTCCCGTTCCTACACTCACATTATCCGCAACATCGTCAACGATCCGGCGCTGGTGTTCGACGACATCGTCACCAACGAAGAGATCAAGAAGCGCGCGAAAGACATCTCCGGCTACTACGACGATCTGATCGAGATGACCAGCTACTATCACCTGCTGGGTGAGGGCACCCACCAGGTGAACGGTAAAACCGTCACCGTCAATCTGCGCGCGCTGAAGAAACAGCTGTACCTGTGCCTGATGAGCGTGAACGCGCTGGAAGCGATCCGCTTCTACGTCAGCTTCGCCTGCTCCTTCGCGTTCGCCGAGCGCGAACTGATGGAAGGCAACGCCAAAATCATCAAGCTGATCGCCCGCGACGAAGCGCTGCACCTGACCGGCACCCAGCACATGCTGAACCTGATGCGTTCCGGCGCCGACGATCCGGAAATGGCGGAGATCGCCGAGGAGTGCCAACAGCAGTGCTACGATCTGTTCGTGCTGGCTGCCCAGCAGGAAAAAGAGTGGGCGGAATACCTGTTCCGCGACGGCTCGATGATCGGCCTGAACAAAGACATTCTGTGCCAGTATGTGGAATACATCACCAATATCCGCATGCAGGCGGTCGGCCTCGGTCTGCCGTTCGAAACCCGCTCCAACCCGATCCCGTGGATCAACGCCTGGTTGGTGTCCGACAACGTGCAGGTGGCGCCGCAGGAAGTGGAAGTGAGCTCCTACCTGGTTGGCCAGATCGACTCGGAGATCAACGCCGACGACCTGAGCGACTTCGAACTGTAAGCGATGGCGACGCCAATCGTAACGCTGCGCGCCGCCGGCACGCAGCTCTCCTGCCCCAACAGTGAAAGCTGCCTGCTCGACGTGCTGGAGTTGCACGACGTGCAGGTGGAGTACCAATGCCGCTCCGGCTATTGCGGCGCCTGCCGCCTGAAGCTGGTGAAAGGCGAAGTGGCCTACCGCCAACAGCCGCTGGCGTTTATCAACGCCGGCGAGATCCTGCCCTGTTGCTGTATGCCGCTGACGGATATCGAGCTGGAAATGTAAAGTCGGGTGCCGGAAACCGCGCCTGGAGACCAGAAGGCGGGGTTGCCCCCGCCCTATGATTACCGCTTCACCTCACACGCCAACCTGATCAGGATAGTGATATTTTCCTGGTAGATTTTCAGCTCGCACAGCGAGTCTCTTATCATCCAGATAAATAACAAAACCGTAATACATACAACGGTTAGCGAATGAAACACATGCCTTAAGCGCATGCTTGCCTCCTTGCTGTGAAGGGGCTACCATAACGGTGTCTAGGCGTTAGGGCAGCCCCATTCTGATTGAGAGTCAGTTTGGGGCTTTCATCTATCCGCCTTGTCACACAATGCCCAAGACGAACAGTCTCAAGCACCCGCCAAAAGAGTAACAGCATTCCCTCGCCGCGAATATCCCCTATAAGATTATGATTAATCAGGGATATATAACTATCCTCAAAGTATTTCGCTTAGCGCCCCTTTCCTGCCGATGCGGAAAAATAACGCGCCGGAGAATCGCCAAAGGCTTTGCGAAACATGGCGATAAAATTACTCGACGAGGCATATCCCAGCGTTTCCGCGATCTGCAGCACGGTTTCGCCGCGCAGGCGCTAAAGGACTATGGTGCAAGATCTGCAAACGCGGGGCGCGGCGGCGATACACCTTTCACGCCTGGCGTCCGAACGGCTGCAGCAAAGCCGTGACGCCGGCAACTCGGCGCCATGACCGTCACTCGATAATTTCCACCACCTCCAGCCAGGCGTTTTTACCGCACGCCTGGCCCCCATTCAGCCAGCGGCGCAGCATATCCAGCGCCAGCATCGCCACCGACTCCTGCCGCAGCCGCAAGCCGTGGCGCGACGCACGATAGCGAACAGTCTGGCCAATGCCGTCGCGCGGTGTATGCAGCGCAATGCTCACCTGATCGTCGCACATGGCGCTGACCGCCAACGCCAACGGCGCGCCGGTCAATTCCGCCAGCGAGCGGGCGCGCGCCAGCGTGGTTTCCAGCGTTTCGATGCAGTGCGCCGGCAGCAGTTCGCCCCCCGCCAGCGGCGCCCCTTCGCTCTGCAGCTGCAGATTGATCAACCCGGCGCTGAACTGCTCGCTCAACGCCAGCTTCAGCCCTTGCTGATTCAGGCGCTGCGTCAGCGTCGCCGGCAACCCGATAGTGCCTTCAAAGATGCAGTTGTCCCCCGCCACCTCGCGCACGCGCCGCCAGGCCAGCTCCATTTCCGCACGCCGGCTTTCCGGCCCGGTCAGCTTCAGCTCGATGATCGGGCTGGAGGAACGGTAACCCAGCACCACATCCGGCGGCAGCGGCATACCGTCCAGCTCGGCGGCCAGATCGCTCTCGGAGGTGCCGAAGGTGGTCAGGCGCAGGCAGAGCGGCGGCGTCGGCAAGGTGAAGCGCTGGCGCAGACGCGGCACGATCTGCTGTTCGACCATCACTTTGAATTCCGACGGCACGCCGGGGGTGAAGAACATCTGACATCGGTTCAGCTGCAGCGCGAACCCGCAGGCGGTGCCCACCGGGTTATCCAGCATTTCCGCGTTGGCCGGGATCTGCGCCTGCTTGCGGTTGGAAGGGGCCATCGGCCGCCCGCGCTCGGCGAAATAGGCTTCCATGCGCGCCAGCCAGTCGGCCCGTTCAACCAGCTCTACGCCACAGGCTTTGGCGGCGGCCAGCGCGCTGAGATCGTCGCTGGTCGGCCCCAGGCCGCCGTTGACGATCAGCACATCGGCGATATGGCTTCGTTCCTGCAGGATCTCGATCAACGCAGAGAGGCTGTCCCCGACCGTTTCCCGCCCGCTCATCGGCACTCCCTGCCGGAACAGGTAGTCCGCCAGCCAGGCGGCGTTGGTATCAATAATTTGCCCGTGCAGCACCTCATCGCCGGTGCTGAGCATCTCCACCCTTAACATTGATCTCTCCCACATTTTTTGGTCATTCCACTATAGAAGCCCGTAAATAACTTTTCACTAGCCGCCTGCGGATAATTTCAGCCATGGGCCCGTTCCTCATGTGCCATGCAGCTCGCCGCAATGTAAACATTAATGTACATCATGCGTAACGTCGGTTTGACACAAATTAGGGCTTCCACTATCCTGCCATCCTCATAAATCGTTACCTATAATTTTCAAAATCTTTCGGCTGGTAGAGAAAAAACGTGAAGAATCGCACTCTTGGCAGTGTTTTTATCGTGGCGGGCACCACCATTGGCGCCGGGATGCTGGCGATGCCGCTGGCGGCGGCCGGCGTCGGCTTCGGCGTCACGCTGGCCTTACTGGTCGGGCTGTGGCTGTTGATGTGTTACACCGCGCTGCTGCTGGTAGAGGTTTACCAGCATGAGCAGGCGGATACCGGTCTGGGCACCCTCGCCAAACGTTATCTCGGCGGCGGCGGCCAGTGGCTGACCAGCTTTAGCATGATGTTCCTGATGTACGCCCTCACCGCCGCCTACATCAGCGGCGCCGGCGAACTGCTCGCCACCAGCATCAGCCAGTGGACATCGCAGGACTTCCCGGTGTCGCTCGGCGTTCTGCTGTTCACCCTGGTGGCCGGCGGCGTGGTATGCATCGGCACCCACTCGGTCGATTTGTTCAACCGCATCCTGTTCAGCGCCAAAGTGGTATTTCTGGTGGTGATGCTCGGCCTGATGTTGCCGAATATCCACCAAACCAACCTGATGACGCTGCCGCTGGAGCAAGGCCTGGCGCTGTCGGCCATTCCGGTGATCTTCACCTCTTTCGGCTTCCACGGCAGCGTGCCGAGCATCGTCAACTATATGGGCGGCAACATTCGCAAACTGCGCTGGGTGTTTATCATCGGCAGCGCTATCCCGCTGATGGCCTACATCTTCTGGCAGTTGGCAACGCTGGGCAGCATCAGCTCCGACACCTTCGTCGGCATTCTGGCGCAGCAGGCCGGGCTGAACGGTTTGTTGCAGGCGGTGCGCGACGCGGTGGCTTCGCCGCACGTTGAACTGGCGGTGCACCTGTTCGCCGATCTGGCGCTGGCGACCTCGTTCCTCGGCGTCGCGCTCGGGCTTTTCGATTTCCTGGCCGACCTGTTCAAGCGGCAAGACAACGTGCGTGGCCGCCTGCAAACCGGCGCCATCACCTTCTTGCCGCCGCTGGCCTTTGCGCTGTTCTATCCGCGCGGCTTCGTGCTGGCGCTAGGATTCGCCGCCATTGCCTTGTCGGTGTTGGCGCTGCTGTTGCCTTCACTGCTGGTGTGGAAAACGCGCAAAAAACATCAGGCGCAGTATCGCGTCTGGGGCGGTACGCCGGCGCTGGCGTTGGTGTTTGTCTGCGGGGTGACGGTGATCGCCATTCAACTGGGCATCGCCAGCGGCATGCTGCCGGCGGTGGGGTAAACCAGGCAGAAAAGATAAAGGGGCCTGAAGGCCCCTTTTTCACAGTGTCAGAAGCTCAGACCCACGCCGACGTAAGGGCCATCGGCCAGCGTGTTGTCGCGACGCCCGTCTTTGCCTTCCATTTGCATGTAACGGTAGCCCACGTCCACGCTCAGCGGACGGAACTTCCAGCGCAGGCCGCCGCTGGCTTCGTTATAGGCTTTCACGCCGCTGGTGAAGGATTCAGGGGCAAAGTACCCTTCGCCGTGCAGGCTGAAGTAACGGTTGATCTCCCACTCCAGGCCGCCGCCCAGCGCCACCGCCCCGCCGCTCTTCCCGTCTTTCGGGCTGAGGTACAGCGCTTTGGCACCCACGGTCGCCGTCAACGGCCCCAGCGGCACGCCGAAGTTCAGCCCCACGCTGCCGACGTTACCGTCGTGGTCGCTGCGCGCCCAGTTGCCGGTCAGGCCCAGACCAGAAGAGCCGGTGCTCATGCCAACGCCCAGGTTGGTGTAGTGCTGCCCGGCTTCGCCCGACACGCTGATGGCGTTCGCCGCGCCGGTCACCAACAGCAATCCTGCCGCGCACGCGACCCAAGTCTTTTTCATCATCTTTCCCTCTGGTTTGTCATCCGTACCGAATGATCGAATCAACGCATAATAATAACGTCACGAGTCTATACCAAAGCGCAATGAGTATTTAAGGGATAAAAGCGAAAAAATTCTTCAATAATCAAATAAATGTAAATATTTGCAAACAAGATTCTATATTCGTCAAGGCAATGCCAACGATAACCGAGACCTATTTGCCGTCGCTCGGCAATAGGGCTACAACTAGTAGTGGCTTTGACCAAGGTCAGGGGAAGAAGCCCCGCCAAAGGACTATGCTGATGAACGCTTAAACCGCCCGAGTCTTTACTTAACTGCACTACGATAAGGAGCAAGTGATGAGCAAGAAAGGACTGACCACCGCAGCCGGCGCTCCGGTTGTCGATAACAATAACGTGATCACCGCAGGCAAACGCGGCCCGATGCTGTTGCAGGACGTGTGGTTCCTGGAAAAATTGGCCCACTTCGACCGTGAAGTCATCCCCGAGCGCCGCATGCACGCCAAGGGATCCGGCGCTTACGGCACCTTTACCGTCACCCACGACATCACCCGCTACACCCGCGCCAAGATCTTCTCCGAGGTCGGCAAACAGACCGACATGTTCATCCGCTTCTCCACCGTCGCCGGTGAACGCGGCGCCGCCGACGCCGAACGCGACATTCGCGGCTTCGCCATGAAGTTCTATACCGAAGAAGGCAACTGGGATTTGGTGGGTAACGATACGCCGGTGTTCTACCTGCGCGATCCGCTGAAATTCCCCGATCTCAACCACGTGGTGAAACGCGATCCGCATACCAACCTGCGCAACCCGGTCTACAAATGGGACTTTTTCTCCCACCTGCCGGAATCGCTGCACCAGCTGACCATCGACTTCAGCGATCGCGGCATTCCGAAGTCCTATCGCCACATGCACGGCTTCGGCAGCCACACCTTCAGCTTTATCAATGCCGCCAACGAGCGTTTCTGGGTGAAATTCCACTTCCGCTGCCAGCAAGGCATTGAAAACCTGATGGATGAAGAAGCGGAAGCGATCATCGCCAAGGATCGCGAAAGCTCACAGCGCGATCTGTTCGACGCGATCAAACGCGGCGACTTCCCGCGCTGGAAGCTGCAAATTCAGATCATGCCGGAACACGAAGCCTCGCAGACGCCATACAACCCGTTCGATCTGACCAAGGTGTGGCCGCACGGCGACTATCCGCTGATCGACGTCGGCTATTTCGAGCTGAACCGCAACCCCGACAACTACTTCTCCGAGGTTGAGCAGGTGGCGATGAACCCCGCCAACGTGGTGCCGGGCATCAGTTTCTCGCCGGATAAAATGCTGCAGGGCCGTCTGTTCTCCTATGGCGATGCGCACCGCTATCGCCTGGGCGTCAACCACCACCAGATCCCGGTGAACGGCGCCAAATGCCCGTTCCACAACTACCATCGCGACGGCGCGATGCGCGTGGACGGCAACAGCGGCAACGGCGCCACCTACGAACCAAACAGCTTCGGCCTGTTCCAGGAGCAGCCGGACTTCAGCGAGCCGCCGCTGAGCATTGAGGGCGCGGCCGACCACTGGAATCATCGTGAAGACGACGATTACTACAGCCAGCCGCGCGCGCTGTTCAACCTGCTGAGCGCCGAAGAGCACCAGCGCATGTTCACCCGCATCGCCGGCGAACTGTCGCAGGTGCCGGAGCAAATCCAGCGCCGTCAGGTCGAGCTGTTCACCAAGGTGCACCCGGACTACGGCGCCGGCGTCGCCAAGGCGCTGGGGCTGCAATAACCCCCTGCCGTCATCCACTCAGCCGCCCTTTCGGGCGGCTTTTTTATGCCTGAGAGAGGCGCTGCGCCACCCATTGCTGCAACTGGCGGCGCGAAATCTTGATGCCGCCGTTTTTCAGCTCGTCAGGCAGCGGGAGCAGCGCCGCCGGGCGTTGGAAATTGGCCAGCTTGTCCTGCGACCAGGCGAGCAACGCCGCCAGCGACAGCGACGGATCGCCGTCGATTACCGCCACCGGCCGCTGGCCGAACTCGACGTCCGCCGCCGGCACCACAAACGCCTGCGAGATCTGCGGGTGCGCCGCCAACACGCGTTCGATATCCTCCGGCTGCACCCCTTCGCCGCCGCTGAAAAACAGGTTGTCCAGCCGGCCGAGAATACGCAGTTCCCCCTCGGCCATCGCGCCGCGATCGCGGGTCGCGAACCAGCCTTGTGCATCCGCCAGCGGCTGCAGCTGGCCATGACGCCAGTAGCCGAGCGCCAGGCTGTCGGCGCGGATCCAGACCTCTTCGTCCACCAGTTTTACCTCGCGGCCGCTGAGTGGCAGGCCGACGCCCGGCCGCGCATCGGCGCGCTTGGCGCACACCGTGGAAGCCAGTTCGGTCAGCCCATAGCCGCACCAGCAGCGGATCCCCGCCGCTTCCGCCCGTTCGGTCAGCGCCACCGGGATCATGGCGCCACCGAGCAGCACCTCTTTCAGCGTCATACCCGTCAGCGGTTGCGCCAGCAGCCGCCAGAGCTGTGTCGGCACCAGCGAGGCGTGCGTGCATCCCGCCAACGCCTCGGCCAGCGGATGCATCTCGCGCACCGCCAGCCGCGCCCCCGCCGCCAGCCAGCGCCAGACGATGCCCTGGCCGGAGACGTGAAACAGCGGCAATGACAGCAGCCAGCAATCCTCGCGCTGAAAATCCATCAGCCGCAACACCCCGGCGGCGCTGGCCAGATGGTTGGCGTAGCTGTGCGCCGCCGCCTTTGGCATGCCGCTGGAACCCGAGGTCAGCGTCAGCGTCGCCAGACGTTGCGCATCCCACATCGGCAGGTTCGGCCAGCGCGGCTCGGTCGAGGGCGGCGTCAATCGAATCACCTCTTCCGGCAGCGCCGGCAACGGATCCGGGCCGAAGGCAAAGGTGATGCCCAATTCGGGTAACAGCTGCGCCAACAGCGGCGTCGGCAAGGCAGGATTGAGCGGCAACAGGCGCGCGCCGCATTGCAGCAGCGCCAGATAGGCCAGCAGCAGCGGGTAGCTGTTTTTACCGCACAGCGCCACGCCGCAGCCCGGCTCCACGCCCTGGTGCTGGAAGTCCGCCGCCAGCTCATCCACCTGGCCTTGCAACGCCAGCCAGCTCAGCGGCTGTTCGCCGAGCAGCAGGGCCGTCGCCTGCGGCTGAAGGCGTGCCCAGTGTCGCCACGGCCAATCGCTTAACGGCGCCATAGGCACTCCAGCGCCGAGGCATCCAGCAGCGGTAATGCGCTGCCCGGCCAAGGCCGCAGCACCTGCGCCTGCATCAACCCCAGGGTATCCAGCCCCGGCACGGTGTCCGGCGTCAGCCAGCGGGCGATGCGCGCCAGCTGGGTTAATCCCAGGCTGGACTCGATGCTGGAACTGATCACCGCCGTCAGCCCCGCCGCGTGAGCCTGCGCCACCAGCGCCTGGCAGCGCGCCAGGCTGCCGACCAGCGTCGGCTTGATCACGATGGCTGCCACGCCCGGCTCGGCCTGCACCACAAAGTCCGCCTCGCGCACGCTCTCATCCCAGGCGATGGCGATGCCGGTCGCCCGGGCGAAATCGCGCGATTCATCACGGGTCTTGCAAGGCTCTTCCAAAAAGGCGATGCGATCGCGCCACGCCGGGTTGACGTATTTGGCGAAGCCGTCGGCTTTGGCGCGGGTCCAGCTGCGGTTGGCGTCCAGCCGCAGCCGCAGATCCGGCAGCGCCTCCAGCAGCACGTTGACGATCATGCCGTCGCGCACCGCTTCATACAGCCCCACCTTCACCTTGGCGACTTTCTCGCCCGGCAAGGCGCTCAATGTCTCGAACAGCTCGTCCGGATCGCCGGTACACAGCGGCGCCTTGCGGAAATCCGCCTGCGTCGGCAAGCGCTGCTCCAGCTCGGCCTGCGCGCAGCTGAGCCCAAAGGCCACCGAGGGCAGCGTGCTGTCATCCGGTTCGTTGCCCGCCAACCAGGCCTGCAGCCAGTCCAACGCGGCCTGTTCGGCCTGCGCCAGCGTTTCCCGGCTGAATTCCGGCAGCGGCGCGATCTCGCCCCAGCCTTCACGCTCGCCCTGACGCAGCTGCACCACCCATCCGTCACGCGTTTTCAACCGCTGATTGCGCAGCACCACGCCCGCCTCCATCGGCAGGCTGTAACGGTAAAGCGCCGCGCTGCGGTTTACCCCGCTCATTACGGGTTACGCTTGAATTTGCTGAAGTCCGGCTGACGCTTCTCGTTGAACGCGTTGCGCCCTTCCTGCCCTTCGTCGGTCATGTAGAACAGCATGGTGGCGTTGCCCGCCAGCTCCTGCAAACCGGCTTGGCCGTCGCAGTCGGCGTTCAGCGCCGCCTTCAGGCAGCGCAGCGCCATCGGGCTGTTCTGCAGCATTTCGCGGCACCAGCGCACCGTCTCTTTTTCCAGATCGGCCAGCGGCACCACGGTATTGACCAGCCCCATGTCCAGCGCGGCGGCGGCATCGTACTGGCGGCACAGGAACCAGATTTCGCGCGCCTTCTTCTGGCCGACGATGCGCGCCATGTAAGACGCGCCCCAACCGCCGTCGAACGAGCCCACTTTCGGGCCGGTCTGGCCGAAGATGGCGTTATCCGCCGCGATGGTCAGATCGCACATCATGTGCAGCACGTGACCGCCGCCGATCGAATAACCGGCCACCATCGCCACCACCGGTTTCGGGCAGGTGCGGATCTGGCGCTGGAAGTCCAGCACGTTGAGGTGATGCACGCCGCTGTCGTCGCGATAGCCGCCGTAATCGCCGCGCACTTTCTGATCGCCGCCGGAGCAGAAGGCCTTATCGCCGGCGCCGGTCAGAATAATGACGCCAATGCCGTCGTCGTAACGGGCGTTGGCCAGCGCGTCGATCATCTCTTTAACCGTTTGCGGGCGAAACGCGTTGCGCACCTGCGGCCGGTTAATGGTGATTTTGGCGATGCCGTCGGCGGACTTGTGATACAGAATGTCTTCGAAATCGCCGGTGCAATCTTGCCAGGCGATGGCGGCATACAGCTGTTCTTCATTCGGATAAAGCATGTTCGGTTCCTTTAACCAGGGTTAACGAGAAAGGTCTGCAGCTCGGCGACGAAATCCTGCGGATTGGCCAAGTGCGCGTTGTGCCCGGCCTGCGGCACGATGCGCAACGGCAACCCGGCGTCGCGCGCCAGCCGTTGAAATTTGGGGTCGTTCTCACCGCACAACACCCGCAGCGGCACGGTCAGTTGGCGCAGCTGCGGCGCCAGATAGGGCTGCCGCCCGAGCGACGTGGCTTCGAGCATGTCGGCGATCGCCGGGCCGCTGTTGACCGAGCGCGCGGCGATCAGCGCCTGGCGGTGCACGTGGCTGAGCTCTTTGAACACCGGTTGCTGATACCAGTCCGCCAGGACCTCGGCGATCGGCTCACTGCGAAAACGCGCCGCCCACAGCGCATCCTGTTCGCAGCGCCGGCGGCGCTGTTCTTCGTCCTCCAGCCCCGGATTACCGCCCTCGACGATCACCCCCTGCAGGCCGGCATGGTGGCCGTGGCAGGCGTGATACATGGCGATGCGCCCGCCGAGCGAGTAGCCCACCAGCCAATAGCGTTCGATATTGCGCAGCTGCAGCGCGGCGGCGATCTGCGCGCTGATGTCGTCGAAGCCGCGGCAGCTCACCGCCACGGAATCGCCGTGGCCGGGCAGATCGATGGCCAGCGACGGCCATTCCGGGCTGCGCGCGGCGATCACCCGCCATTCATTGTTGTTGCCAAGCAGGCCATGCAGCCACACCAGCCACGAGCGGCCCGCCTCGCCCTGTTGCAAAATTCGCGTCGCCAGCATCATTGCACCGCCATCTGTTGCACCAGGTATTGCAGGCTTTCAGCCCCCGCGCTCGGCGGCACCTGCAGTTCGACAAGCGTGGCGCCGCCGCGCCGCCAGCCTTGTTCAACCGCCTGTTGCAGCTGGCTCCAGTTCTTCGGCCGTGCGTAACCCAGCTGGAACATCGCCGCCGCGTGGCTGAACTCGACGTTCTGCGGCATGCAGTAAAAGCGCTGACGATCCTCTTCCGGCGTCGGCAGCAGCGAGAAAATTTGGCCGCCGTTATTATTGACGACGATCAGCACCGTCGGCGCCGAGCTCTGGCGCAGCAGCGCCAGCGCATTGAGGTCATACAGAGCGGAAAGATCGCCCACCACCGCCAACGTCGGTCTGGCGGTGGCGCGCTGCACGCCGGCGGCGGTGGAGATCAGGCCGTCGATGCCGCTGGCGCCGCGATTGCTGAATACCGGGTAGGCGACGGGCAATGGCGTTAGCGCGTCGATGAGCCGCACCACCAGGCTGTTGCCGAGAAACAGCTGGCCGTTCTCCGGCAGCAGCTCCGGCAGGCGGTGCGCCAGTTGGGCTTCGCCAAAGTTATCGTGCAGATGCGTGGATACCGCCGTCAGCGCTTTATCCGCCAGCACGGCCAGCCCGGCGGCCCAAGGCTGGCGCGGCTGCGCCGGGTGCTGCGCCAACCACTGAGCCACGCCGGCGCGCAGGCGCCGCCCCCGGTGCTGGGCCGGATCGAGCCGCCCCGGCAGCTCGTCGATGATCCAATACTCTTCAGGCCGGCACTGCGCCTGCCACTGCAGCAGGCGTTTGCCGGTCAGGCTGCCGCCGAACTGCACCACCAGCTGCGCATCTTGCAGTACGCGCTGCGCCTGCGGATGAGCGAGCCACAAATCGGCGCAGGGCAGCGGTTGCCCGGTCTGCGACAGCACGTCGCCGATCAGCGGCCAGCCCAGCGTTGCGGCCCATTCGGCCACCTGCGCGCCCTCTTGCGCGCTCATGCGCCCGGCCAGCACCACGCCGCGCTTTTGCCGCCAGAAGAACCAGTCCGGCTGCGGCTGCGGCACCGGCGCCGTACGCGTCTCGCTTTCCTGCAGCCACGGGCGATCGCTCTGCCACCAGTCGCCCAGCGCGGCGGACCAGTCGGCATAGTGACGTTCGTCGCCGCCGTACAGCGGCTCGGCGAACGGGCAGTTGATGTGCAAAGCGCCGTGTTGCAGGCGCGCCATCGCGCTGTCGACGCTGGAGGCCAGCCACGCGGCCGGAATATCCGGCGTAGGACGCGGCAGATCGATCGCCAGCGTCGGGTGGCTGCTGTAGAGGCCGTTTTGACGGATCGCCTGATTGGCGCCGCAGTCGATCAACTCCGGCGGCCGATCGGCGGTGAGAAACACCAGCCGCTCACCGGTCAGGCCGGCTTCAATCAACGCGGGATAAAGGTTGGCCGCCGCGGTGCCGGACGTGACGATCACCGCCACCGGCTCACGCGCCGCCTTCGCCAGCCCAAGCGCCAGATGGCCGAGCCCGCGCTCGTCAAAATGGGTATGACAGATAAACGATCGGTTAGCCGCGGCGGCCAGCGTCAGCGGCGTGGAGCGCGATCCCGGAGCGATACAAACATGCCGCACCCCATGGCGGGCCAGCGCCTCGAGCAGCACAGCCGCCCACCGGCGATTAAAAACACTTGTCGACATAGTTCGCTCACAAGTCAGTTAGCAGAGATCGTCTCCGGCGCAGCCGACGGACGCCGCGCCTGTAGTTACGCTCTGTATTATATGAGGTGTTATTTTCACGGCTTTTGCGCCAGCGCAAGAACGCCGTATATCCCTGGGCGTTTACACCAGATAATTATTTGATTTAGAACAAAAAATAAACAATAAAAACACAAATACTTTACACCTGCGACATTCTGAGCTCAATCCGCCCATACAAAAATCAGGGAAATACCCAGTGAGTTTATCCTGACGTATCTTCCCGCCACAGCAAGTCAACCTCCATGACATACCGTTGCTGATCGGGCATAGGTCAGAACGCCCCGCCTCGACAAATGTTTATTAAAATTAAACAATGCGATTAAATAACAGACACATCTCATTCTGAACAGCTATACTGGAAAGGTCTGTTCCTTCCTGCAACAAATCCACGCCATATGTTCCCGGCGCCAGATACAGGATGTTCACGCACTCCCAGCGGGTTTACCGGCTGCCCTTTTGGTCAGAAGTGAGGAGCTTTTGTGTGAAAGAAAAACTTATCAATTGGTTAAGAAGTCAACGCAAAAACAGCAAAATAAAGCCGCTCGCCGCCAGAAGCGCTAAAGGCGAACCGGAACCGCTCGGCGGCACCATCAAGGCCGAGCTGTTTTCCGTCGATCAGATGGAACGCTACGGCCAGCGTCTGGCACGCTCTCACAAACTGGCGACGCGTAAGACCCCCTACTATTTGCTGAAGCGGCTGGATCACAACGAACGGGTGCTGGCTGAGAGCTGCCGCCAGCTCAGCAACGGCAAAAAAAGCAGCATGACGCCCGCCGGGGAGTGGTTGCTCGATAATTACTATTTGATCGAAGAGCAAATCCGCGTGGTGCGGCATCACTTGCCTAAGACCTTTGGCCGCGGCTTGCCGCAGCTGACTGCACCGCACAACTGCCCGCGCATTTACGACATCGCCGCCGAAGCCATCACCCACGGCGACGGGCGCTGGGACGCAGAGAGCCTGACGCGCTATATCGCCGCCTATCAAAAGGAAACCAATCTGACGCTGGGTGAACTGTGGGCGCTGCCGGGCATGCTGCGTCTGGCGCTGATAGACAACCTGCGCCGCGTCAGCGTCGAGGTAGCGCAGGCTCAGCGTGAACGCAACCTGGCCGATGACTGGGTCAATAAAATGCTGGAATCGGTGGAAAACGATCCGGCCAATTTGATCATCGTTATCGCCGACATGGCGCGATCCAATCCGCCGCGCACCAGCGCCTTCGTCGCCGAGCTGGTGCGCCGTCTGCAGGGCCACGGCACCATGCTGGCGCTGCCGCTCACCTGGGTGGAACAGCGTCTGGCGGAGGTCAGCATGACCTCCGATGAACTGATCCACCGCTTCAACCAACAGTTGGCGGTCAGCCAACTGTCGGTCAGCAACAGCATCGCCGGCCTGCGCCAGCTGAGCGAAATGGATTGGGCGGAATTTGTGGAAACCATGAGCCTGGTAGATCAAACGCTGCGTCAGGATCCGGCTGGGGTGTATCCGATGATGCACTTCGACACCCGCGATCACTATCGCCACGTGATCGAAATGCTGGCCCGCCACAGCCCGCACGACGAGGTACAGGTTGCGCGACACGTGCTCAACATGGCGCGAGTGGCGGCGGAAGATCACGTCGGCGATGCGCGCAACCATCACATCGGCTACTACCTGATCGACGACGGCAGACCGGCGCTGGAACAGCAGTTGGCGGTACGCCTCAGCCGCATTACCCGGGTGCGCCACGCGCTGAACCAGGCGCCGCTGCTGTCCTGGCTCGGCAGCCTCAGCCTGCTCACCACCGCCAGCTGTGCGGAACTGTTGCGCCACGCGGCGGGCAGCGGCATCAGCTGGTGGGGATTGGCGCTGCTGTTTTTCCCGTTGGCGATCGTCGTCAGCCAATTCGTGCTTAACCTGCTCAGCGAGGTTACGACCCGCAGCCGGGAACCCCGACCTTTGCCGAGGCTCGATTTCTCCTGCGGCATTCCGGCCGAGTTCCGCACATTGGTGGTGATCCCCACCCTGCTCGACGAGAAAACCGGCATCGACCGGCTGCTCAACGCGCTGGAGGTCTGTTATCTGGGTAATGCGATGAAACACCTGCATTTCGCGCTGCTCACCGACTTTAACGACGCCCCGCATCAGCGGCAGGCTGACGACGCCGCGTTGCTGGCTTACGTCAGTGAAAAAATCGGCGCGCTGAATGCACGCTATCCCTGTGAAGGGCCGGGCCACTTTTTCCTGTTCCACCGCGATCGGCAGTGGAATGACAAACAGGGCGTGTGGATGGGGCTGGAGCGCAAACGCGGCAAGCTGAATGCGCTTAACGACTGGCTACGCAACCGCGACAACGCCTTCTCCAGCCTGGTTGGCGCCGGCCTTGAGGCTCTGAAAAACGTCAAATACGTCATCACCCTCGACAGCGATACCGTATTGCCGCGCGACACCGCTCACCAGCTGATCGCCGCCATGGCGCATCCGCTCAACCAGCCGCAGTATGACGAAAACAGACAGCGCGTGGTGGAAGGCTACGCCATTTTGCAGCCGCGCATGGCCGAAGAGATCCCGCGTTTTGGTCAGGGACGTTACGCCGCCTTATGCAGCAGCACGCCGGGCAACGATCCCTATACGCGCATGGCGTCGGACATTTATCAGGATCTGTTTGGCGAAGGCTCATTCATCGGCAAAGGCATTTACGACGTGGACGTGTTTGCGCGCAGCCTGCAAGGCACCTGCCCGGAGAATTTAGTGCTGAGCCACGATCTGCTGGAAGGTTGCTATGCCCGCTCGGGGCTGTTGAGCGATGTGCTGTTGTATGAGCAATATCCCAGCAACTATCTGGTCGACGTGGCGCGCCGTTCGCGCTGGATCCGCGGCGACTGGCAGTTGCTTAACTGGCTGCTGCCGCGGGTGAAAAAAGCGGACGGCTCACGCTGCGCCAACCCGCTGAGCGCGCTGTCGCAGTGGAAGCTGTTCGACAACCTGCGCCGCAGCCTGGTGGCCCCCAGCCTGTTGCTGCTTTTATTCTGCTGCCTGACAGGGTTGCCCAACACCGGTTACTGGCTGGCGGTGGTCTTTATCCTTCTGCTGCTGCCTTCCGCGCTGGCGCTGCTGCAGGACATCGCGCGCAAACCGCCACGCCGCCCGTTTCTCCAGCATGTGCGGCTGGCGCTGAAGGGCACGCTGCACCGGTTGGCACAAATCGGCCTGCGCCTCGCGGCACTCCCGCACGAAGCGCTGTACAGCCTGAAAGCGATCGCCGTTACCCTATGGCGCCTGCTGTTCAGCCAACGCAATCTGCAAGAGTGGACCAGCTACGCCCAGAGCAAAACGCGCCTGCGGGTGACGCCGACCAATTTCTATCGCGCCATGTGGGTCAATCCGCTGGCCGGGGCGGGGTTGCTTCTGCTCACCGCGTGGCATAACCCGATGGCGCTCGTCGTCGCCTTGCCGCTTTCCGCGCTGTGGGTATTCGCGCCGTTCTTGCTCTACTACCTGAGCCGCGAGCCGCAGCGCAGCAAAACGGCGATCGATGAGGAGCAACGGCGCTTCCTGCGCCATACCAGCCGCCAGACCTGGGACTTTTTCAACACCTTCGTCAATGCTCAGGAGAACTGGCTGCCGCCGGACAACTATCAGGAAATACCGGAACCGGTGATAGCGCACCGCACCTCGCCGACCAATATCGGTTTGTCGCTATTGGCCAACCTCACCGCCTGCGATTTCGGCTACCTGACGCTGTGCGAGGCGCTGCGCCGCATTGAACTGACGCTCGATACGCTGGATCGCATGGAGCACTATCGCGGCCATCTGTACAACTGGTACGACACGCGCACCTTAGAGCCGTTAAACCCGCGCTATATTTCCAGCGTCGACAGCGGCAACCTGGCCGGGCATCTGCTGACGCTCTGCGCCGGGCTGCCGGCGCTGGCCCAACAGCCGGTCATCGATCCGCAGCGGATAGTGGCCGGTCTGGGAGACAGCCTGGAACTGCTGGAACAGCAGTGGGGAAACGCAGCGCCGAAAAACCTGGCCAAACTGCGCCAACATTGGCAACGGGCGCAAAACAGCCCGTACGCCGCGCTGCTGCTTGAATTGGACGCCATGCGCAACTACAGCAACGGGTTGCAGGAGCCGGCGTTAAACCACGACGAAGAAACTAAACGCTGGGCCGGCGCGCTCCATCAGCAGCTTAATGAACTCTGTGCGGAATGGGCGCAATGGTATGGCTGGCTGAGCGATGCGCCGCCGGATCTGGCGCAGCCGCCCAGCCTGCGCTGGTTGGCCGACGCCCCGGCGAACCTGGGGCTTTCGGCCGAGCAACAAAGCCGGCTCGATGCCGCCGCCGCGCTGGCGCAACAGCGCCTGGCGCAACTCGGCAGCCTGCGGCAGCGGCTGGAAAAAATGGCGCAGATGGACTTCCACTTCCTGTATGACGAATCGACCCACCTGCTGAGCGTCGGCTTCAACTGCGACCATAACCGCATGGACAGCAGCAAATACGATCTGCTGGCGTCGGAAATCCGTCTGACCAACTACGTGGCCATCGCGACCAATCAGGTGCCGCAGCGCAGCTGGTTCGCCCTTGGCCGGCTGTTCACCGTCATCGACAAGGAGCCTGCGCTGATGTCGTGGAGCGGGTCGATGTTCGAATACCTGATGCCGCAGTTGGTCATGCCCGCCTATCCCGATTCGCTGCTGGTGCAGATGTGCCGCGCGGCGGTGGCGCGCCAAATCGCCTGGGGTAAGGAGCGCGGCGTCCCCTGGGGCGTTTCCGAATCCGGCTATTTCGGCTTCGACGCGCAGCAAAATTATCAATATCACGCCTTTGGGGTGCCCGGTTTGGGGCTGCGGCGCGGCCTGGCCGACGATATGGTGATCGCCCCTTACGCGACGCTGATGGCACTGATCGTTGAGCCCGTCGCCGCTTGCAATAACCTGCTGACGCTGGAACACAACGGCGCCAAAGGGCGATACGGTTTTTACGAAGCGCTCGATTACACCACCGCACGCCTGAGCCGCGGGCAACTGTACACGATCGTCCGCTCCTACATGGCACACCACCAGGGCATGGGGTTCCTGGCGCTGTCGCACCTGCTGCTGGATGCGCCGATGGTGGCGCGTTTCGCCCGCTATCCCGCCTTCCAGTCAGCGCGCCTGCTGCTGCAGGAACGCGTGCCGGACGCAGTCGAGCTCTATAGCCCGCGTCGTCATTTCGAAACCCACGAAGGCACCATCCAGCCGGCCAGCTTCAGCGCGCGTGAATTCACCCGCGTCGATACGCCGATACCCGAAGTGCAACTGTTGTCCAACGCCAACTATCATCTGATGCTGTCGCAGGCCGGCGGCAGTTACAGCCGGTGGCAAAACCTGGCGCTGACCCGTTGGCGCGAGGACGCCACCCGTGATAACTGGGGCGCTTTCTGCTACCTGCGCGATCCGCAAACCGGCGAAGTGTGGAGCAATACCTGGCAACCGATCGGCGGCGGCGGCGCCAAAGACTATCGCGCGGTGTTCAACGACGCCGGCGCCGAATTCCAGCGCCATCTGGGCACGCTTTCGGTCAAAACGCAGGTGGTGGTTTCGCCGGAAGATGATATCGAACTGCGCCGCCTGACGCTCATCAACCGCGGTAAACAGCCGCGCATCCTTGAGATCACCAGCTATGCCGAAGTGGTGCTGGCACCGGCCGGGAACGATCTGGCGCACCCGGCCTTTAGCAATCTGTTCGTGCAAACCGAGCTACTGCCAGACCAGGAAGCGATCCTGTGTCATCGCAGACCGCGCGAGCCCAAAGAGACGTGCCCGTGGCTGCTGCACATGATGACGGTACAGGGAAACAGCGCGCAAACCTCGTTCGAAACCGATCGCGGCATATTTATCGGCCGCGGCCGCACGCCGGCCAATCCGCAGGCGTTGTACCACAATGCGCCGCTGACCAACAGCGCCGGGCCGGTTATCGATCCGATCATCGCCATCCGCCAGCGCGTGGTGCTGGAACCCAACGTTCCGCTGACGCTGGATGTGTTTTACGGCGTTTGCGAGGATCGCGCCTCCTGTCTGGCGATGCTGGAAAAATATCGCGATCGCCACTTGGCGGATCGCGTCTTCGAACTGGCCTGGTCACACAGCCAGGTGGTGTTGCGCCAACTGAACGCCAATGAGGAAGACGCCAATCTGTTCAACCGTCTGGCCGGCGCCGTGGTGTTCCCGGCGCAGGAAATGCGCGCCGGCGGCGGTGAAATCATCAGCAACCGCCGCGGCCAGTCCGGGTTATGGGGGCATTCGATCTCAGGCGATCTGCCGATCGTGCTGCTGACGGTCAGCGACGCGGAGAATATCGCGTTGGTGCAGCAGCTGATCCAGGCACACAACTATTGGCGCCTTAAGGGGCTGCAGGTGGATCTGGTGATCCTCAACGAAGACGTCGGCGGCTACCGCCAGGATCTGCAAAATCAGATCATGGGCTTGATCGCCGCCGGCATGGAATCCACCCTGACCGACAAGCCGGGGGGCATTTTCGTGCGGACCAGCGAACATATGTCGCCGGAAGACCATCGTCTGCTGCTCAGCGTGGCGCGCATCTATCTCGACGACCGACGCGGCGGTTTGGCGGAGCAGCTCAACCAACGCCTGCAGCTGCCGCAAACCCTGCAACAGCCGCTGTCTCCGGTCACCGCGTCGTCGAAGCTGGCGACGGTAGACAACCTGCCGCGCAACCTGCATTCGCCGCAGTTGCCCGCCATCGAAGACCTGCAATTCTTTAACGGGCTGGGCGGATTCTCCAGCGACGGACGCGAATATGTCATTGCGATGAACGAGAACAAGATCACTCCGGCACCCTGGTCAAACGTTATCGCCAACCCGCTGTTTGGCACGGTTATCTCAGAAAGCGGTCAGGCCTATAGCTGGTACGAAAACGCTCACGAGTACCGGCTGACGCCGTGGGATAACGATCCCATCAGCGATCGCGGTGGCGAAGCGTTTTATCTGCGCGACGAGGAAAGCGGCCACGTCTGGTCCCCCACGCCGCTGCCGGCCCGCGGTCGCGGTCACTATTTGACGCGCCACGGCTTTGGCTACAGCGTGTTCGAGCACCGCGAAGGCGGCATCGACAGCCAGCTGACGATGCTGGTGGCGCAGGACGCGCCGGTGAAGCTGTTTTTGCTGACGCTGACCAACGGTTCAGGCCGCACGCGCAAACTCTCCGCCACCGGCTACATGGAATTCATCCTCGGCGATTTGCGCAGTAAAACCGCCATGCACGTCGTGACACAGGCCGCGACGACGACGGGCGGCTGCGGCATTCTGGCCACCAACCATTACGGCGGCAACGGTTCCGAGCGCACCGCCTTTTTCGGCGTTACCGGCGCCCACTGTTCCATTAGCGGCGATCGGCGTGAATTCCTCGGCCGCAACGGCACGCTGGCCAATCCGGCGGTGCTGAAACTGCGCCGGCTTTCCGGCAGGGTCGGCGCCGGGCTGGATCCGTGCGGCGCGGTACAGTCGGCGCTCAGCCTGATCGACGGCGATCAGCGCAGCCTGGTGTTCGTCCTGGGACTGGGACAAAACGCCGACGAGGCCGACATGCTGCTGCAGCGCTACCTGGATGAAGATCGCCTGCAAGACGAACGGCAACAGGTCGCCGCCTATTGGGACGGCATCCTGAATAAGGTGCAGATCGGCACGCCGCATCCGGCGGTCGATCTGCTGGCTAACGGCTGGCTGCTGTACCAAACTCTCTCCTGCCGCATTCAGGCACGCAGCGGCTACTACCAATCCGGCGGCGCCTTTGGCTTCCGCGATCAGCTGCAGGACACGCTGGCACTGACCCACGCCGCGCCGCAACGGCTGCGCGAACAGATCCTGCTGTGCGCCTCACGCCAGTTTATCGAGGGCGATGTGCAGCACTGGTGGCATCCGCCGCAGGGCAACGGCGTGCGCACCCGCTGTTCCGACGACTATCTGTGGCTGCCGCTGGCGATGTGTCATTATTTGGACGCCACCGGCGACGAGAGCATTTTGACCGAACAGGTGGGCTATCTGGAGGCGCGCCAGCTGGCGCCCGGCGAAGAGTCCGCCTATGAACAGCCGGCGCAGAGCGCAGTGCGGGAAAGCCTGTACCAGCACGGCGCGCGCGCGCTGAAACACGGCCTGACCTTCGGCGAGCACGGGTTGCCGCTGATGGGGGCCGGCGACTGGAACGACGGCATGAACAGGGTCGGGCTGGAAGGCCGCGGCGAAAGCGTCTGGCTCGGCTTCTTCCTGTTTTCCATCCTGCAGCGCTACGGCGATCTGGCGGAACGCCACCACGATGACGACCTGGCCGCACAGTGCCGCCGCCAGGCCGCCGCCCTGAAGGACAACCTGCACAACCATGCCTGGGATGGCGAATGGTACCGCCGCGGCTATTTCGACAACGGCGAACCGCTCGGCTCACACCTGGCCGCGGAGTGCCGCATCGACGCCATTGCGCAAAGCTGGTCGGTGCTGTCCGGCGCCGGCGATCCGCAGCGCAGTCGGCAGGCGATGCAGTCATTGGATACACATCTGGTCGACCCGCAGGCCAGGCTGATCAGACTGTTGACGCCGCCGTTCGACGGCAACGGCCCCGATCCCGGCTATATCCGCGGCTATCTGCCCGGCGTGCGGGAAAACGGCGGCCAATACACCCACGGCGCGGTATGGGCGGTGATGGCCTTCGCCGAAATGGGTGACATCGAACGCGCCTGGCAGCTGATGGCGCTGATCAACCCCATCAACCACAGCCTGGACAGCGCCGCCGCCGAACGTTACAAAGTCGAACCTTACGTGGCGACCGCTGATGTCTACGCAGTTGAGCCGCATATCGGCCGGGGTGGCTGGAGTTGGTATACCGGCTCGGCAGGCTGGATGTATCGCTTGATTCTCGAGTCGCTGCTGGGCCTGAAACGCCGCGGCGATCGGCTGACGATCGATACGCGTCTGCCGGCCGACTGGCCGCAATTCACGATCAACTACCGCGAAGGCGCCAGCGAATATCAGCTGGTCGTGCGCCAGGGAGAAGGCGAAACGCAGATCATCGTTGACGGCATCCCTCAGTCGGAGCCGACGATCGCGCTGCGGGACGACGGCAGGATCCATCAGGTGGAAGTGATTTTGGGGAAAGAAGATACGTAGCTGTCGGGCGGCGCAGGCCGCCGCCCGACGTCGTTATTTTCTGGCCAGCAGCAGTCCCAGCACCAGCCCGACGGTGGCGCCGATGCCTACGCTGTGCCAGGGTTTATCCCGCACGTAGTCGTCGGTGCGGTGTACCGCTTCTTTGGCGCGCGCATAGTAGGATTCGCCGGTGTTCGCCCAGCGCGCCTTAACCTCACTCAGCGCCTGCTCGGCGTGCGACTTGATGTCGATGTAGGCCTGATCCGCGCGATCGCCGGTATATTGCAGCACTTCTTCCAGCGTCTCGGTCAGCATTCTCAGATCGTCATCCAGCGTAGTTTGCTCAGCATCCGTATGTCTTGCCATAGTGAGATCTCCGTGGTTGAAAAATTAAGCGTTCCTACACTATAGACAAGGATCGCCGCCTGCGGCCATCGGACTTTTACCCTAAAACACCAATTGCACCTTGGCGGCCTGGCGCTTATCGCCGGCAAACTCCAGCGCCTGCGCCAGTTGCCCGCTGGCGAACTCCGCCGACAGCAACGGCAGCGGATCGACCACGTCGTCGGCCAGCCACGCCACCGCCAGCGCAAACTCCGCCACGAAGCGGAAGGATCCGAGCAGGTTCAACTCCTTGGCGATCAACAACATCAGCGGAAAATCGGGGAAGCTGGCGCCCATGCCCACCTGCACCACGGTGCCTTTGGCGCGGGTGATCTCCAGGCAGCGCTGCAGCGACTGCGGATGCCCCGCCACTTCGAAGGCGACGTCGAAATATCCTTTGTCCTGCTGATAACCGCTAACATCGTCGTCCGCGGCATGCAGGCACCGATCGGCCCCCATTTGCCTGGCGATCGCCAGGCAGCGCGGGCTGAGATCGGCACAGACAATTTCGGCGGCGCCCAGCGCTTTCAGCGCCGCCACCAGCAGGCAGCCGATCGGGCCGACGCCGGACACGAAGATCTTTTTCCCCGTCACGTCGCCGGGCTGCTTCGCCGCGTGGATCGCCACCGCCAGCGGTTCAGCGAACACCATCACCCTGTCGTCGCGATCGGCGCCGTAAGGAATGCACTGCGCGCTGTCCACCACTTTGTATTGGGTAAAAGCACCGTCGACGTGCGGAAAATACATCGCGCTGCCGAAAAAACGCATCTCGACGCATTGATTGCTTTGCTGCGCCAGACAGTATTTGCACTGCCCGCAGGGTTTGCTGGGATTGAGCGCCACCTTCTGCCCGACCGGCAGCTGCGGCGAATCGCTGGCGACCACCTCGCCGATCACCTCATGGCCCAGCACCATCGGCTGGCGCACCTGAAAATTGCCGACCCTGCCTTCCTGAAAGTAATGCAGATCCGAGCCGCAGATGCCGCCGCGGCTGATTTTCACCAGCGTTCCCTGCCCCCGGTAATCCACTTCTTGCGCAATCACCGCCACGTCGCGTTTGCCATTGACCACGCAGGACTGGGTTTGAATTTTCATCTCAACACTCCACGAAAAAAGGTTACACCGCCGCCGACATGCCGCCATCGACAAACAGCAGTTGCCCGTTGACGAAGGCGGAGGCGTCGGCGGCCAGGAACACCGCCGCGCCGATCAACTCCTGCGGATCGCCCCAGCGTGCGGCGGGCGTGCGTTGGGTCAGCCAGGCGGTGAAGGCCGGATCGTCGGCCAGCGCCTGCGTCATCTCGGTTTTGAAGTAGCCGGGGGCGATGCCGTTGACCTGAATGTTGTAGCGCGCCAGCTCCACGCACATGCCGCGCGTCAGCATTTTCACCGCGCCCTTGGAGGCCGCATAAGGGGTGATGGTGTCCCGCCCCAGCTCGCTTTGCATCGAGCCGATGTTGACTATCTTGCCGCGCCGGCGCGGCACCATATAACGCGCCACGGTTTGCGACACGATGAAAACCGCCTTCTGGTTGACGGCGATGATGTCGTCCCAGTCTTGCTCCGGAAACTCGGTGAACGGGTGGCGGCGTTGGATGCCGGCGTTGTTGATCAAGACATCTATCGCGCCGATATCCGCTTCGATACGATCGATGGCGGCATGCACCGCCTGGGAATCGGTGACGTCGAACGCCGCCGCATCGGCGCGCAAGCCCTCTTCGCGCAGGCGATCGGCGGCGTGTCGGGCATGTTCGTCGGTGGTGGCGTTGACCAGAATATGCGCGCCTTGCTGCGCCAGGCCGCGCGCCAGCAGAAAACCGATGCCGCGCGAGGCGCCGGTGATCAAGACAATTTTGTTATCCAGTGAAAACAGATTATTCATGGTGATTCCCGGCCATCAGGCCTCCAATCGGACAGGCCTCTATCTCAGCCGATTGTTACCGGTAAAAACGTGACGGAAATCACTGAACATCATGTTACGAAACCCTGTTACCCTTAACGTGATCTCACGCAGGCAGCAAGCGGGTAAAACTCAGTTATCCAATTGAAAAATAGCCATTTTCAATAGGAGCGCATTCATTGTTATCGCCAAATCGATTTGTTAACATACCGCTATCCACCCTTGCCGCGCCGCCCGTGAAGGCCACCGAATGAAACACCCTCGCGTTACGCTACAGGACATCGCACAATTGGCCGGCGTGACCAAAATGACCGTCAGCCGCTTCCTGCGCACGCCGGAAAAAGTGGCGGCCGACACCGCCGAACGCATTGTGCAGGTCATGCGGGAGCTGAACGTCACAGATGCCGATACCGCACAGGCCGGCAGAAAACCGCGCATCGGCGTACTGATCCCCTCCTTCAACAACCAGATCTTCGCCGACCTGCTGGCCGGCATCGAATCCGTTACCCAAGCGCGGGGTTACCAAACGCTGGTGGTGAACTACGATTACAGCCCGCAGCGGGAAGAAGAGCAGATCGCACAGCTGTTGAGCTACCCGATCGCCGGGCTGATCCTCACCGACTCTGCGCATACCTTGCGCGCAGAGACCTACCTCGGCGCCGCCAAAATCCCCCTCGCGCAGGTGATGGATCTCGACGCGCCGCCGGGGCGGATTGCGGTGGGGTTTGATAATGAACAGGCGGGGTATGACATGACCGAAGCGCTGCTCGCCAGCGGCAAACGGCATATCGTTTACTTTGGCGCCATGTCGGACGCCCGCGACAATAAACGCTATCGGGGGTACTGCCGCGCCATGGCGGCTCAGGGGCAAACGCCGCGCCAGATCACGCCGCATCGGGTCTCTTCGGTTTCGATCGGCGCCGACATGCTGGCGATGGCGCGCGAACGCTACCCGCAGTTGGACGGTATCCTGTGCACCAACGACGATCTGGCGGTGGGCGTGTTGCAGGCCTGCCTGCGTCTCGGCGTGCGCGTGCCGCAGGAGATTGCGCTATCGGGTTTTCACGGCCTGGATATTGGCCAGGCGACCACGCCGGGCATCGCCAGCGTGATCACGCCACGCTTTGACATGGGGAAAACCGCCGCTGAAATGCTGCTGCTGCGGATCGCGGGCGAACCCTGCGCCGAGCGCCACGATCTGCACTACCGCCTCTCACTCGGCGGCACCGTTTGAGCCGGCATTCGGGCTGACCGGCTGTGCGGCACGGGCTTTTTCGCTGCGTGCCGCCCACCACAGACCGCTGTTTTTCATCGCATAGCCAAACAGCAAGCCCACCAGCAGAGAAAGCGTCACCAGCGGCCAATCTCCGCCGCCGGCGAAGGTCGCACAGGCGCCGATAAAGGTGCCGGGCACAAACCCCAGCCACTGCTGTTTGGCCTGAATGCACATCAGGAACGCAACGACGCCGGTCAGCAGATACCCCAGCAGCTCCCACTGTGGCGCCAGTTCGCTGCCGTGGATGATCGCCATTGCCCAGAAGACGCCGCTGCAGCAGGTCAACGCGCCGATCAACAGCCCTTTCAGCCCGCCCTGCGGGCAGGCGAAATACGCCGTGCAGCCGAGAAAACCGGCCCAACCGATCAGCCCCAGGCTGACGGCAACCCAGCCCCACACGCCGGAGAGGATCCCGGTAGTAACGGCAATGGCGAAAAGAACGTTCATAAAGTGACCCGCGGCAAAAAGAAAGCGCGCAGTTTACCCGAAAGCCGGTTATTTCATGTGATTAAAATCACAATATAAATGCAATTAAAGAATAATTAATTAAATAAAAGAGACTTAAATCACAAAATTATTAACGTGGGAACCCTACACGTACCGTCATCCATGCCAACAACAGGCATACCGTGGTGCTGCTCAGGAACAGCAGATGGGTTGCCTGCTGCAGATCGACACGGTCGACCACGATCCCCAGCAAGATCGGCACCCAGTTGGCGATATAAGCGATAACGTAAAACAGTGAAAGCAAACGCGCATGGCTGGCCGGCGGCGAAATCAGGTTTACCAGGGTCGCGCTGCCGACGAAAATGGCGCCGTAAGCATAGCCGGCCACCACCAGGCCCGCAGCCGCCAGCCACAGTGAATGCCATTGGATCGCCGCAGCGAATACCACCGCCGCCAGCACCTGCGCCAGGCAACCGAACAACAGCGAATGACGGGCGTTAAGGCGGCGGCTCAGGATCTGGCTAATACCGGCGATCAACAGATACACCGCAATCGCATAGCCAAAGACGCCCCGCTGGTGCATGCCTAACAGCGTTTCCGCCACGCTGGGGCCAATAGCCAAAATGCTGGCGGCCAGAGCCCAACAGATAAACAGCGCCCCGGCACAGACAAAGAATTTACCGCCGGTGATACGCAGGCCATCGAGCAGCGTGCTTTTTTCTGTCGCCGTCGGCGCAGCGCGGGTCGGTGCCGTAACCACGCCACGCGGCCACGAGAACATCACGCCCAACGCCGCCACGGCGGCAATGATCATGATGAAAATGAACGGCAGCATCGTGGGATGAAAACCGGTCTGCAAAGCGATGCCGCTGAAGATCGGGCCCAGCGCCAACCCTGTGGTAAAGGACAACGTGGCGATCAGCGCGGCGTTTTTACCGCCATCTTGTGGCCCAAAACGCACCAGGGCGATGTTTGCCGCCCCGGTCAATGCCCCGGTGCCCACCCCGGCCAGCAGTCGCGCCATGAGCATCATGACAAAGGTATCCGCCAGCGCAAACAGCAGCGCACCGCTCAACACCACCAGCAATGCCGGCACGATCACGCTGCGCAAATCCTTCACTTTGCCGGCCAGATTGCCGACGCCGAACAAAGAGATCAGTACGCCGGCGGCGTAGGCACCGTAAACGACGGTCAGGCTGACGGAACTCAGCGCAAACTGCTGCTGATACAGCGGATAAAGCGGCGTCGGCGCACTGCTGTTCAGCAATGCCGACATCAAAGCCAGCGCCAGGAACAATAAAATGGTCCTGCGCGACGCCTGAGCATTTTGCGGCGCCGCGATCTGGCTGGCGGTATTTTCTGACATGTTTCAACTCCCAAAGTCGGCAGACGGCGGCCTGCCATCGACATCTTTCTCACCCGGCGGGCCGGGAACGGGGCTTATCATAGCGTTACGGCGGCGGGCGAAGTATCGTCAAGAATGAATCACCCTGATGCATTCTTGCATCACCGGAGAAATAACCGCCGATGTGCAGGCCGCTAGCCGTCTTTCTCTCCCCCAGGGCAGAGCAACGCTTTATGATATAACCCGTTATCATTCGTCCGGCCCGGCCTGTTTCCTACCGCGCCGACAAATCTGCAGAGAGGAAATGGCATGATAAATTGGGACGACGCGCGCTTCTTTTTGGCCGTCGCGCGCTGCGGCACGCTACGCAAAGCCGCCAGCCAGCTGCATGTCGATCAGGCGACCGTCGGTCGACGGCTGTCCGCTTTCGAGGACGCGCTCGGTTCCAAGCTGTTTATCCGCACGCCGAAATCCTTCGCCCTCAGCCCGTTGGGGGAAGAAATGCTGGCGGACGTGATGAAGATGGAAAATGCGGTGCAGGCGATCAACCGCAAAGCCGCCAGCGGTGACGAAAGCCTGAGCGGCAACGTGCGCATCGCCACCACCGATACCCTGGCCGAAGCCTTCGTGATGCCGGCGCTGCAAGATCTGCGGGAACGCTACCCCGCCATCACCGTCACGCTGTTAACGGCGCTGAACATCGCCGATATCTCTTACCACGGCGCAGATCTGGCGATCCGTGGCGCCCGCCCCGATGACGATGAGCTGATCATCAAACGCTTAGCCACCATCGAAATGGGTCTGTACGCCAGCCCACACTACCTGGCGCGGCGCGGCATGCCGCTCAGGGGCGAGCAGCTGCGCGGCCACGATCTGCTGATGTTCCCGCGCGATCTGGTGCCGCGCCACTGGAACAATTTCTGCGGCGAGGCCCTGCACGAGCCCAACGTGGTGCTGCAATGCAATTCGCAGCTACTGCTGCGTTCCGCCACCCGCAGCGGGCTGGGCATCGGCCTGCTCTCCGCGTTTTTGGCGGACAAAGACCCGGAGCTGGTGCGCCTGTTGCCGGAGAACAAAGACTGGGTGGATATCTGGCTGGTGCTGCATCCCGATTTGCAACGCGCCGCCCGCGTGCGCGCGGTAGTGCAGGCGCTGGAAACCTCGTTTAACGCCCATTACGGCTGAGTGCCGTTTCCCCATAAAAAAAGGCCGCCGAAGCGACCTTTTTATCGTTTGAAGCGTTATCAGAACGTCGGCTGCGCCATCTGCACCAGCGAAATCAGCGGCTGCGGATAGACGCCCAGCAGCAGCACCAGCGCGGCGGAGATCAGCACCACGACGCCACCGGCGGTCAACGCCCAGTTGTTCGGGGTATCGCGCTGCAGCGATTCCGGCGCGCTGAGGAACAGGCTGACGGTCACGCGCAGGTAGTAGTACAGGCCGATGGCGCTGCCTACCACGACTGCGCCGGTCAGCCACCACAGGTGTGCGCTGACGCCCATCGCGATCACGAAGAACTTACCGATAAAGCCCAGCGTCATCGGGATACCGGCCAGCGACAGCATCATCACCGTCATCACCGCGGACAAGATTGGCTTATGCCAGAACAGACCGCGATAAGAGAACAGTGAATCCGCATCCGGGCCGCGGTACGGGCTGGACATCAGGCTGACCACGCCGAAGGCGCCCAGGCTGCTGAACAGGTAACCGGCCAGGTAAACGCCGGCGGTTTCCAGCGACAGCTGATGGGTTTGCACCGCAATCAGCGCCACCAGCAGGTAGCCCAGGTGAGCGATCGACGAGTAGCCCAGCAGACGCTTGATGTTGGTCTGGCTGATGGCCATCAGGTTACCGAACAAGATGGAGCAGAACGCGATGATCGACAGCACCATGCGCAGCGCTTCGTTGTCGGCGGCCGGGGCATACAGGAACAGACGCATCACGACCGCGAAGATCGCGATCTTGCTGGCGGTCGCCAGGAAGGTCGAGACCGGCGCAGGCGCACCCTGATACACGTCCGGCGTCCACAGTTGGAACGGCACCAGCGACAGCTTGAAGCCCAGACCGACGATCATCATGCCCATGCCGGCCAGGATCAGCGGCTGGTGCATCATGTTTTCCTGCAGGCTCTTGCCGAGGCCGGCCAGCGACAGATCGCCGGATTCGGCATACAGCAGCGCCATGCCGAACAGCAGGAACGACGACGCGGCGGCGGACAGCAGCATGTACTTGATGGCGGCTTCCAGCGGGCGCTTCTGGCGGTAGGCGTAGCCCACCAGGCCGAACAGCGGCAGCGAGATCAGCTCGATACCGATGAACAGCGAAGCCAGATGGTTGGCGCTCGCCAGCAGGATGCCGCCCATGGCGGCGATCAGCACCAGCAGGTAGAACTCTTCGCGGTTATCCGGATAGCCGACCAGCCACGGATAGGCGAAGGTGCAGGTCGCCAGACTCGCCAGCAGCACCAGCCCGGTGTAGAACATCGAGTAACCGTCAACCCGCAGCAGCGGGGTGACGTCCATTGGGCCTGCCTGGCCGACAAAGTACAGCGAAAGCAGCGCCAGGTTGAGACCGATCACGGTCAGGGTGGCGTTGATAAAGTGGTCGCGTCGCCACGCAATGCCTAGCATCACAACCACCACCGTCAATCCGACGATCAACAGCGGCAGCAGTGCGATCAGTTGTTGAGGAGTTATTGTCATGGCGAATTACGGCCTTGTTGTTGAAATTGCTGAAACTGACGAACCAAACCAGTGTTGCACGTTGCTCATCGCCGCGTTGGAAGTATCCAGAATCGGCTGCGGGTAAACCCCCAGCAGAACCAGCAACACCACCAGCAGCAGAATGATGAACAGTTCGCGCGCGGTCATGCCCTGCAGCGGCTGGTCGGATTTAGGCGCACCGTAATAAGCGCGCTGCATCATGATCAGCGAGTAAACCGAAGCGAACACCAGACCGAAGGTGGAGATCACGGTGATCACCGGCACCACCTGGTAGCTGCCGAACAGAATCATGAATTCGCCGACGAAGTTACCGGTACCCGGCATCCCCAGCGTAGCCACGGCGAAGAACAGCGACAGCGCAGGGATGAACTTGATACGCCCCCACAGGCCGCCCATCTGACGCATGTCGCGGGTATGCAGGCGCTCATACAGCTGGCCGCAGATGATAAACATACCGGCGGCGGACAGACCGTGCGCGATCATCTGGATCACCGCGCCCTGATAAGCCAACTGGCTGCCGGTGTAGATGGCGATCAGCACGAAGCCCATGTGCGAAACCGAGGTGTAGGCGATCAGACGCTTGATGTCGGTCTGCGCGAACGCCATCCAGGCGCCGTAGAAGATGCCGATCACGCCCAGCCACATGGCGATTGGCGCAAACTCGTGCGAAGCCTCAGGGAACAGCGGCAGGCTGAAACGCAGCAGGCCGTAGGCCGCGGTTTTCAGCAAGATGCCCGCCAGATCGACGGAACCTGCGGTCGGCGCCTGGCTGTGCGCGTCCGGCAACCAGCCGTGCAGCGGCACCACCGGCATTTTCACCGCGAAGGCGATGAAGAAGCCCAGCATCAACAGATATTGCACGTTGTGGGACATCGGCGTTTGCAGCAGGTCTTCGTAATCGAAGGTCCACACGCCGGTGGCGTTGTAGTGCACGAACACCAGGCCCAGGATCGCAATCAGCATCACCAGACCGCTGGCCTGGGTGTAGATGAAGAACTTGGTCGCCGCGGTGATGCGGGTTTTACCGTCCGACGCCTTGTGGCCCCACAACGCGATCAGGAAGTACATCGGCACCAACATCATTTCCCAGAAGAAGAAGAACAGGAACATGTCGATGGCGAGGAACACGCCGATAACGCCGCCCAGGATCCACAGCAGGTTGAGGTGGAAGAAGCCCTGATACTTCTGGATTTCACGCCAGGAACAGAGGATCGCCAGCACGCCCAGCAGACCGGTCAACACCACCATCAGCAGCGACAAGCCGTCCAGCGCCAGGTGGATGGAGATACCGAAGCGCGGGATCCACGGCAGCAGGAATTCGCTCTGCCACTGCGGAATGCCTTTCGGCGTGGTCAAGGTATAGCCGCCCTGCAGCCACAGCTGCAGAGAGAGCGCCAACGTCAGCCCCATTGCGATCAGCGCTATCCAGCGCGGCACCTTAGTACCGAAGCGCTCAAGCTGCCAGCACAGCAGACCGCCGATAAAGGGGATAAGAATTAGCCAAGGTAATAGCATGGCGTTTTGTGTCCCTTATACGAATAATTTCAAACTTTGTACGTAGCGCCTGCCCGGCGCTACGCCCGAAAAATGCGTCTGTTTAAATTATTCAATTAAACCAAAATCAACAGAGCCAATACGACCACTGCACCCACACCCATAGACGCTATATACCAACGCACCTGACCGTTCTCACTCACCGTCAGACCGCGGTTCCCCCAGCGGGAGAAGACGGCCGGCAGGTTCATCAGCGAGTTCAGCGGATCGCGCTGCAGCAGCTTCGCAATGCCCAGGTACGGCTTGACGAACACTTTGTCATACAGCCAGTCGAAGCCCCAGGCATGGAACCACCAGGTCGAGAAGAAACGCCCCGGCGCGCTGTTGGCGATGCTGTTGACCAGGCTGCGTTTGCCCAGCCACAGCGCGGCCGCCAGCAGAATGCCGACGATAGCCACCACGCCGGAGGTGATTTCCAGCGTCAGCACGCTGCCGTGCGCCAGCTCGGTCGTCTCCGGCAACACGCCCTGCAACGGCGGCACGATCATCGCACCAACGAAGGTGGACAGCACCAGCAGAACCAGCAGCGGCAGGTGGTGAGTGATGCCTTTACCGGCATGCGCTTTGATTTTCTCTTCGCCGTGGAACACGATGAAAATCATACGGAAGGTGTACAGCGAGGTCATGAACGCGCCGACCAGGCCGGCCACCATCAGGTTGATGTGGCCGTTGGCCATCGCGCCCGCCAGGATCTCGTCCTTACTGAAGAAGCCGGCCGTGACCAGCGGCAACGCAGACAGCGCCGCGCCACCCACCAGGAAGCAGACGTACACCAGCGGGATGCTCTTGCGCAGGCCGCCCATCTTGAAGATGTTTTGCTCGTGGTGGCAAGCCAGGATCACCGAACCGGACGACAGGAACAGCAGCGCCTTGAAGAACGCGTGGGTCATCAGGTGGAAGATCGCCGCGTCCCATGCCTGCACGCCCAGCGCCAGGAACATGTAACCGATCTGGCTCATGGTGGAGTAAGCGAGCACGCGCTTGATGTCGGTCTGCACCAGCGCGGCGAAGCCGGCCAGCAGCAGAGTGACCGCACCGACGATGCCCACCAGGTGCAGCACTTCCGGCGCCATCAGGAACAGGCCGTGCGTACGGGCGATCAGATAGACGCCCGCGGTCACCATGGTCGCCGCGTGGATCAGTGCGGAAACCGGGGTTGGGCCCGCCATCGCGTCCGCCAACCAGGTTTGCAACGGCAGCTGCGCCGATTTACCGACCGCGCCGCCCAGCAGCATCAGGGTTGCCCAAGTGATGGCCGTATCGCCCACCGCCAGTTTCTGCGGCGCCAGGATCATCAGCTCGCGGATATTCAGCGTGCCCAGCTCGTTGTAGAGGATGAACAGCGCGAACGCCAGGAACACGTCGCCCACGCGGGTCACGATGAAGGCTTTCATCGCCGCCGCGCCGTTGGCCGGATCTTTGTAGTAGAAACCGATCAACAGGTAGCTGCACAGGCCCACGCCTTCCCAACCCAGATACATCAGCAGCAGGTTGTCCGCCAGCACCAAGACCACCATGCTGGCGATAAACAGGTTGGTGTAAGCGAAGAAGCGCGAATAGCCCTCTTCACCGCGCATGTACCAGGAGGCGAACATGTGGATGAAGAAGCCGACGCCGGTGACCACCGACAGCATGGTCAGCGACAGGCCGTCCAGCACCAGGGTCACGCCGATATTGAAGTTGCCGACGGCCATCCAGGTCCACAGGCTTTGCTCGAACAGCTGCACGCCGGCGGCTTTCTGGGCGAAGAAATCCATCGCCACATACACCGTGACCAGCGCAGCCAGGCCGATAGAGCCCACGCCGACGGTAGCCGCCGTGTTCTCAGACCAACGACCGCGGGAAAATGCCAACAGCAGGAACCCGATCAGCGGTAGCAGAATTGTTAAATATAATAGGTTCATCCGCGCATCTCACTGACAGTATCAATATTCAGGGTATGACGACGACGGTAGAGCTGCAGCAGCAGCGCCAGGCCGATACTGGCCTCGGCTGCCGCCAGGCTGATCGCCAGGATGTACATCACCTGCCCGTCCGCCTGGCCCCAGTAGCTTCCCGCCACGATAAACGCCAACGCCGCAGCGTTGATCATCACTTCCAGGCTGATCAGCATAAACAGCAGGTTGCGGCGCACCAGCAGCCCGGTCAGCCCGAGCACAAACAGGATAGCCGCCAGGATCAGGCCGTGTTGAAGAGGGATCATGCTTGCTCCTCCGATTTTCTTCTCGCCATTTCGCCACTCGCCGGCGCGTTGCTCAGCACCTCGCCAGGTTTGTGCTCGCGGCCGATATGGAAGGCGACAACCAGACCCGCCAACAGCAGCATTGAAGCCAGCTCAACCGCCAATACGTAAGGCCCGAACAGGCTGATGCCCACCGCCTTCGCGTCGACCATCTCGCCGCTGATACCCTGGTCGGATACGCTGCGGATCGCGACGATCAATACCACCAGCAGCGCCAGCGACAACAGGCCAGGCCCGATCCACACCGTCGGCTTCATCCAGTCGCGCTCTTGCTGCTGCACGTTGCCGAGGTTCAGCATCATCACCACGAACACGAACAGCACCATGATGGCGCCCGCATAGACGATGATTTCCAACGCGGCGGCAAAGTAGGCGCCGAGCGAGAAGAAGACTGCCGAGATCGCCAATAACGAGACGATCAGATACAGCAGCGCATGCACAGGGTTGGTATGGGTGATCACGCGAATCGTCGCGGCCACCGCAATCAAACCTGCCAGGTAAAATGCAATTTCCATGCTTGCTGGCTCCTTAGGGCAACAGACCTTTGACGTCGATCGGTTTGGCTTCGTTTTCGGCTTCGCCTTTGGCTTTGCCGTCAATCGCCATACCGGCCATCCGGTAGAAGTTATATTCCGGATATTTACCCGGCCCCGAGATCAACAGATCTTCTTTTTCGTACACCAGATCCTGACGCTTGTACTCACCCAGTTCGAAATCCGGCGTCAGCTGGATAGCGGTAGTCGGGCAAGCCTCTTCGCACAGACCGCAGAAAATGCAGCGCGAGAAGTTGATGCGGAAGAACTCCGGATACCAACGGCCGTCTTTCTGCTCCGCTTTTTGCAGCGAGATACAGCCGACCGGGCAGGCAACCGCACACAGGTTACAGGCGACGCAGCGCTCTTCGCCGTCCGGATCGCGCGTCAGCACGATGCGGCCGCGGTAGCGCGGCGGCAGGTAAACCGGTTCTTCCGGATACATCTGGGTTTCGCGCTTGGCGAAGGCATGCATGCCAATCATCCAAATGCTGCGCACCTGGGTGCCGAAACCAACCACTAACTCTTTCAATGTCATGGTTTATTCACCCCTTATTGAGCGTTGTACAAAATGACCGCGGCGGTTGCCAGCAGGTTCAGCAGCGTCAGCGGCAGGCACACTTTCCAGCCGAAGGACATCACCTGGTCATAACGCGGACGCGGCAGCGCGGCACGGATCAGGATGAACATCATCATGAAGAAGGCCGTTTTCAACGCGAACCAGATGAATGGCGGCAGGAACGGACCCTGCCAGCCGCCGAAGAACAACGTCACAATCAGGGCGGACACGGTGACGATACCGATGTATTCCCCCACGAAGAACAGACCGAACTTCATGCCGGAATATTCGATGTGGTAACCGTCGGCCAGTTCCTGCTCGGCTTCCGGCTGGTCAAACGGGTGACGGTGACACACCGCCACGCCGGCGATCGCGAAGGTCACGAAGCCGAAGAACTGCGGAATGACGTTCCAGACGTGCGCCTGGGATTCAACGATGGCCTGCATGTTGAACGAATCCGCCTGCATCACCACGCCCATCAGCGACAGGCCGATGAACACTTCGTAGCTCAGGGTTTGCGCGGAGGCGCGCATCGCGCCCAACAGCGAGTATTTGTTGTTGCTCGACCATCCGGCGAACAGCACGGCGTACACCGCCAGGCCGGCCATCATCAGGAAGAACAGAATACCGATGTTGAGATCGGACACCGCCCAGGTCGGGCTGACCGGCACGATGGCAAATGCCAGCAACAGAGAAGTAAAGGCGATCATCGGCGCCAGGGTGAAGATCACCCGGTCGGAGAATCTCGGCACCCAGTCTTCCTTGAAGAACATTTTGATCATGTCGGCGACCAGCTGCAGCGAGCCGCCCCAGCCTACGCGGTTCGGTCCGTAGCGGTTCTGGAACAGGCCGAGCAGGCGACGTTCGCCAAAGCTCATGAATGCCCCGCACGCCACGACCACCAACAGGATCACGACCGCTTTAAGAATGGCGATCAGAATGTCGATCACCTCAGGGGTAAACCAGCTCATCGTGCCGCCTCCCGCAGATTGTCTACCTTAGCACCCACCAAGATCGGCGGGATCCCTGGCAAGCCGAGCGGCAAACCAACCTGGCCCTGGGTCAGGGTTTCACTCAGACGCACCGGCAGACGCAGGGTCTGGCCCGCACAGCTGAACTCCACCAGGCTGCCCGCGTTGACGCCAAGCGTCGCCGCGTCGGCCGGGTTGACCATCACGTAGGCTTCCGGCATGCGCTGCTGGATCACGTGAGAGCGCTGCGACATTTCGTCGCTGCCGAACAGGTGGTAGTACGGCGCGACACGCCAGCCGTCGTTCGGATTGAACGCGGCAGGCACGCGGTCGAAGTAACCGAGGCTGCCCTCCCCCGCTTCGATCAGGCGCACGCCCGGATCGCCGTGGCGCAGTTTGCCGCCCACTTCGGCCTGGAACTTGTTCCATGCCTGCGGTGAGTTCCAGCCTGGCGCCCAGGCGAACGGGATCTGCTGACGATCGGCCAGCGGACTGTTGTTCCCTTCCATCGAGAAGGCGAACATGGTGTCTTTATCCTGCGGCTGACGCGGCTCGTGCACGCTGATGTTGGCGCGCATGGCGGTACGGCCGCTGGAGCGGTGCGGCGAACGCGCCAGCTTCTGACCGCGAATGCGGAAAGTCGCGTCCGGCGCGGCGTCGACGATGCCCTGCAGCTGCGGCAACGCGGCGACGCAAGCGGCGATCACGTCATCGAGCTGGGTCCAGTCCACGTGGCGGCTGGTGTAGGTGGAGTGCAGCGAGTGCATCCAGCGCCAGCTTTCCAGCATCACGGTGAACTGATTCTTCTTGGCGTCGTCGTAGTAGGCCGGATCGTATACCTGGAAGAAGCGCTGCGCGCGGCCTTCCTGGTTGATCAGCGTACCGTCGCTCTCGGCGAAGCTGGCCGAGGAGAGGATCAGGTTGGCTTTGTCCATGATCGCAGTGCGCTGGTGGTCGGCGACGATCAGGTTGTTGACCTTAGCCAACGCCGCATCCACCTGCGCCGCCGGCGCATGACGATAGAGATCGTTTTCCATCACGATAGCGGTGTCGGCTGCGCCGCTCGCCAGCTGTTCCAGCGCCTGATCGAGCGAACCGCCGCCGATCATCGCCAGGCCCATGCTGTTGGCTGCGCCCGCCACGAAGGTGATGCCGACATCGGAACCGCGGCCCTTCAACGCTTTGGCAATGTTGGCCGCCGCTTCGATGATGGCTTCGCTGCCGGCGTTGCTGCCGGTAATAATCAGCGGTTTGCGTGCGCCGGTCAGCGCCTGCACGATGATATCGACTTTCTTGTTCAGGCCTTCAGCCAGATCGTTCACCGCCGGCGCCGCGCTGTCCAACGCGTGAGCGATGGCGAAGCCGAAGCGCGCCTGCTCGTCCACCGGCGCGCGGTAGTTCCAGGCGGCGATGTCGTCCAGGCGGGTGTTGTCGACGTTGGTGGTGAACAGCGGGTACTTGGCGTGCTGGCCGATGTTCTGCACCGCCGCGATCTGCCAGTCGGCCACGCGTTGCGCCGCCGCCATCGCGCGGGCTTTGCCCTTGACGGCCTGGCGCACGGACAGCGCGATGCGCGCGCCGGTTTGCGTCAGGTCTTCGCCCAGCACCAGCACCGCGTCGTAATCTTCGATCTCACGCAGCGCCGGCGTATGGACGCCGCCGTTCTTCAGCACGTTCAGCATCAGCGCCAGGCGTGATTGCTCCGCCTGAGCGATACCGGTGTAGTAGTTCTCGGCGCCGACCAGCTCGCGCAGTGCGAAGTTGCTTTCCAGGCTGGCGCGCGGGGAGCCGATGCCGATGGTTTTCTTCGCCTGACGCAGGATGTCCGCCGCGCCCTGCATCGCCTGCTCGGCGTTCAGGGTGATCCAGTCATCGCCGCGCAGCTGCTGCGGTTGACGCGGACGATCTTTCTGGTTGACGTAGCCGTAACCGAAGCGGCCGCGGTCGCACAGGAAGTAGTGGTTCACGCTGCCGTTGTAACGGTTTTCGATACGGCGCAGCTCGCCATAGCGCTCGCCCGGGCTGGTGTTACAGCCGATGCTGCACTGCTGGCAAATGCTCGGCGCGAACTGCATGTCCCATTTACGGTTGTAGCGCTCGGAGTGCGTTTTGTCGGTGAATACGCCGGTCGGGCACACTTCCACCAGGTTGCCGGAGAACTCGCTTTCCAGCGTGCCGCTTTCCGGGCGACCGAAGTAGACGTTATCGTGCGCACCATACACGCCGAAGTCGGTGCCGTCCGCATAGTCTTTGTAGTAACGCACGCAGCGGTAGCAGGCGATGCAGCGGTTCATCTCATGCGAGATAAACGGCCCCAGCTCCTGGTTGTTGTGGGTGCGCTTGGTGAAGCGGTAGCGGCGGAAGCTGTGGCCGGTCATTACCGTCATATCCTGCAGGTGACAGTTACCGCCTTCTTCACACACCGGGCAATCGTGCGGGTGGTTGGTCATCAACCACTCGACCACGCTTTCACGGAACTGCTTCGCTTCGCCGTCATCGATGGAGATGAAGGTGCCATCGGATGCCGGGGTCATACAGGACATCACCAAACGGCCGCGCGTATCTTCCGCGTTTTGGTATTGCTTTACCGCACATTGGCGGCAAGCGCCGACGCTTCCCAGCGCCGGATGCCAGCAAAAGTAAGGAATATCAAGGCCGAGGGAGAGACAAGCCTGCAGCAGGTTGTCCGCCCCGTCTACCTCATACTCTTTGCCGTCTACATGAATCGTAGCCATAGTCAGCATGCTTCCAAGTGGCCTGCCTTGCGGCAGGCGTTAATCAAAAATTCTGGCCGTGTTCGGGCGAGTCGGCTTACCAGCGCTGCTTCAGCAGATTGTTCGGCTGAATGCCGCCAATCGCATGGGCGTTGCCGAAGTGCTGCACGGCGATACCCGCCTCGAACTCTTCACGGAAATATTTAATCGCGCTTTGCAGTGGCTCTACGGCACCTGGCGCGTGGGCGCAGAAGGTTTTGCCCGGGCCGAGGGAACGGCACAGCTGTTCGAGGGTTTCGATATCCCCCGGCTGCCCTTCGCCGTTTTCCAACGCACGCAGGATCTTCACGCTCCACGGCAGGCCGTCGCGGCATGGCGTACACCAGCCGCAGGACTCGCGGGCGAAGAACTCTTCCAGGTTACGCACCAGCGGCACCATGCCAATCTCGTGGTCTACCGCCATCGCCAGCGCGGTGCCGAGACGGCTGCCGGCTTTGCCGATCGCACCGTATTCCATCGGCAGATCGAGGTGATCGGCGGTCAGGAAGTCAGTCCCCGCGCCGCCTGGCTGCCAAGCTTTGAAGCGCAGACCGTCGCGCATGCCGCCGGCGTAGTCTTCCAGGATCTCGCGCGCGGTGGTGCCGAACGGCAGCTCCCAAACGCCCGGATTTTTCACCCGGCCAGAGAAGCCCATCAGCTTGGTGCCTTTGTCCTCACTGCCGGAGATGCCGGTGTACCACTCCACGCCGTTCGCCAAAATGGCCGGTACGTTGCACAGCGTTTCGACGTTGTTGACGCAGGTCGGCTTGCCCCACACGCCGGCGCTGGCCGGGAATGGCGGCTTGGAGCGCGGGTTGGCGCGGCGGCCTTCCAGCGAGTTGATCAGCGCGGTTTCTTCGCCGCAGATGTAACGGCCGGCGCCGGTGTGCACGATCAGCTCGAAATCAAATCCGGTGCCGAGAATGTTCTTGCCCAGATAGCCGGCTTCGGTGGCTTCCGCGATGGCGCGACGCAGATGCGCCGCCGCTTCGATGTACTCACCGCGCAGGAAGATGTACCCACGGTAGGCTTTCAGCGCGAACGCGGAGATCAGCATGCCTTCCACCAGCAGGTGCGGCAGCTGCTCCATCAGCAGGCGGTCTTTATAGGTGCCCGGCTCCATCTCATCGGCGTTACACAGCAGGTAACGGATGTTCATGGATTCGTCCTTCGGCATCAGGCTCCACTTCAAACCGGTGGAGAAGCCCGCGCCGCCGCGGCCCTTCAGCCCGGAGTCTTTCACCAGGTTGACGATCTCGTCCGGGGCCAGGCCTTTGAGGGCCTTTTCTGCGCCGGCATAGCCGTTTTTGCTGCGGTATTCGTCCAGCCACAGCGGCTGCTTGTCATCACGCAGCCGCCAGGTCAGCGGATGCGTTTCGGGAGTGCGTACAATGTGCTTGGTCATTGATACTGCTCCAGTAGCGTCTCGATATCTTCAGGCTTCAGCTGACTGTGAGTGTCGTCATCAATCATCATGGTCGGCCCTTTATCGCAGTTGCCCAGACAGCAGGTCGGCAGCAGCGTGAAGCGGCCATCAAAGGTGGTTTGACCCGGCTTGATGTTCAGCTTCTTCTCGATAGCGGCCTGAATGCCCTGGTAACCGGTGATGTGACAAACAACGCTGTCACAATAACGGATCACGTGACGTCCTACCGGCTGACGGAAAATCTGGCTGTAGAACGTGGCCACGCCTTCTACGTCGCTGGCGGGGATGCCCAGCACTTCCGCGATGGCGTAAATCGCACCGTCCGGAACCCAGCCGCGCTGCTTCTGCACAATTTTCAGTGCTTCGATGGAAGCGGCGCGCGGATCCTCGTAATGATGCTTTTCGTGCTCGATCGCATCACGTTCTTCCGCACTCAGTACAAATGCATCAACGCCGCTCTGAGGAGCGGCTGCGTTGATGGGCTCGAGCGCATCATTGACTGCGTGATTGTCTTTTTGAGAGTGCATAATTAGCGGTCCACATCTGACATAACAAAATCGATACTACCCAGATAGACGATCAGGTCGGAAACCAGGCTGCCACGGATGACCGATGGGATCTGCTGCAGGTGCGCAAAGCTCGGCGTACGTACCCGGGTGCGGTAGCTCATGGTGCTGCCGTCGCTGGTCAGGTAGTAGCTGTTGATCCCTTTGGTGGCTTCAATCATCTGGAATGATTCGTTGGCTGGCATCACCGGGCCCCAGGAAACCTGCAGGAAGTGGGTGATCAGCGTTTCAATGTGCTGCAGCGTGCGCTCTTTCGGCGGCGGCGTAGTCAGCGGGTGATCGGCCTTGAACGGGCCTTCCGGCATGTTGTTCAGGCACTGTTCGAGGATGCGCAGGCTCTGGCGCAGCTCTTCCACCTTCAGCATCACGCGGGTGTAGCAGTCGCTGGTGCCGTCGCCGACCGGCACTTCGAAGTCGAAGTTCTCGTAGCCGGAGTACGGACGCCATTTACGCACGTCGAACTCGACGCCAGTGGCGCGCAGGCCGGCGCCGGTCACGCCCCACTCCAGCGCTTCTTTGGCGTTGTAAGACGCTACGCCGATGGAACGGCCTTTCAGGATGCTGTTCTTCAGCGCCGCTTTCACGTAGGAGTCCAGACGCTTCGGCATCCAGTCGAGGAATTCACGCAGCAGGCGATCCCAGCCGCGCGGCAGATCGTGCGCGACGCCGCCGATGCGGAACCAGGCCGGGTGCATACGGAAACCGGTGATCGCTTCCACCAGATCGTAGATTTTCTGACGGTCGGTAAAGGCGAAGAACACCGGGGTCATCGCGCCGACGTCCTGAATGAAGGTGGAGATGTACAGCAGGTGGCTGTTGATGCGGAACAGCTCGGACAGCATCACGCGGATGGTGTCGACGCGCTCCGGCACCTTGATGCCGGCCAGCTTCTCGACCGCCAGCACGTAAGGCATTTCGTTCACGCAGCCGCCGAGGTACTCGATACGGTCGGTGTACGGAATGTAGCTGTGCCAGGATTGGCGCTCGCCCATCTTCTCGGCACCGCGGTGGTGATAGCCGATATCCGGCACGCAGTCGACGATCTCTTCGCCGTCCAGCTGCAGAATGATGCGGAACGCACCGTGCGCGGACGGGTGGTTCGGGCCGAGGTTGAGGAACATGAAATCTTCGTTCTCGGTGCCGCGCTTCATGCCCCAGTCTTCCGGCTTGAAGGTCAGCGCTTCCATCTCCAGATCTTCTTTCTGCTTGGTCAGCACGAAAGGATCGAATTCGGTGGCGCGCGCCGGGTAGTCCTTGCGCAGCGGGTGCCCTTCCCAGGTCTGCGGCATCATGATGCGCGACAGGTGCGGGTGGCCGTCGAAGGTGATGCCGAACATTTCCCAGGTCTCGCGCTCATACCAGTTGGCGTTCGGGAACACCTTGGTCGCCGTCGGCACGTGCAGGTCTTTTTCAGACAGCGCCACCTTCAGCATGATGTCGCGGTTGCGTTCGATGGAAATCAGATGGTAGAAAACGGAGAAATCCGCAGCGGGCAGGCCATCGCGGTGGGTGCGAAGACGTTCGTCCACGCCATGCAGATCGAACAGCATGACATACGGCTTCGGCTGTTTTCTCAGGAACGTCATTACTTCCAGCAACTGGTCAGGTTTAACCCATACCACGGGCATGCCGGTACGGGTGGCCTGAACAGTAAAGGCTTCCGGCCCAAAACGGTTGCGCAGTTCGCCGATCACCGGGTCGTCAAGGTGATCTCGGGTCTGCCAGGCAGGCAAGGCGTCGTGCGTCGTCAAATCTGTCATAATTTTTTTTCACCACACTAAAGGGTTATTCGCCGCAAGTTTCACTTTTCGCTGTGTTAACCAATAGCGCACTAAGATGGACGTTAAATGAACGTCTTAAATCTCGTCAGGCGTCCGGAGGTTGGTCACCGCGATGCGCTCGCCGTGTTTACGCTCTCTTTCAGACTGCATATTGGCGCGGTAAACGCCCTGATCGCCGACAACCCACGACAGCGGGCGACGTTCTTTGCCGATGGATTCCTGCAGCAGCATCAGCGCTTGCATATAGGCTTCCGGACGCGGCGGGCAGCCGGGAATGTACACGTCGACCGGCAGGAACTTGTCCACGCCCTGCACCACGGAATAGATGTCGTACATGCCGCCGGAGTTGGCGCAGGCGCCCATCGAGATCACCCACTTAGGTTCCAGCATCTGCTCGTACAGGCGCTGGATGACCGGGGCCATCTTGGTGAAGCAGGTACCGGCCACCACCATCAGGTCAGCCTGACGCGGGGAGGCGCGCAGTACTTCCGCACCGAAACGCGCCACGTCGTGAACGGCGGTAAACGACGTCACCATCTCCACGTAACAGCACGAAAGGCCGAAGTTATACGGCCAAATAGAGTTTTTACGCCCCCAGTTCACCATGTCATGCAGCGCATGTTCGAGTTTACCCATGTAAACCGTGCGGTGGACCTGTTGTTCCAGGGGATCGGCGACGATCTCCTGTTTTTGCAGGGGATAACGGTCGTTCTCACCGTTCGGGTCTATGCGGGTGAGCGTATAGTCCATCTTAATGCCTCGCTGTTACTGCGGATGACTGTTGGTGTTAGTGATCGTGCTCGGTTTGCTGCGGCGTTGGGAACGCGCCGGAGTCCAATCCAACGCGCCGATGCGCACCAGATAAACCAGACCGGCCAATAGCACCAAAATGAAAATGGCGGCTTCGATAAAGCCTACCCAGCCGCTCTCGCGAACCGAGACCGACCAGGCGTACAGGTATAAGGCTTCAACGTCGAAAATAACGAAGAACATGGCCACCAGGTAGAACTTGGCGGACAAGCGCATGCGCGCCGTACCGACCGAGTCGATGCCTGATTCAAACGGGGTGTGTTTGGCGCGCGCCCGGGCTCTCCCGCCCAAGAAGAACGCACCCAGCAGCATTAAGCCGCAGAGCCCGATAGCCACGACGAGAAATACGGCGAGCGCCCAGTGATGAGCGATAACTTCAGTGGTTGTTGACATACTCTATGCTTACTCATCAAAAGTGGCGTCGATCGCGCTGCTCTTGTCACCGGCAGTTAGTGCGCCACATCGATTTAAGGGAAGGATAAATAACCACACAAACAAACTGCTTTTACAGCGAGTTAGGCAGCGTTTTTCTGTGGGCTTTTTACTCCTTTCTATAACCTTTTGTCAACTTTGACAAAAGTATCTACACACTAGTTTACATACGTATCATTTGATTAACATTTGATGCGCCAGGGGCTGGCTAAATCGTGTCAGTTAATTTTTGTGTAGAAACAGATAGATATAAACCAACGTGCACATTTCAGTTTTACTATACCATTGTCTCAGGAATTCCCTGTTCTTCCACTCACTACCTAGGGGTATTTTTTTGATCCAGGACACGTTTTCAGCATAAATCCTCAAAAAAAGTGTGGCCCTTTAACAATTTTCCTCAAATTAAGCCGCAAAAACGGCCGCTATAAGCTAACAAAATAACCCTTCTATTACCATGCCTTTAACCCATTCAATCTTATTGCTCAAAAAACACACTCAGCGTCTTAAACCCGGCCAAACTCTCTTTTCAGCAACGCTTAAAAGTTAATAAAACAGCCAACTCATAACAAAATCGTCATTAAATCCCTATAACAGTAAAAATCGCCAAAAAAAGGACAAAAAAAACCTCCGCCGAAGCAGAGGTTTTCATCAGATCTAACGCCGCGGCGTTATTCTTCTTCGTCTACCAGGCTGGCGTCATCCTGATCGCCCTGGAGACCGGCTTCCGCGCCGTTGAAGCCATAGCTGTCATTGCCGCCCTGCATTGCGCTGAAGATGGCCATCGCCAATTCGTTGCTGCACTGCGCGTTTTTGCACAGCGCATACTGGGTATCCGGCAGCGGCGGCAAACCTTCCACCGCCCCCAGCACCCGCAGGTCGGGGCTCATCATCTCGATCGGCCGCGCGGTCACGCCCAGGCCGGCCTTACAGGCCGCCCGCACCGCGGACAGCGTGGAGGCGACGTAGGCGATGCGCCACGGGATACCGGCTTCGTCCAGCTGCTTGATCGCCAGCGCGCGGAACGGGCTTGGCTCATCCATCACCACCAGCGGGATCGGTTCGCCGGCCTGATAGTGGTAATCGGCGGCGCAGTACCACAGCGTCGGCGATGTGCGCAGCACGATGTGCGGGTGCCCGGCCGGATCGGCCGTGGTCACCGCCAGATCGATCTCGCCCTCTTCCAGCAGATCGACCATCGTCGTGCTGCGCTTTACGCGCACGTCAATGGACAGCTTCGGATAGATGGCGGTCACGCGGTTCAGCAGGAAAGGCAGAATGGTATCGGCGGTGTCGTCGGAAGCGCCGATGGTCAGAACACCTTTAATATTGTTGTACATCAGCGAGGTACAGGCTTCGTCGTTAAAGCGCAGGATCTTCCTGGCATAACCGAGAAGCTGAATACCATGCTCAGTCAGGAGTTTGTTGCGCCCATGGCGGGCAAACAGTTCTTTGCCGACCAGTTGCTCTAATCGCTGCATTTGTTGACTGACGGCTGATTGAGTACGGCATACGGCGACGGCCGCCGCCGCGAAGGTATTCAAATCAGCAACCGCAACAAAGGTTCTTAGCAGATCGAGGTCGAGATTAAGTATCGGACGATTTGCAGTTGTCATAGTGTATTCTTCACTTTTTTAAATTCTAATTTACGAACTACTACCCTGGTGTGTTTCTCAGACGCCGTTGAAAAGGACGGAGCCTGTTATGACAGTACCCCACTCATAAGTGGAGGGCAAAAAAATTACTTATGATTCGTTACCTCTATCGCTTTTTAAAATGCGATCTATCGATGGTGCTTATAGAACGCGGGGGGCTGAATATCGGTGGAAAGGGAAAACCCCCACCGAACCTGAGATTTTACTCATTCATACTGCCTAATTTCCACTCCATTCGTGCTACTGAGAACCCTTATCAACCGGCGACCAGACTGCATTACAGAGCAAAAAAGATAAATAATTAACGATATCGACTTCGTGTTACTACTCAATGAATTTAATAAATTCAATCAGTAAGATTTTTACTTTAAATAATAATCCTATAACCACATAAACAATGCTTAAGCTAAAATATAAAGTAAAACTAATGTAAATATGCCATTTTCTTAGTGTGGTGCGCTAACCGACAACCCGCTATCAGACAACTCCGGTATTATCGTTCCTTTACAGTTTATTGAAGCCCATTCTCACTTTCGGCTTATCAGTTCACTGCTGCCGGCCGCGATCGCCGGCACGTCGCGTTTATCGATGCGGGATTTTACAGAACAAAACCCTAGTAAAATTATAGTTCATGAAATTATGAACCACAAAATAACTTTACCTTTGCTTATCATAACTAAAATCTCCCGTTACGACATGCATTTGCACCAAAGGCGTGCAAAACCCTTCAAAAGCAACTACGCCAGGAGTACATTGGGCGGGTTGCGGCGTCCCACGGTAGGAGCGCCCCTATCCCAGCAAAAGGCTCAACTTTTTATGTCCCCCATTGAGAAATCCAGCAAACTGGACAACGTCTGCTATGACATTCGCGGCCCGGTGCTTAAAGAAGCCAAACGTCTTGAAGAAGAAGGCAACAAAGTCCTGAAACTGAACATCGGCAACCCTGCCCCGTTCGGTTTCGACGCCCCTGACGAAATCCTGGTCGACGTGATCCGCAATCTGCCCACGGCGCAAGGCTATTCCGACTCCAAGGGCCTCTTCTCGGCGCGTAAAGCGATCATGCAGCACTATCAGGCGCGCAACATGCGTGACGTGACCGTTGAGGATATCTACATTGGCAACGGCGTCTCGGAACTGATCGTCCAATCCATGCAGGCGCTGCTCAACAGCGGCGACGAAATGCTGGTGCCGGCGCCGGACTACCCGCTGTGGACCGCCGCGGTATCGCTGTCCGGCGGCAAGGCCGTGCACTACCTGTGCGATGAGCAGGCCGGCTGGTTCCCGGATCTGGACGACATCATCAGCAAGATCACCCCGCGCACCCGCGGCATCGTGATCATCAACCCGAACAACCCGACCGGCGCGGTTTACAGCAAAGCGCTGCTGGAACAGATCGTCGAGATCGCCCGTCAACACAACCTGATCATCTTCGCCGACGAGATCTACGACAAGATCCTGTATGACGAAGCCGAGCACCACTCGATCGCCGCGCTGGCGCCGGATTTGCTGACCGTCACCTTCAACGGCCTGTCGAAAACCTACCGCGTGGCGGGCTTCCGCCAGGGCTGGATGGTGCTGAACGGGCCGAAGAAGCACGCCAAAGGCTATATCGAAGGGCTGGAGATGCTGGCTTCGATGCGCCTGTGCGCCAACGTGCCGATGCAGCACGCCATTCAGACCGCGCTGGGCGGTTATCAGAGCATCAGCGAGTTCATTCAGCCCGGCGGCCGCCTGTACGAACAGCGCAACCGCACCTGGGAGCTGCTCAACGACATCCCGGGCGTCTCTTGCGTGAAGCCGCAGGGCGCGCTGTACATGTTCCCACGCATCGACGCCAAGCGCTTCAACATCCACGACGACCAGAAACTGGTGCTGGATCTGCTGCTGCAGGAAAAAGTGCTGCTGGTGCAGGGCACCGCGTTCAACTGGCCTTATCCGGATCACGTGCGCATCGTCACCCTGCCGCGCGTAGACGAGCTGGAAATGGCGGTCGGCAAGCTGGGCCGCTTCCTGGAAGGCTACCACCAGTAATCGCCTGGGGCGCAGCGCCTTGTTGCGCCCTTCTCTCACTGCCCGGTTGCAAAATTCGCCGTCACTGCTTCACAATGGGGCCCTCACTTGCCGTTAAAGAGAGCACCATGAGCCAGAGCCATTTCTTCGCCCATCTGTCCCGCCTGAAACTGATCAACCGCTGGCCGCTGATGCGCAACGTGCGTACCGAGAACGTTTCCGAACACAGTCTGCAGGTGGCTTTTGTCGCCCACGCGTTGGCGGTGATCAAAAACCGCAAATTCAACGGCAACCTCAACGCCGACCGCGTTGCGCTGCTGGCGATGTACCACGACGCCAGCGAAGTGATCACCGGCGACATGCCAACGCCGATCAAGTACTACAATCCGCAGATCGCCCACGAATACAAGAAGATCGAAAAGATCGCCCAGCAAAAGCTGCTGGACATGATCCCCGCGGAGCTGCGCAACGATTTCCGCACCATTCTCGATGAGCACTACTACAGCGAAGATGAAAAGCAGGTAGTGAAGCAGGCAGACGCACTGTGCGCCTACCTGAAATGCCTGGAGGAACTCTCTGCCGGCAACAACGAATTCACCCTGGCCAAGGCGCGGCTGGATAAAACCCTGGAACAGCGCCGCAGCCCGGAAATGGACTACTTCATGGACGTGTTCATCCCCAGCTTCAGCCTGTCATTGGACGAAATCAGCCTCGACAGCTCGCTGTAACCCCGCCGGCGCAGCCTCGCTGCGCCGTTAAAAGCCGTAGAGCCACGGCACCACAATCACGCTGACCGCCATCACCAGCAGGGTGAACGGCACGCCGAGACGCACGAAATCGCCGAACTTGTAATTGCCCGGCCCCAGCACCAGCGTGTTGACCGGTGAAGAAACCGGCGTCATAAAGGCGGCGGACGCGGCGATGGCGATAATCATCGCGAACGGGTATGGCGAAACGCCCATTTCGCGCGCGGCGGCGATGGCGATCGGCGCCATCAGCACCGCCGTCGCGGTGTTGGAAATAAACAGGCCGATGGTGGCGCACAAGACGAACAGGCACAGCAGCATCACGCGCGGCCCCGCGCCGCCGGCGACGTCCATCAGCCCGCTGACGATCAGATCCACCCCGCCGGTCTTTTGCAGCGCCTGCGCGAACGGCATCATGCCGACGATCAAAATGATGCTCGGCCAATGGATCGATTTATAGGCGCTCTCCATATCGATACAGCGGAACTTGCCCATCAGCAGACAGGCGATCAGCGCCGCGATCGGGTTGGGGATTTCGTCGGTCAGCATCATCGCCACCATCAGCGCCAGGCAAAACAGCGCGTGCGGCGCCTGCGTGATGGCCGGCGCCACTTCGTCCACCTCGGCCGGCAGATTGAGCACGATAAAGTCGTGGGTTTTGGCCTGCAGCTGACGGATCGCCTTCCAGTCGCCGATCACCAGCAAGATGTCGCCCAGCTCCAGCGGCTCGTCCACCAGCTTGCCGCCCAGCGTCTCGCCGTGGCGGCGGATGCCCACCACGTTCAGATCGTAGCGGCTGCGGAACGCCGCTTCGCGCAGGCTTTTGCCCAGCAGCGCCGAGTCCGGGATCAGCGACACTTCGGCCATGCCGACGTTGCGCGACTGTTCCGAGAAGTAATCGCCGCGCAGCACCATCGGCTCCAGCCGCTGCTCGCCGCAGAATTCGCGCAGATCGACCTGGCTGTCCGACATGTCGATCAAGAGGACGTCGCCCTCGCGCAGCTCGGTGCTGCCGGAAGCGCTGACCATCACCCGCCGGAAGCGTTTCCAGCGCTCAATGCCCACCACGTTGGCGCCATAGCGCGCACGCAGGTGCAGCTCATCCAGCGAACGCCCGATCAGCGGCGAAGCGCTGCGGACAGCCAGCCGCCGCGCACGGCCGGTCAGCTTGTAGTCGCGGATCAAATCGCGGAAGGTTCGGCGCTGCCAGTCATCGCCGGCTTTGCCCGTGTCACCGCTGCCCAGCCAACGCCGAGCGATCAGCATGTAACCGACGCCCAGCGCCAGCACCGCCAGACCGATGGGCGTCACGCTGAAGAAGCCGAAACCATGGATGCCTTCACGCACCAGTTCGCTGTTGACCACCATGTTTGGCGGCGTGGCCACCAGCGTCATCATGCCGCTGATGAGCCCGGCGAAGCTGAGCGGCATCATCAGCCGCCCCGGCGCAATCTTCATTCTCGCCGTCACGCTGAGCACCACCGGGATAAAGATCGCCACCACGCCGGTCGAGCTCATGAACGCGCCCAGCCCGGCGACCGTCACCATCAGCAGCATCAACATTTTGGTTTCGCTGCTGCCGGCCACTTTCACCAGCCAGTCGCCGACCTGATAGGCCACGCCGGTGCGCACCAGCCCTTCGCCGATCACGAACAGCGCGGCGATCAAAATCACGTTGGGATCGCTGAAACCGACCGTCGCCTCCTGCAGGCTGAGCGTGCCGCTCAGCACGAAGGCGATGATCACCAACAGCGCCACCACGTCCATACGCAGCTTGTTGGTGGTAAACAGCACGATGGCAATCAGCAGTAAACTCAGCACCCACAGTAATTCGCTGTTCAAAACGGCCTCATCCGGCAAATATCCAAGGGTCTAAAAAATAGCATAAAAAAACCCCGCCGAAGCGGGGTCTAATCAATTAGGGTGAAGATAATGCCGCTCAGGCCAGCCGGCGAACGATCGCGCCCTGCGCCGTTTTATCGACGGCGATCTGCGCCAGCGAATCCAGCCGCAGGTCGACCTGCTCCAGCTTCGGCGTATCCGCCGGCGCGTTGACCGCGATCACCTGGCAGCCCGCGGCCAGGCCGGAGAGAATGCCGGCCGGCGCGTCTTCAACCACCACGCACTCGTGCGGCGCCAGCCCCAGGCGCTCGGCGCCCAACAGATAGGCATCGGGCTGCGGCTTGCCGTGTTTAACCTGCTCGGCGGTGATGAACACCTCCGGCTGCGGCAAACCGCCGGCCTGGCGGCGAGCGCCGGCCACCGGCACCGAACCGGAGGTGACGATCGCCCAAGGGATGCCGAGCGCGTTCAGGCGCTCCAGCAGCGCAATCGCGCCCGGCAGCGCGCGAACGCCGTCGGTATCCTGCGCTTCCACCTGCTCCAGCAACTGAAACTCGCGCTGAATTTCCGCTTCGCTTTCGCCCGGCATAAAGTGGCGCAGAGAAGTAATGGCCTGTTTACCGTGAATGAAGTCCAGCACCGCTTGCGGGTTGACGCCGCGGCGTTCGGCCCAGTGCGTCCAGGCGCGCTCTACCGCCGGCAGCGAATCCACCAGGGTGCCATCAAGATCGAACAGAAAACCCTTACACTCCACAGAAAACCTCTTCTTAATCAAGCATTGATGATTTGCGCTATCTCAACGGCGCTCAAGTGATACTGGCGCGGACAGGCCAGCCAGATCGCCAGCATGCGCTGGTATTTTTCCCACATTTTGGTCTGGGCGTTGAAACCGTGGCTGCCGGAATCGAAGTGAGTATAGCGCCCCTCGGTGCTGACCAGGAAACGCACGTAGCTCAGGTAGCGCGCCTCGGTGGCGGCGTCGAAGCCGAGAAACGCCAGGCGGCGCTCGTCCAGATCCTGCTTCTCTTTCAGGTTGCCCCAGGAAACCTGCAGCGCATGGTGCATCTCCATCACGTTGATGATGGTGCGGCACACCTCTTCGCTCAGTTCGCCGAAGTCGCGATCCAGTTCGCGCATTTGCAAACCGAAGCCGCGTTCGACGATGGTTTGCAACCGGCGATAACGGTCGCCGTTGTCCGGATCGAGCAGGGTCATCATCTTGTACTGGTTCGACAGGATCAGCCGCTGGGCGTTGGTCATTTCCATCAGGATTTCCTCATTTCTGTGTGATGGCGGGAGCATCGCACAGCGCAAGAACGCAGGAAATCACAACTCGACCGTTCTTTGATTTAAACCGGGGTTATTGGCGCTTTGACGAGAAAGGCCGCACAACGCGGCCTTTTTCATTTACAGATCGTCGAGGAAAGTTTTGTCCAGCTGCTTGAAAGCGCGCTTGAGCAGATCGGCCAACGTCTGATAGGTCGGCGTGCCTTCGAGCGGCGCCACCGCCTGCCCGGCTTCCGTCAGCTTGTTGCGCACCTCATGGAACCATTGCAGCAGCGTCGGCGGCAGCGGCGTGACCGAACGACGCCCCAGCCACCACAGCCCCTGCATCGGCAGGCTGCAGGCGAACAGCGCGGTGGCGATCGCCGGGCCGAGCTGGCCGCCGAGCGCAATCTGCCAGGTCAGCGTGAAAATCGCCAACGGCGGCATGAAACGGATAGCGAAACGGGTGGCACGCGCAACGCGGTTCTCCGGAAAGACCGGTGCCAGACGTTTGTCCGACGGCCAGGTTTTCATATAATGCTGCCCGCGCTGGAAGACCTGAAACCAGCTTACGGAACCGGACGGTTTGCTCGTCATTGCGTACCTCAACGTCACGTAAAGAAACTAAAAGCATGCTGCCAGAGACCATACTAAAAAATTTGAAGCTTTAAATTTATTTTGTGTTTACACCGGGCTATCGGTATCCTAAGCCGGCCTTGTGGCCGGTAGAAGATGACGCAAACTTTGTCAACTTTTAGCCCTATAAAAATCAAGATTATTTAAACCGCAGAGAAATCATCGGTTTTTCCATCATCCTGTGATTTGTGCACGTCACATGATGTTAATCATAAATGTCATCGGCACTATGCGCTACGCTTGTTGTCTGATTGACGATTAATTCACCACGTGTTTTCGATTTTCTTTTAACAACACGACTATTTAAGTAGGTACTTCCATGTCGAGTAAGCTAGTACTGGTTCTTAACTGCGGCAGTTCTTCTCTGAAATTCGCCATCATCGATGCCGTTAACGGCGACGAATTCCTCTCCGGTTTGGCCGAGTGTTTCCACCTGCCTGAAGCTCGCATCAAGTGGAAAATGGACGGCGCCAAACACGAAGCTGCCCTGGGGGCCGGCGCTGCACACAGCGAAGCGCTGAACTTCATCGTTAATACTATTCTGGCACAAAAACCAGAGCTTTCCGCGCAGTTGACCGCCATCGGCCACCGCATCGTGCACGGCGGCGAGAAGTTCACCGCTTCCGCCGTGATCAACGACGAAGTTCTGCAGGGTATCAAAGATTCCGTGCCGTTTGCACCACTGCACAACCCGGCTCACCTGATCGGCATCGCGGAAGCGCTGAAATCCTTCCCTAACCTGGCCGACAAGAACGTTGCCGTGTTCGACACCGCGTTCCACCAGACCATGCCGGAAGAATCTTACCTGTACGCCCTGCCGTACAGCCTGTACCGCGACCACGGCGTTCGCCGCTACGGCGCGCACGGCACCAGCCACTTCTACGTGACTCAGGAAGCCGCGAAGATGCTGAACAAGCCGGTGGAAGAAGTGAACGTGATCACTTGCCACCTGGGCAACGGCGGTTCCGTTACCGCAGTGCGCAACGGCCAGTGCGTTGACACCTCCATGGGCCTGACCCCGCTGGAAGGCCTGGTGATGGGCACCCGCAGCGGTGACATCGATCCGGCTATCATCTTCCACCTGCACGATTCTCTGGGCATGAGCGTTGACCAGATCAACAAGATGCTGACCAAAGAATCCGGCCTGCTGGGCCTGACCGAAGTCACCAGCGACTGCCGTTACGTTGAAGACAACTACGACAGCAAAGCCGACGCCAAACGCGCCATGGACGTGTTCTGCCACCGTCTGGCCAAATACGTCGGCGCATACAGCGCGCTGATGGAAGGCCGTCTGGACGCGGTGATCTTCACCGGCGGCATCGGCGAGAACGCCGGCATGGTGCGTGAGCTGACCCTGAACAAACTGGGCCTGCTGGGCTTCGAAATCGACCACGACCGCAACATGGCCGCTCGCTTCGGCAAATCCGGCGCCATCACCAAAGACGGCAGCCGCCTGGCGCTGGTGATCCCGACCAACGAAGAGTTGGTCATCGCGCAGGACGCATCCCGCCTGACCGCGTAATGCTCTCAAAACACCGTCAGCCCAGGCTGGCGGTGTTGTTTTAGCCTCATGTTAATCGTGAAGAGGACTATTCTGTGTCACGTACTATTATGTTGATCCCCACCGGCACCAGCGTCGGCCTGACCAGCGTCAGCCTGGGTGTCATCCGCTCCATGGAGCAAAAAGGCGTTCGTCTGAGCGTGTTCAAGCCTATCGCTCAACCGCGCACCGGCGACAACGCGCTCGACCAGACCACCACCATCATCCGCAGCAACTCCACCATTCCGGCGGCCGAACCGCTGCGCATGGACTACGTTGAGGGCCTGCTGAGCTCCAACCAGCAAGACGTGCTGATGGAAGAGATCGTGGCGCGTTACCACGAGAACACCAAAGACGCGGAAGTGGTGCTGATCGAAGGCCTGGTGCCGACCCGCAAGCATCAGTTCGCCAACGCGCTGAACTACGAGATCGCCAAAACCCTGAACGCCGAGATCGTCTTCGTGCTGGCGCTGGGCAACGACTCCCCGGCGCAGCTGAAAGAGCGCATCGAACTGGCGCGCACCAGCTTCGGCGGCAGCAAGAACAAAAACATCACCGGCGTGATCATCAACAAGCTGAACGCACCGGTCGACGATCAGGGCCGCACCCGTCCTGACCTGTCCGAAATCTTCGACGACTCCACCAAAGCCAGCATCGCCCACGTCGATCCTGCGCAGCTGTTCGCCAACAGCCCGCTGCCAGTTCTGGGCTGCGTGCCGTGGAGCTTCGATCTGATCGCCACCCGCGCCATCGACATGGCTCGCCACCTGAAGGCCCGCGTGGTCAACGAAGGCGACATCATGACCCGCCGCGTGAAGTCCGTGACCTTCTGTGCGCGCAGCATCCCGCACATGCTGGAACACTTCCGCCCAGGCTCTCTGCTGGTGACCTCCGCAGACCGTCCTGACGTGCTGGTCTCCGCCTGCCTGGCGGCGATGAACGGCGTGGAAATCGGCGCCATCCTGCTGACCGGCGGCTACGCCATCGACGAGCCGATCAAGAAGCTGTGCGAACGCGCCTTCCAGACCGGCCTGCCGGTGTTCATGGTCGATACCAACACCTGGCAGACCTCGCTGAGCCTGCAGAGCTTCAACCTCGAAGTGCCGGCGGACGACCACCAGCGCATCGAGAAAGTGCAGAACTACGTGGCCAGCCACATCAACACCGAGTGGATCGACTCGCTGACCGCCACCTCCGAGCGTTCACGCCGTCTGTCTCCACCGGCGTTCCGTTACGAGCTGACCGAGCTGGCGCGTAAAGCCGGCAAGCGCATCGTGCTGCCGGAAGGCGACGAGCCGCGCACCGTGAAAGCGGCGGCCATCTGCGCCGAACGCGGCATCGCGGAATGCGTGCTGCTCGGCAACCCGGAAGAGATCCAGCGCGTCGCGGCAGCGCAAGGCGTTGAGCTGGGCAAAGGCATCGAAATCGTCGATCCGGTCGCCGTGCGTGAAAACTACGTGCCGCGTCTGGTTGAGCTGCGCAAGAGCAAGGGCATGACCGAAGTGGTCGCGCGCGAGCAGCTGGAAGACAACGTGGTGCTCGGCACCCTGATGCTGGAACAAGGCGAAGTCGACGGTCTGGTCTCCGGCGCAGTTCACACCACCGCCAACACCATCCGTCCGCCGTTGCAGCTGATCAAAACCGCGCCGGGCAGCTCGCTGGTGTCCTCCGTGTTCTTCATGCTGCTGCCTGACCAGGTACTGGTCTACGGCGACTGCGCGATCAACCCGGATCCGACCGCCGAGCAGCTGTCTGAAATCGCCATCCAGTCTGCGGATTCCGCCGCCGCCTTCGGCATCGAGCCGCGCGTAGCGATGATCTCCTACTCCACCGGCAACTCCGGCGCGGGCAGCGACGTCGAGAAAGTGCGCGAAGCAACCCGTCTGGCGCAGGAAAAACGCCCGGATCTGATCATCGACGGCCCGCTGCAGTACGACGCCGCCATCATGGCCGACGTTGCCAAGTCCAAGGCGCCGAACTCACCGGTAGCCGGCCAGGCGACCGTGTTCATCTTCCCGGATCTGAACACCGGCAACACCACCTACAAAGCGGTACAGCGTTCCGCTGACCTGGTCTCCATCGGGCCGATGCTGCAAGGTATGCGCAAGCCGGTGAACGACCTGTCGCGCGGCGCACTGGTTGACGATATCGTCTACACCGTCGCGCTGACGGCGATCCAGTCTTCCCAGGCTGACGCTGCCGCCAAGGCGTAATAAACCGTAAAAAAAGCCAGTCAGGTAATCCTGACTGGCTTTTTTATGCCTGATATTCTTGGTGATTATGCTGTTTTAGACAATATCCGCCAAATCCGCTGCACCCACCATCATCGCCAGGCGCTGACGCCCCGTGCAGAAAAATCAATGGTGGGCATGATGGGTGTTTGGCTATTCGTGGCATAGAAAAATGCCGAATTCGTAAAGGAATACACCTTCCCGGAAAAATTGATGGTGATGCGGTTTCCCTCACCGCGGATAGTTGCATCAGCCCGATCCGCCGTCAAGATTGGCGCGCTTTGCCCCAGCACTTTGATAGGGTCCCCATCCAGGCTTCGGTTCAAATAGTAACGATACACATCCGTGTCGGTAGCCCCCGCATTCTGGTACTCGGTGATGTAGAGCCAAATATCGTCGGTCAACTGCTTTTTGCTATAGAGCTTATCGTCATAAGTATCGCGGGTGGTATACCAGTATCCCGCCAATCCGACGACAATAACCAACAAAATTGCCGTCAGCAGCCGATGAGCCCATCTAGTAACCATGCCGATTTGCATAATCAATTCCTTGCTTGATCCAATATTGATCCTGAGGGTCATCACCATACGGCGGGCGTTGATACCAATGACTCCATTCTGACCGAGATGTTCCTGCCCGTGACTGAGCAAATCCGGCGCCCATCAACAAAATTTCTGCGGGAATTCCAGCCGCAGTACCGGTTGCCCCATAATTGAAATTACCAAAGTTAGCCAATGCGCGATTTTGCTGTTTGTAATCCCAAGGGCCCCGATTTTTTACCTGCTGGTAGAACCAATAATAAGTACCTGGCAGCGCCATGTTGCGAGGTTGCCCCTGCCTGCGCGCCTCGCGCAAATTTCTGGCAAGAACAGTAAAACCGCCTGGCGGCAGTAATGGAACCACGGCCATAATCTCCTCCTTGAGAGCCGAATGTAATTTATGGTGCAGAAACCCAACGGCACTCTCTCAAGCGTTATGCCTATCGCTTCGTTTCACACACATTGCCGTCCTTGTCATTTCATTCATCCCTTCTCTCGCTTTATTACTCCGCACTGGCAATAACCTGCAAAATCTGTCCGTCACTGATTTTCAGCGAGAAACTGCGCTGCCAGAAACGTTTGGAATCTGCATCCTGAGGATCTACGGTACTGATTGCCACGGTGTATGGCACATTGCTCTCAAATGCCTTGAACGAGTATGGGATACATTGGCCGGGCGTAATCGTCTCAACGGGCTTCGGTGGTAGAGTGGTCCTACGCCAGAGCTCATGCGTTTGGCTATCCAACCGTTGTTCAATAGCGATGCTGACCAGACTGACCCTGCCACTCTGTGTTGGGTAGGCTTGCGGTAAAGAGAAACAGAGATCATTTCCCCGCAGCGTAATATCCGCAGCGTAAAAACGTTGCTTTTCAAGCATACAGCCACTGAGCAACATCATCATGATGAGGGTATAGATTCTTCTCATTTCAGGTTTTTCCTGTCGGCAGGAGCATTAAGAAATCCTTTCAAAACATGCTCATAACGGCTTTTCAAATCTGGACCTATAATACCTTGCATCAGTTTCACCTCAAACCACCGTTCTTTGCCATAACGAGAAAGGATGAAGTAATCTGCAAGAAGGCTGGCTTGTGCCTCCATACCATAATCAGCTAAGGAGTAGTAATCAGGCAGCGAGTATTTATAAGTTACCGCCCAGCTCATTATTCCCCGCAGCCGGACGTTCATCCCCATCTGATACTGCCATACGTGGGCCATTTCATGCATGAACCACCATAGGTAGCGCGTTGTTTCTGTGGAAAAATCTTCCCTGAAGTGTTTTTCAGGCCAATAAAGTTCACCATTAGGCGTAACGGCCGTTTCCTCATTCTGCAAACCAAACGGGAAATAGCTCGCGTTATGCACTTTAACAAGACTGTAGTCGATGGCATTTTTATAGAGAAAACGGGATAGCGTGATCTCGCCTAGCGTCAGCCTTCTGAACGAGCCTCTTGCTGTTATCATTATTCACTCCATGAATATAACTTGTTGTATTTATTAGACTGTTTTTATTATCTCTTTTTACCCAAGCATTGGCCATCCATTATCCATTAAAAACAAAAAGCCCCCTAAGGGGCTTCTCAGTTGATAACGCGTGAGTCATAACTCAGATACTGGGCAGGAAGGCATGTGCTTTATACATAGCACCAGACCTCATTCGTTACAGCAGTTGTGATTGACTCGAGAACTATTTTTGCAGCAGCTGCCCGGCGGCCTCCAGAATATGCTCGGCGGTCAGGCCATACTCCTGTTGCAAGAACGCTTGGGTGCCCACCTGGCCGTAACGCTCCTTCACCCCCACGCGCCGCATCGGCGTCGGGCACTCTTCCGCCAGCACCTCCGCCACCGCCGATCCCAGCCCGTTATGAATGCTGTGGTTTTCACAGGTGACGATGCGCCCGGTCTTGGCCGCGTAGGTTTTGATCAGTTCACGGTCGATAGGCTTGAGGGTGAACATATCGATCACCGCCGCGCTGACGCCCTGCCGCGCCAGCCTCTGCGCCGCCTTCAGCGCCTCCGCCACCATGATGCCGTTGGCGATCAGCGTAATGTCGTCGCCGTCGCGCAGCAGGTTGCCCTTGCCGATGGTAAAGCGCGAGCCCTCCTGATAGATGCGCGTCGCCTGCTTGCGAATGGTGCGCACCCAGTAGAAGCCGCGCAGATCCATCAGCTGGCGCAGAATGTCGGCGAACATGGTGGCGTCGGTCACCTCCAGCACCACCGAATGCGCCAGCCCGCGCACGATGCCCATGTCCTCGAACGACATGTGGGTGCCGCCGTTGTGGCAGGCGCTCACCCCGGCGTCGGAGGCGATCACCTTGACGTTGTTGCGCTGATAATCCAGCGACATGAACAGCTGATCGAAACAGCGGCGGCTGGCGAAGGCGGTAAAGGTATGCACGAACGGCACCCGGCCGGTGAGCGACAGCCCGGCGGCGACGCCGATCACATTGGCCTCCATGATGCCGCAGTTGATCACGTGCTGCGGGTGATCCTTGTGTACGCCGTCCATCGCCATCGAGCTCATCAGATCTGCCTCCAGCGCGATGATCGGCGCGCCCGCCTCAATCTGCCGACGCACCGCGCCGGCGTAGACTTTGCGCATTTCGACGGCGTCGTTTTCCAACTGCGTCACTACGTTAAACATGGGCGGCCTCCAGTTCGGCGATGGCTTTTTCGATTTCCTGCTGCACGTCCGGCGTCAGGCGCAGGTGGTGAGAGTTCGACAGGTTTTCCAGATAGGCAACGCCCTGCCCTTTGATGCTGTCGAGCACGATCGCCAGCGGCCGCTGTTCGCCGCCGCGCGCCGGCGCCACCGCCGCCAACAGCGCCGCGATATCGTCGCCCTTGATGGTCTGCACCTCAAAGCCGAAGGCGCGGAACTTGGCGGCCAGATCGAACGGTTGGATCACCTCGTCCAGCGCGCCGTCCAGCTGTTGCTTGTTGTAATCGATGAACAGCGTCAGGTTGTTCAGATTGTGGTGGGCGATAAACTGGAACGCCTCCCAGCACTGCCCTTCATTCAGTTCCCCATCGCCGAGGATGCTGAACACCCGATTGCGGCGCCCCGCCAGCCGATGGGACAACGCCATGCCGGCGGCGATCGACACGCCCTGCCCCAGCGAGCCGGTGGTGGCGTCCACGCCGCGCGTGCGCAGCCGGTCCGGATGGCTCGGCAGACGCGTGCCGTTCTGGTTGAGGGTCTTCAACTCCGCCAGCGGGAAGTAGCCCTTGATCGCCAGTGTGCTGTACAGCGCCGGGCCGGCGTGTCCTTTCGACAGCACGAAGTCATCGCGCTCCGGCCAGTCCGGATCCGCCGGATCGATGCGCATCACGCTGCCATACAGCACCGCCAGCGTCTCCACCACCGACATGCAGCCGCCGTAGTGGCCGAAGCCCAGCCCGGTCAGCGCTTTCAGCGTTTCCAGGCGGATCGCGCGCGCCAGGGCATGCAGCTCTTCAATTTCCGTTTCGCTCGTTGTGTAGTTCATCAGTCTGCCCTCGTTATTTCTCGACGCGGTCAGCGGCCGGCGCGCCTTTGCGTTTTCCCAGGAAGTTATGCGCCACCAGCAGCGCGAACACGGCGACGATCGCCAGCATGATCATCTCTTTCGACATAAAGCGCGCCATATTGCCCAGCAGGATGCCGATCGCGCCGAAGTCGGCGTCGGAGAAGGTGGTGTTGGCAAAGCCCAACGCCCCCAGCACCGGCAGCAGTAATACCGGCAGGAAGGTGATCAGCAGCCCGTTGGCGAAGGCGCCCAGCATCGCGCCGCGCCGCCCGCCGGTGGCGTTGCCGAACACCCCGGCGGTAGCGCCGGTGAAGAAGTGCGGCACCACGCCGGGCAGGATCAGCACCATCTTCAGCTGCCCCAGCAGGAACAGCCCGGCCAATCCGCCAAGGAAGCTGAACAAGAAGCCGATCAGCACCGCGTTGGGGGCATAGGGATAGACCACCGGGCAATCCAGCGCCGGCCGCGCGTTAGGCACCAGTTTTTCCGAGAAGCCGGTGAACGCCGGCACGATTTCCGCCAGAATCAGGCGCACGCCCTGCAGGATGATGAACACCCCGGCGGCGAAGGTGATGGCCTGAATGATCGAATACACCAGGTAGTTCTGGCCGCCGCTGAGCTCGCTTTCCACATAGGCCCGCCCGGCGCAGATCGCCAGGATCAGGTAGATGACGATCATGGTCATCGAGATCGAAATGGAGCTGTCGCGCAGGAAGCTGAGGTTTTTCGGCAGGTTCATCTCTTCGGTCGAGCGCGAGTTTTTACCCACCTTCGAGCCGATCCAGCCGGACAGCACGTAGCCCAGGGTGCCGAAGTGGCCGAAGGCGATATCGTCATTGCCGGTGATGCGGCGCATATAGCGCTGGGCGATCGCCGGGAAGAACGCCATCACCAGCCCCAGGGTCAGCGCGCCGGTAAACACCAACTGCACGCCCTCGAAGCCCGCCACCGTCAGGATGATGCCGATCATGCAGGCCATGTAGAAGGTGTGGTGGCCGGTCAGGAAGATGTATTTCAGCCGGGTGAAGCGTGCCACCACGATATTCGCCACCATGCCGAACGCCATGATCAGCGCGGTGGAGGCGCCGTATTTCTCCAGCGCGATCGAGACAATGGCTTCGTTATTCGGAATGATGCCCTGAATATTGAACGCATGTTCGAACATGCCGCCCAGCGGATTGAGCGACCCAACCAATACCGTGGCGCCGCCGCCTAAAACGATAAAGCCGAGAATGGTTTTTACCGTGCCTTTCACCACGTCGGAAAACGATTTCTTTTGCGCCAGCAAACCGATCAGCGCAATAAGCCCGACCAGCACCGAAGGCACCTTTAATATATCCACCACAAACTTAAGCGTTTCCTGGATAAACATATCCACCTCGCCAATCGTTTTATTCAGATGATTGAGTGGGCTTCGAAGTAAGCGCGCAGCTTGGCTTCCAGCTCATTAATGTCGATGATGTTGCTGATCACCACCAGCTGCTCGGCCGGTACGCTGGCGCTGTCGGCGATGTCTTTCGCCATCACGAACACGTCGGCGGCGCCGGGGGTGGCGGACGACAGATCGGAGTGTTCGACCTCGGCCTCCACGCCCATCTTTTTCAGCACCTTTTTAATGTTCATTTCCACCATAAAACTGCTGCCGAGACCGGAACCGCAGATCGCCATGATTTTCATAATATCCACCTGTTGAATTTAGCGTGTAGGGTAGCGCCGCCGGTCATATTCCCGGCGTTGTTAGCATTGATGGTATTCCTGGTGATTAAGCGTTAATAGCGGGCGATAATATCCTCGATTTGCCGTTTATCTTTGGCGTGAAATAACGCCGCCATGGCCTGATTGTCTGAAAATAATTCCGCCAGTTGCGAAATCAATTCGATGTGGCTGTCGCCGTCGGGCGCCGAAAGCATCACCACCACCTGAACCGGATCGTTATCTGCGGAATGAAAATTCACCCCCTGATGGATCTTCAACAGCGATAATCCCAACGCGTTGGCACCCTCTTCGGGCCGGGCGTGCGGCATGGCAATGCCCGGTGCCAGGACGAAGTAAGGGCCGAGCTTCTCCTGCTGATCAAAGATCGCCGTCAGGTAATTCGGCGTGATCACGCCGTCTTGCAGCAGCGGCTGCGCGCTCAGCGTGACCGCCTGGCGCCAGTCCTCCACCCGTTCGCACAGCTGTATATGATCGGCGGTCAGCCACTCTTTCAGCACGTTACCCTCCTAAAGGTTGATGGTTTCGGCCGGTGATTAATTCACCGACGACGGTAAAACTTTAATCAACCCCTCCCGGCCACACAGTGATGGATATCACAAAGATAGCGCTACCAAAGCGCTATCATGCAGATCTGTGATAGCGCTATCAAAACGCCGCGCCGCGGCATGGCGTTAACCACAATTTTTTCTCGCTCTTTCGGGTAACGGGGTAGAATGTGCCGCATACGGGGATCGTCGAAGCCGCGCCGTCGGCTTCCCGCCCTCACCATTTTTATGCGCCGCGCGCGCATTTCAGTCGGGATTAGGCATGTCGATCGGTAAAAAACGACGCAGCACGGGCAGGGTGACGTTGGCTGACGTAGCGCAGCTGGCGGGCGTCGGCACCATGACGGTATCGCGCGCGCTGCGCACGCCGGAGCAGGTTTCAGACAAACTGCGCGAGAAGATTGAAGCCGCGGTAAGCGAACTGGGGTATCTGCCCAACCTGGCCGCCAGCTCGCTGGCGTCGGCCTCGTCCTACACCATCGCCATGGTGGTGCCCAGCCTGTCCGAATCCGGCTGCGCCGAGATGTTCGCCGGCCTGCAGAAAGTGCTGCAGCCGGCCGGTTATCACATCATGCTGGCGGAATCGCAGCACCATCTGGAGCGCGAAGAGAAGCTGCTGGAGACCCTGCTTTCCTACAACCTGGCGGCGGCGGTGCTGCTCAGCGTCGAGCATTCGCAAAACGCCCGCAACGCGCTGATCGCCGCCAACATTCCGGTGGTGGAGATCGGCGCCGTACGCGCCGATCCGATCGACATGAGCATCGGCATCGACTACGTGGCGGCCATGTATCAGCTGACGCAAACGGTGATCGCCAGCGGCTATCAGAACATCGGGCTGCTGTGCGCCAACCAGGAACAGTGGATCTTCCAGCAGCACCTGCAGGGCTGGCACAAGGCGCTGCTGCGCAACCATATGTCGCCGCATCGGGTGATCAACGCCGCGCAGCCCGCCAGCTTCAGCACCGGCGCGCAGCAGCTGCCGGAATTCTTGCTGGCCTGGCCGGAGCTGGACGCGCTGGTGTGCGCCTCGGACGAACTGGCCGGCGGCGCGCTGTATGAATGCCAGCGGCGGCGCATCAAGGTGCCGGACAATCTGGCGGTGGTGGGGTTCGGCAACAGCGAGTTCAGCCGGGTGTGCCAGCCGCCGCTGACCACCATGACCATTCCGCATCGCGACATCGGCATTCAGGCCGGCCAGGCGCTGCTGGCGCGGCTGAACGAGCAGCCCTGGCAGCCGGCAGGCTCCCTGCCCGCCACGCTGTGCCGCCGCGACAGCTGCTGAATCCGCACCATAAAAAAAGCCGGTCGATGACCGGCTTTCTTACGCGTTGGCGTCTCAGTGGTTGTCGAGCGGCTTGCCGTAATCCTGTTCGTTGTTGCGCGTCAGCCACAGCGACAGCGCCTTCAGCGAATCCGGAGTAAACTCGTCGCAGCGCGCGGTGATCTCTTCCGGCGTCAGCCAGCACACCTCGGCCACTTCTTCTTCCTGCAGCGCGAACGGGCCGTGCGATACGCAGCTGAACAGCGCGCCCCACACCCGGCACTGCTCTTCTTCGAAGTAGAACAGACCGTGTTCGGCGAAAGGCACGCCGGCGATGCCCAGCTCTTCTTCCGCCTCGCGGCGCGCCGAGTCCAGCACGTTTTCACCGCTTTGCACCACGCCGCCCGCCGTCGCGTCCAGCCAGCCCGGGTAGAAGTCTTTGATCTCGGTGCGACGCTGCACCAGAATTTTTCCCATTCCATCATGCACCACAATATAGGTAGCACGATGACGCAGCCGCTCCGCCCGCATCTGTTGACGACTGGATTGCGCAATCACCTCGTTTTGCTCGTCGACGATATCAACCCATTCGGTATCTGCAGCCTGACCCTGTTCCGCCATCCTCTAAAACCTTCTATTTTGGCGCGATGCATCCCGCGCGCTGGTTAATCAATGAGTGCTTTTCAAAGATTTTTATTGTGTGTGTATAAATTAGTGCGTTTAGCGTGTTAACGCCACCTCCGCGACGACCTTGCCGCCGTCGAGCGTCAGCACGCGCAAAGTGCCCCGATCCAACATGCCGTAGCTGGCCGGAAAGCCCCCTTTGGGGATGCTGACCGAGCCCGGATTGAAGCAATAGATCTCACCCTGCCGCTCCGCCTGCGGCAGATGCGTATGGCCGTAGGCCAGGACGTCACCGCGGGATAACGGCGGCAGTGCCGAGGGATGATAAAGGTGACCGTGGGTCAAAAACAATCGTCTTTTTTGCAGTAAAACCTGTTGCCAGGGCGCCTCGATGGGAAACGTCAGCAGCATCTGATCGACCTCGCTGTCGCAATTGCCGCGAACGGCGATGATCTTGTCGCTATAGCGATTCAATCGTTCGGCAACCTGAGCGGGCTGATACCCGGCCGGCAGCGCGTTGCGCGGGCCGTGATTCAGCAAATCACCCAGAAGAATCAGCCAGTCGGCGCCGTTTTGTGCGAACAATTCCAGCACGCGTTCGGTAGCCGGCAGCGAGCCGTGGATATCCGAGGCGAACATCAGCTTCATAACCTTGTCCTATAGAGGGAAATAAGCGCCATTTTACCGCGCCGGCGCCGTGCGGCAAACCGCCGCCCGCCCCGATGGAGAATTGTGATCCAACCGCGCAGATAGCATCGGACGAATCCCACATAGCCTGCTATCCTTAGCTGCTATTGTTGGATCCCTGATATGCCTTTGTGCGCGGCGAAGACCGCAGCAACGTGTAATGAATTACAGATCACCTTACCGCAGGAGGCAACATGATTGACCTATCAATTACAACTTTTTCCTCCCGAGTGCGAACTCAATAAAAAGGAGCCAAATCGGCTCCTTTTCAGTCACTTAGTATCTTTAGGTGGATATGGGTCGTGTCCATGTGAATCAGAGTTAGAAATCTTTCCATCCCGATTATGGATCACTAACTCACTTTCTTGATTACGTGCAATTACTCGGGCAGCATCAATTGCTTCTTTCTTAGTGTTAGTAACAACCGTTGCACGGCTGTTACCCTCCCCTTTAACTTGCCATCCATCAGCATGGGGCGTCACGTGTTGATCTTTACCTTTTGCCATGTGTAAGTCCTCTTGATGGGATATCGAGTTCAGATTACACATCTTGAAACAAAATGTACAATTTGCAATCAGATGGATTGTCACCCCCCTACCCTTACCCTAAGATATCTGTGGTTGCTTACCTACTAGGAATGATGAAAATGACAGATGAACAATTTGAAGAAAACTACCCGAGGGATAGATTCGAGTACGTCAAAACTAAAATGAGAGTTAAAGGAACGATGGGACAGACCGAAATAGAGTACTTTGACATCATCGAACGTGCTACAGGTCAGGTAGTGCTACAACCAACCAGAACTGAACATACGAACTTACGCGGGTTGAACACTACGGTGAATTGGAATTGGTAAGCTCAATGAAAAAGCTGGCTCTAATTTGCCTTCCGTTGATTCTGGTAGGATGTGCTCAAGTGCAGTACAACGATGGAAAGACCGTAAGCATTCAGTCAGACGGATGGTACGGACTTGATAGCCTACAGAAAACAGCCAACGCAGCTTGCCAACAGTACGGCAGGACAAAGGCTACATACACTCATAGTGCTAACTTGAACCCTCACCTCCCTGCGGGTAGTGGCGTACAGAATACAATTTGGAAGTGTGAGTGAAAAAGGAGCCTTAAGGCTCCTTCGAATTACTTGGTATCTTTTGGTAGATAAATCGGAAAAATTAATTATTTTTTACTAGCTAAATTAATGAAGTTTTTAGGTGGCTTAAAAAGCAATACTTTTGTGCCAGTTTTAGTAGGAGTTATAGACTTCACTAAATATTTCATAGCCACTTCAGGTAGAAGTGAGTGTTTTTTTACAAGATAACCACCTCTAACTTTTTCTATCACACCTTCTGACTCTAGCTTTTCAAAATCAACAGTAGCGAGAAGCTTTGCTTTAGAAATTATATCTTTTATCAGTTCGTCCTTCGAACGCGTATCGTTTTCATCTGACATAGCCCCTCCGATATTCGTGCTGTATAAAAAATCATTAACTACCACCAATCAATACTATCAGTACCCTCCATACGTCATCAAGAGGTATTGGCGGGAGCACTACACCACATACTGCCAGTACTGGAAGAATGACGTAATTCCATGCAATAATAAATGTTAGAACATACCCCAATGCTTGCCGCCACGTGAAGCCCTTACGAGTTTCCTCAAGAGTGATCTGATTCTGTTCGTGGCTATTCTGAGCTTCTAACTCATTTTTACTCTGTTCTTTTTTCTGAAATAACCCAATTCCAGATTTAATTAGTTCAATTATCATCCCTATCATTTAAAATTCCCGTTGTATAAACCCAGAAATATAATCCTTTCTGGTACTGTTTGTGTTTGTCGATTATGACAATATATTTCCCCTCATCAAATAAAGTCCACTCATGAACACTACCCATTTCAAAATGAGGATCATTCTGTACGAGGAACCCAATATTCATGTATTCCTTGCACTCAATTCTTTCATCCATATCGGCAATATATGCCTTTAGTTTCTTCTTGAGTGGTTTAATCAACAAACTACTATGCATCGTATGTGAGTTTACATCCGGTACAGTAATTTTATTGATTAAAATACTCATTGTGTCTTGATCATAATGCATATTACATCCTTGATATTCTAAAATGCCCTCGAACCCCTGAAAGTACTAAACGTACACCCTGCTCTGCTTCCTTATAGAAGTCATAAACAAGTTTCCTTTTCTTCGTTTCACGTAGTCCAATTACACGTTTTGTCTTTGTTTTCGTATCTTTCTTGCTAGTGTCAATTAATCTTCTCTTACCGCCAGAATCAACAACCTTATACTTACCAGAACTAAGACCAGATTTAAGACCTGATATATTACCTTGCTGTGTCATACGGGCAGTACTGGTGGGAATGAACTTCTTAAGATTCGACGGCTTCACAATAATATCGTATAGATACTGTGCCTGAATGTTCTTCACTAAGATTTGATTAACTGCCTGTCCAGTACTGTCACGATAGAAACGAAACAGTATTGCATTCTTCGTGAATGGTACTGGTCCACGATCAATTGCATTATTCATGTCAATTTGCATCTTCTGTGAAAGCTGTCTAAGTCTATTGGACACTTCCTTATTAAAGTTATTAGCGTAATCAATACCTTGTTGTTGAATATTTGCAATTACTTGCGGTACACCGGTTATAGTACTTACATTATTTGGCATTATGTAAAAGCCTCCATCAACATACGAATAATTCTTCGTTGTTCCCCATTGTCTTTTTTAAGTCTCGTCTTAGTCATCAATGCTTTATTGCGACAAAGATGATCAGTACCGCAATATGCAATCAACGCAGCTTCAACTAATTCTGCCTCCTGACGTGTTTTAAAACACCATAGAATCTGTTTAGTATGATGTTCCCCAGTGGCAATACGTTCTTGTACTTCTTTAGAACTGGAATTGTACTTTTCCCAGTTACTTTCAATACTGGTAGATTTAATCTTTGAAGCATCTTTGACTTTCTGATAAACGCCTTTAACGCCTATATAGTACTCTCCGCATTCTGGAAATTGAATCAGATACACGAAAGCGGCATAATCCAGTACGTCATATAGATCCCAATCATCCTGATAAAACATTGTCCATGCCATAAATCACCCACGTACAACATAGGCGATCATAGAATCAACACGATTAGGGGTTTGTTTGTACCAACGTGAATCTTTGCATTCGATAATAGCAGTTGCATAATTACCTGCCTTTAGAGCTGCTAGGAACTTCTTGAAGCCCTTCACACCCGCAAGACCTAGTTGGAATACCATAATGATTAGAAAATCATTCCAGCGGCTTTCTACGGGTAGATTTACGCCAAGTGAAGCAACACCAGCACGTGCAATGGCAATATCTTTATCAAGCAATGCATCTGCCTGTACTTCGTTTAGACCTTGTGAGAAGTCTTCACCTTTAAGTACTAAATGACCAAATCCAATAGTTGGATAGCCAAGACTGTCTTTATACGTCCAGTACTTACCATTCTTGAAATAACCTACTTTAGTCTGATACTCTTTAGTACCTTCATATTGTTTTAATTGTTGTTTTAAATCCATTTGAATTCCTCCGTTGTCAATCTATTTATGGGAGGAAATGAAAAAGGGGCTGTTATGCCCCTTTGTTGTTTTGCTCTAATAGCTGTTTTATTACGCCAATATCAATCCGTGCCTCAGAAAGTTCAGCCCTGATCATCTTGATTTCTTCAATGTCATCGTTGAGTACTTCAAGTTTAAGTTCTGCTTTTTGAACACGATTTTCCAATTGATCAATTCGATCATTTAAATTCTTACTTCGTTTAGAAAGTACTTTAAATACCCAACCTCCAATTGGAATGATAAAAACGGTTAATAACCATTCCCATTCCATTTGTTATTCCTTATTGTTGTCCTATTATATTTAGTATCCTGTAAATACTGCTAACGGTATTCTTAATAATTGTTGATTAGTAGCTTGCGGATAACCATCTTGATATTGTGCAGCATAAGTAACTTGGATATTGCCATTGGTATATCTAAGCAAGAAGCCAGAAAATCCCATAGATTCTGATTCAGATACGTTACCCGGTAAACCTGACAGCAAAAACCACGGCGACCATCCAAGATTCTTTGAAATTACTTGTCCTTGTAGATTGTAACCTTGCGGTATGACCAGATGATCGAACACTCGTGGCATTGTACCAGCACTTGCAGCACTCCAGATTAAAGTACCTTGACCATTGAACACATCTAGATAACCTGACTGGACAGTACCATTCACCGAAGTACGCATAAATTGTACTGAATTCGGTTCAAACAATTCTGCACCGGGGAAGCAATATGAATCACGTGTAAAACGACACCATAGCAAGCCCGGTTGAAATAGAATATCACTCACCATATACCCAAGTGTTCGCCCGTCACCGAACGCCGTAGGAATCAAATAGCCTGTAACTTCAACGTTACCTTGAGGAATGAGGGAACTAATCACAGTCCCCTTCTGTTCTGAATCTACAACTATATTCCCATATGTATTGTATGCTTGAAAACCACTCATGCGTATGTATAAACCTCAAATGTTAATGCATAAGAATATGCTTGATTACTTATTAAATTTCGCAAAGTGAAACCACCATTGCCCGGAATTATACTGAAGTACCGTGAAGCACGTTCATTTAGGTATATTGCAATCCATCCCGTATCCCTAAACGCTGAATAAGGAACCCACCACTGCCGAACACCAGTTGTTACTGTGAATTGGAAAGTACCAACATACCTCATTGAGTAGTCTCCAATATCAACTAACATTCGACCACTTCCATCCCATGCTTGTAAACCTTGTGTCATTACCATAACCCCATTCTTACGCGAAGTACGTTGTTGCTGTCGTATACTTCGATTCTGTTATTATTAATTACCATTCGACCACCAGAATTACCATTGATATAGAATGTCCCATCTTTATTTATCTGCCATCCAGTACTATTAGGTACGTAGTTGTTACTTTGAATAGTATTACCTATTTTGGCATTGGTGACGCTGCCGTTAATTATGCGGGCTTCATCTATGCTGGCTAGGGCAATCTTAGCTTGAGATACTGCCAAGTCCTTTATCTGAGCTGAGCCGATCGAGGCATCCTGAATCATCGCAGATTGGATATAGGTTTTTCCACCCTGAACAACAAAAGGATATACCTTCGTTGAACTACCAGCCGTAGCAGAACTGATAATTGAGAAGCGATCGGCAATTACTGTAAACACCGATTCAGTACCGTTATTACCTAGGGCAATACCAGATACATATCCATTGTTTGTAACTCTTAATTGCCAGCCTTTGAATTCAGTATTGTCAATGATTTCTTGTTTAATCTCGTTCATCTCAGATGATCCAAGAACCCAATCAATTACATCATCATTCAATTTAGAGTATGGTACTTTCGTCTGTTGATTGTACGGGATCATTGCAGTCCATCGGATACCATCTACACCGAACACATCATACATACCTGCACGAATATAGTACTGTCCATCTTCCACGACCGCCCAATAAATGAATTCTGCTGAAGTAGTAAACGTCTGTACTCCAGAACTGAAATCTTCGCTTGCAGATACTTGGAACATAATCCCGGCATAATCAATAGGTTTATTACTGTTATCCCATTCAAACACTAATGCACCAATACCAGATTTAACAGTTAATCCCTGTAACAATGGTGCTTGTGGGTTACTGACAGTTATTTTTACTTCTTGACTGAAAGTACCAAGATTGAAACCACGTGCAATAACACCTATTGTAACGTTACGCCCAGTATAATCGGCCTGATTCATTGCAAATGTATAACTGAAATTGTTCTGAGTAGTGAAGTACGAATTGCGTTTGTTCCCAGCTTGATCATATATCACTATTTCGTACTTCTGTAAGTACTCGGACATTGGACGACCATTAACTTGTAATGATGATTGATCATTCCATGCAATATTGAAATCAGATGATTCAGTACTGGTACTCGTTGCCATTGCATTTGTTAGAACAAGTCCAGTAACTGCCGGTAGTGTAAAGTTGAAATCAGGTACAAGACCATCCTTTGTAACTTTGACAGAAATGAATCCAAGGTTGTTATATGCAGCTACGGCAAAGTCATATTTTTGATCGGCAATAAGTCCATATAGTTCATAATCCGTCTTGTATCTGTTAGTACTGCCAACATACGACCAATCTGTATTACCTGTTTTACGATAATAAATGTAGTAACCTACTAGATTAGGGTCTAATGATTCATCCCAATCCATGATAACTACTTGACCACCTACTACACCACCTTTTCGTGTAACTTCTAGATTACGTGGTGGCTGTACTGTAATTACAGAATTGATATCACCGTTAGGACTCCATACACCCGGATCAACACCATCATACATTGCCGGATTATATTCAACGCAAGTAAGTTGGCAGTATCCAATACTGTCATTAGTACTTGCCAAATCTTTTGCCAGTACTCGATATTGGCCGTTAATATGGAATTCATCTAATTTAACGTTAATGATATCCCACGTCTTTAAATCCCAACCTTCCGAAGTGGTAAACACGATTGTATTCTGTGAGTACTTTGATTTTAATAGTTCGATATTAACAAGTTTCGATAACTGATCTTTGTCATATACCCATGTGTAATCACGTGCAAGGGCTATCACGCGACCGTCTGAACGAATCACATCATCCTGTGAAATATCACTTGGAATGCGTAGAACGTCGTTTGTGTAGCGAGAATAGGCATTTTTATATGATGCATCGATTGTGTTGTAATAGTCAGTACTACCACTGGTTGTTACCTGTACTGAACCGAATACAGTACTTTCATCAAAACTTGCCACTGGTAATCCTTTAACATCAATTGTCAGATAGATTTTACCTGCATGGATGTAAGTAATACCTCCAAACGTCTGGAGCATTTTTTCACAGTTACTCTTGAATGATTCACTATAACTAATTGCACCATTAGACCAATAGTTATTAGTTTGACAGTACTGTGCAGCACTACGGAAACTTGGTAAATCAATTAAACTTGGATCTAAACCCATGCCGTAAGTAGTATTCGTGAGATAGTCATATAGTTGGCTTGGTGCATTACTACATGTACGTTGTTGAAGATCAACTAAATCAGTAATCACTAATCCTTTCATCTCTACTTGAAGAGTATAGTTATCATTGACTAGTACTGAATTTTCTAGACTCGATTGATCTTTCTTGATAACAGTACTGATACTAACAATACCTTTACCAAGAAACTTATCCGTCCACTTCGGCCCTGCATATTGCTGTGCCAATGATTTAGTACTGGTATAATTACCACCAAAACGTACTTCTAGTTGTAAGTTGTTTTTGTACTTATCAATGAATTTATTCTGATTAACAATACCATCTTCAGTAATTGGTGAACCATCAATTAGAATTGGATCATTATCAATATAGATCTGATTGATATACTTTTGTACGCCCGCGTAAGCAATTGCATGTTCTGTAAATAAGTACTGTGAATCGTTATCCTTGACGTTGAACCAAGGAACGATTGAACCTAGAAGAACGAATGAACCATTACTAGTATCTTTGTGTGGCATCTGACCGCCATACACAATCGGTAAACCTGTTTGCGGGCTGGTTGTCCTATTTGGAGTACTGGCACTATCCCCATAACCTTTCATGTTGCCCGGTAAAGCAGTCATCATTGAAGTTGCCACTAAAGACGCAGCACCAGCAGCAGCACCCCAGCCAGCAGCAGCCCATGCAGTAGCACCACCGGTATATACTGCGGCTGCAACAGTTACTGCCATCATAACGGCGGAAAGAATACCGCCTCCTGAAATCTTACCCATTACTGCTCCTTACTCGATAAAACTTTCCATCCGTTGGAAAGTACAATTCAAAATGTGTGTGTTGTTCATCGACAACTAAAATTCGATTGCTGATATAAACACTCATTACAGTACGATCATCTTTATCAACCCATATATCACCCGGAATTGGGAATTCAACTTCCTCGATGTACTGTTCAATCAACTCGAAAGTACTGCTAACGCCTAGTTTTTTTAGAATATTTCGCCCTTTACGCAATGTGTCATATTTGCACATCCCAACGTATTCAGTACTGCACATTAAATCGATAATTTTTAGTACTAGAATATTGCAATCATTCTTTCCAAGCTGATATGGTTGTTCTAATGCACCTTGACATATGTCTACTATTTTATTAATCATTTATATCTCCAAGATTGGTTAGCATTAACTTGTCCAAGTAATGAAAAGTACTCATCACCGGGATAATAAGATTGATATACTGAGTTTGCCGCAATAGTGCGTGGTTGTAGGTCTAGTTTCTTATAGACTGAATTTAGATATACGCTCATTTCGTTCTTTGCCGCGTTTGGATCTGCTTCTGCCTGAATATAGTCAATGAAACCACTGAACATGAGTGTACTGTTCAGTACTGAATTGTCGGATGGGTTAAGTATTACGAGATAGATATTAACCTTTGCTTCTCGAAAGGCTCCACCTAGTGCCAATGTTCTAGTACTGTCATTAACGTTGCTTACTTTAAAGTTAATGCTGTTATTGTTAATTTCTTTTGTCTCTGTGAAACTTGGAAATGAATCACTAATTAGATCAGGAAAGCTTGTATACTGTGTCCCATTGATATTGAGATCTACAAAACCATCAGTCCAGAAGATTGGAGGAATGCCATTCTTTGGAAACACATCAATTGCACGGCAATGAACACCAAGTGACATTAGTTCAGTAATAGTAAGTTTGGTTTTATTACCACCTCTCGTAAGATTCCAGTACTGTAATAGGTCTGGATTAGTCAATAATTCATTCATTATAAGTACTCCGTCGCCTTTAGGTTAACACTCATGATATTATTAACAGGCACTTTATATTCATTATCAATGTCAAGGGTAAAAGTACCTTGAAGATTGTTATAAAGAATAGTTTCACCTGTCTGTACGTTTTCACGTAGATTGGGGAACAATTGAAGTACATTACCTGTCCGGCCAATAATGCGATAAATCTTTGAGTGGTTCGTAAATTGAATCAATGAACCTATTTCAAGAGTATTGGCAGTACTGGAAACTTGATAAGAACCTTTTAATGCCTGTGCAGATGCCGAAACAGCCCCAGATTGAGATCCTTTATAGACGCCCATATGACCTAACGAAAAAGTAAAAGGCTTACCACGTGAGTACTCAGCAACGAATGCTTGATATTCTGCTAGTGATTGTTGTTTGAAAGTCAATGTGAATTCTAGTTTATAGTACTGAATGCCAGTACTCCTAGTAACCTCTGTTCCTGTCCAAGAGCGATTTGAATAACGCGGTTCAGTACTGGATACTGAAACCCCATTGATTTTGATATTATTTGAAAATGATGCCATATATGCTCCTTAGCTTATGTAGTATTTAGGGCAATAAAAAACCCGGACATTGCCAGGTATTTATTTATGCATTTCTTGATTGAGCAGACCTAACAGCCTGATTAACATTATTTGCATGTCGTTTTAGATAGTCATTAAACATCTTGTCGTCATTAATACCGCCTTGAACAACCAAGGGAGCATTGATTGTGATTTCTCCAGTACTGCTATTGCCAGAAGATTGCTCTTGTTTATCGAGGAACTTCGACAATTTGCGGTTTGCCGGGGCCTGCACAACCCTCTCGCCCTGTTGAAGTACAAATGACTTATTATTTAAATGACTTGGTAACTCGTCTACACCGCCGTGGAATTGACCTGAACTAGCCCCTTTGATTGTACTAATAATGCTCATACCCATGCCGGCGACTTGTGCATATGCAGCCAACGAGGCAGGGAACGGTGTTGCCAAGGCACTAGCAAGAGCCGCTTGGATACGCATAATCGTTTCAGAAATGATTAAACCCTTCTGTACTGCGAAAGCCGCTTTAGCTGCTGCTGACTGTTCCCCAAACGCACCGGCCATCATGCCACCGATATCACCAGCAGCATTACCCAAGAGAGTAAGCTGTGCTCGTGTATTCTCTGTAGCCGTGTTCATTGAGTCCTGTGCATACTTGGCTTGCAATGCTGCCTTACGCTTCTCGTACTCTTCAGTACCGGCATAGAGACGTTCATTCAGTGCCATTTCTTGATTGTACTGGTCTTCTAGCTGTTGTTGCTTTGACTGAGTATCATCAACTGCAAAGGGATTATCACCATAAACCCGTTGGGCTTGTTGCTGTCCTAGATAGTTCTTCTGTTGGTCATTTAGGGTTACACCATTAAGATTCGTGTTTAAGTCCTTCAATCCTTGATTCGGATCGTTGTAACCAATCTGTTTATTGATTAGTTCTGTACGCTGTCTTGCACCCTGCTCTTTTGCCTGTGCTAAGTACTTATCAATCTCGGCCTGAGATTTACCAAGCAACTTTGCATTCTCGGCAATCTTGCGTTGCATTTCATTCTGCTGGAAGTCAAATGCATTTAGTTGGCGTTGTAGTTCAGTTTCACCGATCTTAGATAGTGCAGTACTTAAATCTAGCTGGGCTTTCTTCCGTGCATCTGCATTCTTCTTATCAAGTGCTGCTTGCTTCGTTGCTGCTGACTCAGCGGCTTTTGCTGCTTTGTCTTTACCGGCTTTATCATTGATAATATCTAACTGTTCTTGACGTTGTTGTTTATACATACGTTCAAGATCCGAAAGATCTTTTTGACGTAATGCAGGATTACTTTTATATGCTTCATCATTAGATTTCATGATTGCATTTTTAGTATCATTATAACGTTGCGTTAAGTTTGCTAGTTTCTGATTGGCTTGATCTGCCTTTGTATAAAGTGGTTGCATTGAGTTCTGAATAGTACGCCGACTAACTGAAACGTCTTCTTGCTTCTTGACTTCTTTGGTTTGGTCTTTCTGTATAGCTAGAATGTCTCGTTGTAGCTTCAAGGCTGCACGTAATGCCCCAGTAGCTCCTTTGTCTTCATAGCCAGCCGCTGTATAAACGGTTTCAGAGCCGTTATACATTTTCTTGAAATCTTCAGAAGTACGAGCCTGAGTAATGCCATTTAATAATTCCAGTACTTTAGTTAATGCCGGAACTAGACCACTAGCAATACTGTTTTTCCATGATTCCCATGTTTTTGCAAGTTGGGCTGATTGAGCATCATACTCTTTGAATTTTTCAACTTGTTCAGTAGTGAGTGATACTGTTTGTCTTCCTTGCTCGTTTAAATAGTCCTGTTGAGAAGCATACTTTTCATATACCTGAACACGTGAAACTGCATCATTACCTATGGTTTCCATTAGGTTAGTAATTTCAGTATTACTTAGACCTTGTGCCTTAGCAGCAAAGTAGATCTTTGCATAAACATCTTCACCTGCATCTGCAAGAGTTTTAAGTTCTAGAATGTTTAGTTTCAAAGGCTGGATAACATCAGTAAGCATACTGCCACCGTTGTTTGCTAGGGCATCGCCTAACTTGTCCTTTAAGTCCTTATTTTGATCTGCGATATTGTCGAGGGTTAACCCGGTTTGCCGTAGCATATTGGCTTGTTGCTGTAGTACTTCAACGCTATTACCAGATTTAGCAGCTGCGGCAACTAATTCCATTGCTTGTTCATGTGCCTGTGCTACTGAAGTAAGAGCAAAGGAAAATGCTGCCAGTACAACAGTAGCACCAGCAAAACCAACTTTCATACCAGTAGTCATACCAGCCATTGAGCTTGTAATACTATTAAGATTTCCCTGTGCAGCAGAACGAAGATTGTTCAAACTTGTTTGTGCCTGATTAACTGCCGTTGTTAGTCCTTGACTGTTACCAGTAATATTAACGACGATATTATTATTATTGTTGCTTGCCATTCTTCTTCCCTTTTTCCATATCCATTAAATCACGGAATGACTTTTTAATGTTCTGTACTTTATTTTCTTGTTCTTCTTCTTCGCGTTTCTTCTGGCGTTCGGATGCGGTGAGATTCTCAAATGTACCGAATAGATCCCAGTCCTTTAGTTTGGCTTCTTTTCTTCCCTTCTCTGATAGATTGGGTGAAGTCATCATTAACAAATGACAAAGATTAGCGAACATGGCACTTTGTACTTGTAACCCGCTTGGTTCAATTCGTTGATCAAAGATCATCAGTGCTTCAAGTATATCAGCTGGCAAATCATAAAATTCGTCCGGCGAAAGTCCACGTTTGTTAACCATCTTTAGAAAGTACTGTAAACGTGGATCACCGGTTCTTATTTTTTTTCGAGATCTTCAACTTGAGTAGATGCCTCAGTACTCCATAGTTCAATAACTTTCTGATTCAGTTCACCAACGAACATTGCATCAATTGAATTAACATCAATCCGGCCTTGAATTTCACCATCTGCGAAAATGGGGTCGCCGTTCTCATCTTTAACACAGTGAATAAGAGTTGCTTTTGCATCTGTACATTTATCAAAATCGGCAGAACTTGGACGATGAATGTATAGATCCATTCCGTGAAAATCGATTTTATGTAGTTTTGGTCTTAGTAGTTTTTGTAGGTCTTGTAAGTTCATTGAAAAGATTCCATAAATGGGGGAATTGCTCCCCCGTTATTATTGTTTTTGCATGTGTATTTATGGGGTTTCTGGAGTAGCACCAGAAGCAACAGAACCTTGATCTACTGCTAGTTTGAAAGTCTTCTTGACTACTTCATCTTTGTCACCAGCTACAGTAGTACTAGACACAAAGACGTTATAAACTACGAAGTAACCAGTTGTGTGTGTAGCATCCTCAAAGTATGTAATGCGAACTTGACCACGTGTTTGATCATTGGCCGCATTTTCAAGAGACATATGTACTACATCATCTGGTAGCCAGTTAACTTCTAAATCAATGTCCGGGCAAGATTTAGTACCTAATAATTTACGATTGTAAGCACTGTTGAAAGTCTTTACATCGATTACAGTACTTTCAAAACCTGAAGTAGTAAAACTAGCAACTTCAGGAATTACTTTATAATCAGTCGATGCAGTAGAACCAGAAGTAGTACTGAATTCTACTTTAAGATTTGCACCTGAGAAAATATCAAAACTCATATTATATCCTTATAAGTGATTGGGGCATCCTTGCCCCGTTGTATTTATTTATTTTGTTCTAATGCAGCAATACGTTCTTCTAGTTTTACAAGTGCATCTTTCAGTACTGCATTCTCTACTTTCAATTCTTGTACTTCATTGTCAAGTTCTGAAATAGATTTAAATGCTAATGGTAGGATTGTACTTAAATCAGGGTTTAAACTCACATCACCATATTGCTTAGTAATCAAACCGGGATCAATTTCTTCAAGTTGTTGAGCTTTCCAACCATAGTCTACGTGAGTAGCATTTTTGAAGTCTCTTGTTTGTTCGTTCCAATCGAATTGAACAAACTCAATTTGGCGTACTTTATCAAGTGCTGAACCTTGGCATTCGGCAAAGTTCTCTTTCAAACGAATATCAGATACACCATTTCTACTAAGCCACGTTTTAAGATAACCATCAACACCATTTGCCCATTGATCCCCCCAAATATTACCATCCTTGTGAAAACGGGCACTTCCTACTTCAATAATCGGATCTGTACCATTTACAGTTAAGTGGGCATCATTACGGAATTCAAACCAACCTTGTTTGCCATAGCCTTGCTGGTTAATAACAAAGCCTGAGTTTCCAGTACCCGTACGTGTAACCATGTATTGTTGAGCAACGTTATCTGAACCTTTTTGTAATAAACGCATACCATTGATTTGTCTAACCCATTGTCCGTTACCATTTTCTTGATATGGATTTGTTCCATAAAGTTCCATCCAACCTTTATTAAAGAATTGAGCTTTAATAAAACCATCATTTCCTTCACCGACTGAGTTACTAATATCCTGACCGACTGATAGATAACCGTACTGAACATTTAATAATCCATCAGGACTATATGTAACAGACTTACCACCTTTAGCCATCATCCCCATGACACCATCTTTGTCACACCATAACGCACCGCGTTGTGTTGTATTATCCATATCAAAGAACCCAAGATTAGCCCAGTCTGTATTATTAACTGGCCTAGTACGCATTGAACCACGTAAAGATAAACCGTTATTGATTGTGACGTTGGCATTAAATGTTGCTGCGTTAGCTGTATAAAGTCCTAGCCCAGTTAAATTAACTTGAGCAGTTGCAGGATCAATTACTACTGCTTGAGTGGTATCCGCATCACCCTTTGGTCTAATGTTAATCGGTTTATTTGCTGTAGAAAGTACAGCTTGACCTTGTGCATTACCACGTAAAATAACGCCATTCATATTAACTGCGGCATCAGACGTACTAACAAGATTAACACTAGAAAATGTTGGTGTACTTGTTGAACCAAGTCCTACATCATCGGCAGTTGGTTTATTACCAGTATGGTACATTGTATAGTTTGTTGAACCAACACGAACAGTTGGGTTTACTGAGCTATTAATAGAAATAGGAACGGCAGTACTACCTATGCCAACGGCATTAGACGAAGTTAAAGTAAGAATACCTAGATTAGTTCCCGTAGTGTTTTTGAATGAAATAGTTCGACCATTATCAAATTCAGTATTTGCATTAATTCTTACTGTAGAGTTAAAAGTATTCAGAGATGAAAATGTATTAGTTGTATCTTCACTTACAATTTTATTCCATGCAGACCAATTATCACCACCTAGATATGAACGGGTAAAATTCCTCCCAGAGAATGATCCGCTAGCACCATATCCATATAGGATCTGAGTGCAACGATAGCCAACGGGAGGTGTACCACCGCTGTTCCATGTTAGTACTTGTAGGAACCAAGTACCGGTAGCACCTGTCGGGGCATTTACTGGGTTAGTGACTACAGTACAGAATGAACCATCTTTTAGTGTGTTCAAATCCGTATCAGACGATGCAGTTACAAAAGTCCCAATACCATAATCACCAACTGTTACTACGTTGCCTGTACTTGTACCAGTGTTTAAAGTAGCTGCGTTACCAAGTCCTAGATTCGTGCGGGACGTTGCTTTATTGCTCAAATCAGAAAGATTGTTTGCAACTGTTAGTTGTGCAGAGTTAAGTACATTAGAAAGCCCTACATCGCTCTTAGACGGCTTAAAACCTTCATGGTATACGTTACGTACTGTCCATAGTCCTGACGTTGTATCATTGGCCTGACGGAACTGTAATTGTGAATTTGGGGAAATACCGAACCACTCATTAGCTTTAGTACCAAATGGTTCATTATTTCGCCAAACAATGCCGTAACCTTGTTCTGAACTGAGGGCTGCACTTGCTCCACTTACTGGGGAAGTCTTTAGACCTTGGTTGCCCGGTACTGTCACTGTTCCAGTACTGGAGATCGTGCCGGTAATGGTTAAGTTGCCAAAGTTAGCAGGCTGGCCCAGGCGGGCATAACGTGTATCTTGTTCAGTACTGGTATAGATACGAGTCCATGCAGTGTTCTGATTACGTGCATACAGCTTTAGATCGCCAGTCTCGGACATAACGATAGAGGCTTCATTATTATTATTGGTTAAGCCCACGCCGATAAGGTTAGTACTTGCAGGGTTGCCGGTTGCAGCTGCTGGGATCTGGATGAAACCATTACCTGCTATCTGTCCTGTTGCTGGTGTGTACTGAGGTGCATCAATACCATCGCTACCTAGGCCATAGTCTGAACGGCGTAGTAATGGTTGAATTGGTGCGAATCCTTGAGTAACTACAGTTTCAGGTGTGAACAGGTATGATCTCTGTACAACTGCGTCCTTGTCACCTGTGAGATTGTTAGATGAAACGTATCCATTGAGTACTATATAGCTTTCGGCATTGGCTTCTTCATCAGTAGTGTATTTTACTTTTACTTGAATGGGAGTTTGTTGTTCTGCCGCTTGTTCTAAAAATTTATGGCTTGGTTCGTCAATAACATAATTCACAGTAATCGGGAATGCGTCAATTGCCTTATCCCCTGTCAGTACTGAACTATAATCACTATCATAAGTTTCGATATTCTCTACCGAACTTGTTTGTAAAATTGTTGGAAATTCTGCAATGTTTGCAATTTCCTGATAACCACCGAAACTAGGACTATTGTTCCCAATATCAGTAGTGTAAAAAATTTGTAGGTCTTGTCCTGTTGAAATGTTCATTAGCTTTCCTTCCGTTGGATTACACTAATATTTAGTTGAAAGGTCCCTGTGCATATACCAGTAGTTGGATCTTGATGTGTACCGATATTGTCAAAAACGGGTTGCTTACTAATGATAAAATTCTCATTTAAAAAACATTCCTGTACTTTTGATTGAAATATTGACATTGTTTCTGACGTCAGGATATAGAATTGTTCTGTTGGATTTGTTTTGTTATTTCCAAAAGTAATATAAAATACTACCGAAAATGAACTCTCTATTCGACCACACATATTCATTTGTACTTCATTTGCTTGTATCTCGGAACAAAACACCCTAGTATCTTCGGATTGTTTTTTTAATGGATTTGACGCCCACGGGGTGAACGTCATAAGTTTATTAATTGCTTTCTTAACTCCAAGAATCATAATCTTTTCTCCGATAGTAATAATTAACTACCCCAGATAGATCATCATCTAGGTTATAAATTATTTGTGTAGCATTGTTAATTTCAATTAGTGTCCCAACTTGAAGTACTGGATTCTTCCGTGCCGTAAAGTAATATTCATATTCGATTGCAACACCATCAGAATCTTCAATGGTAATTTGGCGTACTTCCAAGATTGCCTTGAAAGACACGCCATTTAGTTCAAGTGGTTCGCCAAAAGCATTTAACAGTGCTTCGCTTTGCTTACTATTAAATGCTCTCATGCTATTAAGCCTTCTTAACTAGTACGAAAGCTTCTTTGTGAGCTACTGCGAAATCGATGTAGCTGAATGAACGTAGTACAACGCCAGCTGAGGCACGTCGCGAAGTGGTGTCGCGATCAAGTTCGTTAGTACCCCATTGAGCAATAATTAGTTCACTGAAGTCACCAATTAGAATTGAATCAGTTGGAACGCGAGTACTTACAATTACCCGGATCTCATCAGCGAGGTACTGTTCATCTCTGAATCCTTCAATAAGCATTTTAGCAGCGGTGTTACCAGCCATTGGGATTTGGCGTAGTGCTGCATATACGGATGGGTGCATTACTGCAACACAGTCGCCTGCATATACGTTTGCCATCGCTAAAGCTTCTACAGCAGCTTCAATTGCAGCTAGATCAAATACAGTTGTAGTTTGTTGGGTCGCATTGCTACCAATGTAACCTAGGATTTCGTTTTCTAGATCATTTGCAGATTTTTTAATTAGTTGTTCAGATACGTAACGTTCTGCGGCATTATTACTTAGTTGTAGAGTCTTAGTTAGAGTTACAGAACCAGTAAAGGTTTTTGGCTTTAGGCTTACGCTAGTAAATGGTGCATCGTGCATTGGTGAATCTGCACCTTCAGCGACGAAACCGAAATTACCGCCAGTTAGTGTTTGTGCCACGGGAATTACTAGTTCACCATTACCTTCTAGACCGGAAAAAATTTGTGGTTGTACTACTTGTGCAAGTACTGATTGTGCCCATAGTTGATCAATATAACTATCAGCTGTTTTATGAACTACAACACCAGCAGCGTTAGTAGTAGTGGTATCACGTTGCATTTCTACAACATAACCACGTTCACCCATTACAACACCCTCAATAGGTTGTTTTTCAATTAGGGAACGAATTGCTAAAGAAAGAGAATTGTTTTCCATTGTGATTTCCTTATCATCAATATTATTTTTAAGTTGATTGGTTATATCGCGAATACTCAATTTGGAATCGAGATAACGTGATACATCCTTATTTAGTAGTTTTCCAATAACGGCAATTTCCATTTGACGTTCTTTGTCTTGTTCTTCTGTATTTATTACTTCTTCATCAGTACTTTCATTCGGTACTTCAGTTTCTGTTTCATCTTGAGATTCATCAGTACTTTCATTCGGTACTTCTGTTTCTGTTTCAGTGCGGGTTTCATCTTGAGGTTCGTCAGTACTTTCAGTTTCTGATTCAAGTTGTTCTTCGGCTGGTGTTTCTTCTTCAACATCTTGTTCAAGAGAACGGCCAATACCTGATTTCAAATCATCAGCAGGAATACTCACGAGAGAGATCTCGTAAGGTTGCCACGAACTCACAAGAAGATTCTCACCTTCGATTCGGTAATCTAGAATTGAATATCCAACACTGACTTTTGTTAGAATTCCTTCTTCAACCATTGTTTGATATTCTTGTGCAGTACTGGAAAGACGAATACTTGCACGGCATACTTTATCTGCATCTACAGAACAAGATTCAACTACACCGATTAGATTGTCTTTGCAGTGATTGAAAAGTACTGCGGCTTTATTCTGAATACGGCTTAGGTCTACATTTTCTGGGGAACAAAGTAGAATTTCATTTAGGATTCTGTCGCCGAATTCTCTTTGTACTGGGATTTCTGATGCAAAGGCTAATTCAATTAGTTTATTGTTCTGATTGATTTGGCGGGTTTCCATCTCCCTCATCATTTGGTTTTTGTTGTTCATCTATTTTGTTATCCTTAACATTTAGATAATTGTCTATTTCATCTTTTTCAAAGTCCTTTAGAACGTCGCGGTAGTCCTGACCAAGTTCAGAAATAATCTGTTGGCGTGATTTCAATCCATTTTGCAATAGTGCAATTTGGTACTGTGCGTCTTTATTCGGATCTAGGCTTAATGAAACAACTGGCGTATAAGTTGCTTTGATTAAATTCTTAAAGTCTTTAAAATTGAGCTTTAACTCATTCTTATTTATCATTTCGACTTTCAAAAACTCTTTATAGATTGGTTTCAGTACTTGAACGATAAGTGCATTTTGTTTGCCCTTAACAACTTGTTGCATCATCCTGTCTGATAATTTAGCAGCACTGAAACTGCTGTTTTTAGTGTCATATAGTAGATTCATCTTGGTTACGTTTAATGCCATTGCAATTTGTCCTAACATTTGATCCATGAAAGAATCTAGTCCGTCAGTACTTGAAGTTGGATTTACAGTCTGGATCTTTTTACCCGGATCAAGTTCAATTAGAACACCCGGATCTAAATATCCTTCGTAGTTCTCATATGCATTTTGTGCTTCTTCAATGCTTCCTAGTAACTCTGTAGTACTGTTAGTGGGTTTTTCATCACTGGTGATAAAGGCCATTGAGCTTGCGGATACTTTCTTCTGTACAATAGATGCATTAACAAATTGTTCTAGTTCTTTAATCAAATTGGTACAGGCGACAATGTCGGGAATACCTCTTTCCTGGTCCGGAAATTCTTGAATAAAGAAGTGAATAATTTCTTCTGCTGGTACTACTTCAATGTCAGTCTGATAGTATGAATAGATTGTTGGGTCTACTTTACAGATATTGTATGAAATAGGACGTTTGAACTTGTTAAATCTAATACCATTACTGATATAGTCACCGTTACTGAACTTTTGATTGTTGATTACTGGTACTCGTAGACTGTCGATTATTTCGAGTCTTAAACCACCTTCAACTTCATGTAACCTGATAAAACACTCTCCGTCACGTGCTCTAGTACGACATACTAGATTTTGAAAAGTACTGATATCGTGTCTGCCATTAGTACTAAATGCATCTGGTTCTTCTGCCCATTCATAAAACAATTGTTCGATACTCATTGAGGTATCATGATTCTTTGTTTCATCGTCAAAAAGTTGTACATTCGAACGAATACTAATACCATCTGCACCAGAGATCTGATCGGCGTCCATTAGAATGTACTTTCGAACGATTGGATTGTTTTGTGCTAGTTCACGTGCCTTTGTTTGTAGTGCTGGTAGAGTACTATTAATAAGGCGGTTGATATTTGCACCTTGACCGTTACCAGAATAACCGAATGATAAAGTACTTGACCGTGCAACAGTGATAGTATTCAAATCACGTTCTAATTGTGATTTCTTTGGCGTATGTGGTTTAGTTTGGTATGTTGGTGCCGGTTGTTTTGCTGCGGGTGCTTCTTCTGGTTTCTTCCTGAAAAAATTAAACATTAATGATTACCCCTGTGTAGCTTGGTAATACTCTTGATTGGTTGTTTACCGTCTCCTGATTTACCATTGAGTTTTAATAGTTCTTTGTTGGCCTGTTGTGTGTACTGTTCTTTAAGACGATAAAGTACTTCCAACGACTCATTTACCAATGTCTTATTGTTGATTGTTGTAGTTGTAATTAGACCGCCAGAAATACGCATTGCAATAACTTCATCAATTTCCTTGAGAGTCTTCAATAAGTCTTGATATCTGGTTGTAGTTTCTAATGGATCTACTACAACAAATGTTGATACTGCCTTGATTGACATATCGTCTTTTAAAATCTGCGTCCACATTCCACTTTCCCAATTGGCAGTACTGATAGGTGTGGAGGTTTGTGTAATTTCAATTTTTGTCTGACTTGGTGAAACGAGTGTAGTACTTTCATTTACGTCTTGATAATATACAATAGTTTCACCAATATAGACTTTCTCTATTTTAGTGTTCATATTTAGTTCCAAAATGTATTGCGTCTAGCTGGCCGCCTTTTTTGTACTGGCTGCTGCGGCTGTACTTGTACTGGCGTTGCTGGGGCAATTGGTGCTTGTTCCTCACTATATTTATTACGAACACGTGCGTTATATTCCCGTAGAATATGGAATGGATCGGCACCTGTTAATGTATTTAGATAATTTTTCATGCATATAAATGAATATACGAGACAGTCCAATGCTTCATTTCGTGAACCTGATACCTTTAATGACCATTGCTTGAAACCGTTCTTAACATCCACCCTTTCAGCGGTAAGTTGATTAAAGTAATCGTCCGGTAGAGATTCACTAAATCGGATTGGTGGTTTTGTCTTGTCTACTAGGCAAGTTCTGAGCATCTTATTCACAGTACTTTTAGCGAGGTTCACGTTTAAGATCTGTAGCTCGTGCCCGCCAGTTCTTGACGATCTGAACAACGGTTTAGTACTTGAACAACCTTCACCTTTGATTGGCTTGAATAGTGGATTAATGCTATTGCAGTACGTGTAGACTGTTTGCGTTGCGTTACCGTTCGATGAGTCCATGTATCCCATGAGTACTTTCACCGGGCGGCCTGTAACGGTCTTGAACACGCTTTTGCTGTACTGGGTGAGTTCGGTATAGGCTTTACTACCAATCTGCGTACAATCCACGCCATAGAAGCTTCTATGATCCAGTACGTATAGGGTTTTCTCAGTGAAGCCCATAGTGGTGCATTCTAGGCGGTCTTGTTGTTGGTCTACTCCTAGGACAATACCAAGGCAGTTATCAGGGATTGCCAGTACTGAAATCTCTTCCCTTAAGTTCTCCAGCTCGACTAGGTTATGTTCCTTGTTCTCTTCTGGTTCATAAGGCAAGCCCAATGAGTTGTTGTAAAAACTCTGAAGATCGAAGTTGTAATGTGCGTTGCTGAAGTCCTCAACAGTACTTTCAATGGTGTTGATAGGACTGTACAAGCGGCTAACGTGATAGCTCGGATATTTACCTGATTGGTTAGATGCTACCCAATGTCCACCAGCAATTGCCCGTACACGTTCCCCTTCCGTAATATGATGCTCACAGTTTGGACAAAGTAACTTAGCAGTATTTGGCAGTGCTTTTCTACGTCCATTTGGCAGTACTTCCCAATCGAAACGCACGTTTTCAAATACTAATTCATGGTAGTGATTGCACTTCGGGCAAGGTACATGAAACTTACGTTGATCCCCTGCTTCGTACTCTTGGCATATCGCATCAAGTTTGTTTGTTGGGGTTGAACCCATCATAATTAAACCATCATCAAATGATTTAATACGTTGGCTCGCAAGACTTATTGGATCACCTTCACTGTCATCAGTACTGCCAGAGATTTCATCAAGAAAGATTCTCTTGGTTGTAATACCTCTAAGGGTCGATGGGGCGTTCAAGTTGATGAAATAAGTATTAGTACCGTCTATGTTCTGTTGCGTATTAGCATTATTGGCGGCATTCTTATCTGATTTGAGTGTCACATAATCTTTTAGTACTGACTGATCAATACTTGGTTGCCATTTACCTGTTTTGAATTTCTGAGTACTGGCCGCACTTTGTGAACCATAAGCCATATTCGCAGGATCATTCACAATAAAGTATTGCATGGCTGCAAGCATTACTGTTGATTTAAGTAATTGAGCACTACTCATCATTACGATGCGATGAATATTAGGTTCAACTATCGTATCTAGTACTTGACGCTGGAATTCAAATAATCTGAGTTTTTGTCCTGCTAGGCGGCCATCTGGGAATACTAGATTATCTTCTGCAAACTTACTTGGTTTTATTCTTTCTGGAGGTAGTATCTTTTTTATTGTTCGTTGGTAGATCTTCTTGAATTTGTTCTTCTCCAGAGAGTTCAAGAGATCCAATTTCTCTGAGTGCATTATCAATTACTTCCTGTAAATTGTTCTTCAAGGTGATTGCATCCTTGCTTTCAAATAGTTTGAGATATTCGCTTGATGGGATTGAACGCAATATTGTTTTGAATTGGTGAAAGTATTTTGCAAGTTCTGATTCAACAATTGCAACGTTAATCAATTCACCTCTTCGTTCTTGTTCGTCTAGTTCTTTTATATTCGCTGTTGCTGTTAATTCTCGAAGACGTTCTTTTTCAATTTGTACTTTAGTGGATTCATCACTTCGCAATGGCTTGATGATATTTTCAATAATCCATTTATTAATTTCTGCTTCTGACTTTGTAATATCAAGCCCGCGATTTTTCCAATCACGGCTAACAGTACTGACATCGTAACCGTAACGATCTGCGATTGCCTGATAAGTAATTTTTGTTGTCATTTTATTTCCATTTTGTTTTGAGTCGTTGTTAAAAGCCGATATATTTTTAAAACAAGGCGGGGCGAAACTACGCTTGAGAATGGTTCTCATTGGGAGTACCTTTTGTTATTTAAAATCAATCAGTTACAGTACTGAATTTTATTCCTTAAAGAGTTCTGCCACGGTGTCTATCATCGATTGTAGTACTTGAATATGTTTGTGTTCACTGCCTGTGTAGTTCATATAGTCATACTCAATCCTGCTTCCAATCGTTGCATAGTAGCCATCGTGTATTGTTATGTATTTATATCTGGCTGTGAGTTTGTTACTGCTTATTGTTAGGTAGTAGTCATTGTATTTGATGTGCAGTACTGCAACCTTGGATAATAACGCTGGTAAGCATTCATATTGATTTCCGTTATTGTCTGTCCATCTTATGGTGAAGTCCTGTAATAGCATAGTAGGTTCTCCAATGCGTAGTGCTGATCAATGATGTAATCTAATACCTTGGCGTCTATTACTGTTGAGTACTGAAATAGTTCAGGTTCATCTAATGCCGTGAGTGTTCGATTGAATTTAAGTACTTTAAAGTTATCACCACTTATTAGTACTTCCCATGTGTTATTAAAGTTCAGGTGTGTCTCTACACGAATATTACCGAATGTGATTAGTTGATATAATGCGTTCTGCATTAGAAATGTTTGTGTTGTTGATAGGATCATGTTGCCCTCCTTTTGGTATTTAGGGCATAAAAAAACCCGCACTAGGCGGGCTGGGGTAATTCTAATTGTTGTTCACGTTTCCCCTATTCCTTGGTGTTGTTATATCTCGCCTACATTCATAGTTGGTTCTGCAACGTTCATTTCATTATTAGGAACAGTAAATTCAGTACTGGCATTTCTTGTATGATTTCCGTGTGCGATATGTTCACGGTATGAATGAATATCAGTAATACGTTCTGCGTTTATATAACAGCCAGTACTGTTATTATCCATCTGATAGTACTTATTGTAAATCCTTCCGCAATCAGCAGACAACTGAGGCCGGTAATATTTAACACCTGCCATTTCATAAGCAGGATACATTACTACTAGTGTCGAGCCGTCTACCTGCCCTACTACAGCAGATTTAGTGTAATCATGTGTAGTACTGCAACCGGTGATCAGCATGGTGATTACCAGAGTAATTATTTTTTTCATTGTTTTATCTCCAGTGTTGTTGTGTGGGCATTGTATCATTTCAAACCATATTGATCAATTTTAACGATCAATAATTAGATTTTGATCGTTAAAAACGATCATAAATGTTAAATCGTGCGTATACGGGCTTATGCGGCGTTCTATGCAAAAGCCTATGGTTTGTATTGGTAGTGTGATTTAAATCGCGTGTTGATGTGTACAGGAGCCTGGATTGATCCGAGTTGCCAGATATATACTACGAGGGTGACGCCCACTATCTAACAACCCGGATCAATAGTACTATATTATCAACTGCTAATAGTACGGACAATACAAGTTCCACAATCAGGTAAGATATAATGACAGTTGATAACATCGTTAAAGTACTTCTATGCATTTTGGCAGTATTATTAGCTTATGCGTTCGCAAATATTTATGCGACCCAGTACATAAAATTAAACGATTGGGGAGTATGGGCAAACTGGGCCGGAGCATTAGCTAACTGGCTTGTTGCAATAGCAACATTAGTGGCGGTATTTAATGTCAAAAGTTGGTTTAAAGAGAAAAATAATTCAGCTGGTTATGATTTTTCGTTGAAACTCATGATTGATATAGATAGTACCCAAGCTGAACAGCATGAATTTTACTGGTACATAAGTAGTCTTTATCCCAATCATACAGATTTAAATAACATGTATAATAAAATAAGACTAAAATCATTTCATATATCATCATTAAAAGACAGAGCAGACTCATGTCTTCGTTTCAATATAAAACCGTGCTCCGATATTTATTTTTACCTTGAGGAAATGCATACATTTTATGACACCTGCCTTCGCCTTTATGGTGCACTAAGAATGGAGGATCATGATGAAATAAAAAGCTTACATACAGATTTGAGGGAAAAGCTAGAAAAAATAAAGAAAATAAAAAAACATATAAAAAAAGAGATTCATGAATTATTTAAATTCCCCTAGCATTTCAAATGAGGGAGGGGTATCCCCTCCCTCATTTAATTTGTGATGCTTTTGCGAATTAAACGCCCATCAAATCTCTTTTCGTATTCAGCAATAATGCTTTTCAATCGCCGGTCAATATGTGAATTATGATTGGCTTTCAATCCTGTTAACTTCATAATTGCTTGTACAGTATTAAATTGCTCTTTCTTAGAGTCACATACGTAAACTAACATTTCTAAGTTATCTTTAACCAAGAAATCATCAACTTCCTTTTCCATTTTGAAAAGTAGCTTTTTAAACTCTTCTTTTTGATCTATTCTGTTGACGTATTTTTTTAGTTGCGTAGTTCTTATATCAGCTACGCCTTCAGTACTTAATGTTGAAAAAGAATTATAGAATTTCTTTAACTGTATTGCTTTTTCTAACAAACTCTTTATATCTAACTCTGTAGACAAAGGCTTAACTTTTCCTAGACGTGATGCGATCCATTGTTCTTTGAAATTTTTCTCTTCACCTTCACGCTCATCGTTATCAGCATATTGAAGTTCTTTGATATACTGGACATCAACAAACACATCCCAATTACTGGTTCGCTGTGACTGGTATAAGAACGTCAATGCATCATTTGGCAGTAAGTCGTAAATCGCTGACATTCGCCGCTCAACTGCTTTGATACTCTGCTCAAGAGATACCAGTTCGGTAGCCATCCCTAACTTATCAGATAGAAAGTTTGCCATCTTGGCCAAAGCTTCCTTTCTAGCCAATTCATCGAGCACACGGTTCTTTTCTAGCTTGAATTCTGTACTAGCATTGAAGTGATTCTGTGCACACTGGCAGCCAATCAGAGCTTCAACGCCGCTCTTAGTTGTACCAAGCCATCCATTTTTGTGCTTCTGACGACATATCCCTTTGTCAGTACGCACCTGACAGATCTGATCGTCCCGGAAAAGGTAGGTTCCAATTAGTCCCTTGAAGTTACTGGGGCTTATCTCATAGGTAGGGTCGAAGGCGGGACGGCTGCATACTTCATCATAACTATGGAACTTCACAGACTGCTCGGTCATATCTGCCTCTCAGTTGATGAATGCCTGTTCATTAAAACAGCTGTTTAAACATACACCACGCTGAGTGTAATAGCAACACCTAGTACTAGATAATGTGTTTGCGAAAAAAATTACTACTAGTGGTAGTACATACCGACTTTTCCAGCCCTGGGCCGTATCGCCAACATCGCAGCCTTGGTGTAGAATCAGTACTTGTATCTTCCTTCCCACAGCACAGAGCCTGTATGACCAAACAAGATTGGATAATGCAACTTCGCCGTTGTATTAGTATTGAAACCCTAGAAAAAGTCATTGATAAGAACAAGTATGAACTTTCTAATGATGAGTTAGAAAGTTTCTATGCAGCGTCTGACCATCGACTAGCAGAAATCACGATGGGCAAACTGTACGATAAAATCCCGGCTAGTGTGTGGAAGTACGTGAGGTAATAACATATGGAAAAGAAGAAAAAAATAAAGAAAAGCGGAGTTTGCCAACTTACCGGTGATGTTGGTCCATTTCAAAGATCACATATACTTCCAAAGGCTGTAACAAAGCTGAGTGAGATTGGAGAACGATACATTGAAACATCATTGGAAAGTAAACCCGGCTGGCGTTCCAATAGTTGGTATGATTATAATCTAGTTACAGCTAAAGGAGAAAAGATACTCAGTGAAATAGATGATCATGCAATTAATGAGTTAAGAAAACATAAACTTATTTGGAGTGGATATGGTCCTAAATGGAGAAACCCACCAATAAGTTATCATATCAAAGAAGAAATTAGAGAACTCAACTCTATCGATAGTAATTTACTTAGATTGTTTTTTCTTAGTTTATTGTGGAGAGCAGCAGCATCAGCAAGAGAGGAAATGAATGATATTTACCTTCCTCAGAGTGAACTTGAAATTATAAGAACAATGATATTGAATAGGGATTCGGGTGAGTCATATTTCCTCCCTATGTACTTCAATCAAATTTCTGATATTGGGGCTCACCATAATAGAACCCCAATAACTGAAAAAATAAAACTACCTAGTAGTATAAAGCAAGATTCTACTATTGAGTTAGATAGTTTTAGATTTTATTTTGAGGGTTTAATATGTCATGTTGTTCACTCTTATGATAGTACGCTGACAAAAACAATGGAGCAGTGTTTTTTAGGGGCTTCGAATACACTACTTGTTATCACCCATCCATTTGAACAGTCACGCGAATATAGCGACTTAAATTTAGTAATAGCAGACTCATATAATAAAAACCCGAAATTCTCTACTTAAATCTATTATTCCATGTAAGGGCTTTAACAGCCCGATCCCTAAACAAACGAAGTGCGTTAGCTACTAACAAGGCAGTTATTTTGAGGCAGTTAGTACTTTCATGTCGGCGAAGCAAGACTTAAAACTCCGCGTTCTTTTCGACTGAAAGGAGAAAAAACGCAAGTTTAATCCCTATTAATTTTTTCTTAGTTAAGCGAGGAACGAGCTTGACTACGACAAGTTTACTTGGCGATTCTTTATTATAAAAATTCGAATGAAGAATAATATTAATATAAGGTCGCAAGATGCGAATCAACACTACATACTGTGCGTAAACCATTGATATATCTACTATATTTTATGTCGCCATGCGAGATAAAAACACCATCTTGCGAAGTAAACACCCATCTTGCGAAGTAGGTGGTCGCAACATAAAGTAAATCACTTCGCGTCTATCATATTTTGAAGTGCTTCAATAAGCTCTTGGGCTGAAGCTCCATCATTGTATAGTTTGTCTAGTTGATACTTTTGTACCGTAGTGGGGTAATAGTGACCAGCTTTTGAAGTTTTGAATAGCTTAATGCCTTTTGTATGTGCATCTACCATTGCCTCTGATAGCTGCTTGGTGATAGTCAGAAACTTGCGAACAGTGTTCTCTGATGGCATTGAATCATCACTAGGATAGTACTGTAGCCAGTACTTCACTCTGTCCCTGCTAATCTCAGTGCAATTAAATAATACGTAGTAAACCTTCTCTTTCGGATAGCCTTTCTTGCCTGCACATTTACCGATAATATCAATAACGATCGCTTTACCTTCAGTAGTAAGATCCGAGTACTTAGAATTATTACCAGCAATACTAATAAATTTTGAGTTGTCTGTTTTTTGTTGTTTTCCAGCCATTATAAATACCTTAGTTAGTTTAGATAAGCCCCACGCACGGGGCTTCTTTTATTTCGTTTCAATATTGTTGTCGTAATCAGATTGGATATTATCCCTAACTTCAATAAGACGTTGAATTACTCGTCCATCAAGACGTTGATCAAATGCAAACTCACGTAGGACATTGTTAATCTCTTGAATCTTCCAGAGCTGCCATTGTCTATGGGCATCATTTGCAGTTTTGAAATACTTAGCTTCATTAATATCATCAACCCAGCACCGTGCTTTATAATATTTCTGTTTCTCAATACAGACACCTTTTGGCAACCCGTTATTCTTTCCACCGCTATTCATCAGCGTGTTGATCTTGCTAGGTATCCAAACGCACTTATCTGGGTGATACTCTTTGTTGCCTGCAACGATCCAGTCCTTATCGATGTACCAGCCCTCAATGTGCGTAGCAAGCCACCACCTAGCGAATTTACTGTACGCCAGCCATTCAGTACTGACAGTCGCTCTTTTCTTAATGCTTTCAGCTTCTAGGCGATCTTTCCATGCTTGGTAGCACTTTCGCTGAAGTTCTGGTGTTAAGCCCATCTGTTGTTGTGTTTTAATATCGTTTGCTAAGTCATTCGTGCCAATCCCAGCTACTAGCTTTTTATTTTCCTTTTTCATTTTAAAATTCCGTTTACATGTATCACCACGTGCGGGTGATACTCCCTTTACTGCCGTTACTTCTTGTCACCTCCTAGAATAATGTACTGATTGATAATATGTTGTATTGCTGCTGCCCTTGTTTTAACGATTCCAGTACTAATAAGTTTATCAAGTCCTTCTACTTGTAATGGTGTTAATCGCACTGTTACTTGTTCTGTTTTGTTGATTTTCATGAATTCATTTTCCTAAATTTTAATTGCAAAAAAGCCCCCGCTGTCACCACGGGGTTACTTTGCTTCTTTGGAGATATTTATTAAATAGAATGAAATACGTTACCTAATGCAATTCCAAGCTTTTCATTTTGGAACACAAAAGCAATTGTACTTTCATCATCTGTATTTAGTATTTTCACATCATAAAGCGTGAATAATGCAAGCCAAAACACACTATTGAATTGATCAATATCTTCGGTAAGTTCTAAATTGTTGTCTTGCAAGAATCGTAGAATTTCATTTACGAGAATTAAATGTTCTGGTAACTCGAGAAATAGTAATTTAACCAATCCACATGTAGTTATAAGATTAAGCTTGGACATTGAATACCGCCCATAAGAAGGCAATAGACCAAACAATACTAAATGGATTGGCAAGTACTAAAATTATTAGTGCAAATATTGTAGATAGTACAATGAAGTCTTTTATATGTTGTTTCATGCGGGTGTTCCTCAGTAAGTTATCACTGCCTTTATTTAGTGAATAACTCCCAGAACACCTCTATTATAGCAGGAAATCAGGATTTTTTCAGATTTGTTCTTTTGCAATGACCTCATTAAGCCGATAGTACCGAACCCGATCTAGCTCATCCAATGGCATGATACCGAACTCTTTCTTAATACGACGATCAGTCCATCCCTCACGCTTCATAAGCTCTTCATGTGTAATAAAATGAGAATCAATACCGATGTATGCATACCCATTATTTTCAATAAAAATATCTAACAAATCCGAGATATGTTGAAAACTAACTGGTAAATCATAATCAGTGTTGAATTGCATTTCGTCTTTATATACACCATACACTACATCAGAATCAAAATAATCGGTTACAACTAATGCACCATCTTTCTTGTAGAACCGATATGTACCTGTGTCTGATTCTGGATCAATAAGAAGTAATTTAGACTCCTCATCTTCATTATCAATGTACATTGTAACATGGGTACTATATCCAGTAGGTTCAATCATATTGGTAATGTAACTATCAACCAATGTACTGAGAATTGAGTTAATTCTTGCATTAGACATATTTTTATTCCTCTTTATAATTTGAATAATAGTTTCCCCCACGCTAATTTAATAGCATGTCGAAAACAGTTTGTTTTACAGACAGGTATCCGCACACTGATATTTTAGTGTGGGATTAGATAAGATTGTTTTTCTTGCGGTATGAGTTGCTTCGAAATGAACTTTACCATACCCATCAGGAGTTGTCAATGGATATTTTCAATAGGGCTTAGAATCTCATTTCTTCGTCCAGAAGTGTTTACCGCCAAGTACTGGATAACCTACAACCCCAAGCATTTCTTCGGCCATGTTGGTGACCTTTGCTTGTCCCTCTACAAGTGCGTATAACGCTCTGTAAGGCGTTCTATGCCTTGGACGTGTATTGGTTCGTCTTTTGCATTTAAACACCTCTGCGAGCTTCCTATACTCATTTTCAATGATTCATCGACATAGCATTACAGATATCTATTTTAGTACTGCATCCATATTATGTTGTAAATACATCACATCGACGATCCATTGTTTCTCGCGGATACTCCCGATGTAGTTTGCCAACATAAAATAGTCCGTAACACTTACATCATCTATACCTTCAAAAGTACAACCATCTTCATGCTCAATAATTTTAAATGACCCACTACTATAGTTAATAGCATCATCTTCTTTTATAATGCTAATGCTTGATACTACCCCACCGGTTTTATTATCAAGTATCAGCACATGCTTTAATACATCCGTAAAATACTTGATATCTATAATAATCACTTTATCATCTTTATTAAAACAGATTGACTTGATGCTTTTTTTAATTTGTATATTACACTTCTGTCTTAACTCTATATTGTTTTGATTGGTAATATCATCAACATTAAAATCAAAGTCTAACGGATATTCAGACGCTTTTATTGATGATATTTCCTCTTCTAATTTAGAAATTTTTTCTTCTGTAGTAATCAATGCTCGTAACACAGCAGTAGGTGGTCTTTCAGTGGTCTTTATTATTTCATCTATTTCTAATTTATAGTTAAGTAACTCAGCCAATTCCATATTTAGATCTTCAGAACGCTCATTACTACGATCACTGTCGCGATATACTTTATTCCAATCAATGTTTTTTATATGTTGCAAAATCGCTAGTTCTGCATAAGCGTACACAAAGCCGGATAAATCACATTCTTTTGTACCACGTTTTTTCCAACACCAATAATACAGTTTATTGTGTCCATTTACGCTAACACACATTGCGGCACCACATTTTCCACAGCGAGCCACCGAGTTAAATATAGACCTCTGCGAACTATTAACCTTCTGTTTATTAAGCATTACTTTAGAGTTTTTAATTTCCCTTGCCTTTTTAAAAACATCCTCACCCACTATTGCTGGATAAATTTTCATGCCACTTTTCCAGCCAATCAACCTCTCATCCGAATACATCTTAGTCAATGCGGCAGTACTCCAAGATAATCCATCTATCTTCATATCATTATTATTAAGATACTTTACGATATACGCAGTACCATACCCTTCCGTGTATAACTTGAATATTGTATTAACTGCATCTGAATATTTTTTATCAATAACATACTCGCTGTTAACTATTTTCAACCATTTTGGAGTACGTGCAGGCAAAGGTTTTCCAGTAGCAAGTACTGTTTCTCTACGGGCCTTCCATACCTTTTTTGCAATAGTTGACTTTCTTTCACTCTCCCCCCACGCTCTTTCTATTGAGTGAGATAATTTTGATAGTGTATTGGGGATTTTCTTGCTATACACCACACCTGTTTCCACTTCATGGATATCAATGCCACCAAGAATCAGATCATTGAACTCTCGGATAGCTTCATGCTCCGGTAGGCGACTGAATCTATCAACGTTTTCAATGACTAACGCACCCTCTTTAATCTCCCGGCTCAATACTTTTCGCTTGAACTCACCCAAAGCTCCTTTAGTGAAGTTGTAACCATGATATGCCGACTTTCCTAGGTCTGGATCAAGCATCTCATGATCGTCTAAGCTGAGCTGATATCCTAATTTTGGATCAGGCTGATAATCATTGATGTACTCTATGACGGTGGCTTCTTGCCTTGTGATCCCAGTACCACCTTGTTTTTTGGTTTGATGTGTAGAACTAACACGGCAATATAAGAAAGCTCTCATGTTTCCCTCGACGCTAAATGATTCATGATTCATTCTATCATGGTGTTTTACAAGGAGTATTATAATATGATTGACCTGTATTACGCGCCTACTCCCAATGGTCACAAGATCACCTTGTTTTTGGAAGAGGTCGGCTTACCCTACCGTATCCATCGCGTAAACATCAGCGCCGGCGAGCAGTTCAAACCGGACTTTCTGAGCATTTCTCCCAACAACAAAATCCCGGCGATCGTCGATCAGCAACCGGTGGATGGCGGCGAGCCGATCAGCCTGTTCGAATCCGGTGAAATCCTGCTGTATCTGGCGGAGAAGACCGGCAAACTGCTGAGCAAGGGCCTGCGCGAACGCGCCGCCACCCTGCAGTGGCTGTTCTGGCAGGTGGCCGGGTTCGGGCCGATGCTCGGGCAGAATCACCACTTCAACCACTACGCGCCGCAGCCGGTGCCCTACGCCATCGAGCGTTATCATCTGGAGACCAAGCGGCTGTACGGCGTGCTGGAAGCCGAACTGCAAAAACACCCGTACCTCGGCGGCGACAACTACAGCATCGCCGATATCGCCACCTACCCGTGGGTGGTGTCGCATCCGCGCCAGCGCATCGATCTGGCGGATTACCCGGCGGTGCGCAACTGGTTCGAACGCATCAGCAACCGCCCGGCGACCGAGCGCGCCTATAAGCTGGCCGAACAAGGCTAAGTGCTTCCCCGACTCCCCGTCGACCGGGGAGTCACATCGTCCCTGCGTTATCATTTCCCTACTTTCCGTGTATTCTGAACGCCAATAATCAGACCTATGGAGAATCTCTGATGTCTTTCAGTCAACCCGACGCCGTTATTCGCATTAAAAATCTGCGGCTGCGCACGTTCATCGGTATCAAGGAAGAGGAAATCAACAACCGACAGGACATCCTGATCAACGTGGTGATCCACTACCCGGCGGACAAGGCGCGCAACAGCGAAGACATCGCCGATGCGCTCAACTACCGCACCATCACCAAAGCGATCATCCGCCATGTGGAAGATAACCGTTTCGCGTTGCTGGAAAAATTAACGCAGGATGTGCTCGATATCGTAAAAGAACACGCCTGGGTGACCTATGCTGAAGTGGAGATAGATAAACTTCTGGCTCTGCGCTACGCCGATTCTGTCTCCATGACCATGAGCTATCGCAGGGACTAACTCAGGGAGGTCGACCATGCGGATCCTGATCACCGGCGCAACGGGATTGATCGGCAGCAGCCTGACGGCCAGGCTGCTGGCGCTTTCTCACCATATTACGGTACTGACGCGAGACGAACGGCGGGCTCGGGCCCGGCTCGGCGACCAGCCGAGCTATTGGCGCACGCTGGACGACCGGCAGTCGCTGGATGACTTCGATGCGGTGATCAATCTGGCCGGCGAACCTATCGCCGACAAGCGCTGGAGCGCACAGCAGAAGCAGCGGCTGTGTCATAGCCGCTGGGATCTGACCGAACGCTTGGCGCAGCTGATCAAGGCCGGCAGTACGCCGCCCGGCGTGCTGATTTCCGGTTCCGCCGTCGGCTACTACGGCGATCAGGGGCAGGCGGTGGTCACCGAAGAGGAGCCGCCGCACGACGAATTCACCCACCAGCTGTGCCAACGCTGGGAAGCGCTGGCGCTGCAGGCGCAGAGCGACGCCACCCGGGTCTGCCTGCTGCGCACCGGCGTGGTGCTGGCGCCGCAGGGCGGCGCGCTGGCCAAAATGCTGCCGCCGTTCCGCTTCGGGCTGGGCGGCCCGATCGGCGACGGCCGCCAATACCTGCCGTGGATCCATCTCGACGACATGGTCAACGGCATTATTTATCTGCTGGATCACGCCACGCTCACCGGCCCGTTCAACATGGTCGCCCCCTACCCGGTGCATAACGAGCAGTTCGCCGCCCAATTGGCCAACGTGCTCGATCGCCCGGCGTTTCTGCGGGTGCCGGCGTTCGTCATGCGCTTGTTGATGGGGGAAGCAGCGGTGCTGGTGCTCGGCGGCCAGCGGGCGGTGCCGAAGCGGCTGGAGGAGGCCGGCTTCCACTTCCGCTATCTGGAGCTGGAGCAGGCGCTGGATGACGTGATTAATCAGCGGGCCGAAGCCCGCTGATCTGAAGTTACTTCAACGCGCCGGACAGGAACTGCTGCAGGCGCGGGCTTTTGGGGTTGCCGAACAGCTCGGCCGGCGGCCCCTGTTCTTCAATCAACCCTTTGTGCAGGAAGATCACGTGGTTGGAAACGTGGCGCGCAAACTCCATTTCGTGCGTCACCACCACCATGGTTTTCCCCTCCTCCGCCAGCTTCTGCATGATGCGCAGCACCTCGCCCACCAGCTCGGGATCCAGCGCCGACGTCGGTTCGTCGAACAGCAGCACTTCCGGCTCCATCGCCAACGCGCGGGCGATAGAAACGCGCTGCTGCTGGCCGCCCGACAGGTGCACCGGGTATTTGCCGCGCGCCCGCTCATCGATGCCCACCTTATCCAGATAACGCACCGCGCGCTCGTGCGCGTCGGCCTTGCTCAGCCCCAGCACCTGCACCGGCGCCTCCATCACGTTCTCCAACACCGTCATGTGGCTCCACAGGTTGAAATGCTGGAACACCATGGTCAGGCGGGTGCGCAGCAGCTGCAGCTGCTTCTTGTCGAACACCTTCAGCTGGCCGTCCTTGTCGCGCACCATGCGGATGTCTTCGTTGTTCAGGCTGATCGAGCCTTCGCTCGGCTTCTCGAGGAAGTTGATGCAGCGCAGAAAGGTGCTTTTGCCGGAGCCGGAGGAGCCGATGATGCTGATCACATCCCCGGCGTTGGCCGCCAGCGAGACGCCCTTCAGCACTTCGTGGTCGCCATAGCGTTTGTGCAGTTCCGTGACGGCTAATTTATTCTCAGACATGGTTTTTCTTCCCGTCATTTATCAGTGACTAACGTGTGCCATCCAGCGTTTTTCAGCCTTGCGGAACAGGCTGATTAACACGTAGGAGATGATCAGGTACAGCACCGCCGCGATGCCGAAAGCGTAAAACGGCTGATAGGTCGCGGCGTTGATGTCGCGCGCAATCTTCAGCAGATCCGGCACGGTGGCGGTAAACGCCAGCGCGGTGGAGTGCAGCATCAGGATCACTTCGTTGCTGTAGGCCGGCAGCGCGGTGCGCAGCGCCGAAGGCAAAATGATGCAGCGATACATCTTGAAGCGCGAGAAACCGTAGGCGTTGGCGGCCTCGATCTCACCGTGCGGCACCGAGCGGATCGCCCCGGCGAAGATCTCGGTGGTATAGGCGCAGGTGTTGAGCGTCAGCGCCAGGATGGTGCAGTTGAGCCCGCTGCGGAAAAACGCATTGAGAAACTCGCTGCCGCGCACGATCTCGAGGCTGTACATGCCGGAGTAGAACACCAGCAGCTGCACGTACAGCGGCGTGCCGCGAAACACATAGGTATAGAGCCACACCGGGAAACGCACCCAGCGGATGGAAGAGACGCGCGCCACCGCCATCGGGATCGCCAGCAGCCCGCCCATCACCACCGAAGCGATCAGCAGCCACAGCGTTACCGCCACGCCGGTGAAACGGTAGCCGTCGCTCCACAGCAGCGACTGCCAATACTGTTGCAAAATCTCGATCATAGCTCGGCCCTCTTGACGCCCAGTGAGTAACGCCGTTCAAGCCACAGCAGCACGCCGTTGGAAACGGTCGTGAAGATCAGGTACACCACGCCGGCCACGATGGCGAAGAAGAACGGCTGATAGGTGCCTTTCCCCGCCAGCTGCGTGGCTTTCACCACGTCGTTCAGGCCGAGGATCGACACCAGCGCCGTCGCCTTCAGGATCACCTGCCAGTTGTTGCCGATGCCCGGCAAGGCGAAACGCATCATCGCCGGGAACAGAATGCGCCGGAAGATCTGCGCGCCGCTGAAGCCGTAGGCCGTCGCTGCTTCGATCTGCCCTTTCGGCACCGCCAGATAGGCGCCGCGGAAGGTCTCGGTAAAATAAGCACCGTAGATAAAGCCGAGGGTAATGATGCCGGCGCCGAGCGGATCGATATCGATCTGCGAGAAGCCCAGCAGCGTAGTGATATTGTTCAGCGCGATTTGCAGACCGTAAAAGATCAGCAGCATCAGCACCAGATCGGGCACGCCGCGGATCAGCGTGGTGTAAGCGCCGAACAGGCCGGAAATAAGGGGGTTGTGGGAGAGTTTGCCGCCGGCGCCGATCAACCCGATCACCACCGCCAACAATACGGAACTGAGGGCCAACTCCAGCGTCACCAGAGCCCCCTCGAAAATCAGTTGGGAATAGCCTTGCAGCATCTACTTCACCCTGTGGTCTAGGATCCGAACCATCGGGGCCGGCACACCGGCCCCGCAGTCACAGCATGGAACGGTTAGCGGATTACCCGCCGTAGACGTCAAAGTCGAAGTACTTTTTCGCGTATTTATCGTAGGTGCCGTCTTTGCGCATTTCGGCGAAGGCTTTGTCCAGCGCCGCTTTCAGCTCGGTATCGGCTTTGCGCAGCCCCATGCCGGTGCCGACGCCGAAGAATTTGTCATCCTTCACCGATTCGCCGGCGAACGCGTAGTCTTTGCCCGGCGGCTGTTTCAGGAAGCCGTCGCTGCCCGCCACTTCATCCTGGAAGGCGGCGTCGATGCGCCCGGACGCCAGATCGGCGTAGACCAGATCCTGGTTCTGGTAAGGCACCACGGTGACGCCCTTCGGCTGCCACATGGCGTTGGCGTAGGCTTCCTGGGTGGTGCCCTGCAGCACGCCCACGCTCTTGCCTTTCAGGGCGTCCACGGTAGGCAACAGCTTGGAGCCCTTCGGCGCGATCAGACGCGCGTTGGCGGCATACAGCTTGTCGGTAAAGGCGATTTCCTGCTGGCGTTTTTCAGTGATGGACAGCGAAGAGATGATGGCGTCGATTTTCTTCGCCTTGAGTGATGGGATCAGCGCGTCAAAGTCGCTCTCCACGAAGGTACATTGGGTATTTATGCGTTTGCACAGCTCTTTGGCCAAATCGATATCGAAGCCGACCAGCTCGCCTTTGGCGTTTTTGGATTCAAACGGCGCATAAGTCGGATCGGTGCCGATCTTCAATGTCGATGGGATAGCGGCGAATGCGCTGTTTGCGGCCGCCAAAGCCAAGACTAAAGGAAGAACCTTAACCAGCTTTTTCATAAATTACCCTCAAATTGATTTTTTTGATGCCACTACGGGCATTACTTTTCCCCACCAAATCAATTTGCAGTAATCGTGCCACATTAGGTGCTACGGGCGGAGGGAACGGCTCCGGCCTTCACAATACTGTTTCCTGGGACGATAACCGCAAAATTAAATCGGCCGCTCGGGGCCGCGCCACTGGCAGCCGCGACAAGGCGGCGCCATGAAACAGTGAACGTGATGAAGTAGGATCATTATGGTGCATGCGCCGCCCTAATTCAGTGCGGTGTTGCACAAATGTGCCAATTTGGGGATTAAAATGTTAACTGACGCCCTGCCAACGGGTGAACAGATCGGCCGGCAGTTCGATATCAAACTGATCGATCACCCGATTGACGGTCTGATCGATGATGTCTTCCACGCTTTTCGGCTGGTGATAAAACGCCGGCACCGGCGGCATGATCACCGCCCCCATCTCCGCCGCCTGGGTCATCAACCGCAGGTGACCCAAATGCAGCGGCGTTTCCCGCACGCACAGCACCAAACGGCGGCGCTCTTTGAGCACCACGTCGGCGGCGCGAGTCAGCAGCCCGTCGCTGTAACTGTTGACGATGCCGGACAGCGTTTTGACTGAGCATGGCAGGATCGCCATGCCCAGGGTTTTGAAGGAACCGGAGGAGATGCCGGCGGCGATGTCGCGCGCATCGTGCACCACGTCGGCCAGCGCCTGCACTTCCCGCAGGCTGTACGGCGTTTCCAGCGCCAGCGTTTGTCTTGCCGCGTTGCTCATCACCAGATGGGTTTCCACCTCTGCGACGTCGCGCAAAACCTGTAACAGGCGCACGCCGTAGATGGCGCCGCTGGCGCCGGAAATGCCGATGATGAGTCGTTTCATGGAAAATGGCCTCTGCCGTAAAAAGTAAGATCAGGCAGACTTTGCCGCAATGGCGAGGGATAAGCAAGTCAGAGGAGCAAGGCGCACCGCCGCAGACGCGGCGATGCACCCTGATGGATCAACGCAGGCGGTTAGCCTTCGTTATGCAGTTCCAGATTTTCCGCTTCGGTTTGCACCCGCAGCGCCTTGGCGTCGTCGCTGCGCAGCGACTCCAGGTATTCCAGATAGCTTTGGTCGACGTCTTTGGTCACGTAGATGCCGTTGAACACCGAGCATTCGAACTGGGTGATGTCCGGGTTCTCTTCGCGCACCGCTTCGATCAGATCGTCCAGATCCTGGAAGATCAGCCCGTCGGCGCCGATAATCTGGCGGATTTCATCCACTTCGCGCCCGTGGGCGATCAGTTCGTTGGCGCTCGGCATGTCGATTCCGTAGACGTTCGGGAAACGCACTTCCGGCGCGGCGGAAGCCAGGTACACCCGCTTGGCGCCCGCTTCGCGCGCCATTTCGACGATCTGTTCCGACGTGGTGCCGCGCACGATGGAGTCATCCACCAGCAGCACGTTCTTGTCGCGGAACTCGGCGCGATTGGCGTTCAGCTTGCGGCGCACCGACTGACGACGCGCCTGCTGGCCCGGCATGATGAAGGTGCGGCCGACGTAGCGGTTCTTCACAAAGCCCTGGCGGTAGGGCTTCTCGAGAATGCGCGCGATCTCCAGCGCGATGTCGCAGGAGGTTTCCGGAATCGGGATCACCACGTCGATATCCAGATCTTCCCACTCGCGGGCAATCTTCTCGCCCAGCTTCTGGCCCATGCGCACGCGGGCGCTGTAGACCGAGATCTTGTCCATAAAGGAGTCCGGGCGCGCGAAATAAACGTATTCGAACAGGCACGGGTTGGTTTTCGGATTCTCTGCGCACTGGCGGGTGAACAGCTGGCCCTTGGTGGTGATATACACCGCTTCGCCCGGCGCCACGTCGCGCAGGAACTCAAAGCCCAGGGTATCCAGCGCCACGCTTTCGGAAGCCACCATGTACTCGCTGCGGCCATCCTCCAGCGTGCGCTTGCCGATCACCAGCGGGCGAATGCCGTTCGGATCGCGGAACGCCAGCAGACCGTGGCCGATGATCATCGCCACGCAGGCGTAAGCGCCGCGCAGTTGCTGATGCATGGCGGCGACCGCGGTAAAGATGTTGTCGGCCTCCAGCGGGTAGTGCGGGAAACGATCCAGCTCGCTGGCCAGCACGTTCAGCAGGATTTCCGAGTCGGAGGTGGTGTTGACATGGCGGCGGCCGCTTTCGAACAGCTTTTGGCGCAGCTCATGGGCGTTGGTCAGGTTGCCATTGTGGGCCAGCGTAATGCCGAACGGCGAGTTGACGTAGAAAGGCTGGGCCTCAGAGGCGCTCGAGCTGCCGGCCGTCGGGTAACGCACATGGCCAATACCCATGTTGCCCTGCAAGCGTTGCATATGGCGCGCCTCAAACACATCCTTCACCAGGCCGTTGGCTTTACGCAAACGGAACCCGTTGTGGGCGTCAATGGTGACGATGCCTGCGGCATCCTGGCCACGGTGCTGAAGCACCGTCAGCGCATCATAAATCGACTGGTTTACCGGCATGAAACCGGCGATACCGACAATACCGCACATGTTGTCTTTTCCTCATCAGCGCTACCGCCCCGGCAATTGGGTCGGCAAGAAACTCGACGTGCTCTGCAGGTAGTCAAAGAACCACCTGATGACGTAACTGAACTGGGGAATGAGCTGCGACTGTTTCCAGTCGGCACTCTGTGAAAAGCCGGTAAAGGTATCCAGGAAGAACAGGATCGCCGCGACGATCAATACTCCGCGCAGCGCGCCGAAGCAGATGCCCAGCACCCGGTCGGTGCCCGACAACCCGGTTTTCTCTACCAGTGAGCTAATCACATAGTTAACAATAGCCCCTACGATCAAGGTCGCGATGAACAAAATCGCGATCGCGATGCCGTTTCGCACCAGTTCATCTTCAAAACGAGTGAAATAGACCGCAAGGTAAGAGTAGAAATGGCTGGCAACAAAAAACGCACATCCCCATGTCACAAGTGACAATGCTTCGCGAACAAACCCTCGGATCAGGCTCACCAGAGCCGAAAATCCAATTACCGCTATAATGACGTAATCAATCCAGACCATGAACTATTCCAATGATGAATCGCCCCTGCATCCAATTCGCGGCGAATTCTAACAGAAAAAGAAAACGTTTGCGTAGGGGATTTCCTACCACGTTACAAATAAAAAGCGGCGATCAAAAAATTCTCAATCGCCGCGCCTACATAGGTGATTTCGCCTGTAAAAGGCGCGGTTTTTCTCGCTTTCTCTCCACCACTCCTTCATTCAGGGGCGCATCGTGCTGCGCCCCTGCGGGGTTTAACGGCCGTACGGCTTCACCTGCCCGCTCAGCCCGCTGATCGAGTTCAGCGACGGCAACGCCGCCTGCAGCTTCTGCCTGGAGGCGTCCGGGCCGACGTAGATGCGGGTTATCTGCCCCTGCACCGGCGTTGACGGCACGGTGAAGGCGCGGTAGCCCGAGAGGCGCAGCGAGGCGACAATCTCGTTCGCCTTGGCGGCGTTCTTCAGCGCCCCGAGCTGCACGACATAGGCTTGCCCTGCCGGCGCTTTTTCTTCCGCCGGTTTCGGCTGCGGCGCCGGCTCAGGTTTCGGCGTCGGCTCAGGTTTCGGCGTCGGCTTCACTTCCACCGGCTTCGGTTGCGGTGCCGGTTTCGTTTTCACTTCCACCGGTTTGGTTTCCACCGGTTTCGGCTTGGGCTGCGGCACCGGCTGAGGACGCGTCTCGACCGGCGGCGGCGCCACCTGCGTCGGCTGCTGAGCGCTCTGCCGTACCGCCTGTTGCGCCGCCGCTTCATTGGCCGCCTGCTGCTCGACCAGCGCGCCCGCCCCTTCCGGCGGCTGCGCCGGCAGCGGTTGCGTCACCGGCGGCAGCACGTCGTTCTCCTCGACGTCGCCCGGTTTCGGCACCAACGGAATGGCCGCAAATTCATCCTCGTAATGCTTCTTTTTGCCGTCCAGCAGCCCTGGCAGGATGATCACCCCCAGCGCCACCAGAATCACGGTTCCGACCAGTCGGTTCTGAAATTTACTCGCCACTCACACTCCCCGCATCTCGTCTAACGCCGCCATCACCTGCGCCACGGTGTGGAACGATCCACAGACGATCACAATATCCTGTTTATCAGCATCCTGCATAGCCTGCCGCCAGGCAGTTTCGACATCATTAAAGCGGCGCGGTTCCTTCAGATGTTGCGCCAGCTGTTCGACGCTGGCGCCGCGCGGCCCGTCGAGCGGCGCGCAGTACCATTCATCCACCTGCTCGCTCAGGCAGGCCAGCGTGCCGGCGATATCCTTGTCCGACAGCATGCCCACCACCGCGCGCACCTTGCCGCCTTCGCGCGGCAGTTTGGCCAGACGCCCGGCCAGATAGCCGGCGGCGTGCGGGTTGTGCGCCACGTCGAGGATCAGCGTCGGCTCCCGCCGCACGATCTGGAAACGCCCCGGCAGCGTCGCCTGCTGCAGCCCGGTGAAGATCGCGCGTTCGTCGATTTCCAGCGGGGAGCAGTTCAGCGCCGCCAGCGCGGTAGCGGCGTTGGCCAGCGGCACGTTCGGCGTCGGCAGATCGGTCAGCAGCGTGTCGCCGCCCTGCCACTGCCAGCGATCGCCCTGCTCGCTGAAGCTCCAGGCTTCGCCGCGGCGATACAGCGACGCGCCCAGCGTTTCGGCAACCTGACGAATGCTCTCCGGCATGTCGGGTTCGCCCACCACCGCCGGCTTGCCGCTGCGGAAAATGCCGGCCTTCTCGCGGCCGATGCTTTCGCGATCGTTGCCCAGCCAGTCGGTGTGATCGAGCGCGATGCTGGTAATCACCGCCACGCTCGGATCGACGATGTTGGTGGCGTCGAGACGCCCGCCCAGGCCCACTTCCAGGATCACCACGTCGAGCCGCGCCTGTTTGAACAGCTGCAGCGCCGACAGGGTGCCGAATTCGAAATAGGTCAGCGACGTTTCGCCGCGGCCGGCCTCAATGGCGGCGAACGAGCGGCTGTGCTCCGCTTCGCTCAGCTCTTCCCCCTGAATGCGCACGCGTTCGGTATAGCGCACCAGATGCGGCGAACTGTAGACGCCGACGCGCAGGCCGGCGGCCAGCAGAATGGCTTCGAGGGTGCGACAGGTGGTGCCTTTGCCGTTGGTGCCGGCAACGGTGAACACCGTGGGGGCGGGGGTCAGTAAATCCAGATGCGCCGCGACGCGCTGTACGCGCTCAAGGCCGAGTTCGATCGCCTGGCTGTGCAGACGTTCCAGATAATAAAGCCACGAGCTCAATGGCGACGTGGCTTGGGGAATTTGGTGGTTTTGCATGAGTCCCATCACTGAACTTGGGTTCATTAATCCATCAGGGCACCACCCTCACCGCGGTAAAGGCGATGCGCTTCGTGACTGCCGCCAGCCTGCAAACCGCAGCGAGATAGGCCACGGCCGGCAGGGAACGGGCATCAGCCGTCACTTAGCCACAAAGTGGCGGCTGAACCCGGGCGGGATCTGTCTTTGCCTCAGGCGTCGGCCTGCGGCTCCGGCTCAATGACCGGCGCGGCCTCATCGAAATGCGGCTGCGGCTGGTTGGTCAGCTTGGACAGAATGCTCGCCAACGTTTGGCGCATTTCCGGACGGCGAACGATCATGTCGATCGCGCCTTTTTCGATCAGGAACTCGCTGCGCTGGAAGCCCGGTGGCAGTTTCTCGCGCACGGTCTGCTCGATGACGCGCGGGCCGGCAAAGCCGATCAGCGCTTTCGGCTCGGCGATGTTGATGTCGCCCAGCATCGCCAGGCTGGCGGAAACGCCGCCCATGGTCGGGTCGGTCAGCACGGAGATGTACGGCAAGCCGCGCTCCTGCATCTTGGCCAACGCCGCGCTGGTTTTCGCCATCTGCATCAGCGACATCAGCGCTTCCTGCATGCGCGCGCCGCCGCTGGCGGAGAAGCACACCAGCGGACAGTTGTCCTCCAGCGCCTGCTCAACCGCACGCACGAAACGCGCGCCGACCACGGAAGACATCGAGCCGCCGATGAAGGCGAATTCGAAGGAGGCCGCGACGATCGGCATGCCGTACAGCGTGCCCTTCATCACCACCAGCGCGTCTTTCTCGCCGGTCGCTTTCTGTGCGGCGACCAGACGATCTTTATAGCGCTTGGAATCCTTGAATTTCAGAACGTCCTTCGGCTCCAGATCGCTGCCCAGCTCCACTTCGCTGCCTTCGTCCAGCAGGGTATGCAGACGCGCGCGCGCGCCCATGCGCATGTGGTGGTCGCACTTCGGACACACTTCCAGATTACGCTCCAGCTCGGCGCGGTAGAGGACCTGGCCGCAGCTGTCGCATTTGGTCCAGACCCCTTCAGGAATGCTCGCCTTACGGGTTTGTGTGATATTGCTCTTGTTAAGAATTCGTTCAATCCAGCTCATCGATGACCTTTCTGTTTGAACCTGGCACACGCCAGTCCGCTGTTCATGCTTTAACAATCCCCCTGAAAACACCCCAATGAAAAAATGCCCGTTCGCGGCGCGGCAAGCGCGGCGACTGAGGCATCGGCTTCAGGGTTGTTCGCAGGAACAGACCATAATGTCGCTCATTAAACCATATCGGCCCGACGCTGTGGACAAAAAACTGGTCGAACCGACAGGTTAAGCGATGTTTTTACTGTTTTTGCTGGCGGGCGGCCGCGCGCTTGTGGCGCCAAATTTCAATCACGCCCGGCAGAATCGAAACAATGATGATCCCGACGATCAACAGTTTCAGGTTCTCCTGCACCACCGGCAGATCGCCGAACAGGTAGCCAGCATAAGTGAAGAGCAGCACCCAAACCAGTGCGCCAATCACGTTGTAGGCGGCGAAGTGGCGATAGGACATATGCCCCATACCGGCGACGAACGGCGCAAAAGTACGCACGATCGGCACAAATCGCGCCAGAATAATCGTTTTTCCACCGTGCTTCTCATAGAACTGGTGCGTCTTGTCCAGGTAGCTGCGGCGGAAAATTTTCGAATTCGGGTTGCTGAACAGCTTCTCGCCGAACAACCGCCCGATAGTGTAGTTCACCGCATCGCCGAGGATCGCCGCCACCACCATCAACGCCACCATGGTGTGCACGTTCAGATCGTTGGTCGGCAACGCCGCCAGCGCGCCGGCGACAAACAGCAAAGAATCCCCCGGCAGGAACGGCGTCACCACCAGACCGGTTTCGCAAAACAGGATCAGGAACAGAATAGCGTAGACCCACATGCCGTATTGTGCGACCAGTTCGGCCAGGTGCACATCAATATGCAGAATGAAATCAATAATAAACTTGATGATGTCCATAAATTCTCTCATTGATACCGGGTGTTTCAATCACCCGGCAGAAGCACAAGGGAGCGACGCGTTCAGGCGTGCCGGCGTTTAATCGTCGGGCAAAAACAGCGGCCCCATCGGCGGCCGCGGTAGACCAAAGTGGTCGGGATAATCCACGGCAACCAGATACAGCCCCTCGGCTCGCGCCGTCGCCGCCGCCAGATTGCGATCCTTCAGCGCCAGCAGCTCGGCCATCCAGTTCTCATCCTGATTGCCGCAGCCGATCTCCATCAGGCTGCCGACGATGTTGCGAACCATGTGATGCACAAAGGCATTCGCCTTGATATCTACCACAATATATTCGCCGTAGCGCGTAACCTTAACGTGTTTTACGCAGCGCCACGGGGTGCGCGACTGGCACTGCACCGCGCGAAACGAAGTGAAGTCGTTTTCGCCCAGCAGCGCCTGCGCCGCCCGATGCATGCGATCGGCGTCCAGCGGGTGATAAAAGTGCGTCACCCCCTGTTGCAGCACCGCCGGCCGGTAGCGATGGTTGAAAATAATATAGCGGTAGCGGCGCGCGGTGGCGCTGAAGCGCGCATGGAAATCGTCGGCGACAGGGCTCACCCAGCGCACCGCGATGTCCGGCGGCAGATGGGTGTTCACCCCCATCGTCCAGGCGGCGTCCTTGCGGCGCGCGGTGGTTTCGAAATGCACCACCTGCCCGGTGGCGTGCACTCCGGCGTCGGTGCGCCCGGCGCACAGCACGCTAATCGGCGCATCCGCCACCTTGCTCAACGCCTGCTCCAGGCGTTGCTGCACGCTGGCCACTTCTTGCTGCCGCTGCCAGCCGTAGTACCGGCTGCCGTCATATTCGATGCCCAGCGCAATTTTCAGCGTCGGCTGAGCGGGCGAGACCACCTCAGACATCAGTACATCTGCTCCTGCACCAGACGCTCGGCGGTTTCGACAGCCATCAACGCGCCGCCGAAGCGCACGTTGTCCGCCACCGTCCAGAACTGCAGCAGCTCGGGGATGCCGTAATCGTTACGCAGACAACCGATGCTGAGCGCATCGCTGCCGGAGGCGTCGGTGACCTGAGTCGGGTAATCGTCCTCTTCGCTCAGCTGAATGTCCTCGACCTCTTCCAGCTCGCTGCGCGCCTCTTCGGCGGACAGAGGGCGCAGCGCTTCCAGGTGCACCACCTGCGCGTGGCCGTAAAACACCGGCGACTGAACGCAGCTCACCGAAATCGGCAGCCCTTCATCCTGCAGCACCTTGCGCACCTGATCGACGATCAGGCGTTCTTCGCGCACGCTGCCCTGCTCGTCGGCAATCAGCGGCAACAGGTTGAACGCCAGCTGCTTGCCGAAAACGCCTTCCTCCGCCGGGATGCCGTTCAGCAGGCGCGCGCTCTGGCCGGCCAAGTCGTCCACCGCCGCCTTGCCGCGCGACGATACCGACATCAGCGTGGTGACGTGCAAACGCGACAGCCCCGCCTGTTCGGTCAGCGGCTTGATCGCCGTCAGCAGCTGGCTGACCATGCTGTCGGCCACCGCCACAATGTTGCGGTTGCGGTAATCCGCCAGCACCTGCGGGTTGACGCCCGGCACCACCAGCGGCACATCCGGCTCCATGGCGAACAGGCCGCTGGTGTCGATCACCAGGCAGCCCATGTTGCCGGCTTCTTCGGCATAGCGCGCGGAAGCGTCGCTGCCGGCGACGAAGAAGGCCAACTGCGCCTGCGACCAGTCGAACTCTTCGGCGTTTTGCACCAAAAGAGACTTGCCGTTGAAGCGCACATTGGCGCCCGCGCTGCGTTCGCTTGCCAGAGGATAGAGCTCACCCACCGGGAACTGGCGATCCTGCAACAATTCCAGCAACGCTTCACCTACCGCGCCAGTGGCGCCGAGCAGCGCGATATTCCAGCCGTCAGACATCGGGTTTTCTCCAGAGTATTTCATTCATAAAAGCAGACGGGCAGTGCAGCCACCGCCCGATAATCTTTGCCGCTCACTGTAGCGGCGTTGGCTTAAGACAACCTTACGCGCTATGCCACGCTGAAGCCCAGCTTGCCGAGCAGCTCGGCGCTGGCGCTGTCATCGCATTGCACGGCCAGCGAAGACCACTCGCGGCGCTCCTGGTAGTGCTTGCGCAGGCGATCGAATTCGCCCGGTTGCCCGGCGACTTTGCGCAGCGGCGCATCATCGCGGCGCACATCATACACCAAGTGCATCAATCGTTTTAACCGCGCTTCATCCAGCGGCCCGTTGAGTCGGATCTGGCTGAACTCCGGCACCGGCAGCAGCGAGGCCAGCGCCACCTGCTGCGGCTGCCCCAAATGGCGGCTGAACGCCTCGAACACTTGGGTGGTGCCGCGCGCCTTGCCTTCCAGCGTATACCCGGCGATGTGCGCGGTGCCGATATCCACCCGCGCCAGCAGCGGCAAGGAGAGATCCGGCTCCGGTTCCCACACGTCCAACACCGTGCTCAGCTTTTTGCCTTTTTCCAGCGCCTGCAGCAGCGCGGCGTTGTCCACCACCGGCCCGCGGCAGGCGTTGATCAGAATGCGGTTGTCAGGCAGCGCCGCCAACAGCTCGGCGTCCGCCAGATGCAGCGAATGGTATGGGCCGGATTTATTCAGCGGCGTATGGAAGGTCAGCACGTCGGCCTCGGCCACCAGCTTCTCCAGCGGCCAGAATTCCCCGGCGTCGCCGCGATCGGCGCGCGGCGGATCGCACAGCAGCGTGCGCACACCCAGCGCTTTGAGGCGCGCGTCCAGGCGGGAACCGACGTTGCCCACGCCGACGATGCCGACGGTTTTATCCCGCAGATGGAAGCCATCGCGTTCGGCCAGCAGCATCAAGGCAGAGAACACATACTCGACCACCGCAATGGCGTTGCAGCCCGGCGCGGCGGAAAAACCGATGCCCTGCCGTTGCAGCCAGGCGTCATCGACGTGATCGGTGCCGGCGGTGGCGGTACCGACAAAGCCGATGCGGCTGCCGGCCAGCAAGGCTTCATTGACCTTGGTGACCGAACGCACCATCAGCGCATCGGCATCCGCCAGCGCCTCGCGCGGGATCGGGCGGCCCGGCACCGCCTGCACGTCGCCCAGGCGGCTGAACAGCTCGGCCGCGTACGGCATATTTTCATCAACCAGAATTTTCACTGCGTTCTCCGACGGTTTACGGCTATTTGTCTGCGAAATAGTGTGCCACTGAATCATGCACGGCGAAAGCGCTCAGGGGTGGTGCCGGCGATCTGCTGGAACATGACGATAAAGGCCGACGCGGAGCTGTAGCCGACGTCCAGCGCCACGTCCTGCACCGTCTTGCCCTGCTCGAGCAGCGACACGGCGTGCAGGAAACGCAGACGCTGGCGCCATTCGCTGAACGACATGCCCAGATCCTGCTGGCAGCGGCGCGACAGCGTACGCTCGGTGGTGTAGACCCGAGCCGCCCACGCCGCCAGCGAGGTGTTGTCCGCCGGGCAATGTTCCAACGCTTCCAGCACCGGCGCCAAAAACTTGTCGTCCGACGACGGCAGATAGGTTTGCTGGCGCGGCGACAGACGCAGCTGGTCGATCAGCACCTGGCACAGGCGCAAATCCTCCTCCGCCTGCGGAATGTACTGTTTGCGCGCATAGAAATCCTCGGCGATGGCGCGGAAGATTGGCGTCACGCTCACCAGGCAGGGATCGGCAGGCATGCCGGCGCACAGCGCCGGCGTGATGTCCACCATGCGGCACTGCGCCAGCCGTTGGTTGTAACAGGAGTGTTCGATGCCGGCCGGCGCCCACAGCACGAACTCCGGCGGCGCCAGAAAGCGCTGCCCGCCGATGCGCAGCACCATCACCCCGGCTTTAACCCACATCAACTGGCCCCAGGTGTGGCTGTGCGGCTGGAATTCGGTGCGCGCATTGAACTCCTCGCAGCGGAACTGCACCGGGTTGGGTGCCGGGATCAGCGACTCGGGGAAATGGCGGATTTCTGGCATGGTTTCGTCCCGTGATTTGTCTTGTTTACGCCAATTTTTGTCTGGATATCGCTATATATGATAAACCGGACACGCGTAGACTAGCCAGCATGTTGGACGTTATTGAGAATAATTATCATGAATATGATCTTCCCGCTGTTGGCCGTGCTGATTTGGTCGATTAACGCCGTCGTCAGCAAACTCTCCGCCACCGCCATCGATCCGGCGGCCATTTCGCTCTACCGTTGGCTGCTGGCGCTGATTGCCCTGACGCCGTTCGTGCTGCCGGGCGTGCTGCGCAACTGGGCGCAGGTGCGCGCCAACTGGTGGAAGCTGATGATCCTCGGCCTGCTGGGCATGGTGCTGTATCAAAGCCTGGCCTATTACGCGGCGCACAGCGTCAGCGCGCTGTTTATGGGCATCATCGTGTCGCTGATCCCGCTGCTGACCATCCTGATCAGCATCGTGCTGCTGCGCATTGCCCCGACCGTCGGCGTACTGCTCGGCAGCATACTCTCCTTCGGCGGTTTGATCTGGCTGGTCAGCGGCGGCCAGCCCGGCGTGCTGCTGCAGCACGGTATCGGCAAGGGGGAATTGATGATGCTGCTCGCCACCGCCTCTTACGCGCTGTATGGCGTGTTGACCAAACGCTGGGCCATCGCGCTGCCGAACTGGCAATCGCTGTACGTGCAGATCCTATTCGGCGTGCTGCTGCTGCTGCCTAATTTCCTGATGGCGCAGGATGTCGGCTTGAATGGCCATAACCTGCCGCTGGTGCTGTTCGCCGGCATTCCGGCTTCGATCATCGCCCCGTTCCTGTGGATCCAGGGCGTGATGCGCCTGGGCGCCAACACCGCCTCGATCTTCATGAACCTGGCGCCGGTGTTTACCGCCGCTATCGCCGTGCTGTTCCTGCATGAGCAGCTGCACGGTTACCACCTGATCGGCGGTGGCATCACCCTGCTGGGCGTGATCCTGTCGCAGCGGCTGCGCACGCCGCTGACGCGTAAAGCCAAAGCCCCGGCGGCCAACGTCGAGTCCTGCAAAGAACAGGCTTAAGGCAGCAGCCTGAAGCGCACCCGCACCAACAGGCCGCCCAGCGCGGCGGAGCTCAGCAGCTCCGGGCGGGTGCCGTGATAGGCGGTGATGTCCTTCACCAGCGCCAGCCCCAGGCCGGCGCCCGGCTGATCGCCCACGTTGTCCAGCCGGTGAAACGGCTGCAGCGCCAGCGCCTTATCCTGCAAGGCGATGCCGGGGCCGCTGTCTTCAATCTCCAGCACGCCTTCCCCCGCCGCCTTATCCTGAGTGAGGCGGGCGGTCACTATCCCCTGACGCGGCGTGTATTTCAGCGCATTGTCCAGCAGATTGGCACACAGTTCGGCCAACAGCAGCGGCTCCCCCGCCACCTGACACGCCGCCTCGCCTTCGAAACCCAGATCGATCTGTTTGCTGCGCGCCTGCGGCAAGCGGGAAAAGCAGGCGTCGCGCAGCACCTGCGCCAGATTGACCGGCTGCAGCTGGCGCTCGGCCTGGTGCTCGCTGGCCTTCAGGCGTGAGAGGTGCAGCAGGCGATCGGTCAGCGCCACGGTATTATCCAGCGTCGCGCTCATCGCCTGCAGGCTTTCACGCCACTGCTGCGGCCGATCGCTGGCCAGCGCCACCCCGACCTGAGTCTTCAACACCGCCAGCGGCGTGCGCAGCTGGTGGGAGGCGTCGGCGCTGAAACGTTCCTGACGCGCCACCATCAGCCGCAGCCGTTCGATGTAACGATTGAACGCCACCAGCAGCGGCTGCATCTCCGACCACGGCAACACCCGCGGCAAGGGCGTCAGCTCGCCCGGATCGCGCCGCAGCATGATGCCGGAGAGTTTACGCATCGGTTTCAACACCCGCTTGAGCAGCGCGAACGCCAGGATCAGGGTCAACACCACCACCGTACCCTGGCTCAACAGCGCCGCGATCATCATCTGCCGCGCCAGGTAACGGCGCGACTCCAGGGTTTCCGCCACCAAAATGGTCGCCATGCCGCTCACCCCCGACTCGTTGACCGGTTGAAACAGCGCCGCCACGCGGATCGGCCGGCCGAGGTATTCCGCATCGTAAAAATGCACCAGCGCCGGGTAGAGCGTGGAGCGCGGGATATGGGGCGGCAAAGGCGGCAAATCGTCATAGCCCGAAATGCTTTTCCCCTGCGGCGAAATCACCTCGTAATACAGCTGATCGTTCATGTTGCGCTCGAAGCTGTCGAGCACCACATAGGGCACATCGACCGCCAGCTTGCCTTCGCGCACCACCAGCCGCTCCGCCACGGTGCGTGCCGACGCCAGCAGCGTGCGATCGTAAGCCAGGGTGGCGGCGCTCATGGCGCTGAAATAGTGGGTGTAGATAGAGATGCCGCCCAACGCCAGCAACGGCAGACCAAAAAACAGCAGCAGTTGATAGAACAGCGAACGCGGCGCGTTAAACCACCGCATTGCACAGCTCCAGGCTGTAGCCCAGGCCGCGCAGCGTGACGATCGCCACGTCGCTGCCCTGCAGCTTTTTCCGCAGGCGGTGTACGTAAAGCTCGATGCTCTCCGGGTTGGCTTCGTCGGACAGTGTAAACACCTGTTCGAACAGCTGTTGCTTGGCCACCGGGCGGCCGCGCCGGTGCATCAGCGCGGTCAGCACCGCCAGTTCGCGCGGCGTCAGCGCCAGCGGCTTGCCCTCCAGCAGAAAATAGCCTTCGTCGTGATAGGTCAACGCGCCGTACTGCAACGCCGGCTGCGGGGCGCCGACGCTGCGGCGCAGCAGCGCCCGGATGCGCGCTTCCAGCTCGTCCAGTTCGAACGGCTTGGTGAGGTAATCGTCCGCCCCCAGATTCAGGCCTTTCACCCGGTCGGCCACGTCGGTGCGTGCCGTCAACAGCAGCACCGGCAGATCCTGCCCGCGCTTGCGCAGGCGCGCCAGCAAATCCAGGCCGTTCATACGCGGCAGCGCCACATCCAGCACCGCGAGCGCATAGCGTTCGTTGAGCAGCAGGTGATCCGCCGCCACGCCGTCCGGGGCGACGTCAACGGCAAAGCCGGCGCCGGTCAGCGCCTTTTGCAACCAGTGAGACAGCTCGGGGTGATCTTCAACCAATAACAGTCGCATGTTCCCATTCCATTGATTTACCTGAACAACCTGGCGCCGACACGGCGCCTGTTAACAGGCCGATAACAGAGAATGGCATGGAAAATAAGGGGATAAAAGAGCGCCGCGCCGCCAGTTTTGGGAGCTGGCACACAATTATGCGTATGGGGCGCGATCGCAGGGCGGTGTCAGATCAGCGGAATGGGGCTATCGGCAACGGCAATGTCCAGCACCGGGCGCAGTTTGTCGGCGGTAAACGGTGAAGATACCAGCACGGAGCGGTTGTTGACGGCAAACACCAGATCGATGCCGGTCACGCAGGCGGTCATCTGGCAAGCATATTTTTCACCGTCGGCGTTGACGAAATGCAGCTCAAAAACGCCAACGTCGGCACGCAGTCGCTTTAAACGGCACTGCCCGGCTTTTCCCGTCATTTCAGCGTAAACCTCAGGCAACCGTTTAATCGCACTTACTTTGGCGCTGTCCCTGCCACCAAACAATTTCCCTAACGAAAACATATCACTGCGTCTCTATTCATTTCACCGATCGTGATTTTATCGCGAAAGCAGAACGGCAAACCTGATATTACGCAGGATTTTGCCCGGTTTTGCGCCCTGTTCTTGCCCGCTTTTCTATGGTAGCGCATCCGTTATTCGCCGGCGACAAGAGACCCTAATCACAGACTGGAAACTTTTCCGGCCACTGAAAGGTAAATGAAAGGTTGTTGTTTTAACAATCCTGCAACCGCACCCGGCGGGATTTCACAATCAGAACAATACCGAGGGCAAGTCACAATGAAAAAAATAATGACCCGTACCTTTACCGCCGCCGCCCTGCTGCTGGCAGCCAATCAGGCCTTTGCCGTGGAAGCGCCCAAACGCACCGAATGCATCGCGCCGGCCAAGCCCGGCGGCGGCTTCGATCTGACCTGCAAGCTGATTCAGGTGTCGCTGCAGGACACCAAGGCCATCGATAAACCGATGCGCGTCACCTATATGCCCGGCGGCGTCGGCGCGGTGGCCTACAACGCCATCGTCGCGCAGCGCCCGGCGGAGTTCGGCACCGTGGTGGCCTTCTCCGGCGGTTCGCTGCTCAATCTGGCCCAGGGCAAGTTCGGCCGCTACAACGTGGACGACGTGAAATGGCTGGCGGCGGTCGGTACCGACTACGGCATGATCGCGGTGCGCGCCGACTCGCCTTACAAAACCCTGAAAGACCTGATGGACGCCTTCCAAAAAGATCCCAACAGCGTGGTATTCGGCGCCGGCGCCTCCATCGGCAGCCAGGACTGGATGAAAACCGCGCTGCTGGCGCGCGAAGTCGGCGTGGATCCGCGCAAGATGCGCTACGTGGCGTTCGAAGGCGGCGGCGAGCCGGTCACCGCGCTGCTCGGCAACCATATCCAGGCGGTCTCCGGTGATCTGAGCGAGATGGTGCCTTACCTGCAGGGCGACAAGATCCGCGTCCTGGCGGTGTATGCCGAGCAACGTTTGCCGGGCCAACTGGCCGACATTCCGACCGCCAAAGAACAGGGATACAGCCTGGTGTGGCCGATTATTCGCGGCTTCTACGTCGGGCCGAAAGTCAGCGATGAAGAGTATCAGTGGTGGATCGACACCTTCCAGAAAATGATGGCGACCGACGAATTCAAGCAGCAGCGCGATCTGCGCGGCCTGTTCGAATTCAACATGACCGGCAAAGAGCTGGACGCCTACGTGAAGAATCAGGTTGCCCAATACCGTGAGCAGGCGAAAGTGTTCGGCCTGGCCAAATAACCGCAGGGGAAAACCATGAGCGATCGTATTTTTGCCGGCTTTTGGCTGCTGCTGTGTATCGGCGGGCTGTTCATCGGCTGGGGCATCCAAAGCGAATACAGCTATGAACCGCTGGGGCCGCGCCCGTTCCCGCTGGCGATCCTCAGCCTGATGGCGCTGTGCTCGGCCCTGCTGTTGCTGCGCCGCCCGCAGGCGGTGGAGTGGCCGCACAACAAGGTGCTGCAGCGGCTGTTGGTGCTGGTGATCACCCTGGTGCTGTATGCCTGGGGCTTTGAATGGCTGGGCTTCCCGCTGGCGACCGCGCTGCTGACGTTCAGCATCGGCCTGCTGTTTCAGGCCAGCCTGCCGGCGGCGGCGATCTCCGGCGTCGTCATGGGCGCAGTGCTGTATTACGCCTTTGACCGCCTTCTTGATGTCACACTGCCGCTCGGCGCCTGGCTGAGCTAACGGGAGCGATGATGGATACCTGGATGTATTTGACCCAAGGGTTCGAAGTGGCGCTGGTGCCGCAGAACCTGATTATCGCCCTGATCGGCTGCTTCGTCGGCACCATCGTCGGCCTGCTGCCGGGCCTCGGGCCGATCAACGGCGTGGCGATCCTGCTGCCGCTGGCGTTTGCCCTCAAGCTGCCGGCCGAATCGGCGCTGATCCTGCTGGCGACGGTGTATATCGGCTGCGAATACGGCGGGCGCATCTCGTCGATTCTGCTCAACGTGCCGGGCGACGCGGCGGCGATCATGACCGCGCTGGACGGCTACCCGATGGCGCAGCAGGGGCGCGCCGGCGTGGCGCTGTCCATCTCGGCGGTCAGCTCGTTCGTTGGCTCGATGATCGCCATCGGCGGCATCATCCTGTTCGCGCCGCTGCTGGCCCGCTGGTCGCTGGCCTTCGGCCCGGCGGAGTATTTCGCCCTGATGGTGTTCGCCATCGCCTGCCTCGGCAGCATGATGAGCCAGAACCCGCTGAAATCGCTGCTGGCGGCGCTGATCGGGCTGGGGCTGGCGACGGTGGGCGTCGACGCCAATACCGGCGTTTACCGCTTTACCTTCGACAGCGTGCACCTCTCTGACGGCGTGCAGTTTATCGTGGTGGTGATCGGCCTGTTCTCGGTCAGCGAAATCCTGCTGATGCTGGAAAGTACCAGCGCCGGACAAAAGCTGGTGCGTAAAACCGGCCGGTTGCTGTTCAACCGCAAAGAGGCGGCGCAGTGCGCAGGCCCTACCCTGCGCTCGTCGGTGATCGGCTTCTTCGTCGGCATTCTGCCGGGCGCCGGCGCCACTATCGCCAGCGCGCTGACCTACATGACCGAGAAGAAAATCAGCGGCAACAGCGACACCTTCGGCAAGGGCGACATCCGCGGCGTAGCGGCGCCGGAAGCGGCCAACAACGCCTCTGCCTGCGGTTCGTTCATTCCGATGCTGACGCTGGGGGTGCCGGGTTCCGGCACCACGGCGGTGATGATGGGCGCGCTGACGCTGTACAACATCACCCCCGGCCCGGCGATGTTCACCGAACAGCCGGATATCGTCTGGGGGCTGATCGCGGCGCTGCTGATCGCCAACGTCATCCTGCTGATCATGAACCTGCCTCTGGTCGGCCTGTTCACCCGCATGCTGACCATCCCGCTGTGGTTCCTGGTGCCGGCGATCGCCGCGGTTTCGGCGGTGGGGGTTTATGCGGTGCACAGCACCACCTTCGACCTGCTGCTGATGGTCGGGTTGGGCGTGTTCGGCTACATCCTGCGGAAAATGCACTTCCCGATGTCGCCGCTGATTCTGGGCTTCGTGCTGGGTGAGATGCTGGAGCAGAATCTGCGTCGCGCGCTGTCGATCAGCAACGGCGAGTTCGGCATCCTGTGGAGCAGCAGCATCGCGCAAACGCTGCTGGTGCTGGCGGTCGCGGTACTGGCGCTGCCGCCGCTGCTGCGCCTGATGCGCAAACGCCGCCAATCGGCGATCGAGGCCAAGGCCGAGTAACGCGAAACGGGCGGGGAATCCCCGCCCGTTGTGTTTAACGGCGTAGCGCCGCCACTCCCCTTTCCAACGCATCGATATCGTCATCGGCAAGCAGCGGTTGAATCACCGCAAAGTCCACCTCGGACAAGTCATAGAGGCGCAAGGCAAGCAACCGCGCGATGACCTCCGGCGCGAACCGCCAACGGATAAACCGCGCGGGGTTACCGCCAACGATGGCATAAGGCTCAACATCGCCGGCCACCACGCTGCCGGCGGCGACGATCGCCCCCTCACCTATCGATACCCCTGGCATCAACATCGCGCGCATGCCGATCCAGCAACCGTCACCCAGCCGGGTATCGCCTTTGGGGCGGTACGCCTGCTTGATGGTTGCCATAAACGGATACAGGCTCAACCAGTCGATGCGATGGGTGTGATTGCCGCCCATCAGGATCACCGCTTCGGCCGCGATGCACACGTAATCGCCGATCAACAGGCGATCTATTTTACCCAGCGGCTGCCATTGCCGGCTGACCGCGTCGCCGTGCAGATAGCGCACTACCGAGCGTTCGAAGCCGTTATCCCAGCAGTCGCTGTAGTAGCTGTGGGTGCCTTTGACGATAATATTCGGGTTGGTCACCGTCTGATGCAGCAGCTCGGTGTTGGACCAGTGTTTTTCGGACATGGCGTATTCTCTCGTTACGGGAATAAAAGCCACGGAACGGAATGTCTGTGGCCGTGTTGTCGTTCATTCAACACGGCCATTCAAGCGATAAGCGCTCGTTTCAATCTCGGGTTATTCATCATTACGGCCTCTCTTGCGAGGCGTAAGGGTAGCCGATCACGCCTCGGCGGTCTTGCTTTTCAACAGCAGCACCCCGCCCATCACCAGCGCGCTGCCCAGCAGCTGCAGCTGATTCATGCTTTCCCCCAGCAGGAAATAGGCGATCACCGCGGTGAACACCAGCTCCAGCGACAGGATCAGGTTGGCCACCGCCAGCGGCAGCGTTTTCAGGCTGATATTGTACAGCCCGAAGCCCAGCAGCGTCGGCCCGGCGGCCAGCGCCAGCAGCAACAGCCAGCCGCTCCACTGAATGCCCTGCGCGCCGTGCGACAGGAACCACAGAGAGCCGGCCATGCCGTGGAACGCCGCCAGCGGGAACGCCGTCAACGCCGCGTTGAACACCAGCTGGTACAGCGCCGAAAAACCGAACACGTACAGGATGGTGTTCCACACCGGATAGCCGCGTTCGCTGGCCACCCGCCCGCCGAGGGTATACAGGGTATAGCCGATGCCCGACAGCATCCCCACCAGCAGCCCCAACAGATCGAAGTGGCTGTTCCCCATGCTGTCGCCGTTGCTGACCAGGAAGCAACCGCCCAGGCTGATGGCGATCACCAGCAATTGGCGCAGCGTCAGGCGTTCGCTGTACATCACCCAGCCGAGGAACACGGTAAAACCCACCGAGCAGTAGGTCAGAATGGTCGCCACCGATGCGCCGTTCAGCGCCACCGACAGCGTCCACAGGCTGTTGAACAGCGCCAGCAGCAGCCCGTAAAGCGCGTAGAATGCCACCTGTTTACGGCGCAGGCGCGCCCACTGCGGTTTCACCAGCAACAGCAGCGGCAACAGCACCAGCGCCACCAGCGCCGCGCGCCAGAACGCCAGCACGAAGGTCGGCAGGTGATAGTACTCGGTCAGCGCGCGGATGATGATGGCGGTAAAGGCCAGCAGCATGGCGCTGATAATGGCGATGACGTAACCCTGGCTGCTGCCCTGAAAGAGGCGCGCGCCGGGCAGCGCCGGCCGGGCGGAAACGCCTGACGGTAATGACATGAGATCCTCGGAAAAATGGCGACATAAATGCTCAGGCGCACAGTGTAACGCGGCCATTTTTTCTCACTATAGCCACTTTGCGGCGTTGTCATGCAGGCCACTTTTCTGCGCTTGAAGCCCTGTTGACATGGGGTATAGTAAAAATCTCTCTCCATAACCGGGCCAATTTCCCATGCATATCCCGTTGGATCGCGAGCAGGACGTTCCGCTCTATTTACAGATCGAAGAAGCGCTGCGGCGCGCCATCCTCACCGGCGTGTTCGTGGATGGCGACAAACTGCCCTCGACGCGCACGCTGGCGGCCGAACTGGCGGTCAGCCGTTTGACGGTGGATAACGCCTACGCCGAACTGGCGGCCAAGGGTTTTTTGCTTCAGCGGCGCGGCAGCGGCGCCTATGTCGCGCACCCGCAGGCGCAAACGCGCCCGGCCCGGCCGACCAGCGATGCCCCTTTCCCGCTGGAGAGCTTCACCACCCTCACCTCGCGGCTGGACGGCTACGCCGACGCCCCGCTGCCGGAGGGGCTGATCAACTTCGCCGCCGGCGTCGGCAGCCCTAAGGTGTTTCCGCTGGAAGCGTTTCGCAAAGTGCTGCTGTCGGTGCTCAGCCGCCACGCGGAAGAAGCCTTCAGCTACGGTGAATACTGCGGCTACTACCCGCTGCGCGATACGCTGAGCCGCATTCTCAGCGCACAGGGCATCCCCACGCAGGCGGAACAGGTGCTGATCACCAACGGCTCGCAGCACGCCATCAGCCTGGTGGTGCAAAGCCTGCTGGCGCCGGGCGATACGGCGATCGTCGAAGAGCCGACCTACGCCGAAGCGCTGGGCCTGCTGCGCCAGCACCGCGTCAATATCGTCACCGTACCGGGCGACCGACACGGCATGCGGGTGGATTTGCTGCCGGAATTGTTAGAACGCCACCGTCCCAAACTGATCTACACCATCCCCAATTTCCACAACCCGACCGGCCGCTGCCTGAGCGAGGCGCGTCGGCGACGCCTGCTGGCGATCGCTCAACAGGCCGGCGTGGTGATCCTGGAAGACGACTTCGTCGGCGATCTGCGTTATCAGGGCAAACAGCTGCCGTCGCTGCGCGCGCTGGCGCAGCCGGGCGCGGTGATCTACGTCAGCACCTTCTCCAAAATGCTGCTGCCCAGCATGCGCATCGGCTATCTGGTGGCGGACAGCGAACACTATCAGCGCTTCGCAAGGCTGAAGCACGTCGACAGCTTCACCAGTTCCAGCCTGATCCAGCGGGCGCTGGACGCTTTCGTCACCGTCGGCCGTTACGACAAGCAGCTGCGGCGCGCCGGGCGCGTCTACCGCCGCCATCTGGAGGTGATGATTGACGCCTTGCAACGGCGGCTGCCGCCGGGGTGCCGCTTTGAAACGCCGCAGGGAGGCTTGTTTATCTGGCTGACGCTGCCGGCGGCGGTGACCACCGCCGAGCTGATGCCGGTCGCCTGGCGATACGGCGTGACCTTCGCGCGCGGCGAATGCTTTTATGCGCAGGAACATTTGGGCGCGCACGGCCTGCGGCTGAATTTCGCCGCCAACTCGCCGCCGCAGATTGAAGAAGGTATCGCCCGGCTATGCCGGGCGATTGAGGAGGTGATAACGGAGAAAAACGCCGGTTAGACGGCGGCCCACCACAGCCGCAGCTTCATCCCCCAGTAGCTGGTCCAGCCGGTGGTGGTCTGCACCACCTTGCCCTGCGAGACCACCACGAAGGTCGGCGTCACGCCAATCTGCCACTGCGCCGAGAGCGTACCGGCCGGATCGTTGACCACCGGCAGCGCCAGCCGTTTGCGCGCCAGCCATTGTTTCACCTGGGCATCGTCGCCCGAGCGCAGCGCGACGGTCAGCACGTTGCCGCCCGCCGCCTGCAAACGGGCGACGTCCGGCGTGGTGAAACGGCAGACGCCGCACCAGCTGGCCCAGAAGTAAACCAGCAGCGGCCGCTCATGGCTGAGCTGCGCCAACGACACACTCTCGCCATCCAGCGTGGTCAGGGTCTGGGCATCGAAGGCCGGCGGCGCCTGCGGCGCGTTCAGCCAATCCATCACCGTCACCACCGCCAGCGCGATCAGCGCCAGCAGCAGCAACTCGCGCCCCCAGCGCTTGAGCTTAGCCATTGTTGGCCTTCGCCAGCTGCTGTTTCACCATCGCTTCCAGCTCTTCATAGGATACCGCCCCCGGCAGCATCCGATCGCCGATCAGCGTCGCCGGCGTCCCCTGCACGCCCAGTTGCTCCGCCAATTCCATGTTGGTGCGCAGCGTGGTCATGCTCTGTTCGCTGGGCGCCACCGCCTTGACGCCGGTTTTCTCTTGCGCGGCGGCGATGCTGGCGTTGTCGTGGAAGCCCTTTTTCGCCATCAGCCGCTGGTGCAGGGCCCAGAATTGATCCGGGTGCTGTTGCCAGGTGGTGAGCGCCACGCGCGCCGAACTGACCGAGCTTTCGCCCTTGAACGGCAGCAGTTTCACCACCAGCGCCACGTCCGGGTATTGCTTGACGATCTTCTCCAGCATCGGATCGAAACGCTTGCAGTACGGGCAGTTATAGTCGGTAAAGGTCACCAGCGTCAGTTTGGGGTTGGCGGCGCCGAGGCGCGGGCTGGCCGGATCCTGATACAGCGTTTTGGCGTTCTGCTTGATAGCCTGGCTGATCTGCTGGCCGGCGGTTTGTTGCTGCCAGGCGTCCACCGCCTGCGCCAGAATGTCCGGGTTAGACACCAGCGTTTCGCGGATCATCTCTTTGATACGCGCCTCTTGTGCCGGAGTGAAAGGCTCGGCGGCCCACACCGGGGTGGCGATGATCATCAGTAAAATCAGTAGCTTTTTCATTGTTCGGTTCCTTTGGCATGGGAAAGGGATTGCAGCACGGCGTCACGGGTCAACAGCGGGGATAACACCTCGCCCTCCGGGCTGCCGGGGCCATAGATTTGGTTGAAAGGCACGGCGACGCTGCCGCGCTTTTGCAGGAAGGCGCTGATGTCGGCCGACGGGCGGCTCCAGTCGCCGCGCAGCGCGACCACGTCGTCGGCGCTCAGCGCGCGCTGCACGTCATCGCGCAACAGCACATTGAATTTGTTGGCTTTACAGGTCACACACCAGTCGGCGGTCACGTCGACGAACACCCGCTTATGCTGGGCCAGCGCTTCGGTAATCGCCTGTTCGCTCAGCGGTTGCCACTGCACCCGATCCTGCAACGGCTGGCGCCACAGGCCGGCGGTCAGCGATCCGGCCAGCAAGGCCACGCCCGCCAGCACCAACGTGCCCGCCGCCAGCTTGGCCGCCAACCGTGCGCCCTGTTGACGCCACACCGCCAGCAGCAACGCCAGCAGCGCCAACGCCCCCAGCCACAGCGTGGCCTGCACGCCGATATGGTTGCTCAACAGGCTCAGCAGCCACAGCGACGACGCCAGCATCAGCAGCCCCATCGCCAGCTTGACGGTATTCATCCAGCGGCCGGGGCGCGGCAAGCGCAGCGCCAGCGACGGCCAGGCGGCGATCAGCAGCCACGGCAGGCTCATGCCGATGCCGAGCGCGATGAACATGCCCCACAGCACCGGCAGCGACGCCGCCAGCGCGAAGGCCACCGCCGTGCCGAGAAACGGCGCCGAGCACGGCGTCGCCAACAGCGTGGCGAACGCGCCCTGCCAGAAATGGCCGCTCAGCCCCTGCCCGTTATGGGTGGCCAGCGACGTGTTTAGATCGGACGAGAGGCGCAGGTGGAACAGGCCAAACAGGTTGGCGCTGAACAGCAGCGTCACCAGCACCATAAAACCGATAAACCACGGATTCTGGAACTGAATGCCCCAGCCGAGCGCATGGTTGCCGAGCCGCAGCAGCGTCATTAACAGGGCCAGCGCCATAAACGAGGCGACGATACCCAGCGACGACGCCAGGAACTGCAAACGCACGCTGCGCCGATCGCGATGCTCCACCTGTAGGATGGAGCCGAGCTTGATGCCCAGCACCGGCAGCACGCACGGCATCAGGTTGAGGATCAACCCGCCCGCCAGCGCCATCAATACCGCCTGCCACAGCGGGAACGCCGCACCGACGGGCGCGGCCAACGGATCGCCAATCGGCAGCGTAATCTGCTGCGCCATGCCGCCGTCGTCGATCACCAGCGTCAGCGTTTTGCCGCGCAGATCCGGCGCCGCATCGCCCCAACCGTCGCTGACCGGCACCCGCGCCAACAGCTGAGCGCCGTCGGTCTCGACTTGAGGTTTACCGAGATCGGCATCCGCCAGCGTATCGAAGAACAGCGCGGGCTGCTGCCAGCCGGCGGCGCGTTCGGCGGCAATCTGCAACTCGCCGTTGCGGTAACCGGCCTTGACGCTCTCCGCTACCCCGGCGACGATCGGCACCTGCCCCATCGCCTGCGCGAAGTCGTGGTTAAACTGCGGATCGTTCGGCGTCGTCAGATCCAGACTGAACGGGTAGTCGGTCAGAATGCAGACGTTGCTGCAGGTGGACAGCGTCAGGGTGCCCGCCAGCGGGCCGGATACCGGGCCTGACATCACGATCGGCAGCGTGACCCGATCGTGATAGCCCTGGGTGGAAATGCCGGCCACTTCGAAACGCTGCGGCGTCGGCCAGTGCCAGGTCGCCGGCGGCGGGTTGCCCTGCCAGACAATAGCCGGCGCGATGCCGCCTTCGCCAGGGGAACGCCAGTAGGTTTTCCAGCCCTTTTGCAGCTCGACCGACAGCAGCAGGCGGGTTTCCCCCGGCTGTGACGTGTCGGCGCGCAGCCGCACCTTGGCATGATCGTTGGCCGGATTTTGCAGCCAGCCGCTGTCCGCCGCCTGCAAGGCAGGTAGCCACAGCATAAACAGGCAAGCGCAGGCCAGCCTGATAATTTTCAACATGTTAATTCTCCATAAATGATTAAATCACCGCGAAAAACGGGCGATTAACTCATTCACGGAAGACGCATAATCGAAGGTGCACCCTGAGGGTGGGGGGTGAAATGGCGCGGGGAGGAGGAATGCGCAGGCGCGCGGCGATGGTCGGCGCCAACAGCGCCAGCAGCAGACCCAGCCCGAACAGCACGGTTTCGAACATCACCGGCGGCGCGGCCAGCAATGACTTGGCGCTCAGCTCACAGGGCGTCGGCTGCGCTTCGGCGGCGGTATCACCGGACTGAACGGCAGTGGCCGCCGGGATCCCCAGCGTTTGCTGCAGCGCATGCAGGCCCGCCATGCGCTGGGTCATGCACGTCAGCACCACCAGGCAAGCCAGGCATAAAAACCATTTTGCAATCCGCTGCCGTTTAACCATGCCATCCTCACGTTCGGGTCTGGGGCTATCTTAGCGGCGCGGGCGCGATTAGCAACGTTTTGTCGGTAAAGAAATGTCTGAGCGGCGGTATTGATGGCGGCGATTTACAGGTATCATAGTGGGTAAGCCTGTGCTTTTCGCCGGGTACGATGATGATTCTCTCCTCCAGGCATTCTGCGGGGATACACAGCGAAGGACTGGTGATATGCAACCTTTGAGTGGGCCGGGCACCCCAATCGCCGGCGAACGCCCTCCCTCCCCGGGCAAAACGGCGGCCACTGACGATCAACCCCTCTCTCCGGCGCAGCGCACGACGCTGGAAAAGCTGATCGTGAAAATCATGACGCTCAGCCCGGCAAAGCCGGCGGAGATCTGGGCGACTCTGCGTCACGATCTCGGCGCCGATAACGGCGGTGAACTGCTGGCGCGTCATTTTCAACCGGCGGAACAGCTGCTGCAAACGCGCCTGACGCAGGCGCAGCAAAACCATGCCGGGCGCCAGCTGTTGCAACAGCTGGCCGAATTGCTGCCGCAGGGCAACAATCGCCAGGCGGTCAGCGACTTTATTCGCCAGCAGTTCGGCCACACGGTACTGAGCCAGCTGAGCCCACCACAGCTGCAGCAGGTGCTGAATCTGTTGCAAACCGGCGGCCTGGCCATTCCCCAGCCGCAGCAAACCGCCACCAGCGATCGCCCGCTGCTGCCCGCAGAGCATCAAAGCCTGCAGCAGCAGGTCACCAAACTTAGCGCGGCCACCGGTGAAGCGCCGGCTAAAATCTGGCAAACGCTGTTTGATCTGGCGGGCGTGAAAACCAACGATCCGCTGCCGGCGCGCCACTTCCAGCTGCTGAACCAGTTTTTGCAGGTGAAGGTGGCTCTCAGCCCGCAGAGCGCGCCGACGCTGAACAATCTGCTGGCGGCACTCAAGCAGCCGGCGGACGAGCAAGAGCTGCAGCAGATGAACGACTACTGCCAAACGCGCTTCAACTGCGGCGCCAATGCGCCGCTGACGCATCCGCAAATGAGTGACGCCATTCATCAGCTGTTTGCCCGCCGCCTGGAGAAGGCCGGCCAGGCGCAGCCGATCGTCAGCCAGCCCGTCGAGCCGCAGCCGCTGCTCAACCCGCTGATCGCCGCCCTGCCGCTGCCGCTGCAAAAAGCGCTCAGCAAGCCTGCCGCGGCGCTGATCCTGCTGCTGGTGGCGCTGGCGATCGTACTGGCGCTGGTGTTTTAACGCCTCAGGCGCAGCCGCAGTCCTCAGCCGCCGCCCGATCGCGCAGCGATCCCGGCTGTTCGCCGGTGGCCAACGGATGGCCGTCGCGCAGCCAGAAATCCAGCCCGCCGATCAGCTCCTTCACCCTGAATCCCAGCTTCGCCAGCTTGTAGGCGCCTTTGGTGGAACCGTTGCAGCCGATGCCGTCGCAGTAGGTCACATACACCTTTTGGCGATCCAGCTGCGCCGTGCCGGCTTCATCCATCAGGCGATGCGGCAAGCTGATCGCCCCGGGGATATGCCCGGCGGCGTACAGCGCCTCTGCGCGGGTGTCGATCACTACTATCCCGTCCACGCCGTTGCGCAGATCTTCCGCCACGTCCCAGGCATCCGCATAGCGGCTCAGCTTGGCCGCCAGGTAAGCCAGGCTCTCTTCCGGCGCCGCCGGTGGAAAAGCCAGCACCAATGATTCTTTCGACATACCACTCACTCCCGTGCATCAAAACAGATGACAATAGTGCCTCATTTTGGTCTTATGATTGATACCCATTTTCCATAAATCATAAGGCCAATTATGCGGCACTCGCTGGTCACGCTGTTTCAGCAATCGCCCCACACCGCCGGCACGCTGCGCGATCGCCTGTGCGGCGCACTGCGGCAGGCCATCCATCAAGGGGCATTGAACGTTGGGCAACGCCTGCCTTCCAGCCGGGTGCTGGCCAGCGATCTGGGCCTCTCGCGAGTGACCGTCGAAGCGGCCTACGGTCAGTTGGAGGCGGAGGGATATCTGCAGCGCCGCGTCGGCCAGGGCACCTTTGTGGCGATTACCATCGCCAAATCACCGCCGCCGGCAAGCGGCTCCGGCATGCCGCGCCTTTCGCAGCGCGGCCAACAGATCGTGCAAACCGGCGGCTGCCGCGATCCGCAGCAGCCACAGGCGTTCGCCGCCGGTTCACCGGACCTGCGCGCGTTTCCGCTGGCCTTGTGGAAGCAGCTGACCGCACAGCGCCTGCGGCTACAGGGAGAAAGCCTGCTGCGCTACGGCGACCCGCAGGGCTATTTACCGCTGCGTGAGGCGATTGCCGCCCACGTCAACCAAACGCGCGGCGTGGTCTGCGATGCACGGCAGGTTATCGTGCTGACCAGTTCGCAGCAGGCGCTGCAGCTGATCGCCACGTTGCTGCTGGACAGCGGCGACAGCGTCTGGATGGAAGAGCCGGGTTACACCGGGGCAAGAAACGCCTTTATCAGCGCCGGCGCCGCCCTGACGCCGGTCGCGGTAGACGGCGACGGCCTGCGTGCTGAATCCTCCTTGCCGGACCCTCGTTTGATTTATCTGACCCCCTCACACCAATACCCGACCGGCGCCGCGCTCAGCCTGGCGCGCCGATTGGCGTTGCTGGCGCTGGCAGAGCGGCAACAGGCCTGGATCATCGAGGACGATTACGACAGCGAGTTTCATTACGACGGCCTGCCGATACCGGCGATGCAGGGCCTGGATCGCCGTGGCCGAGTGCTGTACCTCGGCACCTTCTCCAAGTCGCTGTTCCCTTCACTGCGGTTGGCGTATCTGATCGCCCCGCCCGCGCTGGTTGAAGCGTTCGTCACCGCGCGTACGGTGTATGACGGCCACAGCGCGCAGCTGATGCAGGCGGTCACCGCCGAATTCATCCACCAGGGGCACTTCGCCGCGCATATCCGCTACATGCGCCAGCTCTACCGCAGCCGGCGCGATGTGTTGCTGGCGGAAGTATGCGAAAAACTCGGCCACTTCGCCACGCCCGCTCCCGCCACCGGCGGCCTGCAGCTCAGCGTCTGGCTGCCGCCCGGCCAGGAGGCGGCGCTCAGCCGACAGGCGCGGCGGCTCGGCATCCTCACGCCCGGGCTGAAGGCGCAATACCAGACGGCGCAGGCGCAGCGCGACGGCTGGCTGCTGGGCTTTTCGGCCCTGACGCCGGGCGAGATCCGCAGCGCCGTCGAGCGGCTGGCGCAGATCGCCGTGGCTTAGCGCGGCCCCAATGGAACGCCCACCCGCTTATTGCTCGGTCAGGCGCATCTCCGCCACCAGCGGCAGGTGGTCGCTCACCGCCGGCCAATGCACGCCGTTCCAGTCGCCGCTGGCGTTCGGCACCGTCAGGCTGTCCAGATGCCAGCGCTGCGCGTTACCGGTGAAGATGTAATCCACCTTGATCTCGGCGTTTTCCGCCGGCCAACTGCGGCCGTCCTGCCCGTCAGGCATGATGTCGTTCCAATAGCGGCTCAACTCCAGCCAGGTCACGCTGCCCGGCACATCGTTCATATCGCCGAACAGCAGCTTGATACCGCGTACTTCGATGGCGCGATCGTTCAGCTCCCGCACCTGATCCAGGCGCATCGTCGGATCTTCCTTGGTATCGAGGTGGGCGTTGAACAGCGTGATCGGCGCCGGGAACTCCGGCACGTCAACCTTGGCGCTGAAGGCGATGCGCTGTTCGCGCTGGCCGGACGGCAGCGGATAGATCACGGCATCGTGCAGCGGATACTTCGAGAGAAACGCCAGGCCATATTCGCCGCCGTCGTGATCGATCGCCCGGCCAAACACCGCCTGCATGCCGGTCAGCTTCGCCAGCTCCGCCGCCTGATCGACCCGGCCGCTGCGGGCGGTGAGTTTATCCACCTCTTGCAGCGCCACCACGTCGACGTTCATCGCGCGAATTGCCTTGGCGATGGCGGTCATGTCGCTGACCTTGCCGGCGGCGATATTGAAGCTGGCGACGCGGATCTTCGGCGCCTGCTCCAGTTCATAGGTTTTATTTTTCAGGCCACCCAACGCGCTGGCCACTTCGCGGCTGTTGGCGTTGCTGTTGGCATGGCCGGCATCGGCAGAGGCCCAGGCGCTGTGAGAGAGGCCCAGGGACAGTAAGGTGATAAGCAGAGCGTGACCGGTGTGCATGAATTCTCCTTGAGGGACAGATAAGTGTTATGTAGGCGCTTCCCGGCCCACAGCTAACACCGATTTTGCCGCAGAAACCTGCGACTATTTCCTAGTTGCACCGCTATTTTTCGTTTCTGCGCGATGCTTCGCATTCTGGCGGTTTACGCATTGCACCGTTGGACAAACGGCTGATTTCGTTTTAAAACCGGTAGATTGCCAACCGCGAGGAGTTCCGATGACCAGCCCGATTGCCGAACAGCTTACCGAACGTTTCTTCCGCTACCTGGCGGTCACCAGCCAGAGCAACGCCGCCGCAACCACCCTGCCCAGCACGCCGGGGCAGCATGAAATGGCGCAGCTGCTGGCAGAAGAGCTGCGCCGGCTAGGCCTGGCCGACGTGCAGATAGACGAGCACGCCACCGTCACCGCCCGCAAGCCCGGCACCCAGCCCGGCGCGCCGCGCATCGGCTTCATCACCCATATCGACACCGTGGACGTCGGCCTGTCGCCCGAAATTCGCCCGCAGCGCCTGCGCTTCACCGGCGAAGATGTATGCCTGAACGCCGAGCAAGACATCTGGCTGCGGGTCGCCGAACACCCGGAGATCCTGCCCTACCGCAACGAAGAGATCCTGTTCAGCGACGGCACCAGCGTGCTGGGTGCCGACAACAAGGCGGCGGTCACCGTGGTGATGACGCTGCTGGCCAACCTGGCCGCCGCCGATCGCCACGGCGATATCGTGGTGGCGTTCGTGCCGGATGAAGAGATCGGCCTGCGCGGCGCCAAGGCGCTGGATCTGCAGCGTTTCCCCGTCGATTTCGCCTACACCATCGACTGCTGCGAACTGGGTGAAGTGGTTTACGAGAATTTCAACGCGGCGGCGGCGGAAATCCGCATCGAGGGGGTGACCGCGCACCCGATGTCGGCGAAAAACGTGTTAATCAACCCGATACGCATCGCCAACGACATCATCAACCGCTTCGACGTGCAGGATACCCCGGAACACACCGACGGGCGCGAGGGCTATTTCTGGTTCACCGATCTGGCCGCCAATGCCAATCAGGCGACGCTGAAGGTGTCGATTCGCGACTTCGATAGCGCGGCGTTCGAGGCGCGCAAAGCCCGCCTTGAGGAGACGGTGCGTCAAGTGGCGGCCGGCTATCCGCGCGCCAACTTCAGCTGCAGCATCAGCGACATCTACAGCAACATCAGCAACGCCATCGGCGAAGATCGGCGCGCCATCGATCTGATCTTCGGCGCCCTTGCCGCCCACGGCATCCCGCCGAAGGTGATCCCGATGCGCGGCGGCACCGACGGCGCGGCGCTCTCGAGCCGCGGCATCCTGACGCCCAATTACTTCACCGGCGCGCATAACTTCCACTCGCGCTTCGAGTTTTTACCCGTCAGCGCCTTCGTGAAATCCTACCAGGTGACCCGCAGCATTTGCCTGCTGGCCGCCCGGCAGAGCGGTAATCAGAGTTAGCTCAATAGCCAGCCGACCAGCGCGGCCCACGCCAGCAGCGGCAGCGAGTAATAGTGGAAGCGCAACCAGATCTTGCGCTCCCCCGCCATGCGCAGCGCAATCAGGTTGGCGAGCGATCCGATCGCCAACCCGAAGCCGCCGGCATTGACCGCATAGGCCAGTTGCGTGCTGGAGGGCGCATAGTTGAGCAGCAAAATGGTGGCCGGCACGTTGCTGACGATCTGCGACAGCCCAACGCCCAACGCATACACCCCACCGTCGCTCAGCCCGGCGATGGCGGCAAACGCCAGCTGAAGCGGCGGCAGGCGGGTAAACAGGCCAACATCGATAAACATGGCGGCGAACCCGAAAATCAGGCTCCAGTCGATCTGCAACAGCACCCGGCGCGCCAGCAACAAAAAGCCGGCGAACACCGCCAGCAGCCCATACAGCGGCAGGCCGATATCCAGGCACAGCAGGAAGATCGCATACAGCCCCACGCAGCTCAGCAACAGCGGCCGTTGATAGGGGTAGCCCTCGGTATTCGGCGTTTTCACGATGTCGCGCGCCGGGAAGCTGAACCAGGTCAACGCCAGCAGGCTCAGCATCATCGCGGCGCCAAACGGCGCCATCTGGCCGATGAAGCCGAGGAAAGAAAGGCCGGAGCGGCTCCACAGCAGGATATTTTGCGGGTTGCCGATCGGCGTCAGCAGCGAACCGGCGTTCACCGCTAGCGCCTGAAAGATGATCAAACGGCCAACCGGCAGCGCCGACAGCTTTTTCAGCGTGATGGTGAGCGGAATGACGATAAACAGCGCCACGTCGTTGGTCAGAAACGACGACAGCAGCGCGGCGGAAAACACCAGGAACAGCGCCAGCCGCCGTTCGCTGTGCAACCGGTTGATAATCTTGCGGCCAACGAAGTCGAAGTAGCCGCTGACCTCGACGCCTTTGGTCAGCAGCATCAGCCCCAGCAGAGTAATGAGGGTGCGGACGTCGATGAAACCGCCCAGCGCCGCCAGCGGCTGCGGATCAAAGGCGAACATCGCTGCGCCGGCCAGCAACAGCACGTGCAGGAAACGGTCTTTGACAAAGGGGTGGATAAGCCGGGAAATGGCGGTTGAACTCATGGTGGCAGCTTGAAACCTCAGCGAAAAGCATGAGCGAGACGTTAGCTCAGGCGCGGCATCTACGCCAGCAAAATGCTATTTTACCTTTATCCGCTTTCCATTTGCCGCGCTTTACTTTATTTGTAGCGGCTTTCTCGTTTTCAAAGGACATGTTATGGCTTCCCTGTTCGCCAAAGGGGCGTTGCTCAGCGCCTTATGCGCCCTGCTCGCCGCCTGCGACGATGCCGCCTCCCGCCCGCAAATCGATATCGACGGCAAGACCATGGGCACCTTCTACAGCGTTAAAGTCAGCGGTGACGTCGCGATCGGCAAGCAAGAACTGCAGCGGCAGATCGACGCGGTGCTCGAACGGGCCAACGACGATATCTCCACCTACCGCGCCGACTCGGTGCTGTCGCAATTTAACCGCAGCGCCGGCCTCGAACCGCAGCCGATCCCGCGTGGCATGGCAGACATCGTGCTGATGGCCCAGCGCATCGGCCGCGATACCGGCGGCGCCATGGACATCACCGTCGGCCCACTGGTGAACCTGTGGGGGTTCGGCCCCGACAAGCACCCGGTCAAAGTGCCGGAGCAGGCGCAGATCGACGCGGCGAAGCAGCGCACCGGCCTGCAGCACCTGAAGCTGATCAGCGACAATCGCGGGGAGTGGCTGCAAAAAGATCTGCCGGATATGTATGTCGATCTCTCGACGCTGGGCGAAGGCTACGGCGCCGATGAACTGGTGCGCCTGATGAACCGCAACGGCATTACCAACTACCTGGTATCGGTCGGCGGCGCGGTCTCTTCACGCGGCGTCAACGGCCAGGGCAAACCCTGGCGGGTGGCGATCCAAAAGCCGACCGACCGTGAAAATGCGGTGCAGGCGCTGGTGGATCTGCACGGTTACGGCATCAGCACCGCCGGCAGCTACCGCAACTACTTCGAACAAAACGGCCAGCGCTACTCCCATGTCATCGATCCAACCACCGGCAGGCCGATCAACCACCGCCTGGTTTCCGCCACGGTGATCGCCCCCACCGCGCTCGAGGCCGACGGCTGGGATACCGGCCTGATGGTGCTGGGCACGGAGAAAGCGTTGAAACTTGCCGAAGAGAAAGGGCTGGCGGTCTACCTGATCAGCAAAACCGACGACGGTTTCAGCGCCGTGATGACGCCGCAGTTCAAGGCGTTTTTGGTGCAGTGAAATTAAAAAGCCCGGCGCGCGATGGCCGGGCTGGTTGCATGCGCCCGCAGGCGCTGCGCCGATCACTTGGTCAGCGCGATGATGCCGAGAGTCAGGCCGGCAACCGCCGCCGCGCCGCCGGCGATCGCACCCGCGGTTTCCCAGTTATCCTGAGTGGTGCCCTTCATGCAGGTGTTGGTGTGCACCAGGCGCCCCTGGTCATCGTAGACCGGCACGCAGGGAGAATCGGTGGCGCATCCGGCCAACACGGCCGACAGTAACCCAACCGCAATTAACTTTTTCATACTTCGTGCCTCAATGTTCGATCACTTTGGAAAACTACGCCGAGCGATAATCACGCTACCCGGCTATTGTATGCCCAACGCGTGTAATGGCGAGGTAATGATGTGTCAGGGGATGTGATTTGGGAAAACTCCGAACGCCCGGCCGGCGGGCTTTGGACAGTAAAAAGCCCGCGAAAACGCGGGCTTGATAGCGAGGTGAGACTCAGGCGGGATTATTTCGCCAGTTTGCGCATCACCAGGGTGGCGTTGGTGCCGCCGAAGCCGAAGCTGTTGGACATCACGGTGGTCAGCTCGCGCTGAGTCGGCTGAGTCACGATGTTCATGCCGGCCGCCTGCTCATCCAGGGTTTCGATGTTGATGCTCGGCGCGATAAAGCCGTGCTCCAGCATCAGCAGGCTGTAGATCGCTTCCTGCACGCCTGCGGCGCCCAGCGAGTGACCGGTCATCGCCTTGGTGGAGGAGATAGCCGGGGTATTGTCGCCGAACACTTCGCGAATCGCGCCCAGCTCTTTCACGTCGCCCACCGGCGTGGAGGTGCCGTGCACGTTGATGTAGTCGATCGGCGCATCCAGATCCTGCATCGCCATCTTCATGCAGCGCACCGCGCCTTCGCCCGATGGCGCTACCATGTCGGCGCCGTCAGACGTTGCGCCGTAGCCAACGATTTCCGCGTAGATGTGCGCACCGCGCGCCAGCGCGTGTTCCAGTTCTTCAACCACCACCATACCGCCGCCGCCGGCGATGACGAAACCGTCACGATCGGCGTCGTAAGTACGGGAGGCTTTTTCCGGCGTGTCGTTGTACTTGGTGGACAGCGCGCCCATCGCGTCGAACTCGCAGGCCATTTCCCAGCACAGCTCTTCGCCGCCGCCGGCGAACACGATGTCCTGTTTGCCCAGCTGGATTTGCTCAACCGCGTTACCGATGCAGTGTGCGGAGGTCGCGCAAGCGGAGCTGATGGAGTAGTTCACGCCGTGGATTTTGAACGGCGTCGCCAGGCAGGCGGAAACGCCGGAAGCCATGGCTTTGGTGACCACGTATGGGCCAACCGCTTTCAGGCCGCGCGGGCTGCGCATCGCATCGGCGCCGAATACCTGGAAGCGCGGAGAACCGCCGCCGGAACCGGCGATCAGGCCCACGCGCGGGTTGTTTTGATACTCTTCTTCCTTCAGGCCGGAAGAAGCGATCGCTTCTTGCATCGCCAGGAAAGCATAGATGGAAGCATCGCTCATGAAACGCACCGCCTTGCGGTCGATCAGGCCGGTTGTGTCGAGCTTAACTTGCCCCCATACGTGACTACGCATGCCGGAATCTTTCAGCTCCTGGGAGAAAGTGATCCCAGAACGTCCTTCCTGCAGGCTCGCCAGGACCTCCTGCTGGTTATTACCAATGCTGGAGACAACTCCCAGGCCAGTAATCACTGCACGTTTCATTCAATACCTCTTCCACTATTTACCTACGGGATTTTGCATCGCACTTTAGCGTACAGATGTAAGCCGAACAAGTCCGATCAGCGTTTTTCAGCTTTATTGTTGTCCAGTTTGCGCCAGGGCGCCAGCGCCGTTAGAATTCGCGGCATCCCTTGAATTTCGAGCTATTGACCGTGAACCACGCCCCCATCCAAACCGCAACGCTAACCTGGAACGAACAGGGTACACCTGTTTCGAAACAGTTTGATGACGTCTATTTTTCCAATCAGGATGGGCTGGAAGAAACCCGCTATGTCTTTCTGCACGGCAACCGGCTGCCGCAGCGTTTCGCCACTCACCCGCGCCCGCTGCTGGTGGTGGCGGAAACCGGCTTCGGCACCGGGCTCAATTTCCTTACGCTGTGGCAGGCCTTCGCGGGCTTCCGCCAGGCCGAGCCGGACGCCGCGCTGCAACGCCTGCACTTTATCAGCTTCGAGAAATTCCCCCTGCAGCAGGCCGATCTGGCGGCGGCGCATGCGCGCTGGCCGGAGCTGGCTCCCTATGCCGATGAGCTGCGCGCCCAATGGCCGCTGCCGCTGCCGGGCTGCCATCGCCTGCTGTTGGCCGAAGGCCGCATTACGCTCGATCTGTGGTTCGGCGACGTCAACGAACTGCTGCCGCTGTTCGACGCCAGCATGAATAACCAGGTCGACGCCTGGTTCCTCGACGGCTTCGCACCGGCCAAAAATCCCGACATGTGGACCGAGCAACTGTTCGCCGCCATGGCGCGTTTCGCCCGGCCGGAAGGCAGCTTCGCCACCTTTACCGCCGCCGGCTTCGTGCGCCGCGGCTTGCAACAGGCCGGTTTTCAAGTCAACCGTTGCAAAGGCTTCGGCCAAAAGCGTGAGATGCTCGCCGGCTGTCTGCCGGCCGATGCGCAGCCCACGCGCCACCCGGCACCCTGGTATCGGCGTCCGGCGGCGGACAACACCGCCGACATCGCTCTGATCGGCGGCGGCGTCGCCAGCGCGCTCACCGCGTTGGCCCTATTGCGGCGCGGCGCCACCGTCACGCTGTACTGCGCCGACGAGCAGCCGGCCGAGGGCGCATCCGGCAATCGTCAGGGGGCGATTTACCCCCTGCTGAACGGCAGCGGCGACGCGCTGGAGAGTTTCTTCAGCGCCGCGTTTCCTTTCGCCCGCCGCCAATACGATGCCCTGTTGCAACAAGGCGTCGCCTTTGATCACCAGTGGTGCGGCGTCAGCCAGCTGGCCTACGACGAAAAGAGCGGCGCCAAGATCGCCAATATGCTGAAAACCGACTGGCCGCAGGCCTTGGCGGCGGCAGCCGACCGCGAAACGCTCAGCGAACTGTGCGGCGTCGACACCGGCTTTGGCGGCATCACCTACCCGCAGGGCGGCTGGCTCTGCCCGGCCGAGCTGACGCGCGGCGCTATCGCGCTGGCGCAGCGTCAGGGCTTGGTCTGCCAATACCGGCACGATGCACAGAGGCTGACGCAGGAAGAAAACGGCTGGCGCATCGATTTCGCCCACGGCGAAAGCCGCCGCCATGCGACGGTGATCCTGGCCAACGGCCACCGGTTGGCCGAGCTGGCGCCGACGCAAGCCCTGCCGCTGTATGCGGTGCGCGGGCAGGTGTCGCACATCCCAACCTCGCCGGCCCTCGGTCAACTGAAACAGGTGTTGTGCTACGACGGCTACCTGACGCCGGTCAACGCCAACAACGGCCAACACTGCATCGGCGCCAGCTACCAGCGCGGCGACACCGCCACCGACTACCGCGAGCAGGAGCAACAGGAAAACCGCGAGCGCCTGCTGCGCTGCCTGCCGGAGCAGGCCTGGCCACAGCAGGTGGACGTCAGCGCTCATCAGGCGCGTTGCGGCGTGCGCAGCGCCACCCGCGATCATCTGCCGATGGTCGGCGCGCTGCCGGACTATCAGGCCACGGTGACGCAGTATCAGGATTTGCAGCGGCGAAACCAGCGCGGCGAAACCGTCGCCGATGCGCCGGTCTATCCCGGCCTGTTCGCTATCGGCGGGTTGGGATCGCGCGGGCTGTGCTCGGCGCCGCTGGCAGCGGAAATTCTGGCGGCGCAGCTGTTCGGCGAACCGCTGCCGGGCGATGCGCGCCTGCTGGCGGCGTTGAATCCAAATCGGATGTGGGTGAGGAAGCTGCTGAAAGGACGTACGGTTTAATCAACCTTGAGGGGCGCGGCGGCGCGCCCCGGCATGGCGGTCAGGCGGCAGGGGTAGCGGCCTGATAAAGGTTTTCCCACATGCCGCGCACCAGGATCTGATCCGGCGGCGAGAGTTCCCCGGCGGCGATCGCTTTGTGCAGGCTCTCTTCCACCCGCGCTTTCAGCGCTTCGGCAGTGTGCTCGCCCTGCTCTTCCGCTTCGGCCACCGCCAGCGTCAGATGACCGCGCAGGTAGCCACCGGCAAACAGTTCATCATCGCTGGCGTGCTCTACCATGTCATCAATCAGCGCCAAAATGCGCGCTTCGAATTCTGCGATCATCAAATTTCCTCATTAAATAACGGGCTGTGGCGTCAGTTGAGATCTTCCGGGTACGGAAAATGCTCGGCCGCCAACGGTGGCGTATTGTAGAACGATTGCAACGCCTGAATAAAGCGCGCAGGCCGTGTGGGTATTCCCTGCTCCAGCAGCGCCAATACCCGGGCGCGCACCTTGCGCTGGAACGCGATGCGATCCGGCTCACAGTCGCCGTTCAGGTTGTCGCAGCTGACGTTGAACGGGAAACCGGCCGCCACGCAGAACATCCATTCCAGCGCCTGCGGTTTGATCTCTACCGCTTCGAATTCACTCTGGGTTTGCGCGTCGCGCCCGTCCGGGCAATACCAGTAACCGAAGTCCACCAGCTGGCGGCGCGCCTCGCCGGCGATGCACCAGTGCGAAATTTCGTGCAGGCCGCTGGCGTAGAAACCATGGGCAAACACGATGCGGTGATACGGCAGTTCGTCGTCGGCCGGCAGGTAGATCGGCTCGTCGTCGCCCTTCACCAGGCGGGTGTTGTAGTCATCGCTGAAGCACTGATTGAAGATCTCGATCAGTTGCTCATAGTGATGACGGGTCTGTGTGTCTGACATAAAAACTCTATAACCACAAAAATAAAGAGGTCATTATACCCGATAAGACAGGGCGCGTAAGCAACGCCCTCTCTTCATCTTTAACCGTGCACCAGGGCGCTCAACCACTGCTGAATTTCCGCGCCGTGATTGTCGTACAGCAGCTTGAGGCTCATCACCAGCGAGACGATCACGATCATCGGCCGAATCAGCTTCTGCCCGCGGGTCAGCACCATGTGGGCGCCCAAACGCGCCCCCAGCACCTGCCCCACCAGCATCACCAGACCGATGCTCCACACCACCTTGCCGCCGATGATGAACAGCGCCAACCCGCCGACGTTGGAGGTGAAGTTAAGCACCTTGGCGTGCGCCGTGGACTTGGCAAGGTTGAAACCGCACAGCGTCACATAGGCCAGCGCGTAAAACGATCCGGCGCCGGGGCCGAAGAAGCCGTCGTAAAACCCGACGCAGCCGCCGGCCACCAGCCCGAACGGCAAGGCGCCGAGACGGCGTTGACGATCTTCCTCACCCAGCCGCGGCATCAGCAGGAAGTAGAGGCCGATGCCGATCACCAGCAGCGGCAACATCTGCCGCAGCAAATCGGCGCGCATATGCTGCACCAGAATGGCGCCGGCGATCGAACCGATCAGCGTCAGAAAGATCGTCAGCTTCTGGTCGTTGAGGTTCACCGCCCGCCGACGAATAAAGTACAGGCTGGCGGAGAAGGAACCGCCGACCGACTGCAGTTTGTTGGTCGCCAGCGCCTGGGCCGGGGGAACCCCCACCGCCAGCAGGGCCGGCACCGTCAGCAGCCCGCCGCCGCCGGCGATGGAGTCGATAAACCCCGCCAGCAGCGCTACCGCAAACAACACCCCGAGCATCTCGGGGCCGATGACAAACCAGTCCATGTGTTATTCCGCTGAGAAATGGTGATCCAGCAATGCCTGACAGGTCGGCGGTAACGGCGGCGGCACCGGTTTACCCGGTTTGGCGTTCGGTTGATGCGGCACGAACCAGCTCGCCAGTTCGGCGCCGCAGCCGTCGCCCGGCGGCGGCGTATCCTGCTCTTTACATTCAAGGCTGCCCGCCGGGCAACGCAGGCGCACGTGCATGTGCGCGCGGTGACCGAACCACGGCCGCACCTTGTGCAACCAGGCACGGTCGGCGCCGGCGTCCAGACACAGACGCTGTTTGATGGCCGGATTGACGAAGATGCGCGTCACGTCCGCATCCTGCGCCGCCAGCTTGATCAGCGACTCAATCTGCGGCTGCCATTGGCGCGCCACTACCTGCTTGCCGTCCCCTGACACCAGATCGATCGGCTGCGGCTTCAGCAACTGCTGCGCGCTCCAGCGTTGACGCGGCAGTTGCAGCCAGATGTCGACGTCGAGCCCCGACTGGTGGCTGGCGTGGCCGCTGCTGAAGCGCCCGCCGGCCGGCATCGCCATATCGCCGATCAGCACCGTGCCCAGCGCTTTCTGATTCGCCTGGCTGCTGAGGCGCTGAATGAACGCCAACAGATCCGGGTGGCCGAAATAGCGGCGCTGGTCGGTACGCATCACCTGGTAGTTCGGTGAGTTCAGCGGCAACGGCTGGGCGCCGATGACGCAGCCGTTGGCGAAACCGCCCACCGCCTGCGGCGCGCCGGCCACCGGATGATCGATTTTCTGCCACGGCGTCAGCGCCATGGCGGAGGCGGAGGCCGTCAGGGCCACCAGGCCCAACATCCAGTTTTTCATGGCGATTACCAGTGCGGCACGTCGGAAACCACATCACCGTTTTGCGCACGCTGGCGCAGCAGGTGATCCATCAGCACGATCGCCATCATCGCTTCGGCGATCGGCACGGCGCGGATACCCACGCACGGATCGTGGCGGCCGCGGGTGACCATTTCCACCGCTTCGCCCTGGCGATTGATGGTGCGGCCCGGCACCATGATGCTGGAGGTCGGCTTCAGCGCCAGATGCGCCACCACCGGTTGGCCGCTGCTGATGCCGCCGAGAATGCCGCCGGCATGGTTGCTCTGGAAACCTTCCGGGGTGATTTCATCGCGGTTTTCGCTGCCGCGCTTGGTCACCACGGCAAATCCGTCGCCGATCTCCACGCCTTTCACTGCGTTGATGCTCATCAGCGCGTGCGCCAGATCGGCGTCGAGGCGGTCAAACACCGGCTCGCCCAGGCCAACCGGCACATTTTCAGCAATCACGCTGACCTTGGCGCCGATGGAGTCGCCCTCTTTTTTCAGCGCGCGCATCAGTTCGTCCAGCGCTTCCAGCTTGTCCGGATCCGGGCAGAAGAACGGATTCTGCTCGACCTGATCCCAGTCTTTCAGCTCGCAGGTCACGTCGCCGATCTGCGCCAGATAGCCGCGCACCTGCACGCCGAACTTCTGCTGCAGGTATTTCTTGGCGATAGCGCCCGCCGCAACGCGCATGGCGGTTTCACGCGCCGAAGAGCGGCCGCCGCCGCGGTAATCGCGCAGGCCGTATTTCTGTTCGTAGGTGTAGTCGGCATGCCCCGGACGGAACACGTCTTTGATGGCGCTGTAGTCTTGCGAGCGCTGATCGGTGTTCTCAATGATCAAACCGATGCTGGTGCCGGTGGTCACGCCTTCGAATACGCCAGAGAGAATGCGCACCTGATCCGGTTCGCGACGCTGGGTGGTGTAACGCGAGGTGCCCGGACGACGGCGGTCCAGATCGTGTTGCAAATCGGCTTCGGTGAGCGGGATGCCGGGCGGCACGCCGTCGACAATACAACCCAGCGCCACCCCGTGAGATTCACCGAAGGTGGTGACGCGGAAAATCTGCCCAATACTGTTTCCTGCCATCACGGCTCCTTACCGTTAGTCTTTTATCGTTATGAGGCCCGCCGTGCGGGCCTTGAAAATGCGGCTTAGCTGCGATAGAGGCTGAAGTGTTCCTTGCAATCCACCAGTTGCTGTTTGGTCAGCATGAACACGCCGTCGCCGCCGTTTTCGAACTCCAGCCAGGTGAACGGAATATCCGGATATTGTTCCATCAGGTGTACCATGCTGTTGCCCACTTCACAAATCAGCACGCCGTCGTCGGTCAGGTAGTCCGGCGCGCAGGCCAGGATGCGGCGCACCAGCTTCAGGCCGTCGCTGCCCGCCGCCAGGCCCAGCTCCGGCTCAAAGCGGAACTCCTGCGGCAGATCGGACATGTCTTCCGCATCGACGTACGGCGGGTTGGTGACGATCAGATCATACTGGATCGCGGGAACGTCGCGGAACAGATCGGAACGGATCGGGATCACCTGGTGTTCGACGCCGTACGCCTGAATGTTGCGCTCGGTCACCGCCAGCACCTCGCTGGAGATGTCCACCGCGTCCACTTCCGCTTCCGGGAAAGCGTAGCCGCAGGCGATGGCGATACAGCCGCTGCCGGTGCACATGTCGAGGATATGGCGCGGCGGGTGCGGGATCAGCGCGCTGAAGCGATCGTTGATCAGCTCGCCGATCGGCGAACGCGGCACCAGCACGCGCTCGTCGACGTAGAATTCCATGCCGCAGAACCAGGCCTTGTTGGTCAGGTAGGCGACCGGGATGCGCTCGTTGACGCGGCGGATCACGCGCTCAACGATGCGATGGCGCTCGCTGGAGGTCAGACGGGCGGTGTGCATGTCCTCCGGAATGTCCAACGGCAGGAACAGGCTTGGCAGCACCAATTGCACCGCTTCGTCCCACGGATTATCGGTTCCGTGACCATAATAGATATTGGCGGCGTTGAAGCGGCTTACCGTCCAGCGCAGCATATCTTGAATGGTGTGCAGTTCGTTCACTGCTTCGTCGACGAAAATTTTGTCCAATTTGCCCTCCGGCAGGCGCTGTGTTTCATGATTTAGCCGCATAGTTTGCCATGAAGCCCGCGACAAATCACGCTTGCCCCTCGCGCTTTTCACTCTGGCCCGAGTTTTGCGTCGACAGCGCTCATTCACAAGGTAAACTAGCGAAATAAACGATTTCCGGTGAATGAAGCATGAAGAACAAGCCCCCTCTGAGCAAAGACGAACAACAGCTCTTCAGAGAGTCGGTGGCGGGCGCGAAAAAGCTGCGCCAGGACACCATCGTCCACCGCCCGCCGAAACCCAAGGTCAAACAGATTGCCCCGCAGCGGCTGCTGCAGGAGCAGGTCGATGCCAGCTATTATTTTTCAGATGAATACCAGCCGCAGCTGGAAGAAGAAGGCCCGACGCGCTACGTGCGCCCCGGCAGCAGCCCGTATGAGCTGAAGAAGCTGCGACGCGGCGATTACTCGCCGGAGCTGTTTCTCGATTTGCACGGCCTGACCCAGCTGCAGGCCAAGCAGGAGCTGGGGGCGCTGATCGCCGCCTGCAAACGCGAACACGTGCACTGCGCCTGCGTGATGCACGGGCACGGCAAGCACATTCTCAAACAGCAAACGCCGCTGTGGCTGGCGCAGCATCCCGACGTGCTGGCGTTTCATCAGGCGCCGAAGGAATGGGGCGGCAACGCCGCCATCCTGCTGTTGGTGGAGCTGGCCGAGTAGACCCGCAGAAACGACTCAGGGCGATGTCAGACATCGCCCTGAGTTTATTCCGCACCGCATCCGCGGTTCACACTTTGGCCATCACCTGCGACGGGCTGACCTGCCATTCAAACTTGCCGTAGCTGCCGTCCGCCGGCAGATCGACGTTGGCAATCGCCGAGGTCGCGAACATCGGCGGGCACTCGCCCGGGCACAGTTCGGCCACCAGATAGCCCACCAGCGGCAGGTGCGACACGATCAGCACCGAGCTCACCCCTTGCATCGCCAGCGCCTGCAGATAGCTGCCGACCTGTTCGGCGTTGCCGCCCGGCGTCAGCTCGGGCAACACTTCTTCGCCCTCCGGTAGCGTCAAGGCTTCACGCACCGTCGCCAGCGTCTGTTCGGCCCGCAGATAGGGGCTGACCAGCACGCGTTCAATATCCACAGACTTGGTGTTCAACCAGGCCGCCATCTGACGGGACTCGTCGCGGCCGCACAGGGTAAGGGGCCTTACCGCATCGCTGGCTGCCTCGAGCGCCGCCTCTCCGTGACGCATAATCAAAACTTGCATATTGCACCGCTGTTGTTGACAAAGTAACGCTATACAGAAACGCCGTGCGTGCTGTACCGCCGAGTTTTACAACCCAAAGCCAAAGCTTTAAAACGATAACGCGCCGTCTCTTTATGGCGGCCGGGCATTTTGCCTGAAAGTTTGCCTAAAGAAAACGCTGTTTTTTACAGCAATCCTCCCCGGGCAAACCTCGATTGCTCACAGAACAATCAATTCAACGGGTTAAATTTTAACCTTTCCGCCATGAGATTTATTGATGGCGGTCAAGCTAACTTACCGCTGCCGCAGCCTCGCTGTACAGCCTCACCGGCTGACGCTGTCGCAAGGAGTGATGGCGATCACAACGCGGCCCTGTTGCAACTATAGTGCAAATCGGGCCGCCCTGCGTTCAGCTCCCCAGCGGGTAAAAGCGCTCGCCCTGCTGCGCCATGCGCTGCAGGCGTTCGCACGGGGCGAAATGCTCGCCGTGCTGCTGACGCAGGTAGTCCAGCGTCTTCACCACTTTCTCGGCGCCAAGCTCGTCCATATAGCGGAACGGGCCGCCGAGGAACGGCGGGAAGCCGATGCCGAACACCGCGCCGATGTCGCCATCGCGCGCGCTGCGGATCACGCCTTCGTCCAGGCAGCGCGCCGCTTCGTTCAGCATCATCATCACGCAGCGCTGAGCGACGCTCGCCGGCAGCATGTGCGCCTTCGGCGTGACGCCGAGCAGCGTATACAATGAGGTATCCGCACGTTTGCGCCGCTGCCGCTGCTGCCCTTCGCTCGGGTAGAGATAGAAGCCGCGGCCGTTCTTGCGCCCTTTGCGCCCGTCTTTCAGCACCGCATCGAACGCGGCAGGCGCGGCGAAGCGCGGCCCCAGCGCCTCGACCAGCACGGGAATGATCTTGGTGCCGACGTCGATGCCCACTTCATCCAGCAGGGTGATCGGGCCGACCGGGAAACCGAAGTCCACCAGCGCCTTGTCCAGCGACTCAATCGGCTCGCCTTCCAGCAGGCAGCGCGCCGCTTCGTTGATGTACGGTGCCAGGATGCGGTTGACATAAAAACCGGCGCTGTCGCCCACCACGATGGCGGTTTTGCCCTGCTTGTGCGCCAGCGCCACGGTGGTGGCGATGGTCTCTTCGCTGGTGCCGGCGTGCGGGATCACTTCCACCAGCGGCATCTTGTCCACCGGGCTGAAGTAGTGCAGGCCGATCACCTGCTGCGGCCGCTGGGCCTTTTCGGCGATGCGGCCGATAGGCAGCGAAGAAGTATTGGAGGCGAACACGGTATGCGGCGCGCAGTTGGCTTCTACCTCGGCCACCATCTGCTGCTTCAGCGCCAGATCTTCGAACACCGCCTCGACCACGATATCCACCTGTTCAAAGCCGGTGTAATCGGTAGAGCCGGAGATCAGCATCATCTGCTTTTGCCGTTCCGCCGGGCGCATGCGCTTGCGGCGCACCCGCTTGCCGAGCACGTCCCAGCTGTATTTCAGTGCATGGTTGATACCGGTTTCATTGATGTCTTTGATGCGAACCGGCAATCCGCCGCGGGTGGCGGTGACGCAGGCGATGCCGCCGCCCATCAGGCCGCCGCCGAGAATGCCGACGCGATGCAGGGCGTGCGGCTGGGCATTGCCGCCCCGCTCCTTTTTCAGCGCGGTGGAAGCGAAGAACAGGCTGCGCAGCGCCGCCGACTGCGGCGTCATCGCCAGCTCGCCAAAGGCGCGCGCTTCAGCCTCATAGCCGCTGGCGCTGCCGTGATCCAGCCCGGTACGCACCACCTGAATGATGCGCTCCGCCGCCGGGTAGTTGCCGTGGGTTTTCGCCAACGTTTTCTTGCGCACGATGCTGAACAGCAGACTTCTGCCCAGCGGGCCGTTGAGCAGGCGATCCTGCCACGGCAGCTCGCGCTGATGCTTCCAGCCCTGCTTCACCCGCTCGATGGCGGTCTGCAACAGAATCGACTGCGGCACGGCGTCGTCCACCAACCCCATGCGCAGCGCCTGGCGGGCGCGAATGTGCTTGCCGGTCAGGATCATGTCCAGCGCCTTGGCGGCGCCGACCAGGCGCGGCAGGCGCTGCGTGCCGCCGGAGCCCGGCAGCAGGCCCAGCTGCACTTCCGGCAGCCCGAGCGCGGTTTTGTCATCCAGCGAACAGACGCGGCCATGGCAGGCCAGCGCCAGCTCCAGGCCGCCGCCCAGGCAGGCGCCGTGAATGGCCGCCACTACCGGCACCGGGAACGCGGCGATCTGCGCCAGCGTGCTCTGCCCTTTCCTGGCCAGCGTTTCCGCCTCTTTGGCGCTGGTGCAAGCGGCAATCATAGTGATGTCGGCGCCGGCGATAAACGAGTCCGGCTTGCCGGAAACGATCACCAGCCCTTCCAGCGCGGTATGCTGCTGCGCCCGGATCAGCACGTCGTTGACCTGTTCGACGAACTCGGCCTTGAGCGTGTTCACCTTGTCGCCCGGCACGTCGATGGTGATCACGCCGATGTTGTCGGGGCGAATCGTCAGCTGAAAGGCCGACGGTTTGGCGCGCTGTTCATGCAATGCGTTTTCGAAGCTCATCATTCCACCTCCACGATCATCGCGGCCCCTAACCCGCCGGCGGCGCAGGCGGTGGTCAGGCCCAGCCCGCCGCCGCGGCGTTTCAGCTCATGCAGCGTCTGGGTGATCATGCGCGCGCCGGTGGCGGCGAACGGGTGGCCATAGGCGATGGAACCGCCCAAGACGTTGAATTTGTCCATGTCCACCTCGCCGATCGCCTGGCTGCGGCCAAGCTTCTCGCGGGCGAACTCTTCGCTGGCGAACATCTTCAGGTTGGCCAGCGTTTGCGCAGCGAAGGCTTCATGCATGTCGATGAGCGTCAGATCGGCCAGACCGATGCCGGCGCGATCCAGCGCCAGCGGCGTAGCGTAGGAAGGCCCCAGCAGCATGTCTTCCCACACGTCGATGGCGGCGAAGGCGAAGCTGCGCAAATAGCCCAGCGGCTGCAGCCCCAGCTCTTTGGCACGCGACTCGCTCATCATCAGCACCGCCGCCGCGCCGTCGGTCAGCGGCGTGCTGTTGGCCGCGGTGACGCTGCCATGCTTGCGATCGAACGCCGGCTTCAGCTTGGCGTAGGAAGCCAGGCTGGAATCTTTACGGATGTTGTTGTCTTCAGAAAGCTGCGCGCGGTAAGGCGGCACATAGGCGGTCATCACCTCGTCGCGCAGCCACCCTTCCCGCCAGGCCTTGGCCGCCAGCTCGTGGGAACGGTGCGCCAGCGCATCCTGCGCTTCACGGGTGATGCCGTGGCTCTTCGCCATCTGCTCGGCGGTATCGCCCATGCGCAGGCCGGTGGAATACTCCGCCACCGCCGGCGGCACCGGCATCAGATCGCGAAATTTCAGCCGGCTGAACAGTTTGAGGCGCTGCGACAGCGTGCGCGCCTTGTTGACGTCCACCAGCGTGCGCGCCAGCGCCTTGCTGACGCCGATCGGCAAGACGGAAGAAGAATCCGCCCCGCCGGCGATGCCAACGCTGATGCTGCCGGCCATGATGCTCTCCGCCACGTTGGCGATCGCCTGGAAGCTGGTGGCGCAGGCGCGCGACACGCTGTAGGCGTCGGTATGGACGCTCATGCCGGTGCCGAGCACGATTTCACGCGCGATGTTCGGCGCCTCGGGCATTTGCACCACCTGGCCGAACACCAACTGTTCGATAAGCTGCGGATCGATGCCGCTGCGCGCCAACAGCTCGCTCACCGCCGTTTTCCCTAAATCCACCGCCGGAATGCCGTGATAGGCAGTCGCCTGTTTGGCAAAGGGGGTACGCAGTCCATTCACAATCGCAATGCGGTCACCATGACGGGTCACCAACGGCAGTGCCTTACTCATAAATGCTCCTGAAGAAAATAACGTCAGCGCAATGGGCAGAAAGAGGTCTGACCTGATGAGGTCATTGTTAACCAAACGGTTACATTTGGCAAACCGGCAGAGATCAAAACTGCGAGCAGGCGCACTTTCTATCGGGGGCGGTGTGGGGAAAGGCAATCCCCGGCACGCGGCAGGCGGCGCCGGGGTAAAACGGGGATTAACGCAGGCCGAGCTGGAAGATCAGGGTTTCCGCCTGGCAGGCGAAGGTAAAATCGGCCGCCAACTGCACGCCGCCGTCAACCGGTTTAATGCTACTGCTGATGTCACAAGGGTCGGATTCTACCGCGCGCGCCTTTTCGCTCAGGGCGGCCAGCATCGCCTCCGCATCTTGTTGATTGCTGAACACCTGGCTGTAGGACGCGGTGCAATCGGTGTTATCCATCACGGTGCCGACATCCACACAGCAACACGCGGCGGTTTCCTGGGCGCTGCATTTATTAATTGCATCTGACATGATTGGTTCTCCTCAAAGGCCTCGGTTATCAGCCCAAATTGCCGTTTTACTCACCGGCACAAAGCCACAAAATTCTGCAGGTATTTTACGCTTCCACGCCGGCAATCACTAGCACTTACTTTTAATGGGTGTTTTAAGTGATGGAAATCACAAATAAAAATGAGCGCCTGCTAAGAAATGGTAAGAATTTTGTTATTTACCGCTGACGTTTTGTTAAGCAGATCTCTTTTTTGATATCAGGTTGGAAATATTTCAAAAACAAACTTGCAACATTTTCACAGGTCAGACCTATACTTCAGCCACTGGTCTGATTTGTCTGAACGATAACGGACCCTACAATCCCGCGCTCCTTGTTACCTCGTGTAACAATAGTTTAAATAATAAACACATAATGAGGTTTTGGTCATGAGCCAGAAAAACCTATTGACTAAATCAGCTCTCGCAGCTGCAGTGGCAATTATCTCTTCAAACGTGTCTGCCGCAGGATTCCAGCTGAATGAGTTCTCATCAGCTGGTTTAGGACGTTCGTATTCTGGCGAAGGCGCCATGGCGGATACGGCGGCCTCCGCAAGCCGCAACCCGGCGTTGCTGATGATGTATACCCGCCCGGAACTTTCTTTCGGCGCGGTCTTCATCGACCCGGACGTTGACATTACCGGTCAATCCCCTTCCGGCGCCAGTTTGGATTCGAAAAACATCGCGCCGACCGCCTGGGTGCCGAACCTGCATTATGTTCACCCGATTAACGATCAGTTCGCCGTAGGCGGCTCGGTCACCAGCAACTACGGTCTGGCGACAGAATTCAACGACGGCTATACCGCCGGCGCTTACGGCGGCAAGACCGATCTGACCACCCTCAACCTGAACCTCAGCGGCGCATATCGTCTGAATCAACACTTCAGCTTCGGTCTGGGCTTCGATGCGGTGTACGCCAAAGCCAAACTGGAACGTTACGCCGGTGAACTGCCGAAGCTCATCGCCGGTTCAGGCCAATTACCGCCGCAGCTAGCCGGCCCTGTTTCGCAGATCCCGGCAGATACCCAGATTTCGCACCTGAAAGGCGACGAATGGGGCTTCGGTTGGAACGCCGGTATTCTGTACGAAGTGGATGAAAACAACCGTTACGGCCTCACCTACCGCTCTGAAGTGAAAATCGACTTCGACGGCGACTACAAGAGCAGCCTGCCTTCAGCCTTCAACCCGCTGCTGGCCTCTCAAGGTCTTCCGTGGGGCACCAACGGCAACACCATTCCGGGTTCTCTGAGCCTGCACCTGCCGGAAATGTGGGAGCTGTCCGGTTACAACAAAGTGGCGCCGCAGTGGGCCATCCACTACAGCCTGGCCTACACCAGTTGGAGCCAGTTCCAGGAGCTGAGAGCCACCGGCAACAACGGCCAAACGCTGTTCGAGAAGCATGAAGGCTTCAAAGACGCTTACCGCATCGCGCTGGGTACCACCTACTTCTACGACGACAACTGGACCTTCCGTACCGGTATCGCCTTCGATGACAGCCCAGTGCCGGCACAGAACCGTTCGATTTCCATTCCGGATCAGGATCGCTTCTGGCTGAGTGCCGGTACCACCTATGCGTTCAACAAAGACGCGTCGGTCGACGTCGGCGTTTCCTACATGCACGGCCAGAAAGTCACCATCAAAGAAGGCCCTTACACCTTCAACTCTGAAGGTAAAGCCTGGCTGTACGGCGCCAACTTCAACTACCGCTTCTAATCTCGCCTGAGATGGATGCCAAAGCGCCCCGCGGGGCGCTTTTTCTTTGCCTGCCGCGTGCCGCCGGCATAAAAAACCCGCCTGCCGGCGGGTTTTTCATTGGCGTGACGCCCGTGATTACTGCGAGTCGATCTCGTCCAGTTCGCCCTGAATCGCCTTGGCGTTCGGGTTCTCTTCCGGCTTGAGCGAGCCGCCGTTGGCGATGAAGTCGTGGCGCTGGAAGTAAGCTTCGCGCACCATGATGTAAGGATCGGAGGAGTTGCGCAGCAGGCCGTCGGAATCCAGCAGCTGGGCGCGGGTTTCGATCCCCTCGACCACCCATTTGCCCGCCGACATCCAGAAGGTAAGGTAGCTCAGCATCGGATACAGCGTATCCGCAAAGTCGCCGCCGTCTTCACGCAGGGTGAAGCTGCCGTAGCCCGGCAGCATCACGTACGGGCCGTAACCCACATCGTAATGCCCCAACGTGCTGCCGAAGCGGTTCGGCTCTTCGCGCGCCAGTTTCGGGTTGGCCATGCCGGCCACGTCGATCAGGCCGCCCATCCCGAGCAGGGTGTTCAGGAAGAAGCGGTTGAAGTGAATCATCCCGCGGTAAGGGTCGCCCTTGAGGAAGGCGTTGACCATGCTGGCCGGCTCTTCCAGGTTGGAGGTGAAGTTGCTGATGCCGTTACGCGCCGGCATCGGCACGTAGTCACGCCAGGCCACCGCGACCGGACGCAGGATATAGGGATCCAGGACGTTGTAGTTGAAGTCGAACATCGTCCGGTTGAATCCTTCCAGAGGATCGGAACGCCCTTGCGGATCGTTGTCTGGCGCGCTGGCACAGCCCACCAGTAATACCGTTGCGAATGCCACCCCAGTCAGGCGAAAGTTCATATTTTTCTCCATAAAAACACGTTCGGTCTTATTTTTCAGTGACCTGCTTGTTTATCTGAACGCTAACCTGCTCTTTACCGCTGAATGTCTGCAGCGAGCTTTCGCCGAACCAGTCCCCCGGCTGCGGCGTGGCCAATCCGTCCTGTGAGAGGCGCACACGCACCTGCACCTGATGCTGCGCCGAGAGCAGACGCTCGGGCATCATGGCGTTGCTGTCATCCAGAGAGAAAGACAGCGGAAAACGGCTCAGCGGCAATTGTTTTACCGCCACCGGCACCGGGCTGACGCCGTCAGTGACCGAAATGACCAGCGTCCCCTGCGGCGGCAAGGCTTTCGCCGCCTGCGGTGACAGCGAAACGGTCACATTCAGTTTAACATTTTCTCCGCCTGCCTGGGCTTTTGCTTGTGCAATGCTGCGCTTTATCACTTCCGCGCGCGGATCGTTGGCCGGCAGCAGTTGCAGCATCACCTGCCAGGCGCCGATCGCCTGCTTGAAATCGCCCTGTTCGAAGGCATTGAACGCCAACAGGCTCAGCACCCGCGGATCGCCGTGGTTTTCCGCGATCATGCGCCGCAGCAGTTGCGTCGCCTGCTTGTTATCCTCCGGATCGTTGGAGCGCGTCAAGACCTCGGCATAGCCGAGCCGCACTTCCAGACTATTCGGATCCAATTGATAAGCATGGGCAAACGCCTGCGTGGCGGTGGTGGCGTTGTTCAACGCCATGCCGACGCGCCCCAGCATCATCCAGTCGTTGATGTTGCGATCGTCCTGCTGCAGCGCGGTGCGCAGCCCCAGCCCGAGGCGGGCGATCTCTTCCATGCTCAGCGGTTTGGCGCGCTCATTGGCAACGCGCTCGCGCAATTCCGGCATTTGCGCCTGCACCAGACGCCAGTCCAGCACCTGCGCCAATCCGCCGGTTTTCAGATAAAAGCCAACGGTCACCGCCAGCAATAACAGCACGCCCGGCACCAGCGCCCAACGATTGATCGGTTTCGCCTGCGCCGCTTGCTCGGCCGGGATGTCGTTCAACAGGTTCTGTTGCAGCTCTTTCACCAGCTCCGGGCGCTCGGCCACCACGCCCTGCTGCTCGTCCTGCTCCAACTCGCTGAGACGATCCTGATAAAAAGCCTTGTTCAACGCATCGCGCGTGGCGGCGCTCTGCTTGCCGTGGCGCATTGCCGGCACCACCAGCAACGCGGCGGCGCCGGCCAGCAACACGCAAATAATCAGCCAAAAAGCCATTAGGGTTTCTTCCTGTCAGTCTCTTGCAACAGCGCAGCCAGGCGCTGCCGTTCCCGTTCGGAGAATGCATCGTCCACCGCCGCGTCGGGCCGGCGCCGGGCGCGCAGGATCACCACCGCCCCGCCGATCAGCACGAACAGCAGCGGGCCGATCCACAAGATCAGCGTCGCCGGCGTCACCGGCGGCTCGTAGGTGACGAAATTGCCGTAGCGCGCCACCATGTAATCGATGATCTGCTGCTTGCTTTGCCCCTGCATCATCAGCTCGTACACCTTGGTGCGCATGTCGGCGGCGATAATGGCGTTGGAATCGGCAATGCTGTTGTTTTGACATTTCGGGCAGCGCAGCTGTTCGGTCAACTCGCGATACTGCTGCTCCTGCTCGACGGAGTTGAAGCGATAGGTATCGATCGCCGCGGCGGCGCTCCAGCTCAGCAGCGCGGCGCACAGCAGGACAATCAGCCTCATGCCTCACCTCCGTACTTTTTATACAGCGGCAGCACTTCCTGCTGCCAGACGCGCTCGTTCATATCGCCGGCGTGGCGATAGCGAATAATCCCCTGGCCGTCGATGAGAAAGGTCTCCGGCGCGCCGTAGACCCCGAGATCCAACCCCAGCATGCCGTCGCCGTCGTACAGGCTGAGGGCATAGGGATTGCCGAGGGAATTCAGCCAGGTCACCGCCTTGGCGCGATCGTCTTTATAGTTCAGGCCGACCACCCGCACGCCGCGCGCCGCCAGCGTGTTGAGATACTGGTGTTCCGCGCGGCAGGTCGGGCACCAGGTGGCCCAGACGTTGAGCAATATCGGCTTGCCGTCGCGCAGCACCGCCTGATCGTAGGTTTTGCCGGGCTGATCCAGCGATTCCAGCCTGAAGGTCGGCACCGGTTTGCCGATCAGCGCCGATTCCAGCATGGTCGGATCTTCGCCGCCGGCGTTGCGCGTCAGCTGCACCATCAGCGCCGCCACCAGCAGCAGGAAGAGGACCAACGGGATAAACAGCAGCTTGCGCTTCATGGTTGCGCCTCCAGCTTGCCTTCGCGCTTGAGTTTTTTGCTCATGCGGTAACGCGGGTCGAGGATGCACAGCAGGCCGCCGATCGCCATAAAGACGCCGCCGAACCAGATCCAGCGCACGAAGGGTTTGTAATACAGGCGCACCGCCCAGGAGCCATCCTCCAGCTCCTCGCCCAGCGCCGCATACAGATCGCGGCTGAAACCGCCGTCGATCGCCGCCTCGGTCATCATACTGCGCGCCACACTGTAATAGCGTTTCTCCGCGCGCAGCGTCGCCTCCGGCTTGCCGTTGCGCGTGACGTCGATGATGCCGACGCCGCCGCTGTAGTTCGGGCCGCGAATGTCGTGCACGTCGCGGAACACGAAGTGATAGTTGTGGATATCCACGCTGTCGCCGGCCTTCATCCGCACGTCGCGCTCCACGCTGTAGTTCTGGCTGAAGGCGATGCCGATCACCGTCACCGCCACGCCGAGGTGGCCGAGCACCATGCCCCAGTGGCTGCGGGACAGCTGGCGCAGGCCGCGCCAGAAACCGTGACGGTGGGTGGCACGCTCATGCAGTTCCATCAGCGTCAGGATGATCACCCACAGCGCCATGATCAGGCCCACCACCGTCATGCCGGCGATGCTGTCCTGTAGCAGCCACGGCAGCAGAATCGACAGCGCCAGCGTCGCCAACAGCGCCACGCCGAGGCGGCGCCACAGCTTGCTCGGCTCATCGCGGCGCCAACGCACTAGCGGGCCGATGCCCAACAGCAGCGCCAACGGCGCCATCAGCCAGGTGAACATGGTGTTGAAGAACGGCTCGCCGATCGAGATGCTGCCCAGCCCCAGCTGTTTGTGCACCAGCGGCAGCAGCGTGCCCAACAGCACCACCAGCATGGCGGCGATCAGCAGCACGTTGTTGCCCAGCAGGAAGGTCTCGCGCGAGAAGGTCTCGTGCTGCACCCGGCTGCGCACCTGGCCGCCCTTGACCGCGTACAGCAGCAGCGAACCACCGATCACGATCACCAGATAGGCGAGGATAAACATGCCGCGCGCCGGATCGGAGGCGAAGGAGTGCACCGAGACCAGCACGCCGGAACGCACCAGGAAGGTGCCCAGCAGGCACAGCGAAAAGGCGGTGATCGCCAGCAGCACCGTCCAGGCTTTGAACGTGCCGCGTTTTTCGGTCACCGCCAGCGAATGCATCAGCGCAGTGCCGGCCAACCACGGCATAAAGGAGGCGTTCTCCACCGGATCCCAGAACCACCAGCCGCCCCAGCCCAGCTCATAGTAGGCCCAGGCCGATCCGAGCACGATGCCCAGCGTGAGGAACACCCAGGCGGCGGTGGTCCACGGGCGCGACCAGCGCGCCCAGGCGGTGTCGAGCCGGCCGGCCATCAGCGAGGCGATGGCGAACGCGAAGGCGACCGAGAAGCCGACATAACCCATATACAGCAGCGGCGGGTGGAAGATCAGGCCGATATCCTGCAGCAGCGGGTTGAGATCGCTGCCGTCGATCGGGAAATTCGGCAGCGTGCGGGTGAACGGATTGGAGGTCATGATGATGAACAGCAGGAAACCGGCGGTGATCATCCCCATCACCGACAGCACCCGCGCCACCGCATCCTGCGGCATCGCCCGGCTGCACAACGCCACCGCCAGCGACCAGCAGCTCAGCAGCAGCACCCACAGCAGCAGCGAACCTTCATGCGCCCCCCAGGTGGCGGCGATGCGGTAATACACCGGCAGTTGGGTATTGGAGTTGGTGGCCACGTAGGCGACGGTAAAATCGTTGACCACGAAGGCGTGCACCAGGCACAGGAACGCCAGCGCAATCGCGGCGAACATGCCGTAGGTCAGCGGCCGGGCCACCGCCATCATGCGGCTGTCCTGCCGCGCCGCGCCCCACTGCGGGTAAATGCTCAGCAGCAGCGCGATCGCCAGCGCCAGGCACAGCAGAAAACTGCCCAGTTCCGGCATCATGACTTGGCGCCCTCCGCCTGCGGCGCGTTATACGCTTCCGCCGGGCCTTTGTGGTTCTCTTTCATCGCGTCGGCCACTTCCGGCGGGGTGTATTTCTCGTCGTGTTTGGCCAGCACTTCGCGCGCATTGACCACGTTGCCCTCACCCAGCACGCCCTGCGCCACCACGCCCTGCCCTTCGCGGAACAGGTCCGGCAGAATGCCGGTGTAGGTCACGCCGATCGCGCCGCGCGCGTCGTAAATCTTGAAGCTGACCTGCAGCGTATTGGGATCGCGTTTCACCGAGCCCGGCATCACCATGCCGCCGATGCGCAGCCGCTGGCCGACCTCGGGCTTCTCATGATTCTCGCCCTTGCCCTGCAAAATTTCACCCGGGGTATAGAACAGATCGATATTGGAGCGCAGCGCGTACAGCATCAGGGTCGCGGTCAGCGCGATGCCGATCAGCACAACGATCGCCAGATAAAGGCGGCTTTTACGACGTGGATTCACAATGATTTCTCCCGCGGTGCGGCGGATTTTTGTTTTGATTGTTGCGCATGGCGAATGCGCCGCTCGCGCGCCTGACGGCGGCCGATCTCGGCGAGCAGCTGGCGCCGTTGCCAGACGGTGTGCGCCACCAGCCCCAACAGCGAAATCAGCGTGGCGGCGACCGCCAGCCAGACATAGAAGGCGTAACCGCCCATGGCGAAAAACGCCGACCAGGAATCGAATGCGGCATTCATGACTAACGCTCCTTATTCACCAGCCCGGCGACCCACGGGCGCTGGCGTTCCTGGAACAGGATCAGATTGCGCAGGCGCATCAGCGTCAGCGTGACGAACAGCAGCAGGTAGCCGAGGATCGCCCAGCGCAGCGGGGTGCGCATACTGGGCGCGATGGACTGCTGCATGTTGGTCGAGCCCTGATGCAGCGTATTCCACCATTCGACCGAGAAATGGATGATCGGGATATTCACCACGCCCACCAGCACCAGAATCCCGGCGGCGCGGCCCGCCAGGCGGCGGTCTTCGAAAGCGTTATACAGCGCGATGACGCCCATATAGAGGAACAGCAGCACCAGCTCGGAGGTCAGACGCGCATCCCACACCCACCAGGTGCCCCACATCGGCTTGCCCCAGGCGGAGCCGGTCACCAGCGCGATAAAGGTGAACACCGCGCCGATCGGCGCCATCGCCGCCACCACGGTATCGGACATTTTCATCTGCCACACCAGGCCGATAAACGCCGCCACCGCCATCGAGGCGTAGATGCCCATCGACCACATGGCCGCCGGCACGTGAATATAAATGATGCGGAAGCTGTCGCCCTGCTGATAATCCTTCGGCGCGAAACCAAAGCCCCATGCCCAGCCAAGCAGCAGGCAGGCCGCCGCCGCCAGCCCCAGCCAGGGGATAAAGCGGCCGCAGACGTGATACAGCCGTTCAGGCCGCGCCAGTTGATGTAACCATTTCCACATTGTCGTCAGTGCTCACGGTAATTTTTATGCGTCGGCCGCCCCGAGGGTTCGAAACGGCGAAAATCTTCTGCGGGGTACGCTCTTGTCGGCCTTGCCCGTCTGTTCATTCAATACGTTAGCTAGTGTACGCTCACTCGCAGCGCCGCCGCGGTGGCAAATGGCGCCAATGTCACGCTGCCCGCCAGCATCGCGCCGAGTATCGCCAGGTAACCGTCGATCGGCATGCCCATCGAAGCGGCGTCGATCGCCCCGGTGGCGAAGATCAGCACCGGAATATACAGCGGCAGCACCAGCAGGCTGAGCAGCACGCCCCCTTTGCGCAGGCCGACGGTCAACCCCACGCCGATAGCGCCGATCAGGCTCAGCGTCGGCGTGCCGAGCAGCAGCGTCCCCGCCACCGCCAGCCAGGTCTGCATATCGAGCGACAGCAGCAGCGCCACCAGCGGCGACAGGATCAGCAGCGGCAGACCCGTCACGACCCAGTGAGCACACACTTTGCCCAGCACCGTCATCGGCAGCGGCGTCGGCAGCAGCAACAGCTGCTCCAGCGAGCCATCGAGGAAATCATCGCGAAACAGCCGCTCCAGCGACAGCAGCGAAGCCAGCAGCGCCGCCACCCACACGATGCCCGGCGCAATGCGCGCCAGCAGCTGCGGCTCCGGGCCAATCCCCAACGGGAACAGCGTGATCACTATCAGGAAAAACCACAGCGGGTTGACGATCTCCGAGCCTTTACGGCAGGCGATCTTCAGTTCGCGGCGCACCAGGGTCAAAAACATCACAAACTCCCCGCGTCGTGTTCCGCCAAACGAACTTTGCCCACCGTTTGGCCGACGCCGGCCAAATCCTGATGGGTGGTCAACAATACCATGCCGCCCCGCTGCGCATGTTGTTCAAAAAGGCTAATCAACTCGGCCACGCCCTGTTTGTCGATCGCCGTCAGCGGTTCATCGAGGATCCACAGCGGCGCCGCGCTGAGCCACAGCCGCGCCAGCGCCACGCGCCGCTGCTGCCCGGCGGAAAGCTGCGCCACCGGCAGATCTTCGTAACCCACCAGCCCCACCTGCTCCAGCGCGCGCCAGATGGCCTGATGCTCGGCCGCGCCGCGCACCGCCTGATAAAACTGCAGATTTTCGAAGGGCGTCAATACGGCTTTGATGCCGGGCTGATGGCCGATAAACAGCAAATCTTGCTGGTAATTCGCGCGATCGCGCAGCGTGTTGCGCCCGCGCCAGCACACCTCGCCGCCGTCCGGCCGCGCCAGGCCGGCGAGAATGCGCAGTAAACTGGTCTTGCCCGCGCCGTTCGGCCCTTCTACCTGAATGATATCGCCCGGCTGAACTGAAAAGCTTAGCTCGCTAAACAGGATGCGCTCATCGCGCACGCAACTCAGACTTTTGGCTTCCAGCATCGGGGAACTCATATTTTTCTTTGGGATAGCGAATCATAGCATAAGCCTTTCCCCGCACGCAGCCCGCGGCGGGCGCGCCGACGGGCCAATATGGCGAGCAGGATCAAGAATGCGTGGAAAAAATCGGCGGATTTTAACTCTTGTTACCTTTTTCTGTATTTCGCCGCATTTAACTACGCTTAATGACGTGAACTCACCCTTATGAAGCAGGAGCGACAGCATGAACGAACAGCGACGCCAGGAGCACGAGCCGGATGAGACGATGCAGGTAGAGAGCAAAGAACAGGAACAGGGCAAGCGCGAAATCGAAGTCAGGGAAGAAAATCTGCCGTCGCGCGCGGCGGCGGTGCATGAACAGATCCGGATGGAAGGCGAAAAAGAGCTGGAGCGCGACTGGCTGGCATTGCTGTGGTCGGCGATCGCCGCCGGGCTGTCGATGGGTGCCTCGCTGGCGGCAAAGGGCATTTTCCACGCCCGCCTGCCGGACGATCCCAGCCGCTTTTTCATCGAGAACCTCGGCTACACCTTCGGTTTCATCATTGTCATCATGGCGCGCCAGCAGCTGTTTACCGAAAATACCGTCACGGCGGTATTGCCAATCATGCATAAACCCACGCCGCGCAACCTGCTGATCCTGCTGCGCCTGTGGGGCGTGGTGCTGCTCGGCAACCTGATCGGCACCGGGCTGGCGGCGCTGGCGTTTACCCATATGCCGCTGTTCGACGCCGAGACGCGCGGCGCCTTCATCAGCCTGGGCGAAGAGGTGATGCGCCATACGCCGGGAGAAATGTTCGCCAACGGCATCCTGGCCGGCTGGATCATCGCCACCATGGTGTGGATGTTCCCGGCCGCCGGCGCGGCGAAAATCTGGGTGATCGTGCTGATGACCTACCTGGTGGCGATTTGCGATCTGACCCATATCGTGGTCGGTTCGGTCGAGATCCTCTATCTGGCGTTCAACGGCGCGATTGAATGGCAAGAATTCATTTACCCGTTCGCCCTGCCGACGCTGGCGGGCAACATCATCGGCGGCACCTTTATCTTTGCGCTGATAAGCCACGCGCAGATCCGCAACGATTTGAGCGCCAAAAATCGGGCGGCGCGCCTGCAAGAGGAAAAACGGCGCCACGGCGGGGAAAAACCGTGATCGCCGTCGGTTAGCCGAGGAAATTTCGGCATGAACTGGCGAGGTATTGAGCAAACGCGCCGCTAAGCGCTTATTCTGCGGGTAAAAAAAGGTATAATGCCCCGGCAGCTTCGGTTGCCGGCCCGCAGCGTCCCCGTAGTTAAACGGATATAACAAGCCCCTCCTAAGGGCTAGTTACTGGTTCGATTCCAGTCGGGGACGCCATTCTTTCTTGTCCAGCCATTCCCCGTCATCTGCACCCGCAATCCGCCCTTTTCCCCCGTTCAGATTCGATTTCCCCCGAGCGTTATGATTGGCATTAATTAAAAAACTTAATATCCGTCGGAGTAGAAACCGTCGTTGCCTGCCCTCTGGCCTGCAACTCGCCCTTCTCATCATCGAAATCGAACAACATAACGGTATTGGTAAACACATTCGTCACATAGAGATGGTTACCGCCGGCATCGAAAGCGAGCGCACGCGGTTCAATGCCGCCGGCCTCATAGCGCGTTGGTGCGCCCGGCAGCCCATCCTCGCCAATTTTTAATACCAGCAGGTGGTTATCGGCACCGCGATTGGTGGCAATAAGATATCTGCCGCTCGGGCTGAGGATTATTGCCCCACCGCTTTTCGCCTCCGCTGAATCCTGCCCGCCGTGCAGTTTCACCTTCCCTTGCCGCGTCAATCGATGGTCGCTGACGGCAAACACCTCGATTTCACTCGCCATTTCAGTGATGACGTAGGCGTATTCGCCTTCTGGCGAGAACGCCATGTGCCGTGGGCCGGCGCCGGGTGCGAAGGCGACATCGCGCGAAGCATCCGCTTGCAAAGGCTGCGCGTTGTCCGAGCGATAGCGGTAGGCGCGCAGCTTGTCCCCGCCGAGATCCGCCGCGTACAGGTATTGGCCATCGCGGCTGAAGGTGGTGGAGTGCGCATGGCCCCCTTCCTGGCGCCCCTGCACGGCGCCGGAGCCGGGCGTGAACGGAAAATGCTGCACCCGTTCCCCCAGTTTGCCGTCGCCGCCAATCGGTAATACCGTCACCCCCGCGCCGCCTTTGGCGACGGAGTAGTTGGCGACAAACAGAAACTTGCCATCCGGGCTGAGGGTGGCATGCGTCGGCTGCCGGCCCGCGCTGCTCACCGTATTCAGCACCCGCACGGCGCCGTCTTTGTCTATCGCCAAGGCAGTGACCGTTCCCGCGTTCTCCTCATTGGTGGCATAGGCGAAACGGCCATCGCGAGATTTTACGATCCATGACGGGCTTTTCATTTTAATCACGTCGAGCAGCGTTAATGTGCCGTCGCCATTAACCGCCAGACGATAGAGGCCTTCACTGGGGTGCGCCGGTTTCTGCACCGCAGGCGCATCCGGAATATGGGTCCAGGTGCCGACTAACGCTATTTGCTGATGCTCCCGATTATTTGCCATCGCATTTCCTGAAAACATGAAAAGAGTTAATGCCAACGCGAATTGAATGGCCTGTCTGGCTAAACCGGCCACGCTCGCTCCGCCAGACACAGACAATGTCAAAGGTAGCATACGGCGCGCATAATGACGCTTATTCATCGAATCGGTGGATTTCTCTATACTCATGATGTTTCCTTTTCTCAACGCTACGCCACAGGAATAAGTATATCGACATTGACGACGCGACTGTGTAAATGCTCATGTCTATATAGTTCGATAAAAAAACTTTCTCTCACCTTGACATTGATAGCCGGCAGATAGGCGTCATAGATATCTGCAAAAAAATCAATGTACTCAGACAACTCACCCATAAAGGGGATGACAATATATTTCCCTCTGGGTATGTAGAAATTGAAGATAGAATGAAAAACCTCTTGCTCCTTACCGTTTGAATGCCATTTTCCCGCTCTGTTGTTTTCCGCACGATAAGCCTTCCCATGCTTGCTTAACCATTTCTCATTAGTCTGCGTAATGTCACCGGCATCTCTGTATTTCCTTATGGAGTGGAAGATCAATGCCTTGTACTGCTTTAACAGCTCGATATCATCCGGCATGACCGTGTGATAAAAATAGGGTTTCTTGTCAATGCCATACGGTGGGATCTGGGTGGAAAAATCCCATCCCCGGCTGTTCCTAAAGCTGTTGGGCGTTTCGCCAAAGAAACGTTTAAACGCCCGCGTGTAACATTGCTGAGAGGCAAAGCCCGATGCCAAGGCGACATCCAATATGTTCTCTTGATGTTGTTTAAGCAAGATTGCGGATCGGCTCAGCTTTCTGTTTCTGATATAAGTCCCTAACGTAATGCCAAAATAATGTTTAAACAGCCGCTGTAAATGCCATTTAGAGTAACCCGAGATAATAGACACTTTCTCAACGGAAAGTCCCTCTATAATATTCTTCTCCATATACTCTAACACCTGTAAAAGAATATCTTTTCGATAGTCCATGCGCGCTCCTTGCTTTTATAAAAATCGTGTCCTTTTCATTAAAATCGTTAACCAACCAAATCAAGTCATTAAGATTAATCCTAAAAAAATCACCCTGACAACGCCATTTTTACGGCATGGGAAAAGTCATCATATAAATAACTGAAAATGATCATGTTATATAAATACGCTTGCGAAAAACACGTGAATAAAAAATGCGCCACGCAAAGTGCATCCATTAAAGATGCATTTGCCCCGCCGTGGCAAATCACACTTTATGTTAATTGTTTTATCTTAAAGTGTTTTTTTCATCCCAATTGCATGACCAAATAGGAATTTCATCATTGCAAATTAAAATACATTTTATAATCAGGCTGACTGATAAAACTTATTGAGGCTAATAAATAAAAACATGAACAGCGTTTGAAAAGAAAATAGGGACAGGCTCATTTTCTGAACATCGGGCCAGAAAATTACAGATCGTAATAGGGAGCTTCTTTTATCTTTTTCCTGCGCTGAGAAGAACCGATGTTTTAACACATCTTGCTCGATGCCCTATTTTACCCTCCACGCCAATTGGGGCGCTACTTTGCCCACCGTGAACCGCCGGCCCTCCAACGTAAAAGCCTCATGCCGATTCGCACCGTGCGTTGTTGCCAAAATAGCCTGATTGCCCAGTAAAAAGCCCAGCCTATAAGGCCGGGCCTTTCATTAACGGCCTGATTAATCAGCCAGGTTGTCGATCTCTGCGGATCTGTGCTTGCGCAACAGATACAGCAGCAAAGATACCCGCCGCTCGGTGCGTTCCGGGGTATCCGGCGGCAGGTTGTAGCGCAGGGTGTAGCGCTCGTTATTCTCGTTGCAAAAATCGATGACGAGCACGGGAGCAGAGGCCCCCGCTACTTTTCGATAATTCAGCGAGATGCACGACAGGTTTTTTTTCATCTCAACTTACCGCGACAGTGCGGCGGGTTGATTCGGCAATCCGCCCCACGCCGGCGCTCAGCGCAGCGCCCAACAGCAGCATCAACAGCGAACCCCACGCGGCGCGCGACAGCTGTTTGGCCGCTTCGTCGGCCGCTTCACGCGCTTTCTGCTCGGCCTCAGCCTTGAGTTTTTCCACTTTCTGCACCGCCTGCTGGTAAGTCTGAGCATAGTTATCGACGATTTGGCTCGCTTCATCGCGGCTTTTGCCGGTGCGCGCCGCAACGATATTCACCAGCGCATCCTTGTCGGCGGCGCTCAACGTCGGCTCACCGGACTGCTTGACGCGGTCGAACCACTGCTTGAGCTCGGAGGCGGCCTGCGCCGGATCGGCAGCCGCGTCCATGGCCGATTGCTTGCCGTCGGCGGTCGCCCTATCGGCCTTCTGTTCCAACCGAGCCGGATCCAGTTCCGGCTTGCCGGTCTGCTTGAGCGTGGCGTTCAACTGGTTTTCCAGGCTTCCCCAGTCAAGGCTGATGCCCTTTTTATCCAGCTGTTGCTTGAGGCCTTCGCCCACGTTTGGCGCCGCCGCCGCCAGGCCGCTGCCCGCCAGCGAAAGCCCTTTGCCCACCGCGCTGCCCGCCAGCCCCACCACGCCACTCGCCAGTGAAACCACCAGCCAGGTGGTCAGCAAGGTGGTGATCGCCCAGCTCAGCAGGCCATGCAAGCCGCCGCGGTTCGGTGCGGTGCGGCCGGCGACGAACGCGCCTGCGGCCAGCGACGCCAGCGTTGAAACCAGCAGCCAGATCCCGGTGCCAGTGCCAAAGCCGCTCAGCGGGTTACCCTTTTGCATCATATCCACGGCCTGGGCGCCGATAGCCGTGCCCAGCACGCTGAAGATCAGATAAGTCACCAGCGCCACGGCACTCCCGGCCAATATCGAGCCCCATGACACCTGAAACGCAAAGCGATTTGATTCATAGACAGTGGTCATCGTTGTTCCTTATATTTTCTGGACAAGTGATTGCACGCACGGCGGATAACCGCGCAGACAGATGCAGTCTGCCGCGCGGCGTCGTCGGCCGTCCCGGTTCATTTGCGCCAGAATGACTAGTGCATTCACACCCTGCGAATACGCACGTTATGCACTAAGCTGCTCAGCGAGTAGCGTAACCCGCGGCCCCGGTCAGAGGCCGCTCCCTTCTGTCTAGCGGAGAACACATGAGCCAATCCGTCCTGGCCAGCGAAACCCACCGCGGCCACCTGCAGCAAATCATCTCCGGCTTGTCCGACGGCGTGATCCTGACGGATACCGATCGAACGCTGCTCTGGGCCAACGAGGCCGCGTTGGCCATGCATAGCGTGAGTCATCAGAAAGCTCTGGGGGCCAATGCCGGCGAGTACGCGGCGCGTTTTGCCCTGCGCTATCGCAACAATCATCCGCTGGCTTTGGAACAGTATCCGCTGAACCGGGTTGCCGATGGCGAGACCTTCACCGATGTGGTGGTGGAGGTTCGGCAGGCCGACGATCCGGACAGCTTCTGGGTGCACCGCCTGCGGAGCCTGATTATCACCGATGCGCAGGGGCAACCGGAGCTGCTGGCGCTGATCCTGAGCGACGCGACGGAGTGGGCCAGCGCCGAACAGCGCTTTGAAAAAACCTTCAACGCCAATCCGGCGCCGGCGGTCATTTGTCGGCTAAGCGACCTGCGCTACGTCAAGGTCAACCAGGGGTTCCTGGATATGACCGGTTACCAGCGTGAACAGGTCATGGGCCGTTCGGTTTATGAACTCGACGTTTTGGAACAGGCGGAGCACAAAGATCTGGCGATACAGCGCCTGGGGGAAGGCGCCACCATTCCGCAAATGGAGGCCGAGCTGAAACTGCCCGGTGGCGGAAGCAAGCTGGTGGTGGTTGCCGGCCAACCGCTGGACATCAATGAAGACGACTGCATGCTGTTCACTTTTACCGATCTCGAACCCCGGCGCCAGGCGGAATCGGCGCTGCGGGAAAGTGAAGAGCGGTTCGCCAAGGCATTTCGCCTGAGCCCGGTGCCGACGTTGCTGTGTACCGCGCACGAGCGGCGCGTGCTGGACGTCAACGAAGCCTTTACCCGCACCACCGAGTACGACGCCGAAGCCTTGATCGGCAAGACGATCGATGAGATCCCGTTTATTGACGATCCCGAGGCGAACCGCCGTTTGTTTGCCGCGCTGGAAAAAAGCGGCAACGTCGAAGGGCTGGACATCCGGGTGCGCAAGAAAGGGAGCGAGTCGATCGACTGCGTGGCCTCGGCGGATGCCGTCAGCATCCACAATGCGCCCTGCTACCTGCTGGTGCTCATGGACATTACCGAACGCAAACGCTCGGAGCTGGAGCTGGTCAGCGCCATCGAAGAAGTGATGCAGGACGCCTCCTGGTTCAGCCAAACCCTGATTGAAAAACTGGCCAACGTGAAAAGCATCAACCGGCCCGACCAGGCCGGATTGACCGCCAGCGATCTCACGCCGCGCGAGCGCGATGTGCTGGAATTGATTTGCGAGGGGCTGCCGGACAAGAAAATCGCGGCGCGTCTCAATCTGGCGCTCAACACCATTCGCAACCATGTCGCGACGGTCTATTCCAAACTTGGCGTGCACAGCCGCAGCGAAGCCATCGTCTGGGCCAGAGAACGCGGGCTGTTTACCGGCGGGCTGGCCGCCAGGAACGGAAAGTAGCCTGCAAATGCACTATCCGCACCGATGCAAACGCCCCTTATAGGCTCAAAGTGAAGTGCATAACATGGAGGTGCAAATGCAGGCTTTCGCCCTGTGCGGAAGCCAAACGGATCGAACCTTAGGAGCGCATCACAATGAACAGCGAAAAAGCCAATGGCATGATGGAAAAAGTGGCGGGCAAGGCGCAGGAAATGGCGGGCGACGTCACCGGAAACCCACGCTTGCAGGCCGAAGGCGCCACGCGCTATGCAGCGGGCGCGCTGCAAGAAAAATACGGCGACGCCCTGAGCTGCGCCGGCAGCATGATGAAGAAAAACCCCCTCGCCGCATTAGCCCTCATTGCCGGCGCTGGCCTGTTGACCGGCCTGCTGCTGCGCCGCCGTTGATACGCGCCGGCGAGCAAACCGCTTTTCCCTGAACGCCGCGCCCGATTAACGACAACCGGGCGCGGTGCTATCGGCCAACGGGCAATGCCGTGCGAGCATATGGCCTTTTCGATTTATTCATCCGTTACGCCGACAATGATGATTAACGGCTATTCAGCGGCATCGGGTTATTATGGCGAAACGGCGATATCCCTCATGGAATAGACGGCATTCTTTTTCATACCGTCGCACGCCGCCTTTACTCACTGCTTAACGACAGCCATTTTATTTTCCTCGCGTATTCCTGATTTTTATCGTCTTCTCAACCCAAACCCCTCGGCGGTTATTTACGGTCTTGGTGCAATAAATCGGCTTACCCTCAACATCATTAAAACCATCAGGTTAAAATTCGACTCCATTCGTCAACCTGGGTTTATCCTCCTCTCCATTAAATGTTAAGATCGCTGTATTGCGCGCACGGAGAAATAGCATGTTCCCCACTAAAAAACATTCACAGCGGGCCACCCCGCTGACCAGCTATCAATTTTCCCGGCTGCATACTTTCGAATGCGTCGCCCGTCATTTATCTTTTGCGCTGGCGGCGCAAGAATTGTCGATCACCCCCAGCGCCGTAAGCCACCGCATTAATTTGCTCGAAAAGGAGTTGGGTTTTCTGCTATTCCAGCGCTTTCATCGCAGAATTACCCTGACGCCGGAGGGCGAGCGCATGCAATGGGCGCTGGACAGCTCCTTCAACACGCTGAATCAGGAAATTCTGGACATCAAGAATCGCGAGCTGACGGGCACCCTGACCCTCTACTCGCATCCGTCTCTGGTGCAATGCCTGTTGCTGCCGCGCATCGGCGACTTTATCGCCCAGCACCCCACCATTCACCTCAACATTCTGACCGGGCAAGAGATCATCAACCTGGCCAACCGCGGCGTGGACTTGGCGATGTACTTCGGCAAACTGCCCTCGGGGCGGCATCTGGACGAGGCCTTTATGCAGGAATCGATGGTGCCGATCTGTACGCCGCAGTACGCCGCCGCACATAGCCTGTACGATGCGCCGGAAAATTTGGCCCACTGCACGCTGCTGCACGATCGCTACAACTCCGGCGAAGACGAGTGGCAAACCTGGTCGCAACACTTTGCGCTGGGGCTGGATACCGACAGCAAAAGCATGGAGTTCGACCGTTCCGATCTCGCGGTGCTGGCCGCCACGCGGCACCTTGGCGTCGCCATGGGGCGGCTCAATCTGGTGCAGGACTGGATCAAAAGCGGCGAGCTGATCATTCCGTTCACCGACATGACCGTGCCCTGCGAGCACTGCTATTTTACCTCGACCATCTCCGAGCGGCAGTGGCCGAAAATCCTCGCGTTTAAGCAGTGGATCATGAAAATCGCCCCTCTGGTCTGATGGCCGGAGGGCTAGCGCATTATTTTAGGGGAATAAGAAAAATTCAGCGCGCAGGCGTAGAGCCGGCCGGCCTTTGAATAAGAGATATATTTGCGGTTTTTATCCCAGGCCAGCAGGGAGTTATTGGCAAAATAATAAACCTCCAATTGCATCCCATTAGCCAACCTCGACCAGCCTCGGCTTCGTATCACGGTAAAATCACCGTTATCGCCGAGCGTAATCAGCGGCACGCCCCAGGCATAGCGGGATATTTGCAGCTGAATAATGAATTGGCTTTCGCAGCTTATTTGGTAGTTCTGTACATCAACATCCATAATTTATATTTTTGGTGCCACCCTTCGGTAAAAATAAATAAGATAAGAACAACTCACCACGCTTAACACCAGCGCGATCAGCAAACAGGCGCACAGCGTGGCGCGATCTCAGGTGAAGCGCTGGCCGCGGCGGCAGCCCTGCCGTCGATTCCGATTCTCGCATTCATAATAGGGTTCTCGCCGCCGCGAGAATAATAACAGGCTACCGTCGCGTTATTCTTTGTACACCACAATTTCCTGATAAAGCTTAATCACCTCACCATCGCTGTCGACGGAGTCGGTATATTCGGTTTGCTGCGCCAAATGAATCACCTTCCATCCTTTGCGTGCTAATTCGGGGATCGTCAGGCGCCCCACGCCGCGGCAGGAAAACAGGGTGTCGTCAGACAACCTGAGCTTGCTAACCTCTGCATAATCATAGGCTTGAGAATGGCAAACGTGCGACTCCGCCGCCATCGCCGGCAGTGAAAACAGCCCCACTAACAACATTAACAGGTTTCTCATGGCGACCTCCCAATCGCTTATTCATGCCGGCCGATTACGCAGACAAAGGCTGACGTTAATACGCCGGCGAAAGGCTCGAATTAATTCTCTCTTGCACGGCTGAAATTACAGGCTGGCGCCGGTGACTGACAAATGAAAAATATAAACCTTGGCGTTAGATGAATTCATCCGAATCGCCAGACATGCGCAACGGCCCTTTTCACCGCACGAAATGGTTAAAAACCGGTCGATAATTAGCAAGAAAAGTAATTCTTTATGTCACTGTTTATGTTACAAATGCCGCCCGCCGCTAACACACCAAAAAACCGTCAAAATGCGTGAAAACGCAGCGTTCTGCGCAAAACATCGGCATGGCGGCGCTGATGGGGCGGTCATACATAAAACAGGGATAACACATGGCAATCAAATTGCGCGTATTGACTCAAGCGGTGGCGCTGGGTCTGGCGATCGGCAGCGCGTCGTTCGCCGCTCAGGCGGAAATCACCCTGCTGAAGCAGGATCCGCAGGCCGGCGATCCGCTCAGCCGCCTGAACTTCACCGTTGGCGGCAGCATCCGTCCACAGTTCAACAACATGACGGGCGACGGCGACAAGGGCTCCTACAAGCGTAACGGCTTCGACGGCGGCACCCGCTTCCGTTTCGCGGCGGACTACTACCTGTTCGACGATATCAGCTGGATCAGCTACTACGAGCTGGGCGTGAACATTCCGGCGCTGTTCGACTGGGATCACCACTATGCCGACGGCGCGAGAAACACCAGCCGCCGCATGCTGTACACCGGCCTGAAAAGCAACACCTGGGGCCAGATGACCTTCGGCCAGCAGAACAGCGTTTACTATGACGTGGTGGGCGCCAAGACCGATATCTGGGACTACGACATGCTGGCCCAGGCGCCGGGCAACGGCATCAACGGCGACTACGACGGCTCTTACCGTTCACGCAAGATGCTGAAGTACAAGAACCGCTTCGGCGATGCGGACGTTTATGCCTCGTACCTGTTCAGCGACAGCGACTACCTGCCGGGCAACGGCCTGCGCTATAAGCGCAAAGGCGGCGGCTCACTGGGCGTGGACTACCACATCACGCAGGATCTGACCTGGGGCACCGCCTGGAACTACACCCGCGCCGAAATGCGCAATCCGTCCACCAGCGGCAGCAAGAGCTACGATCAGCACATCGTCGGCACCGCCCTCAGCTGGAAACCGGACAACTGGACGCTGACTTTCGGCGGCGGTTACTACCACGACTTCCTGACCACCAAGAAAGCCGACATCAACAATTACTTCGCCGGCGATGCCTGGGGTATCGAATACCTGGCCGGTTATACCGTGCCGGTGGGCCAGTACGCGGTGAAATCGGTGATGCCGTACTTTATGGGCGATCGCCTGGAATACATCAGCGGCCGCAACTACCAGCGCATCGACAACGGCCTTGGGGTTACCGTGCAGTTTGACTACGGCTTCCGCGTTGACGTAGAGCACGTGCTGACATCGAGCACCGACAACCTCGGCGATATGACCGTGGTGCGTCTACGCTACGATTTCTGATTGTTCCGCACGTAAAAAAGGCCGCGCAAGCGGCCTTTTTCGTTATTGAAGCAGCGTCAGAAGCCGCCGCGCGCCGAGCGCCCTACCGCTTCGCCCAGCTGCCATACCGCCATGGCGTAGTGGGTGCTGTGGTTATAGCGGGTGATGACGTAGAAGTTCGGCAGGCCGTACCAATACTGGTAGCCGGTGCCGACGTCCAGCCGCAGCAGGCTGGCTTCCTGATTGTCGCCGAGCGAACCCTGCGGGCTTAGGCCGGCTTCCGCCAGCGCAGCGACCGAGTAGCGGGTCTTGAAGCCGTTTTCCAATCCCGGCGCCTGGCCGTTGGCCTGAATCGCGACCGGCTCGCCTTTGGACCAACCGTGCGCCTTGAAGTAATTGGCCACGCTACCGATGGCATCGACCGGATCCCACAGGTTGATATGACCATCGCCGTTGAAGTCGACCGCATAGCTCTTGAAGGAAGACGGCATGAACTGCCCATAGCCCATCGCGCCGGCGAAGGAGCCGCGCAGTTCGAGCGGATCGTCGCCCTCGGTACGCGACATCAGCAGGAAGGTTTCCAGCTCGCCGGCGAAGTAATCGGCGCGGCGCGGGTAGTTGAAGGCCAGCGTCGCCAGTGCATCGATAATGCGGGTTTTACCCATTACGCGGCCCCAGCGGGTCTCCACGCCGATAATCCCCACGATGATCTCCGGCGGCACGCCGTACACCTGCCAGGCCCGCTGCAGCGCATCCTGATATTGATTCCAGAACACCACGCCGTTTTGCACGTTATCCGGCGTGATGAACTTGTTGCGGTAGCGCAGCCAGGAACCGTTCGGGCCGGTAGGCCCCTGGGTAGACGGTTTCGGCGCCTGCCTGTCCATCAGCCGCAGCACCGAATCCAGGCGCCGAGCCTGCGCCAGCACGTCGTGCAGCTGCTGTCGATCAAAGCCGTGTTCCCGCACCATCTTATCGATAAAGCGTGCGGTATTCGGGTTATTGGCGAAATCTCCACCCAGCGGCGCGCCGCTGTGCGCCGGGCTCAGCAAAAAGCCGCCCTTTACCGGGGTGCCCTGCGGCGTAGCGGTGGTACTGGGTTTCGGCGTGCTGCTACAGGCAGCAAGCAAGGTAATCAGCGGTAAAAGCGCAACCAGGTGACGCATCGGATATCCATATAGCCATGCAAGAGATAAGTGGGAGTTATGTTAATGCATTGTTCAACGCGAACAAACAGGATTATGCCGCCAATTACCGCGCCAGGTAGCCAAACGTGCCAAATTGTGACGTTTTGCACGGTGAGAGAACGCCCGGCGCGGCCGCGCGGAATCTCAACCGCGACTAAATGAGAAAAATTATCACCTTGACGCCCCCTTTTACCCCGATAAAATGCCCGGCTGCTTGCCATCCGGCTATCGCCGCAATGATCACGACAATGGACTGTAATGGAATCTCTCGGACAACTCGCCAAAGATCTTTACCGTGGGCGCATCTCGCGCAAACCCTTTGTTTTCTCGCTGGCGATCTTCGCCATTGGCATCGTGTTGCTGTCGTTTCTGTCGACCTACCTGGATAAAAACCATTTTCGCGCCCATGCGCACGGCGATACCGAGGAATTCGTCTCAGTGCTGCTGTATCTGCTGTGCATTATGGTCTGGGCGCTGTTCTGTTTCGGCCTGGTGGCGTGGTTCATGGCCAAAACCGCGTTCCGGCTCAACGATATCGGCCTGCCCGGCTGGGCGCTGGCCGCAGCGTGCTATGTTTGCTCGGTGCTCAACAACTACTCCCCCGGCCCGGTGGCGCGCTGGCTGCCTCTTTTCAGCCTGGCCGTCATGATCTGCGCTCTGCTGTTGCCGCCGGGCGGGCTGCGCCGCAGGCCGGACGGCAACGCTGACGACTAACGCAGCTGCACCACCTTGTTCGCGGCCGGTTCGGCCGCCGTCAGCCTGCCGCTGACCTGGCTGATGCCGCCGCCGCTGTTATGGGACACCACGGCGATCGGCAAACGCCGCAGCTGCCGGGTCAGCTCGGGCGTGATATAGCCGATGTGGGTGTTCTGTTGCTGTTTCCGCCAGCGGTCGGCCGCCCTGCGGCGGGAGAAATACTGGTTGTATTTGGCCCAGGCGATCAGCGTGACGGCATTGAACAACGCCACAATGATGTACAGCGAGATCACTTCCAGCAGCGACAGGGCGGAGCCCACCCCGTGCTGATCCATTACCGACATCAGGCCGCGGCTGAACAGATAAAGGAAGCCGCACCAGGCGAAAAGCGTCAGCAGGCTGTCTACCACGCGCGGCAACAGGCCGCGTTCGGAATAAATCAGGACGTCCGTCATTCTTTGATCCTCCCAATGCCCCGGTCGGGGCTGATCCAGCGCGCACGCCCGCGCCGAGCTTTCAACATCACTTTGGAAAACGCCACCAGCGTGGTCAGCAGGCTGAGCAGCCAATACACCAGCGGATACCAGATGATCCAGAACAGCGAGCGGCCGAAGCCCTTCTCATAGCGCTTCTCCAGCAGCAGGCTGACGGTGAACTGCAGCAGGCACACCACGCCCAGCACCAGGCCGGTAAACGCCGGCGTCAGCAACGAGTGAATGCGGATGCCCTCCGGCAGCGGCACCGCCAGCCCGACCAGGAAAATCAGCACGCTGACCAGGTAAGTGAACGCCCACAACGTGGAGAGGCAATACTCGGCGAACAGCAGCCACATATGCCGGTGCTCCCAGGCCCACAGGTTGCGCAGATTCTTTAAAAACACCTCGGCGCCGCCCTGCGCCCAGCGCAGGCGCTGCTTCCACAGCCCGCGCAGGGTCTCCGGCATCAGGATCCAGCACAACGCCCGCGGTTCGAAGAAGATAGCCCAGTGCTTGAGCTGCAGTTTCCAGCTGATGTCGATGTCTTCGGTGATCATGTCCTGGCTCCAGTAACCGACATCGGTAAGCGCTTGCTTACGAAACGCGGCCACCACGCCGGAGATGGTGAACAGGCGGCCATAAACGCGCTGCGTGCGCTTGATAAGGCCGATGATCGATGAAAACTCACCGACCTGGATGCGGCCGATCAGCGTGGAGCGCGTGCGGATGCGCGGGTTGCCGGTCACCGCGCCGACGTGCGGATTGGCCAACAGCGGCGCCACCAAATAGGCCGCCGCATCGCGATCCAGCAGCGCATCGCCGTCGATGCACACCAGATACTCGCTGCGCGCCGCCGCCGCGCCCGCCTGCAGCGCGATCGCTTTGCCCTGATTTTGCGCCAGATGGATCACCCGCAGCCAGGGGAACTCCAGCGTCAACTGATCCAGCACCTCGGCGGTGTCATCGCTGGAGCCGTCGTTGATGGCGATCACTTCGATATTTTCATAGCGCTGCGCCATCGCCGCCGAAATGGTTTCACGCGCGTTCAACCCTTCGTTGAAACAGGGGATCAGCACGCTGATCGACGGGTTGCCCGGCAGCGCCGGCGCGGGCATGTCCGGGCTCCAGCGCCAGTGGCGCTCGCGGTGCAGCCAGAAATAGATGCCGCCGGCGATCCAGATACCGGACATGAACAGCGGCCAGAAGAACACAAAGTTGAGCAGCACTTCGCCGGTAAACAGCAGGACGATGCCGAAAGGCACGCTCAACACCAGACACAGGATGAATAAGGCAATTAAACGATCGGTCATGGCAGTGGGAACCAGGCTGAGGACAACACCGGGCGAACGGCATCCAGCTTAGGCCGATCGTCGAGGAAGTTGTCGGGGTAATAACCAAAGCTCTGAGCGCCATTGCGCTGCAGGCGACGCATCCATTCGGCCAGCAGTTGACCGTCATCCAGGCTGATCCGGCGCTCCTTGCGCCAGTCGACGGCCTGCAACTCAAACACCGTTTTATCGAGCGCGCCGGGGTAAGCGGCCACTTTGCCCACCAGTTGATCCAGCCAGCGGCCGCTGTCGGCGCGCGGCACGTTTTCCATCAGCGGCATCGCCATCGGCGCCACCCAGTCGTAGGCCTGCAGGAAATCCGCCAGATTCTGGCCGAACCAGGCTTCGCTGGCGGGATCGAGCACCGGCATCGCATAGATGTTGCGCGCGGTTTGCACCTGCGGGCCGCGGATCGCCCGCACCCGCTCGGTCAGCGACTGGGTAAATTCGATCAGCGCCCGGCTCTTGAAGCGCGTCCAGCGCGCCATCGCCTGCGGATCCTGGCGTATCGCCGCCACCGAATCGGCGAAGCCGGCCTGGCGGTAGGCCGCAGCGGCGTCGGGGCCGGCGTCTTCGAAGTCCGACAGCAGGGCATCGTCGTGGAACAGGATCCCTTTGAAGGTGGCGTGAGCCGCCAGATCCTCGTAGATCTCACCGATGCGCTGGCGCGCCACCGGGCTGAACGGCGACAGGCGGCGGTACTGCTTGTCGTCTACCGACAGCTGCCCGTTTTGCGGATCGAGGCGCTGTACGCGCGGCACGTCAGATCCCAGCTCGAACGCCAACACCGGCATCCAGGCATACACGGCCACGCCGGTGCGCGAAGAGAGCTGCCAGGAGACCCGGTTGAACAGGTCGGCCTTCATCGGCAGCCAGCGGTTGGGGAAATAGAGCTCGCGCACGTTGCCGTCGCCTTTTGGATCGGCGAACGCCTGCAGGAAAACGGTATTGATGCGCAGGTCGTAGATGCGCTGGATCAGCTTGTCGAGGTTTTTGGCCTGCTGCTGCGGATCGGGATCGTAAAGGTAGTCGAGATCGACGTGCGCCACCCGCATGATCTGCCGGTTCTGTATCTGCGTCAGCTGCTGGGCGAAGCTCGTCAGCGACGGGTTGCCGGCCACCAGCATGCGCGGCACGTTCTCAGGCGCGTTGACGTCTGCCAGCCCGTTCTCCAGCGTCAACGCCATGCGGTAACCGTGCTTGCGCGCGATGTCCAGCGCCACGCCGCCGGCCGCGCCGTACGGCCAGACCCAGACGCGCGGCGCCTTGCCGGTGGCGGCGGTGATGCGCTGGGTGATCAACGCCACGTCCTTCTCGATGCGTTGGCGATATTCCGCCTCGCTTTCGTAGCGGCCCTGTTTGGCGTCGTACAACCGATTGGCGACCGCCGGTTCGGTATTGCCCTGCGGGTTGGCGATGCCGCCGTAATGCGAAGCGTAGGTGTGCGCGCCGATCTCCACCAAGCCGGAGTCCGACACTTCCCGCACCTGCTGCCAGGTGAGGAAGCGATCGCGCGGCGTCATCAGGCCGCCGAAATCGACCGGCTTGTCGGCCGGCGCATCCAGCCAGACGCCGACCGGCGCCAGCACCGCCGGCCAGTTGTAGGCCTTCAGCAGCGGGAAGACTCGGCTGTAGAAGCTGCGGTAGCCGTCGTCGAAGGTCAGCAGCACCGCCTTGTTCGGCAACGCCGGGCCGCCGTTTTGCGCCTGCAGGATCTGCTCGACCGACACCGGCTGGTAGCCGTTTTGCTTCAGCCAGGCGAACTGTTCGTTGAGCGCGCTGGTGCGCACCGACATGTAGCGCTGGTCCGCCGCGCCGTCTTCCACGTCGTGATACGCCAGCACCGCGTAACGGTTGGCCGGCCACGGGCGTTCCATCGGCCCCACGGGCCGCTCCGCCGGCGGCGTGAAGCGCGGCACGTCCGCCTGGCTGCAGCCGGTGGTCAGCAACGCGGCCAACACGAAAAGCGAGGATCGAATAAGCATGATTATTCCTTTAAAAACGATAATTCAGATCAAACGTCACACCGATGTTGCGCTCGCGCTTGCCGTCGTAAGGATGCTTCTCAAACTGCAGCATCGCGCCGGCGTCCAGCACCCCGTTCCAACTGATGCGCTGGCCGTAACCCAGTTGGGTGATCGGCTTGCGCGCATAGTCCCGCTGCCAATAGCTGCCGGCGCCGGCCTGGAACTGCTGGCTCCACTCGGTCTGATAATGGCGATACAGGGTGTGATCGAGCGTTAACGACGGCAGCAGCGTGAAGTCGCGCTTCGGGTTGTAATACGGCACGTTCTCCTGGCTGTTGCGGCTGCCGGACAGCGTCAGGTTCATGTCCAGCCGATAACGGGCGCCGGCGAGCAGCCGTTGCCGCCCTTCCAGGCCGTATTCCAACCGGTTGTTGCCGTCCGAGAAGTGCGAAGGCGCCACGCTGGCGCGCAACTCGCGGCTTTCGTTCTGCTGCCAACGCAGCCACAGGTTGCCGCCGTTGGCGCTGATGCCGTTGGTCAACGCGCGCAGCGGCGTCTCGGCCGACAGGCGCGCCACCGAACCGCCGAGGCGCCATTGATCATTCAGGTCATACCAGGATGAGAGGCGCAGGCCGAGCTCATTGCCGTGGCCGTAGTTGCGGTTGGCCACCTCGGCTTCCAGCCACAGATCGCGCGAGCGCCACTCGGCGCCGGCGCTGAGATCGCGGTTGATGCCCTTGCCCTCGTCGAACTGGCCGGTGTTGAATCCCCAGCCGGTGAACAGCCGCCAGTTGTCGTCGATCGGCGGTGAATAGAGCGCGGCGTGAATGCCGAAATCGTGGCTGCCGCTGACCGGCCCGTCGGAATCGATGCCCTGATTGCCGCTGATGCGCAGTTCAGACATGTGGTGAATGCGGCGCGAACGCTCGAGCTGCTGAACGGCAACGCTTTCCGGCGCGCGTTGGATGACGTCGTCGGCCAGCAAATCCAGCTGCCGCCACTCCTGCAATTCCTGTGCGACATAGCCCTGCTGGATCTCCAACGGCAGGCTGCGCGGCTCCAGCCCTTCCACCTGCTTCAACTCGTCCTCGGCGCGGCGCGGCCAGCCGCGCGCCAAATAAACGCTGGCCAATGAGATGCGCAGCCCCTGATTGCCCGGCGCCGTGCGCGCCAGATGGGTCAGCTGCCGTTCGGCCTCGGCCAGATCGCGTTGATAAACCCGTGACTGCGCCAGCAGCGATTGGCCGACCAGCCAGTCATCGTTGTAGGCCAGCGTCGGCAACTGGTACAGGCGGGTCGCGTAGGGATAGCGCTGGCTGACGCGCTGCGCCAGCAACGCCGCCCGATCGATGCGTTCGTCCTCCGCCTGCGCGTAAAACAGATCGGTTTCGTCTTCGGCGGTCACCGCCTGCGGCGCGGCGGCGTTCAAGCGGCTGAAAATGGCCTGCGCCTTATCCGGCTGCTGCAGGTAGAGGTAGGCGGACGCCGCCCAGCGCTGGGCATAATCCGGCACCGTGCGCCCTTCCGCCTGCAAGGTTTGATACTCGCTCACCACATCGGCCATGCGATAACGCGCCAGCAGCGCGCCCAGGCGATCGATACGCGCCTGCTGGTAGCTGTCCTGCGCCTCCGGCAGCGGCCGCCACTGCGTCAGCAGTTGGTCATAGCGCGCCAGCGCGCGGTCGGCGATGACGAAGCGTTCCTGTTCGCCACGAGCATCGATAAACGACAGCCGCACCAGTTCGGCGGCTTCATCCACCTGCAGGCGCCGCTGCTGCGCGGGCGGCAATGCCAGCCCCTGGCTTGCACGCAGCGCCGGATCCGCGACCCGGTTCGCCGCCAGCAGCGTCACGTAATAAGCCTGAATGCCGGCGTCGGACGGCGCCAGCGCACGGGCGCGGGTCACGTTTTCCAACGCCGCCCAGCTGCGGCCGGCGGCCTGATCCACATAGGCGCGCGTCAGATACCACGTCGCCGGTTCCAGTAACTTCTCCGCTTTGGCCGCTTCCGTTTGCGCCTGCGCATCCCGCCCGGCATCCGCCAGCGTCATCACGTAGCCACGCTGCAGGCCGCCGTCGGCGGGAGCGAGCTGCAACGCCGCCCGCCACAGGCGCAGCGATGGTTGCCACTGCTTAAGATTGCGGTAGGCGCGGGCCGCCGTCGCCAGGCTGGCGCTATCCCGCTGCAGCGCGGCGCCGTCGGCACGCCAGAGTGCGACCACCTCTTCGTCATGGCCGGCCCAACCGGCCACCTGGATATAATCGGCTCGCTGCTGCAGGCTCAACCCCTCCCGAGCGCGCCGCTGCGATAAATACGCCAGCACCGGCGCGGTATCGCCCGATCTGGCCTGACGGATCAGCGCGTCATAGCGCTCATCCGCCAGCGCGGCGGCCGGCAGGGATAAACCGATAAACAGCAATGACGCCGCATATTTGGTGACGTGGCGTTCGGTAAAGCGTAATGAACGCGAGTTAACTTTAGGCACGAGGTATTCCTTTAATCCGTGAGCTGCTGTCCTGGCAGAGTGCAAATGCGAGCAGGCACCCGAAAAGTCGGCTAGAGCCGTCGGGTAATAAGCATGGAGTAATGAATATTTCTGTCTGGCGCAGACATAAAGAGAATCGAATGCGCCTTTGCCTAAAAAGAGTATTTTATAAAGCTGCCGGTGAATACCGCAGCCAGGTGATATCTGCCTGAAACTGGAATTTCACAATTGTTAATAAGTGAAATAATAAAAATTAAACCACCATAAATCAAATACATGAACTTTTATCATGATCAATATTCTTATTTTCACCCTTCCGTGTGAAATTGTATAAAAACCGGCGTGATATTTGATTTTAATTCTCATTATCACCCATCAACAGGGATATTAATCCAAACACCTAATTAAATAATCTGTCTTCATGGAAGAAATAATAAGAATATTGCTCACAAAGAAATTAAATTTGCCTGCTAATAATTATTACTTTCAATTTAAATTCCCCCACGGCTGCGTTCATGCTGGCTATCTTCCGGGCATGCCGTCACAATAGCGCCTCATTCAGGCTTCAATCAGGGATTGCCATGTACAGCCACTACCCCGCCCATTACACCTTCGATCGCGACAGCGACGCCTGGCAGATCGGTTTTCACGACTTCCCCGAGTGGCAATCTGCCTGCTATAAACGCGAAGACATCGAGCTGGAAGCGCAGGAAAGCCTGCTGGCCGCCATCGCCGCCGCGATGGACGAAGGGCTGCCCCTGCCCGCCCCTTCCCCTGTGCAAACCGATGATCTGAGAGTACATCTGCCGGCGCTGGTGGCGCTGAAAATCGAGCTGCACAACGCCATGCTGCGCAAAAACACCGGCAAAGCGGCGCTGGCGCGCAAGCTGGGATTCAACGGCGGGCAAATGGAGCGGTTGCTGGATATCGGCTACGCCTCGAAGGTTGAGGCGTTGGAGCAGGCGCTGTATCTGCTGGGCTACGAAGTGCGCGTGACAATAAGCGAAGTTTGCCAATAGGTTAGCGGCAGGTAAGCGAAATATTATCCAACGGGGCTAAATTTTCCCCGTTTTGCGCCGATATGATCGCTACCTAATCACTTGTCGCAACAACGAAGGCTAAAAATGGAGTGGAGTCGCCGTCATATTTGGGCCGTTATTCTGCTGTCTTGTCTCGTTTTTTGGGTCATTTTGGCGACCGGCATCAACGCCGTCGCCTGAGCGCCTGCCGCCGCATTGCAATACCTAACGCTTAACATCGCCCATGACTGAGTGATTCAGCCATGGGCGATGAAACAAAACCCCGTGCAGGCCTAAAGTCCTAATATAAAAATATTATTTAATATCAATCAATTAACCCTAGGCCTTCTTTCAATAACACGAATGATTACTGGGCTGACTATAAGCGTAATAACCAAGCAGCCGATAAGTAGCGCTATACCTACAAACCCCTCAATATCGCGTTCACCGAACAAGTTTGCTGCTTTTATCCAAAATGCACGCTCCCCCTGAGTCGAGGGGTCTGAAGGCCTCGCAAGCAAAAATGTCAGTATATAAATGCCAGCCCCTATCAGAAGTTTAATCCCTATTGGGACACGTCTGCTTTCCATTAAGAATGACCTCAATCGTTCCATAAGACATCAGGCCGTTAACTAACCTGACTGGCCGGGTAGAGACTAATGCCTGACGAATAGCTAAAAAGTCAGTCCGATGCTGCAATGTAATACAGCCCAAAGAAATACCTAAAGGGCCTGATGGATGCAAACGGAAATTTCCCCGCTTTACCCCATTGATCCATGTATAGTCGTCGATTTTCCCATCTTCACGATAGAGGGCAAACCACTCATATTTGATAACCGGTGTCGATGTCGGCCACGAATAGAAATCACGAAGATCGGTTCTCAACATTCCTTTCCAGCCGCCCGTTAGCCTGTTGACGATGTGATAACGGCCCTGAGGGATTGGGCCATTGTCAGGAACAGCCACGCAACCGGCTTGGTTACGATATATTCCATTGCCCGAGTAAGCCAGAAAAGTGCCAACACCGTATATGAGTAAAGGGGAGAACTGAGCATTATTAACGATAAACTCTCCATGTAGCGGTATAGGTAAAACTCCTTTTTACCGTTCATTAGTATAAAATTCACACTAACACAAAAATCATCTACCGAAAAAGAATACCTGCGGCTATCGTGGGTCAGAAAGTTGGCCTATCCCGACTTAAAAAGCGTTATAAAACAGTCCGTGCTGTGCAAAAAACAGCCAAAAATTGTGATCAAAAACACAGTATTGAAATCAGACCAGTATTGAGAGTACATTAGCGCCGATCCTGTCGCGGTTCGGATTTTACCTCACGGAGCATGAGGCGCGACAACCGGACAACCCGCGCTCGAGGACGTTGTTCTTTCGCTTGGAAGAATCCGCCCGACAAGCAGGTTGCCCATAAAATACTCAGCACAACAATCGGGATCATTGCTGGCGAGGACTCCAGACAGGAGTTGTTCAGTGAAATATTTTTTGATGGGCGTGTCATTCATGCTGGTTGCCTGGGTTGGCACCTTCATGTTGATGGTTGCCTGACCGGGAACACAGCCAAAGGGACGCACAAGCGTCCCTTTGTCGTTTCGGCTAGCGATCATTTGCCCGGCATCATGCGGCGCAGGGTGTCGTCCTTGCGCAGATAGTGATGATACAGCGCCGCCAGCGCATGCGCGCCAATGATAAAGTAGCCAACGTTTGCCAGCGTCTCATGCACCGTTTTGACCAGCCGGCGCATCACCGGATCCGGCGTCACCCACTGCGGCACCGGCCAGCCCAGCAAAGACCACGATTTACCGCCATAGGCCAGGGTTAACATACCCAGCAGCGGCAACATCAGGAAGACCACGTACAGCAGCCAATGGAAGATCTTGGCGCCCACTTCCTGCCACTCCTCCAGCGGCGGCGTGGTCGGCGGCGCAGCGCGGAAAGCGCGCACCGCCAACCGAATCAGCATCAGGGCAAAGACCGATACCCCGAAATTAAAGTGCAGATTTTTGACCACCGGCCCCCACGCCTCCGGCATCGAATCCTTCAGCAACATCGCCGAATAGGTGAGGATCACCAGCAGCAGCGTCAGCCAATGTAAAACGATTTGCGATCGCGCGTAGCGGTTACTCATACACTCAGTCCAAAAAATAAAACTCAGCGTAGTCGAGCATAATGGGGAAATAATGAAGAAAACCTTGGGACGGAAAAAATAAGGCCGGGCGAACGCCCGGCCTGACAGGATTATTTGGCGCTGCCGCCTTTGGCCGGTTTCAGCAACCCGTCCGCGCGGAACATCGCCTTGATGCCGCGCACCGCCTGGCGGATACGGTCCTGGTTCTCGATCAGCGCGAAGCGCACGTGGGTATCGCCGTAGTCGCCGAAGCCGATGCCCGGCGAGACGCAGACCTTGGCTTCCGCCAGCAGACGCTTGGCGAACTCCAGCGAACCGAGGTGGGCATAAGGCTCGGGAATTTTCGCCCACACGTACATCGACGCCTTCGGATTTTCCACCATCCAGCCGGCCTCGTGCAGCCCTTTCACCAGCACGTTGCGGCGCTGCCGATACTGCTCGGCGATATCGCGCACGCACTGCTGATCGCCCTCCAGCGCGGCGATGGCCGCCACCTGCAGCGGCGTAAAGGTGCCGTAATCGTGATAACTCTTGATGCGCGCCAGCGCGCTGACCAGTTCAGGATTACCGACCATGAAACCGATGCGCCAGCCGGCCATGTTGTAGCTTTTCGACAGGGTGAAGAACTCCACCGCAATGTCTTTCGCTCCCGGCACCTGCATGATCGACGGCGCTTGCCAGCCGTCATAGACGATATCGGCATAGGCCAGATCGTGGATCACCAGCACGTTGTACTGCTTGGCCAGCGCCACCACCCGCTCGAAGAAATCCAGCTCCACGCACTGCGCGGTCGGGTTGGACGGGAAGCCGAGGATCATCATTTTCGGGCGCGGAATGGTTTCCCGAATGGCGCGCTCCAGCTCACCGAAGAAATCCACGCCGTCCACCAGCGGCACCGAACGCACCTGGGCGCCGGCGATCACCGCGCCGTAAATGTGGATCGGGTAGCTGGGGTTCGGCACCAGCACGGTATCGCCGTGATCGAGGGTCGCCAGCATCAGGTGCGCCAGCCCCTCTTTCGAACCGATAGTGACGATGGCTTCGCTTTCCGGATCGATATCCACCTGATAACGGTCGGCATACCAGCGCGAAATGGCGCGACGCAGGCGCGGAATGCCGCGCGAGGTGGAATAACCGTGGGTGTCGTCGCGCTGGGCGACGGCGCACAGTTTTTCCACGATGTGCGGCGGCGTCGGGCCGTCGGGGTTACCCATGCTGAAGTCGATAATATCCTCGCCGCGACGGCGCGCGGCCATCTTCAGTTCGGCGGTGATGTTGAATACGTAAGGGGGAAGACGTTCAATGCGCGTAAAACGGCGCTGTGGACTGTTATCAGCCATAGGGGATTCCTCGATAGACGTTAGCGCCCGGACCGTCCGAGCGACGCTGGCCAGCGAACTGACCGAATATCGAACATAGCGCAGCGCCGACGAGCTTGTCGATACCCGGCGCGATATTTTTATTTGCCGCCCTGAAACTCCGCCGCCAGCAGCCCGAACAGCCAGTCGTCGCACCACTGCCCCGCCAGACGGTAGTTGTCGCGCAGCGTGCCTTCCAGCTGAAAACCGCACGACTCCAGCAGGCCGCGCGAAGCAAGGTTGCCCGCGGTCACGGTGGCGGTCAGCTTGTGAAAACCGCAGGCGTTCACCGCAAAATCCAGCACCGCCCGCAGCGACTCCTTGCCATAGCCCTTGCCCTGGCCGGCCGGCAAACTCCCGTATCCCACTTCCGCCTGCCGATACGGCACCCACTGCGGGCGAAAGCCGGTAACGCCCACCGCCTCTCCGCTGTGCTTCTCACGCATCACCAGGCACAGCCACTGCTCACCGTGTTTGTCCCAGGCCGGCAACCGCTCCTCGAACCGGGCGCGGATCTCCGCTTCGCTGCGCGGATCGGAAATGTAACGGATCACCTCGGGATCTTGGTACAGGCGCAAAAACAGCGGCCAATCCTCGGCGGTTATCGACTGTAAGTGCAGACGTTCAGTGACCAGCTTCATAAAATCTCCGAAAAACGAAAAAGAGGAACTTACGAATGAAATATATCTCTTTATTTTCCCCGATTGGTTGCCGATAATCATTCACGTTAAAACCACAAAACCATAACGTCTTGCCCGATTCCCTACAACCGCTCGCCGCAGTCACTCACGCGGCACGAGGAGAACACCATGGCCTCTTTAGTCATCGATGATATTCCGCAGACGATCGTTAACGTCAAGCGCCAGCTGCGCCAGGCATTGCCGAACTACCGCGACGTATTTCTGGCGCTGGAAGAGAACATCCGCGGCCAGGTCGAACAGATCCGGCGCGAGCTGGCCGCCGGCCACAATCCGGTGCCGCAGATCGACGCGGAAGATATCCTGCAGCAGCGCGTCAGCGAGCAGCAGATAGCGCTGATCAAACAGCGCGGCGCCTGCGCCATTCGCGGCGTGTTTCCCCGCGCCAAGGCCGAGGGCTGGAACCGGGAAATCGGCGACTACCTCGAGCGCAACAACTTCGTCGAGCGGTTGAAAAACGCCGCCGAAGACAACTATTTCGGCAAGCTGGCCGCCAGCAAACCGCAGATCTACGGCATCTATTGGTCGAAACCGCAGGTCGAGGCGCGGCAGGATGCGCGCATGCATGCGGTGCAGGTGTTCCTCAACAGCCTATGGGCCACCGAGAGCAACGGCAAACAGCATTTCGATCCGACCCGCGTCGCCACCTATGCCGATCGTACCCGCCGCCGCCCGCCGAACTCCTCGTCGCTGGGTCTGTCGCCGCACGTCGACAGCGGCACCATCGAGCGCTGGCTGGACGAAAACTTCCGCTATGTGTATCGCCACGTTTTCTCCGGCGACTGGCAGCAGTACGATCCCTTCGCCGCCGACGGCCGCACCGAGGTGCGCGAGATAGCCTCGCCGGCGGTCTGTTCGATGTTCCGCACCTTCCAGGGTTGGACGGCGCTGACGCCGCAGCGCACCAATGCCGGCACGCTGAACCTGGTGCCGATCGCCAACGCCATGGCCTATGTGCTGCTGCGCGCGCTGCAGGACGACGTCGCCGACGACGATCTGTGCGATGCGGCGCCGGGCCGCGCGCTGTCGATCTCGGAAAAATGGCATCCCCTTTTATTAAGTGGGATTTCCCCTATTCCCGATCTGGAGCCGGGCGACACGGTATTTTGGCACTGCGACGTGATCCACGCGGTGGAGAACGAGCATAACGGTGAGTTCGACAGCAACGTGATGTACATCGCCGCCGCGCCGGGCTGCGAGAAAAACGACGCCTATCTGCAGCGCCAGCTGCCGAGCTTTATCGACGGCAGAACGCCGCCGGACTTCGCCCCCGACGACTTCGAGGTGGATTTCGACGGCCGCGCCACCGCCGACCTGCTGACGCCGCTGGGCAAAGCGCAGCTCGGCATGGGCTGATCCCCCGCCCGTGGCGCGCGCCACGGGCCCCTTTCGCTGTGGTATACTGCCGCCATCCGTAGGCCGCAGCGAGAACCCGTCGTGCACCCTTTTTTTGAAATGCTGTTGGCGGTGTTTGATCGCGCCGCGCTGATGTTGATCTGTCTGTTTTTCCTGACCCGCACCCGGCTGTTCCGCCAACTGCTGCAAAAAGAAGACCATACGCCGCTCGAGCTCGGCATCGTCACGGCGATCTTCTCGCTGTTCGCGCTGTTCAGCACCTACTCCGGCATCAACGTCGAAGGGTCGCTGGTCAACGTGCGCGTCATCGCCATCATGGCCGGCGGCATCCTGTTCGGCCCCTGGGTGGGCATCGTCACCGGCATCGTCGCCGGGGTGCACCGCTATCTGATCGACATCGGCGGCATCACCTCGGTGCCTTGCCTTATCACCAGCATCATCGCCGGCATCAGCGCCGGCTACATCAACCTCAAGGTGAAAAAAGAGCAGCGCTGGCGCGCCGGCATCGTCGGCGGCATGCTGTGCGAATCCCTCACCATGCTGCTGATCGTGCTGTGGGCCAAGCCGACCGAGCTTGGGTTGGACATCGTGTCGCAGATTGCCCTGCCGATGATCCTCGGCACGGTGTGCATCGGCCTGATCGTGCTGCTGGTGCAGAGCGTCGAGGATGAAAAAGAGGTGATCGCCGCGCGCCAGGCCAAGCTGGCGCTGGATATCGCCCACAAGACGCTGCCCTATTTCCGCAACATCAACAGCGAATCGCTGGCCACCATCTGCGATATCATCCGCCAGGACATCCGCGCCGACGCGGTGGCGATCACCGATACCCACCAGGTGCTGGCCTACGTCGGCGTAGGGCGCGAAGCCTACCCGATCGGCCGCGAAGGGCTGAGCCGCGTCACCCGCGAAAGCATTCGCCACGGCAAAATCATCATCAAGAACAACCTGGAAAACCCGGCCGCGCCGCAGATCCATTCGCAGCTGGTGGTGCCGCTGTGGGAAAAAGGCGAAGTGACCGGCGCGCTGAAAATTTACTACTGCCACGCCCACCAGATCACCAACACGCTGAAGGTAATGGCGGTCGGGCTGTCGCAGATTATCTCCACGCAGATCGAGGTTTCCCGCATCGAGCATCTGCGCCAGATGGCGGACAAAGCCGAAATGCGCGCGCTGCAGAGCAAGATCAACCCGCACTTCCTGTTCAACGCGCTGAACGCCATCTCTTCCTCTATTCGCCTGAATCCGGACACCGCGCGCCAGCTGATCATCAATCTGTCGCGCTACCTGCGCTACAACCTGGAGCTGAACGACGAACTGATCGATATCCGCAAGGAGCTGCATCAGATTCAGGACTATATCGCCATCGAACAGGCGCGCTTCGGCGCCAAGCTGACGGTGATTTACGACATCGACGACGACGTCTCGGTGCGCATTCCCAGCCTGCTGATCCAGCCGCTGGTGGAAAACGCCATCGTGCACGGCATCCAGCCCTGCAAGGGTAAAGGGGTGGTGGTGATCGCGGTGAAAGATCAGGGCGATCGGGTGAAGATTTCGGTGAAGGATACCGGCCACGGCATCAATCAGGAAACCATCGACCGGGTGGCGCGCAACGAGATGCCGGGCCACAATATCGGCCTGCTCAACGTGCACCACCGCGTGTCGCTGCTGTATGGTGAAGGGCTGCATATCCGCCGCCTGGAGCCGGGCACCGAAATCGCGTTCTACATCAGCAAAAACGGCGGCAAGCTGCATCAGGAACCGAGCACGCCGCCGGTCGGGGAGGCCTCATGAAAGCCATCATCGTGGAAGACGAATTCCTCGCGCAGGAAGAACTCAGCTACCTGATCAAGAAACACAGCAATATCGATATCGTCGCCAGCTTCGAGGACGGGCTCGACGTCCTGAAATACCTGCAAACCCACCAGGTCGACGCCATTTTCCTCGACATCAATATCCCGTCGCTGGACGGCGTGCTGCTGGCGCAAAACATCAGCAAGTTCGCGCATCGCCCGTCGATCGTGTTCATCACCGCCTATAAAGAGCACGCGGTGGAAGCGTTCGAGATCGAGGCGTTCGACTATATCCTCAAGCCCTATCACGAGGCGCGCATCGTCACCATGCTGCAAAAGCTGGAGGCGCTGCACCAGCGCCCCGCCGGCGCGGCGGAACCGGCCAGCGCGCCGAGCCGCGGCAGCCACAGCATCAACCTGATCAAAGACGAGCGGATCATCGTTACCGACATCAACGACATCTACTACGCCGCCGCCGATGAAAAGGTGACGCGGGTCTATACCCGCCGGGAAGAGTTCGTGATGCCGATGAACATCACCGAGTTTTACGGCCGGCTGCCGGAAGCGCATTTCTTCCGCTGCCATCGCTCTTACTGCGTTAACCTGGCGAAGATCCGCGAGATCGTGCCCTGGTTCAACAATACCTACATTCTGCGGCTGAGCGATCTTGAGTTTGAAGTGCCGGTCAGCCGCAGCAAGGTGAAAGAGTTTCGCCAGCTGATGCGCCTGTAAGCGCTTACCAGCGCGGGCCCGGACGGTAGTCATAGCCGGGCGGCGGCGGTGGCGGCATGCGGTAATGCGGCCGATCTCGCCAGTCGCGCCGCGGCGGCCCGTAGTAAATCACCCGTGGAGGCGGGCCATAATAGTACCCGCGCGGGCGTTCATACCGGTGGTGATCGGCCCACCAGCGCGGATCGCGCCAGCGATAGCCGTCCCAGTAGTGGCCGCGATTATCGCGATCGCCGATATGCAACGACAGACCCGGCACGTTCACACCGATGGACACGTCGGCCTGGCTCGCCAGCGGCAGCGCCAGCAGCGCGGCCAGTAACAACAGCGTTTTTTTCATTTCATGGACTCCTGCAGAGCGGACCTCGTCCGATCGCAGATAACATAGTCCCGCGCTCATCGCCGCTCTATAGGCGCAATGCCGATTTACGCCTTTCAGACGCATCCTTCACAATCTCACCACAATCGTTCACCGGCAGTTAACAATAAATCGTTGATATCTTTGATGTAGATCACGTGTCACCCACGGCATTTCACGCGCTTTTCGGCGCAAAAACGGCAACTCACGCCGCATAACATGCATTTCATTCCTTCCGCCGTGCAACTCATTCCCGATCCGCCGCCCGCCGGGGGGGCCGGCCATATAATAAGCCCATACCGCGGGAACACAGCTTCACCCCGCAAATTTCAGCCAGCGGCTCACGCCCGGCAACGCACACACAGGAAGGAGACCGGCCATGAACACCAAACCGGCAAATCGCAGCTTAATCGTTCTCGGCACCATCATCTGTCAGATGGGCCTGGGCACCATCTACACCTGGAGCCTGTTCAACCAGCCGCTGGTCGACAAGTTCCACTGGGGGCTGGCGGACGTCGCCACCACCTTCTCCATCACCAGCTTCTTCCTGGCCTTCGCCACGCTGTTCGCCGGCAAGCTGCAAGAGCGCTTCGGCATCCGCAACCTGACGCTGTGTTCCGGCATTCTGGTCGGCCTGGGCCTGATCGCCAGCGCCCACGTCAGCTCGCTCGACATGATCTACCTGCTGGCCGGCGTGGTGGTGGGCTTTGCGGTCGGTATCGCCTACATCTCCACCCTGTCCAACCTGATTAAGTGGTTCCCGGCCAATAAAGGCCTGATTTCCGGCATCTCCGTCGGCGCATTCGGCAGCGGCAGCCTGTTGTTCAAATACGTCAACGCCGCCCTGATCGCCGACGTCGGCGTTTCCGGCGCCTTCTTCTACTGGGGTGCCATCGTGATGGGTCTGATCGTCGTCGGTTCCCTGCTGCTGAAAGAGCCGGTGCTGGCGACCAACGCCGCGCAGCAAGGCGCCAACGGTCTGGGCAACGACTTCAGCGTGCGCCAGATGCTGGCCACCAAAGAAGCCTACCTGCTGTTCACCATCTTCTTCGCGGCCTGCATGAGCGGTCTGTACCTGATTGGCATCGTGAAAGACATGGGCGTTCAACTGGCCGGGATGGATTTGGCCACCGCCGCCAACACCGTGTCCGCCGTCGCCATCTTCAACACCGCCGGCCGCATCATCCTGGGTACGCTGTCCGATAAAGTAGGCCGCATGCGCGTCATCAGCTTCACCATGCTGGTTACCGTGCTGGCGATTGTCGCCCTGAGCTTCATGACCCTGAACCACACGCTGTTCTTCATCTGCGTCGGCGCGGTGGCCTTCTGCTTCGGCGGCAACATCACCGTGTTCCCGGCGATTGTCGGCGACTTCTTCGGCCTGAAAAACCACAGCAAAAACTACGGCATCATCTACCAGGGCTTCGGCCTGGGCGCGCTGGCCGGTTCGTTCGTCGCCAAATACTTCGGCGGCTTCCACGCCACCTTCATGGTGATTGGCGTCCTGTCCGCCGCCTCCCTGCTGATTACGCTGTTCATCAAAGCGCCGAAAGGGGTGGAAGCGGAAACGGCAGAAACCGCCCAGACGGCGGAGTTGGCCAAAGCCTGATCCCCCACGAAAACGACAAGGGGCGCAACCTGCGGGTTGCGCCCCCTTTTTTTATTACTTCATCTCTGGGCTTACAGCTGCATGCCCAGCGTTTGGCGCAGATGCGCGCCGGCACCCAGCAGGCCCGGCTGGCCGTGCGTTATCATGAACACCGGAATGTCGCGCACATAGTCACGGAAACGCCCTTTGTCTTCGAAGGCGGCGCGGAAGCCCGAGGCCTTGAAGAATTCCATAAAGCGCGGCACGATGCCGCCGGCGATGTACACGCCGCCAAAAGTGCCCAGATTCAGCGCCAGGTTGCCGCCGAAGCGCCCCATGATCACGCAAAACAGCGACAGCGCGCGGCGGCAATCGATGCAGCTGTCGGCCAGCGCCCGCTCGGTGATGTCCTTCGGCTCCCATTTTTCCGGCAGGCGGTTGTCCGCCTTGACGATGGCGCGATACAGATTGACCAGGCCCGGCCCGGATAGCACGCGCTCGGCGGAAACGTGCCCCACTTCACCGCGCAGCACCTCCAGAATGATGTCCTCTTCTTCGCTGTTCGGCGCGAAATCGACATGGCCGCCCTCGCCCGGCAGGCTGACCCAGCGGCGATCGACGTGCACCAGGTGGGCGACGCCCAGCCCTGTGCCGGCGCCGTACACCGCGATCGGTTTGCCCGGCTGCGCATCGCCGCCGCCAAACTGCAGCACGTCATCCGGCGAAAGCATCGGGATCGCCATCGAGACGGCGGTGAAATCGTTGATCACTTCCAGGTGGCTCAGCCCCAGGCTGGCCTTCATTTCTTTGATCGAGAACGCCCAGCTGTGGTTGGTCATCGCCACCCAGTCTTCGGTCACCGGGCAGGCGATCGCGATACAGGCGTCCTGCACCTCGATATCGCACGCTTTCAGGTATTGGCGGATCACCGCCTCCAGGCTGTCGAACTCCAGGCCGGAATAGGTTTTCGCCTGGGTAATTTCACCCGTCGCAACAGTGCACAACGCCAGGCGGGCATTGGTGCCGCCAACATCACCCACGAGGGCATAGGTCATTGATTTCGTCTCCGCAAAATGAAAAATAAAAAGCTGCCCACACTGTAAAATCCTGCTGCGAAAACAACAATCACCCGCCCCGGATCTGCACCCCAATAGCGATCCGGATCACAAAAAACGTTTCAGCTTGCCCGCGACGCCGCGCCTTGAAACAAATTGCGGCAAAAAACGCCCCCCGGCGACTGTTAACCGTCATCGCCGCCGGGCAATATCAATGCGTGCCTGCGCGCCGATAGTCTGGCAAGCTGTGGCCACAGCCCAACCACCCGCTCTCCCTGCCCTGTAGGGAGGCATCGACAAGGGATTACCCATGCTGCATCCGCGCGCCAATGCCATGTTGGCCTTTGCTTTGCCTGCGCTGATTATCGGTTCCGCTTCCAGTCTGGTGCTGCTGCTAGTGATGAAAGTCGCCGCCACGCTGCAGCAGTGGCTGTGGGTAACGCTACCCGATGCGCTGAGCCTGGACGCCCAGTCGCCCTGGTGGCCGGTCGCGATGCTGACGCTGACCGGCGTGGCGGTGGGCCTTATCGTGCGCTATATGCCGGGCCACGCCGGGCCGGATCCGGCGACGGAATCGCTGATCGGCATGCCGCTGCCGCTCTCCGCCCTGCCGGGACTGGGGTTGGCGCTGATCGTCGGCCTGGCCGGCGGCGTCAGCCTGGGGCCGGAGAACCCGATCACCGCCATCAATATCGCGCTGGTGGCGGCCGCCGGTGCGCGCCTGCTGCCGAAGGTGCCGCGCATGGACTGGATCATCCTGGCGGCCGCAGGCACCATCGGCGCGATGTTCGGCACGCCGGTCGCCGCCGCGCTGATCTTCTCGCAAACCCTGGCGGGCAATAACGAAACGCCGCTGTGGGATCGCCTGTTCGCCCCGCTGGTGGCCGCCGCCGCCGGCGCGGTCACCACCCAGATGTTCTTCGTGCCCAATTTCGCCCTGCAGCTCGACGCCTACGACGTGACGCGGCTGCCGGACATCTTCAGCGGCGCCATCGTGGCGCTGATCGCCATCGCGCTCGGCATGGTGGCGCTGTGGTGCTTCCCGCACGTTCACCGTCTGTTCCATTCGATGAAGAATCCGGTGTTGATGTTAGGGCTGGGGGGTTTTGTGCTGGGCCTGCTGGCGCTGGTGGGCGGAGAGATTACCCTGTTCAAAGGGCTGGATGAAATGAAGCGCCTCGCGCAAGACGACGGCTATTCGGTGCCGGCGCTGTTGGCCATTACCCTGACCAAGCTGGCGGCGCTGGTGATCGCCGCCGCCAGCGGCTTTCGCGGCGGGCGCATCTTCCCGGCGGTGTTCGTCGGCGTGGCGCTGGGGCTGATGCTGCACCAGCACGTTCCGGCGGTGCCGGCGGCGATCACCGTCTCCTGCGCCATCATGGGGCTGGTGCTGGTGGTGACGCGCGACGGCTGGCTCAGCCTGTTCATGGCGGTGGCGGTGGTGCCGGATCTGCACCTGCTGCCGGTCTTGTGCATCGTGATGCTGCCCGCCTGGCTGGCGCTGGCGGGCAAACCGCTGATGCTGGTGAACCGCCGGCAACCGCCGCACGACGATTAGGCCAGCGCGAACGCCGCGGCGGCGCGGGCGTGGATCGCGGTGGTGTCGAACACCGGCACCGAGGCATCCTGCTCGCTCACCAACAACCCTATCTCGGTGCAGCCGAAAATAATCCCCTGCGCGCCCTGCTGCTCCAGATCGCTGATGATCCGGCGATACTCGTCGCGCGAGGCGTCGCGAATTTTACCGAGGCACAGTTCGTCATAGATGATGCGGTGTACGATGTCGCGATCGGCGCTGACCGGCGTCACCACCTCAATGCCGTGCAATTCCTGCAGGCGGCCACGGTAGAAGGTCTGCTCCATGGTAAAGCGCGTGCCCAGCAGCCCGACGCGGCGAATGTTTTTTTCCCGCACCTGCAGCGCCGTGGCGTCGGCGATGTGGATCAGCGGCAGGCCGCTGGCCTGCTCGACCGCCTCCGCCACCTTGTGCATGGTGTTGGTGCAGATCACGATAGCTTCGGCGCCGGCGGCGCGCAACGCCACCGCGGCGGCGGCCAGCAATCGGCCGGCGCCGTCCCAATCGCCCTGGTGCTGCAATCGCTCGATCTCCTGAAAATCGACGCTGTAGAGCACGATTTTGGCCGAATGCAGCCCGCCGAGGCGCGCCTTTACCTGCTCGTTGATGGTGCGGTAATACGGAATGGTGGATTCCCAGCTCATGCCACCCAGCAAGCCCAACACTTTCATTTTTCTTTCCTCAGCCTGTTGCGACAATCCTCTGACCTTACCTGAGAATCGCCGGGCTGACGACGCCTTATTCAGCGCCGGAATTGATCGGCTGGCGCGCTTCGAACCAGCGCTGGCGCAGCGTGTCGTACAGCCAGTTATAGGCCATGGTGTACGGCAGGAAGAACAGGAAGAAACCGATCTCCAGCATAAAGGCCTGCAATACGGAAATATTCAGCATCCAGGCGGCGATCGGCACGCCGATCAGGATAAAACCGGCTTCAAAGCCGACGGCGTGCAGCACACGCACCTTCAGGTTGCGGACGACCCGGCTGACCGGCCACAGACGGTCGAACACCGTGTTGTAAACCATATTCCAGACCATGGCGATGGTCGCCAAGGCCACCGCCAATGCGCCGATTTGCACCATCGAACGATTAAGCAGCCATGCCCCCAGTGGAGAAACGATCATTACGGCAATCACCTCGAAACCGACGGCGTGGACGATACGTTCAATGAGAGACTTGTTTTGCAGTTGCATACATCACCTTTTTTCCGACAGTTGTTGCGAAAGTCAGGTGATTATCATCGCTTTTTTGGGTAGATTAAAAATAGATACCATCGATAAAGTAGATAGTTTATGCACTATTCCCCGGAAGCGCTGCACGCGTTTGTCGAAGCCGCCGCCCTCGGCTCGTTTTCCGCCGCCGCGCGCAAGCTGCGCAAAAGCCAATCCACCATCAGCACCGCCATCGCCAATCTGGAGGCCGACCTAGCGCTGACGCTGTTCGATCGCAGCGCACGCCAGCCGGTGCTCACCGCCGCCGGCCGCAAAGTGCTGGGGCATGTGCAGGCGATCCTCGCCGCCAGCGAGCGGCTCGACGCGCTGAGCATTCAACTGGCGGGCGAGGTCGAACCGCGCCTGAGCATGGTGTTCTCCGATACCTATCAACCCAAGCATCACGATCAATTGATGCAACAATTCGAACTGCGTTACCCGGAGATTGAGCTGGAGTGGATGATCGCCGAAGATGGCGACGTTATCGATCTGCTGCAAAGCGGCCGCGCGCATTTGGGCATGGTGGAAGTGCAAAAAAGCTACCCGCCGGATATCGCCTTCTCTCGTTTGCCGGAACAAACCGACATGGGGCTGTTCGTCGCCCACCAGCATCCGCTGGCGCAGGCCGCCGCGCCGACGCCGGAGCAGTTGTCCAGCACCCGACAGCTGATCCTGAACACCTACACCGGCGCCGAAGCGGCCAGACAAGGCGGCCTGGTTTGGTCGGCGCCCAGCTATCTGCTGCTGCTGGAGATGGCGGAACAGGGGTTCGGCTGGGCGGTATTGCCGCACTGGCTGGTGCAACAATACGGCCACAATATGCTGACCGAGCTGCGGCCGCGCGGCTGGCCGAAAATGATCTCGGTGGATGCGGTATGGTCAAAACTGACCCCGCCGGGCCCGGCGGGGTTCTGGGTGCTGAAGCGCCTGCTGGGCGATTCCCTGCCTTAAGCGGCGGCGTTGCGCGCCTGAATGGCGCGCGAAACGGTGTCGAGCAGCTCGGGAATGTCCATCTTCGGCAGCATCACTTCAATGAAGGCCAGCCGATCGCCGTCGGCTACCTCGCGCAGCGCCTGGCGCAAGCCGTCCGAATCGCTGACCCGCAGCGCCTTCACCGGCCGCTCGCCGGCCAGCGCAGGCGGCAGCTGCGTCCAGTTCCAGCGCGCGATGTCGTTATAACGTTGCTCCGGCCCGTGGATGGCGCGCTCGACGGTATATCCCTGATTATTCAGCACGAAGATCACCGGTTTAAGCCCGTCGCGCAGCATCGAACCCAGCTCCTGCACGGTCAGCTGCGCGGCGCCGTCGCCAATCAGCAGCACTGCCCGGCGCTGCGGTTCGGCGGTCTGCACGCCGAACGTCGCCGGCAGGGTATAGCCGATCGATCCCCAGAGCGACTGCACGATCAACCGGCAGCCGCGCGGCAACGTCAGCGCCGCCGCACCAAAACAGGCGGTGCCCTGATCGGCCAGCACGATATCCCCGGGCCGCAGGAAATCCTGCATCTGCCGCCAGAAGGCGTGCTGATCCAGCCCTTCCCCATCGCCTTCCGGCAGCGCCGGGCGGACGATCAGCGGCAACGGCCAACGCGACGCCAGCGACAGGCTCAGGCGATGCAGCGCCCGCACCGCCTCGCGCATCGGAATGCGGCTAAAGCGCTGCCGCCCGACCCAGGCTTCGAACGGCTGAATGTCGATGCATTTTTCCACCGGCAGATGATGCGTGAAACCGGCGGTAATGGTGTCGGTCAAACGCACGCCGACGTTGATCACCACATCGGCGTTTTCGATAAGCTGTTTCACCGCCGGATCGCTGGCACCGCCGCAGTAGGTACCGACAAAACCGGCGCGGTTCTCATCCAGCACGCCTTTGCCGAGCAGCAGCGTAGCGTGCGGAATGTCGACCTCCTGCAGCCACTCGTCCAGCGCCGCTTCGGCGCCGAAGCGATCGGCCAGGAAGTCCGCCAGCAGCGATACCCGCCGCGCCGACAGCAGCTTTTCGCGCGCCGCGGCGATAAACGCCTGCAATGCGCTGCGCGACAGTTTGGCCTGGCGCAGCATCAGCGGCGCCGGTTTACTCGGCAGCGGCGCCTGCGCGACGTCGCTGGGCAACATCAGGTAAACCGGGCGATGTTCCAGCAAGGCGACGCCGATCAGGCGGTCGATCTCCTCTGCGGCGTTGTCGGCGGTCAGGTCGGCCTGCGCGACGGTCACCTCTTTGGCTATGCGGGCGAAGTGGGTGAAGTCGCCATCCCCCAGCGAATGGTGCAGCAAATCACCGGCGCGCTGAGCGCGCTGCGCCGGCGTGCCGACCACGTGGATCACCGGCAGGTATTCGGCGTAGCTGCCGGCCACCCCGTTTAACGCGCTCAGCTCGCCGACGCCAAAGGTGGTGAGCAGCGCGGCCGCCGGTTTGCAGCGCGCATAGCCGTCGGCGGCGTAGGCGGCGTTCAGCTCGTTGGCGCAGCCTACCCAGGTGATTTGCGGATGGGCGAGGACGTGATCGAGGAATTGCAGGTTGTAATCCCCCGGCACGCCGAAGAAATGACGGATGCCGATTTGGGCCAGACGATCGAGCAGATAATCGGCCACCGTATAGGTCTGAGTCATGATCATCACCTGTCTGCAGCTGGAGCGATTACCTTTAAGTATCGAAGATGCTGTTCAAATTTCGAACAAGGCTTCCTGCATCGATCGGCAACCTGGCGTTACATGCCGGCGCTGTGATCGCTCCCCCGGCAGCGCGGTGTGAAAGCGTATACACTCAAAGCACTTCACCTCTCGCCGACAAGGATAACTATGTCCTACCCCGCCTCCCCCTCACGTTATCAAGACATGGAATACCGGCGCTGCGGCCGCAGCGGGCTGAAGCTGCCCGCCGTCTCGCTCGGACTGTGGCACAATTTCGGCGACGCCACGCTGTACGACAACGCCCGCGGCCTGATCCGCTGCGCCTTCGATCGCGGCATTACTCATTTCGATCTGGCCAATAACTACGGCCCGCCGCCCGGCGCCGCCGAGGAGAACTTTGGCCGCATACTCAACGCCGATCTGCGGGCCTGGCGCGATGAGCTGATCGTCTCATCCAAAGCCGGTTACACCATGTGGCCCGGCCCCTACGGTGATTGGGGCTCGAAAAAGTACCTGGTCGCCAGCCTCGATCAGAGCCTGAGGCGCATGGGGCTGGAGTATGTGGATATCTTTTATCATCATCGGCCGGATCCGGACACGCCGCTGGAAGAAACCATGGCGGCGCTGGATTTGTTGGTGCGCCAGGGCAAAGCGCTGTATGTCGGCCTGTCCAACTACCCGGCCGAGCGCGCGCGGCAGGCATTCGACATTCTGCAGCGGCTCGGCACGCCGTGCGTGATCCACCAGCCGAAGTATTCGATGTTGGAACGCGGGCCGGAGACGGCGCTGCTGGATACGCTGGCGGAGCATGGCGTCGGCTCGATCGCCTTCTCGCCGCTGGCGGGCGGCCTGCTGACCGACCGCTACCTGCACGGCGTTCCGCAAGATTCCCGCGCCGCCAGCGGCAGCCGTTTCCTGCAGCCGGAGCAGTTGACCGCCGAGCGGCTGGACAAGGTGCGCCGCCTCGATGCGCTGGCGCGGCAACGCGGGCAGAAGCTGTCGCAAATGGCGCTGGCCTGGGTGCTGCGCGGCGATCGCGTTACCTCGGTGCTGATCGGCGCCAGCAAGAATGCGCAGATAGAAGACGCGGTGGGCATGCTGGCCAATCGCCACTTCAGTGACGAAGAACTCGCGCAGATCGAGAAAATCTTATTGTAATCGCTTACAAATTCCGCCGCTCAATCGAGCGGCGATCCCCCAGAAAAATCTCAAATCTTGGCCTTCGTCGCCGTTTTCAGAGTGGCTCTCAGATTCAACCCCATGCGCCGGCGCTATGATGCCGATATTGCAGCAAAAATAACGATAAGGCCGCTTTTTTAAACTGATGAACGCGCTTCATAAAGTGACAAACGGCCAGGCCGCGCAAGCGGAAAGGAGAAGTCATGTTTAAACCTCTGCTCTTGGCCGCCATCTTGGCGGCGACGGTACTGCCCGCCGCACAGCAGGCGCACGCCGAAGGGATCAGCATCGATCTGATGCCGGGCGTTTCACTGCGCATCGGCGATCGGGACAATCGCGGCCGTTACTGGGACGGTTACGACTGGCGCGATCGCGACTGGTGGCAAGGCCATCAGGGGCGCTATCTCGGCGACCGCAGCCGCCGCGGTTACTACTGGGACGGCTATCGCTGGCGCGACCGCGACTACTGGCGCAAACACTATTACTATCATGAAGGACGCTATCGTAAATACGACAGGCATTACGATAAGCACCACTGGAAGAAAGAGAAAAAGCACCACCACGATCATGACCGCGATCGCTGGCGCCGCCACGGCGATGACGACCGCGATTAACGACGACGGGCCGGCGCAATGCCGGCCCGCGCTATTTTCGCCTACAGTACGCTGCCGATCAGCAGGTAGCCGTTCAATCCCACCACCACCAGCACGATCAGCTTGCCCAGGTTTTGCACCACAGGGCCGTTGACCATCTCCCCCATCAGCGCCCGATTGCCGGTGAAAGCCAGCAGCGGCACCAGCGCCAGCGCAATGCCGAAGCTGAGCAGCACCTGGCTCAGCACCAGAATGCGCGTGGCGTCCATCCCCAGCATGATGACGATAAACGACGGCAGCATGGTCACCGCACGCCGCAGCCACAGCGGAATATGAAAATGCACAAACCCCTGCATCACCACCTGCCCCGCCAGCGTGCCCACCACGGTAGAGGAGAGGCCGGCGGCCACCAGGCTCAGGCCAAACACGGTGGCGGCGGCTTGCCCGAGCAGCGGTTGCAGCGTCAGGTAGGCCACGTCGAGATCGGCGATGCCGCTGTGGCCGCTGAAATGAAACGCGGCGGCGGCGGTGGCCATCATCGCCAGGTTAACAAAACCGGCAATGGTCATGGCCACGGCGACGTCGACTTTGGTGGCGGCATAGCGTTCCGCCTTGTCGTGCTCGCCGCCGATTTGGGTGAGCGAGGAATGCAGGTAGATCACGTGCGGCATGATGGTGGCGCCCAATACCCCGGCGGCCAGAAATACCGCATCGCCGTTGGGCAGATCGGGCAGCGCCATGCCCTTCAGCAGCGGCGCGAGCTGCGGCTGAGAGAACGCCAGCTCGACGATGTAAGCGGCGGCGACGAACAGCAGCAGGCCGCCAATCACCAGCTCCAGCGGTTTTTGCCCGCGCTTTTGCAGCATCAAGATTAAAAAGGTGGCGATGCCGGTCAGCACGGCGCCCTGCAGCAGGGAAACGCCGAGCAGCAGCTTGAAGCCGATCGCCGCGCCGATAAACTCGGCCAGATCGGTCGCCATGGCGATGATCTCCGCCTGCACCCAATAGGCCCACACCGCCGGCCGCGGAAAGCGATCGCGAATGTGCTCGGCCAGATTTTTCCCGGTGGCGATGCCCAGCTTGGCGGACAACAGCTGGATCAGCATCGCCATCACGTTGGCCCAAACCACCACCCACAGCAGGCTGTAGCCGAACGAGGCGCCGGCCTGGATGTTGGTGGCGAAGTTACCGGGATCGATATAGCCGATAGCGGCGATGAAGGCAGGCCCCATCAGCGAGAGTTTGATTTTTCTGGCGGAGCGACCGGAGATGGTTTCAACCACGCGACTGTTCAGCATATGTTGAACCCTTACTGAAATTACGTTTATCTCCACTCTATATAAATGATAATAATTATCAAGCGCATTTAGAGCGGTAAAACTTATCTCTGTAATAGCCAACATTAACGGTTTTATCGAAGGGTTCAGCGCGGAGCTTGCCGATTTCCGTGCTTTTCTGATGGGATTTTGGCTGCAATACCCCTGAAAGACAGGTTAGCACAAGAATACGAATTTCCTATTGCCGATTTAACGTCTTGATTTTTTATGCTTTTGCGCAACACTTTAGGAGAACTCCCGCTATGATTTTCCATATTTGCAATAGAAGTCTCGTTTTTAAACGTAGCGTTACATAAAATGACAGCCGAAATTCAGCCTGCCTCAAATTTGGAGCAAACATGTCCCATATTGCGCACTTTGCGTTGGCGATAGTGGTGGTGGCGATCCTGGCCCTGTTGGTGTGCCGCGATCGCAAAAGCATCCGCATTCGCTATGTTATTCAATTACTGGTTATCGAAGTACTGCTGGCCTACTTTTTCCTGCATTCGGAAGCGGGTTTGGGCTTCGTAAAAGGATTCGCCGCGCTGTTTGACAAACTGCTCGGGTTTGCGGGACAAGGGACTGATTTCGTGTTCGGCGGCATGGGCGACAAAGGCCTGGCGTTCTTCTTCCTGAAGGTGCTGTGCCCGATCGTCTTCATTTCGGCGCTGATCGGTATTCTGCAGTACATCAAGGTGCTGCCGTTCATCATCCGCATTATCGGTACCGTGCTGTCGAAAGTGAACGGCATGGGCAAGCTGGAGTCATTCAACGCCGTCAGTTCGCTGATCCTCGGCCAATCCGAAAACTTCATCGCCTACAAGGATATCCTGGGCAAGATGTCGGAAAAGCGCATGTACACCATGGCGGCGACCGCGATGTCTACGGTGTCCATGTCCATCGTCGGCGCCTACATGACCATGCTGGACGCCAAGTTCGTGGTGGCGGCGCTGGTATTGAACATGTTCAGCACCTTTATCGTGCTGTCGCTGGTCAACCCGTACGACACCAATAAAGAAGAAGAGCTGCACCTCGGCAACCTGCACGAAGGCCAGAGCTTCTTCGAAATGCTGGGTGAATATATCCTGGCCGGCTTCAAAGTAGCGATTATCGTTGCCGCGATGCTGATCGGCTTCATCGCCCTGATCGCCGCGCTCAACGGTGTGTTCAGCGCCATCTTCGGCCTGAGCTTCCAGGAAATCCTCGGCTACTTCTTCTATCCGTTCGCCTGGATCATGGGCATTCCTAAGCACGAAGCCCTGCAGGTTGGCAGCATCATGGCCACCAAGCTGGTTTCCAACGAGTTCGTGGCAATGATGGAGCTGCAGAAAGTGTCTGCCGAACTGTCGCCGCGCAGCCTGGGGATCCTGTCGGTGTTCCTGGTGTCCTTCGCCAACTTCTCTTCCATCGGTATCGTGGCCGGTGCGATCAAGGGCCTGAACGAACATCAGGGCAACGTGGTGTCGCGCTTTGGCCTGAAGCTGGTGTACGGCTCTACGCTGGTCAGCATCCTGTCCGCTTCGATCGCAGGCCTGGTGCTGGGCTAAGCCTCGAACCGACTGCGATAACAAGGCGCCTGCGGGCGCCTTTTTTGTTGGCCTGCATTCGGCGAAGGTGAAATGACGCAAAGCAAAAAGCCGACCCAAAGGTCGGCTTTTTAAATTGTGGTGGAGCTAGACGGGATCGAACCGTCGACCTCTTGCATGCCATGCAAGCGCTCTCCCAGCTGAGCTATAGCCCCACAAAAGTGGTACGCTTTGACCGGCGTTACGGTATTCCCCAACCTCTCTGAGAAGAAGGTTGGTGGAGCTAGACGGGATCGAACCGTCGACCTCTTGCATGCCATGCAAGCGCTCTCCCAGCTGAGCTATAGCCCCGTTCCACAATCACTTTGTGCTGTGAACGGGGCGCATAATATGAAACCCGCTCAAAGCTGTCAACGGCTAAATTGAATTCCTGAATCAAGCGTTGAAAAAGCCGCCAAATCAGCGCGTTTGCTACGAAATATTGCTCGTTTCGGGCAAAAATGCAGCGCCTGCGCCAACTCTACTTAACCAGGTACATACCTTCGCTGGCCGGGCGGCTGAGCTTGAAGCCAAACTTTTCATACAGCGACGGCACGTCGGCCATCAGGGTGATATAAGCACCCTGCGGTGCGGCCCGTTCCAGATATGCCATAATATGGCTCATGATCTGGCGCCCCAATCCTTTCCCCTGGTGTTCGGGATCGACCGCCACATCAACAATCTCGAAATTCAGCCCGCCATCCCCCACCACACGCCCCATGCCGACCACCAGCCCCGACAACGTGATTTGCACGCCGTACAGGCTGTTGGGCAACGCACGTTCGGCGCCCGCACGCGGCCGCGCCGACAGGCCGGCAACCTGCCGCAGCCGCATAAAATCGTCCACCGGCGCCACTTGCTGTTTCACGCTATACAAGATGCCTCCTTAATATTTCTCACCGTTTGCGTTCGCCCATTGAGTGTAGGCGGAAAAAAAGCCCCGGGATCGCTCCACGGGGCTTTTCTTTAAGGCGTATCAGCGAATCAAGCTTGCGCTTCGCGCTCGGCGATGTAAGCCAGCGCCATGTCGATGCGCTGCAGCGAACGCTTCTGGCCGATAGCATGCACGGTCACGTCCATGCCCGGCGACTGACCGGCGCCGGTCACCGCAACGCGCAGCGGCATGCCGACTTTACCCATGCCGACACCCAGCTCATCCGCCGTGCCCTGAATGGCGTCGTGCACGTTTTCCGGCGTCCAGACGGTGATGGCGGCCAGCTTGGCGCGCACCGCTTCCAGCGGCTGACGCGCAACCGGGCGCAGGTGCTTCTTGGCGGCGTCGGCATCGAACTCGCTGAAGTCTTCATAGAAGTAGCGGCAGGACTCCGCCATTTCTTTCAGCGTTTTGCAACGCTCGCCCAGCAGCTTGACGATGTCTTTCAGTTCCGGGCCGTTGCGGGTTTCAAGGCCCAGTTGCTCAACGTGCCACGCCAAATGCACCGCCACTTCTTCCGCCGGCATATGGTTGATGTAGTGGTGGTTCAGCCACTGCAGCTTCTCGGTGTTGAACGCGCTGGCGGATTTGTTGATCGCTTCCAGCGTGAAGAACTCTTTCATCTCATCGATGGAGAAGATCTCCTGATCGCCGTGGGACCAGCCCAGACGCACCAGGTAGTTCAGCAGCGCCTGGGGCAGATAGCCGTCGTCGCGGTACTGCATAACGCCCACGGCGCCGTGACGCTTGGACAGTTTTTTACCGTCGTCGCCGAGGATCATCGACACGTGCGCGTATTCCGGCACCGGCGCGCCCAGCGCTTTGAGAATGTTGATCTGGCGCGGGGTGTTGTTGATGTGGTCTTCGCCGCGGATCACGTGGGTGATTTCCATGTCCCAGTCATCGACGACGACGCAGAAGTTATAGGTTGGCGAACCATCGGTACGGCGGATGATCAGATCGTCCAGCTCCTGGTTGCTGAATTCGATCGGGCCGCGAATTTTGTCATCGAAGATCACCGAGCCTTCCTGCGGGTTGCGGAAGCGCACCACGTGCGGCTCGTCGTCGGTGTGGCTGCACTGGCTGTCGCGGCAGTGGCCGTCGTAGCGCGGCTTCTCGCCGTTTTCCATCTGCTTCTCGCGCAGCGCTTCCAGACGTTCCTTGGAGCAATAGCATTTATAGGCAGTGCCCTGCTCCAGCATCTCGTCGATGACCGCGTTGTAACGATCGAAACGCTTGGTCTGGAAATACGGGCCTTCATCCCAATCCAGGTTCAACCAGTTCATGCCATCCATAATTGCGTCGATCGCGTCCTGGGTGGAGCGTTCCAGATCGGTATCTTCGATACGCAGAACGAACTCACCGCCCGCATGGCGGCTGAACAACCAGGAATAAAGTGCGGTACGCGCGCCGCCGACGTGAAGATAGCCGGTCGGGCTCGGTGCAAAACGGGTTTTGATTTTCATTGGGTTCACTGCCTTATTACGCAACGCGTGTCGGCGGTTGCCGACGATTGCTCGGAATTGAAAAAAGAGTGGACGACATTGTATCACCACGCGCTAATTCCTCAACGCCGACACGATATTGCGCCGGTCGATTTCGCGCGTTTTGCGGCGAGTTTCGCATAGCGTTGCGCAAAGAATCGGCGCCGTTGGCGATAATTATCGCGCCCTGCCTAAATTTGCGGCGAACGATTGAAATCATTTTAAAAACCGTTGACTCACTTTGAACTATCCCTATAATGCGACTCCAACAAGACGGGGCGATTAGCTCAGTTGGTAGAGCATCTCCTTTACACGGAGGGGGTCGGCGGTTCGAGCCCGTCATCGCCCACCATCTTGTTGAGAAAAATGAGAACGAATGAGGGTGATTAGCTCAGTTGGTAGAGCATCTCCTTTACACGGAGGGGGTCGGCGGTTCGAGCCCGTCATCACCCACCATCATTATCTCGTTTAGCAGTACCTGGAAGTCCTGAAGTGGGTGATTAGCTCAGTTGGTAGAGCATCTCCTTTACACGGAGGGGGTCGGCGGTTCGAGCCCGTCATCACCCACCACTTCTGCGGGTCGTTAGCTCAGTTGGTAGAGCAGTTGACTTTTAATCAATTGGTCGCAGGTTCGAATCCTGCACGACCCACCAATTCAGAAAAAAGCGCCTTTTGGCGCTTTTTTCGTTTCTGCGCCCCCCAACTCTGACTTTATCTTCTTGCAGGCATAGTTTACCGAGTCGTGAAGGATGAAGAACCGTAGAGGTTCGAGCATCGCGCAGCGATACGACAACGCGCAGCGTTGCCCGCAGGGTGAGGCCAAAGGCCGAATCAATCCTGCACGACCCACCAATTCAGAAAAAAGCGCCTTTTGGCGCTTTTTTCGTTTCTGCCGCACTCACCTCCACTTTCTCCTTATTCTCACTATTCACCACGCGCTGAGATACGAATGGTTATCATTTTGCCGGCTTGGATGGTAAATTAGCGGGCATCCACCACGCAGCCAATCCGCCGCCGGATTGATAAGCCTTAGTTCAAGGAAAGAAAGAGCCCGCTCATGACCCTATCCTTACGCCAGCTGTTCATTGCATTTATCGCCACTTCCAGCCTGCTGCTCAGCGGCTGCGGCCCGGACGACCAGAGCGACGGGCAGAAACCGTCCGCCCCCGCTGCCGACAGCAGTTGGCCGCGCACCATCGACAGCGTCAAAGGGAAATTCACGCTCGAAAAACCGCCGCAGCGCATCGTGTCCACCAGCGTCACCATCACCGGCACGCTGCTGGCTATCGACGCCCCGGTCGTCGCCAGCGCCGCCACCAGCCCAAATCCCCTGGTGGCCGATAAGCAAGGCTTCTTTACCCAGTGGAGCGAAGTGGCCAAACAGCGCCACGTCGAACGGCTGTACCAGGTGGAGCCCAATGCCGAAGCCGTCGCCGCCGCCGCACCGGATTTGATCGTCGTCGCCGCCACCGGCGGTGATTCGGCGTTGAAGCTGTATGACCAGCTGTCCGCCATTGCGCCGACGCTGGTGCTCGACTATGGCGACAAGAGCTGGCAGCAGCTGGCCAGCGAGCTCGGCGAGATCACCGGCCATGAAGCCGGCGCCAAACAGGCTGAGGATCGTTTCGAACAGCGCGTGGAGCAAGTGAAGCAGGCGATCGCGCTGCCGCCGCAGCCGACCACTCCGCTGGTGTATGCCGACAACGGCCGCGAGGCCATGCTGTGGACGCCGGGTTCCGCCCAGGGCAAGCTGCTGACGCAGCTCGGTTTTCAGCTGGCCACCCCGCCGGAAAGCGCCAAAGGCAACACCAGCATGGGTAAACGCCATGACATCATCCAGATCTCCGGCGAAAAAATGGCCGAGGGCCTGAACGGCAAAACGCTGATCCTGTTCGCCACCAACGAGCGCAAAGTGCAAGAGGTGCTGAGCAACCCGTTCCTCAAACATCTGGAGCCGGTGGAACAGCGGCACGTCTATGCCGTCGGCAACGACACCTTCCGCCTCGATTACTACAGCGCCACCAACATGCTGAACCAAATCGAACGGCTGTTCAAAAAGCCCTGAACCACGCCGTCGGCGGGTCAGCCTCCTGCCGACGTTTGCCATAAACAGGGCAACCGTTCACATTCAATCAATTGAAATATCAATAGTTATTAACATCGTCAACGCACCTGCGCCACCAACCGGCGGGTGCATGCGGGCGCAAACTCGTGCTACTATTGGCACCCCGCATGAACGCAAATAACAATGAGAATAAAAATCATACAGGAGTTACCGGTGTGAACGTACCCACTCCGACTGAGCGGACGCTTTCGTCCGCACCGCACGCAGCTTACGCCAGTGGCTTCAAACGCATCGCCGGGTTCGGTATCGGCTTGGCGCTGTTGCTGCTGTGCATCATTGCCAGCCTGATGCTGGGTTCCAAAGCCATCCCCTTCCACACCGTCTGGCTCAGCCTGCAGGGCGCCGCGAGCGGTTCCGACAGCACCATCATTCTCAACGCCCGGGTGCCCCGTACGCTGGCGGGCATCTTGGCCGGCATGGCGCTCGGCGCCGCCGGCGCGCTGATTCAGGCCTTGACGCGCAATCCGTTGGCCGATCCCGGCGTGCTCGGCATCAACGCCGGCGCCAGCTTCGCCGTGGTCATCGGCATCATGTTTTTCGGCGCCGCCACCACCGAAAGCTATATGGCCTACGCCTTTGTCGGCGCCGCCCTCACCACTCTGCTGGTCTACCTGATCGGCACGCTGGCGGGCGGGCGCATTAACCCGGTGCGGCTGACGCTGGCCGGCGTGGCGATCGGCGCGGTGCTGCTCGGCATCACCACCGGGCTGTCGCTGATCGATCCGCAAACCTTCGATCAACTGCGCTTCTGGCAGGCCGGCACGCTGGATATCCGCACGCTGTCCACGCTGCCGGTCACCGCCCCCGCCATTTTGCTCGGCTGCCTGCTGACGCTGCTCATCGCCCGGCCGCTGAATACCATCGGCATGGGGGAAGATCTGGCTATCGCGCTCGGCGCGCGCGTGGTGCTGACTCAGGTCATCGCGGTGATCGCCATCACGCTGCTGTGCGGCGCGGCAACCGCCACCGTCGGCCCAATCAGCTTTATCGGCCTGATGGTGCCGCACATCGCCCGCTGGTGGGTCGGCCCCGACCAGCGCTGGATCCTGCCCTACTCCATGCTGCTGGCGCCGATTTTACTGCTGTGCGCCGACGTGGTCGGCCGTCTGCTGGCGGCCGGTGAGCTGCGGGTTTCCATCGTGGCGGCCTTCATCGGCGCGCCGGTGCTGATCTGGCTGGTGCGCCGCAAGAAAACGCTGGGGGGGCTGTGATGAGTCTGCCCCACACGTTGCATATCGGCCGCCCGGACGGCGTCATCAACTGGCGCATGCCGCTGCGCCTGCTGCTGGTCAACCTTTCGCTGCTGGCGTTGTGCCTGGCGATGGCCGTTGCCGCGCTGTGCTACGGCACGCTGCAGCTCTCGCTGGAGCAGGTCTTTGCCGCGCTCAGCGGCGAGGCGCCGAAAAATCTGGTCACCGTGGTCACCCAATGGCGCTTGCCGCGTATCGCCATGGCGCTGCTGTTAGGCGCCGCGCTCGGCATGAGCGGCGCCATTTTCCAGTCGATTATCCGCAACCCGCTCGGCAGCCCGGACGTGATTGGCTTTAACATGGGGGCTTACACCGGCGCGCTGATCGCCATCACCCTGTTCAACGGCGGCTATTACTACATCGCCGGCGGCGCGCTGGCCGGCGGCATTCTCGCCGCGCTGGCCATCTACCTGCTGGCCTGGCGGCAAGGCATCGCCGGCTTCCGGCTGATCATCGTCGGCATCGCCATCAGCGCGGTATTGGTCTCCACCAATACCTGGCTGATCATCACCGCCTCGCTGGAGCGCGCCATGGACGCCGCCATGTGGCAGGCCGGTTCGCTCAACGGCATGACCTGGCAGAAAGCCCAACCCGCCACGGCGTTCATCGTGCTGGCGGCCGCGGCCGCGCTGCTGATGAGCAAACGGCTGCAGCTGCTGGAAATGGGCGACGATACGGCGCGCGCGCTGGGCGTGAACGCCGAAGGCAGCCGGCTGTGGCTGATGCTGTTCGGCGTCACCCTCACCGCCGCCGTCACCGCCACCGCCGGGCCGATTTCCTTTATCGCGCTGGCGGCGCCGCAGATCGCCCGCCGCCTGGCCGGCCAATCCTCGGTCACCCTGACGTCCTCGGCGCTGATGGGTGCGGCGCTGCTGCTCGGCGCCGACGTAGTGTCCCAACATCTTTTCGCACCGATCCAACTGCCGGTCGGGGTCGTGACCGTCTGCATCGGCGGCCTGTACCTGATTTGGCTGCTCATCCGTGAGGCCCGCAGATAATGAAGAATGACAATGCCATGAGCCACCGCCTGCACGCCTCGCATCTGAAGCTGGGCTACGACAATAAAATCATCGCTGACGATCTGAGCGTGGCGATCCCCGACGGCGCCTTCACGGTGATCGTCGGGCCGAACGCCTGCGGCAAATCGACGCTGTTGCGCGCCCTGTGCCGCCTGCTGAAACCCAGCGCCGGCGAGGTGATGCTGGACGGCAAGAACATCAGCAGCTTCGCCACCAAGGCGCTAGCGCGCGAGCTTGGGCTGCTGCCGCAAACCTCGATCGCACCGGACAGCATTACCGTGGCGGATCTGGTGTCGCGCGGCCGCTACCCGCACCAGAGCCTGCTGAAACAGTGGACGCAAGCCGACAAACAGGCGGTGGAAGCCGCCATGGCGGCCACCAACGTCGGCCAGCTGGCGGACCGCAGCGTCGACGAGCTGTCCGGCGGGCAGCGCCAGCGCGTCTGGGTGGCGATGGCGTTGGCGCAGCAAACGCCGCTGCTGCTGCTGGATGAACCGACCACCTATCTGGACATCGCGCATCAGATCGAGCTGCTGGATCTGTTCCGCCAGCTCAACCGCGAGCACGGCCAAACCCTCATCGCGGTGCTGCACGATCTCAACCACGCCTGCCGCTATGCCGATCACATCATCGCTATGCGCGACGGCAAGATCGTGGCGGAGGGGAAACCGGCGGAGATCATCACCGCCGAGCTGGTTGAGCGGGTATTCGGCATGCCGTGCATGATCATCGACGATCCGCTGTCCCACACGCCGCTGGTGATCCCGCGCGGCCGCTACCACTGCGACACGCCGCAGGCATGAAAAAGGCCGGGTTAGCCCGGCCTTCGTTTATCCATGACTAGGGAGCCAACAGCGCCCGCAATCCGTCGAGCAAACCGCCGCGCCAGCAGACGGCATCATGCCCGCCGGCGAATACGCGATAATCGACCCGATGCCCCGCCTCCACCAGCGCCCGATGCATTTGGCGATTGACCTGATGAATATCCCTCTCCCCTTCACCGGCTTCCTGAAAGACGCGCAGCGGCGTCGCGGCGCACAAGCCCCGCCGCACCTGTTCAGTCAACCAGCCGACGTCGGCGTCATACTCCTCAGCCGGGTTAATCATCGCTTCAATGTGCGGCCACCAGAAAGAACCCGACTGGGTCAATACGCAGCCGAAACGCTGCGGCCAATGCAACCCGGCATACAACGCCGCCAACCCGCCGTAACTCTGCCCCGCCACCACCGTGCGCTGCGGATCGTCGCTGTAAGGCGTACGCGCCGCCACCTGCGGCAGCAGCTCCTCTTGCACCGCCCGCCAGAAAGCCGCATTGCAGGCCAATTCTTCCGCACGCCGCGCCATGTCTATCACGTCGATAAACAGATAAAGCGCCGACGGCAGCCTTCCGTTAAGCGTCTCGGCGTCCAGTGCGGAAAAAATCGGTATGCCATGCAGCCAAAATTGCCCGTCCAGCAGTACGACTAACGGGCGGTCTTCCCCTGCGCCGGTGGCGTACAGCCAGATGTTGCGTCGGTTAGCCAATCGTTCGCTGTGCCAAAAGAAGTGCTGCAAACGCCCAGACGCGGCGGGCAATGCTTGCCCGGCGTCCAACGCCCGCCACGCTGATTGATCCGGCGCCGCCGGCAAATGTATCGCAGACAACGGGAAGCCGCGGCTGCTGCAGTGCGGCGCCACCGGATTGAGCGGATCATGGCGCATCAACGGAAACAACGAACACCACCACTGACGCTGCTGCTGCCGACGCTGAGCCGCATCGCCGGTAAAAGCGGGCGGCAGTTGCGCCGTCTCAATGGGTATAAAACTGTAACTGCCTCGCCAATCTTCGCGAACAGTGAACTGCCACCACCAAATATCGCTACCCGGCCGGCGTTCCAGACTCTGTGGCGAAGGGCTGTGATGGTCGGTCACGCAGTTGATATCGACATACACCTTTTTAATCGGCGAGCGCCGTTCATCGCCCCACGGGTCGCGCCAGAAAAAGGTAACGCGCACCTGCGCTGCGGGCAGCGATTCGACGAGCGGCGTTCCCAACTCCGCGACCTGACGCCACCAATCTTCTCCGCCGAGATCGGGCCTTTGCAGCAGGTTGAGCACCAGGCCATCGGCATGAAGCGAATGCATTTTTCCTTTTTCCCCTGTTCACCGCACCCGGCGTTTTTTGTTTTCTTGAATAATGCAAATGGTATTGAGAATCATTTGTATTTTCAATAAAATGTAACCAATTATAAATCAACGCGCCTGAGGTCAACAAGGCCACTTCGAAGCGTGGCTCTGCAAAACGGTAAGCGATTCGTCCACCGTTCATTTATGGCAAGGAACTGCGCAGCCCTTCTCGGCGGCGCCAAATGAAAAAAGACAGCAATAGCTTGATATAAAATTGTTTTTTAAGGGATGAAAAATGTCAGAACACCCCCAAAATACCGCCAATCAACCTCTGCGTCACCCAGTCGCCAAGCTCTTGCTGACCTCAGCCATGCTGCTGGCGCCGGGCGTACAGGCCGGAACCGACAACGTTGAGCGTGATATCACCGTCGTCGCCGGCGCACAGGAAAACGTCACCGCGCCGCTGCAGGGCATCGTCGCCAAAGAAAGCGCGGCGGGAACCAAAAGCGCCGCGCCGTTGGTAAAAACGCCGCAGGCCATCACCGTCGTCACGCGCGATCAAATGGATCAACAGGATGCGGCTTCCGTCGCTCAGGCGCTGCGATACTCCAGCGGCGTCGTGGCGGAATACCGCGGCACCTCTAACCGCAGCGACGAAGTGATCGTACGCGGCTTTCGTTACGCCCCAAAATATCTGGACGGCCTGAGCTATCAAAGCGGCCAGATCGACCCCTGGCTGCTTGAACGCGTTGAGGTGGTGCGCGGCCCGGCTTCTGTGCTGTACGGCCAGGCCAACCCGGGTGGGCTGGTGGCGATGACCAGCAAGCGGCCCGTCGCCCAGGCTATTCGCAAACTGCAATTGAGCGCGGGCAACCTGCATCAAGGAGAGGCCGCTTTCGACTTCGGCGGCGCATTGGACGAAGATGCCAAACTGCTGTATCGCCTTAACGGCATCGCCGGCACCAAAGAGACCGGTATCAAAGATCACAAGGAAAAACGCTTCGCCATCGCACCGGCGCTGACCTATATCGCCAATGAAGACACGACGTTCACCCTGTTGACCAGCTATCAAAAGGAACCGGAGAACGGCTACCGCAACTTCCTGCCGACCTCCGGCGTGGCGATCAAAAGCAGCGCCGGCTATCTGCCGTATGATTTCAACGTCAGCGATCCCGGTTTCAATCAGGCTCGCCGCGAACAAACCTCGTTCGGCTATATCTTCGAGCACTATATTAACGACGTTTTCTCTTTCCAGCAGAACATGCGTTACACCACGGTGGATGAACGTTACAAATATCTGGTGTTCATGTCGCAAGCCAAAAACAGCACGCTGCTGCAGCGCCGTCCGCAAAAAGATATCGTCAAATCCCATGAGCTGGGGTTGGATAACCAACTGAAAGCGCAATTCAGCACCGGCGACGTCGAGCACAGCGTGTTGACCGGCCTTGACTACAAGTGGAGCAAGGTCAATACCCAAAACTGGCGCGGCGACAGCGCGGGCTATTTCCTCGACTGGACTCGGCCGGTTTACGGCATGCCGGTCAACGAAAGCGCATTGCCGAAGGTCACCGATAACCGCAAGGTGCTGGACCAACTCGGCGTTTATCTGCAGGATCAGATGAGCTACGGCGGTTGGAATTTGTTGTTGTCGCTGCGCAACGACTGGACCGAGCTGCGCACTCAGGACATGTTGAGATCCAGCGACAGTCAGCAAAACGACACCAAGCTGACTGACCGCAGCGGCCTGCTGTACGCCTTTGACAACGGCATTGCCCCGTACATCAGCTACAGCACATCGTTTGAACCCAACCTCGATACCGGCGCGCCGGGCACCGATCCGTTCAAGCCCACCACCGGTGAACAAACCGAAATCGGCGTGAAATTCCAGCCGAAGAACAGCAACACGCTGCTGACGCTGGCGTTGTTCGATCTCACGCAGAAAAACGTCAGCTCCACCAACCCGGTAACCAAATACAAGGAGCAGATCGGCAAAGTGCGCTCCAAGGGGCTGGAAGCCGAAGTGCATTCACAGCTCACCCCGGCCATCGCGCTCATGGCGGCCTACACCTATACCGACATCGTTACCAAAGAAACCTATGTCGACGATCAGCGCGGCAAGACGCTGGTGATGGTGCCGACGCACGCCGCCTCCGCCTGGGGAACCTACAGCTTCCTGCAAGGGCCGCTGAAAGGCTTCTCCACCGGCGCTGGGGTACGTTACAACGGCGCCAGCCAAGGCGATGCGACCAACACCTACAAAGTGCCGGCCTTTACGCTGTATGACTGGATGGCGCGCTACGAATTGGCAGAAGTGGCTCCGAGCCTGGCAGGCGCCGCGCTGCAGGTTAACGTCAACAACCTGACCGACAAGCATTACGTTTCGTCCTGCGGCGGCGTGGACGCCTGTTTCTACGGCAGCGGCCGCACCGTCACCGCCACGGTCAGCTACAGCTGGTAAAACCTTTGGGCGCCGCATTGCCGCGGCGCCCTGCTTTATTTCTCCAGCGACACCTGCTTGAAGATGTGTTTGCCGAACGGGTCAATCTCGTAGCCTTTCACTTCCTTGCGCACCGGTTCGAAGATGGTCGAGTGCGCGATCATCAGCGCCGGCATCTGATCGTGCATCATCACCTGCGCCTGCTGGTACATCGCCATCCGCTTGGCGTGATCGTTCTCTTCGCGCGCCTGCAGGATCAGCTGGTCGAACGGTTTATAGCACCATTTCGCCGAGTTCGAACCGCCGAGCGAAGCGCAGGTGAACAGCGGCCCGAAGAAGTTGTCCGGATCGCCGTTGGCGGTGGTCCAGCCCATCAGCGCGGTCTGATGCTCGCCGTTTTTAATCCGCTGCAAATATTCGCCCCACTCGAAGGTGACGATTTTGGCGCGTACGCCGATCTTGGCCCAGTCGGCCTGGATCATCTCCGCCATACGCTTGGCGTTGGGATTGTAGGGCCGCTGCACCGGCATCGCCCACAGATCGATGTCGAACCCCTGCCCCAGCCCAGCCTCCTGCAACAGCTGCTTCGCCCGCTCCGGCGAATACGGGTAATCTTCAAGCTGCGCGTTGCTGCCCCACTGGGTCGGCGGCAGCAGATTCTTGGCCGGCTGGCCGGCGCCGTGGAACACCGCCTCGATGATCGCCGGCTTGTTGACCGCCAGCGCCAACGCCTGGCGCACCTTGACGTTATCCAACGGTTTCTTCTGGGTGTTGAACGCCAGGAAGCCGATATTCAAGCCGGATTTTTCCATCACCTGAAGGTTGCCGTCCTGCCGCATGCGCGCCAGATCCGCCGGATTGGGGAACGGCATCACCTGACACTCGTTCTTTTGCAGCTTGGCGTAACGCACCGTCGCATCCGGCGTGATCGAAAACACCAGCCGGTCGATCTTCGGTTTGCCTTCCCAGTAACGATCGAACGCCTTGTAGAGGATTTTCGCGTCTTTCTGATACTGCACCAGTTGGAACGGCCCAGTGCCGATCGGATCGTTGTCCACCCGCTGCGGCGTACCGGCCTTCAGCATCGCGTCAGCATATTCCGCCGATAATATGGTGGCGAAGTACATGCCCAGATCGGCGACGAACGGCGCCTCGGCGCGGGAGAGCTCAAAGCGCACGGTGTTGTCGTCCACCTTGACGATCCGGTCAATCAGCGTGCCGAACTCCATCGACTCGAAGTTGGTGTAGGCGCCGTTGGAGACCTTGTGATACGGGTTGTTGGCGTCCTTTTGCCGCATAAACGAGAAGATGACGTCATCGGCGTTGAAATCGCGGGTGGGCGTGAAATATTTATTGCTCTGGAATGCCACGCCCTTGCGCAGGTGGAAGGTATAGCGCTTGCCGTCCTCGCTCACCTCCCAGCTTTCCGCCAGGCTGGGTTGCAGCTCGACGGTGCCGGGTTTGAAGTCCACCAGCCGGTTGTAGATCGCCGCCGAACTGGCGTCCACCGTGGTGCCGGAGGTGAACAGCTGCGGGTTGAAGCCTTCCGGCGAGCCTTCGGAACAGTAGACCAGCGTATTGGCCCGCGCGCCGCCGGCAATCGCCAACGCCAGCAGCCCGATCGTTATTGCTTTTCTTTTCATTGCGCTATCCCCAGTGGTGAAAAAACAGCCCAACGGTTAGCAATAAATCATGCGGTTAGCGATGTAAAGGACAAATTCCGCGCATAAAAACGGGCAGGCGCGCATGCGGCCTGTCCGGTGAAACGGCGCGAGGATGATGAAATTAAATCATCTGGCTGAAGTTCATCTGCGCCATCAGCTTATAGTTGTCGGCGTAGTCGACCGGAATGGCCACCACCACCGGCCCCTGGATCGCCATCGCCTTGCGCAGCATCGGCCGCAGATCGTCCACCGACTGCACGGCGAAACCGACCGCGCCGCAGGATTCCGCGTAGGCCTTGAAGTCGATCGGCCCAAACTCCACGCCGGATTTGCGCTGGTATTTGTTCACTTCCTGCATCTCCACCATGTTGTAGGCGTTATCGACCCAGATGACGTGCACGATGTTGTTTTTCAGCCGCACCGCGGTCTCCAGCTCCATGCTCGACTGCATGAACCCGCCGTCGCCGGAGATAGACACCACTTTATCGCCAGGGCGCACCAGCGCCGCGCCGATGGCCCACGGCAACGCCACCCCCATGGTTTGCTGGCCGTTGGAGATCAACAGCTGACGGGCGCGGAAACTGTACAGGTAGCGGGCGATCCAGATATGGAAACTGCCCATGTCCACGCACAGGGTTACGTCGTCGCTGACGATGTCCTGCAGCTCCTTGACGATGCGCAGCGGGTGGATCGGCATGCCGCCGCGGCGCGCGGCGCGCTCCGCCAGTTCCGTGCGTTGGCGGCCGAGATCGGTGAGGATCAGCTCCACCTCCGGCGGCACGCAGACCGCCTCAGTGAACGTTTCGGTCATCATGTTCAGCGTGGCGCTGATGTTGCCCACCAGCTCGACGTCCGGCCGATAGCAGGTGTCGATATCCGCCGGCAGCACGTCGATGTGCACCAGTTTCAGCCGCCCGTGGCTGTTCCACATGCAGGGATCGTATTCGATCGGATCATAGCCGACGCTGACCACCAGATCGGCCTTCTGCAACAGCTGATCGGCCGGCTGGTTGTTGAACAGGCCGACGCGGCCGGCGAAACGGGCGAAGTGGTTGACGTCGATCACCCCCGCCGCCTGATAGGTGCCGACCACCGGCATATGGGTGCGGTACAGCAGATGGCGCACCGCCTCGCTGTTCTCCGGCCGGCTGGCCTGCAGGCCGAGCAGCAATACCGGGCATTTGGCCTGCCGGATCAGTTTCACCGCCGCCTGAATGTCGTCCGCCGCCGCGGCCCCCATGCGCGGCAAGCGGCAGCCGGCCAGCACCGGCGCGCTCACCGGTTCATTGACGATATCCATCGGCAGGCTAACGAACGACGCCCCCGGCCGGCCGAACTCGGCGCGGCGAAAGGCGTTGGCGATCACCTCGGAAATTGCCGAACCGGCATGCACTTCGGCGCAATACTTGGTCACCGGCCGGAACATGCTGACGGTATCCATGCTCTGGTGCGTCTGTTTCAGGCTGTCGGCGCGCTTCACCGCCCCGCCGAAGGCCACCACCGCATCCCCTTCCGAAGTGGCGGTGGCCAGCCCGGTGATCAGGTTGGAGCTGCCCGGCCCGGAGGTGACCAGCGCCACCCCGGCCTTGCCGGTCAAGCGGCCGACCGCCGCCGCCATAAAGGCCGCGTTGGCCTCATGCCGCACCACCACCGTTTCAATCGATGGCGCGTCCTCCAGCGAGTCGAACACCCGGTCGATCTTGGCGCCCGGAATGCCGAAAACGTGTTTGACGCCCTGCGCTTCCAGGTTTTTCACCACCAAATCGGCGCCACATTGCCAGTCATTGCCTGTTTTTTCCTGTGCCATGGTTCCACCTCCTAAGAAAACGATCGCCGGGGTTAGCCCTCGGCGGAACGAATCGCGCGATCCAAATCCTCTGGGCAGAGGTTGGCGCGCAAGAAATCCGCATCATGCGGTAACTGAAGATTGAGACGCGTGATGACGCCGAACTGCAGACGGCCATGATCGAGCTGGTAGTCCAGCACGTGGCCGCCGCCGCTGCGGTCGTCGGTAACGAAGTGTTCGTGATAGCCGGCCACGCCGATGCCCTGCATGTAATCCGGCGAGCGGAAACCAACCAGCGTGCCGCGCCGCTGATGGAACGAGAAGGTCGGCTGCTCTTCTATCGCCTCCAGCATCGGGCGGTAAGGCCGCTCCTGGCGCGGCACGGTACGGGTTTCCACGTGGCTGAACTCGCCGTCGACCCGCACCGCGCAAAACAGGTTCGGCGAGGCGACCTGCTCGTCGATGCACTGGTGCAGCTGCGCCTTGGTGATCGGCCGGTCGAATTGCTGGCTGACGCTGGGCTGGAAAAAGGTGACGACGGCGAAGGGGGTTTGCTGTTGCAGGCCGGCCGGCCGGGCGCTGCCGTCGGCGCGCAGCTGGTGTATTTCCTGGTCGAAAGCGATCAGTTCGCCGTCCAGGTGATTGAAGGTGCCGAGGCCGAAATCGCCGTGCTTGAGCAGCTCGGCAATAGTTGTTTCACCCTCGTAGACCCCGTCGATGAGCGCGCTCATCAGCGAGATTTGATAGATTTCGCCCTCCCCGGCGTTGATCGACTGCCTGGCAAAACCCTGCGCCAAATGGCGCGCACAGGCACACCCGTGTTTTTCGTTCATGACTGACTCCTCCACCAGCGCGAAACCGCGGTTCCGCGCGTTCAAAAGACCCACCGACGGTGAGCCAAGATGCCCCCCAAGGCGCGTTCATCAGTTGGAACGATTCAGCCTGAGGCGACAAAAAAACCGGCACGGCTGGCCGGCCGATAACCAGGCATCAGATCAGAATGAGATAAAGTAAAGGCTTACTAATCATTAAGACTGAACCGGTTATCAAATTGAACGGTTAATCTGGTGTTGGAGCGGCAATCAACTCCGCAGGCGGCTCACGCGGCCTGGGAAAAACATCTGCTATTTGGTGCTAAGCGCCGCGAGGTTTATGCGTTTTCTCTCTATGCGGCCGGGATGGGACGGCGCCGAAGCCCGTCGTCAACCCGCAGCCAGAGTAGCCGCCGCGCCGCCGGCAGAGAAGCGGGTATTCATAAGAAACGCTTTTGCATATAATGCAAAAATGAATGACGCCCGCTATGTAGAACATCTGCCAATTTTTCTCGACGTCGCCCGCCTGGGCAGCTTTTCCGCAGCTGCGCGCCGGCTGGGCATGGTGCCCTCTTCACTGGTGCGCCACATCGATGCCCTGGAAAGCGCGCTCGGCGCCGCGCTGTTCGTGCGCTCCACCCGTGGCCTGCTGCTGACCGACGCCGGCGAACTGCTGCTGACGCGCGCCGCCGCGCTGATGACGGACATCACCGGCCTTCGCGCCGAGCTGAGCGCGCTGAACGAAACGCCGCAGGGCACGCTGCGCATCAGCTGCCTGCCAACCTTCGGCAAAACCTATGTGCTGCCGCTGCTGCCGACGCTGGCGGAACGCTACCCGCAGCTGTCGGTCGACCTCGATCTGACCGAACGCCAGACCGATCCGACGCAGGAGCGGCTCGACGCCGCCCTCCGCATCGGCGAACAGAAGGACAGCGCGCTGTATGCCAGCCGCATCGCCACCCAACGCTGGGTGATGTGCGCCAGCCCCGCCTACGTCGCCCGCTATGGCCTGCCGGCCGATCTGGAAGCGCTGCCGCAGCATCGGCTGATCGCCCGCTACCACAAGCAGCAGCCGGCCTGCTGGGCGCAGATCCTCGACGCGGCGCTGATGAACCGCTGCACCATGGCGCTGCGCTGCGACGACTTCACCGCGCAGCGCCAGGCCGCGCTGCTCGGGCTCGGCATCGCCTTTCTGCCCAACTGGGTGGTGGGGCCGGACGTGCAGCACGGGCAACTGGTGCAGATGCTCGAAGATCCGCGCCATGAGCAGCAAGGCATCTATCTGCTGCGCCCGATGGCGAAGGTGTCCGCCCGGCTGGCGGCCTTTACCGCCCTGCTGCAGCAAACCCTCGGTCAGCCGCCCAACTGGGGGTAAAGCGGCGTTACCCGGCCGCGCAGCGCCGGGTTGTCACTCTCATCTTTCAGTTCGACGCCGGTCAGCCGGCGCTGGAACGCCTGCTCCAGCAGCCAGGCCAATTTGAACGCCGCCTGCGGGTAATCCAGCCCCTCGGGGCGCACGTTGGAGATGCAATTGCGCTCGGCGTCCGTTCTGCGCGCGTTCGGCCCCCAGGTCAAATAGACACCCAGGCTGTCCGGCGACGACAGCCCCGGCCGTTCGCCAATCAGCACCGCCACCGCCCGGGCTTGCAGGCATTCGCCGATCTCATCCCCCAGCGCCACCCGCGCCTGATGCGCCAGCACCACCGGCGCAACGGTCAGCCCCAGCGTATCGAGATAGGGCCGCAGCGCCTGCAGCAGCGGCAGCGCCTGGCGGTGCACCGCCTTGGAGGAGAGACCGTCCGCCACTATCAGCAGCAGATCGACGCGGCGCGATGGCGAACCGAGCAGCAGGCTGCGGCTATCCGACACCAACCGCCGCCCCAGATCCGGCCGGCGCAGATAGGCGGCGCGGTCGGCGGCCTGGCTGTGCACCGCCAGCGTGGGCCAACCGGCATCGTGCAGATCCGCCGCCAGCCGCTCGCTGTCGAAAGGCTGATGCACCGCGTCGCGCGCCTGGGCATGAGCCAGGCCGAAGCGCAGCAGTTCGTCGGTCGGCAGGCTGGCGCCGGTGCGCCCCAGCGCGATGCGCGCATCGGTAAAGGCGCGCAGCGCGTCCCAGCTGTTGACGTGAACCGGTTTGCTCATGTGCGTTCTCCCTGCAGCGCCAGCAACAGCGGATGATTGGCGGCGGCATCGCGCAGCCGCCCGCGTTCGTCGGTAATGTTCATCGCCGCCAGCCAGGCGGCGAACTCCGGCGCGTGCTTCAGCCCCAGCAGCTCTCGGATATAGAGCGCGTCATGGAACGACGTGCTTTGGTAGTTGAGCATGATGTCGTCCGCGCCCGGCACGCCGATCAGGAACGTCAACCCGGCGGCGGCCAACAGCGTCAGCAGCGTGTCCATGTCGTCCTGATCGGCTTCGGCATGGTTGGTGTAGCAGACGTCGCAGCCCAGCGGCAGGCCGAGCAGCTTGCCGCAGAAGTGATCCTCCAGCCCGGCGCGGATAATTTGCTTGCCGTCATACAGGTATTCGGGGCCGATAAACCCTACCACGGTGTTGATCAGCAGCGGCGAGAAATGGCGCGCCACCGCATAGGCGCGCGCCTCGCAGGTTTGCTGATCGACGCCGTGATGGGCGTTGGCCGACAGGCAGCTGCCCTGCCCGGTTTCGAAATACATCACGTTGTCGCCCAGCGTGCCGCGCCTGAGGCTCAGCGCCGCCTGCTGCGCTTCCGCCAGCAGCGCCAGATTAATGCCGAAGCCGCGATTGGCCGCTTCGGTACCGGCGATCGACTGAAACACCAGATCCACCGGCGCGCCGCGCTCTATCAGCCGCAGCGTGTTGGTCACGTGGGTCAGCACGCAGGATTGGGTGGGAATGGCGAAGCGCTGGATCACGTCGTCCAGCATGTAGTTGAGCTTTTCCAGCAGCGGCAGGCTGTCGCTGGCCGGATTGATGCCGACCACCGCGTCGCCGCTGCCGTACAACAGGCCGTCCAGCATGCTGGCGGCGATGCCCTGCAGGCTGTCGGTCGGGTGATTGGGCTGCAGCCGCACGCTGAGGTGGCCCGGCAAGCCAATCGTATTGCGAAAGCGCGTCACCACCCGGCACTTCTTGGCCACCAAAATCAGATCCTGATTGCGCATGATCTTGCTCACCGCCGCCGCCATCTCCGGCGTGATGCCGGCCGCCACCTGCGCCAGCATGGCGCTGTCCGCCTGCTCGCTCAACAGCCAGTCGCGAAAATCGCCGACCGTGAGGTGCGAGATGGGCTCGAAGGCGGCGGCATCGTGGCCGTCGATAATCAGGCGTGTCACCTCGTCCTGTTCGTACGGCACCAGCGCCTGCTGCAGGAATGCCTTGAGCGGCAAGTCCGCCAGCGCGATGCGCGCCGCCATGCGCTCTTCGGCGCTGTGCGCCGCCACCTCCGTCAGATAATCGCCGGAACGCGCCGGCGAAGCCTTCGCCATCAGCTGACGCAGATCGCCGAAGCGATAGCCGCGTTGGCCCACCGTTGCCTGATACATAGCCCCCTCCCTTGCCCCGAGTGACGAGATAAAAGCCCTGCACCAAGTGTAGTCAGTGAGAGAAGAAAATTAATTTGCCTGCGATCGCCGTCATCACGCCTCCCGCCATTTCACCCGCAGCCGCTTCGGGTTACAGTAGCCGCGAAAACAGGAGGGGTGATGGATCCGCAACGGCAAATTATCGACTGGCTGCAACAAGATGACGCGCGCATGGCCGCCCTGCGCACCGTGCGCCGGCTCGGCCTGAATGACTGGTGCCTCGGCGCCGGCTTCGTACGCAATCTGGTGTGGGATCGGCGCCACGGCTATGTGGAGCCCACGCCGCTCAACGATATCGACGTGATCCACTTCGATGCGGAGCGTGCGGACGCCGAGCGCGATCGCATGCTGGAGGCGCGGCTGCAGCAATGGCTGCCGCAGCCGTGGTCGGTCAAGAATCAGGCGCGCATGCATCTGCGCGGCGGCCGGGCGCCTTACCGCAACAGCGAAGAGGCCATCAGCTTCTGGACCGAAGTGGAAACGGCGATCGGCGCGCGCCTGAACGCCGACGACAGCCTCACGCTGGTGGCTCCCTTCGGGCTCGCGGCGCTGTTCGGCGACACCATCACCTTCAACGTGAAAAACGGCGATCGCGCTGCCTATGCCCAGCGGGTGCTCGACAAAGGCTGGCTGCAGCGCTGGCCGCGCCTGCGGCAGGTAAAGATTTAGCCGCCACTGCCGATACCCTGAACAGCGATATACCGACTCAGGGAGAGCATCCATGTCGACCAGCATCACCATGATCGTACCGATCAAAAATACCGTTCCCGGCGTCAGCAACGTCTTCAGCGCGCCGGGCCATCAGGGCGAATTGCTGATGGCCAAACCGGTCAACAACCAGCCGGAAGGCGGCAAGGCGAAGAAAAACGAAGGCGCCAACGGCAATGACGAACCGGCAAATCTCAACGAAAGCCGCGCCTCGGCGCGCATCAAGGCGCTGAACCGGCAGATTCAGGCTCTGCAGCAAAAGCTGGTGGAGCTGAAGGACTCCAGCGCCGATCCCAAAGAGATCGAGAAGCAGAAACAGCTGATCGAAGCGCAGATCAAGATGCTGCAGGCCGAGATCGCGCGCATCCAGAAAGAAGAAATGGAAAAGCAGCAGCAGGAGCAAATGGAAAAAGCCGCGGCGCAAGCCGGCGACGGCGTAAACCGCCCGACGCCGCTCAACGCGGTGGACGTCTATATCTGAGTCAATATTCCGCGTTTTCCTGCCGGCGCTGGTGCAGCAGCGCCGCCTGCTGACGCGCGACCTGCCAGATGGCCTCCGCCGCCGGCGTCAGCGAGCGATTTTTACGCCGCACCAGCATCAGCGCGCGGTTGATCTCCGGCACCAGCCGCCGCACCCGGAGCCGCCCCCCTTCCGGCAGCGGCAGCGCCAACGCCGGGAAGATGCTGATGCCAATCCCCTCCGCCACCATCGGGAACAGCGTGGCCGGATGGCCGATTTCCTGCACCACCTGCGCCTCGACGCCCTGCTGCCTCAGCGCGCTGTCGATCAACGGCCGGCTGCCCGACGCGTAATCCTGCAACACCAGGCGGCAGCCGTTTAACGCCGACCAACGCACCTCTTGCTGCGCAGCAAACGGGTGGTCGTCGCGGCACAGCAGCAGGAACGGTTCATGCAGCACCGCTTCGCACTCCAGATCCACCGCCTGCAACGGATCGACCACGATGCCGAAATCCACCTCGGCGTTGCGCACGCTGTGCAGTACCTGCTGCTGCGCCTGATCGCGCAGCATGATGCGGATCTCCGGGTATTCACGCTCGCCGGCGGCGATGCACTGCGGCATCAGGTGGGCGGAAATGGTCTGGCTGGTCGCCACCCGCACCGTGCCGCTGCGCTGTACGCCAAAGCTGCGCGCATCCAGCAACGCGGCCTGCAGTTCGTCCAGCAGCCGTTCGACCCGGTTGGCCAGCCGCAGGCCGGCGTCGGTCAACACCACTTCACGCGTGGTGCGATCCAGCAGGCGCACGCCGACCTCCGCCTCCAGCTCTTTCACGCTGTGGCTGACCGCCGATTGCGTCAGGCCGATCGCCTCGCCGGCGCGGCTGAAGCTGCCGTGGCGGGCGACAGCGACGAACACCCGCAGCTGTTTGAGTGAGTAATTCATGTGTTTTATTCATATATAAATTAAATAAATCAATTTAATTATTATATGCCCACGCGGGAGAATAGCCCCATCGATTTTCTACCCGAGCGCATCGCCATGAGATTCCTGCCCGATCGTTTTACCCTGACGCTGATCGCCACCGTGCTGCTGGCTTCTTTCCTGCCGGCGCGCGGCGAGTTCGTCGGCTGGCTCAACGTCCTGACCATCGCCGCCATCGCCCTGCTGTTCTTCATGCACGGCGCCAAGCTGTCGCGCGAGGCCATCCTGGCCGGCAGCAATAACTGGCGGCTGCATCTGTGGGTGATGTTCAGCACCTTCATCATTTTTCCGGCGCTGGGGATGCTGTTCGCCTGGTGGGCGCCGATCGACGTCAGCCCCGAGCTGTACGCCGGTTTCATCTACCTGTGCATCCTGCCCGCCACCGTGCAGTCGGCCATCGCCTTCACCTCGCTGGCGGGCGGCAACGTGGCGGCGGCGGTGTGCAGCGCCTCCGCCTCCAGCCTGCTGGGGATCTTCGTGTCGCCGCTGTTGGTTGGCCTGCTGATGAACGTGCACGGCGATACCGGCAGCCTGCGGCAGGTGGGCTCGATCGTGCTGCAACTGCTGGTGCCGTTCGTCGCCGGCCACCTGCTGCGGCCGCTGATCGGCGGCTGGATCGAGCGCCATCGCCCGCTGATCGGCAAAACCGACCAGACCTCGATTCTGCTGGTGGTGTACGCCGCCTTCAGCGAGGCGGTCACACACGGCATCTGGCATCAGGTGGGGATCGGTTCGCTGGCGTTTATCGTCGGCGGCAGCATCGTGCTGCTGACGATCGTGCTGGTGGTGAACACCTACATGGCGCGCTGGCTGGGGTTCAGCAAGGCGGACGAGATCACCATCGTGTTCTGCGGCTCGAAGAAGAGCCTGGCGAACGGCATTCCGATGGCCAATATCCTGTTCCCGGCGGCGACGGTGGGGATCATGGTGCTGCCGCTGATGGTGTTCCATCAGGTGCAGCTGATGACCTGTGCGGTGCTGGCGAAAAGGTATCAGCGCAAGCAGCGGGCGCAACAGACGGTACCCAACGCCAACGCGCAGGCGTCGCGCGGGTAAAAAAAGACGGGCCGGGGCCCGTCAGTTCAACTTTTCTTCAGCGGCTTGACCAGGTGGTCAAGCCCTTCGATTTTAATCGCCAGCGTCATCTCCATCAGCATGCCGAGCTTGCCTTTGGGGAATTCGCCCTTGCGGGCGAACCACAGCAGGTACTCTTCGGGCAGATCGATCAGCACCCGCCCCTGGTACTTGCCGAACGGCATCACGGTATTGGCGATCTCCAGCAGGTTTTCCTTTTCCATCAGTCACCCAGCAGGCGGATCATCTCCGCTTCGTCGATCACGGCGATACCCAGCTCCTGCGCCTTCGCCAGCTTGGAGCCGGCCGCTTCGCCGGCGATCACCAAATCGGTTTTCTTCGACACGCTGCCGCTGACCTTGGCGCCCAGCGCCGTCAGGCGATCTTTGGCCTCGTCGCGCGACAGCTGGCTCAGCGAGCCGGTCAGCACTACGGTTTTGCCGGCGAACGGGCTGTCTATCTCTTCGGCGACCACCACCACCGGCGCCGGCCAGTGAATGCCGATCTCGGCGCCCACCAGCTCGTTGATCACCTGCTGATTGAGCGCTTCATCAAGGAAATTGCGGGTGTGTTTGGCCACCACTTCGCCGACGTCCGGCACCTCTTTCAGCGCCTCGATATCGGCGGCGAACAGCTTCTCGAGCGATCCGAAATGCGCCGCCAGGTTGGCGGCGGTCGCCTCGCCAACCTCGCGAATGCCCAGCGCATACAGGAAACGAGCGAAGGTGGTCTGCTTGGATTTCTCCAGCGCATTGACCAGATTCTGCGCCGATTTCGGCCCCATCCGATCCAGGCCGGTCAGAATGCCGGCGGACAAGCGGAACAGATCGGCCGGGTTCTTCACGTACTCTTTGTCCACCAGCTGCTCGATGATCTTGTCGCCCATGCCTTCAACGTCCAGCGCGCGGCGGGAAACGAAGTGCTTCAACGCCTCTTTGCGCTGCGCGCCGCAGATAAGACCACCGGTGCAGCGCGCTACCGCCTCGCCTTCCACGCGCTCAACGTCGGAGCCGCACACCGGGCAGTGCAGCGGGAACACCACTTCGCGCGCATCCTGTGGCCGGCGGTCTTCCAGCACCCCCACCACCTGCGGGATCACGTCGCCGGCGCGGCGCACGATCACCGTATCGCCGATGCGCAGCCCCAAACGCTCAATTTCATCGGCGTTGTGCAAGGTGGCGTTGCTGACGGTCACCCCGGCCACCAGCACCGGCTCAAGGCGCGCCACCGGCGTAATCGCGCCGGTGCGGCCAACCTGAAACTCCACTTCGCGCACTACGGTGATCTGCTCCTGCGCCGGGAATTTGAACGCCGTCGCCCAGCGCGGCGCACGCGCCACGAAGCCCAGCGTTTCCTGCAGATCGATGTCGTCAATCTTGATCACCACGCCGTCGATGTCGAAACCGAGCTGCGCGCGGTCCTGCTCGACCTGGCGATAAAACGCCAGCACTTCCTCGCTGCCGGTGCGGCGCTGGGCGCGATCGCTGACCGGCAGGCCCCAGGCCTTGAACTGCATCAGGCGCTCAAAGTGGCTGCGCGGCAGTTCGCCGCCTTCCAACAGGCCGACGCCGTAGCAGAAGAAGGTCAGCGGGCGTTTGGCGGTAATGCGCGGATCGAGCTGGCGCAGCGAGCCGGCGGCGGCGTTGCGCGGGTTGGCGAACACCTTGCCGTCTTTGCGCCGGGCTTCTTCGTTCATCTGTTCAAAACCGGCCTGCGGCATGAACACTTCCCCGCGCACTTCCAGCCGGCGCGGGATGTTGTCGCCGGTCAGGCGCAGCGGAATGGCGCGAATGGTGCGCACGTTGGAGGTGATGTTTTCGCCGGTGGTGCCGTCGCCGCGCGTCGCCGCGCGCACCAGCTCACCGTCTTCGTACAGCAGGCTGACCGCCAGGCCGTCCAGCTTCAGCTCGCAGCAAAAGGTCAGCGGATCGCTGCTTTTGAGCCTGTCCTGCACGCGCTTGTAAAACGCCAGGAAGCTTTCTTCGTCGAACACGTTGTCCAGCGACAGCATCGGCACTTCGTGGCGCACCTGGTCAAACGCCGCCAGCGGTGCAGCGCCCACGCGCTGGGTCGGTGAATCGGCGGTGACCAACTCAGGATGCGCGCTCTCCAGTTCCCGCAGTTCGCGCATCAGGCGGTCATATTCCGCATCCGGCACTTCCGGCGCATCCAGCACATGATACTGGTATTCATGATGGCGCAGTGTGGCTCGTAGTTGATTGATTTGTTGGATTATCGATTCCATGGCTCACCATCAAAGATAAAAAACCCCCGGCTAGCGGGGGCTTTGTTGTTACGGATGTTCAGTGCGCGCGGCAACCCGGTCAGGCATTGTTTTCCAACACTTCACGGATGCGCGCTTTGTAGGTTTCCAGCTTCTGCGGCGTCATCATGCGGCGCTCGTCGTCCAGCACCACGCCGCCCACGTCGTCGGCGATGCGCTGTGCCGACTGCAGCATCAGCTTGAAGTTCTGATTGGCGTCGCCGTAAGACGGCACCATCATGAACATCGACACGCCCGGCGTGGAGAAGTCGGACATCATGTCAGGATCGAACGATCCCGGCTTGACCATGTTCGCCAGGCTGAACAGCACCGGGCCGCTGCCGGCCGGGCTGATATGGCGGTGGAAGATGCCCATCTCGCCAAACTGGAAGCCGGCCTGCAACACGCTCTGCAGCAGCACTTCGCCGCCGATCACGCCGCCCTGGTGGGCCGCGACGTGCAGCACCAGCACGGTCTCTTTCAGTTTAGCCTGAATTGGCGCAGCCGCCGGCTGCGGTGCAGGTTCCGGCGCAGGCTTCACTTCCGGCGCTGGCTGCACAGGGGCCGGCTCGGCGTGGAATGCCGGTTCCGCCACCTGCGGCGCCTCATGTTCATGCGGCAGATCGTCGACGCGCGGCTCACGGCGCGCGGCCGGTTGCGGTTGCTGCGGTTCGGCCGGTTCTTCGTCCGGCGCGTAGTTGTTCAGCAGGATGTCATCATACTCCGGCCGCTGAGACAGCGGAGGCGGCGTCTGATGGGCAGCCGGCTGAACGGCGCGGGGCGCTGGCGCAGCCGCCGGAGCGGGCTTCGGCGCGGCCACGGGTTCTTCGCGTGCGGCATCGAAATGGCCGAATGACGGCTCGTCTTGCGGGTGAGCGGCGCGTACGCGCACCTCACCGACGCCTTCTTCGAGATCGTCGATCGGAGTTTGTTCACGTTCCTTTTGGGAACGTTTGGCTGGGCGATCGCGGAAGAGCGCTGACCGTTCTTTGCGACTGGTCCACAGACCGTGCAATAACAGCGCTATTATGGCGATCGCGCCAACAACGATTAATATCAGACGCAAATCCTGCATCATTGCTATCTCTGTTGTTCCAATACATTGCCACCGCGGCAAACATTCACTCTTTAACTCTATTTGCCCGCGCACACAAGTGCAAGTCCGTGCTGAACTTTATGCCAATAAAGATGATTATACTGCCTTTTTCTGCTGGTTTTTCAGCCAACCCTACCCTAGCCAGTGGAAAATCATCCCTATATGATAATGATGCCTGTTCAGACAACGAGATAACTTAAGATATGTCCTATACGCAGCCCCCTTCCCGTTCGACCAGCGGCATTCACTATTTCGCCGAGGGTTGGCGCCTGATTTCGCGCCCGGGGATTAAACGCTATGTGGTCCTGCCGTTGCTGGTCAACGTGCTGCTGATGGGTTCCGCTTTCTGGTGGCTGTTCAGCCAACTCGGCGACTGGATCCCGGCGATGATGAGCCACGTTCCCGACTGGCTGCAATGGTTGAGCTACCTGCTGTGGCCGCTGGCGGTCATTTCGGTGCTGTTGGTGTTCAGCTATCTGTTCAGCACCATCACCAACCTGATCGCCGCGCCGTTCTGCGGCCTGCTGGCCGAGCAGCTCGAAGGCAGCCTGACCGGCAAACCGCTGCCGGACACCGGCCTGCTCGGCATCGCCAAAGATTTGCCGCGCATCATGGCGCGCGAATGGCGCAAGTTGATGTATTACCTGCCGCGCGCGCTGCTGCTGCTGGCGCTGTACTTCGTGCCCGGCATCGGCCAGACGGTGGCGCCGGTGCTGTGGTTCCTGTTCAGCGCCTGGATGCTGGCGATCCAGTATTGCGACTACCCGTTCGACAACCACAAGGTGAGCTTTGCCGACATGCGCCGCGCCTTGCGCCAGCACAAACCCGCTAACCTGCAGTTCGGCGCGCTGGTCAGCCTGTTCACCATGATCCCGATCCTCAACCTTGTGATCCTGCCGGTCGCCGTCTGCGGCGCCACCGCCATGTGGGTCGATCGCTACCGCTCACAGTTCGTCCGATAACCGCCGCTTTTTACCGCCGATAGCGCGGGAATTTTCGACAGGGGGCGCATTTCGCGCCCTTATCATTGTGCTTAAAACTTATTTCCTAATAACATATAGATATACCAATTCTTTACTTCCCTGCCGGTACTGTTAGCGTATGCTTTCGATGTTCCCCACATTTTCATAGAGTTAAAGGACGGGCTATGAGCAAGATATATGAAGACAACTCATTAACAATCGGCCATACGCCGCTGGTTCGTCTGAACCGTATCGGCAACGGACGCATTCTGGCCAAGGTTGAATCACGCAACCCGAGCTTCAGCGTCAAATGCCGCATCGGTGCCAATATGATTTGGGATGCGGAACAACGCGGCGTGCTGACCGCCGGCAAAGAGCTGGTGGAGCCGACCAGCGGCAACACCGGCATCGCGCTGGCCTTCGTTGCCGCCGCGCGCGGTTACAAGCTGACGCTGACCATGCCGGAAACCATGAGCATCGAGCGCCGCAAGCTGCTCAAGGCGCTCGGCGCCAATCTGGTGCTGACCGAAGGGGCGAAAGGCATGAAAGGCGCCATCGCCAAAGCCGAAGAGATCGTCGCCACCGATCCGAACCGTTACCTGATCCTGCAGCAGTTCAGCAACCCGGCCAACCCGGCGATCCATGAAAAAACCACCGGCCCGGAAATCTGGGAAGACACCGACGGCGACGTCGACGTATTCATCTCCGGCGTCGGCACCGGCGGCACGCTGACCGGCGTCAGCCGCTACATCAAGAACACCAAAGGCAAGGCCATCACCACCGTGGCGGTCGAGCCGACCGACTCGCCGGTCATCAGCCAGGCGCTGGCCGGTGAAGAGCTGAAACCGGGCCCGCACAAGATCCAGGGCATCGGCGCCGGCTTCATTCCGGGCAACCTCGATCTGGATCTGGTGGATCGCGTCGAGAAAGTCTCCAACGACGAGGCCATCAGCATGGCGCGCCGCCTGATGGACGAAGAAGGCATCCTGGCGGGCATTTCCTCAGGCGCAGCGGTCGCGGCGGCGGTGAAACTGGCCGAAGAACCGGAGTTCGCCGACAAGACCATCGTGGTGATCCTGCCCTCTTCCGGCGAACGTTACCTGAGCACCGCGCTGTTCGCCGATCTGTTCACCGAGCAGGAATTGCAGCAGTAATTCCGCCACTGCACAAATCGCTAAAAAAGCACCCTGCGGGGTGCTTTTTTGTGGACTGGATCAAACTTTATAGCAGTCCAAGATTGCTTTTGCCCGCCGGCTTTAGTATTTAACGGTGCATTATTTCGATGCGCAAAATTAATCCCCCCTGAGCCCGGTCAAGGCTGAATCGATTTACTCATCTGTCGCCGACGCGGCGAATCGGGCATAATGGGGAGCGGATTGGAACGACGTCTAAAGCCGAGTTTTTTGATCTGAAGTGCCTAACGCGTCGTTTTCTGTTGCATCAACGTTCGCCCCTGTCCATAGTCAGGCGCTATAACCAGACAAGCTAAAGTCAGGCCCCTGGGCTAAACTTTAGCTCCACAACATTAATCCAATAAGTTGGGGAAACATCAATGTTCCAGCAAGAAGTTACTATTACCGCTCCGAATGGTCTGCATACTCGCCCTGCCGCTCAGTTCGTTAAAGAAGCCAAAGGCTTCGCGTCTGACATCACCGTGACCTCCAACGGCAAAAGCGCCAGCGCTAAAAGCCTGTTCAAACTGCAAACTCTGGGGCTGACTCAAGGGACCGTAGTGACAATCTCCGCTGAAGGTGAAGACGAGCAGAAAGCCGTTGAGCACTTGGTAAAACTGATGGCAGAGCTTGAGTAATCGGCCCGTCTTTTTAGTTAACACCAGTCAAGAGTAAGGTAGGGTTATGATTTCAGGCATTTTAGTATCACCGGGCATCGCTTTTGGTAAGGCTCTCTTGCTGAAAGAAGACGACATCGTCATCAACCGGAAGAAAATCTCTGCTGATCAAGTAGAGCAGGAAGTCTCGCGTTTTCTGGCCGGCCGCGCGAAAGCGTCCGAACAGCTGGAAGCGATCAAGACCAAAGCTGGCGAAACCTTCGGCGAAGAGAAGGAAGCTATCTTCGAAGGCCACATCATGTTGCTGGAAGACGAAGAGCTTGAGCAGGAAATCATAGCCCTAATCAAAGACGATCTGGCCTCCGCAGACGCCGCCGCCTACACCGTGATCGAAGGTCAGGCGAAAGCGCTGGAAGAGCTGGACGACGAGTACCTGAAAGAACGCGCCGCCGACGTGCGCGACATCGGCAAGCGCCTGCTGCAAAACATTCTGGGCATGCCGATCGTCGATCTGGGCTCCATTCAGGACGAAGTGATCCTGGTGGCCACCGATCTGACCCCGTCCGAGACCGCGCAGTTGAACCTGGACAAAGTGCTGGGCTTCATTACCGATCTCGGCGGCCGGACTTCCCACACCTCTATCATGGCGCGCTCCCTGGAGCTGCCGGCGATCGTCGGCACCAGCGACGTGACCAAGCAGGTGAAGAACGACGACTACCTGATTCTGGATGCGGTTAACAACCAGATTTACGTTAACCCGACCGCTGACGTTATCGATCAGCTGAAAGCCGCCCAGAACCAATACATCACCGAGAAAAACGATCTGGCCAAGCTGAAGGACCTGCCGGCGATTACGCTGGACGGCCATCAGGTTGAAGTCTGCGCCAACATCGGCACCGTGCGCGACGTCGCGGGTGCAGAGCGCAACGGCGCGGAAGGCGTCGGCCTGTATCGTACCGAATTCCTGTTCATGGACCGCGACTCGCTGCCGACCGAAGACGAGCAGTTCCAGGCTTATAAAGCCGTGGCGGAAGCCATGGGCTCGCAGGCCGTGATCGTCCGCACCATGGACATCGGCGGCGACAAAGACCTGCCGTACATGAACCTGCCGAAGGAAGAGAACCCGTTCCTCGGCTGGCGCGCCATCCGCATCGCGATGGACCGCCGTGAAATCCTGCACGCCCAGCTGCGCGCCATCCTGCGCGCCTCGGCGTTCGGCAAACTGCGCATCATGTTCCCGATGATCATCTCCGTGGAAGAAGTGCGCGATCTGAAAGGCGAAATCGAGACGCTGAAGGCGCAGCTGCGCGAAGAAGGCAAGGCGTTTGACGAGAGCATCGAAGTGGGCGTGATGGTGGAAACACCGGCTGCGGCGGTCATCGCTCACCACCTGGCGAAAGAAGTCGACTTCTTTAGTATTGGGACAAACGATCTAACCCAGTATACTCTGGCGGTAGATCGCGGCAACGAGCTGATTTCTCATCTCTATAACCCGATGTCCCCATCAGTGCTAGGCCTGATCAAACAGGTTATTGATGCATCTCACGCGGAAGGCAAGTGGACCGGCATGTGCGGCGAACTGGCTGGCGATGAGCGTGCTACACTGTTGTTATTGGGCATGGGGCTGGATGAGTTCAGCATGAGTGCGATTTCAATCCCGCGCATCAAGAAAATTATTCGTAACACGAATTTCGAAGATGTGAAGGCGTTGGCAGCGCAGGCCTTGGCACAGCCAACGGCACAAGACCTGATGAATTGCGTCAATAAATTCATCGAAGAAAAAACGCTCTGCTAAACTTCCACGACACTGGAACGCCGCCCAATTTAATGCTTAGGAGAAGATCATGGGTTTGTTCGATAAACTGAAATCTCTGGTTTCTGATGACAAGAAAGACACGGGCACTATCGAGATCGTCGCTCCCCTTTCTGGCGAAATCGTCAATATCGAAGATGTGCCGGACGTAGTGTTCGCTGAAAAAATCGTTGGCGACGGTATCGCCATCAAACCGGCCGGCAACAAAATGGTTGCTCCGGTTGACGGCACCATCGGTAAGATTTTCGAAACCAACCATGCATTCTCTATCGAATCCGACAGCGGCATTGAGCTGTTCGTCCACTTCGGCATCGATACCGTAGAACTGAAAGGCGAAGGCTTCAAACGCATCGCCGAAGAAGGCCAGCGCGTCAAGAAAGGTGACGTGGTTATCGAGTTCAACCTGCCTCTGCTGGAAGAGAAAGCCAAGTCTACCCTGACGCCGGTCGTTATCTCCAACATGGACGAGATCAAAGAGCTGATCAAACTGTCCGGCAGCGTGACCGTTGGCGAAACCCCGATCATCCGCATCAAGAAGTAATCGCGAATGAGCAAGAAAAACGGCGCCCTCGGCGCCGTTTTTTTATCCCCTTCGTCGTATCCCGATTTCGCTACGTTATGACGGCCAGCGCGGGATACGCAGGGTAATGACCAGGCCTTCTTTATCGCCGTTGCGCGCCTCAACCTGGCCGCCGTGCGCCAGCACCACCTTGCGGGTAATCGCCAGCCCCAGGCCGTAGCCCTTGCCCGACAGCGCCGACTTCACGCGCACGAACGGATCGAAGATGCTCGACAGCTTCGCCTCCTCGACCCCCGGCCCCTGATCGCTGACGGCGATCTGGAACTGGTTATCGACGCGCGTCAGCGCTACCGTCACCCGCTGGCCGTGGCTGGAAAAGCGCAGCGCATTGCGCACGATGTTATCCACCGCACGCCGCATCAGCTCCGCATTGCCCTTGACGGTGTACTCCACGTCCGACTCGGCCTGCAGCACGATATCCACGCCGGGCACCTGCGCCTCGTAGCGCGCATCGCTCACCACCGCGTCCACTAACCCATAGAGATCGAAATACTCTTCGTCCGGCAGGCTGCTGTGTTCGGTACGCGACAACGCCAGCAGCTCGCCGATCATTTTGTCCAGCCGCCCCGACTCGTGTTCGATGCGCTTGAGCGAGGTTTCGACATTGCCGGCATTCTGCCGCGCCAGACCGATCGCCAGCTGCAGGCGCGCCAGCGGCGAACGCAGCTCATGCGAAACGTCGTGCAACAGCTGCTCGCGGGCGCTAACCAGCAGCTCCAGCCGCTCGGCCATGGTGTCGAAATCGCGCGCCACGTCGGACAGCTCGTCATGGCGGCGCCGCATTTTCGGAAACAGCCGTACCGAGAGATCGCCCTGCGCCACCCGGTCCAGGCCGCCGCGCAGCTGACGCATCGGCCGGGTCAGGTTCCAGGCCAGCACGGCGCTGAACAGCAAACCGCCCAGCCCGCCGACCCACAGCATCGGCGCAGGAATGTTGAAGAAGTGGGAACGCCGCTCCGGCCGATACTCTTCCCGCAGCCCGCGCACGTTATAGCTCAGCCAGTATCCCTGCCCTTCCCCGGTCTGCACCCAGGCAGAGATCTCTTTCGGCATCCGCCGCCCTTCAAACGCCGGTTCTTCCGGCGCGGGCGGCGGCGGTTGGGTCATCGGCGTCACCGACAGCAAACGCCTGTCGTCCTCGGGCCAATCGCGCATCAGGGCTTCCAGCGCCGGCATGCCACCGCTGCGCAACTGGGTGGCGGCAGAGGTCAGCTGCAGGCCGATCACCCGCCGCGCCATGGCGTTCTCCGGCGGCACATAGCGATCGCCATAGAGAGAAAACGCCACCCACAGCGCCTGCGTCATGATGAGGAAAGTCAGCCAAAAGCCGAGTAAAATTTTCCAGAACAGTCTTCCGCGCATATCAGGTTACCGAATGCGATAGCCGATGCTGCGCACCGTCTCGATAATGAGCTTACTGCCAGCCAACGCGCTCAGCTTCTGGCGGATATTGCTGATGTGCACGTCCACGCTGCGGTCATAGGCCTCGCGCGGGCGCCCCAGCCCCTTCTCTGACAGTTCGTCCTTCGACACCACGCGATCCGGCGCACGCAGCAACAGCTCCAGCAGATTGAATTCCGAAGCGGTCAGATCAAACGCCTTGCCGCGCCATTCGCTGCTGCGGGTTGAAGGGTTCAGCGTCAGCTCGCCGAAGCTGATGGCGGCCTCGTCGTCCGCCTCTTGCGGCCGCTCTTCGAAACGGCGCAGCACCGCGCGCAGACGCGCCACCAGTTCGCGCGGGTAGCACGGCTTGGGCATGTAATCGTCGGCGCCCATCTCCAGGCCAATCACCCGATCGATGTTGTCGCCTTTGGCGGTCAGCATGATGATCGGCAACCGGCTCTTTTTACGCACGTCGCGCAGCACGTCGATGCCGCTCATGTCCGGCAGCATGATATCGAGGATCATCGCGGTATAGTCGCCCGACAGCGCGCCCTCTACTCCCGCCTTGCCGGTCAGCACCAGCGTGGCGTCGAAGCCTTCGCCCGTCAGGTATTCGCTCAGCATGGTGCCAAGCTCCAGGTCATCGTCGACCAGTAAAATTTTCATGCCTTGCTCCTTCACCGATTTTCGTTATTTTCCCGCCAATTCCGCCGGCCCGCAGCCGGTTTTACTCAATCCTTACACATCGCCGTTCGCGTCTCGCCACCGTTAGTGTGGCTGCTGTCGCGCGATTTCTCTACTTCAGTCAGGGCATTGGCATGCAGGCAGGCGCCAGCCGCCATGCTGGCGGGGCGGATATGCCGTCGGTCAAAAGGGAAGTGAGAGGGGGTTTCCCGGCGGAACGCGCCGCCGGGACGGAGCGCTCAGTCGAACACGCCGGTGGAGAGGTAACGGTCACCGCGATCGCAGACGATCGCCACCACGACGCTGCCGGGGTGGGCCGCCGCGACGCGCAGGGCGCCGGCCACCGCGCCGCCGGAGCTGACGCCGCAGAAGATGCCTTCACGCTGCGCCAGCTGGCGCATGGTCTGCTCGGCATCGCGCTGCTCGATATCCAGCACCTGATCCACCAGCTCCGGGCGGAAAATGCCCGGCAGGTAAGCGGGCGCCCAACGGCGAATGCCGGGGATGCTGCTGCCTTCCGCCGGCTGCAGGCCGATGATCTGCACCTGCGGATTCTGGCTCTTCAGGTAACCGCCTACGCCGGTAATGGTGCCGGTGGTGCCCATGCTGGAAACAAAGTGGGTGATGCGCCCTTCGGTCTGGCGCCAGATCTCCGGGCCAGTGGTGGTGAAGTGGGCGTAGGGGTTGTCGAGGTTGTTGAACTGGTCCAGCACCTTGCCCTGCCCCTGGCGCTGCATCTCCAGCGCCAGATCGCGCGCCCCTTCCATTCCCTGCTCACGGCTGACCAGGATCAGCTCGGCGCCGTAGGCACGCATCGCCGCCTGCCGCTCCAGGCTCATGTTCTCCGGCATCAGCAGCTTCAGCGTATAGCCTTTGAGCGCGGCGATCATCGCCAGCGCAATGCCGGTGTTGCCGCTGGTGGCCTCGATCAGCACGTCGCCGGGCTTGATCTCGCCGCGCAGCTCCGCCTGCTGGATCATCGCCAACGCAGCTCGATCCTTCACCGAGCCCGCCGGGTTATTGCCTTCCAGTTTGACCCATACCTCGCTGCCCGCCTGGGCGGCCAGCCGTTGCAGTTGTACCAGCGGGGTATTCCCGATGCATTGTTCGAGCGTTGTCACGATCTTTGCCTGTGTGTTGGTGTGCGTAAAGTAAAAAGGCAACCCGGGGGTTGCCTTGAATAAAAGGGCAGCTAAAACCTATCAGGCGCTTTTGGCTAACGCAACAGGTTGCAGCAGTTGATCGCCGGCATACAGCCGCGCATTGAGGCTGCCGACGTAATAACGGCCGCCGCGCACCGGGGTTGGGTTGCCTTCCGGCAACACCACGCCGATCGGCTCCTGATGCCAGCCGATTGGCTGCACCGTCAACTGCCAGAAGTGGCCACGCGGGCTGACTTCCAGCACCTGCACCGGCAGCGGGCAGCGCTCGCTGCTTTCGGTCGCCACTTCCATTTCCCACGGGCGCAGGAACAGATCGACGCTGCCCTGGTGCATCGGCTGGAACGACAGCGGCCACTGGTGCGCGCCGACGAACAGCTGGGAGCCGCGGATCTCGCCGTTCAGGCGGTTCACTTCCCCCATGAACTCCAGCACGAAGCGGCTGGCCGGTTCGCGCATGATCTCTTCCGGCGAGCCTACCTGTTCGATATTGCCCTGGCTCATCACCACGATGCGGTCGGCCACTTCCATCGCCTCTTCCTGATCGTGGGTGACGAACACGCTGGTGAACTTCAGCTCTTCGTGCAACTGACGCAGCCAGCGGCGCAGCTCTTTGCGCACCTGCGCATCCAGCGCGCCGAACGGTTCGTCCAGCAGCAGAATTTGCGGTTCCACCGCCAGGGCGCGCGCCAACGCCACGCGCTGTTTCTGGCCGCCGGACAGCTGCGACGGATAGCGGTTGGCCAGGTGGGCCAGCTGCACCATTTCCAGCAGCTGGGTGACTTTCTGTTTGATCGCCGCTGCGTTCGGCCGCTCGCGGCGCGGCAGCACGGTCAGGCCGAAGGCGATGTTGTCGAACACCGTCATATGGCGGAACAGCGCATAGTGCTGAAATACGAAGCCCACGCGCCTGTCGCGCGCGTGCATGTGGCTGACGTCGGTGCCGTGGAAGCCCAGCTTGCCGCCGCTCTGGCTTTCCAGCCCGGCGATAATGCGCAGCAGCGTGGTCTTGCCGGAACCGGACGGCCCGAGCAGCGCCACCATCTCACCGGAAGCAATATCGAGCGAGATATCGTTCAATACCTTGGTGCGACCGAAGTACTTGTTGATGCCGTTAATCTCAATGCTCATGATTTTCCTCCCGCTCGAGGCGCGCATTTTGACGTTCCAGACGCCACTGCAGCGCGCTCTTCAAAAATAGGGTAACGATCGCCATCAGGGTCAACAGCGCGGCGGCGGTAAAGGAGCCGACGGTGTTGTAATCCTGCTGCAACAGCTCGACCTGCAGCGGCAGGCTGTAGGTTTCGCCGCGAATCGAACCGGACACCACCGACACCGCGCCGAACTCGCCGATGGCGCGCGCGTTGGTCAGCACCACGCCATACAGCAGCGCCCAGCGAATGTTGGGCAGCGTCACGCGGCGGAACATTTGCCAGCCGGACGCCCCCAGCAGAATGGCGGCCTCGTCTTCCTGGCTGCCCTGGCTGAGCATCATCGGCACCAGCTCGCGCACCACGAAGGGGCAGGTGACGAAAATGGTCACCAGCACCATGCCCGGCCAGGAGAACATGATCTGGATGTTATGCGCATCCAGCCAGCCGCCCAGCAGGCCGTTGCTGCCGTAAAACAGCAGATAAATCAGCCCCGCCACCACCGGTGAAACGGCGAACGGGATATCGATCAGCGTCAGCAGCAGCTGGCGGCCGGGGAAAGTGAAGCGCGTCACCAGCCACGCCAGCAACGTGCCGAACACCAGGTTGAACGGCACGGTGATCAGCGCGATCAACACCGTCAGCCAAATGGCGTGCAGCATGTCCGGATCGAGCAAGTTGCTCCACATCGCGCCGAATCCTTTGGAAAAGGCCTCGGCGAAAATCGATATCATCGGCACCACCAGCAGCAGCACCGAGAACAGCGCGCCGATGGCGATCAACGTCCACTTGCCCCAGTTGACGCGCGGGCGCTCAGCGCCGTTGAAGGCGGAAACATCAGCCATCAGTGCCCTCCTCCCAAACGTCTGCCGAAGCGGCTTTGCAAGACGTTAATGCTGAACAGCAGCAGCAGCGACGCCGCCAGGATCACCGAGGCGATGGCGCTGGCCGCCGGGTAATCGAACTCCTGTAAACGCACAAAAATCATCAGCGAGGTCACTTCCGTCTTCCAGGCGATGTTGCCGGCGATGAAAATCACCGCGCCAAACTCGCCCAGGCTGCGGGTAAAGGAGATGGCGGTGCCGGCCAACAATGCCGGCGCCACCTCGGGCAATACCACGCGGCGGAAGCTCTGCCAGCGCGTGGCGCCCAGCGTCTCGGCCGCCTCTTCGTATTCCGGCCCCAGCTCTTCCAGAACCGGCTGCACGGTGCGCACCACAAACGGCAGGCTGGTGAACGCCATCGCTACCGCGATCCCAAGCCAGGTAAAGGTGACCTTGATGTCGAAGTGCGCCAGCCACTGACCGTACCAGCCGGTGGTGGAAAACAGCCCCGCCAGCGTCAGGCCGGCCACCGCGGTCGGCAGCGCAAACGGCAGATCGATCAGGCCATCCAGCAGCGAGCGGCCGGGAAAACGGTAGCGCGTCAGGATCCAGGCCATCAGCATGCCGAACACCGCGTTGAACAGGCTGGCGACGCCGGCCGCCAGCAGCGTCACTTTATACGCCGCCACCACCTGCGGATTGGAAATCACTTCCCAGTATTGCGCCAGGCTCATCTGCGCCAGCTGCATCACCAGCGCGGTGAGCGGCAGCAGCAGGATCAAACAGGTATAAAACAGGCTGCTGCCGAGGCTGAGGCCAAATCCGGGCAGCACCCGCTTACTGGACGACAACGCCAACATTTACTTGCGCCCTGCCGCTAACAGCTGATCCAGCTCGCCACCGGTGGCGAAGTGGGTTTTCATCACCTGCGGCCAGCCGCCGAATTGATCTTCCACGCGGAACAGTTGGGTATCCGGGAATTGCCCCTTCGCCGCCGCCATCGCTTTCTGGTCATACACGCGGTAGTAGAAGCTGGTGATCACCTGCTGCGCCGCCGGGCTGTAGAGATAGTTCAGATAGGCTTTGGCCGCCTGTTCGGTGCCGTTACGCTCGACGTTTTTGTCGATCCAGGCCACCGGGAACTCCGCCAGAATATCGACCGGCGGCACGATCACTTCGTACTTGTCTTCACCGTATTGCTTGCGGATGTTGTTCACTTCGGACTCGAAGCTGATCAGCACGTCGCCCAAGCCGCGCTCAACGAAGGTGGTGGTCGCGCCGCGGCCGCCGGTATCGAACACCAGCACGTTTTTCAGGAAGCGGGTCATGAAGGCGCGGGTCTTGGCCGCGTCGTTGCCGTCGGCCTGGCTGGCGGCGCCCCAGGCGGCCAGATAGGTGTAACGGCCGTTGCCGGAGGTTTTCGGGTTCGGGAACACCAGCTTCACGTCGTCGCGCACCAGATCGTTCCAGGTGTGGATGCCCTTCGGGTTATCCTTGCGCACCAGAAACGCCATGGTGGAATAGAACGGCGAACTGTTGTTCGGCAGGCGCGCCTGCCAGTCCGCCGGGATCAGCTGCCCGCGATCGTGCAGGATTTGCACGTCGGTGACCTGGTTATACGTCACCACGTCGGCGCGCAAACCCTGCAGGATCGCCAGCGCCTGCTTCGACGAGCCGGCATGCGATTGTTTGATGGTCAGCTTGTCGTTCGGATGCTGTTGATTCCACTGCTGTTCAAAGCCGGGATTCAGCGCGACGAACAATTCACGGGAAACGTCATAAGAGCTGTTCAGCAATTCCGCCGCCGACGCGGCGCCGCTCGCCAACAGCGCAGCCGCCAGCCAACCTTTCAGCACGAGATTTTTAACCCGGTTTTGTTTCATTCTGCACCTTATCACTGAGTCATTCCTTCAGGCTTTCGCCTTATTGACGACCAGTGTATTTATAACTCGGTGCGGAGCTGTAACGCTTTTATATACCGTTTAGTGATTTACAAGCATCAAACGCTATAAGGCAGGGAATGCGAGGCGTTTTGGGGCGGGGAAACGGACCGAAGCCGGGCAAGCCGGCTTCGGCAACGGCGTCAAAGTGACAGCAGGCGCGTCAGCGATGGCGCGAAGTAGTAGCTGCCGGTCACCGCACGGCTGAAACGCAGCATCGCGTCGCGTTTGCCGTCCAGATCGCCGAACATGCTCAGCAGCTGCTGCTCGATATTGTGCAGGCGCGCGCAATACGCGATGAAGAACAGGCCGTGCTTACCGCTGGCGGTGCCGTAAGGCAGGCTCTGGCGCAAAATTTTCAGGCCTTTGCCGTTCTCTTTCAGATCGACGCGGCTGACGTGCGAGGTATCCGGGCGCTGATCGGCCGGCAGCTCTTCGCTGTCGTGCTTGGTGCGGCCGATAATCTGTTCCTGTTGTTCGGTGGTAAAGCGCTGCCACTGGCGCAGGTTGTGCTCGTAGCGCTGCACCAGCACGTAGCTGCCGCCTGCGTCCTCTTCGCCTTCGGCGATCGTCGCCACTGCCGGGCGCTGCTCGCCCTTCGGATTTTCGGTGCCGTCGATAAAGCCGCTCAAATCGCGCTCTTCTACCCAGCGGAAACCGTGGGTTTCTTCTTCGATCTTGATGGCGTTGCCAAACGCCGCCAGCGCGGCCTGCGCCAGCGTGAAGTTGACGTCATGACGCAGCGACTGGATGTGGATCAGCATATCGCGCTGGGTGGCCGGCGCCAGCCCTTTGCCGAGCGGCGTGAACGGCTTCAGCTCTTGCGCGCCCTGGCCGCTGGAGAGATCGTGCCAAACATCGTAGCCGAAAGCGATCACCGCGCCGAGGCGCGCATCGGGGAACTGCTGCTGCAGCTCGCTCAGCGTCTGACAAAACTGCTTGCAGCCCTGGCGCAAGTCGGCGAACTCGCCCTGTACGCTGGCTTCCATAAAAATGGCGAAACGGCAGTGCTCCAGCAGAATGCCGCTCTGAACCTGTGTCATGTTGTTATCCTCAATACAGAATCCGGCAACAGGTAAGGTATGGCGGTTGACGCGCGGGTTCCCTGTTACAAACGCGCGCTATCATACCGCAAGCACGGGCGATTGCCTTGCAGCAGCGCAAAGAAAATAGGGGTAATGGCTTGAAAAGACAGGCGCCGCGAACCGACGCCCGTTGAACGCGTTACTGCTGCGGCTTGGCGTGCCAGATGATTTTGCTGACCGTCCAGCTTTTCAGAGTGTCGTCCGGCGGGATGATATCCTGCGCCCCGGCCCACTTGCCGCTGAAGATGTAGGTGACGTACTTGCTCTGCTCCGCCACGCACTCCACTTTACCGGCGTCTTCGCCGCTGCCCGGTTTACAGGAACCGAACGCCTTGCTGTACATGTCGCCGAACGGCGTGCCGAGCTTGTTGCCCCACTCCGTCGCCACTTGCGGATCCAGCACGTCTACCCGCTGCAGACGCCCTTTCGGTTCGCCGGTGATCACCAGCTTCACCTCGTCGCCGGACAGCGCCTGGTAATAAGAGACGATCTGGCCGTTGCTGGTCGCCATGCCGCCGCGCAGGCGGTAGTTGCCGTCCAGCCCGTCGTTGATGGCGCTTTCCGACATCGGCGTGCCGGCGTTGAGCTTGCCGACGCCCTTGGCGCCGACCTCCAGGCTGCTGCCGAACCAGTTGAACGGCGACAGGCTGGACCAGGAGAAATTGGACATGCTCGAACAGCCGGTCAGTAACAGCGGAAGCCCTAACAGCAGGGGGCGAATATTCATCTCTAGCTCCTTAAACATCAATGGCACGGGGCGGTAACCCGCCCCCGCCGCACTCGGCATTTTGCTGCGTGCCAGCCTCTCACAACGGCCCGCACTACGCCAACGGTTGCCAGCTTGGAGTGCGGAAAATGCGAAAAGTGCCGCACTTCTCGGCAATTAGTCGGCGTGCTCCGCCGGCGCAAAGCAGGCTTTCAGGCGCGCATTCAGCAACAGATAGCTTAGCGCCAGCGCATCGAGCAGCGCCAACGCCAGCTCCAGCCCCGGCGCATCGCCGTCCTGGCGCCACAGACTGAACAGCGAGCCGCCGAGCGACGCCAGCAGGGAGACAGCCAGCCCCCAGCGCCAGCCGCGCCACAGCCGCGGCCATTGGTGGCGGCGGCCGCTCAGCAAAAACGCCAGCGCCGCCGGCAGGCCGAGCAGCATGCCGTACCAAAAACGTTGGGTATCCGGATAAAATAGCGCCAGCAAGCTTTCGCCCTGCTCGCGCGAAGCGCCGGCCATCACGAACAGCAGCCAGGTGCGCGCCTGCAAAATCAACACGGCCCAAAATCCCAGCGGCAGCCGCAGCGCGCCGTGCTGGTCGTAATCGTCCGGGGAAAACCGGGGTGAGAATGGCTTCAACGATCGTTCCTTGCCAACAGAATAAAGACTATGGCTACAGATGGGCGCCGGCGGCGGGAATTTCAATGCGTCGGCTTAAGAAGCTCTTAAGATCGGTGTGTTTTAATCGTTAGCACTTAACAAGCAGCCCGATATCAGCGGGATGTGATTTTCGATAACGATGATAAGGAAGCGCAACATGAAAAAACTGACTCTGGCCGCTCTGATCGCGCTGTGCAGCGCACCGGTACTGGCGCAACAAGGCGGGTTCCTCGATCCGGCCGCGCCGCAGGCCCAAACGCAACCCGCTCCTCAGGGCGGTTTCTCCGGCCCCAGCGCGGCGCTGACCACCGTGGACAAGGTGAAATCGCTGAGCGATGACACCTGGGTGATGCTGCAGGGCAATATCGAGCAGCGCATCGGCGACGACACCTATACCTTCCGCGATGCCACCGGCACGCTGACGGTCGAAATCGATCGCAAGCGCTGGAACGGCCAAACCGTTACGCCGAAAGACAAGGTGCAGTTGGAAGGCAAAGTGGATAAAGACTGGAGCAGCGTCGAAGTGGACGTGAAAACCGTCAAAAAGCTGCCGTAATGCACTGCGGCGGGCGGTGCAACGCCGCCGCCCGCCGCCCGCTCAATATTCCTGATCTTCGATCAGCCGCTTGCCCAGGCTGGTGATGCCCTGGATCTCGTAGCCGAGCTTCTCGTACATCTCGACCACCGTGTCGTTGTCTTCGCGCACCATAATCTGGATTTTCGGGCAGCCACGGGCGATCAACTTCTTCTCCAGACGGTTGATCAACGCATTGGCGATGCCGCGCCCGCGATAGTCGGGATGCACCCCGAGGTAATATGCCGAGCCGCGGTGGCCGTCATAGCCGCCCATCACCGAACCGACCACTTCGCCGCCGACTTCCGCCACCAGGAACAGCTCCGGATCGTGGTTCAGCTTGCGCTCGATGTCCATTTCCGGATCGTTCCAGGGCCGCAGCAAATCGCAGCGCTCCCACAGGGTAATGACTTCTTCAAAGTCGTCTTGTCGAAATACGCGAATTTCCATCGATGTTGGCCGCTGTTAATTAAGGTGTTTATCTGATTATCGCGTGATTATTCACTTACGCAATATCAAACTGCGATTTACCGCGCTATTTGCCAGAAATCGCCGGTAACAGGCGTAATAAATGGAAATAGTTATCGGGTCGATTAATGATTATCAATACGATATAACGTCGCAAAATAGAAACGTCGACGGAGCGTTGCGTAATGAAAAAGCAGGGTAAACCCTTCCTCAATTTTAAACCGCTTGCCGTTTCCCCGACGCGACGCCAACTTTTGCTTTCCGGCCTGGCGGTGGCGCTGCTCGGCGTGAAAAGCCAACGCGCCAGGGCGGAAGGCCTGCTGCGCAATCAGCACAGCAAGCCGGCGGCGAAACCGGCCGGAGCCAAGAAGCTGGTGATGATCGATCCCGGCCACGGCGGCATCGACTCCGGCGCGGTCGGCCACGAAGGCTCGCAGGAAAAACACATCGTGCTGGAAATCGCCAACCACGTGCGCCGTTTCCTGCATGAGCGCGATCACGTCGAGGCGCGCCTGACGCGCGAAGAAGACGAGTTCATTCCGCTGTTCCAGCGGGTGGAGATCGCCCACCAGCACCAGGCCGACCTGTTCATTTCGATTCACGCCGACGGCTTTACCAGCCCGTCGGCCTCCGGCGCTTCGGTGTTCGCCCTGTCCAACCGCGGCGCCAGCAGCGCCATGGCGCGCTACCTGTCCAACCGTGAAAACGCCGCCGACGACGTGGCGGGCGGTAAATACAAGGATCAGGACAACTACCTGCAGCAGGTGCTGTTCGATCTGGTGCAAACCGACACCATCAACAACAGCCTGACGCTCGGCCGCCACGTGCTCGGCCAGATCCGCCCAGTACACCATCTGCACAGCGACAGCACCGAACAGGCGGCGTTTGCGGTGTTGAAATCGCCGTCCATTCCCTCGGTGCTGGTGGAAACCTCGTTCATCACCAACCCGAACGAAGAGCGGCTGCTGGGCACCACCGCGTTTCGCGAGAAGATTGCCCGCGCCATCGCGGACGGCATCGTTAACTTCTTCGACTACTTCGACGCCCACCAACGCAAACCCCGCTGATGCCGCGGGCGGCGAATAAGAGTATACTCAGCGCCTTGTTCAGCCAGACGCTATAAAGACCCCGCATGAGTTTACCTAACATCGCTGAAGTAAAATCCTTCCTGCTGGCGCTGCAGGATCACATCTGCGCGCAGCTCGCCCAGGCCGACGGCGGCGCCGCGTTCACCGAAGACCAATGGACGCGTGAAGAAGGCGGCGGTGGCCGCAGCCGCGTGTTGACCAACGGCGCGGTGTTCGAACAGGCGGGGGTCAACTTCTCGCACGTCTCCGGCGCCACCCTGCCGGCCTCGGCGACCGCGCACCGGCCGGAGCTGGCCGGGCGCAGCTTCCAGGCGATGGGCGTCTCATTGGTTATCCATCCGCTCAGCCCCTACGTGCCCACCAGCCACGCCAACGTGCGCTTCTTCATCGCCGAAAAGCCGGGCGAGGCGCCGGTGTGGTGGTTCGGCGGCGGCTTTGATCTGACGCCGTTCTACGGTTTCGCAGAGGATGCCGTGCATTGGCACCGCACCGCGGCCGAGCTGTGCGCGCCGTTCGGCGACGAGGTCTACCCCAAATACAAACAGTGGTGCGACGATTACTTCTTCATCAAGCACCGCAACGAAGCGCGCGGCATCGGCGGCCTGTTCTATGACGATCTGAACACCCCGGACTTCGACCACTGCTTCGCCTTCACCCGCGCGGTGGGCCAGGGCTTCCTCGACGCCTATCTGCCGATCGTGGAAAAACGCAAGGCCTTGACCTGGGGCGAGCGCGAGCGCCAGTTCCAGCTGTATCGCCGCGGCCGCTACGTGGAGTTCAACCTGGTGTGGGATCGCGGCACGCTGTTCGGGCTGCAAACCGGCGGGCGCACCGAGTCCATTCTGATGTCGATGCCGCCGCTGGTGCGTTGGGAATATAACTACCAGCCGGAAGGCGACAGCCCGGAAGCGGCGCTGGCGCGTGATTTCCTGCCGGTGCGCGACTGGCTGCAGGAGCCGAAATGATGCAGATTTGGGTCGATGCAGACGCCTGTCCGAACGTGATCAAAGAGGTGCTGTTCCGCGCCGCCGATCGTACCGCCATCACCGTAACGCTGGTGGCGAACCAGCCATTGCGCACACCGCCGTCGAAGTACATCCGTTCACTGCAGGTGGCGGCCGGCTTCGACGTGGCCGACAACGAGATCGTGCGCCGCTGCGAAGCGGGCGATCTGGTGATCACCGCCGATATCCCGCTGGCGGCGGAGGTGATAGAGAAAGGCGCGGTGGCGCTGAACCCGCGCGGCGAGCGCTATACGCCGGACACCATCCGCGAGCGCCTCAACATGCGCGATTTTATGGATACCCTGCGCGCCAGCGGCATCCAGACCGGCGGCCCGAACGCCCTGAACCAGCGCGACCGCCAGCAGTTCGCCAACGAGCTGGACAAATGGCTGCTGCAAGCAAAGCGGGCGCAGTGATGAATGAACTGCGCCCTGCTCTGCTGCGGTTTAGAAGCGCAACTCCCCCCCGAAGATATAAGTCCGCCCACGGGCGGTGTTGGTCGGCGTGAAATCTTGTGACTGCGACGGCAGCGAATTCATCTTGTTCAGCGCGTCCGAGTAGTCCTTGTCCATCAGGTTTTGCACGCTGAGCTTCAGCAGCAGATTGCGATTCACCTGATAGGTGCCGTACAGATCGATAATGGTCGGAATATGCGGCGCCGGCTCCTTCATCAACTGTTCGTTTTCATCGAGAGTGGAATCAGGCGACAGGCGCACCGACTTGCCGGTGTATTTCACCACCCCGCCCAGCGTCAACGTCTCGTCCAGCAGGCGCACTCCGCTGTCCAGCGTGAAGTAAAACTCCGGCAGTTCGCTGATATCGCCCGCGCCGAAAACGTTGCTGGCCTGGTTGGTCGGCTGGGAGGTATGCTCCTTGCTTAACGACAGCTTGGTGAAGGCGAAACCGGCGTCGTACAGCGCTTCGAGCTCCACCCCGCGCATTTTGACCGGTTCTGGGGCGTTGCTGTACATGGTCATGCTGACGTTGACGTCCGCGTTATCCCACTCTTCCTGCGTCGCCTGCGAACGGTTACACTTCTGGCGGTTTTTACACACCAGGTAGGTTTGGCTGGATATGTAGTTTTTGATCCTGGTTTCGAAATAGACCGCTTTCAGTTGGAAGCTGTCCTGCTTGAACAACAGATCGTGGGCATTGGCGTTGAAACCGCCCTGCCAGGTCTCCGCTTTTTCGCCCTTCAGGAACGGGTTCATCGACTGGCCGCCGCTGTTGGCGAAGAACACCTCCTGGATATTCGGCCCGCGCATCGACTTGCTGTAGCTGACGAACGGCTGCAGCCACGGCGTCACCTGCGCCGACAGCATGACCGACGGATTGAAACCCTGTTCATTGCGAGTGATATTGCTGGCGCCCTGCGGGAAGCACTCTACGCGTTCGTCACAGGCCGGCTTATAGCCGGAGAGGCGATAGGCGGTGTAGTTCAGATCGAAATTCCCCTGCCAGATGCCGTAGTTGGCCTGCAACCCACTGTACAGGCTGGAGATATCTTGTTTGCCGGCAATGCCCACCGGCATGCTTTCCGCCTGATTGTCATCCGTCACCAAACCGGAGGCCTTTTTCTTATACTCGTTGCGCACCAGCTTGCCGCCGTAGCTGAAGGCGAAATCGACATCCTGCAGGCTGAAACGGCTGGTGTTGTTGATATCCAGCGCATCGGAGATGTTTTTCGCCGTGCTGTCGCTGAATCCCGCCATGTTGTCGGACATAAATTGCTGTTTGCCGCGGCTGGTGCTGGCGGTCAGGTTGAAATCGATCAGTTCCGAGAACGGCGCGTAGTGGTATTTAAGGTAGAAATCGTCGCTGTCGATGTGGCGGCGGGTGATTTTATTCTGGTAGCTGCGCGCCGACAGTTCGATGCTGTTGAAGGCATCCGGCTTGATGTCCACCTTGAACAGCTGGGATTTCGGGTTCTGACGATAGGTTTTATCGACGTTGAACACCTCGCTGTCGAAACCGGCGCCGTTTTTGTAGTTGGAGGTGATGGAGCTGCCGCTGATGGCCGCCATCGCCCCCAGGCTGCCGCCGTCGGCAAAGGCGGCGGTTTTGGCGCCCACGGCGATCATGCCGCTGCGGCCGATGCCGTTATTGCCCACCGAGAATTTGGTGCGCACGCCGAACGGGTTATCGGAAAATACTACGTCGTCCACGCCGATAGTGCGGAAGTTGGCGCTGCCCGCCAGGGCGTTCACCCCAGCGGAGCCGGTGGCATTGCCGCGCGCCACGTCGACGCCGACGATAAAGTTAGGATCGATCAGCGCCCCGAACTGGCTGGTGGGCAATCCCCCGTGCGCTGCGTCGCTCGGCGAGTTGCCGTAGTAGTTTTGCGTGATGCCGTCGACCATGGTGTTGACCCGGCCAAAGCCGCTCAGGCCGCGGATATTGACGCTGACCGATCCCTGGCCGGGATCGATCTGGGTATAGGTGCCCGGCATGCTGCGCAGAATGCTGTCCACCGACTCCAGATTCTTGTTTTCGTCGCGCGAGCTGAACGCACCTGGCCTCGCCAACGCGTCTTTTTCGCTGCTGTTGCCGCTGTCGGCGGCCGAGACGTTGAGCGGGCTGAACGCCACGCTGCCTTTATTATTTTCCGCCTGTTCCTGCGCGGCCGCAGCCGGCCCGTACAGCGCCAGTCCCGCGCCGATCAGGCTCGCTATCATTTTGATTTTCATATATCCCCAGAAATAGCCAATAAGGTTTGATGGCCGACAATGCCCAGCAAAAAGCCCGCCGAAAGCGCGGTAAAAGATTGTTATTGTTTTATTGCGCCGCAGCGTGCCGCGGCGCTGAAGGTTATTTCTGCGCCTGCCGGTCCGCCGCCAGAATAAAGGCGTACTCCAGCGCGCCGTTTTCCAGCCGCGCCAGGCGGCCCGATTTGCCGCCGTGGCCGGCGGTCATGTCGGTGGAGAGCAGCAGCAGCGAATCGCCCTGCTTGAAGCGCCGCAGCTTCGCCACCCATTTGGCCGGCTCCCAATACTGCACCTGCGAGTCGTACAAGCCGCTGGTAACCAGCAGGTTCGGGTAACGCTGCTTGCGCACGTTGTCGTACGGGCTGTAGGACTTCATCAGCGCATAGGCGGCCGGCTGGTGCGGGTTGCCCCACTCCTCGTACTCCCCAGTGGTGAGCGGAATGCTGTCGTCCAGCATGGTGGTCACCACGTCGACGAACGGCACCTGCGCCACCACCGCGTTGTACAGCTGCGGCGCCTGATTGATCACCGCCCCCATCAGCAAGCCGCCGGCGCTGCCGCCCATGGCGTAGATGCGCCCTGGTTGGCCGTAGCCGTCTTTGATCAGCGCCTGGGTGGCGTCGATGAAATCGTTGAAACTGTTCGGTTTGTGCGTCAGCTTGCCCTGTTTGTACCAGCTCTGCCCCAGCTCCCCGCCGCCGCGCACGTGGATCAGCGCATAGACGAAGCCGCGATCCAGCAGGCTGATGCGGTTGGCGCTGAACGCTGGATCCATGCTCATGCCGTAAGCGCCGTAGCCGTACACCAGCAGCGGGTTATGCCCGTTTTTGAACAGCGATGTGCGGTACACCAGCGAGACCGGCACCTTCACGCCGTCGCGCGCCGTTACCCAGATGCGCTCGCTGTGATACAGGCTCGGATCGACGCCTTTCACCTCTTGCTGCTTCAGCAGGGTGCGCTCGCCCTTGTTCAGATCCCACTCATAGGTGCGGGTCGGCGTGGTCATCGCCGAATAGCCGTAGCGCAACCGATCGCTGTCCGGCTCGGGGTTATAGCCCAGCCAGGCCATGTAGCTGGCGTCGTCGAACGGGATGGCGCGCTCGGTTTTGCCGTCCCAGCTGATTTGCCGCAGCTGCACCAGCCCGTTGGCGCGCTCCTGCACCACCAGCCAGTCGCGGAACAGGCTGAAGCTCTCCACCTCGTGCTGCGCCTGCGGCGCGATCAGCGTCTGCCAGGGTTTGCCCGCCGCCGCCGTGCGGTACAGGCCGAAGTTCGGATCCTGATGGTTGGAACGCAGATAGAACTCGCCGCGGTAGTGATCGAGATAATACTCGCGGCCGTTCTGCCGGGCGGCGAACAGCTGCGGCTCGCGCTGCGGCTGATTGGCGTCGATCAGGCGCACCTCGGAGGTGGTGTTACCGCTGATGGTCAGAATCAGGTAATCGCGCGAGGACGAGCGGCCGAGGCTGAGGTAGAACGCCGGGTCGTTTTCCTGGTACACCAGCTTATCTTCCGCCGTCGGCGTACCGTACTGATGGCGGTAGACCTGGTATGGCAACAACGTTTGCGGGTGGTTGCGCACGTAGAACAGGGTTTGGTTGTCGTTGGCCCACACCATGTTGCCGGAGGTGTTTTCCAGCGTTTCCGGCGACCAGCGTTCGCTGCCTATCTCGCGCAGGGAGATGCGGTATTGGCGGCGGCCCTGCAGATCTTCGGCCACCGCTAGCCGGCGGTTGTCCTGGCTGACGTCCATCGCCCCCAGGCGATAGTAGGCATGGCCGGCCGCGCGCTGATTGGCGTCCAGCAAGGTTTGCCACGGCGCGTCGGCGGTGAGCGCCTGGCGCTGATACCGCGCGAAATCTTTACCGGCGGCGTAGCTTTCCTGATAGCGATAGCCGTTGAGCTGATACGGCACCGAACGATCGTCAGGGTTCATGCGACCCAGCATCTCCTGATACAGCGTGGCGCGCAGCTTCTGGTACGGCGCCATCATCTGCTCGGTGTAGCGGTTCTCCGCCTTCAGGTAGTCCAGCACCTTCTGCTCTTTTCGGCTGTCGTCGCGCAGCCAGTAGTAATCGTCGGTGCGCGTCTCGCCGTGCGCCGTCAGCGCTTTCGGCGCGCGTTCCGCCAACGGCGGCTGCGGTTGCGCCAGCGCGGCGCCGGCGACGCCTAAAGAAAGCCAGAGCGCGGCCGCGATGCGACGGCGCGGGGTGGATAACAGCGGATTCATAATCCCTCACGAAGTTTGAAAAGGCGCACGACGGCGATGCGGCGCCTGCGGGCATTAACGGCGGGCATTCAGCTCCGCCAGATTGAAATCGATCGGCATCGTCACCCTGACGGCCCCCTGCTGCAGCATCTCCGGCGGCGGCGGCGGCAACGGCTGAGCGCGCGACACCACCGCTACCGCTTCCCGATCCAGCGACGCAGTGCCGGAGCGCACCAGCAGCGTAACGTTCGAGACCCGCCCCTGCGCGTCGACGCTGAAACTGACCTGCGGCATGCCGCTGCGCCGGCGGCTGCGGGCATCCAAAGGGTAATCCTTGATGCGGTTCAGTTTGCCTTTCACCAGGCTCTCCCACGACAGTTTTGCCTGCGCGTTGCTGTTGGCGTCGCTGTTGATCGGTGCGGCGGTCTGGTGAGAGAGCGTCTGCGCCTGCGGCGCGGCGGCGCTGGACGCGGCGGCGTTGCGCGTCTCTTTGGCCTGTTCCTGCGGCTTAGGCTGCGGCTGCGTTTTTTGCGGGGGGCGGCGTTCGGCGCGCTTCTTCTGCGCCGTCACGATTTTCGCTTTCTCGGCGCGCGCCAGCTTGGGCAGATCCGGCTGTTGCTGCTGCTCCGCCGGCTGCGCCGCAGCGGATTCCGCCTGCTGCACGCCCAGCGGCAGCGGCTTGCTTTCCGGCGCTTCAATCTGCGCCGCCCAGCTCATCATCACCGCCGGCGGTGGCAACACCACCGGCTCCAGCGCCGTCTGCGGCCAGTAAAACAGCAGCACCAACGCCGCGTGCGCCGCCAGAGCGAGCAGCAGGCCGCGCGTCCAGCGCGGCTGCGGCAGTTCAAAGGCCGGGAGGGAGTATGACTGACTTAACATAGGGGCATTAGCTTGCTTAATTGCGAATGATTGCAGATCACATTTACTAATGATAATCATTTGCAACTATAATTAACACCCCTTTTCACTCTCTTAACGTATTCATTTCACTGATGGTGTGATCCACAGGTAGTCTGCGGTGTTCGCATCGACCTGTACGCCCTGCTCCGCCAGCATCAGCACCGTCAGCGCCGCCGCCGGTTGCAGATCCCGCACGTGCAGCGGCACCCCCACCGATTTGGCGGCGTGATAGCCACCGGCGATCAACAGCGCGGGCGTGGGCGCCGCCAGCAGGCGCTCAGCCATGCGCCGGTCGCGCTGCTGCTGGATCGCCAGCATCGCACGCAACTGGTCGGCCTCAATCTTGCCGCCGTGCGAAGTGCGGATGGTCTCTTCCAGCGCCTTGCGCACCGCCGGCTGCGCCGATAGCTGCCCCGCCGGGAATTGCGGCTGCTGATAGAACGCAGTAATCTCGCTGCGATCCAGGTTGGCCGACCACAGCGGGTAAGGCGCGCGCATCGCCGCCATCGTCACCCCGCCATACAGCGCCCACTTCCAGCCCGGCTGCCAGGCGATCAGCTCCGCTACGCGGCCGTCGCGCACCGTCGGATCGCTCTGCAACCACTGCTTGACCTTGTCGATCTGCGCCTGTTGGTTCGGATTGATCATCTCCATCAGCACGCTGCCCTGCGGCCGCCGCTGCGGCAGTTGCTGCACCAGCCATTGCTCAATCTGATGGTGGTAAGGATTGTCATGTTTCTCACCCAGGATCACCCGCGGCTGCTGCGCCAGTCGCGTCAACAGCTGCTCCGGCGTCAGGGTCGCGCCGCTGTGCAGATCGGTGATGCTCCCCAAACTCGCGACGTCGTTGGCCGGCGCCTTCACCGGCGCCTGGCTGCAGGCGCCGAGCGCCAACGCCGCCAATAAAATCAGGTATCTCATCATGTTGCCCCATTATCGAAAATGGCGACATTATAGATAATAATTATCATTTGCATATAGATCCGGCTTAACGATTTTTTTACGCGGCGATCGCCGGCTGTGCATTGCGTTGAAAAAGCATTGCGGGTATAACCAATAGCCATTCAGATATTTAGACGTCTATACGGATAGATTATTATGCAACCATCGGCACCCGCCGCAGGACAGTTCAAACGCAGCATGAAGGCCCGGCACCTGGTGATGCTGTCGCTGGGCGGCGTGATCGGCACCGGGCTGTTTTTCAACACCGGCTACATCATCTCCACCACCGGGGCGCTCGGCACGCTGCTGGCCTACCTGATCGGCGCGCTGGTGGTGTATCCGGTGATGCTGTGCCTGGGCGAGCTGTCGGTGGCGATGCCGGAAACCGGCGCTTTTCACGTCTATGCTTCGCGCTATTTGGGGCCGGCCACCGGCTATACCGTCGCCTGGCTGTATTGGCTCACCTGGACGGTGGCGCTCGGCTCCAGCCTGACCGCCGCCGGATTCTGCATGCAGTACTGGTTCCCGCAGTCGCCAGTGTGGCTGTGGTGTTTGATCTTCTGCGTGGCCATTTTCCTGCTTAACGTGGTGACCACCCGCTTTTTCGCCGAAAGCGAATTCTGGTTTTCGCTGATCAAAGTGGTGACCATTCTGGCGTTTATCATTCTGGGCGGCGCCGCCATGTTCGGCCTGCTGCCGATGAAAGACGGTACCCCGGCGCCGTTCCTGCATAACCTGACCGCTTCCGGCTGGCTGCCGCACGGCACGCTGCCGATCCTGATGACCATGGTGGCGGTGAACTTCGCCTTCTCCGGCACGGAACTGATCGGCATCGCCGCCGGCGAAACCGAGAACCCGGAAAAAGTCGTGCCGCTGGCGATCCGCACTACGGTGATCCGCCTGATGCTGTTCTTTATCGGCACGGTCTTCGTGCTGGCGGCGTTGATCCCGATGGATCAGGCGGGGATCGTCAAAAGCCCGTTCGTGCTGGTGTTTGAACGCATCGGCGTGCCTTACGCCGCCGATATCTTCAACTTCGTGATCCTGACCGCCATCCTGTCGGCGGCCAACTCCGGCCTGTACGCCTCGGGGCGCATGCTGTGGTCGCTAGCCCACCAGCGCACCCTGCCGGCCTACTTTGCGCGCGTCAATACGCGCGGCATTCCGATCAACGCCCTGACCTTCAGCATGCTCGGCGGCGTGCTGGCGCTGCTGACCAGCGTGATCGCGCCGGACACGGTGTTTGTCGCCCTGTCGGCGATCTCCGGTTTTGCGGTGGTGGCGGTGTGGCTGAGCATCTGCGCGGCCCACTATGCTTTCCGCCGCGCCTACCTGCGCAGCGGCCAGCCGATAAGCGGCCTGAAATACCGCGCGCCCGGCTACCCATTGACGCCGCTCCTCGGCTTTGCGCTGTGCCTGCTGGCCTGCATCGGGCTGGCGTTCGATCCGGAGCAGCGCATTGCGCTCTACTGTGGGCTGCCGTTCGTCGCCCTGTGCTACCTCACCTATTTCCTGACCCGGCGCGCCGGGCAAAAAACCGCTTTGGGAGAACAACATGTCGGTTAACAACCCCGTCGCCCGCCTGCTGGCCGAACATCCTACGCTGATCCTGGACGGCGCGCTGGCCACCGAGCTGGAAGCGCGCGGCTGCGATCTGACCGATCCGCTGTGGTCGGCCAAGGTGCTGATTGAAAATCCCGAGCTTATCTATCAGGTGCATCTCGATTATTTCAACGCCGGCGCCCAATGCGCCATCACCGCCAGCTATCAGGCCACGCCGCAGGGCTTCTTGCGCCGCGACCTGGATCAGGAGCAATCGCTGGCGCTGATCGCCAAAAGCGTGCAACTGGCGCAGCGGGCGCGCCGCGATTATCTGGCCGCGCACCCGCAGGCGGCACCGCTGCTGATCGCCGGTTCGGTGGGCCCGTACGGCGCCTATCTGGCCGACGGCTCGGAATACCGCGGCGATTACCGGCTGGCGCAGGATGACATGATGGCCTTCCACCGCCCGCGCATCGCCGCCCTGGCGGCCGCCGGCGTCGATCTGCTGGCCTGCGAAACGCTGCCGTCGTTCGCCGAACTGCAGGCGCTGCTGACGCTGCTGCAGGAATTCCCGACGCTCGGCGCCTGGTTCGCCTTTACCCTGCGCGGCAGTCAACATCTCAGCGACGGTACGCCGCTGACGGAGGTCCTGTCCGCGCTGCGCGGCAACCCGCAGGTGTTGGCCATCGGCATCAACTGCATCGCGCTGGACAAGGTCGCCCCGGCGCTGCGTCAACTGAACGCGCTGGCCGACAAGCCGCTGCTGGTTTACCCGAACTCCGGCGAGCACTACGATGCGGTGAGCAAAACCTGGCACGCCTGCGGCGGCGAGCACGGCAGCCTGGCCGATCAGGCGACGGAGTGGCGCGCGCTCGGCGCACAATTGATCGGCGGCTGTTGCCGCACCACCCCGCAGGATATCCGCGCCATCGCTGCACGCTGCAAGGCATAAAAAAAGCCCCCGGCGCCAGCGGTGCAGGGGGCCAGTCACTCAACCCGGGCTTACAGCGGCTGGGTCTGGGCTTCCACCACCGCCAGCGCCACCATGTTGACGATGCGGCGCACCGAGGCGATCGGCGTCAGGATGTGCACCGGCTTGGCGACCCCCATCAGCACCGGCCCGACGGTCACCCCTTCCGAGCAAGAGACGCGCAGCAGGTTGTAGCTGATGCGCGCCGCTTCCATGTTCGGCATGATCAGCAGGTTGGCCGAGCCTTTCAGCGGGCTGTCCGGCATCAGATCGTGACGGATGCTTTCCACCAGCGCGGCGTCACCGTGCATTTCGCCGTCGATCTCCAGCTCTGGCGCCAGCTCGTTCACCAGCTCCAGCGTTTTGCGCATCTTGCGCGCCGCCGGGCAGTCGGAAGAGCCGAAGCTGGAGTGAGACAGCAGCGCCACCTTCGGCTCGATACCGAAGCGGCGCACGGTTTCCGCCGCCATCAGGGTGATCTCCGCCAGCTGTTCCGGGGTCGGATCGTCGTTGACGTAGGTGTCGGCGATAAAGGTGTTGCCGCTCGGCAGCAGCAGCGCGTTCATCGCGCCGGCGACGTGCGCGCCTTCACGGAAGCCGAACACGTTCTTCACCACGTCGTAATGCTCGTGGTAGCTGCCGATGGTGCCGCAGATCATCGCGTCCGCTTCGCCGCGGTGCAGCATGATGGCGGCGATCAGCGTCGGGTTGCCGATCACCGCGCGGCGCGCCTGCTCTTGCGAGACGCCGCGGCGTTTCATGATCTGGTAGTACTCGCCCCAGTATTCGTTAAAGCGCGGATCCGACTCGTTGTTTACCACTTCGAAATCCTTGCCCGGCGTCAGCTGCAGACCCAGCTTTTTCAGGCGCATCTCGATCACGCTCGGGCGGCCGACCAGGATCGGGAAGGCCAGCCCCTGCGACACCAGTTCCTGCGTGGCGTGCAGCACGCGCTCTTCCTCGCCTTCCGCCAGCACCACCCGCTTCACCTCTTTGCGCGCCTGCGAGAAGATCGGCTTCATGAACAGGTTGGTTTTGTAGACGAACTCCGCCAGCTTCTCGACGTAAGCGTCGAAGTCTTCGATCGGGCGCGTCGCCACGCCGGAGTCCATCGCCGCCTTGGCTACCGCCGGCGCGATCTTGACGATCAGGCGCGGATCGAACGGTTTCGGGATGATGTATTCCGGCCCGAAGGAGAGATCCTGATCGTCATAGGCGGAAGCCACCACGTCGCTCTGCTCCGCCAGCGCCAGATCGGCGATGGCGTGCACGCAGGCCAGCTTCATCTCTTCGTTGATGGTGGTCGCGCCCACGTCCAGCGCGCCGCGGAAGATGAACGGGAAGCACAGGACGTTGTTCACCTGGTTCGGGTAATCGGAACGGCCGGTACAGATGATGGCGTCCGGGCGCACCGCTTTGGCCAGCGGCGGCAGAATTTCCGGTTCCGGGTTGGCCAGCGCCATGATCAGCGGATCGCGCGCCATGGTTTTCACCATATCCTGCGTCAAGACGCCCGGGCCGGAGCAGCCGAGGAAGATGTCGGCGTTCGGGATGGCGTCGCCCAGCGTGCGCTGGCCGTTATCCTCGATGGCGTAGGCGGCTTTGGTCTGCTCCATGTTGGCGTCACGGCCTTTATAGATGACGCCCTTGGAGTCGCAAACGGTGATGTTCTGTTGCCGCAGCCCCAGCGCCACCAGCAGGTTCAGGCAGGCGATGGAGGCCGCGCCGGCGCCGGACACCACCAGGCGTACGTCGGAGATATTCTTCTTCACCACGCGCAGGCCGTTGAGCACCGCCGCAGTGGTAATGATCGCCGTGCCGTGCTGGTCGTCGTGGAACACCGGGATCTTCATGCGTTCGCGCAGTTTCTGTTCGATGTAGAAACACTCCGGCGCCTTGATGTCTTCCAGGTTGATGCCGCCGAAGGTCGGTTCCAGCGCGGCGATAATGTCGATCAATTTGTCAGGGTTATGCTCATCCACTTCGATATCAAACACATCGATACCGGAAAACTTCTTGAACAAAACGCCCTTGCCTTCCATCACCGGCTTACCGGCCAACGCGCCGATATTGCCCAGACCCAGTACCGCCGTGCCGTTGGAAATCACCGCCACCAGGTTGCCGCGCGCGGTGTATTTGTAGGCCGCCAGCGGATCTTCGGCGATCTCGAGGCAAGGCGCGGCGACGCCCGGCGAATAGGCCAACGCCAGATCGCGCTGGGTCGCCAACGGTTTGGTGGGGGAAACCTGGATCTTCCCTGGGACAGGAAACTGATGGAAATCAAGGGCACTCTGTTTGAGCTGTTCGTCCATTATGGATTCCTTTGTTTTTTGCTTTTATGTTGAGGTAAGGCTTTGAGGCTGCGCCCTGCCGTGGGCCGTGGCGCCCAAGTACAATGACAGGGCGCAGCCTTGAAGTATAGTGAGAGAAACATCACAAACTTTGAAGCGCGCCATAACCTTGGCCGAAAGACCGTTTTAAAAGTAAAAAAAGGATCGCGAGACGAGTCGAAGAAGCGCCGCCGTCAGCGTGGCGGCAGCGTGGCGCGCCAGGCGTTGAGCGTCTCCACCTGGCCGGCGCAAATGTGTAACGAGGTTTGTAACGCCAGGGTATAGCTTACCGCATCGCCCCAGGTTTCCCCTTGCAGCCGCGGTTGCTCACAGGGCGCGAACACCGATTCAGGGGGCAACAGCGGCACGGCCTGCGGCGCCGGCGGCCGGGCGCAGGAGCTCAAGCACAGCGCCAGGCAGAGGCTGAGCGGCGCAGGGATCGTTTTTAATCGCTTCACGGTATTTCCTCTGATAAGCCTCGTGTTGTTGGCGCAGCTGCCGTTCCTGCCGCTGCTGCGCCGCCATCAGCGCGCGGTTTTGCGCATCCTGGGTCTGCAGGGTGGCGATCAGCCCGGCCTGCTGCGCCAGGCTTTTCTGTAGCTCCGCCGCCTGTTGGCGCGCGGACGCCAACTGGTGCGACAGCAGCGAGCTGTAGCCGCCGAGGCTGATGGCCGCCAGCAACAGCAGCAGCAACCCGCCCTGCATCAGTTTTTGCAGCCAGCCGCTCATGCCGGATAGTCCCGGAACGCCAGCTGGAAGTGCGGGCCATCCTTGAGGGTTTTCCACTCGCCGCCCCATTCGACGTTGACCCCGCATTCACGCGCCGCGCGCCGCACCGCCACCGCAATCTGCGCGTAGTAATCCCACTCCCAGGAGACCACCCCCGCCGGCATCGCCACCACGTCCACCGCGTGGCCGGTCAGATGGCGGCTGCGCAGCGTTTGACTGCTGCCGGCGCGCACCATTTCCCGCTGGCGCGCCATGCTGCGCAGCCCCTCGCTGACGGAAAACGGCACCAGCGAATAACGCAGCGCCAGACGAATAACGCGCACCAGATCCGGGTGCACGCCGCGCAGGTTCTCTTCGCTGCGGGCGGTAAAACGAATCTCTTCGATGTCATTTAACATTTTTAAACCCCGTCTTTTTGCCGATGAATTTTTTAATTAAGGCGTTGATGTAATCTGCCCCCATAAAGCCAATCAGTACGCTGGCCAAATTCGCCCACTTTAATTCCAGGCCCATCAGCGCCAGCGCATCGCGCACCGTCCAGGCCAATAACGCGCACATCGCCGCATTCAATAAACGGCGCCGAATGCCCACGTTGCGGTAAGCGCCGTGCAATAGCGCCATGACGCCGGCCAAAATGGCGTTTAATACCGGCTGAAGATATTCACATACTCGCTGGACTATTAAGCCAACAGCGTCAGGCTCTATGCTGGACATAGCTCATCTCCTTTTTTATTTTTAATTAAATGCCAATCACGGCCGGTGGGACATCGGATAATCAGAATCTAGTTAAGGATGCTATTACAAAGCAAATGAATAAATACAGGCCCTATGGTCGAATTCATTCATGCTGAGCGCTGGCACAACGCATAAGCGCCAATGTTGACGGCAATGAATAAAATTTCATTGTTATCGTGATTTATTTCGACTTTTGTTTTCACCAAAAATAAACATTAATGGCTGCGGGAAATATGTCCCATCTTAAAAACATCCACTCTGGAGAAATACCATGTCCACACGCAAAGCCGTTATTGGGTATTATTTTATTCCGACCAACCAAATCAATAATTACACCGAGTCCGATACGTCCGTCGTACCGTTCCCGGTTTCCAACATCACGCCGGCCAAAGCCAAACAGCTGACGCACATCAACTTCTCGTTCCTGGATATCAACAGCAACCTGGAATGCGCCTGGGATCCGGCCACCAACGATGCCAAGGCGCGCGATGTGGTCAACCGCCTGACCGCGCTCAAGGCGCACAATCCCAGCCTGCGCATCATGTTCTCCATCGGCGGTTGGTACTACTCCAACGATCTGGGCGTGTCGCACGCCAACTACGTCAACGCGGTGAAAACCCCGGCCTCGCGCACCAAGTTTGCCCAATCCTGCGTGCGCATCATGAAAGATTACGGCTTCGACGGCGTGGACATCGACTGGGAGTACCCACAAGCATCAGAAGTGGACGGTTTCATCGCCGCGCTGCAAGAGATCCGCACCCTGCTGAATCAGCAAACCGTCGCCGACGGCCGCCAGGCGCTGCCGTATCAGTTGACTATCGCCGGCGCCGGCGGCGCCTTCTTCCTGTCGCGCTATTACAGCAAGCTGGCGCAGATCGTCGCGCCGCTCGATTACATCAACCTGATGACCTACGATCTGGCCGGCCCCTGGGAGAAGATCACCAACCACCAGGCGGCGCTGTTCGGCGACGCGGCCGGGCCGACCTTCTACAACGCGCTGCGCGAAGCCAATCTGGGCTGGAGCTGGGAAGAGCTGACCCGCGCCTTCCCCAGCCCGTTCAGCCTGACGGTCGACGCCGCGGTGCAGCAACACCTGATGATGGAAGGCGTGCCGAGCGCCAAGATCGTGATGGGCGTCCCCTTCTACGGCCGCGCCTTCAGGGGCGTCAGCGGCAGCAACGGCGGCCAGTACAGCAGCCACAGCACGCCGGGCGAAGATCCGTATCCGAGCACCGATTACTGGCTGGTGGGCTGCGAAGAGTGCGTGCGCGACAAGGATCCGCGCATCGCCTCCTATCGCCAGCTGGAGCAGATGCTGCAGGGCAACTACGGCTATCAGCGGTTGTGGAACGACAAGACCAAAACCCCTTACCTGTATCATGCGCAGAACGGGCTGTTCGTCACCTATGACGATGCCGAAAGCTTCAAATACAAAGCGAAGTACATCAAGCAGCAGCAGCTGGGCGGCGTGATGTTCTGGCATCTGGGGCAAGACAACCGCAACGGCGATCTGCTTGCCGCGCTGGATCGCTATTTCAACGCCGCGGACTACGACGACAGCCAGCTGGATATGGGCACCGGCCTGCGTTACACCGGCGTCGGCCCCGGCAACCTGCCGATCATGACCGCGCCGGCCTACGTGCCGGGCACCACTTACGCGCAGGGCGCGCTGGTGTCCTATCAGGGTTACGTCTGGCAGACCAAATGGGGTTACATCACCTCGGCGCCCGGCTCCGACAGCGCCTGGCTGAAGGTGGGCCGCGTAGCGTAAGCCATAAAAAAACCCCGTAGCCGAGCGCTGCGGGGTTTTCATTGAGTTAACCGTTTGATTTTCGCGTCCCTTCGTCTCTATTCCTTCAGTTGTGGCACCAAGGATAGCCGCCATCCCGCACCACTTCGCGGCCCATCAGGCTGTAAACATCGCTTTTGCGCGTCAGCCGCTCATGCCACCAGTTAAACCCGGCGCCCTTGCTGGCCGGATGCCACGCCAGCCAAATCATTTCGTCGCCCTTTTGCATCTCCACCGGCACCGTCACCAGTTCGCCGCTGGCCAGTTCCTTTTCGATCAGCGACGGCGGCAGAAAAGCGTGGCCGATGCCGCGTTTGAGCAGCGCCAGGTTGCTTTCCACGTCGCACACCACCAGTTGGCGCTGCAAAGGCAACGTGCCGTGATTGCGTTTGGGCAGTTCATGGCTGCTGTCGGCGATCGCAACCACGATGTCGTTCAAGCGCTGCTTCTTGCACACCGGCTTTTTCTGCGCCGCGAACGGATGCGAGGGCGACACGCACAGCACAAAGTTGAGCTTGCCGAGCATCAGGGTTTTGGCCTGTACGCTGTCGGGGATTTGGCCGATGGCGATGATCAGATCCGCCCGGTTGTTCTTCAGCGCATCCCAGGTGCCGTTCAGCGCTTCCCGCTGCACCGAGATATTGGCGTTCGGGCAATGCTGAATATAGTCGCGGATATCCTGCGTCAGGGTCTCCAACGGGAAGAAGGTGTCCACCGCCAGGCGGATATTATTGTCCAGCTTGGGGATGTTTCTTACCCGGCTTTCCAGATCCTGCACCGCATTTAATATCCAGCTGCCCTCCTGCAGGAGAAATTCCCCTTCATCCGTCAGGGTAATCATGGGGCCATTGCGATGAAAAAGTTTCACGCAGAGTTTACTTTCAATATTGGAAACCCGATAAGAGATTGCCGAAGGCGTTTTATGCAGCGCCTCCGCCGCCATAGAGAAAGAGCCGGTGCTCTTAATGGTGCTGATTATTTTAATCGCGTCCAGGGATAATCTAGTCATACAAATTCCTCTTTAAAATAAAACAAGAAAAATGACACTAAATTCCCAAGGTGGTGGCGCACAAAAATCGATCAAATCGAACAAGGATACTCAAGGCAACAAGCAATATACTTCATAAATGAGAGCGCTATCTTAAATACTATTCATCACGACCTGATATAAAATTCATCATAGCGCTCTATTTTTGCATTGTGACAGTTAAATAAATTCAGCCTAACGATCAAAGATCGTCATCATAATAATTTCCGTTAATAGCCGTTAAAACATTCCGCTCTGCTGCACGACCAGAATGATAAAAATAAAACAAGCCGACAAGAAGGGTTATTTCCAATTACGTTATTAGCCTCTCATTTTGTCGGTGAAATACGCTCAACTTACAACATAATTTCAGTCAGGAGTGACTTATGAACAAAACTTCCCGTACCCTATTCTCTCTGGGCCTGCTGAGCGCAGCCATGTTCGGCGTTTCGCAACAGGCGAATGCTCACGGTTATGTCGAATCGCCGGCCAGCCGCGCCTATCAGTGCAAACTGCAGCTCAACACCCAGTGCGGCAGCGTGCAGTATGAACCGCAGAGCGTCGAAGGCCTGAAAGGTTTCCCGCAGGCCGGCCCGGCTGACGGCCACATCGCCAGCGCCGACAAGTCCACCTTCTTCGAACTGGATCAGCAAACGCCGACGCGCTGGAACAAGCTCAACCTGAAAACCGGCCCGAACTCCTTTACCTGGAAGCTGACCGCGCGTCACAGCACCACCAGCTGGCGCTATTTCATCACCAAGCCGAACTGGGACGCTTCGCAGCCGCTGACCCGCGCCTCCTTTGATCTGACGCCGTTCTGCCAGTTCAATGACGGCGGCGCCATCCCTGCCGCACAGGTTACCCACCAGTGCAATATACCGGCAGATCGCAGCGGTTCGCACGTGATCCTTGCCGTGTGGGATATAGCCGACACCGCCAACGCCTTCTATCAGGCGATCGACGTCAACCTGAGCAAATAATCGGCCAAATGAGGCCATCTTTGAGGGTTCAGCCTGGCGCTGAACCCTTCTTTTTTTGGCTCTCGCGCCACCGCCCCCCTCGCCTCCCCCGCCGTAAACCGCGCCCCGCCTGGGTTTACTCGGCATTCATTGTTATTATCCATCGCAACAATCAGAAAAAGCGCATTTTCATTCCCGACCCGATGATGCAGTGTGTTCCCCCTATGATGAAAAAGGTTCTCATTTCCCTACGTTGAGCTTGGTCAAGGAGCTTATCAATGAATCAATTAGACGCACTCAAGCAGCTGACCACGGTGGTCGCCGACAGCGGCGATATCGAATCCATCCGCCAGTTCGAACCCCAGGACGCTACCACCAACCCTTCGCTGATCCTGAAAGCCGCCGCGCTGCCGCAGTACAAGGCGCTGATCACCGAAGCGTTGGACTATGCCCGCCGCCAGGGCGGCAGCAAGGAAACCCAGCTGATCAACGCCAGCGATAAGCTGGCGGTCAATATCGGCGTCGAGATCCTCAAAAGCGTGCCGGGCCGCATCTCCACCGAAGTGGACGCCCGCCTGTCGTTCGATCGCGGCATGTGCGTCGCCAAAGCGCGAAAGCTGATCGCCATGTATCAAGAACAGGGCATCGACAAATCGCGCATCCTGATCAAACTGGCTTCCACCTGGGAAGGCATCAAAGCCGCCGAGGAGCTGGAAAAAGAAGGCATCAACACCAACCTGACGCTGCTGTTCTCCTTCGCCCAGGCCCGCGCCTGCGCCGAAGCCGGCGTGTATCTGATCTCGCCGTTCGTCGGCCGCATCTATGACTGGTATCAGGCCAAACAGCCTGCCGCCGACTACGATGCCGAGCAGGATCCGGGCGTGAAATCGGTGCGCACCATCTATGAATACTACAAGCGTCATCGTTACCAGACGGTGATCATGGGCGCCAGCTTCCGCAAGGTTGAGCAGATCCTGGCGCTGGCCGGCTGCGATCGCCTGACCATCGCGCCGAACCTTTTGGAACAGCTGAAAAACAGCGACCGGCCGGTCGAGCGCAAGCTGACCCCGTCCACCGAGGGCTTCCACCAACCGGCCCCGCTGGCCGAAGCGGAGTTCCGCTGGCTGCACAACCAGGACGCCATGGCGGTGGAAAAACTCGCCGAAGGCATTCGCCTGTTCGCCGTCGACCAGCAGAAGCTGGAAGACATGCTGGCCGCTCAACTGTAACCGTACTGGAGTTTCGTTATGTCTTCTCGTAAAGAGCTTGCCAACGCTATCCGCGCACTCAGCATGGACGCCGTACAAAAAGCAAATTCCGGCCACCCGGGGGCCCCTATGGGCATGGCGGACATCGCCGAAGTCCTGTGGCGTGACTACCTCAACCACAACCCGACTAACCCGCACTGGGCTGACCGCGACCGTTTCGTGCTCTCCAACGGCCACGGCTCCATGTTGATTTACAGCCTCCTGCACCTCACCGGCTACGACCTGCCGATGCGCGAGCTGGAAAACTTCCGTCAGCTGCATTCCAAAACCCCGGGCCACCCGGAGTACGGCTACACCCCGGGCGTTGAAACCACCACCGGCCCGCTGGGCCAGGGCATCGCCAACGCCGTCGGCTTCGCCATCGCCGAACGCACCCTGGCGGCGCAGTTCAACCGCCCGGGCCACGACATCGTTGACCACCACACCTACGCCTTCATGGGCGACGGCTGCATGATGGAAGGCATCTCGCACGAAGTCTGCTCTCTGGCCGGTACCCTCAAGCTCGGCAAGCTGACCGCTTTCTACGATGACAACGGCATCTCCATCGACGGCCACGTCGACGGCTGGTTCACCGACGACACCGCCCTGCGCTTCGAAGCCTACGGCTGGCACGTAGTGCGCAACGTCGACGGCCACAACCCGGACGCCATCAAGGCCGCGATTGAAGAAGCGCGCAAGGTGACCGACAAGCCGTCGCTGCTGATGTGCAAGACCGTTATCGGCTTCGGTTCGCCGAACAAGGCCGGCACCCATGACGTGCACGGCGCCGCGCTGGGCGCCGCCGAAGTGGCCGCCACCCGCGAAGCGCTGGGCTGGAAATACGCCGCCTTTGAAATCCCGCAGGACATCTACGCCCAGTGGGACGCCAAGGAAGCCGGTCAGGCCAAAGAAGCGGCCTGGAACGACAAGTTCGCCGCCTACGCCAGGGCCTTCCCGGAGCTGGCTGCCGAGTTCAAGCGCCGCATGAACGGCGAGCTGCCGGCCGACTGGAAAGCCGACGCCAAGGCGTTCGTGGAAAAACTGCAGGCCAACCCGGCCAACATCGCCAGCCGCAAGGCGTCGCAGAACGCGCTGGAAGCGTTCGGCAAGGTGCTGCCGGAGTTCCTGGGCGGCTCTGCCGACCTGGCGCCGAGCAACCTGACCATGTGGTCAGGCTCGAAAGCGCTGAACGTTGACCCGGCGGGCAACTACATTCATTACGGCGTGCGCGAGTTCGGCATGACCGCCATCACCAACGGCATCGCGCTGCACGGCGGCTTCCTGCCGTACTCGGCGACCTTCCTGATGTTCGTGGAATACGCCCGCAACGCGGTGCGCATGGCGGCGCTGATGAAGCTGCGCAACGTGTTCGTCTACACCCACGACTCCATCGGTCTGGGCGAAGACGGCCCGACCCACCAGCCGGTGGAGCAGCTGGCGAGCCTGCGCGTGACCCCGAACATGAGCACCTGGCGCCCGTGCGACCAGGTGGAATCGGCAGTGGCGTGGCAGTACGGCATCGAGCGCAACGACGGCCCGACCACCCTGGTGTTCTCGCGCCAGAACCTGACCCAGCAGCCGCGCAGCGCAGAGCAGCTGGCGAACGTGTACCGCGGCGGCTACGTGCTGAAAGACTGCGCGGGCACGCCGGACGTCATCCTGATTGCCACCGGCTCCGAAGTGGGCATCACGGTGGAAGCGGCGGACAAGCTGACCGCGGCGGGCCGCAAGGTGCGCGTGGTGTCGATGCCGTCGACGGACGCGTTCGACAAGCAGGATGCGGCGTACCGCGAGTCGGTGCTGCCGGCGGCGGTAACGGCGCGCGTGGCGGTGGAAGCGGGTATCGCGGACTACTGGTACAAGTACGTGGGGCTGAACGGCGCCATCGTGGGCATGACCACCTTCGGTGAGTCGGCGCCGGCGGAGCAGCTGTTCGCCGAGTTCGGCTTCACCGTGGACAACGTGGTGGCCAAGGCGCAGGCGCTGCTGAAGTAAGCGGCCTGGCGCCAGCCGATAAGAAAGCCGGTCATCGTGACCGGCTTTTTTTATGCCATCACCCGATGGATCTGCAAATACTGCAGCAGCATGATGGTCTTGCCGTCTTTAATGCGGCCGTCGGCGATCATCGCCACCGCTTCGCTGAACGGCAGTTCGATCACTTCAATATCTTCATCTTCAATGCCGCCGCCGGCCGCGCGCCGCTCATCGTCATGGTATTCGGCGATAAAGAAGTGCACGATCTCGGTCACGCCGCCCGGCGACATGTAGGCTTCGAAGATTTTCTTGACCTCGCCCACCTGAAAACCGGTCTCTTCCACCGCTTCGCGGCGCGCACACTGCTCTGGAGAGTCGGCATCCAGCAGGCCGGCGCAGGCCTCGAGCAGCATGCCGCTCTCGTTGCCGTTGACATAGGTCGGCATGCGGAACTGGTTGGTCAGCACCACCGTGCCCTTGGCGCGGTTGTACAGCAAAATGGTGGCGCCGTTGCCGCGATCGTAGACCTCGCGCATCTGTTGCACCGAACCGCCGTTTTTGCGTTTCAGATCGAACGTATACTTATGCAGCACATACCAGTTGTCCGACAGCAGCTCTTTCTTCACATTCTCAATTTTCGACGACATGACCCTTTTTCCTTGAGTTGCAACCTGAAGATCATACCGCGATTACGCCGCGCCGCGGCAGACGATTTGCAACAAAACATCATCGGCCCCGGCGGCGGCCCGACCTGAAATCATCTTAAAGTAAGCACATCTAAGTAGCGGAAACCCTGAAAAAAAACCATAAGGGATAGCGCCACATCATCCTAATAACACGCGCCTATTTTATTTTTCAACGCCTCTTTAGGGAAAACCAACGTGAAACTGACTCATCGCTGCTTGTTACCATTAAGCCTTTTATTGATGGCCAGCGCCGGCGCTCAGGCGGCGGACTGCGCCAACGTGCCGGAATGGGTGGCTAAAACCTACGCCATCAAAGGCACGCAGGTCATAAAGGACAATACGCTGTTCGCCAATAAATGGTGGGCAGAAAAACACCATATCCCCGGCGTAGCCGGTTGGGTCGGCGAACCCTGGCAAAACCTCGGCCAGTGTGCCGCCCAGGAGACTCCCTGGTGGCAAGCCTATGCCGAGCAGGAGGGATTCAACGATGCGCTGCGTTACATCGGCACCAGCCTGGATGCGCTGAATCAGGATGCCGAACAGGCGATGGCGGACTCGCAAGATGCCCGCACGCCGCTGTATTGGCTCAAACGCACCATGCAGATGTACCCGTCAGACACGCCAAATGTCTACCGGCTGCCGATCGTTCACGCCGCCAGTTGGTACAACTCCTTGTATGGCAGCATGGCGCGCGGAATTTTCTTCTACACCCGCACGCTGGGGAATCAGGGCGACAGCGTCACGATAAAGGCCGGAACTATTCCGGCAGGCAGCTCATGTTTTGCGGCGACCAGCGCCCGTTTCGATAACGTTGACAACATCTACTCGAACAAACGAAAGCTTGATGCCAACAAGGAGACCACTTATACCTTCGCGCAAACCGGCGTCCTGGCCTTAGGCTGCAGCCATCCGCAAAAACAGCAAAACGGCGAATTTGTCCGGTTAGAGGTGAGCGGCGGTGGCGACAGCAACCTGCACATTCTCGGTCAGAATACGCAAGGCGACTGGGAGCAACAGAAGGCCGGCGCCGGCATCCTGGGCGGCGCCGTGTTGTATGACGGTAAATCCAACCACTTCGTACCGAAGAAAATCACCGACAAAACGCAGGAGATCATCAATAAATCGCTGGGGGAAAGCCTCAGCATCGCCGCGCTGTATGAAGCGGTGAACGGCATGGACGGCACCCACGAGATGTTCACGGCATCACAGGGTTCCCTGTTCCTCAACTACAGCAAATGCTGCAGCGCCGAATACCGCGAGGGCGCGGTCAACGTCGGTTTCTTCGCCGACAAGACCACCCGCGCCAACGCCGCCCACTGGGGACTCTGGCACGAACTGGGGCATGAGAACGAACCGCAGTGGGAATACAACGTATTCCCCGAAGTGCAGGTCAACCGTTATTCGGTACTGGCTTGCCGCCTGTTGTCGGAACGCAACGATTTCGACTATGGCCCAACCTGCAAACTGGGTGCCGACAAGGAGTGGGATCGGGATGCGGTGCGTAAGTTCCTCGCATCAGAAGTGCGCTATGACGAATTCCCGAAGAAGCAGCATGATGTCGCGCTGGGGTTTTTTACCCATCTGTTGCACGCTTATGATGAATCCTTCTTCCCGCGAATTAATCAGGAACGGCTGAAGCAGACTTTCGCGGCGCCGGGTAACACCATGCAGGATAAATATAAATACGTTTTCGGCACGCCGCAGAAGGTCATCGACTTCAGCGTGGTCGTCTACAGCCGGGAGGCGGGGCAGGATCTGCGCGAGTACTTCACCCGCTGGGGGCTGCGCTTCAGCGACCACGCAGCGAAGCAGGTGGCCGCGATGAATCTGCCGACGCCCTGAAGCGCGGCAATAAAGCGCCCCCAGAAACAGGGGGCCTTCTGCCTGATTTCATCCGCGCTAAAGGCAAATCTTCAGAGAAAACCGGCCCGCCGCTGAACATCGGCGGGCATTTCGCTATTCATTTGATTACACAACGACAATTGTTCCCGTTTTGTTGACAACTTGATACAAATCGCGGTGCAATTTAGTTGCAAAAGTTATAGTTTTGCTTTCGAATGAAACTGGCGAAGCGCCTCACCTGAGAGAAAAGGATTCCGTGATTGCTTGTTAAACGTTCCGTGACCGGCAGCCTGGCCAGAGCGCTGTTCGGCATCGTGATACTGTCGGTGCTCGCCACCGGGTTGGCGTTGACGACCGTCGCCGGCAGCCAGAGCGATGCCGAGGCGATCAACATCGCCGGTTCGCTGCGCATGCAAAGCTACCGCTTGGCCTTCGATCTCGAGCGGCAGAGTCCGGAGTTGGAGCTGCACCTGCAGCAGTATCGGCAATCGTTGCAGGCGCCCGCGTTGCAAAAGCTGACGCGCTTTTACGTCCCGGCCGAGGTGCGCAACCACTATCTGGCGCTGCAACGAACATGGCAAACGATGGAGCGGCAGATCCGCGACGGGCAGGCGGCCGCCTACCGGGCTGAGGTCGCCGGCTACGTCAACCGCGTCGATCATTTCGTTTCCGCTCTGCAGCGTTATTCCGAGTTGAAACTCACCCTGGTGGCCGCCGTCAGCGTACTGGGCTACGCCGCCATCATCGGTCTGGTGCTGTTCTGCATCCGCTTTATGCGCCGCCAGGTGGTCACGCCGCTGCAGCATCTGGTCGACGCCAGCCAGCGCGTGCAACAGCGCGACTTTCGCCATCCACAGCTGGACGTGGCGCTGCCGAACGAGCTCGGCGTGCTGTCGCAAACTTTCAGCGCCATGTCTGACGAGCTGGCCCGCCTCTATCAGTCGCTGGAGCTGAAAGTGCAGGAAAAGACCCAGCGCCTGCAGCAGGCCAACGACACGCTGGAGGTGCTCTATCGCTGCTCGCAGGCGCTGAGCGTGCGTCAGATCGATCAGCAGGCGTTCGAAAATGCGCTGCGCATCGTGCGCCAAAGTGAACGACTGCGCTGCATCCGGTTGAACGTGGCGGACGATCATGGCCAGTGGCAACTGAACGAAGGAGAGCCGGCGCCGGCGCAAACCTGGAGCGCGCTGCCGATCACCCAAGGCGATAAACTGCTGGGCGAGTTGCGATGGCAGCCCGAAGCGCAGCCGCCGCATCCTCACCTGATGCAGAGCCTGGCCAACATGCTGGGGCGCGGCGTCTACTTCAACCGGGCGCAAAAGCAGCACCAATATCTGCTGTTGATGGAAGAGCGTGGAACCATCGCACGCGAGCTGCACGATTCGCTGGCGCAGACGCTGTCGTTCCTGCGCATCCAGCTGACGCTGCTCCGGCGCGCCGCCGACGATCCGGCGGCGCAGGCGATTATCGACGATTTCGAGCGCACGCTGGCCGATGCCTATCGCCAGCTGAGAGAATTGCTGGCCACCTTCCGCCTCAACATTCAGGAGGCGGATTTGAATGCCGCGCTGGAGCAACTGTTGCAGCCATTAAAGGCGCTAACCCCCGCGCGGATTCAGTTACACTGTCGGCTGCCCTCGCAGGCGCTCAACGCCCAGCAGCAGGTGCACGCGCTGCAGATCGTGCGCGAGGCGGTGCTCAATGCCGTCAAGCACGCCGGAGCGAACGAGATCGCGGTATGTTGCGAGGTCAACGCCGCAGGCGACAACGTATTCAGCATTACCGACGACGGTTGCGGCATCGCCAGTCTGGAAGAACCGGAAGGGCATTACGGCTTGACCATCATGAGCGAACGCGCGGCGCGACTGGGAGGAACGCTGCGCATCCGGCGCAGAAGCGGCGGCGGCACGGCGGTCTGCCTGACATTCTCGCCCTGACCTTGCGGCTGTTCACTCTGCGTTACGGTTGCCGCCGGCCTGAAGGCCGCCCGGAGAGGTTTGCGGTGCAGAATGCCGCTATTTTTGAAGAGACAGTCCCACTGTGAAGCACGCCTCCGGGCGCGTTTGAGTGGCTTTACTTGCTACAGGGAGCATATTTCATGGTGATGAAGCAATACCGAGTCATGATCGTTGACGATCATCCGTTGATGCGGCGCGGCATCAAACAACTGCTGGGACTGGATGCGCGATTTGGCGTGGTGGCAGAGGCCGGCAACGGCAGCGAGGCGGTTGCGCTGGCGCTGCAGCACGCTCCGGACGTGATCTTGTTGGATCTGAACATGAAGGGCATGTCGGGGCTAGATACGCTGCGGGCCCTGCGCGACGAAGGCGTGGACGCGCGCATCATCGTGCTGACGGTCTCCGACGCGCGCAGCGATCTGTATGCGCTGATCGACGCCGGCGCCGACGGCTATCTGCTAAAAGACAGCGAACCCGAACAACTGCTGGAACACATCAGCGCCGCCGCCGAGGGCCAGAACGTGATCAGCGACGCGATGGCCGACTATTTGCTGGCGCGCAGCGAGCAGCGCGACCCCTTCGCCGCCTTGACCGAACGCGAACTGGACGTCCTGCAAGAGGTGGCGCGCGGCCTGTCCAACAAGCAGGTGGCGGCGCAGTTGCATATCTCTGAAGAAACCGTGAAGGTGCACATCCGCAACATACTGCGCAAGCTGGACGTGCGTTCTCGCGTGGCGGCGACGGTGATGTACCTGGAGTACAAAAGCCACTGATCGCCCCGCCCCGGCCGATCCGCCGGGGCCGCTTACTCGATGGCGCTGAGCAGCGCCTGATGATGCTGGTGTACCCAGCTCTTGTTGAACGGCCCCCAGCTTTCCAACTGATAGAAACCGTCGTTGTTGCGCACGCCCTGCTGCACGAACTGCAGCTCGACGCCCATGCCGGGCAGCGCCTTCAGCACATCCTGCAACGTACGGCGCGGCCAGCCGGTCAGCGCCATCAACCGCGGCACATTAGGCCACTCACTGTGGCTGATCAGCCAGCATAAATAAAGCCGACGGGCAAATACCGGGTTAATTCCCATGCCAAGCTCCTGCTGTAAGGTGAGGCCAGTTTTTACTTTTCGATTCCCTGCGGCGAAAAAATGCGCAAGGCCTTTGATAGTAATAAAAATGTCTTAATAGCGTACAATTACCGACGCCGATACGCCCGCGCCGTTTTCCGCTACCGTTATTTACACTATCTCCTTTTTTTCTCCACGCTTTCCTCGGCTATCCCGAGTAAAGTGCAATAGCGCCGGAATCCTTCCCTGCCGCTGAAATGCATATTTCCGATGCGTTTTAAAGATAGAACAAGTCATAACGAGGTTCGCGCTGCATGGCCAATTTTTTTATTGATCGCCCGATTTTCGCCTGGGTGCTGGCAATTATTCTTTGCCTGACCGGGGCGTTGGCGATTTTTTCTTTACCGGTAGAACAATACCCGAATTTGGCGCCGCCGAACGTGCGCATCAGCGCAACTTACCCAGGTGCTTCGGCGCAAACGCTGGAAAACACCGTTACCCAAATCATTGAACAGAATATGACCGGCCTCGACAACATGATGTACATGTCGTCGCAGAGCACCAATACCGGCCAGGCGACTGTGACCTTGACGTTCGAAGCCGGCACCGATCCCAACGAGGCGATGCAGCAGGTGCAAAACCAGCTGCAGGCCGCGATCAAACGCCTGCCGCAGGCGGTGCAAAATCAGGGGGTGACGGTCTCGAAATCCGGCGACACCACGCTGATGATGGTGGCATTCGTCTCCACCGATGGCAGCATGGACAGGCAGGACATCGCCGATTACATCGTCTCCAACCTGCAGGACCCGCTCAGCCGCATCAACGGGGTCGGCAGCATGGACGTGTACGGCTCGCAATACGCCATGCGCATCTGGCTCGATCCCAACAAGCTCAACAGCTACCAGTTGACCACCCAGGATGTGGTCAGCGCCATTCAGTCGCAGAACGCCCAGGTTGCGGTCGGCCAGTTGGGCGGCACGCCATCGGTCGATAAGCAGGCGCTGAACGCCACCATTAACGCCCAGTCGCAGCTCCAGACGCCAGAACAGTTCCGCCAAATCACCCTGCGGGTCAATCAGGACGGTTCGCTGGTGACGCTGGGCAACGTTGCCACCGTCGAACTGGGCGGCGAAAACTACAACTACCTCAGCCGCTACAACGGCATGCAGGCCGCGGGCATGAACATCAAGCTGGCCTCCGGCGCCAACGAACTGCAGACCGACCAGTTGGTGAAAGACAAGATCGCCGAGCTGTCGCAATACTTCCCGCACGGGCTGGAGGCCAAAGTGGCCTATGAAACCACCCCCTTCGTCAAAGCCTCGATCAAGGACGTGGTGAAAACGCTGCTGGAAGCCATCCTGCTGGTGTTCCTGGTGATGTATCTGTTCCTGCAGAACTTCCGCGCCACACTGATCCCCACCATCGCCGTGCCGGTGGTGCTGCTGGGCACCTTCGCCATCCTTTCCGCCTGCGGCTTCAGCATCAATACCCTTACCATGTTCGCCATGGTGCTGGCGATCGGCCTGCTGGTGGACGACGCCATCGTGGTAGTGGAAAACGTCGAACGCGTGATGAGCGAAGAAGGCCTGCCGCCGCGTGAAGCCACGCGCAAATCCATGGGGCAAATCCAGAGCGCGCTGGTCGGCATCGCTCTGGTGCTGTCAGCGGTGTTCGTGCCGATGGCGTTCTTCGGCGGCACCACAGGCGCCATCTATCGCCAGTTCTCCATCACCATCGTTTCCGCCATGGTGTTGTCGGTGCTGGTGGCGATGATCCTGACCCCGGCCCTGTGCGCCACGCTGCTCAAACCGATCGCCAAGGGGCACCATCACGGCAAGCGCGGCTTCTTCGGCTGGTTCAACCGCATGTTCAACCGCAACGCCGAACGCTATGAGCGCGGCGTGGGGCGCATTCTGCACGCCAGCGGCCGCTACATGGTGATTTATCTGCTGTTGCTCGGCGGCATGGCGCTGCTGTTCATCAAGCTGCCGACCTCGTTCCTGCCGCAGGAAGACCGCGGCATTTTCACCGTACAGGTACAGCTGCCGGCGGGCTCGACCCTGCAGCAAACCTCTAAAGTGGTGGAAAAGGTCGAGCAGTATTTCCTCACCGAAGAGAAACAGGACGTGTTGTCGGTGTTCGCCATCATCGGCTCCGGGCCGGGGGGCAACGGCCAAAACGTGGCGCGTCTGTTCGTTCGGCTGAAAGACTGGGATCTGCGCACCTCGGGCGCCAACAGCTCGTTCGACATCATCGATCGCGCCACGCTGGCATTCAACAAGATTAACGAAGCGCGGGTGATCGCCAGCAGCCCGCCGGCGATCACCGGCCTCGGCAACTCCTCCGGCTTCGACATGGAACTGGAAGATCACGCCGGGTTGGGGCACGCCAAACTGATGGCGGCTCGCGACCAACTGTTACAGCTGGCGGCGCAAAATCCGCTGCTGTCGCGCGTGCGCCACAACGGCCTGGACGACAGCCCGCAGCTGCAGATCGATATCGATCAGCGCAAGGCGCAGGCGCTGGGCGTATCTATCGACGACATCAACAATACCCTCTCCACCGCCTGGGGTTCGACCTACGTCAACGACTTCGTCGATCGCGGCCGGGTGAAGAGAGTTTACGTGCAGGCCGCCGCGCCGTTCCGCATGCTGCCGGAAGACATCAACAAATGGTATGTGCGCAACAGCGCGGGCGGCATGGTGCCGTTCTCGGCCTTCGCCAGTTCACACTGGGAATACGGCTCGCCGCGGCTGGAACGCTATAACGGCAACTCGGCGCTGGAAATCGTCGGCGAGGCGGCCAACGGCGTCAGCACCGGCACCGCCATGGCGGAAATGGAAAAACTGGTCAGCCAGTTACCGACCGGCTTCGGGCTGGAATGGACGGCGCTCTCCTACCAGGAACGCTTGTCCGGCTCGCAGGCGCCGGCGCTGTACGCCATCTCGCTGCTGGTGGTGTTCCTGTGCCTGGCGGCGCTGTATGAAAGCTGGTCGATACCGTTCTCGGTGATGCTGGTGGTGCCGCTGGGGGTGATCGGCGCGGTCGCCGCCACCTGGCTGCGCGGCCTGGAGAACGACGTTTATTTCCAGGTCGGCCTGTTGACCATCATTGGGCTGTCGGCGAAAAACGCCATTCTGATCGTCGAATTCGCCAACGAGCTGAACCACAAAGGGCAGGATCTGATGTCCGCGACGCTCGACGCATCACGCATGCGTCTGCGGCCGATCCTGATGACTTCGCTGGCGTTCATCTTCGGCGTGCTGCCGATGGCCACCAGCAGCGGCGCCGGTTCCGGCAGCCAGCATGCGGTCGGCACCGGGGTGATGGGCGGCATGATCTCCGCCACCCTGCTGGCGATTTTCTTCGTGCCGCTGTTCTTCGTGCTGGTTCGCCGCCGCTTCCCGGGCAAAGCGCATCCGGCAGGCAATACGACGGCCGCCGGGGAGTGATAGCCTGGGCATAAAAAAAGCAGCGTCGGGTTACCGATGCTGCTTTATTTCGAACGATAATCTCGTTCCCAAGGTGTTTCAGTGACTTTCCAATGACTCAACCTTGCCATCTGCTTCAACGCTGTGTCAGTTGCCCAACATCTCATCAATGAAGTCTTTCCAGTTTCCTAATTCACGATCAACCATAATACTTTACAACCTCAATTATTTGACGAAGCGGATTCTACGCCTGTTTTTTGACCATGTGAAGGGAAACGGGAACGATGCCGGGCCCGGAAACCGGGCTTAGCGCACATTTTCGTATTTATCTGATCAATACTCAGTGCTGCTATTCCCTTGTGATATCAATTTCTCCGCGGTAGCGTGTAAAAGGTATAACAATACGACAATGGAGCGCCGACATCCGCGGGTATCAGCACGCCATTCGGCACTATGCCGCCGACCTCAGTCTTATTGGTTAGAGGAAAACGATGGAAATTATCACCGACCCGAACCGCCGCGCCATCGACTGGCAGCGGCTGTGTGAATTGCTGGAGGCCGCCGGGCTGGGCAAGCGCGATCCGCACACCCTGCGGCGCGTTTACCAACACAGCCAGTTTTGCTATTGGGGTTTTATCGGCGACGAGCTGATCGCCACCGCGCACGCCATCAGCGACCTGACCTCGGTCGCCTACCTGGCCGACGTGGCGATCGATCCGCGCTTTCAGGGGCAAGGGCTGGGGCGCCGGTTGATGGATCGGGTGATTCAAGATTTGGCGCCGCTCGGCAAGATTTTCATCTATTCCGTGCCGGAAAAACTGGCCTTCTATAAAAAGTACGGCTTTCATGATTTGACCACCGGCATGGTGTATGCGGACGGCGCCTCACTGCAACGGTTGCAAAACGGCGGTTATATCCGCTGATCATCTTGATCAAAATACTTTTCTCAGCAGAATACAGCTGACGATCTGCTTGAGACAGATAAAATGCTTAGCCAAAACGCCCCAGAAAAAACACACACTCTCTTTTAACTTTTTATTTTCACTATTATTCACCTCTGCAACCATGAATGAGAAAACGTTTGAACTTCCTGTCAGAGATATTTCTTAGTCATTAGACCTCTTACAAAGATATCACGAACCAAAAGATCGGTAAAAACGATCGAATATTAATTTACGATAGGAATGATCTATGATATTTCCTTTTAATTATCCTTGATTGATAGCTGACATCTATTTAAAAATCTCTACCCCTCTTGCGGCAATTTTAACTTAAATTATTTATTATTTAATTATCAATAAGTTATTAAGAAATCCAACTAAACCAGCGGTATAGGTAAATGTTGAGATTCATCATCGGAAATAATTCAACATTTAATTATTTCGATTATTTCTATTTTTATACTTTAAGATAACCGTCGCCACCGGGAATAAAAAATAAAGGATTATAATAATATGAAGATCGATATTTTCAGCGAATGTACCTATACCATTATCGGTATCAGACAACTGATAAATCAAACATGGTCAGAAAAAAACACGCCAGCCGACTTTAACCGCAGAAGGGTCTGCTTTATCGATGTCACCCTCGCCAATTTTGAAGCGCGTTACCGCGATGAATATGCCAACCCCAAAACCTACAAAATAGTCATTATTACCGACTGCCCGCATGAGATGGTGATTGTCGACAATAAGACCATTATATTATCAAACCTTATATCTTTAAGCCGTTTCAGCCACCTGATCGGCGATTTATATACGCGCTACAGTCACTATACCGAGCCGCCGCAGCTCTCCCGGCGCGAGTCCCTTTTCCTGTCGGAGTGGTCGACGGGAAAATCGCTGACCGATATCAGCAACGCTATGAATATAAGAAACAAAACCGCCAATCATTACAAATCGAGAATCATGAAAAAGCTTGGCGCCAGCAGAATAAAACCGCTGTTGCATATTACCCGCGTACGGTGTTTAACCGATCGTTTAAATATAAAAATTAATAAAGAATAGTTCCTCTGAGCCCAGATCCGCATTGGCGGCTGAACGCGTTCGCCGACGTCTTTTACAAGCACCGTCGGCGAAGTCTGCCGTTCAACCACATTGCCAACTTCTCTCCCTGGTGCTCAATCGCATCTCGCGCGCATCGTTGTCTGGATCTCGCCGCCGCTTTACTGGCATTATCTCTGCTATCGCCGGGCGGCGAGAAGGCCTAAGACCGCGCCCGCCGCCCAGTATCGACTCGACGAGACAGGTAGCTTTACGCCATGGCAAACAAACCGCAACAGACAACGCTGACGATGTACGGCATCAAAAACTGCGACACCATCAAGAAAGCCCGCCGCTGGCTGGAAGATCAGGGCGTGGCCTATCATTTTCACGACTACCGCGCCGACGGCCTGACCGAACAGCAGCTGCGCGGTTTCGTCGCGCAACTGGGTTGGGAGCCGCTGCTCAATACCCGCGGCACCACCTGGCGCAAGCTGGATGAAGCGCAGCGCAACGCCTGCGATAACGCCGACGCCGCCATCGCGCTGATGCTGGCGCAGCCGGCAATCATTAAACGCCCGCTGCTGGACGACGGCAACGGCCGCGCCCTGCTCGGTTTTAACGCCGACACTTACCAGCAATTTATCGCCGAGGTCGCCGTATGACTTGCCCGGTTATCGAACTGGCCCAGCAGCTTATCAAGCGCCCTTCCCTCAGCCCGAATGACGAAGGCTGCCAGCAACTGATGATCGATCGTCTGCAGGCAATCGGCTTCACCGTCGAAGCGATGGACTTCGAAGACACCCAGAATTTCTGGGCCTGGCGCGGCGAAGGGCAAACCCTGGCGTTTGCCGGGCACACCGACGTGGTGCCGACCGGCGATGAAAAGCGTTGGGACAACCCGCCGTTTGAACCGGCGATCCGCGACGGCATGCTGTATGGCCGCGGCGCGGCGGACATGAAAGGTTCATTGGCCGCAATGGTGGTGGCCGCCGAGCGATTTGTCGCCGCTAACCCGGATCACCGGGGCCGCCTGGCATTTCTGATCACCTCGGATGAAGAGGCCAGCGCCACCCACGGCACGGTTAAGGTGGTCGAAGCGCTGATGGCGCGCAACGAGAGGCTGGATTACTGCCTGGTCGGCGAGCCGTCCAGCACCGAGCGCGTCGGCGACGTGGTGAAAAACGGCCGACGCGGCTCCATCACCGCCAACCTGCATATCCACGGCGTACAGGGGCACGTCGCCTATCCGCACCTGGCGGACAACCCGGTGCACCGCGCCATGCCGGCGCTGAATGAACTGGTGGCGATCGAATGGGATCGCGGCAACGAGTTCTTCCCGCCGACCAGCATGCAGATCGCCAACGTGCAGGCCGGCACCGGCAGCAACAACGTGATCCCGGGCGATCTTTACGTGCAGTTCAACTTCCGTTTCAGCACCGAGCTGACCGACGCGATGATCAAGCAGCGCGTGGAAGAGCTGCTGGAACGCCACCAGCTGAACTACAGCATCGAGTGGCGGCTGTCCGGCCAACCGTTCCTCACCTCGCGCGGCGCGCTGGTGGATGCGGTGGTCAACGCCGTCGAGCACTATTCTGAACTGACGCCGCAGTTGCTGACCACCGGCGGCACCTCCGACGGCCGCTTTATCGCGCAGATGGGCGCGCAGGTGGTGGAGCTGGGGCCGGTCAACGCCACCATCCACAAGGTCAACGAATGCGTCAACGCCGCGGATCTGCAGCTGCTGAGCCGCATGTATCAACGCATCATGGAGCAATTGGTCGCATGATCAACGCAGAGATGCTCACCGGCCGCTCAACCGAACACCTGGCGCCGCTGAGCGGGAACCATCGGCTGCAGCCGCAGGCGGTCAACGCCTTCCTGGCGATGCAGCAAGCGGCGCATGAGGCGGGATTCGATCTCCAGCCCGCCAGCACCTTCCGCGATTTCGACCGGCAGTTGGCGATTTGGAATGGCAAATTCTGCGGCCAGCGGCCAGTATTAGATAAGGACAGCCGCCCGATCGACGTCGCGCCTCTGCCCGCCGCCGAGCGCTGTGAGGCAATCCTGCGCTGGTCGGCCCTGCCGGGCGCCAGCCGCCATCACTGGGGCAGCGATCTGGATGTGTACGATCCGTCGCTGCTGCCGGAAGGGAAAAAGCTGCAGCTGGAGCCGTGGGAATATGAAGAAGGCGGTTACTTTGCGCCGCTCAACCAGTGGCTGACGGCGCATATGGCCGAGTTCGGTTTCTACCGCCCCTTTACCGAAGACAGCGGTGGCGTGGCGGTAGAGCCGTGGCATCTGAGCTACCGGCCGCTGGCGCAAGAAGCCGAGCATTTGCTGACCCCGGCGCTGTTGCTGGCGGCCTGGCAAGACAAGGAGGTCGCCGGTGCCGAATGGCTCGAACGCCATCTGCCCTCGATTTTTTCGCGTTTTATACGCAGTGAAGTAAAGGAGTAGCTATGCAATGGTTAGCTGATTACTGGTGGATTATCCTGCTGGTTCTGGTGGGAATGGTCGTCAGCGGCATCAAGGAACTGCGCCGCGTCGACGTGAAAAGCTATCTGGCCAACAAGCCGGAGATACCGCCGCACCGCGACAATAATGCCCAGTGGGATGACGAAGACGACTGGCCGAAAAAGAAATGACACCAGGGCGCTTATCGGCGCCCTGAGTTTTTAGCGAAAGGCGATCAGCTCGCCGCGCTTGCCGGACAATGCTTCGTCCCAGTAGCGCTGCGGCACATAATAATGCAGCCTTTCCAGCGCGGCGTTCATCATGCCCTGGTTGATCGCGTGCCCGACGTTTTCCTCTACGTCCAGCGTGAAATCGGCGCCGCCGGCCCGAAGCGCTTCCGCCGCCGCGTGAGCGTGTTGCACCGCGATCACCGCGTCCTCTTCACCGTGGATCAAATGCACCACGCTGTCGCCGAAAGCCTGCTCAGGCAGCTGGGCGAAACGCCCGCTGAACGCCACCACGCGCCCGGCCAGCCGGGTTTCCGCTTTCAACGCTTCCAGCGCCATAATGGCCCCTTGCGAGAACCCCACCAGCGCCGTGCCGGCATAGCCCACGCCGCTCAGCTGCTGCCAATGGCGCACCACCGCCACAAACTGCGGCATCACGTCTGCAATACGGGCCGCGCGGTTCTCTTCGGTCACGTCCTGCACCGAAAACCACTGGCGCCCGGCGCCGTTGCCAAACGCTTCGGGGCCACCGATGCTCACCACCTGCGCCTGAGGAAACTCTTTGGCGAAGTAGCTGCCGATCTCCCCCATCGCCACCGGGTTGTCGCCGACACCGTGAAACAGCAAGATCAGCTGCGCCGCCGGGGTCGCCGGGCTTTGGACAACGAAATGCTCATGTTTCATCGATGACTCCTTAATAGTAACCAAACCTGGTGCGAGGACAGTCGCCGCCGCACCGCTGACAGTGACTATACGCCGTTGAGAAAGCGGGAAAATCGGGTTTTATTGAGCGAGTTGTTCAATTTATTGCAACGACTGCGCCCAGTCGCGCCAGTAGCGGCAGTGCTGCGCATTCAGCTGTTCCAGCGCCTGCGCCGTTTCATGCCGCCAGTGGCGCAGCAAGGCTTTCTGGCCGCTGACGCCCGCCTGCTCCGCGCAGGCCGCCGGGGATTGCCGCCGCTGCAGATGGCCGCGCAGCGCGGGCAGCGGCAGATTGCTGGCCAACAGCAAACGCTGCAATGCCCCCAGGCTGGCCTCCAGCGGCCGGTGGGCGAAAGCGAACCCGGCCAGCTCACGCCAGTCCTCTTCGCCGAGCGACGTATCGCCGTCGTCGCCCGGGATCGCCAGCGCGAGCTCGATGCGCTGCCGCAGCCAGGGCCAGTCGCGCGCCAGATGCTTGTGCGCCGCGTGCCGCAGCGCCTCCCCTTGCTCGCTCAAGGGTAAAATAGCCATCGCGGTATAGCAGCCGCTGCTGGCCTCCGGCTTGCTGCCGATGCGCACCAGCTCGAAACCGCAGGATTGCCAAAAACGCCACAGCGGCTCGGTATAGCCGAAGCTGACCGACAGGAAATCCAGCCCCTGCGCCTGGCGGCGTTGCCGTTCAATCAGCTGACGCGCGATACCCTGTCGCCGCAGCGCCGGCAGCGTCGCGATGCGGGTAATGCGCCGTGAACGTAGCGTTGGCGCCCACCATTGGCCGCCGTGCGCCGCCAGCGACTGCGCCACCAGGTTGCCACGCGGCCGACGGCGGCCGGCCCACACATCGTGCGCCAACTCGGCGCTCAAGCCGCCTTCGTCCACCAGCCACACGGCGCCGACCACCTCTGGCCCGGCCTGCGCCAGCCCGTAATGCATGCCGGGCGCATCCATCAGCCTGCGCAAGTCCAGCGGCGAGGTGCGGTAATGCGCGCTGCTCAGCAGGGCGTAGAAACGCGCCAGCCGCTGCGGATCGGCGCACAGTTCGCGCTGCTCCGCTTGGCTGTAATCGATCGCCTGGCCATCCGCCGGCCAGACGGGCAGCTCGTTGAACAACAGCGCATTGTCCGTGATCCGTTCCAGCGCATCGCCCTGTGCCCAGCGCATCGGCTGTTGCAGGCTCAACGCCTGATAAGACGGCAGCCCGGCGCAAAACTTCAGCAGAAAACCGCGGCCGGTGCCCTCATACCCCTGCACCGTAGTGGTCAGCAGCACGCGCGGGAAATAACCGATCAGCTGCTGCAACAGCGGCGCGGGGATCGCCGCCGCTTCATCCACCAGCAGCCAGCCCACGGCGCCGACGTCCCCCTCCCGACACTGCGCCAGCAAGGCATCAGGCGCCCAAAACTGCGCGCGCCCCTGCGCCCATTCCCCGGCCACCTCCGTGGCGGCGCGGCTCGGCCCGGTGATCCAACAGGTCAGCGGCGACTGCGCCACCAGCATGCCGGCCAGCGTCGATTTGCCGCGGCCGCGGGCGGCGGTCAGCACCCACACGCCGGATTCGGCCTGCAGCAGCGCCGTCAAGATCGCCTGTTGCTCCCCGGTCGGCCGGCCATCCGGCGGCAGCCAACCCTCGCGCGCCGGCAGCTCGGCGAGCGTCAGAGGCTCATCCTGCCGCCAGATCGTCACTTCTCGGTCGTCTGCCAGGTGCTGCTGCAGATGGTGAATGAAATGCGGGGTGGTGATCGGCTGTGGGCAATCGCTCCAGCGCAGGCTGTCGCCGTCCGGCAGCTGAGACCATTGCCGCCAGGGCGGCGTCAGCAGCAGCAGCCAGCTGCCGGCGCGCAGTGCGCCGCACAGCGCCGCCAACGCCTCCACGTCCAGCGATTGGCCGGCGTCGAACACCGCGTGCAGCCGTTCCTGCCCCAGCAGTTGGCGCACCGCGCCGCTCGCCAACGCCGTCAGGCCGGGCGGCGGGTTTTCCCCCACCCACGGCCAGTCGCCCGGCAGCGTCGCCGCCAGCCGCTGCGCCTGTTCGCGGCACCAGCCGGGCTCACCGCTGAGCACCAGCAGGCGCCGGATGCCCTGCCGCCGCATGAGTTGTTGCGCTGCCTGTAGCATAAGGCTGTATCTCAATCCGAAAAAAATGCCGGAGTCAGGCTCCGGCACTTGAGGCGTTAACGGGATGCAAAGGTGTTGCAGGTATTGGGATCGCCGCTGTCGAAGCCCTGTTTAAACCAGGTGTAGCGCTGCTGCGAGGTGCCGTGAGTGAAGCTGTCCGGCACAACGCGGCCCTGACTCTGCTGCTGCAACCGATCGTCGCCAATCGCCTGCGCGGCGTTCAGCGCCGCCTGCAGATCGCCCTCTTCCAGCATCTGCTGCTTCTCGGCGTATTTGCCCCACACGCCGGCGAAACAGTCCGCCTGCAGCTCCATTTTCACCGACAGACGGTTCACTTCCGCCTGGCTGGCACCCTGCTGCATCTGGCGAACCTTGGGCTCGATGCCCAACAGGTTCTGCACGTGGTGGCCGACTTCGTGCGCCACCACATAGGCCTGAGCGAAATCACCGCCGGCGCCCAGCTTGGTTTTCATGTCCTGATAGAAAGACAGATCGATATACACCGTTCTGTCACCCGGGCAGTAGAACGGCCCCATTGCCGCCTGACCGGTGCCGCAGCTGGTGCGCGTCACGCCGCGATACATCACCAGCTTCGGCGGTTGATAGGTTTTGCCCATGCGCTGGAAAATCTCTTTCCAGTTGTCCTCGGTCGAGGCCAGCACCACCGAGGTGAATTTGGCCAGCTCATCATCTTTCGGACTGATGTTGGCGCTCTGTTGTTGCCCCTGCGGCGCAACGTTACCGCCGTTCAATAGCGGCGACAGATCGATGCCGTAATAGCCGGCCACCAGCACCACCACCAGAATGACGATGCCGCCCTTGCCGCGCACCGGCACGCGGAAGCCGCCGCCGCCCAAACCTGAAGATTGCCCGCGACGATCCTCAACATTGTCACTTTCCCGACGCCCTTGCCAACGCATAAATATACTCCAGATATTTCCCCTGCTCGTTGAAGTTGCGCCGCGATGGTAAGCGCAAAGGCAGCTTCAAGCCTGAGTGGGATAGGTTTTAGTCATCTCGCATCCATTATTATAAATGGTCTGCCGCAGAGGAAATGTAGAAATTTTCTGGAAAAACGCAGAATAGCGGGACGATCCGGCCGGATCGCCCCGAATGGCGGTGCCGACGCTTAGTCGAGCTTCACGCCGATGCGGCGCGCCACTTCTTCATAGGCTTCGATCAGGCCGCCCAGGCTTTGACGGAAACGGTCTTTGTCCATCTTGTCCAGGGTGTTTTTGTCCCACAGGCGGCTGCCGTCCGGCGAGAACTCATCGCCCAGCACCACTTCGCCGTTGAACAGGCCGAACTCCAGCTTGAAGTCGACCAGGATCAGGCCGGCGTCGTCGAACAGCTGGGTCAACACGTCGTTGGCGCGGTAGCTCAGCTCGCGCATGCGCGCCAGATGCGCTTTGCTCACCCAGCCGAAGGTTTCGCAGTAGGATTCGTTGACCATCGGATCGTGCATGGCATCGTTTTTCAGGAACAGATCGAACAGCGGCGGGTTCAGCACCAGGCCTTCTTCGATGCCCAGACGCTTCACCAGCGAACCGGCGGCGCGGTTGCGGATCACGCATTCCACCGGCACCATGTCCAGCTTTTTCACCAGCACTTCGTTGTCGGACAGCAGACGCTCCATCTGGGTCGGGATGCCGGCTTCTTCCAGTTTGCTCATGATGAAATGGTTGAACTTGTTGTTCACCATGCCTTTGCGATCGAACTGCTCAATGCGCTGACCATCCAGTGCTGACGTATCGTTGCGGAACTCCAACACCAACAGATCGGGATTCTCGGTGGTGTAAACGGTTTTTGCCTTTCCGCGATACAGCTCAGCTAGCTTTTGCATCTTACTTACTCCAGTGATGTATCCCCGATGTCTCCCGAGCGCGGCCCGAAATTAGGGGGTATAGAATTGACCTAATGAATTCTTTGGCGTGCCGGGCACTATTGTGCCAAACCTGCGACGCAAACGATACCGTATAGACAAAACAAAAAGGGGCCGCAGCCCCTTTTCGATTAGTTAACGCTGGTTTTACTGAAGGCAGACTGGAATGCCGCCACCAGTGCGTCGTTTTTCGACTGGGTCAGCGGTTTGCCTTTCGGATCGATGAATTGCAGGCTGGTGCGGTTGTTGAGATCGCCGACCTGCAGCTTGTAATCCCCTTCCGCCAGTTCAGGATCCTTGACGCCCAACGCATCCCAATCGCTGCTGCTCAGGGACTTGTAGGTCACGGCGACGGTGCCCTGCGGACGGCTGCGGTCACCCACTTTCATCCCCAGTTTTTCGAGCGCCGGCGGCAGGCGATCCCACACCACGGTGTACGGGCCGCGCACCACCAGCATCGGCAGGCCGGTGTCATCGGCGCCGCTCTGCACGTCCAGCGCGCCGAAGCGGCTGGCGGTCTGGCTGCTCGCCAGGTTGTCCTGCTTGTCCAGGCCTTCGATCAGGGTGTTGATCATCATGCCGTTGTAGCGCTGGATTTCAGACTGATCGGTCACCTGTTCGGTCTTGCCCTGCTGCTGCAGGCCAACGCTTTTCACCACCAGCGCCTGCTGGTAGCCCTGTTGCTGCACGCTGATCTGATAACGGCCTTCGTACTGGTTGTCTTCGTCCAGACGGTTCCACTTCACCCAGTCGGTGGTCAGGGTCTGACCGGCGTCCTGGCGCGAAGCGATCGCGATGTTCTTCGCCTGCAGCAGGCTGACCACGCGCGACCACAGGTTCTGGTTCTGCGGGCTGTTTTCCAGCAGCAGCGTGCCGCTGTCGCCGGCGTATTGCGCGCGAGAACCGCTCAGCAGCGCCAACGGCTGCACTGGCGGACGAATGTCCAACTGCTTGCCGACGTTGCCTTGCAGCGTCGTGGCGGGAACGTCATAGTTGCCGCTCTGCACCGGCAGGATCATGCCGGACGGCGCGTTCAGCGCCTTGAGCGGAGCCGCGTCGAGGTAGGCCTCGTCGCCGCTGACCTGGCGCTTGTAGCGCTGATCGCTGCTGCAGGCCGCCAGCATCATCACCAAAGAGATGCCCACTACTTTTGCTACCGTCGACTTTTGCAATGAATAAGCCATCAAATTTCCCTTAGAGTTACAGCAAACCGACGCTTTTCAGCGCGCGCTCCACCACCGGGCGGGCGGCTTCGCTCAACGGCGTCATCGGCAGACGCAGCGTATCGGTTGCCATCAATCCCAACGCCTTACAGGCCCACTTCACCGGAATTGGGTTTGCTTCTACAAATAGATCCTGATGCAACGGCATCAAGCGCTGATTTAAGCGGCGCGCGTCGGCAAACTTGCCCTGCGCCGCCAGCGCGCAAAGTTCCGCCATCTCGCGCGCGGCCACGTTGGCCGTCACGGAAATCACCCCTTTGCCGCCCAGTTGCATGAAGTCCAGCCCGCTGGCGTCGTCGCCGCTCAGCAAAATGAAGTCTTCATCGTCAACCAGCACTTGGATCTGACTAACGCGACTTAAGTTCCCCGTCGCTTCTTTTACAGCAACAATATTCTTGATTTTCGCCAGCCGAGCGATGGTCGGCGGCAGCATGTCGCAGCCGGTGCGCGAAGGCACGTTGTACAGGATCTGCGGCAGCTCGGTGCTCTCGGCGATCGCCTTGAAGTGCTGATACAGCCCTTCCTGCGTCGGCTTATTGTAGTACGGCGTGACCGTCAGGCAGCCCACCACGCCGGTGTTGGCGAAGCGGGTGGTTAGCGCGATGGCTTCGGCGGTGGCGTTGGCGCCGGTGCCGGCGATCACCGGAATGCGGCCGTCGGCCAGCTCCAGCGTCTGCAGCACCACGTCAACGTGCTCGTCATGGGCAAGCGTTGCGGACTCGCCGGTGGTCCCTACGGAAACGATCGCCGCGGTGCCACTGGCTACATGATAATCGATCAATTTTTTCAGGCTCGCGCGATCGACAGCACCTTTGTCGTCCATCGGCGTAACCAGTGCAACAATACTTCCCGTAAACATTGGCCGTCCCCTCCACAAACAAGTCACTCATGGTACTTTTGCTGCCTATCCAAAAGCAAGCGCACAACCGCGTTGTAAGCGCTTGGCAGGCGGTTTTTTTTATGTTTACCATGGTAACCCCATTAAGCACGACAGGAAGCGCTATTTTGCCTCAGTCAGACGAACACTATCTCGTGATTACCGCGCTCGGCGCCGACCGCCCCGGAATCGTCAATACCATCACCCGCCACGTCAGCAGTTGCGGATGCAATATCGAAGATAGCCGTCTGGCCATGCTGGGAGAGGAGTTCACGTTCATCATGCTGCTGTCCGGCAGTTGGAACGCCATCACCCTGATCGAATCCACCCTGCCGCAAAAAGGCGCGGAGCTGGATCTGCTGATCGTGATGAAGCGCACAAACTCGCACGAAAGGCCGCCGATGCCGGCCACGGTGTGGGTGCAGGTGGAAGTGAAGGACTCGCCGCACATCATCGAACGCTTTACCGATTTGTTCGACTCCAGCCAGATGAATATCGCCGAACTGGTCTCGCGCACGCAGCCGGCGGACGGCGACCTGCCGCCGCAGCTGTATATCCAAATTACCGCCCACAGCTCCGGCGATCGGGACGCCTCAAATATTGAGCAAGCCTTCCATCGCCTATGTACAGAATTGAACGCGCAAGGCAGTATTAGCGTGGTGAACTATCCACAGCATGACGAGAAAGATGGAGAGTAGTGATGAGCCCATTGAAAGCCGGTGACACAGCGCCGAAATTTAGTTTGCCTGACCAGGACGGTGAGGAAATTAATTTGGCCGACTTCCAGGGACAGCGAGTATTGGTCTATTTCTATCCGAAGGCGATGACGCCGGGCTGCACCGTGCAAGCCTGCGGCCTGCGGGACAACATGGACGAATTAAAAAAGGTCGGCGTCGAAGTGCTGGGCATCAGCACCGACAAACCGGAAAAACTGTCGCGCTTCGCCGAAAAGGAGCTGCTCAACTTCACGCTGTTGTCTGATGAAGATCATCAGGTGTCACAACAGTTTGGCGTGTGGGGCGAGAAAACCTTCATGGGCAAGACCTACGACGGCATTCACCGCATCAGCTTCCTGATCGATGCCAACGGCAAGATTGAAAAAGTGTTTGATGATTTCAAAACCACCAATCACCACGACATCGTTCTGAACTACCTGCAGCAGTAATTCTCACGAAGCGCAGCGGCCTGCTGCGCTTCGTTTCTTCCCTGTCAGTCGGCCTTGTCTTCCACCTCGACCCGCAGTTCATCCGGCCAGGCGTGAATCACCGCCTTCACCAGCGTCGCCAGCGGAATGGCGAAAAACACCCCCCAAAAGCCCCACATCCCGCCGAACACGATCACAGAAAGGATAATCACCAGCGGGTGCAGGTTGACCGCTTCGGAGAACAGGATCGGCACCAGCAGGTTGCCGTCCAGCCCCTGCACCACCAGATAAGCGACGATCAGCGTCCAGAAATCGGCGCCGACGCCCCACTGGAACAGCGCCACCACCACCACCGGTATGGTGACCAGCACCGCGCCGATGTAGGGGATCAGCACCGAGAAGCCCACCAGCACCGCCAGCAGCAGCGAATAGCGCATGTCCAGCACGGCGAACACCAGGTAGGTCGCCACGCCGACAATCACCATCTCCAGCACCTTGCCGCGAATATAGTTGGTGATCTGCTGATTCATCTCGTTCCAGACCTGCCCCGCCAGGCCGCGATTGCGCGGCAGCACGCGGCGCACCGCGTTCAGCAGCTGCTCTTTGTCTTTCAGCAGGAAGAACATCATCATCGGCACCAGGATCAGGTAGATAGCCAACGTCAGCAGGCCGACCAGCGACGCCAGCGAGAATTTCACCACCGACTCGCCCATGCCGGACAGCCGGCTGCGCAGGTTTTCCGCCATCATGTCGATGATGCCGGCATCCACCAGCGCCGGGTAACGCTTCGGCAGCGTCGCGGCGAAGTTATAGAACTGGTTGAGCATGCCCGGCAGATCGCTCATCAGATTGATGCCCTGTTGCCAGGCGGTTGGCGCGACGACGAACACCAGCAGCATGGCGACGCCCGCGAACACCAGCAGCATGATGCTCGCCGCCCAGGTGCGCGAACAGCCGATGCGCTGCAGGCGCGCGGTCGGCCACTCCAGCAGATAGGCCAGCACGATGGCGACCAGCAACGGGGTCAGAATGCCGTGCAGAAAATAGAGAATGAGGAAGCCGGCAACCAGGATCACCAGCAGCGCGATAGCCTGCGGATCGGTGAAGCGGCGGCGGTACCACTGTAATAACATCTCCAGCATCAGAGCGGGCTCCTCGAGGTTTGACGGGCGGGCATGGCGATTCCTGTGATGGGCGTGATTAAAGCATAGATAGAACGGGCGCACGCGAGGTGTGCAAAGCACTCAGAGTACTCAAAGTTCGCCATACATCAACCGCAATTTGGCTGATTTTATCGCGTGGGCAGGCGATCGGCGCAAAAATCCGCAGACGCGGCGACAGGCGCGGTGAGCGGCCCCGAACGGGGCCGCGGAAGATTACAGCGAGGTACCGATAGAAAGGGGCGAACCGACCGCCAATGCGAACAACAGCACACAGCCAATCGCGATCGCCGCCGCCAGATCATTTTTCATTTTCCCATCCCCTGATGCTTAAACTGATTATCGTCACGAACTCTGTCGGTTCTTGCGTTGCGGCCTTTTCTGATGCACGTCATTAAAAACCCCCGCCGCAGCGGGGGAGAAAACGTTCTGGTGCATCAAGTGTTACAAGGAGGTCATGAGGGATTGCTAACCCTAAATGACTATTTCAAGCTAGGATTATTCCCAGAGCATGGCAAGCGATCGCGTCGAGGTTATCCGCACTTTGAGATAAACCTCATAAAAAAATCCCGCACGGCAGCGGGATGAAGGGATGATAACGTCATGAATTTTTTATGCGGACAATGAGGCGGTATTGTCGTCATTTGGCGACAATACCGCGCCGGCACGGCGGTCACAAGGGAAATTTGGCCACGGTGAGGAAATCAGAATTTCGCCACTGCACGCGATCGTGGGCCCGCCAGCATCAACGAAAAAATGAGATTTTCGTCAGACAGCCGCCGGGCAAAAACCGGTAGCATGGCCGATATCATCCCAAACGCCGTAGGGGAAAAAAGATGAACAGCAAACCGTGTGAATTTGATGAAGCCATCTGTCTGGCGATCGGGCGTGGCGTTTGCGAAGTCGTGAAGATAGGGGATGAAATCAGCGTTTTCTCCCTGCTGGAAGCCATCGAGAGCTTCATCGAACGACAGGCGCTCAGCGAAAGCGAAATCGCGGCGGCGGACGACGCGCTGGATCTGATCAGCGTGCTCACCCATCGGTCATAGTGAAAAACGATCCCCCGGTGACGAAGAAACCGACGGCCCATCACATGTGGGCCGCCGTCGTTTCTGTATCGCTTAGAAGTCGTAAGTTACCGACGCTTTCAGCGTTCTCGCCTGTCCCTGGAAGACGTAAGTGCCATTGCTTTCTACGCCGGACCAATACTTCTCGTTCGTGACGTTGTCCAACCCCACACGCCATACCAGCGTATTTTGATCCTCATTCAAACGCATGCGATAGCGAAGGCCGAGATCCAGGGTCGTGAAACTATCGAGCTTTTTGGTATTGGCGGAGTCGGCATATTGCGAACCGGTATGCCTCACTTTCGCCGTCGCCGTCAGGCCATCGACCGGCCTGATATCGTATTCCGCCCCCAGCACCGCGTAGAAGTGCGCTACGCCGATAGCGTCTTTGCCATCGTTACGGCCGCCCTGGGTTTTGGTCAGCTCGGGCGAAAGCCAGGTAGCGCTGCCGTTAAGGCGCAGGCCGAAGGCCGGTTCGCCAAATACATTCAACTCCACGCCGCGGTTACGTTGCTCGCCGTTCAACGTGTAGTAGTTGTTGCTGTCGATCATGGTGGCCGGCTTTTTGATTTCAAACAGCGCCAACGAGCCGCCCACGCGTTCGAAATCAACTTTCACGCCCACTTCATTTTGCTTGGAACGGGCGATACCGGTACTCTGCCCGAAGTTAGCCGCCTCTTTCGGCGCAATGCCGCCAGGCTGCAACGCCTCGGTATGGTTGGCATAAAGCGACACCGTTTCCCACGGCTTGTAGACCAGCCCGAACGTCGGCATCCAGCGGCTTTGCGTATAACGGGAGGCGGTATCCTCCAGGCCGGTGGCGTTGCTGTAATTACGCACCACCACTTTCTGATGGCGCGCCGCCGCCGTTAACAACACCCGGTCGCCGAAAAAGCCCAACGTATCGCTGAACAACCAGCCCTGCGTCCGGTTGCGCGCCGTGGTCAGCGGATCGCTGTAGTTGCCGCCGAAATAGGCATTGTCCGGTATTGCGACATCATGGTTATCGTAGATATTGGTCGTCGGATTGTTGGCAGACATGCGCCACGCGGTTTTGTCGCGTTTAATCTGCGCGGAATAGCCGACGTTGACCCGATGCGAAACCGCCCAGGTCGTGAACTTGCCCTCAAGCCCCGCCATGCCGCTGAAAGCGTCGATAATGCGGTTGGTGTCCAGGCGCCCAACCGTGGCGTCGCCGTTGGCGTTGATGAGTTTCGGTGCGCTGTAAACACCGGTTTCATGGCCGTGCTGCGCGCCCAAGCCGGCATAGGCCTTCCAGTCGCGGGTTAAATCATATTCCGCTTTCGCCATGCCGAATTCGTTCTCGATATCGCTGTAGCCCCACTGCTGACTGTAATTTTTACGGGTGTCAGGCACCGCGGGTATCACATCGATGCCGCTGATGTTGACCCCCATCGTTCCCCCATGGAAAGTCTTTTTCTGATAACCGAAGTCCAACGATGAACGGAAACGATCGCCGCGATAGTCCAGCCCAACCGATGCCAGCGTCGTGCGCCGCTTATCATCCTCAACCGCCGTTTCACCCTCACGGTGCACCAGGTTGACGCGAGCGCCAAACTGGTTGTCGTCACCAAAACGGCGGCCCAGATCCAGCGTGCCGCCCACCTGAGAATCGGAGGTGTAGTCGAGGCCGATCTGGGTGGTCGGCGTTTCTTCCGCCCGCTTCGGTTCAAGATTGATCATGCCGCCAACGCCGCTGGAAGCCAGGCCGTTCAATAGGGCGTTCGCCCCTTTGAAGATCTCCACCCGCTCCAGCATCTGGGTATCCATCACCTGGCGCGGCACCACGCCCGGCAGCCCGCCCATCGTCATGTCGTCGCCGTCCAGTTGGAAACCGCGGATACGATAGGTTTCGGCGAAGTTACCGTACCCTTGCACCGCCTGTACACCCGCGTCGTTGCTGACCACGTCGGCGATGGTCTTCGCCTGCTGATCCTGTACCAGCTTCGCGGTATAACCTATGACGTTGAACGGAACGTCCATCGCTTTCTGTTCGCCCAACATTCCCAGGCGGCCGCCGTGGGCGACCTGTCCATCCAGGTAGGCGGGAACCAAATCATTGCCGCCGGAGTTGAAATCGCCGTGTTTTTCGGCCCGGACAACCAGGGTGTCCTCCTGGTTTTTCTTGGCGCCGCCGTCTGCGGCCAGCGCCCCCTGGCTCAGCGCGCCAATAGTCAGCGCCAGCAGCGTTTTACGTAAAGGGAAATTCGTTGTACTGGTGTTGTGCATAATTCACTCATGAATGAGGATAAAAGTTAAATGGCCCGTCGCCGGGCCGATGGGGCTTATTTATTCAACGCGATGCGAACCACGCTGTCCGGCCCCTGAGTGGAATGATCTTTGTTAAACGGCTGTTTGACCGTAACGAACAATGTCTGGCCGTCTGCCGACAGCAGCAAGCTGTTTGGATTCGGCGGCAGCGGCCAGCGCTGTTTCACCGCATAGGTCGTCGCATCCAGGCTCAGCACATTGCCGGATTCACGCTGCGAGATGTAAATTTCGTTGCGCCGTGGATTGAAAACGACAGCCAAAGAGTCGCCCACATCAAGCCGCTTCAATAACTTCCCGGTGTGAATATCCAAGACCAGCGTGGTCTTCGCCTTGGAGTTGTCGGTGACGAACAAACGACCGGTAGCCTCGTCCTCCGCCATATTGAGCAGCAGTGCGGGTTGGTCTCCCAACGGTTTCCAGCGTTTTTCGATGCGGTTGGAACGCGGGTTGATCACCAGGATCTCGCCGCTGCCATTGGCGGCATACACGCGTTGGGTCTGTTCGGAGTAATGCAGGCCGGTCATCCATTTGCCGGTATTTTTAATGCGCGTTTTCAGCTTGAGCGATTCAGCGTCAACCACCCAAATTTGCGCCGGGTCGGCCACCGCCCCCACATACAGCGTGTTGTCGTGAGCCAGAATTTGGCGCGCACCATACGGCAACCCTTTCTCATTGCGTTCGCTGAACAGCAAACGCCCTTTTACCTTACCGTCGGCGGCGCCGATTGCGCTGATGCCGCCGTCCAGCGAATTGCTGACATAAAGGGTTTTCCCATCCGCAGCGGCCTGCATGGCGAAATTTTTCAGATCGGTATGCGTCGTGCCAAGGGTTTTCAGGGTCTTGGCGTCCAGCTTATAGACCACGCCACCCTGTACATCTTTAAAACTTTCGGCACTGGCGACGTACAGCGCATCTCCCCCTGGCGTCAGCGCCATTTCATACAAGCCATAAGCCAGTTGGCGTTTGACGATGCTGTCGGATTGCGCCGCTTGCGCCAGAGGTTGCACGGCAGGGGAAGAGGAAGAGGTTTGGTGCGGCGTGCAGCCGCTGAGCGCCATCCCCGTCAGCAGGGCGAGCACAGAGGTTTTCATTTTCATCGGGGAAATCCTTGACCATTCAAAACGGTGTTTACGGCGGGCTCTGCAGTTTAGTTTTGAGCTTTCTCATCACGAGAAATGAGCGCCACCGCGCGTCTCAGTGTTTCCCTGTGAATCAACTATCACGCTAATGCAGGCTAATAACTCCTTCGTGCGCCCGCGAACAACAAAGAGAATGAGAAACATACTCATTATTATTTACGCAATCAAGCGTAATTATTTTCCTTCCTTCTCTAAAAGTCATGGCGACATCTCGTATTATCAAAACCAATCCGCCAGCTATCGATCCCGGTGCCGTGCATGGTTATCTCGCCTTACACCGTCGATAAACGGCCTCACCCTGCGTACAGGCACTTAACAACGAACGAACAGACAACAGGAGAAGCCCCCTCATGACAACCCCTGCCCCACGGGAGTGGCAGCGTGCGGACTATCTCGTCAGCACCGATCCCGCTCTGCTGGATCTCGATGCCATCCATGCATTTCTGACCCGTTCGTCATGGGCGGAGGGCATTGACAAAGAGACCGTCCGCCAGTCCCTCGCCCACAGCCTGTGCTTCGGTTTGTATCACGGCGCCAGGCAAATCGGTTTCGCCCGGCTGGTTACCGATTACGCCACTTTCGGCTATCTGTGCGACGTGTACGTGCTGGAAACGTACCAAAAAAGCGGGCTGGGTCTGTGGCTGGCGGAATGCTGCCAGGCCCATCCGCTGATGGCGACGCTGCGGCGAGTCATGCTGGTCACCAGCACCGCCCCCTGGCTCTATGAAAAAGTGGGCTATAGCGCCATCAACCGCCCCGACTTTGTCTGGCAGATCGCCCGGCCGGACATCTACCGACGATAGGTGTTTTCGCTGACCAGGCGCTATTTCAGCGCCTGCTCGGCCAGCAGCCCGAGGGCGATGACGATCATCGCCGCGCCGGAGATGCGCCCCACCACCTTCGCGGCCTGTGGGCGCGTGCGCAGTACCGACTGCGATCCGAATCCCACCAGCAGATACACCAGGCCGCAGCTGATCAAATGCACAACGCCCAACGCCAGCATCTGCATCGGCACCGACCATTCGGCCCGCGCGTCGGTAAACTGCGGCAGCAGCGCCAAAAACAGCAGAAACACCTTGGGGTTCAGGCCGCTGACGCACACGCCCTTGCCGGCCCAGCGCAGCCAGGAATCGGAACGCTGATCTTCACCGGCGCCGGGCACCGGCGGGTGCAGCAGCATGTTGCAACCGATCCACAAGAGGTAAGCCGCCCCCAGCAAGGTAAGCGCCGTCAGCGCCAGCGGGTTGCCGACCAGCAGCGCGCCGACGCCCGCCACCACGATCGCAATCATCAACAAATGGCCAAACAATAAACCGGCGACGGCGGGCACCACCACCCGGCCGCGAATGCCCGCCGAGATCACATAGGCCCAATCCATACCCGGCGTGATCACCAACAAAATCGATACCGCCCAAAAAGCGGCGAACAGAGCGAGCGTCATACCGCCGCCCTCTCAAACGCGCTGCGCCACACTGAACAGAGAACCATTGCGCTTTCCTCGTGGAAGAAGAACGGCCCCGCCTGCCGCGGCGGCCGTCAAAACCGTTCAACAGATGGCAAGAATATCCTCAAGGGATTAAAATGTGCTTTCAATTACTTGCCTGAAATCGGCATAAGAGGGGAAATTCTTCTAAATGGATAAGATTGATCGCAAGATTCTTGCTGAACTGCAGGCCGACGGCCGTTTGTCGGTGACCGAGCTGGCCGAGCGGATCGGGTTGAGCGTATCCCCCTGCCACCGCCGGGTGCGAGCGTTAGAGGAATCCGGGGTGATCAGAGGTTACCGCGCCCAGCTCGATCCCGGCAGCCTGGGCTATAACTTTTCCGCCCTGGTGTTCGTCACCATGCGCGAAGGCGATCGCCGCGCCGTTGAAACCTTCGAAAACGCCATGATGGACATTCCCCAGGTGGTGCAGGCGCAGCGGCTGTTCGGCGATCCCGACTACCTGCTGCACGTGATCGCCCGCGATCTGCCCGCCTTTCAACAGCTTTACGACGAGAAACTCTCCGCTCTGCCGGGCGTGCAGCGCCTGAGCTCCACGCTGGTGATGAAGACCGTGGTGCCGGAGCGTTCATTCCTGCCGCTGGGAAAATGACGATGGGAGCGTTGCCGCTCCCGTTTTGACTTCTTTAAGGCACAATCACGAAATCCGGATTGGCGATGGCGAACAGCGCCTCGCGATCCGCCGCCGGTGGATAAATCCACTGCGTGTTGATCTCCTGCTTAATCTTTTTGCCTTCCTGACGGGTAAAACGCACCTGGCGATCCCAGCCTTCGGTATACAGCGCGCCCCAGGGCCCCAGATCCAGACAGGTCACATACTTCGGCTGGCTGTACGGGTGCGTCGGCAATCCCGCCAGCTCCGCCGCCGCATTGTGGCCGGCCACGCGGCCAAGGCTCATCGCATGCTGGCAGGTCATCAGGTTGTGGTTGCCGAGATCGTCGGTCGCCGCCTTCACCGTATCCCCGGTCACGAAAATGCCCGCCGCCGCCGGCGCGCGCAGGAAGGCGTCGCCGATCACCCGGCCGCTGCCGTCGCGCTCGCCGGGGATCTGCTCGGTCAGCGGATGCGCCCGCACGCCCGCCGCCAGGATCACCGTGTTGGCGGCGATGCGCTCACCGTTCGACAGCATCACCCCCTCGGCGTCGATGGCCGAGACGCGCAGACCGGCCCGCGCTTCCACGCCGCACTCCGCCAGCGCCTGGCGTATCACCGCCCCCGGCTCCGCCCCCATCCCGGCGCCCACTTCCGGCGCGGTATCGACGATCACCACGCGCACGTTCTCGTCTTTGCCCAGCGCATCCCGCAGCCGCTGCGGCATCTCCGCCGCGCTCTCCAGCCCGGTCAGCCCCGCGCCCACCACCACGGCGGTGTTGCGCGCCGGCGTCGACGGTTTGGCCGCCAGCGCTTTAATATGGGCATCCAAACGCTGCGCGCTTTCCAGCGTATCGACGTTGAAACCGTATTCGGCAAAGCCCGGCACCGCAGGCACGGAGAGCCGACTGCCGGTGGCCCACACCAAGCGGTCGTAGACCAGCTCAAGGGATTCCCCCGTCGCCTGCGCCACCGTGAGCGTTTTGGCGGCGGCGTCGATGCGTTCTACCGTCCCGGCCAGGTGGCGCACGCCGACGGCGGCGAGCTGCGCGGAAATGTCCGGGTTCATGTTTTCCAGCACCGCTTCATACAGGCGCGGCCGGATGGTGACCGTTGGCGTCGGCGAAACCATGAGCACCTCGATCTCGTCATGCTTACCGGCGATGTTAATGGCGCGCATGGCGGACACGGCGGCCCAAAAACCGGCAAAACCGGAACCGGCAATCACTATTTTCTGCGTCATGGGATGACTCCTTCATACAGGGTTAACCGGGCGATAAGGCTGCCCGCAAGTTTTCGGATGAACGATGCCGTTCCGCTCCCGTAACAGGGTGCAGAAGGCCCGCCCGCCCCTTCCGAAGAGGCGGGAAAAAGTGTGTTTTGCTTTAAGGAAAGGCGGTGGTTAGGTCTTGGCGCGCGCCGTTTTGCCGCTGCGCGCGGTGCGTTCCGTCATGCGCTCGTCGAGCCAGAGGTTGACCTCACCGAAGAAGCCCTGCGGCGCCTTGCGGCCAAAGCGGGCCGCGACGGCGCCGAGGGTCTGCGCCGCCAGCGCGTCGCGCATCGCTTTCTCCGCCTGCAGCATCACCGCGTGGATGGCACATTTGCCGGAAACCGCCCAATCCGGCGGGGAATCGTCGAACACCGCGCAGCGCCCGCGCACCTCCTGGCAATCGAACAGCGGCTTGTGCCCTTCGATGGCGTCGATGATCTCCAGGAAGCTGATCTCGTCCGCCGGGCGCGCCAGACGATAACCGCCGCGCACCCCTTCACTGGCGGCGACGATCCCTGCCTTTTCCAGCTTGGGGAAAATCTTGGCCAGAAAGCTGGGGGAGATGCCTTGCAGCTCGGCGAGTTCGCGGCTGCTGAGCGCGCGCTGGTTATCGCCGACCAGCCACAGCAGGCAGTGGATGCCATATTCAACGCTGGTTGTGATGTACGCCATGTGTCCGTTTTCGACCGTCAATGAATCTTCAATAACGCAGACTATATGAGTCTGCGTTTCTCTTGTCAATAAAACACGGACAAAGTTGATCCGTGTTTTATTCGGAATGCATGCCGCCAGCGACGAAAAAACGCCCTTCAAAATGAAAAATAAAACTTTTTTGCCCGATCCGCGCCCGGCTAACGTTTCCTTGTCGCCTGCGGCTGACTATGATGTGATGGGTGCCGCCGCCGCGGTTTGTGAGCCGCCGCACTTTCGCGCGGATTGCGCCGCGGGAATAAAGAACTCTTGTCTGCTGCTGACGTCTTAGAAATGATTATTTAAGGGAAACGCCTGACTATGACCAACCGGTTGACCAAAACCGCGTTAGCGGTGCTGCTGCTCGGCACGCTGAACGCCACCGCCCTGGCGCCAGCACAGGCGGAAAGCCAGGATCAGTTGCCGGATATGGGCACCTCCGCCGGCGGCACCCTGAGCATCGGACAAGAGCTGGCGATGGGCGATTTCTACGTGCGCCAACTGCGCGCCAGCGCCCCGCTGATCAACGATCCGCTGCTGAGCCAGTACATCAACCAGTTGGGCAACCGGCTGGTGGCCAGCGCCTATTCGGTGCGCACGCCGTTCCATTTCTATCTGGTGCGCAACGACGAGATCAACGCCTTCGCCTTCTTCGGCGGCAACGTGGTGCTGCACTCCGCGCTGCTGCGCGTCAGCGACAACGAAAGCCAGCTGGCTTCGGTGCTGGCACACGAAATCTCGCACGTCACCCAGCGCCACCTGGCGCGCGCAATGGAAGATCAGCAGCGCAACGCCCCGCTGACCTGGGTGGGCGCGCTCGGCTCCATCCTGCTGGCGATGGCCAACCCGACTATGGGCATGGCGGCGCTGAGCGGCACCCTGGCCGGCACCCAGCAGGGCATGATCAGCTTTACCCAGTCGAACGAACAGGAAGCCGACCGCATCGGCATTCAGGTGCTGCAGCGCGCCGGATTCGATCCGGAAGCGATGCCCGACTTCCTGCAGAAGCTCTCGGATCAGTCGCGCTACGCCTCCAAACCGCCGGAAATGCTGCTGACGCACCCGTTGCCGGACAGCCGCCTTTCCGACGCGCGCAACCGCGCCAACCAGATGCCGAAACACATCGTGCAGTCTTCGCAGGATTACCTGATGGCCAAGGTGCGCGCACTGGGCATGTACAGTTCGGAGGGCTATGGCCTGAACGAAGAGCTGCTCGGCTCGCTCAGCAAGGGCAATGTGCGCGAACAGGCGGCCGCCAAATACGGCCGCGCCATCCTGTTCTATGAAGCGAAAAAATACGACGACGCACGCAACATCATTCAACCGATGCTGGCGCAGGATGCGAAAAACGTCTGGCTGATCGACCTGATGACCGACATCGATCTCGGCCAGAAACGCGCGCCGCAGGCCATCGCCCGGCTGCAGGCGGCCAACGCCGCCCAGAGCAACAACCCGGTGCTGCAGCTCAACCTGGCCAACGCCTATGTCGAAGGCAACCAGCCGGCGCAGGCCTCGAAGATCCTGAACCGCTACACCTTTGCCCATCCGGACGATCCGAACGGCTGGGATCTGCTGGCGCAGGCCAGCGCCGCCCAAGGGCTGCGCGATGAAGAACTGTCGGCCCGCGCCGAAAGCCTGGCGCTGACCGGCCGCCTCGATCAGGCCATCGGCCTGCTCAGCAATGCCAGCTCGCTGCAGAAACTCGGCAGCCTGAAACAGGCGCGCTACGATGCGCGCATCGACCAGCTGCGCCAACTGCAACAGCGCTTCCGCCAATACCAGCGCAGCTGATGCAACAAGGAATGAACGCCATGAAAAACGTCACGATTTACCACAACCCGCGCTGCTCCAAGAGCCGTGAAACCCTGGCGCTGCTGGAACAGCACGGCGTCGATCCCAAGGTGGTGCTGTACCTTGAAACGCCCCCGTCGGCCGATGAGCTGAAAAAGCTGTTGAAGGAACTGGGCTTCACATCGGCGCGCGATCTGATGCGCAAGAAAGAAGACCTGTACAAGGAATTGAAGCTGGCGGACGACAGCCTGAGCGAAGAACAGCTGCTGGCGGCGATGACGGCGAACCCGAAACTGATCGAACGCCCGATCGTGGTGAAAGGCAGCAAGGCGCGCATCGGCCGGCCGCCGGAGCAGGTGCTGGAGATTTTGTAAACGGTCAACCCGCCTCTTATTGAGCCGTAACATACCAATAGCCCTGAACAGGGCTATTTTTAATTGTTTGTTATATAAATACTTTTCATCATCCTCAACTTCTCCTGTTGCTATGCTGCACAAATGCCGAGCCTCACGGCAAGACAGGCGTTGACAACCGTCAACACCCCACCTACCCTAATCGCATCACTGGACGAGCGATGAAAAAACACCCAGACAAGCATATCCAGGCGGCATTAGCTTACGCCCTTTCTCAGGGATGGCATTTTCGCCCCAGCAAAGGGCACGCATTTGGGCGACTGCATTGCGCCTTTGCCGGACATCAAGAACATATGATGAGCATCTGGAGCACGCCGAAAAATCCAGAGGTACATGCCAAACAGATTCGGCGCAAAGTCGATCACTGCCTGGCGCTGTCGCAGAAAAAATAACCGGAGAATCACCATGACGCTCTTTCATTTCTCATTGACGCTAGATGGAGTGACCGCCGATACCACCGGGTTGGAGGATGCGCTGCATGCAGCGGGATGCGATGACGCGCTGATCTGTTTCTACGGTAAAACCGTCTACCTGGAGTTCGATCGAGAAAGCGATAACTTTGCGCACGCGATTTGCAGCGCCATCAGTGATATTGAGTCTGCAAATATTGGCGCCAAGGTGATATCGGTAGACTCCAGCCTGGTGGGATTAAGCGATATTGCCGAGCTCACTGAACTGTCGCGTCAGGCGATCGCGATGCTAAAAGACGGGACTCGCGGCCCCGGCGGCTTCCCTTCCCCCATTCAACGGCTCGGCGGCACCTCACCGTTATGGCGCTGGGCTGACGTGGCGGCCTGGTTGGCGCAACAGGGGAAAATCGACCCACGGCTTGCAGACAATGCGCAGTGTCTGGAACATATCAATCTCGCTTTGCAACTGCGAAGCGATCGGCAACGTCAGCAGGTTGAGCACTACAGCTCCCTGCTGGAACATGCAGAAAAACAGGTTTGATGGCTCGCTACAGCCCCAGGATCTCTTTAACGAACGGGATGGTCAGCTTGCGCTGGGCGGTGATCGAGGCGCGATCGAGTTGATCGAGGGTCATAAACAGCGTGCGCATCTCGCGATCCAGCCGTTTCAACAGGAAGCGGCCCACGTCTTCCGGCAGCTCGAAGCCGCGCAGTTTGCCGCGCAGCTGCAGCGCCAGCAGTTTCTCTTCGTCCGACAGCGGCTGCAGCTTGTAGATCTGCCCCCAGTCCAGGCGCGAAGCCAGATCCGGCAAACGCAGGTTCAGCTGGCGCGGCGGGCGATCTCCGGTGATGAACAAACGGGTGCGGCCGGTTTCCAGAATGCGGTTGTAGAGGTTGAAGATCGCCATCTCCCACTCTTCGTCGCCGGCGATGCATTCAATATTGTCGATGCAAACCAGCGCCAACTGCTCCATGCCGTCCAACACTTCAGGCACGAAGTAGGCGCGCTTGTCGAGCGGCACATAGCCCACCGCCTCGCCCTTCTGCGAAAGCTCGGCACAGGCCGCATGCAGCAGATGGCTGCGCCCGCCGCCTTCACGCGACCAAAAATAGATATAGCTGCCATGTTCCTGACGGACGGCGGATTGGATCGCGGCTAATAGGGATGGGTTCTCGCCCGGATAAAAACTGGCGAAAGTTTCATCATCGGGAAGATAAAGTGGCAGTGAAAGCTGTGCCGGCGTATTCAGAGAAGCACCTCAACCAAAACTGGCAGAAAAACGTAGGCAGTTTAACACAGAAAACGGGCGCTGTTGAACCGGCAGGATCTTATGCCGCAATAGTGAGCAATGCCTAAGCGCCGCTTGATCGGCTGCGGTGTCCGCCAAGGCAAGAATTGTCCGATATCATTCCCTAACTCCATGCCTGCGCAGGTTAAATTTGTAATTTAAGTAAAATCTGACCTAGTATAGGTAGGCTAAATGCAATCACCATCAACAAGGTTTCTGCAAGGATATAGACGATGAAAGTATGGAATAAAGTGCTGTTGGCCTCCTTTATCGGGTTGTTGGTTGCCGGCTGTGATGACTCGTCCAAGGTTGACGCCAACCTGGATAAAGCCAAAGACAGCGCCGAGCAGATGAAAGACGCCGCCCAGAAAAAAGCGGACGATCTGACGGACAAAGCGAAAGCAACGGCGGATGAAATCAAAAAAGAGGCCGCCACCCAGGCTGACCAGCTGAAAGACAAAGCCTCGGCGATTAAAGATGAAGCTGCCAAACAGGCGGACGCCATCACCAACGACGCCAAGGCCAAGGCCGCCGCGATCAAGGATGACGCAGGCAAACAAAGCCAGCAGCTGGTGGATCAGGCCAAGGCCATCAAAAACGACGCCATCAACGGCGCTAACGATCTGACCGAGCAGGCCAAGGCGAAGACCGAAGCCATCAAGAACAGCGCCGAAAACAAAGCGCAAGAGTTGAAACAAGAGACCGATGCGGCGGTGAACGGCAATACGCAGCCGGCCACCCAGCAGTAAGCTATTCTCAGCCACAAAAGAAAGGAGCAGTAAATGGGGATTATTTCCTGGATTATTTTCGGCCTGATCGCCGGTATTTTGGCTAAGTGGATCATGCCCGGCAAAGACGGCGGCGGCTTTATCCTGACCATCGTGCTGGGGATCATCGGCGCCGTGGTCGGCGGCTATATCAGCACCTTCTTCGGCTACGGCAAGGTTGACGGCTTCAACTTCGGCAGCTTTGTGGTGGCGGTCATCGGCGCTATCGTGGTGCTGTTCGTGTACCGCAAAATTCGCAGCTAATATGATATTGGGGGGGCTGAGGCTCCCCCTTTTTCACTATTTGACCATGCGTCCGTCATTAAGAATGAACGCAGTTCTACCGTCCCAAAACTCAGCAATAAAAATATCTTTCGGCTCTATACCGTGTTCACGGATAGTTTGGCTCAACCACTCCTCATCTTTATTAATCTCCTGCAGCTCATAAGGCCTGGCCCTGCCATTTTTCATAATGATAATCGAAGGCAGCTCATTTCCCTCACATACCGCGGTGATCTGACCGCCCGGCTCAATTTGCGCATAGACAATCTCCTGAAAGGCGTGAATCCCCTGCGCATGCAGCTGTGAGGAAACGTTCAAGATGTCGATTTTATTTTTCTTGGCTAAAATATTTTCCATCAAAAAGCGGCCGTTTTTTATAATTGGTATCGGGTTGCCGATAGTGACCGAACGAAAGAAGTTGCAGTGTTTACTGATTGCATTCAACAGAGAAATTAGCCCTACCCCGATAAGCAGTACAACGACATACTGGTACAAGGGGATGCTGTCGCTATAGATAACGCCCCCAATAATGCCCCCGAGCACAAAGTTGCCGATAAAATCCACAGGGGTCATTTGCGATAGCTGGGTCTTTCCGGACAAGTTCAAGTGGGTGATAACAATGACAAAGCCAATAACAAATTTGAGCAAAATATATCCGTAGTACTCCATATCCTTTTCCTTTTAATCGATGTTGTTAATGCTATCAGCTACTTTATCCCAACGGATGTAAAGGCAGAAATACGAGTAAAAAGGGCAGCCCCTGGGCTGCCCTTTTCGTTACTTCTGCTCCGCCGGTTCGTCCGGCGCGTCGAGCACCTCTTCTTCCTTGCGGAACAGGCTGATGACCTTGAACAGCAGGCTCAGGCCGATACCCACGATGGTCGCCAGCGCCATGCCTTTCAGCTCCGCCGCGCCGATATGCACCTTGGCGCCGCTCACGCCGATGATCAGGATCACCGAGGTCAAAATCAGGTTTTGCGCTTTGTTGTAATCCACTTTGGACTCGATCAGCACGCGAATGCCCGAGGCGCCGATCACGCCGTACAGCAGCAGGGAAACGCCGCCCATCACCGGCACCGGCACCGCCTGGATCGCCGCCGCCAGCTTACCGATGCAGGACAGCAGGATCGCCAACACCGCCGCGCCACCGATCACCCAGGTGCTGTAGACCTTGGTGATGGCCATCACGCCGATGTTCTCACCGTAGGTGGTGTTCGGCGTAGAGCCGAAGAAGCCGGAGAACACCGTCGAAATGCCGTTGGCGAACATCGAGCGGTGCAGCCCGGGATCGCGGATCAGATCTTTCTTCACGATGTTGGCGGTCACCACCAGGTGGCCGACGTGCTCGGCGATCACCACCAGCGCCGCCGGCAGAATGGTGAAGATGGCGAACCACTCAAAGCGCGGAGTGTAGAAGGTCGGCAGCGCGAACCAGTGCGCCTCGCGAATCGGAGTCAAATCCACCACGCCCATGAAGAACGACAGCGCATAGCCCACCAGCACGCCGATCAGGATCGGGATAATCGCCAGGAAGCCGCGGAACAGCACCGAGCCGAGCACCGTGACCGCCAGCGTCACCAGCGAAATGGTGATGGTGGTCGAATCGGCGCTGGTGCCTTCCGCCGGCAGCAGCCCCGCCATGTTGGCCGCCACGCCCGCCAACTCCAGCCCGATGACGGCGACGATCGCCCCCATCGCCGCCGGCGGGAACATCACGTCCAGCCAGCCGGTGCCGGCCTTTTTCACAATCAGCGCCACCAGGCAGAACAGCACGCCGCACATGATGAAACCGCCCAACGCCACTTCGTAACCGAGCGGCAACAGCAGCAGCACCGGCGAGATAAACGCGAAGCTGGAACCGAGGTAGGCCGGGATCTTGCCTTTACAGATGAACAGATACAGCAGCGTGCCGATGCCGTTGAACAGCAGCACGGTCGCCGGGTTGATCTTGAACAGGATAGGCACCAGCACGGTGGCGCCGAACATGGCGAACAGGTGCTGGAAGCTGAGCGGAATGGTCTGGAGCAGCGGCGGGCGCTCGCTGACGCCGATGGCGCGACGGGTCATGTGTGCTTTTCCTCGGTTTATTGGTTTTATAGGTTTTAGTCAAAAAAAAGCCGACTCGTTAAGTCGGCTCAAATGTTTACTTGGTACCAAATATCTTGTCGCCCGCATCGCCCAGGCCAGGCACGATGTAGCCCTTGTCGTTCAGGCACTGATCGATGGAGGCGGTGTACAGCTCAACGTCCGGGTGCGCTTTCTCCAGCGCGGCGATGCCTTCCGGCGCCGCCACCAGAACCAGCACCTTGATGCTGTGGCAGCCGGCTTTCTTCAGCAGATCGATAGTGGCGATCATCGAACCGCCGGTGGCCAGCATCGGGTCGACGACCAGCGCCATGCGCTCTTCGATGTTGGAAACCAGCTTCTGGAAGTACGGCACCGGCTCCAGGGTTTCTTCGTCGCGGTATACGCCCACCACGCTGATGCGCGCGCTCGGCACATGCTCCAGTACCCCTTCCATCATGCCCAGGCCTGCGCGCAGGATCGGCACTACGGTAATCTTTTTCCCTTTGATCTGATCCACTTCAACTGGCCCGCACCAGCCTTCGATGGTGACTTTTTCCGTCTCCAGATCGGCGGTCGCTTCATAGGTCAGTAAACTACCCACTTCTGAGGCCAGCTCACGGAAGCGTTTGGTGCTGATGTCATTTTCGCGCATCAGGCCAAGCTTGTGTTTTACCAGCGGGTGTTTCACCTCAACGATCTTCATCATTTTTCTCCTATTAAGGTGGTTGCGGCCAAAAAAATCGCGGGATTATACCTCCTTTTTTTCGCCGCGCCACCCACCATAGCCCGATCGGGATCAACAAAAGTTTGAATATCAGTATAGATGACGAAAAAGCGGAGCCGGTTCACAAGCCGCTCGCAAACGTTTGCCTGCGCTGTTAGAATTGCCGCGCCTTATTCCGGAATCAACATCGGAAGCACAGTTTTCAAACCGCAAACCGTCGTGGGGAATCGCGCAGTGACCGACAAAACCTCTCTCAGCTATAAAGACGCAGGTGTCGATATCGATGCTGGCAACGCATTGGTAGACCGCATCAAAGGTGTAGTTAAACAGACCCGTCGCCCGGAAGTGATGGGCGGTCTGGGCGGGTTTGGCGCCCTGTGTGCGTTGCCGCAGAAATACCGCGAGCCGGTGCTGGTTTCCGGTACCGACGGCGTGGGCACCAAGCTGCGTCTGGCGATGGATCTGAAACGCCACGACACCATCGGCATCGATCTGGTGGCGATGTGCGTCAACGATCTGGTGGTTCAGGGCGCCGAGCCGCTGTTCTTCCTCGACTACTACGCCACCGGCAAGCTGGATGTGGACACCGCGGCCAGCGTGATCACCGGCATCGCCGAAGGCTGCAAACAGTCCGGCTGTGCGCTGGTGGGCGGCGAAACCGCTGAAATGCCGGGCATGTACCACGGCGAAGATTACGACGTGGCCGGTTTCTGCGTCGGCGTGGTCGAAAAATCCGAGATCATCGACGGCAGCAAAGTGCAGTCCGGCGACGCGCTGATCGCCCTGGGCGCTTCCGGCCCGCACTCCAACGGCTACTCGCTGGTGCGCAAAATCCTGGAAGTGAGCAACACCGATCCGACCGCCACCCAGCTGGAAGGCAAACCGCTGGCCGACCACCTGCTGGCGCCGACCAAGATTTACGTGAAGTCCGTGCTGGAGCTGATCGAGAAGGCGGACGTACACGCCATCGCTCACCTCACCGGCGGCGGCTTCTGGGAAAACATTCCACGCGTGCTGCCGGAAGGCATGCAGGCGGTGATCGACGAAGCCAGCTGGCAGTGGCCGGCGGTGTTCACCTGGCTGCAGCAGGCCGGCAACGTCAGCCGCCATGAAATGTACCGCACCTTCAACTGCGGCGTAGGCATGGTCATCGCCCTGCCGGAAGCCGAAGTGGAAGCGGCCATCGCGCTGCTGACCGCGGCAGGTGAAAAAGCGTGGAAAATCGGTAAACTGACCGCCTCTTCCGACGAACAACAAGTGGTCATCAACTGATGAAAAAGATCGTGGTGTTGGTCTCCGGCCAGGGGAGCAATCTCCAGGCGCTGATTGACGCCTGCCAGCAGGGCCGCATCGCCGCCGAGATCGTGGCGGTGTTCAGCAACAAGGCGCAGGCTTATGGCCTGCAACGCGCCGAGGCGGCGGGCATCGCCACCCAGGCGCTGGATGCCAAGGCCTATGCCGATCGCACGGCGTTCGACGCCGCGTTGGCGGACGCCATCGACCAGCACCAGCCCGATCTGGTGGTGCTGGCCGGCTACATGCGCATCCTCAGCCCGCAGTTCGTGCAGCGTTATGCCGGCCGCATGCTGAACATTCACCCTTCCCTGCTGCCGAAATACCCGGGGCTGCATACTCACCGTCAGGCCATCGACAACGGCGACAGCGAACACGGCACCTCGGTGCACTTCGTGACCGAACAGCTCGACGGCGGCCCGGTGATTTTGCAGGCCAAGGTGCCGATTTTCGCTGACGACGAAGAGGATGACGTGGTTGAACGGGTGCAAACCCAGGAACACACGATCTATCCGCTGGTGGTGAGCTGGTTCGTCGACGGCCGCCTGGCGATGCGCGATGGCGCCGCCTGGCTGGACGGCGAACGCCTGCCTGAGCAGGGCCACGCCGCCGACTGATGCGCGCAGCCTGAACCTTGCCTAAACGGCGCCCACGCGGCGCCGTTTTTTTTCGCCTTCATCCATTCTGTGAAGTTATACTTTGCACAATTTCACGGCACAGAGGAGCCCACATGTCCAGCACTGCCAGCGTCAGGTTACGCCCATTGGAACGGGACGATCTGTCGTTCGTCCACCAGATGGACAACAACGCCAGCGTTATGCGCTATTGGTTTGAAGAACCTTACGAAGCCTTTGTCGAGCTTTCCGATCTCTACGACAAACACATCCACGATCAGAGCGAGCGCCGCTTTATCATCGAGCACGAAGGCGCCAAGGTCGGCCTGGTGGAGCTGGTGGAGATCGATCACATCCACCGCCGCGCAGAGTTCCAGATCATCATCGATCCCGCCCACCAGGGCAAAGGCTATGCCAGCACCGCCGCCCGCTTGGCGATGGACTACGGCTTCTCGGTGCTGAACCTGTACAAGCTGTACCTGATCGTCGACAAAGAGAACCCGAAGGCGATCCACATCTACAGCAAGCTGGGCTTCAACGTGGAAGGCGAGTTGATCGACGAGTTCTTCGTCAACGGCGAATACCGCACCGTGCTGCGCATGTGCATCTTCCAGCCGCAATACCTGGCGAAGTTCAAAACGCCCAATGATAAGCCGCTGGTGAAGTGACAATTAGCGAGAAAAAAGAGAAAACCCGCGCAGGCGGGTTTTTTATTGGGAAATAAGTGGCTAGTATTAAGGCATGCTATTTTATCGTCAGGAAATAGCCTGATGAATACGGAAATAAATAATATTTCCCGAGATAATTAATCGAACAATAATTAATGGTGATAGTAAGAGTTACCCTCTGCCTCTACAAAGGAAAAATATAATGACGACCATCTCAAACCTGCTGCTTTTTATCGGTCTGGTCATGTTCGCCATAACCGCCGGCCTGAATACCTATAGCGGCTACGCGCCTGCAGATCCCAATAGCGCCCCTCTGTTTTCCCCGCTCTGGTGGACGCGCTGGTTCCCGCTCTATGCCTCGGGCGGTGTGTTGTTGCTGGTGGGGTTGGTGCTGCGGGTTTCGGGGCGGGGACGATAAAAACCCAATTTCATCGTAGATATTGCAGAGCGATATATGCACCATATTCATTATCAAAGCGAATATTTCTGCAATGTGTATATATTGCAAACCGAATTATTTTAAAGTGACAATAAAATCAATGTATTACTTTTTGATTACTGCGTAATAAAAAACCCACTTTTGCGGGCTTTTTATCACCTGTTAACAGCTTATCATGCTACAGATAGTATCAGTAACTACGTCCAATCTTGGTAGCCGTCTTCATCAATCCAGACAAGACCACCAGGGCATTCCTCTTCATAGAACCAAATGTCTTCATTTTTTGTTTTCCATTCCTCTTCTGTCTTAGGGAATACAGATTTGTAATGTGTTACCTGTTCTTCAATGTCTCCCTCAAGGAATTGGCCATGTTTACCTAACCTTACTCTCCCTTCAGTCATAAGGTGATGAATTAAATCGAAAAAATAGTTTTTCTTTTCTTCGTAGGACAATGTATTCCTATCAAAATTATCAGCTCTCATAGCTGACCATACGGTTCCAATGGAAGCACCGTCCAACTCTTCACTAAACAGTTTGTATTGATCCTCGCTATACAACATGGTTGCCCTCATCGAAATTTGATTTCTACTCTTTTTTTCACTTTACCTTGAAGCGCATTCAGGTGTTCATGATCTATGATATCAATCGTCCAACGTGCTTTGGTATCTTCCTTGCTACTTGAAACACTCCTAAGAGTTAATTTCTCACCTGTTTTTTCATTTAAAACCACCGTCCATAGTGCATCTTTTCTAACTTCTATTAATGGTTTCCCCCCGGTAAGAGATTGCGCATAATCGAAAATCGCCTGTTTCGATAAATTCTCAGTGGCAAACACTTTTGTATTACCTTGCTTGTTGCCGCCACCCCCACCTAACACCTGCTCGAACTGCTGACCAAACACGTTTAGCTTACTTTCGTTCTGTTTCGGATCAAACACCTTGACCAACTGGTTAGTGTTAACCTTCTGTATTTCCCGCAAATAATCTGCCGTTTTAGTCGACAAATTCGCCCCGGCTGCTGTTTCTCCTTTGATAAAATCGGCAACCGGCTGAGTGTTGAACGTTTTTGTTTTGTATAATTCATCGGAAGCGTTCACCAGCTGTCGGCTCAACTTCCTCACGCTGTCTTCGGTCTTACCCAAAATCAATGTGCTGCCGGTGGTTATGGCGCCAGTACCAATAATCGCCTCTGGAGCCACAATATCCGCCGCATAAATACCGGCTTGATTCAGACAAAGAGCGGGGTTGGTTTTACAGCCGGCAATCGCCAATCGTGCCGCCAGAACCAATTCTGGCGCAGCTCCCACCAGCGTCATTCCCCCCGCAGCAAGTACCAGACCGCCGCCACCTACGGTCGCCACTATTGCGGCAGCTTCTCGGCGAGCCACAACACGTTTTGCCGCAGCAACATCACCTTTATCAGCGGCCAAAATGTCTTTCTGATTATCCAGCGCATACTGCATCAACATATGTTCGGTCATGTTGTAGCGATAAACCGACTGCGCGCTGTCCGCAGCACTGTAGGCGCCTTCCGGCGTATGCGTTGTCAACGCCCCGGTCAAAGCCCCGATCACTCGTGCCGTTTGCTCTTTTACTTCATTGCCGTTTAGCGCTTCCTGCAGACGGTAGAGCTGGCGTTCCTTTTCGTTGAGATTGGCCGGTTCGAACAGCGTGCTCTGCATCACGACCCCGGCCAGCTTCGCCGCCAGCGCCCCGGCAGCAGCCCCTTTACCGTCGCCGCGCCCAATTTCCGCGGCGATGCCCGCCACAACCGCATGGCTGACTGACTTCCCGGCCGCACCCAGAACGTCGCCGTTATCCCCGATCAGGTTGGCGCCCTCGGCCTGAACCTGGCTGCCGATATTCGCCAGCAGCGCATTGGTCAGGTTGTCTTTGAAGCTACCACCGTTAATGGCGGTATTCAGGCTGGAGCTGATGACCGATTGCCCCGCTACACGCTGAGCAATCTTGCTCCAGTCGCCGTTGCTCAACTGCGGCAGTTTAACGTTGTTTGGATTAAGCGGTTTGCCCACCGCGTCCTATCGGCGTTTATATGGAATACAGCATCAAGAGAAAACGGCTCCGAAGAGCCGTTCATGGAAAAAAATATTACCGAATTACAGTATTACTTACACTGTTCCAGTAACCCAAGTAGCTCCATGTCATAAAGCAAGTCGCTTTTTTCTTCTTCGCTAGCATCCAGCAGTAACTCTTCTAGAGATCTATCCTTTAATATGTCCGATATGTTATTTCTAATATTAATTTCTACCCCCTCTGGCCCTCTACCAGCCATTAAAACAAGCTTAAATACATTTAACATTAGATTTTCTATAGGTATAAAAGGTACATACTCATATTGATATGATGCATATCCTATTTCTATACCGTCATACGAAGGCTTCTCGCCTGACTTATTACTCGTATCTAAAATATTTCGGCAACAACCGTAGAAACAGTCTAAAAAATCAGTTCGTATATCCTTATAGCTCATACGTTCGTCATCTATCATTTCAACCTCCGAGGTATCAGCAGTATATTATTGTTATCGATCACTTCCACCTTGACTCCTGGGTATTTTTTCTGAAACTGTTCCACGACACCAAGGCAACTGTCGCAAGCTACACGCTCAGTAAAAATGGTAACCTTTCCCTTAGCGGTAATGTTCGCCCCCAATTTATCAGCCAGATTATCCAAAATTTTATATTCAGAATCCAGGTTTCTGGGGATTGGGTTACCGTCACTATTCTTGATCGTTTCATATGTGAAGTTTCCCCCACCTTTCCCAACAAAACTTTTTTCAGCCTTGTCTATACGGCTATGTGCCGCAAGAGTTTTCGGCATGCCTGGGATATCGATTTGTGCAACTGCGGCATTCCCCATCTTCCTGATATTTTGAGAAAACGGCGCTCTAGCATCCAATACCTGCTGCCTAAACGCAGCAGCCTGTTGAACGGTCTTCTCATTGACCAGATACCCTTTCCAGGCGCTGGTTGGCCCTACCAGTTTGGATGACAGGTACTGGTTGCCGACGTTCGCTTTACCCATACCGGCAAACGTGCTGGCAATAGAGACCGCCATCACCGAGGCATTCACCCAGTCCGGCGACCACCCGGTCAACTTGCTGATTTGTTCTATCTGCTGGTTGCGTGCAAACAGCTGGCCGTCGGTTATCTGGTCGCCCAAATCATACGTGAATAACTTTTCGCTGTCATAGCCGGCAAACGCCGGATAGTTGCCGAAGCGCTGGCGCTCTTTTTGTACCCAGTAATTGGCAATGAGGCCGTCTTCATCCCGCGTTGACGGGTACTTATTCATCAGGGCTTCAAACTGCTTGCGTTCGTCTGAGTTCAACGCCTCTTGCGTGGTGCAAGCTACTTTTCGGCATGAAGCCGCCATCAGACGCGCTTCTTTTTCCTTGTCACCCTTAGCCAACGCTTTAATGGCGTTGAGTTCTTCCTGATGCAACTGTCGATTAAAACGCTCGACAAACTCACCCGCATTTGCACCGCTGGTGGCACCTGCTGCTTTGGCGGTTACGATGGCCCCTGCAAAGGCGCCCGCTACGCGGCTGATTTGAGCCTGACGCTCTTGCCAGCCTTCACTTCTGACCAAATTATCATTGATGATCACCCCGGCCAGCTCCGCCGCCAGCGCCCCTGCCGCTGCGCCTTTGGCATTGCCCTTGCCGATTTCTGCGGCCACGCCCGCTAGAACGGCATGGCTTACGGCTCGGCCCGGTATATTGAGAACCTGACCGTTATCCCCGATCAGATTGGCGCCCTCGGCCTGAACCTGGCTGCCGATGTTCGCCAGCAGCGCATTGGTCAGGTTGTCCTTGAAGCTGCCACCATTGATGGCGGTATTCAGGCTGGAGCTTATGACCGATTGCCCGGCCACCCGCTGCGCCACCCTGCTCCAGTCGCCGTTGCTCAGCTGCGGCAGTTTGACGTTGTTTGGATTGAGCGGTTTGCCCGCCGCGTCCTTGCTCCAGCCCATCGCGCTGTCGAAACCGTTGAGCGCGCCGCCGATCGCCATCGCCGTGGCGGTCGCCTTGACGTTCTCATTGCTGCCCAGCGCCTGCAGGGTTTTCGACAGGTTGCCCCGATTCTCCACCAACGCCACCGCCGCCTGGGAGGCCAGCGAAGACATCCCGGCGGTGACCGCCCCGCTGGTTACCGCCCCGCCGCCCACGGCGCCGGAAACGCTGGAGGCCGCCGTGGCCGCCAGTGAACTGCCTGCGGTCACCGCCGCGGCCGCGATGGCGATCACCGCCGCCACCGCCGGGTTCAGGTGCTGGCTCTTGTAATCCCAGCTGTCGTAAGCGTCTTTGACCTTGCTCCACTGCACGTCGTTGCGCTTGTTCAGATCTTTGACCCAGGTGGTGCCCGGCGTATTGCCCAGGGCGTCGATGGCGCTTTGCAGCGCCTGGCCGTTTTTCACCTTCACATCGGCGCTGACGCCCTTGGCGGCCTCTACGGTCAAGGCGCCACCGGTATGAATGCTCGGCAGCACCCACTTATTGTCTTCGTACCCTTTATTGGCCTGCTTGATAAAGAAGCCTTTCGAATTGCTGACGGTCTGTTCGAAAGAGGTGTTTTTCACCGCGCGGAAGTTAACCTGGCCACGGGAGCTGGTCAGGCGTGCGTTTTGCCCAGCGGCGATTTTGCTGGCTTCATAGGTGCTGTCGTCGCGGCTCATCAGCGTGATATTGCCGGCGGCGGTAAACTCGGTAACCTTGTTGGTCACGTCATGGCGGGTCTGCTTAACCTCGGTTTTCTTGCCCCACCATTTGCGCTTGGTTTCCTTTTTCTCGAAGTGGCTGGACTCTTCCATCGCCTGGGCGTAGAGATAGCCGCCCTTGGCGGCGATATCCAAGGAACCGGTGCGGATCGCCAGTTCACGATTTCGAGCATCTTCCTGCTCTTTACGTTGTCTTTCCGCATCATGTTGGCGCTGTTTTGCTGCCAGAGCCACGTTAAGTTGATTTTCGGCATCATTTTTTTCTTTCGTCTGTTGTAGAGTCTGCTGCTGGGCCTGGTCAAATGCATGTTGGGATGCATTTAGCGCACTTTGCGCGTTATTTATCGCATTCTGGCGGTCTATTAAACGCTGACGAATCTTGTCATATTCTTCTATGGTCGCTTCTTTTATCGCGTTACCGACTTTGACGCCGTCTTGAGTCGGTGCAGTGACATCTCCCCATTGAAGGACATTATTAACAAACGCCCGGCCCCCTTCTCGTAATAACCGCTCGAGGTGTGCCTGATTATCAATCAATGCCGAAGCGTCAAAGTGAACACCCCCTCCGCTATAAACCGGCACTGAAACGAACCGGGATGATGATGACGTAATTGGATGTGCGGCAGCATCAAATAACGACAAGGTATCAGGGTGCTGACGTGCGCTACCCAATGCGTGTTTACTTGCATTTAGTTGGTTTTCGGTCTTAGACCTATTATTTATCGTCTGTTCAAGTCGCTGCCTAGCCTCCTGAACCCGGCGTTCAGCCATTGAAAATGCAGAGTCAACCCCAGAAAGGTCGATAGAAATACCTATCTGTCCAAGTTGTCCCTTAGACAGGAGTTTGGTGGCCTGAAAGAGAATGCTGCCGCCGGCAATCACCGTCATAAGGCCGCCGGCATTCAGCTCGGTGCCCTGCTGAGTACGGGTTTCGGTGAACTCGTTGCCGCCCTCGCGGTAAGTGTGATTTTGCACCGCCTCGAAACGCATATCGCCGCCGGAGGTCAGCGTCATGTTGGCGCCGGAGGTCAGCCTGGCGCCGTAAGTCAGCAGTTGGTTATTCGCCGACGCGGTCAGGTTTTTACCCGCGCTGAGGGCTGTGACCACATGGCGGTCGTCTTTGTTGTTGTCGTTGGCGGCATCAATGGCGGAATAGGCCAGGTTCGACAACCATAGATTCTGCCCGGCCAGCAGCGTGATATTGCCGTTAGCGGAGAGCGCGCCACCCTGGGTGCCGATGTCGCGGGCCGAGTTAATCAGCAAATTGCCGCCGGCGTGTACCCGGCTACCCAGTTCAGGCGTGCGGGACACAGGGAAAAGCGCATTGAATCGGCCGTCAAGTTCACGGTAGTTAAGATCGGCGTTATGGGCGGCTAACAGCGTAACGTCCTTGTCCGCATTAATCTTGGCGCCGCGGAGCGCCAGATAGCCACCGCTATTGAGCAGAACCGAACCCGTTGCCCTCATTTGGCCACTGGCCAACAGCTGGTTGAAGTATTCCTGCCGTTTAGCCGGAGAAACCGGCCCCCCCAATAGCGCCCCCTCCAACAACGCGCTGTTTTTTACGATTGCAATGCTGCCGTTAGCCGTCATGGCGATATTGCGACTTTGCGGCGCCAGCAGCGTATTCAGCAACGTAATGGTACTGCCAGCCGTGAGAGACAGATCGCGTGAAGCCTCAAGGCTGCCCAACCAACGCGAACCGTCAGGGCGGAAGTAGTGAGGTTTCTCGCTGGAATGTATCTTTATCTCACCGTTTTTGGCGTTTAGCGTGACGTCCTGCCCTTTCAGCTCACTTTGCCAGGCGTCGATGGCGTTGACCGCCGTCAGAGACAGCTCTTTTCCGGCGGCCAAAATGCCTTGCCCAAGAACAATCCGATCTTCGGCAATCGCGGTGATATTGCCGTCGGCACGAATCGCATCAGTACCGACGATATTTTTGGCATGCAGCAGAACATTCCGTGCCTTTAGCGACTCTGGCCTGCCGGAGGTGACCACTTCATTCAGCTGATTTTCATGAGGCGTCGGCGTACTGATCTCTATCTTATTTTTAAAATCCGCAGTGAGATTATTGCCGGCGGTAATCGATGATTTTTGCTGCCCCTTTGCTCGCCAGACGACAAGTTCCTGCTGCTTGGTATAAGGCGCTTTTTCCGTGACATACAGCAGATCCCAATCTCCGGGAGGCGCATCTTCGTCACGGGCAAACGCCCCAACGCCAAACGTGTTCGTTCCCAGACGCCAGTACCGATCTTTCTGGCCGAGTTGAATGCTCTTTACGGTAAAATCGTTCCCCGTCAGGATCAGATCTTTGGCCGCGCTGATATTCGACTGATCGTTCCATAACGTTGTCGCGTTGATATAAGCGTTGTTGCCTGAATTTATCACCCCCGGCGCCTGCGATTTCACCAGAAGATACTCGTCTTTCCCCACATTAACCTTGTCGCCTTTCGACAGGTTGATTTCGCCAAACCAACTGCCGATGCCAAAGTCCTTCAGTTCAGGCTCCAGCAGCACAATAGCGTCAACACCTTGCCGTGAGTCGTAATAACTTCCTACCAAGGATTTATTGAACGCTTTAGAGTTAGCGGGAGTATTTTTCCAAACGGCTTGAACCTCTTGCCTGACATTGTTCAAATTCTCCGTGCGTATAACCAAGTCACCGCTGTTGGTCTGAATGCGTGCAGAGCGGTTTTCTATCTGTTTGGCTTTATTCCCCTGAGCGTCTTTCTGAATCCAGAGATTATTGTTGCTATGCAATGCGGTGTTGTCGCCATCACGTAGTGCCACATTGCGTACCGTATCGGCAAACACCCGCATATCGCGATGCGCCGTAACATTGCCGTTGTTATTGAGCGTATCGGCAGCCATTGTCACGTCACGTTCACCGCGCACCTTAACGCCCGATGAGATATGAATTTCCCTGGCGCTGGCGTTCAAGTCTGTCGCTGCCTGTGTATTGCCCAACTCAATCCGCCCGCTAACGCTCAGCGTAATATCCCGCTGTTTGCTGGTGAGGTCTTTCAGGTTAACCCCCACCCCATTATCGTTGGCCACCAGGCGGATTTTGTTGGCGTACATGCCGCCCAGTGCCTTGGTGTCCACCGCCAACACTGGTTTGGCGCCTTCGCCGGCGATCGGCTTGATGGTGCCGTCTTTAAAACTGATGCGGTTAGCGCCCTGGGTCAGCGACAGGTTTTGCGCGTTGATTTTGCCGTTCAGCTCGGTGGCGCGGCTGATGATGTCAACATAGTCGGCGCCGCTGCCGTCCAGCCCTTTACCGCCGATGGTGACGCCGCCTTTTTTCACCTCCAGCGCCTCCAGCGCGCCCTGCTTGTCGAACTGCGGTTTGCCGGTGGTCAGCGTCACGCCCGGCGCGTTAATAAAGCCGCAGCCGTTGCAGGTGATGCCATTCGGGTTGGCGATCATCACGTTGGCCTTACTGCCGAACACCTCGAGCTTGCCCTGCAGCTCGGAACGACTGCCGCCGATCACCTCATTAATGATCAATTCCGCCGGCTTTCCCTTCAGGTAGGTGTTGCCCTGCGCGCTGTAGATTTCCACGCCCAGCTGCGTTTTGCCCCCGTGCGTGGCGTTATTCAATACGGCGCCCTGTGGCCCAACGTTGAAATCTTTATAGGTGTTGTGGGAGATACCCGCGCCGTTCGGCGTGGCGATATTCACCACCGGTACGTTGCCCGGCTTGATAACCACCTGCGTATTGCCGTTAGCGGCGGTAATGCCGGCGGCGAACGCCGGGTGCAACGGCTGGAAAGCCGTCAGGTAGATCAGCAAATAGCTGGCGCCCCGCGCCAAAGGGGAAGTGGACTTATCCATATTCATTCCTTCGAAAGGATGTTGTTTTGAACGCCGAGGCGCTCCTGCTGTGTGCTGGCGTTATAACGTGACGGTGGCTTGCCAGTAGGCCACCCAACGATCCGGTTGCAGGCTGCCTGGGTGCGTCAGCGGTTTACCGACGGTGACCGCCTGATTGAACCAGCGGCCGTTTAGCGTCGCGCTCAGCGCCGCGCCGGCGACGCTGCCGCCGTCTATCAGCCCGGCGCGCCCCTGCAACCAACCGGCGTCTAACGCGCCGGTGAAAGAAAGCTCTCCCAGCCCCGGCAACGTCCGCCATTGCCAGTTGAGTTCATTGCGCCAGTAGGCGCCGCGATTGCCGGTCAGGTACTGCTCTTTAAAGCCACGCACCGAGTATTGCCCGCCAATGGAAATGCGCTCGCCGGCATACAGGTTGTCTGCGCTGGTTTGCCCATAGGCCGAGGTCAGGTAATAGAGAGAGGGGGCGAGCGGATAAAAGTAGCTGGCGCTGAGGCCAAGCTTGCGGAACTCGCTGCGCGGCGCTCCGTCGCGCTCAGGATCGTCGGCGGTGGCGCCTAGCATGCGCAGCCCGCGGCTTACCGTCGGGTTCAGCGTCATATAGCCGCCGCCCGCAGCCGCACTGTAATTGAGGCCCAGGCTGGCGACGCTGAGCGTCGGGCTGCTGACGCCCAACCGTTCCCCCGCCAGCTTATTTTCCGTGGTACGCCGCGCCAGCCCGATATCGACGGCCAGCTTGCGTTTGCCATCCCGCAGCAACGTGCGGTTGGCGCCCAGACGCTGGGTCTGGTTGTTGCCCTGATAGCGGTAAGCCGCGCCGTTGAACGGCACCCGCTGGAAAAAATCGTTCCAGGCGTACTGGTAACTGAACAGCCAATAGCCGTAGGGTAAGGTGACGCCGCCGTTCAGGCTGCGGCTGCGGTAATGCGGGCTGAAATCGTTATTGCGCGCTGCGGAAAGCGACCATTGATCGGCGAGGCGCAGTGGGTTATCCAGCGTGAAGGCGGCGTTCATCTGCCCGGTGCCGGTGCTTCTCTGGCCGCTGTTATCGGCGCCGAAAGAGAAAGAGACCGGCGCGCGCCGGGCGCCACGCAGCAAAACCACGTTGGAAAAGCCGGGTTGTTCGCCGGGTTGAATATCGATAGCCACCTGTTGCGATGGCAGGCGGTTGAGCTGCTCCATGCCCTGCTCAATATCGCGCAGATTCAATACGTCGCCAACCAGGCCGGGAAACGCCATTTTCAGCGCCAGCGTCTGCTCGCCGTTCTGCGTGATGGACTCGATTCGCCCTTCGCTGGCGCTCACGGTCAACACGCCGCGGGAGATATCCTGCTCCTGTAGCCAGGCCTGCGAGGTGACATAGCCGCGTTGCAGATAAGCATTGGTGGTTTCGCGCACCAGACGGTTGATGTGCTCTAGCGTCAGGCAGCGCCCCTGATACGGGCGCGCCAGGCTTTCTTTTACCGACCAGGAAAGATGTTCGGCGCCCTGAAAAACGATCTGCCGCACCGGCTGGCAAACCGCCCCTGCGGCGGCCGACACAGGCAGCGGCAAGGCCGGCAACTCAACGTTATTTTGCAGCGCCTCGCGTTGCTGCTGCGCCTGTTCCAGCAACGTTTTCTGCTGCTGGGTAATGCTGTCGCGGTCAGCAGGGCTGGCGATCTCCGCACACCACGCCGGAGCGCAGAGCGCCAAGAGTGCAGGCCAAATCCCGGGCTTCCATGCACACATTTAAACACATCCATTTACGTTAGTTTACATAGCTTATCGAAGTATATACATTTTACGCCGGCGATCAATGATAATGAGAATTGTTTTTGTTTGATCGGGTTCACAACGTGGTTAAACATCAGGAATATATTTTGTCGAGCTTGCCGCCACATTTCCTGATGGCGGATATTATTAACACATGAATTAAAAACCTAAATAATTACCAATAATAAATTCAAGAGTTAAATAACACGCACAATATCGCTAAAAATAAAAAATAAAGTTTACAAAATTAACCCGCCGTCTTACCGTGATATTTTGTTTAATGCAATTATTCATGAAAGCCATAATTTACAACTAACCAATCAAGAACCTCGGACAACATCAGGATTTCCTAATGCCAGAACGTGATATAGAACTGTTTATTCGTGATTACGTTAATGATATCAAAGCTGGCAGCGCCGCGCTGTTTGCCGGCGCCGGGCTGTCCATACCCGCCGGTTTCGTCAGCTGGAAAGAGCTTATCGGCGATATCGCTTATGAATTGGGGCTGGATATAGAAAAAGAAAGCGACCTTATTTCTCTGGCTCAATATCATCTCAATGAAAAAGGCAACCGGCATAAGATAAATCAAAAAATAATTACAGAATTCGCTGAGCAAGCGGAAGAAACTGAAAATCATCGGATCATTGCCAGATTGCCGATAGCGTCACTCTGGACAACCAACTACGACGATCTGATTGAAAAAACCTATGCCCGTTATAATCGCGTCTGCGACGTTAAAACCACGCCGGAAAGTCTGACCAACAATATTCACAAGCGTGATGTTGTCTTATATAAAATGCATGGTGATTATAGAACCCCCAACCAGGCGATTATCACCCGCGAACAATACGAAACTTACTCCCGTACACACCTTCCTTTTATCAACATGCTGATGGCGGAGTTGACCGCCAAAACCTTCCTGTTTATCGGTTTCAGCTTTGAAGACCCCAACCTGCAATACGTATTGAGTCGCCTTTACGCGCAGTACGGCGAAGGGAAAAGAAACCACTACTGCATCATGCGGCGCGTTCAGCCTGGCGACAGCGGCAGCGAGGATCAGGCGTCTTATGATTACAACAGCCGAAAACAAAGCCTGATGATCAACGATCTGCGCCGTTACGGCATTCAAACGCTGCTGGTGGAGGACTATCGGCAAATCACCGACCTGCTGTATGCCATCGAAACGCAATTCAAGAAAAGCACGGTGTTTATCTCCGGCAGCGCCGACAACTACCACCCCTATGCCCGTGAAGAGTCCATCCAGTTCATACACCGCCTGGCGCGCCTGCTTATCCGCAAACAGTACCGCATCGTCAACGGCTTCGGTTGGGGCGTGGGCACGGCGGTGATCAACGGCGCATTGGAAGCCATTTACGCCAGCGGGGGGAAAATCAGCGAAAGCCAGCTGGTATTGCGCCCTTTCCCCCAATTCGCCAGCGGGAGCATTACGCTGCCGGCACTTTGGCACGAGTACCGCCAGAACATGATTTCGCTCAGCGGCATCGCGGTTTTTTTGTTCGGCAACAAGCGTAACGCCGAAGGCGAATGCGTGCTGGCCGATGGTTTATTGAAAGAGTTCCACATCGCTGCGGAACAAGGCTGCGTCTGCATTCCTATCGGTTGTACCGGCGGCGCATCCGCCGAGATCTACCGAAAAATCAAGGAGGAGATGAAAGACACCCTCTATCACCGCCATCCCGTCGCCATGAACCTGCTGGATCAACTTAACGAGCCGGGCAGCCTGGCGGAGAAGAAAACATGCCTGTTGGCACTTATCGATATCATTACTAAGGATAATCCTCGATGACCAGAAAATGTTTTTACAGTTTCCATTATGAGCCGGACAACTGGCGCGCTTCTCAGATACGCGAAATGGGCTCGCTGGAAGGTAACCGGCCGGCCACGGATAACGATTGGGAGGAAGTGAAAAAAGGCGGTGACGACGCCATCGCCGCTTGGATCAAAGGCCAGTTGGACAATCGGAGCTGCGCCGTGATTCTCGCGGGTAAAGATACCGCCAATCGCAAGTGGATCAACTTCGAAATCTGCGAAGCCTGGAAGAAAGGCATGGGCGTGCTGGTGGTGTATATCCATAACCTGAAAGACAGCGCCGGCGAACAAGCCCGAAAAGGCAACAACCCGTTGGATCATATCAAGCTGGGGGATAGAAAGCTTTCCGGAATCGCCAAAGCCTATGACCCGCCTTATTTGACCAGCGCCAATGTCTATAATCACATCAAGGAAAATCTGGCGGAGTGGGTAGAAGAAGCGATCCGCATTCGCGAAAATTACTGACGGCCGCCCTAAAGACGAAAGGCTGCATTATCCTGCAGCCTTTCGTTCGCTAGGGGTGCGGCACGTCGCTCACCCATACCGCCCGGTAATATAATCTTCGGTGCGGCGCTGGCGCGGCGAGGTGAAGATGGCGTCGGTATCGTTGTACTCCACCAGCCGCCCCTGATGAATAAAAGCGGTGTAGTCGGAGACGCGCGCTGCCTGCTGCATGTTGTGCGTCACCAGCACCACGCTGTAACGCTGTTTCAGCGCAGAAATCAGCTCCTCGATGGTCAGCGTGGAGATCGGATCCAGCGCCGAGGTCGGCTCGTCGAGCAGCAACACTTCCGGCTCGATGGCGATGGCGCGCGCGATCACCAGGCGCTGCTGCTGGCCGCTGGACAAGCGGAACGCATTTTCACGCAGCCGATCCTTCACCTCATGCCACAGCGCGGCGGCGCGCAGCGAACGCTCCACCGCTTCATCCAGCAAGCGCCGGTCGCGCACGCCCTGCAGCCGCAGGCCGTACACCACATTTTCATAGATCGATTTCGGGAACGGGTTCGGCCGCTGGAACACCATGCCCACCCGCCGCCGCAGCGCCGCCACGTCGATCTGCGCGCCGGAGATCGTCGCGCCGTTCAGCTGCAGATCGCCCTCGATGCGGCAGTTGTCCACCAGATCGTTCATGCGGTTGAAACAGCGCAGCAGCGTCGATTTGCCGCAGCCCGAAGGGCCGATCAGGGCCGTCACCCGGTGCTTCGGAATGCGCAGCGAAATGTCGTGCAGCACCTGTTTGTCACCATAAAACAGGTTCAGTCCGTTGACCGCCAGCGCGGTCTGTTCATCGTCGAGATGCTGGACATCCAGCCGGGGCAAACTGCCTGGCGTCATCAAACCCATTACGCACTCCCCAAAAATAGCGTCATTGTTACTGCGACCATGCTCGGTACCGCTCCCTCAGCGAATGGCGGATACCCATCGCCGCCAGATTCAAACTCACCACGATCGTCACCAGCAGGAAGGCGGTGGCGAACACCAGCGGCCGCGCCGCCTCTACGCTCGGGCTCTGGAATGCCATATCGTAGATCTGGAAGCTCAAATGCATAAACTTCCGCTCCAGGTGCAGATACGGGAAAATCTCGTCCACCGGCAGCACCGGCACCGATTTCACTACCCCCACCAGCATCAGCGGCGCCGTCTCCCCGGCGGCGCGCGCCACCGCCAGAATCAGGCCGGTCATCATCGCCGGCGCCGCCATCGGCAGCACGATGCGCCACAGCGTCTCGGCCCGGCTGGCGCCCAGCGCCATCGAGCCCTGCCGCAGCGAGGTGGGAATGCGCGACAGCCCTTCCTCGGTGGCGACGATCACCACCGGCAGCGTCAGCAGCGCCAGCGTCAGCGCCGCCCACAGCACACCGGGCGTGCCGAAGGTCGGGTTGGGCAAGGATTCAGGATAGAACAGCTGGTCGAGCGTGCCGCCTATCATATAAACGAAAAAGCCGAGGCCGAAGACGCCGTAGACGATCGAGGGCACGCCGGCCAGGTTCACCACCGCGATGCGGATCACCCGCGTCAGCAGATTGTTGCCGGCATACTCGTGCAGATATACCGCCGCGATCACGCCAAACGGCATCACCACGATCGACATCAGGATCACCATCAACACCGTGCCGAAAATGGCCGGGAACACCCCGCCTTCGGTATTCGCCTCGCGCGGGCTGTCGGTGAGGAACTTCTTCACCTGCTCGCCCCAGTGCGCCAGCTTCTCGCTGGTGTTCATGGCGTTCGGGTACCAGGCATCGCGCACCTGGCTGAGCGGAATGGTCAACGTCTGGCCATGCATATCGCGCAGCAGCAGCGCATCGCGCTGGCGATCGCGGTTCAGCCCCGCCAGGCGTTCGGACAGCAGCTGGTATTGCCGCTGCAGCTCCAGCCGCTCGGCCTTGATGGCGTCCTGCGCGCGGGCATCCAGCTTATCGTCGCGCTGCAGGCGCTTTTCCCGCAGCCGCAGCGCGTCAAACTGCTGATTGATGCGCGCCATATCGCGAAATTGAATGTCGTGCGCCTGGCGCGAGAGCGCGGCGATTTGCGGCAGCCGCTGCTGCAACGCCTGCCCCAGATTGCGGCCGGTCAGCGGTTGCCCGTCCTCCAGCAGCCCCGCCAGATAGCCGTAAGCGGTGCCGTGGCTGTCGCGCTCCAGCACCAGCAGGCTGCGCGGCGTGCTTTGGCTGCCGATGTCGCTGGCCAGCAAGGTGCGGAAATCCTGCCCTTCACGCTCGCGGTTACCGACCTTGATCAGATAACGTTCGACGCTTTGCGCCTCGCCCGGCGGCGTCACGCCCGCTTCCGTTAGCTGGCGGCGCGAAATGCTTTGCTGTTGATACAGCTCGCCGATCACCGTCACCGGCCCGGCGCCGTTCTGATTCAGCTCGAACTGATAAACCGGGCTCGGCCAGAAATAGCGCATCCCTTGCCCGGCCAACAGCAACAGAATGCCGATCAGCGCCAACAGGCTGACGGCCACCGAACCGGCGGTGAGCCAAATCCACGGCGACCCGCTCTTCACCCAGTTCTTCATGGCGCCTCCTGATTCGGCGTGTAGCGCTTGCGCAGCCGCAGGCGCACCGCCTCCGCCAGCGTGTTGAACACGAAGGTGAAGATAAACAGCACCAGCGCGGTCAGGAACAGCACGCGGTAATGGCTGCTGCCGGAGACCGCCTCCGGCATTTCGATGGCGATATTGGCCGCCAGCGCTCGCAGCCCCTGGAACAGGCTGCCGTCGATAATTGGCGTATTGCCGGTGGCCATCAGCACGATCATGGTTTCCCCCACCGCGCGGCCAAAGCCGATCATCAGCGCGGAGAAAATCCCGGCGCTGGCGGAAGGCAGCACCACCTTGATCACCGTCTGCCATTGGGTGGCACCCAGCGCCAAAGAGCCCTGGCTCAGGGTGGCCGGCACGCTGAACAGCGCGTCCTCCGCCAGCGAGAAGATGATCGGCACCAGCGCAAAGCCCATCGCCACGCCCACCACCAGCGCATTGCGCTGGTCGTAATTATCCCCCAGCCAGAAATGCAGCGGCTCACCGAACAGCGCCGCCTCCAGCCGCGGCCCCAGGCTGAGCGCCAGCCACACCGTCAACGCCAGCAGCGGCAACAGCAACAGCAGATCGACACCTGGCCGGCAGCGCGGCATAAAGCGGTGGGTCAATGCGCCGCACAGCAGCACCGCCGCCGCCAGCAGCAGCGGCAACGCCAGCACCGCCAACAGGTATTGCTCGATGATCGGCGCCAGCCAAATGCCGGCCACCAGCCCGATCACCACCGTCGGCAACGCGCCCATCACTTCGATAGCCGGTTTGATCACCCGCCGCAGCCCCGGCGTCATAAAATAAGCGGTATAGATAGCGCCGGCCAGCGCCAGGGGAATGGCAAACAGCATCGCGTAAGCCGCCGCCTTGAAGGTGCCGAAGATTACCGGCATCAAACTGAATTTGGGTTGGTAGCTGTCTTCACCGGAGGTGGACTGCCAGACGTAGGCCGGCTGCGGGTAGTTCTCATACCACACCTTGCCCCACAGCGAACGCCAGGTGACGTCCGGATACGGATTGTCGAGCGCATAGCGCTGCCAGCCCTGCGCGCTCTCCAGCAGCAGGCCATCGCCGCGCGGCGCGAACGCCATCTGCCGCACCTCGGCGCCCAAGCGGGCATTCAGCAGCGGCTGCGGCTGAATGGCGGAGAACAGCGAAAAACCGCCGTCGGGCCGCAGAGTGGCGAACACCCGGCGGTAAGGCTCGGCCACCGTCAGCTCCCGCCCGTCGGCGCCGTGGTCGAAATGCTGCACCGGCGTCAGGCGCCAGCGCTGCTCTTTTTCTACTTCGAACCACTCGCGCAGATTGCCGTCGGCGCCCTTGATCAGCAGCGCGCTGCCGCCAGGCAGCGCCGTCATCTGATACGGGGCATGTTCGCCAAGGGTACGCGTTTCACGCAGCTGCAGCTGCGCGCCGTCGATCTGATAACGCGCCAGCCGGTTGCCGGTCAGCAGGTAAAGCTGGCGGCCATCCGGCGTCAGCACCAGTTGCTCAGCATCATGTTCCAGCGGGCGCTCGCTGAACTGCGGCGGCCGGTCGGGGCTGAAACGGCCGAACACTAGGCGCCGATCGTCGGTCACCCCGGCCAGCAGATACTGCCCGCGATGCGCATCCGCCAGCGTCATCAGTTTCAGCGGCTTGCGCTGTGGATCCAGCGCCAACGGCTGCTGCCCGAGCGGGAACAGCCACTGCGGCCGGCCGGTCTCCGCCGTCGCGAAATCCGCGCGCGCCACCACCAACCGGCCATCGGCCTGCGCCAGCGCAAACAGATCGCGCTCTCCGGCGGCCTGCGCGAGCAGCGCCGGCTTGGCCAACAGCGTCTGCTGCGCCAGCGGCGCCTGGGGCTGGCCGTTCGGGGTCGGCGTCAGGCGATAAAATTGCCCCGCGCCCTGCGCGTCAATGCGGTAACCAACGCGCTGCTGCACGTCCATGCCCAGCGCCAGCGCCGGGGCCGACGCCGCGATCGGCAGCGGCTGCGCCTGGCCGAGCGAGGCCGGTTTGAACAGCGGCAGCACCGCAAACAGCAGATAAACGAAGATCAGCATCAACGTCATCAGCACCATCAGCCCGCTGGCGGTCACTGCCGCCTGCACGCCGCGGTCGATGCGCCCGCGCATGCGATCTCGGGGATGTTGATTGGCCGTCGTCTGTGTCATGTGTCTCGCTGTCGCTGATGTAATCGGGCTTGCGCCGTAAGATAACCGGGCATCTTATGTCAGTTTTATGACGTTTGCATGACAAAGTTACCCTGCTTTGCCCAGGTTTTTTACACTGCAAACAGACAATATGGCGTCGGTATATTGCTGAAAAATGAACGTAAACACGCTTAATATCACCAAAAATGAGCCTGCTAATCGTCATTTCATGCTACTCACTTCACTGCCGGGCGTCCCGCCTCGGCGAAAATTTATTGCCGCCGAAAAATGCCGCGCGCCAACGCAATGGATATGTTGGACTTTCCTGTCAATCTCTCGCAATAATGATCAAGGACACTAGAGCGGCATCCGGGCGCTGCGTCCCGGATCCTATTCTAAATTTGAACTGGAGTGGCAATGGGTCAGGAAAAGCTCTACATCGAAAAAGAACTAAGCTGGTTATCCTTTAATGAACGCGTGTTGCAGGAAGCCGCAGATAAGAGCAATCCCCTGATTGAACGTATGCGTTTTCTGGGCATTTACTCCAACAACCTCGACGAATTCTATAAAGTCCGCTTCGCCGATCTCAAACGGCGCATCCTGATCAGCGAAGAGCAAGGCTCCGCCGGCGCCTCGCGCCACCTGCTGAAAAAGATCCAGGCCAAGGTGCTGAAAACCGATCAGGAGTTCGACGGCCTGTACAACGATCTGCTGCTGGAAATGGCGCGTAACCAGATCTTCCTGATCAACGAACGCCAGGTGTCCGAGAACCAGCAAATCTGGCTGCGGCAATATTTCAAACAGCATCTGCGCCAGCACATCACGCCGATCCTGATCAATCACGACACCAATCTGGTGCAGTTCCTGAAAGACGATTACACCTATCTGGCGGTGGAGATCATCCGCGGCGCGCGCATCGACTATGCGCTGCTGGAGATCCCGTCCGACAAGGTGCCGCGCTTCGTCAATCTGCCGCCGGAAGCGCCGCGCCGCCGCAAGCCGATGATCCTGCTGGACAACATTCTGCGTTACTGCCTGGACGATATCTTCAAGGGCTTCTTCGACTACGACGCGCTCAACGCCTACTCGATGAAAATGACCCGCGACGCGGAGTACGATCTGGTGACCGAAATGGAATCCAGCCTGCTGGAACTGATGTCCTCCAGCCTGAAACAGCGCCTGACCGCCGAGCCGGTGCGCTTCGTGTATCAGCGCGACATGCCGAACGAAATGGTGGAACTGCTGCGCGGCAAGCTGGGCATTTCCAACTACGATTCGGTGATCGCCGGCGGCCGCTACCACAACTTCAAAGATTTCATCAGTTTCCCGAACGTCGGCAAGGCCAACCTGGTCAACAAGCCGCTGCCGCGCCTGCGCCACATCTGGTTCGACGGTTTCCGCAACGGCTTCGACGCCATTCGCGAAAAAGACGTGCTGCTCTACTATCCGTACCACACCTTCGAGCACGTGCTGGAGCTGCTGCGCCAGGCGTCGTTCGATCCGAGCGTGTTGGCTATCAAGATCAACATCTACCGGGTGGCGAAAGATTCACGCATTATCGAATCGATGATCCACGCCGCGCACAACGGCAAAAAAGTCACGGTGGTGGTCGAGCTGCAGGCGCGCTTCGACGAAGAAGCCAACATTCATTGGGCGAAGCGCCTGACCGAGGCCGGCGTACACGTGATCTTCTCCGCGCCGGGCCTGAAAATCCACGCCAAACTGTTCCTGATTTCACGCCGTGAAGGCGATGAAATTGTGCGCTATGCTCATATCGGCACCGGCAACTTTAACGAAAAAACCGCGCGCATCTACACCGACTATTCGCTGTTGACCGCCGACTCACGCATCACCAACGAGGTGCGTCGGGTGTTCAACTTTATCGAGAACCCCTACCGGCCGGTCACCTTCGACAACCTGATGGTGTCGCCGCAGAACTCGCGCCTGAAGCTGTATGAGCTGATCGACAACGAAATCGCCAACGCCCAGGCCGGGGAACAGGCCGGCATTATGTTGAAAATTAATAATCTGGTGGATAAAGGGCTGGTAGATCGGTTATATACCGCGTCCGGCGCCGGCGTGAAGATCCGCCTGCTGGTGCGGGGCATGTGTTCCCTGATTCCCAACCTGCCGGGGATCAGCGACAATATTCAGGTGATCAGCATCGTCGATCGCTTTTTGGAACACGACCGGGTTTACGTTTTCGACAATAAAGGTGACAAACGGGTGTATCTGTCCTCCGCCGACTGGATGACCCGCAACATAGATTACCGTATCGAAGTGGCGGTATCTCTGCTGGATCCGGCGCTGAAACAGCGCGTTCTGGACATTCTGGAGATCCTGTTCAGCGATACGGTCAAGGCCCGTTATGTGGATAAAGAACTGAGCAACCAGTACGTGCCGCGCGGCAACCGCCGCAAAGTGCGTGCCCAGGTGGCTATTTACGAGTATTTAAAAGCTCTGGAACAACCAGGACAGTAGGCCAGCAACTATGCCGCTAAAAAACACTGCAACGAACAAACCGCAGGAAATCGCCGCCATCGACCTCGGGTCGAACAGTTTCCACATGGTGATCGCCCGCGTCGTCAACGGCGCCTTACAGGTATTGGGCCGTTTAAAACAGCGGGTGCATCTCGCCGACGGATTGGACAGCAACAACGTACTCAGTGAAGAGGCGATAGAACGCGGCCTGGCCTGCCTGGCGCTGTTTGCCGAACGGCTGCAGGGCTTCCCGGCGGATAACGTCACCATCGTCGGGACGCACACCCTGCGTCAGGCGGTGAACGCCGAAGTGTTCCTCAAGCGCGCCGCCAAAGTGATCCCCTACCCGATCGAAATCATCGCCGGTCAGGAAGAGGCGCGTCTGATCTTCATGGGCGTGGAGCACACTCAGCCGGAGAAAGGCCGCAAGCTGGTGATCGACATCGGCGGCGGATCCACCGAGCTGGTGATCGGCGAAGACTTCGAGCCGCTGCTGGCGGAAAGCCGCCGCATGGGCTGCGTCAGCTTCGCCCAGCTGTTCTTCCCGGGCGGCGAGATCAGCAAAAACAACTTCCGCCGCGCGCGGCTGGCGGCGGCGCAAAAATTGGAAACGCTGGCCTGGCAGTACCGCATTCAGGGCTGGCAGTACGCGCTGGGCGCCTCGGGCACCATCAAGGCCGCCCACGAAGTGCTGGTGGCGATGGGGGAAAAAGACGGTCTCATCACCCTGGATCGCCTGGAAATGCTCGCCGAACAGGTGCTGCAGTTCAAAAGCTTCAGTTCGCTGAGCCTGCCGGGGCTGTCGGAGGATCGCCAATCGGTGTTCGTGCCGGGGCTGGCTATCCTGTGCGGCGTATTCGACGCGCTGGCGATCCGCGATCTGCGCCTGTCCGACGGCGCGCTGCGCGAAGGCGTGCTGTATGAAATGGAAGGTCGCTTCCGCCATCAGGACATCCGCAGCCGCACCGCCAAGAGCCTGGCCGATCACTACAACATCGACCGCGAGCAGGCCAAGCGAGTGCTGGAAACCACCGAGCTGCTCTACTCGCAGTGGATGGCGCAAAACACCAAGCTGGCGCATCCGCAACTGGAAGCGCTGCTGAAATGGGCCGCCATGCTGCACGAGGTGGGGCTGAGCATCAACCACAGCGGCATGCACCGCCATTCGGCCTACATTCTGCAAAACTCCAACCTGCCTGGCTTCAACCAGGAACAGCAGCTGCTGCTGTCGGCGCTGGTGCGTTTCCACCGCAAGGCGATCAAGCTCGAAGAGCTGCCGCGCCTCAACCTGTTCAAGAAGAAGCACTACCTGCCGCTGATCCAGCTGCTGCGTCTGAGCACCCTGCTCAACAACCAGCGTCAGTCGACCACCACGCCGGAAACGCTGCGCCTGACCACCGACGACAACCACTGGACGCTGCGCTTCCCAGCCGGCTACCTGGCGCAGAACAACCTGGTGCAGCTCGATTTCGAGCGCGAGCAGGCCTACTGGAACGACGTCGTCGGCTGGAAGCTGCTGATCGAAGAAGAAGGCTCGCAAAACGAACAGCGCTCCGCCTGATCCCCCGCCCCCTGCCAGACAGGGGGTTTTTCTTTCCGCCCTCGCCCCGTCAACCTAAACGAAGCCCTAATACACCGCCCCGCACGCCGGAAAAAAATGGACAACTTTTGCCATCAGCGCCTAAAATCCGCTTACAAATTCTCGAGTGAATAACACAGGACACCGGCATACCGGGTGATATATGCGCAAGAAAACCACCGGACAGATGACGAAGATAGTGTTGTTTATCAGCTTTATCATTTTAGTCGGCCGACTGCTGTACGCCGCCGTGGTGGCGGTGCCTCATCATCAGGAAAAAAAGCAGGCCGCTGCGCAAAACGCCGCCGAAGTCAGCGCGCCGCAACAGGACGCCTCCTCTGAATAACCGCCGCACCCCGGCCGTTTCATAAAAATGACGCCGGCACCCGCTATGCTCTATCTTTTAATGAGCCTGCGTCAGGAACGCCGAGCGCCCGTAAAGGAACACCATGTCAGCCGCAACCCATAACGTCAAAAAAGTCGCTGAATACCGCCAGCGCATTCTCACTCTGCTGTTGAACAATAAGGAGTTGGTCGACGGCATTCTCGGCCGGCCAGGGGATGAACACGCCCTCAGCCAAAGCGAACTGCTGAACCAGACGGCGGAAATCACCGGTCTGTTGGACGATATGCACGCCGCCGACCTGGCGGACCTGCTGGAGGCGCTGCCGCAGGACGAACGTATGGCGCTGTGGCGGCTGGTGGGCAACAGCAAGCGCGGCCAGACGCTGGTGGAGGTCGCCGAACCGGTCTGGGACAGCCTGATCGAGGAAATGAGCGACAAAGACCTGCTCAAAGCGATCAAAACGCTGGACGTCGACGAACAGGCCTACCTGGCGCAATACCTGCCGCGTAACCTGATGGGCCGGTTGCTGACCTCGCTGGAGCCGGAGCAGCGCGCCCAGGTGCGCGAGATGAGCCAGTACGCCAAAGACAGCGTCGGCTGGATGATGGATTTCGAACTGGTGACGGTGCGGCCGGACGTCACGCTCGGCGCGGTGCATCGCTTCTTGCGCATGCGCAAAACCATTCCCGACGCCACCGATAAACTGTTCGTCACCGATCGCAAAAACACCCTGTTGGGCGAGCTGCCACTGACCGCAGTGCTGCTGAACGATCCGGAGATCCCGGTGCGCGAAGTGATGGACAGCGATCCCGCCACCTTTCAGCCCGAAGACAAGGCCGATGAAGCGGCCGGCGCGTTCGAACGTTACGACCTGATCAGCGCCCCGGTGGTTGACGCCAAGGGCAAACTGATGGGCCGCCTGACCATCGAAGAGATCGTCGACGCCGTCAACGAAGAGAGCGACACCAACCTGCGCCGCATGGGCGGTTTGAGCCCGGAAGAAGACGTGTTCGCCCCGGTCAGCAAGGCGGTCAAGACCCGCTGGGCCTGGCTGGCGATCAACCTCTGCACCGCATTCATCGCCTCGCGGGTGATCGGCCTGTTCGAACACACCATTTCCCAGTTGGTGGCGCTGGCGGCGCTGATGCCGATCGTCGCCGGCATCGGCGGCAACACCGGCAACCAGACCATCACCATGATCGTGCGCGCGCTGGCGCTGCACCAGATCGAAGTCGGCAACATCTCGCGCCTGATGCTCAGAGAGCTGGGCGTCGCCATCATCAACGGCGTGGTGTGGGGCGGCATCATGGGCGTCATCACCTGGCTGCTGTACGGCGACGCGGCGATGGGCGGCGTGATGACGCTGGCGATGCTGCTCAATCTGCTGCTGGCGGCGCTGATGGGCGTAGTGATCCCGATGACCATGCTCAAAGTGGGCCGCGATCCGGCGGTCGGCTCCAGCGTGCTCATCACCGCGCTGACCGATACCGGCGGCTTTTTCATCTTCCTCGGCCTCGCCACCCTGTTCCTGCTGTAATACGCGAAAAGCCGGCCGCGCGCCGGCTTTTTCGCCATTCTGTCGCCGGGTTTGCGTTAACGCAGTAAAGTCGGCCATCCCGGTAGGTTTTCCTCTCGCGCTGTACTACCCTTTGCCAATAAATCGTCTTAATTCATCCACGTCATGAATCAAATCACTGACAGAGGCCATCGGTAAGGGTGTCTATGGAGATCAGCGCGCCGAACACGTTCGGCACCCACAAAGGCGTCGTGCTGACGCATTCCCTGTTAGTGGCGCTGGCGACGTTTCTGCTCGCCTTGCTGAGCCTGTCGCTGTCCAGCGAAGCCAGCCACTTCACCCCGCTGTGGTTTCCGACCGCCGCCGCGATCGCGGTGCTGTACCGCCACGCCCCGCGCCACTGGGGCCTGCCGCTGTTGGCCAGCGGCCTCGGCATCGTGCTCGCCAGCTTCTTGCTGTTCGGCGTCAGCGCCACTCCCGTCAAGCTAGCCGCCATCAACCTGCTGGAAGCGGCGGTTTGCGCCCTGCTGTTGCGCCGCATGCTACACCCGTACGATCCGTTGAACGATCTCGCCAGTTGGCTGCGTTTTGTGGTGTGCGCGGTGATTTTTACCCCGCTGTTCAGCGCGCTGCTGGCCGCCAGCCTGGTGCCCGCGCCAGGCCAGCCTTTTTGGCAGCCGTTCGGTACCTGGTTCATTTCCGAAGCGATAGGGGTGCTGTCGCTGGCGCCGATCGGCCTCTCTTATAATCGTCGCACCCTGACGGCGCTGAACCCGTTTCCATTATTGCTGACGCTGATGGTTACGCTGGCTTTCAGCTTTGTGGCGCTGACCTACCTGCCTTTTCCGTTCACGTTCGTGATTTTGCCGCTGCTGTGGGCAGCCATCGCACTGCCGCGTTTTGAGGCGTTCACCGTTTGCTTCTGCACCCTCTTGCTGATCACCGTGATGATTTCGCTGGGGTTGCTGCATTTCCAGGCTTCCGGCAAGCACCTTGGCGATCTCGGTCTGTACTTGCCGATGCTGCTGATTTTAATCCCGGCGCACGCGATGGCGGTGGTGATGCACGCCTTTCGGGTGGAAAAACAGCACATCGTCGAGAGCGAAAGCCGCTTTCGCAGCGCGCTGGAGTATTCCGCCATCGGTATGGCGCTGGTGTCGCCGCAGGGGAAATGGCTGCAGGTCAATCAGGCGCTGTGCGCGCTGCTCGGCTATACGCCTGAGGCGCTGCATAAGCTGACCTTTCAAGAAATTACGCATCCCGACGATCTCACCGCCGATCTCAGCCAGTTGCACGACCTGCTCGATGGCCATATCAGCAGCTACACCATGGAGAAACGCTACATCCGCAGCGACGGCCAGACCGTCTGGGCGCTGCTGGCGGTCTCGCTGGTGCGCGACGCCGAAGGGCTGCCGCTGTACTTCATCTCGCAGGTGGAGGACATCAGCGATTTGAAGCGCAGCCAGGCGGAAAACAACCGGCTGGTGGAGCGCATTACGCTGGCCAATCAGGTGGGCGGCGTCGGCATCTGGGAATGGGTGATGAGCCAGGAAAACTTCACCTGGGATCAGCGCATGTTCGAACTCTACGATCTCAATCCCGACCAAACGCCGACGCTGGCGCTGTGGCGCACGCTGTTGGTGCCGGAAGATCGCGACCGCACCGATCGCGAGCTGGCCGCGCTGTTGGCCGACCCCAAGCCTTTCGTCATGGAATACCGCATCGTGACCCGCCAGGGCAGCGTGCGCCATATTCGCGGCCAGGGCAACGTGATCCTCGACGATCAGGGCCGGCCGCTGCGCATGATCGGCACCAATATCGACATGACCGAGCTCAAGAGCCTCGCCGAAGCGCTGCACGAGGAGAAAGAGCGTTTGCACATCACCCTCGACGCCATCGGCGAAGGGGTGATCTCCACCGACAGCCACCTGCGCATTACCTTTATGAATCCGGTGGCCGAGCAGATGTGCGGCTGGCCGCTCGATCTGGCGATCGGTATGCCCGTCGCCGGCGTGGTGCGCCTGACCAACGGCAAAGACGGCCCGGAAATCGAAAACCTCACGCAATATCCACGGCAGTGGCCGGCGGATTACGCATTGGTGCTGCACAGCCGCGACGGGCGCTATTTCGACGTGCAGCAGTCTGTCTCACCGCTGAAAACCCTCGACGGTGAAACCATGGGCGCGGTGATGGTGCTGCAGGATGTCACCGCCTCGCGCGAACTGATGAAAAAGCTCAGCTACAGCGCCTCGCATGACGCGCTGACCGGCCTGCCGAACCGCGCCAGCTTCGAGAAGCAGCTGAAAGCGGCAATCGTCGCCGGCGGGGAACCGTCGCCGCCGCATTCGCTGGTGTTCCTCGATCTGGATCGGTTCAAGGCGGTGAACGACACCGCCGGCCACGCGGCGGGCGATGCCTTGCTGCGGGACATCGCCCAGCTGATGCGGCACCAGCTGCGCAACAGCGACTGCCTGGCCCGGCTGGGCGGCGACGAATTCGGCCTGATCCTGTTCGACTGCCGGCCGGAGCAGGCCAAATCGCTGATGCAACAGGTGGTCAACCAAATCAGCCAGCATCCGTTCTACTGGGAAGGGAAAATTTATCGCGTCGGCGCCAGCGCCGGCATCACGCGCATCGGCGGCGACGCCAAAAGCAGCGAGCTGCTGGCCCAGGCCGACATCGCCTGCTACACCGCCAAGCACCACGGGCGCGGCCAGGTGTATCTGTATGAAGCACGGCAAAAACAGCTGCTGGAGCGGCAGCATGAATTGCTGAGCCTGCAGGAAGTGCAGACGATCGTCAGCGAGGGGCAGCTGCGGCTGCTGACCCGCGCGGTCGCACCGCCGGCGACGCCGCTGTCGGCCGCGTTCCACCAGGTGAAGCTGCAGGTGATGGCGCCGGACGATCGGCCGCTGCCGCACGAGGCATTCATCGCCGCCGCGCAGCTGTACGGCCTGATGCCGGACATCGACCGCTGGACGGTGGCGCAGCTGCTGGTGCACTGCGCCGACGACATCAAGCGCAAGGGGCTGTCGCTCGCGTTGCCGCTGGCCACCGACAGCCTGCTGAACACCGACTTCCAGCGCGAGCTGACGGAAAGGGTGCGCGCTTCCTCGCTGCCGCCGCAGGCACTGTTGTTCAGCGTCGATGAGGCCGTGGTGCTGGAACACGCCGCGCAGTGCCGGGCGTGTCTTCGCGAACTGCAGCAGCTGGGCTGCCGGCTGATCGTCAATGGCTTCGGGCATAACATCAATGCCTTCGATGAGCTGGGCGATCAGAAAATCGACATCATTCGCGTCGATGAACGCTTTATCACCAATGTGCACTGCAACCAGATGGATGAACTGATGGTCTCGATGCTCAACGGCGCGGCACATCGGATCAAAGCGCAGACGCTCGCCGGGCCGGCCCACCAGCCGGTGACGCTGCAGGCGCTGCGCGATATCGGCGTCGATCTGGCGGATGGCGATCAGGTAGCGCTGGAGCAGCCGCTGGCGGTGTTGCTCAGCGACGGCTACTTCGGCATTCGCTAACCCCTCCCCCTCACCGGCGCCGTCTCGCGGGCGGCGCCGCACTCCCGTTATTCACATTGTGTTAACCCATGCGAGATTAGTGATATAAATAACACCTGAAGCTTAAACGATTAAATAAGATGAAACTCCCATGCGAACATCAGCGTATCCGTTGATTTTGCTCGACATGTGATGGCTCAGGGATAAGGGACTATGGAAAAGAAATGGTTTTCCGCCAGGGAACTGATGGGCAAGGCGGGGTTGCCTTCAACCCCGCAAGGGGTCAATTTGATGGCCCGGCGCGAAGGCTGGCTAAGCCGCCGCCGCAGCGGCGTGCAGGGCAAAGCGCTGGAATACCATATCGACAGCCTGCCGTACGGCGCGCGCAGCCTGTCGGCCTTGCGCGAGACAGACCCTCCGGGCTACGACGTCAAACGCCAGGATCCGATACGGGTCTGGATCGAGTATTACTACCACCTGACGCCGGCCGAGCGGGAAAAGCTGCTGGCGTTCCTGATGCGCGAGGGCATGAGCCGCCTGCTGCAGCTGATCGAGCCCCCCCGCTAGCCCGAATGCTCAATCCTCCCCTTCCGGCGCCCAGCCGTCGTTGTGCCACAGATGCAGCGTGGCGTAAGAGCGCCACGGGCGCCAACGTTCGGCATAGCGTTCGATCTGGCGCGGCGCCATGCCGGGAAAACGCTGTTTGATCAGGTAGTCGCCGGCCAGAAACACGTCCGGCCAAGACCAGGCGCGCATCGCGATATAGCTGGCGGTCCAGTTGCCGATGCCCGGCAGCGCGGTCAGCGCCCTGATGCCCTGGTCGATATCCAGCACGTTGTCGAGCTGCAGCCGCCCTTCGCCCAGCGCGCGGGCGATCTCGATCAGCGCCGCCGCGCGCTTCAGCTGCACCCCGAGCGGGCGCAGTGCTTCGGGCTGCAGCTGCGCCACCCGTTCGGCGCTGGGGAAAACGTGGGTGATGCCCTCATGCGGCGCCGCCAGCGGCTCTCCCCAGCGTTCGGCCATCCGCCCGGCGAAGGTCGCCGCCATTTTCACGCTGACCAACTGCCCCAGCACCGCCCGCGCCGCCTGCTCGAAGCTGTTCACGCAGCCCGGCAGGCGCAGCCCCGGCGCATCGGCCGCCAGCGAGCCCAGCGCCTCATTGATGCGATCCGGCGCGGCGTCCAGATCAAACAGCAGGCGCACGCGGCGCAGCACCTCCGTCGTCACCAAACTGAGCGCCGGCGCGATCTCGACCCTGACCCGGTTGCGCGCTTCCTCCGGCTGCACGCTGACCCAGCCGCGATGTTCCGTGCCGCCCTGGTTGACTGCGATCGAACGCAGGTAGCGGCGTCCCTCGACCCGCTCCACGCCCTGCACGGCGCGCGCCTGCAGGAAATTCAGCATGCGATCCCAGTCATAGGGCGGCCGATAGCCCAGATGGAACACCAGCCCGCTGGCGGCGGCCCGCTCACCGCGCGCGCCGCCGCTGCGCAGCGCAGACGGGATCAGGCGATAGCGCGCCTTGAACAGCTCGTTGAAACGCCGCAGGCTGCCGAAACCGGCGGCGAACGCCACCTCGCTGAGCGGCAGATCGGTGTCCGCCAGCAGGCGTTTGGCCTGCAGCAACCGGTGCGACTGCGCGTAATCGATCGGCGAAGCGCCAAACTGTTCGGCGAAGATGCGCCGCAGGTGGCGATCGGAAATGCCGAGCCGCGCCGCCAGCGCTTCGCAGCTGTGTTCGGACAGATAGCCCTGCTCGATGAGCTGCACCGCCACCTGCGCATAGCGATTGCCCAGATCGATCAGCGCCAGGCCGGGTGCCAGCTCCGGCCGGCATTTAAGACAGGGGCGAAAGCCCGCCAGCTCGGCCGCCGCCGCGCTCGGATAGAAGGTGCAGTTTTCCAGCTTTGGCGTGCGGGCACTGCACACCGGGCGGCAATAGATGCCGGTGGAAGAGACGCCGACGAAAAAGCGGCCGTCGAATTTGCGGTCACGCGCGCGCAGCGCGTCGTACAACGCTTGCTGTTGAGTATTCATGGCAACGCTCGGGTTCGGTTTTTTCTGCATTATGGGGCTCGCCTGGCGCGCTGACGTGCGGAATTCGGACATTAAGTTAAGCATGCCGATGCCGCGCCCGCTAAATTTTTCGACACTCGCGCATTGGCGCATTGCCCGCCGGCTCCGTCTCGGGTAAAGTCGCCCCCCTTCATTGGCATGGGGACAAAAAAGAGATGTTTATTGGATTCGACTACGGGACAGCCAACTGTTCCGTCGCGGTGATGCGCGACCACGGCCCCGAGCTGCTGACGCTGGAAAACAACGAACCGTATCTGCCTTCGATGCTGTGCGCGCCGACCCGCGAAGCGGTGAGCGAATGCCTGCACCGCCATTGGCAGGTGCCGACCGGCAGCGAAGAAAACCAACAGCTTCTGCGCCGCGCCATCAGTTACAACCGCGAAGAGGACATTCCGGTCAACGGCGACAGCGTGTTGTTCGGCCTGCAGGCGCTGGCGCACTACATGGAAGATCCGGAAGAGGTGTACTTCGTGCGCTCGCCGAAATCCTTCCTCGGCGCCAACGGCCTGAAGCCGCAGCAGATCGCGCTGTTCGAAGACCTGGTATGCGCCATGATGTTCCACATCAAACGCCAGGCGGAAAACGTGCTGCAGACCGGTATCGAGCAGGCGGTGATCGGCCGGCCGATCAACTTCCAGGGCATCGGCGGCGAAGAGGCCAACCGGCAGGCGCAGGGCATTTTGCAGCGCGCCGCCGAACGCGCCGGTTTCAAAGCCATTGAATTCCAGTTCGAGCCGGTGGCGGCGGGGCTGGACTTCGAGGCGACTCTGAGCGAAGAGCAAACCGTGCTGGTGGTGGACATCGGCGGCGGCACCACCGACTGCTCGGTGCTGCTGATGGGGCCACAGTGGCGCGACCGCGCCGATCGCCAGCAAAGCCTGCTGGGCCACAGCGGCTGCCGGGTCGGCGGTAACGATCTGGACATCATGCTGGCCTTCAAACAGTTGATGCCGCTGTTCGGCCTGGGCGGCGAAACCGCGAAAGGCATCGCCCTGCCGGCGCTGCCTTACTGGAACGCGGTGGCGACCAACGACGTGCCGGCGCAAAACGACTTCTACAGCGCCGCCAACGGCCGCGTGCTGCGCGATCTGATCCTCGACGCGGCGGAGCCGGAAAAGGTCAAACGCCTGCTGAAAGTGTACCAGCAGCGCCTGAGCTACCGACTGGTGCGCGCGGCCGAAGAGAGTAAGATAGCCCTGTCCGGCCAAACCGCCATCAGCGCACCGCTCGGCTTCGTGCAGGCCGATCTGGCGGAGAGCATCAGCCAGGCTCAGCTCGCCGACGCCATCTCGCAGCCGTTGATGCGCATCCAGGAACAGGTCAGCGCCGCGCTGGCCAGCAGCCAGACCGCGCCGCAGGTGATCTACCTGACCGGCGGCAGCGCGCGCTCCCCCCTGCTGCGCGCCGCGCTGCAACAGCAGCTGCCTGGCATTCCGATCGTCGGCGGCAACGACTTCGGCTCGGTCACCGCCGGGCTGGCGCGCTGGGCGCAAACGCTGTTCCGTTGACAGCCCGCGGGCGCGGCTCGCCGCGCCCTTGCTCATTGGAGGCTATACATCATGTCAACCATCCTTACCCTCGACAGCGCCAGGCTGCGGCTGCGCCCCTGGCGCGACGAAGATCTGCCGGCCTTCGCTGCGCTTAACGCCGATCCGCAGGTGATGCGCTATTTCCCGGCGACGATGACGGCCGAGGAAAGCCGCGCGCAGGCCGAACGCATCCGCGCCTTCATGCAACAACATGGCTGGGGGCTATGGGCGGTGGAAGTGAAAGACGGCGCGCCCTTTATCGGGTTTGTCGGGCTGGCGCGGCCGGGCGACGATCTGCCCTGTTCCCCCTGCGTGGAGATTGGCTGGCGGCTGGCGGCGGCCCATTGGGGCAACGGCTACGCCGCTGAAGCGGCACGCGCGGCGCTGGCGTGCGCCTTCGACACGCTTCACTTGCCGGAAGTGGTGTCCTTCACCGCCGAAAACAACCAACCGTCGCGCCGGGTGATGACGCGCATCGGCATGCAGTTTGACGGCGAAACCTTCCTGCACCCACGCCTGCCGGCGGGCCATCCGCTGCAAAAGCACGTCTTGTACCGGCTGAACCGGCAAACGTGGCGCGAACGTCGCGGCGATTAATACAGCGTATCCTTCAGCCGCTGCGGCAGCGCCTGGTCGTACTCCTCACCGTCGAAGCGCGTTTGGCTCACCGCGGCCAAAATATGGCCGGGGCTGGGCAGCGCCGAACGTTCGAGGCGGCTGCCCTCTTCCCAGAGTCCCGAACGCAAGATCGCCCGGCTGCACTGGAAGAACACCGCCTCCACCCGAATGCGCAGCACCGAACGCGGCAGCTGATTGCGGTGGGCGAAGCGCTGCAGCACCGCCGGCGCCACCACGATCTCCGCCCGCCCGTTAATCCGCAGCGTTTCGCCGATGCCGGGGATCAGCAGCAGCAGCGCCACCCGGTTGTCGTGCAGGATATTGCGCAGGCTGTCGATGCGGTTATTGCCGCGCCGATCCGGCAGCAGCAGGGTTTTCTCGTCTTCGATATGGATAAAACCGGCCGGATCGCCGCGCGGGGAGACATCCATGCCGTCCGGCCCGACCGTCGAGAGGGCGGCAAACGGCGCCGCCTCGATAAACGGGCGGTACGCCGGATGGATATAGCTGACTTCTTTAAACACCGAGGGCGCGGCGGGTTTGCCGTACAGCTGTTCCAGCGTCGCGAGGTCGTTGATGGTATCGCCAGACATTGCAGTTCCCTGAATAAGTCATATTGACCCCTTCAGCATAGAGCAAAATCGCCGGCGGCTCTTACTCAGCGCTGGCGTGGTTCAGCGTCTGAATGTCGTCCGCATCCAGCGTCAGGCGGGTGGCGCTGACCAACTCATCCAACTGCGGCAACGAGGTGGCGCTGACGATCGGCGCGGTGATGCTCGGGCGCGCAATCAGCCAGGCCAGCGAGACCTGCGCCGGGGAGCTGCCGTGCTTGCCCGCCACCTGATCCAGCGCCGCCAGAATGCGGAAACCGCGCGGGTTAAGGTAGCGTTCGACGATGCGATCGCCGCGCTGGCTTTTGCCCTCGTCCGCTTTGCTGCGGTATTTGCCGGTCAGGAAGCCGCTGGCCAGCGCGAAGAAGTTGATCACCCCGAGGCCATGGCGCTGCGCCACGCCTTCCAGCTCGGCCTCATAACCTTCGCGCGCATACAGGTTATATTCCGGCTGCAGGGTTTCGTAGCGCGCCAGCCCGTTGCTTTCGCTCACCCGCAGCGCTTCTTCCAGGCGATCCGCCTGATAATTGGAGGCGCCGATCGCCCGCACCTTGCCGGCCTTGATCAGCGCATCGAACGCCGCCAGCGTCTCTTCCAGCGGCGTATCGCGGTCATCGTCGTGCGACTGGTAGAGATCGATATAATCGGTTTGCAGACGGCGCAGCGAGTCCTCCACCGCCTGCTGAATATAGCGCGGCGACAGCCCCTGTTTGCCTTCCCCCATCGGTTTGCCCACCTTGGTGGCGATGATCACCTGGTCGCGCTTGCCGCTCTTCTTGAGCCATTCGCCGATGACGGTTTCCGATTCGCCGCCCCGGTTGCCCGGCACCCAGCTGGAATAGACATCGGCGGTATCGATAAAGTTGAGCTGATTGTCCACCAGCGCATCCAGCAGGCTGAAAGAGGTCGCTTGATCCGCCGTCCAGCCGAACACGTTGCCGCCGAAGGTTAACGCCGGCACCTGAATGCCCGAACGGCCCAGTTGTTTCTTGCTCATCACAAAGGCTCCATGGGTTAAATGATTTGCCTGTTAATTATTAGCGCCAAATGCAGGAAATCGTTAAAACGCATTGGCTATAAGCCGGAATAAATCACTTATAAACATAGCACGCTCAAATCACCCACTTATTAGGACAATGCTGACGGTTCCTCCATATTTCCTTCATTTTTATGCCGTCTTCGCTGGCTAAACTAGTATCCTGTAAGGAGTGTCATTTTTGTGGCAATGAGTGCCCGCGCCCCTGCCTTTTGGAGAGAATTTTCACCACCATGAATGCAAAACCCCAACGTCGTTCCCTGCTGCTGCGCCTGCTGGTTGCGGCGATTGCGATCATCGTCGCCGTTCTGGCCTGGCGCCATTTCAGCGCCGCCCAACCGGCCACCGGGACGACGCCGGGCGCGCACCAGGCCGCCGGTAAAACGGGAGCGGGCCGCGCGGCGGGCGGCAGACGCGGCGCGCCGATGTCGCCGGTGCAGGCGGCGACCGCCACCCGCCAGACGGTGCCGCGCTATCTTTCCGGCTTGGGCACTGCCACCGCCGCCAATACCGTGACCGTCACCAGCCGGGTCGATGGCCAGCTGATGGCGATCCACTTTACCGAAGGCCAGCAGGTCAAAGCCGGCGATCTGCTGGCGGAGATCGATCCCCGGCCGTTCCAGGTTCAGTTGACCCAGGCTCAGGGGCAGTTAGCAAAAGATCAGGCCACGCTGGCCAACGCCCGGCGCGATCTGGCGCGCTATCAGCAGCTGGTGAAAACCAATCTGGTTTCCCGTCAGGAGCTGGATACGCAAGCCTCGCTGGTGCAGCAGACCGAAGGCGCGATCAAGGCCGATCAGGGCGCGGTCGACAGCGCCAAACTGCAGATCACCTACAGCCGCATCACCGCGCCAATCGACGGCCGCGTCGGCCTGAAACTGGTCGACGTCGGCAACTATGTCACCAGCGGCAGCACCACCGGTCTGGTGGTGATCACGCAGACGCACCCGATCGACGTGGTGTTCACGCTGCCCGAAGGCAACATCGCCGATCTGCTCAAGGCGCAAAAAGCCGGGCCGGTGGGCGTCGAAGCCAGGGATCGCACCAACCAGAACAAGCTGACGACCGGTTCGCTGCTGAGCCTGGACAACCAAATTGATACCGCCACCGGCACCATCAAGCTGAAAGCGCGCTTCACCAACGAAGATGACGCGCTGTTCCCCAACCAGTTCGTCAACGCGCGGCTGCAGGTGGATACCCTGCACGATGCGGTGGTTATCCCGACCGCCGCGCTGCAGATGGGCAACGAGGGCAACTTCGTCTGGACGCTCGGTGAAGACAACAGGGTCAGCAAACACCGGGTCACCGCCGGCGTGCAGGACAGCCGGCAGGTGGTGATCAGCGCCGGCCTCAACGCCGGCGATCGGGTGGTGACCGACGGCATCGATCGCCTGACCGAAGGCATGCAGGTGGAAGTGCTCGCGCCGAGCGAAGCGCCAGCGGCGGCCAACGCCAAGCGCGAACCTGACGTTCAGAGGAAGTCCTGATGCAGGTGATGCCTCCCAACGCCGGCGGCGGTCCGTCCCGCCTGTTTATTCTGCGTCCGGTCGCCACCACGCTGCTGATGGTGGCGATATTGCTGGCGGGGATTATCGGCTATCGCGCGCTGCCGGTGTCCGCCCTGCCGGAGGTGGATTACCCCACCATCCAGGTGGTGACGCTGTATCCCGGCGCCAGCCCGGACGTGGTGACCTCCGCCATTACCGCGCCGTTGGAACGCCAGTTCGGCCAGATGTCCGGCCTCAAACAAATGGCGTCGCAAAGCTCCGGCGGCGCCTCGGTGGTCACGCTGCAGTTCCAGCTGGCGCTGCCGCTCGACGTCGCGGAGCAGGAAGTGCAGGCGGCGATCAACTCCGCCACCAACCTGCTGCCGACCGATCTGCCCTACCCGCCGATCTACAGCAAGGTTAACCCGGCCGATCCGCCGATCCTGACGCTGGCCGTGACCTCCACCGCCATGCCGATGACGCAGGTGGAAGACATGGTGGAAACCCGCGTGGCGCAAAAAATTTCTCAGGTGACCGGCGTCGGCCTGGTGACGCTGGCCGGCGGCCAACGCCCGGCGGTGCGCGTAAAATTGAACGCCGCGGCGGTCGCCGCCTATGGCCTGAACAGTGAAACCATCCGCGCCGCCATCAGCAATGCCAACGTCAACTCGGCGAAAGGCAGCCTTGACGGCCCGACCCGATCGGTCACCCTGTCCGCCAACGACCAAATGAAATCTGCCGACGACTATCGCCAGCTGATCGTCGCCTACCAGAACGGCGCGGCGATCCGCCTGCAGGATATCGCCACCATTGAACAAGGGGCGGAAAACACCCGACTGGCGGCCTGGGCCAACAAGCAACAGGCGATCGTGCTGAACATCCAACGCCAGCCTGGCGTCAACGTCATCACCACCGCCGACAGCATCCGCGAAATGCTGCCGACGCTGATTAAAAGCCTGCCCAAATCGGTCGACGTCAAGGTGCTGACCGATCGCACCACCACCATCCGCGCCTCGGTCAGCGACGTGCAGTTCGAGCTGCTGCTGGCGATCGCGCTGGTGGTGATGGTGATCTACGTGTTCCTGCGCAACGTGCCGGCGACCATTATCCCCAGCGTGGCGGTGCCGCTGTCGCTGGTCGGCACCTTCGCCGCCATGTACTTCCTCGGCTTCTCCATCAACAACCTGACGCTGATGGCGCTGACCATCGCCACCGGCTTCGTGGTGGACGACGCCATCGTGGTGATCGAGAACATCTCGCGCTACATCGAGAAAGGGGAAAAACCGCTCGACGCCGCGCTGAAAGGCGCCGGCGAGATCGGCTTCACCATCATCTCGCTGACCTTCTCGCTGGTGGCGGTGCTGATCCCGCTGCTGTTCATGGGCGACATCGTCGGCCGCCTGTTCCGCGAGTTCGCCGTCACGCTGGCGGTAGCGATTTTGATCTCCGCCGTGGTGTCGCTGACGCTGACGCCGATGATGTGCGCGCGCATGCTCAGCCACGAATCGCTGCGCAAGCAGAACCGGTTTTCCGCCGCCTCCGAGCGCTTTTTCGACCGGGTGATCGCGCGATACGGCCAGTGGCTGAAAACGGTGCTTAACCATCCCTGGCTGACGCTCGGCGTGGCCGTCGGCACTCTGGCGCTGACGGTATTGCTGTACCTGCTGATCCCGAAAGGCTTCTTCCCGGTGCAGGACAACGGCATCATTCAGGGCACGCTGGAAGCGCCGCAGAGCGTCTCGTTCAGCAATATGGCCGAGCGCCAGCAGCAGGTCGCGGCGCAGATCCTCAAAGATCCGGCGGTGGAAAGCCTGACCTCGTTCGTCGGCGTCGACGGCAGCAACGCCACGCTCAACAGCGGCCGGCTGCAGATCAACCTGAAGCCGCTGAGCGAACGCAGCGAGCGCATTCCGGCGATCATCAGCCGCCTGCAGCAGCAAACGGCGCAGTTCCCCGGCGTGAAGCTATATCTGCAGCCGGTGCAGGATCTGACCATCGATACCCAGGTCAGCCGCACCCAGTACCAGTTCACCCTGCAGGCGATGTCGCTGGACGATCTCAGCCTGTGGGTGCCGCAGCTGATGGATGAGCTGAAGCAAACCCCGCAGCTGGCGGACGTCACCAGCGACTGGCAGGATCAGGGGCTGGTGGCCTACGTCAACGTCGATCGCGATTCGGCCTCCCGCCTCGGCGTCACCATGAGCGACGTGGACAATGCGCTGTACAACGCGTTCGGCCAGCGCCTGATCTCCACCATCTACACCCAGGCCAACCAATACCGCGTGGTGCTGGAGCACGACGTCAGCGCGACGCCGGGGCTGGCGGCGCTCAATGAGATCCGTCTGAGCGGCAACGACGGCGCCGTGGTGCCGCTGAGCGCCATCGCCAAAATCGAAGAGCGCTTCGGCCCGCTGTCGGTCAACCATCTCGACCAGTTCCCGTCGGCCACCGTTTCGTTCAACGTCGCCGACGGCTACTCGCTCGGCGAGGCGGTCGACGCGGTCACCCAGGCGGAAGAAAATCTCAACATGCCGAGGGACATCACCACCCAATTCCAGGGGGCGACCCTGGCCTTCCAGGCGGCGCTCGGCAGCACGCTGTGGCTGATTTTAGCGGCGGTGGTGGCGATGTACATCGTGCTGGGCGTGCTGTATGAAAGCTACATTCATCCGGTCACCATCCTCTCCACCCTGCCGACCGCCGGGGTCGGCGCGCTGCTCGCGCTGATGATGGCCGGCAGCGAGCTGGACGTGATCGCCATCATCGGCATCATCCTGCTGATCGGCATCGTGAAGAAGAACGCCATCATGATGATCGACTTCGCGCTGGCGGCGGAACGCGAACAGGGCTTATCGCCGCGCGACGCCATCTATCAGGCCTGCCTGCTGCGTTTTAGGCCGATCCTGATGACCACGCTGGCGGCCTTGCTCGGCGCACTGCCGCTGATGCTGAGCACCGGCGTCGGCGCGGAGCTGCGGCATCCGCTCGGCGTCTGTATGGTCGGCGGTTTGATCATGAGCCAGATCCTGACGCTGTTCACCACGCCGGTGATCTACCTGCTGTTTGACAAACTGGCGCGCAACACGCATCGCCAGCCGGATACGCAGGAGCTGCCGTGAAATTCTTCGCCCTGTTCATTCACCGGCCGGTGGCCACCACCCTGCTGACGCTGGCCATCGCCATCAGCGGCGCGATCGGCTTTCGCCTGCTGCCGGTGTCGCCGCTGCCGCAGGTGGACTTTCCGGTGATTTCGATCAGCGCGTCGCTGCCGGGCGCCTCGCCGGAAACCATGGCGTCCTCGGTGGCGACGCCGCTGGAGCGCGCATTGGGCCGCATCGCCGGGGTTAACGAAATGACCTCGATGAGCTCGCTCGGCAGTACCCGGGTCATTTTGCAGTTCGATCTCGATCGCGACATCAACGGCGCCGCGCGCGACGTGCAGGCGGCGATCAACGCCGCGCAAAGCCTGCTGCCGACCGGCATGCCGAGCCGCCCCAGCTACCGCAAGGTCAACCCTTCCGACGCGCCGATCATGATCCTGACGCTGACCTCGGACACCTACAGCCAGGGGCAGCTTTACGATTTCGCCTCCACCCAGCTGGCGCAGAAGATCAGCCAGACCGAGGGCGTCGGCGACGTTTCCGTGGGCGGTAGCTCACTGCCGGCGGTGCGGGTGGAGCTGAACCCTTCGGCGCTGTTCAATCAGGGCGTGTCGCTGGACACCGTACGGCAGGCCATCGCCAACGCCAACGTGCGCCGCCCGCAGGGCGCCGTGGAAAACCCGCAGCAGCGCTGGCAGATCCAGGCCAACGACGCGCTGAAAACCGCCGAGGCCTACCGTCCGCTGATCGTTCATTACAACAACGGCTCGGCGGTGCGTTTGGCCGACGTGGCCGAGGTCAACGACTCGGTGCAAGACGTGCGCAATGCCGGGATGACCGACGCCAAACCGGCGATCATTCTGGCCATCAGCCGTGCGCCGGACGCCAACATCATCGAAACCGTCGATCGCATTCGCGCCGAGCTGCCCGCCCTGCAGGAGAATATCCCGGCCTCGATTAAACTCAGCGTCGCGCAGGATCGTTCGCCGACCATTCGCGCGTCGCTGGCCGAGGTGGAACAGTCGCTGGCGATCGCCATCGGGTTGGTGATCCTGGTGGTGTTCATCTTCCTGCGCTCCGGGCGCGCCACGCTGATCCCGGCGGTCGCCGTGCCGGTGTCGCTGATCGGCTCGTTCGCCGCCATGTATTTGTGCGGGTTCAGCCTCAACAACCTGTCGCTGATGGCGCTGACCATCGCCACCGGCTTTGTGGTGGACGACGCCATCGTGGTGCTGGAAAACATTTCCCGTCATGTCGAAGCCGGCATGAAACCGATCAACGCCGCGCTGCTGGGCGCGCGGGAAGTCGGTTTCACCGTGCTGTCGATGAGCGTTTCGCTGGTGGCGGTGTTTATCCCGCTGCTGCTGATGGAAGGCCTGCCGGGGCGCCTGTTCCGCGAGTTCGCCGTCACCCTGTCGGTATCGATCGGGCTGTCGCTCATCGTCTCGCTGACGCTCACGCCGATGATGTGTGCCTACCTGCTGCGCCACCAGCCGCCGCGTTCGCAGCGGCGGGCGCGCGGCTTCGGCAAAATGCTGCTGGCGCTGCAGCAGGGTTACGGACGCTCGCTGAACTGGGTGCTCGGCCACTCGCGCTGGGTGCTGGCGGTGTTCCTCGCCACCCTTGCGCTCAACGTCTGGCTGTATATCAGCATCCCGAAAACCTTCTTTCCGGAACAGGATACCGGGCGCCTGATGGGCTTTATCCAGGCCGACCAAAGCATTTCGTTCCAGGCGATGCGCGGCAAACTGGAAGACTTCATGAAAATCGTGCGCGAAGATCCGGACGTGGAAAACGTCACCGGTTTTACCGGCGGCTCGCGCACCAACAGCGGTTCGATGTTCATCTCACTGAAACCCCTGTCGGTACGCAGCGACGACGCGCAGAAAGTGATCGCCCGCCTGCGCGCTCGCCTGGCCAAAGAACCGGGCGCCAGCCTGTTTCTGATGGCGGTGCAGGATATCCGCGTTGGCGGCCGGCAGGCCAACGCCAGCTACCAATACACGCTGCTGGCGGACGATCTCGCCGCGCTGCGCGAATGGGAGCCGAAGATCCGCACCGCGCTGGCCGCATTGCCCGAGCTGGCGGACGTCAACTCGGATCAGCAGGATAAAGGCTCGGAGATGGATCTGGTCTACGATCGCGAAACCATGGCGCGCCTCGGCATTTCGGTATCCGACGCCAACAACCTGCTGAACAACGCCTTCGGCCAGCGGCAGATTTCGACCATCTATCAACCGCTCAATCAATACAAAGTCGTGATGGAAGTGGCGCCGCCCTACACCCAGGACGTGAGCTCACTGGACAAAATGTTCATCATCAACAGCGAAGGCAAGGCGATACCGCTCTCCTACTTCGCCAGTTGGCGGCCGGCCAACGCGCCGCTGTCGGTCAACCATCAGGGGCTGTCCGCCGCCTCGACCATCTCCTTTAACCTGCCGGACGGCGGCAGCCTGTCGGACGCCACCGCCGCGGTAGAGCGCACCATGACTCAGCTCGGCGTGCCGTCTACGGTACGCGGCGCGTTCGCCGGCACCGCCCAGGTATTCCAGGACACCCTGAAGTCGCAGCTGATCCTGATCCTGGCGGCTATCGCCACGGTCTATATCGTGCTCGGCGTGCTGTATGAGAGCTATATCCATCCGCTGACCATCCTTTCTACGCTGCCTTCCGCCGGCGTGGGCGCGCTGTTGGCGCTCGAGCTGTTCGGCGCGCCTTTCAGCCTGATCGCGCTGATCGGCATCATGCTGCTGATCGGCATCGTGAAGAAAAACGCCATCATGATGGTCGACTTCGCGCTCGAGGCGCAGCGCAACGGCGGCATCAGCGCCCGCGAGGCAATTTTTCAGGCCAGCCTGCTGCGTTTCCGGCCGATCATGATGACCACGCTGGCGGCGTTGTTCGGCGCACTGCCGCTGGTGCTGACCAGCGGCGACGGCGCGGAGCTGCGCCAGCCGCTCGGCATCACCATCGCCGGCGGTCTGGTGATGAGCCAGCTGCTGACGCTGTACACCACCCCGGTGGTCTATCTTTACTTCGACCGCCTACAGGCGAAGTTCCGCCGCAACAAGCAACTGGCCCCGCTGCCGCATTAATGGCCGACCGATGCTGATGAAACACGCCGCCACGGTACGCTGGCAACTCTGGATAGTGGCATTCGGCTTCTTTATGCAGACGCTGGATACCACTATCGTCAACACCGCCCTGCCCTCGATGGCCGCCAGCCTGGGGGAGAACCCGCTGCGCATGCAGTCGGTGATCGTCTCGTATGTGCTGACGGTGGCGGTGACGCTGCCGGCCAGCGGTTGGCTGGCGGACAAGGTCGGCGTACAGCGGGTGTTTTTCAGCGCCATCCTGCTGTTCACCCTCGGCTCCCTCCTCTGCGCCCGTTCGGAAACCCTGAACGAGCTGATCGCCTCGCGCGTGCTTCAGGGCATCGGGGGCGCGATGATGGTGCCGGTCGGCCGCCTGACGGTGATGAAGATCGTGCCGCGCGAGCAGTACATGGCGGCGATGACCTTCGTGACGCTGCCGGGGCAAATCGGCCCGCTGATGGGACCGGCGCTGGGTGGCTTCCTGGTGCAATACGCCAGCTGGCATTGGATTTTCCTGATCAACATTCCGGTGGGCATCGTTGGCGCCATCGCCACGCTGTTGCTGATGCCCAACTACCAAATGCAGACCCGCCGCTTCGATCTCAGCGGCTTTATCCTGCTGGCGATCGGCATGGCGTCGCTGACGCTGGCGCTCGACGGCCACAAGGGCATGGGGCTGTCCGGCGGCGCCATCGCCGGCCTGGTGGCGCTGGGCGTGGCGGCGCTGTTGGGGTATGTTTGGCATGCCTACGGCAATAGCCGCGCCCTGTTCTCGCTGCGGCTGCTGCGCACCCCGACTTACAAGATCGGGCTGCTGGCCAGCCTGCTGGGGCGCATCGGCAGCGGCATGCTGCCGTTCATGACGCCGCTGTTTCTGCAGGTCGGCATGGGCTTCACGCCGTTCCACGCCGGGCTGATGATGATCCCGATGATCATCGGCAGCATGGGCATGAAGCGCATCGTGGTGCAGGTGGTCAACCGCTTCGGCTACCGTAACGTGCTGGTGGCCGCCACGCTGCTGCTGGCGCTGGTCAGCTTGAGCTTCCTGCTGGCGGCGATGCTCGGCTGGCTGTGGCTGCTGCCGGTGGTGCTGTTCTTCCAGGGGATGGTCAACTCGCTGCGCTTCTCGGCGATGAACACCCTGACGCTGAAAGATCTGCCTGACAGGCTGGCCAGCAGCGGCAACAGCCTGTTATCGATGGTCATGCAGCTGTCGATGAGCCTTGGCGTCAGCGTCGCCGGCATCTTGATCGGCAGCTTCGCCCATCATCAGGTGGTGGCCGATAGCCCGGCCATTCACAGCGCATTTATTTACAGCTACTGCTGTATGGCGTTGATTATCGCTCTGCCCGCGCTGGCCTTCGCGCGCGTGCCGGCCGATAGCGCGCCCAACCGCACGCTGACCAAAGAGCCGGGTACCGGCTCAACGAGGTTGCAATGAGGATAGGCATTACCGGGAAACTGTTCCTGGCCATTTTCGCTACCTGCATGCTGGTGTTGATCACCATGCATTGGGGGGTGCGCGTCAGCTTTGAGCGCGGATTTATCGATTACATCAAGAGCAGCAACGAGCAACGCATCAACATGCTGAGCGAAGCGCTGGAGGAACAGTACAGCCACCATGGCAACTGGATATTCCTGCGCAACAACGATCAGGTGGTCTACCAAATCATGCGCTCGTTCGAGCAGAACAGCGACAGCAGCCACAATCTGCCGCCCAAGGGCTGGCGCACCCAGTTTTGGGTGGTGGACAGCCAGTTCAATCGTTTGGTCGGGCATTCTGGCCCCCTGCCGAAAGAGGGGCCGCGCCACCCGATCCGCTACAACAACCAGATCGTCGGCTGGGTGCTCACCACCCCGGTCGAGCGCCTGACGCGCAATACCGACATCAACTTCGATCGCCAGCAGCGGCGCACCAGTTGGATTATCGTCGCGCTCTCCACCCTGCTGGCGGCGGCGGTGACCTGGCTGCTGTCGCGCGGCATGCTGGCCCCGGTCAAGCGTCTGGTGGCGGGCACCCACCGCCTGGCGGCGGGCGATTTCACCACCCGCGTGGCGGTCAGCAGCCAGGATGAACTGGGCCGACTGGCGCACGACTTCAACCAGCTGGCCACCTCGTTGGAAAAAAACGAGCAGATGCGCCGCGCCTTTATGGCCGACGTATCGCACGAGCTGCGCACGCCGCTGGCGGTGCTGCGCGGCGAACTGGAAGCGCTGCAGGACGGCGTGCGCCAGCCGACGCCGGCGTCGCTCAGCTCGCTGCAGGCCGAGGTATCCACCTTGACCAAACTGGTCGACGATCTGCACCAGCTGTCGCTCTCCGATCTCGGCGCGCTGGCCTATCGCAAATCGTCGGTGGACTGCGTGCACCTGCTGCAGATCGCCGTCGCCGCCTTTCGCGAACGCTTCCGCGCCAAAGGGCTGGAGATCGTCACCCATCTGCCGCCCCAGGCGCCGCTGTTCGGCGATCCCGATCGCCTGAACCAGCTGTTCAATAACCTGCTGGAAAACAGCCTGCGTTACACCGACGCCGGCGGCCGGCTGGAGATCGGCGCCGAGCTGCAGCCGGGGCGGCTGCTCCTCTACTGGCAGGACAGCGCGCCGGGCATCAGCGATCAGCAACTGACGCGCATTTTCGAACGTTTCTACCGGGCGGAAGGTTCACGCAACCGCGCCAGCGGCGGTTCAGGGCTGGGGCTGGCGATCTGCCACAACATCGTGGAAGCGCACGACGGGAAAATCCGCGCCGAGCATTCGCCTTTAGGCGGCGTGCGCATTACAGTAGAATTTGCTACCCCGATAAAAAATAAGGCGCCCTGATGGACATTCAGAATCAACCCGTGCAGATCATGATTGTTGAAGATGAGCCCAAGCTGGGCCAGCTGCTGGTGGATTATCTGCAGGCGGCGGGCTACGCCACCCGCTGGCTGACCAACGGCAACGAGGTGGTGCCGACCGTGCACCAGCATCCGCCGGCGCTGATCTTGCTCGACCTGATGCTGCCGGGCGCCGACGGGCTGACGGTGTGCCGCGAGCTGCGCCGCTTCAGCGACGTTCCGATCGTGATGGTGACGGCGAAAATCGAAGAGATTGACCGCCTGCTGGGGCTGGAGATCGGCGCCGACGATTACATCTGCAAACCCTACAGCCCGCGCGAAGTGGTGGCGCGGGTGAAAACCATCCTGCGCCGCAGCTATCGGCCGCAGGAGAGCGCGCGGGAAGATGACCTGCTGCACATCGATGAACCGCGCTTCCAGGCCAGCTATCAGGGGCAGTTGCTGGATCTGACGCCGGCGGAATTCCGCCTGTTGAAAACGCTGGCCAGCCAGCCGGGCAACGTATTTTCTCGCGAGCAGCTGCTGAACAACCTGTACGACGACTACCGGGTGGTCACCGACCGCACCATCGACAGCCACATCAAAAACCTGCGCCGCAAGCTGGAACTGATCGACGGGGAAAAATCCTTTATCCGCTCGGTATACGGCGTGGGCTACCGCTGGGAAGCCGAGCCCTGCCGGCTGGTGAATGGGGTTTAGGGGGAAATCAGCGCGTCCAGTCTTCAACCGCCAACCCGGGCACCATGGCGAATGCGCGATCGTTGGTCACCAGCGTCGCGCCACGGCTCTGCGCGTGAGCGGCGATCAGTTGATCCAGCGCGCCCATGATTTTGCCCTTTTTCTCCATGTTCGCGCGCATTTCACCGTAGCAGCGGGCGGCCTCGCTATCCCATGCATAGACCGTCACCGCGGCAAGAAAGGCCTCGACCATGCTTTGCAACGCCTTGTTCCGCCGTTTAGCCACACCGTAAAGCAGTTCCGCCTCCGTGACGCTGGAAATACATACGGCAGAAGGCGGGAGCTTTTCCATGACGTTAAGCACCTGCGGATGCTGCCGAAACAAGTGGCTGACGGTGTTGGTATCAAACATGTACATCGCCTACTCTTCCTCTGAGAATGGATCGCGGTCTGCAACCCCTTGCTGACGATCTTCCGCGCCAAGAAACTCTTGCGGCACCGGCGTTTGGGCGATAATGCTCAGCAGCGGTGCCCAGCTGTCCGGCTTTGCCGGATATTTGGATAAAATCACGTTGCCCTCCCGATCGCGACGGATATAGACACGATCCGTATCAAATTCAAATTCCACCGGTAACCTCACCGCCTGATTTCTGCCGTTTTTAAACAGCTTTGCGATTCTTTCCATCTCGACAACCTCCACAGCAGGCATAGGCCAAAGCATATGCCTGTAGCGTGTCGATGCCAAGATGTATCGCTCATTTTTTATCCACATTGACGAAACGGCCAAACCGTAACGCACAATCTCACGGGGTGAAACCCTGTTCCCCTTGTTATGCGGCGCACTGCGCAATCACCGCGCCTTCCCTTAGCTTCCCGTGCGGCGCCAGGTTCACCGAATGAAAACTCCGCGCCGGCGCAAAAAAACTGCGCATTTTTTCGACTAAGCTGCTGTGAGGTTTAGCCGCCGATTTTCAAGCGATTGGCTACACTTACATCACGAATCGGAACCTACAGGAGAAGAACCATGGCAATCGGTCATTATGAGCTGAAAAAAGCAAAGAACGGGCAGTACCACTTCAACCTGAAAGCCAGTAACGGCGAGAGCATTCTGGCCAGCGAAATGTACGCCAGCAAAGCCTCGGCGGAGAACGGCATCGCTTCGGTGCAGACCAATTCACCGCACGAAGCGCAGTACGAACTGAAGCACAGCACCAGCAATCAGCCCTATTTTGTGCTGAAGGCAAAGAACCATCAGGTGATCGGCGTCAGCGAAATGTACAGCTCCGAAAGCGCAGCCAAAAACGGTATCCAGTCGGTGATGAAAAACGGCCCGACAACCGATATCCGCGATTTGAGCGCCTGATCTTTCCCTTTCTCCCGCGCGGTGGCCCGCCGCCGCGCATTTTCCGTTTGACCAAGATCAATCTCCCCTGAATAAATCCGGTTAACTGCTGATTTCTTGCCGCGCTGCGGCTACAATTCCCCGCTTTTACTGCGCCATCAGGTGGCGTGGTGCTGACCTGAAATCAGACCGAGACACACTATGTTTACACCGGAACTTCTCTCCCCGGCCGGAACGCTGAAAAACATGCGTTACGCCTTCGCGTACGGCGCCGATGCGGTTTACGCCGGCCAGCCGCGCTACAGCCTGCGGGTGCGCAACAACGAGTTCAACCACGAGAATCTGGCGCAGGGCATCAATGAAGCCCATGCGCTGGGCAAAAAATTCTACGTGGTGGTAAACATCGCCCCGCACAACGCCAAGCTGAAAACCTTCCTGCGCGATCTGAAGCCGGTTATCGATATGGGCCCGGATGCGCTGATCATGTCCGATCCCGGCCTTATCATGATGGTGCGCGAAGCCTTCCCGCAGATGGACATCCACCTGTCGGTGCAGGCCAACGCCGTTAACTGGGCGACAGTGAAGTTCTGGCAGCAAATGGGCCTGACCCGCGTGATCCTCTCGCGCGAACTGTCGCTGGAAGAGATCGCCGAGATCCGCGCCGAAGTGCCGGACATGGAGCTGGAGATCTTCGTGCACGGCGCGCTGTGCATGGCCTACTCCGGCCGCTGCCTGCTGTCCGGCTACATCAACAAGCGCGATCCCAACCAGGGCACCTGCACCAACGCCTGCCGCTGGCAGTACAAAGCGGAGGAAGGCAAAGAGGACGACACCGGCAATATCGTGCACCTGCACGAGCCGATCCCGGTGCAAACCGTCGAGCCGACGTTGGGCATCGGCGCGCCAACCGACAAGGTGTTCATGCTGTCTGAAGCGCAAAAGCCAGGCGAATATATGAGCGCCTTCGAAGATGAACACGGCACCTATATCATGAACTCCAAGGATCTGCGCGCCATCCAGCACGTGGAGCGTCTGACGCAGCTCGGCGTGCACTCGCTGAAGATCGAAGGCCGCACCAAATCCTTCTACTACTGCGCCCGCACCGCCCAGGTCTACCGCCGCGCCATCGACGACGCGGCCGCCGGCAAACCCTTCGATCCGACCCTGCTCACCACGCTGGAAGGCCTGGCGCACCGCGGCTATACCGAGGGTTTCCTGCGCCGCCACGTGCACGAAGCGCAGCAGAATTACGACTACGGCTCCTCGCTCTCCGAACGCCAGCAGTTCGTCGGCGAATTCACCGGCGTGCGCCGCGATGGCTGGGCGGAAGTCGACGTGAAGAATAAGTTCGCGCTCGGCGACAGCGTCGAGATGATGACGCCGGGCGGCAACGTGGTGTTCACCCTCGAGAGCATGCAAAATAAGAAAGGCGAGCCGATTGAGGTGGCGCCGGGCAACGGCCATATCGTTTATTTGCCGATCCCGCAGGATATCGATCTCAATTATGCGTTGCTGATCCGCAATTTGGCGGAAGAAAATAGCGCCGGGGCATAAAAATGAATCGCCGTCATTCGGCGGCGATTTTTAGCAAATATTAGAATTGGATCACATCAATGTGCGCGCAGCTTGGTTACTATCACGCTGCTTAAAACGAACAACGAAAATATTTGCATAGCAATACTAGGAACCACCTCCTTAGCCGGCCCAATCTCCCTTGGGCTGGCTTTTTCTTTATGGGTGCGCCTATTTTTTTCGCCGCGCCGATTTCCATAACTTATTCCCGTTATCCGTTTTAATAATAATAATCACGTCGCCTCGATATATAAATAACGCTACAGCGATTAATCCTCTCGTCTTTAAAACCTGGCTTATTTCCGGGTAAAATTCAGATAAATTCGCCTTGTTTCTTATTCACTGAACGCCGGGAAATAACCAGAATTAGCTGAATATTCTGATGGCCTGGTGGCGGCAGCTGGTTTATCTTGAGGCATTCTTGGTTTTCCGCCGGAGGATATCGGCAATGCCTCAACACTCACATGCGCCCGCCCTGCTTATCATCAACGGCAAAGGCGCCGGTAACGAAGAGCTGCGGCAGGCGGTCAAACGCCTGCGCGCAGAGCAAATCACGCTGCACGTGCGCGTGACCTGGGAGCACAGCGACGCCGCGCGCTATGTCGCAGAAGCCACGCAGCTCGGCGTCGGCACCGTCGTCGCCGGCGGCGGTGACGGCACCATCAACGAAGTGGCCGCCGCGCTGGTGCAACTGCCGGCGCACAACCGGCCGGCGCTGGGCATCCTGCCGCTCGGCACCGCCAACGACTTCGCCATGGCCTGCAACATCCCCCCTTCGCCGGAACAGGCGCTGCAGCTGGCTATCAAGGGCCGCTCGGTGCCGATCGATCTGGCGAAGGTCAACGGCGAGCGCTACTTCATCAACATGGCCACCGGCGGCTTCGGCACCCGCATCACCACCGAAACGCCGGAGAAGCTGAAGGCGGCTCTCGGCGGCGTGTCCTACTTCGTGCACGGCTTGCTGCGCATGGATACGCTGCAGGCCGACCGCTGTGAAATCCGCGGGCCGGACTTCCGCTGGGCCGGCGAGGCGCTGGTGATCGGCATCGGCAACGGCAAGCAGGCAGGCGGCGGCCAGGAGCTGTGCCCCAGCGCGCTGATCAACGACGGCCTGCTGCAGCTGCGCCTGCTGATCGCCGATGAGCTGCTGCCGGCGCTGGTCGCCGCCCTGTTCAACGACGAAGAGAGCAACAGCATCCTCAGCGCGGCGCTGCCGTGGCTCGAGATCGACGCGCCGCATGAGATGACCTTCAACCTCGACGGCGAACCACTCAAGGGTCGCCATTTCCGCATCGAAGTGCTGCCGCAGGCCATCGAATGCCGCCTGCCGCCTAACTGCGCCCTGCTGGGCTGACCTTGTCGGGCGCAGCCGCTGCGCCCCGTTTCTTCCCCCGTTTACCCGCTTCCGCTCGCGATCAAATGTGATCCTCTCCGGCAAATTCATCAAATCATACTTGTATGGTAGTTAGTTCATGACGTATTTTCGCGCTATCTCTCCGCAGCTACAGGATGTGAAGGTTATGAAAATCGTCAACGCCGAGGTGTTCGTCACCTGCCCGGGGCGCAATTTTGTCACGCTGAAAATCACCACCGATGACGGCATCGTCGGCCTCGGTGACGCCACGCTAAATGGCCGCGAATTGCCGGTGGCCTCTTACCTGAAAGATCACCTCTGCCCGCAGCTGATCGGCCGCGACGCGCAGCGGATCGAAGACCTCTGGCAATTCTTCTACAAAGGCGCTTACTGGCGGCGCGGCCCGGTGACCATGTCGGCCATTTCCGCTGTCGACATGGCGCTGTGGGACATCAAGGCCAAGGCCGCCAACATGCCGCTGTATCAGCTGTTGGGCGGCGCCTCGCGCTCTGGTGTGATGGTGTATTGCCACACCACCGGCCACTCGATCGACGAGGTGCTCGACGACTACGCCAAACATAAAGAACAAGGCTTCAAGGCGATCCGCGTTCAATGCGGCGTGCCGGGTATGAAAACCACCTACGGCATGGCCAAGGGCAAAGGCCAGGCCTATGAGCCGGCCACCAAGGGCGACTGGCCGGAAGAGCAGCTGTGGTCGACGGAAAAATACCTCGATTTCACCCCCAAACTGTTCGACGCGGTGCGCAACAGGTTCGGCTTCAACGAACATCTGCTACACGACATGCACCACCGCCTGACGCCGATCGAAGCGGCGCGCTTCGGCAAAAGCGCCGAACCGTATCGCCTGTTCTGGATGGAAGATCCGACGCCGGCGGAAAATCAGGCCTGTTTCCGCCTGATCCGCCAGCATACCGTCACGCCGATCGCCGTCGGCGAGGTGTTCAACAGCATCTGGGACTGCAAACAGCTGATCGAAGAACAGCTGATCGACTACATCCGCACCACCCTGACGCACGCGGGTGGCATTACCGGCATGCGGCGCATCGCCGACTTCGCCTCGCTGTATCAGGTGCGCACCGGCTCCCACGGCCCTTCCGATCTGTCGCCGATCTGCATGGCGGCGGCGCTGCATTTCGATCTGTGGGTGCCGAATTTCGGCGTGCAGGAATACATGGGCTATTCCGAGCAAATGCTTGAGGTGTTCCCGCACAGTTGGACGTTCGACGACGGCTATATGCATCCGGGCGACAAGCCGGGCATCGGCATCGAGTTCGATGAGAAGCTGGCGGCCCGTTACCCGTATGAACCGGCCTACCTGCCGGTCGCGCGTCTGGAGGATGGCACCTTATGGAACTGGTAAACACCATGCGCAGCGTCGTGATCGAACAGCCCGGGCGCCTGGCGCTGCAGACGCGCGCGCTGCCGCAGCCGGCGGCCGGCGAGGTGCGGGTCAAGGTGAAATTCGCCGGCATCTGCGGCTCCGACGTCCATATCTATCACGGCCATAACCCGTTCGCCCGCTATCCGCGGGTGATCGGCCACGAGTTCTTCGGCCTGATCGATGCGCTGGGCAAAGGCGTCGATCCGGCGCGCCTCGGTGAACGCGTCTCGGTAGATCCGGTGGTGAGCTGCGGCCACTGCTATCCCTGTTCGGTCGGCCGCCCCAACGTCTGCACCTCGCTGCAGGTGATCGGCGTGCACCGCGACGGCGGCTTCAGCGACTACGCCTGCGTGCCGGCGCGCAACGCCTATCCGGTTCCGCCCGCCATCAGCGATCGCCACGCCGCGATGATCGAACCCTTCAGCATCGCCGCCAACATTACCGCCCATCTGCAACCGCGCCCCGACGACATCGCGCTGATCTACGGCGGCGGGCCGATGGGGCTCACGGTTATCCAGACGCTGAAAGGCGTGTACGGCGTCAAGCAGGTGTGGGTCGTCGATCGCATCGCCGAACGGCTGGACATGGCGCGCGCCAACGGCGCCGACGAGACGTTCAACAACGCCGAGGCCGCATTGCCGCAGATGCTGCAGCAGCGCGGCATTCAGCCGACGCTGATCGTCGATGCCGCCTGCCACCCCGCCATTTTGCCGGAGGCGATCAATCTGGCCTCGCCGGCGGCGCGCATCGGCATCATGGGCTTTTCCGGCGACGCCTGCACCCTGACCCAGCAGAGCATCACCAGCAAGGAGCTGTCGATCTTCTCCTCGCGCCTGAACAGCGCGCGCTTCCCGCAGGTGATCGGCTGGATGGCGGACGGCAAGCTAGACCCGCAGCGGCTGCTCACCCACTGCGTGCCCGCCGACGACGTCGAACGGGCGATGCTGATGTTCGAGCGGGATCAGCGCACCTGCTGCAAGGTGCTGCTGCAGTTCGAGTAACGCCAAGGCAGCATCGGGGCATTGGGCGGCCCCCGCCGCCCGTGCAAACAACGAAGCATCACGATTAAAACGACACCCAGTGGAGTGCTTTATGTTTAAAAACCTGCGTTGGACCATCGTGTTCCTGCTGTTCATGGTCTACATGATCAACTACCTCGATCGCGTGGCGCTGTCGATCACCGTGCCAATGATCGAACAGGATCTGATGCTGAACGCCGAACAGTTCGGCCTGATCTTCGGCAGCTTCTTCTTCGGCTACGCCATCTTCAACTTCGTCGGCGGGCTGGCGGTCGACCGTTTCGGCCCGACGCTGGTGCTGGGCGTGGCGGTCGGTCTGTGGTCTATCTTCTGCGGCATGACGGCGATCGCCACCGGTTTTTACTCGATGCTGATCCTGCGCGTCCTGTTCGGCATGGCCGAAGGGCCGATCTGCGCCTCGGCCAACAAGATGATCAACGGCTGGTTCCCGAAGAAGCAGGCGGCGACCGCCATGGGCCTGCTTAGCGCCGGTTCGCCTTTGGGCGGCGCGGTGGCCGGGCCGATCGTCGGCTATCTGGCGCTGGCGTTCGGCTGGCGACCGGCGTTTATGATCATCTGCGCCATCGGCATCGTCTGGATGCTGGTGTGGTTCTTCGTGGTGGCGGATAACCCGGCGAAAAGCCAGCGCGTCAGCGCCGAAGAACGGGCGCTGATCGCGCGGCTGAAACAGGAAAACCTCGGCGAGGAAAGCGCGCTGAGCGACGCCGCGCACGGGCTGGGTTACTACCTGAAGCAGCCGATCATTCTGGTCACCGCCTTCGCCTTCTTCTGCTACAACTACATTCTGTTCTTCTTCCTGAGCTGGTTCCCCTCGTATCTGGTGCAGGCGCACAACCTGAACATCAAAGAGATGAGCCTGACCACGATGATCCCGTGGATCGTCGGCTTCGTCGGGCTGGCGCTCGGCGGCTATATTTCCGACAAGATCTTCAACATCACCGGCAAATTGCTGCTGTCGCGCAAGATCGTGCTGGTCACCAGCCTGCTGGCGGCGGCGGTGTGCGTGGCGCTGGCGGGCACCGTCAGCAGCGTGGTGCCGGCGGTGATGCTGATGTCGGTGTCAATCTTCTTCCTTTACATCACCGGCGCTCTCTACTGGGCGATCATCCAGGACGTGGTGCATAAATCCCGGGTCGGCGGCGCCAGCGGGTTCATTCATTTGATCGGCAGCGTCTCCGGCATCATCGGGCCGATCGTCACCGGCTACATCGTGCAGAACACCGGCAAATTCGACAGCGCCTTTATGCTGGCGGGCGGCGTCGCCGCGCTGGGCGCGCTGCTGGTGCTGCTGGTGATCAAGGCGCCGCGCGCGACGGCGGGCGTGCAAATCTTAAAACCATAACGCCAGGCGGGGCGGCTTCGCCCCTTTGCTTACCTCTCCAGGGACATTGAACATGAGACTTTCCGACCACAGCGCGCTGCCGGCCGCCGTTCTCCGGCCCGGCTACGCACGTGAGCGAGTGAAACCGCGCATGGTGCATATCGGCTTCGGCGCGTTTCACCGCGCGCACCAGGCGATGTACGCCGACAGGCTGGCCAGCGAGCACGGCAGCGACTGGGGCTACTGCGAAATCAGCATGCAGCACGGCCGGCAAAAGATCGCCGACCTGCAGCAACAGGATCTGCTGTTCTCGGTGGCGGAGATGGACGACGACGGCTTGCGGGGCCGGGTCATCGGCGTGGTGCGCCAGGCGCTGCACCTGCAAACCGACGGGCTGGCGGCGGTGCTGGCGGCCCTGACGCAGCCTGAGATCGCCATCGTCTCGCTGACCATCAGCGAAAAGGGCTATTGCCACCACCCTGCCAGCGGCCGGCTGATGGCGGAACACCCGGCGATCGCGCATGATATCGCTCACCCGGCGCAGCCACAGTCGGCGCCGGGGCTGCTGCTGGCGGCGCTGCGCCTGCGCCGCGAACGCGGGCTGCCGCCGTTCGCCGTGATGTCCTGCGACAATATGCCGGCCAACGGCCGGGTCACGCGTCAGGTGCTGCTCGACCTGGCGCAGCGGCAGGATCCGGCGCTGGCCGACTGGATGCGTCAAGAGGTCGCCTTCCCTTCCACCATGGTAGATCGCATCGTGCCGGCGATGACGCAGGAAGCCCGCGAACAACTGTTTGCCTGCCTGGGCGGCGTCGAGGATGAGGTCGGCGTGGCCTGCGAGCCGTTCAGCCAGTGGGTCATTGAGGATCGCTTTCCCCAGGGGCGCCCAGCCTGGGAAAAGGTCGGCGCCGAGCTGGTGAGCGACGTGCTGCCGTACGAGGAGATGAAGCTGCGCATGCTGAACGGCAGCCATTCGTTCCTCGCCTACCTCGGCTATTTGGCCGGTTATCAGCACATCGGCGACTGCATGCAGGATGCGGATTTTGTCCGCGCCGCCCGTCACCTGATGCTGGCGGAACAGGCGCCGACCCTGCAGGTGCAGAACGTCGATTTGGCGCAGTATGCCGACTCGCTGCTGCGGCGTTTCCGCAACCGCGCGCTGAAGCACCGCACCGCGCAAATCGCCGTGGACGGCACGCAAAAGCTGCCGCAGCGGCTGCTGGACGCGATCCGCTGGCATCTGGCGCGCGGTAGCCGCTTCGACTGCCTGGCGCTGGGCGTCGCCGGCTGGATGCGCTACGTCGGCGGCCGCGATGAGCAAGGCGCGCCGATCGCCATCAGCGATCCGCTACGCGAACGCCTCGCCGCGTTGGTCGCCGGCAGCGAGGAAGGCCGGCCCCGCGTCCTGGCGCTGCTGCAGCTCGACAGCGTCTTCGGCCAGGATCTGCCCGACTCGCCTGACTTCGTCCGCGCCGTCAGCCACGCTTATCATCAACTGCTGAGCCTGGGGGCCAAAGCCGCCGTCGCCGCTCTGCCGCTTACCGACCGGGAGGTTTCCGATGACCGTCACCACGCATAACGCCGTCAATACCGGCAATCAACCGCTGCTGCGGCGCGTCGCCAGCGCTTCGGCCATCGGCACCGCCGCCGAGTATTATGATTTCTTCGCCTACGGCACCGCCGCGGTGCTGTTCTTCGGCCAGCTGTTTTTCCCCAGCGCCGATCCGCTGATCAGCACGCTGGCGGCCTTCGCCACCTACGCGGTCGGTTTCCTGGCTCGCCCGCTGGGCGGCATCGTGTTCGGCCACATCGGCGACAAGGTCGGCCGCAAGAAGGCGCTGGTGATCACCATCCTGATCGTCGGCCTCGGCACCTTCTGCATCGGCCTGCTGCCCACCTATGAGCAGATCGGCATCTGGGCGCCGCTCGCGCTGATCTTTATCCGCGTGCTGCAGGGCTTCGGCGTAGGCGGCGAACAGGCCGGCGCGGTGCTGATGACCGCCGAATACGCGCCGCCGCCGCGGCGCGGCTTCTACGCCAGTTGGGTACAGATCGGCGCGCCCGCCGGTTTCCTGCTGCCGTCCGGGCTGTTCGCGCTGTTGACCGCCGTGCTGTCGCCGGCGCAGATGCTGGACTGGGGCTGGCGCATTCCGTTCCTGCTCAGCCTGCTGCTGGTGATTGTCGGGCTGTTTATTCGCCTGAAGATCGACGAGTCGCCGGTGTTTACCCAAATCCGTGCCACCAAGGCGGTGGAGAGCCGGCCAGTGGTGGAAGTGGCCCGCCGCTACCCTGGCCTTATCGGCAAAGGGGTGTGCGCCAAGCTGATTGAAGCCTGCGCCTTCGCCATGTTCACGGTGATCGTACTGGCCTATGGCAAGGCCAACCACCTCAACGAAAGCATTCTGCTGGAGGCGATGATCGTGGCGGTGCTGCTGGAGATTTTCGCCATTCCGCTGATGGGCCGCCTCTCCGATCGGGTTGGGCGAAAACCGGTATACATCGCCGGCGCGCTGTTGCAGGTGGCGTGCATCGTGCCGTTCTTTATGGCGATCAACCTCGATAATTTCTGGGTGACGCAGATCGCCATGATCGTGGTGCTGACCTTCGGCCACAGCATGTGCTACGCGCCGCAGGCCTCCTACTTCCCGGAGCTGTTCCCCACCCGCGTGCGCTGCAGCGGCATCGCGCTGATCTGGCAGATCGGATCGCTGATCGGCAGCGGCATTCTCGGGCTGCTGGCGGTGAAGATCCTGCAGGTGACCGGCGGCCACTACTACGGGCTGGCGGGTTACATGATGGTGCTGGGCGTGGTGTCGGCCATCGGCCTGAGCCTGATGCCGGAAACCGCGCCAGGGCGGCGCAAGCAGGAATATCAGGATTGGCATCACTGAGTTACCCTGCCCGGCGGGTGGATTTATCCACCCGCCCTCAACCAATAATCTGCTAGTATGGTGGCATTCGAATTCCAGCCAGATGCCTGATTGTCGCCATGTCTGAAACGTACAGTCTCACCAACAACGTCCCGGTCAACCAACAGATCTATCGCTTCCTGCGCAAGGATATCGTCGACTGCACCATCCCCCCCGGCACCCTGTTGTCCGAGAAAGAGATTTCTACGCGCTTTTGCGTTTCGCGCCAGCCGGTGCGCGAAGCTTTCATCAAGCTGGCGGAGGCCGGCCTGGTGCAGATCCTGCCGCAGCGCGGCACCTTCGTGATGAAAATCTCCGCCAAGCGCGTGGCCGACGGGCGCTTTATCCGCCAGGCGGTGGAATGCGCCATCGTGCGCCGCGCGGCCGAGCGCGCCACTCCGGCGCAGCTGATGACGCTGGAGCATAACCTGCACCGCCAGGCGCTGGCGGCGCAGAACGGGCAAACGCGCGAGTTTCTGGCGCTGGACGACGAATTCCACCAGCTGCTGACCCAGTTCGCCGACTGCCCGCTGGCGTGGGAGACCATCGAAACCATCAAAGCCACCATGGATCGGGTGCGTTTCCTCAGCCTGAGCGAAGTCTCGCCGCCAGAGAGCCTGATCAAGCAGCACTACCGCATCTACGAGGCGCTGAAAGCGCGCGATGCCGAGGCGGCGGAGCGCGCCATCCACGATCACCTGCAGGAGATGATCTACTCCATCACCCCAATCGCCCAGCAAAACACCGAGTGGTTCGAGATCGAATAATCAATCGTTTAGCGCGCCGGGGGCGATCGTCCCCGCGTATTTGGCCTCGCAAATGGCATTTCCTCTCAATCGCATCTATTGTTTGTCCTTGCCGGATCCAGTTCGGTAGTATCGCTTTACAGCTTCAATCACCGCTTTTTTACTGCGCCGGTGGTCAAAAACCCTTGCATTGCCGGTGTATGAAGAAGCTTAATCGGGAGTGAATCATGACTGATATTGTGCAGTTGCTAGGAAAGGAAGCGGAAGATCTGCTGCAACACCGCTGTACCACTATCCCCGCCGAGAATCTCTACCTGCCGGGCGACGACTTCGTCGACCGCGTAATGATCGATAACAACCGCCCCAACAGCGTGCTGCGTTCGATGCAAACCCTGTTCAACCACGGCCGCCTGGCCGGCACCGGCTACCTGTCGATCCTGCCGGTCGATCAGGGCATCGAGCACTCCGCCGCCGCCTCGTTCGCCGCCAACCCGCTGTATTTCGATCCGAAGAACATCGTCGAGCTGGCGATTGAAGCTGGCTGTAACTGCGTCGCTTCCACCTACGGCGTGCTGGCGTCGGTATCGCGCCGCTACGCGCATAAAATTCCGTTCCTGGTCAAACTCAACCACAACGAAACGCTGAGCTACCCGACCCAGTACGACCAGACCCTGTACGCCAGCGTCGAGCAGGCGTTCAACATGGGCGCGGTGGCGGTCGGCGCTACCATTTACTTCGGCTCCGAGCAGTCGCGCCGCCAGATCGAAGAGATCTCGATCGCCTTCGAGCGCGCGCATGAGCTGGGCATGGTCACCGTGTTGTGGGCCTATCTGCGCAACCCGGCATTCAACAAGGACGGCGTGGACTACCACTCCAGCGCCGATCTGACCGGCCAAGCCAACCACATCGCCGCCACCATCGGCGCCGACATCGTCAAACAGAAAATGGCGGAAAACAACGGCGGCTACCGCGCGGTGAAATTCGGCTATACCGACGATCGCGTCTACACCAAGCTGACCACCGATCACCCGATCGATCTGGTGCGCTACCAGTTAGCCAACTGCTACATGGGCCGCGCCGGGCTGATCAACTCCGGCGGCGCCGCCGGTGAGAACGATCTGCAGGAATCGGTGCGCACCGCGGTGATCAACAAACGCGCCGGCGGCATGGGCCTGATCCTGGGGCGCAAGGCGTTCAAGAAATCGATGAAAGACGGCGTGGCGCTGATCAACGCCGTGCAAGACGCCTACCTGGACAAGAAGGTCACCATCGCCTGATGTGACGGACCGCCTGTCCCCAAGCCCGGTTCGCCGGGCTTTTTTGTGCATCGAGGGAGGTCTTGACAAGGAAATAATGCAACCGAATGTATTTTATGAGCAAAAATAAGAGCTGGTTTTTATTTAATCTCCCTGGGCTTTTTTTATTCCAAATATGCGAAAGAGAACGACATAAATCATTAAAGATTGAAAGTTAACCTTATCAAACTTCAAATTTCCCACCTTTTCCGAAAACACAAAAACTTAGCGCATTAATAATTATTATAGTTCATTGTTATTTATGGACTTTTGACTAAATTTTACGCTAGTTAATCCACATTTTTATGGTGGTGCCATCATGAAAGTCAATATTGTAATCATCTCCCTGCTCATCCTTTCGCTATCGTCTTGCGCGCTATTTAAATCTCCGGCCTCTAGGCATGAGTTGAAACCTGGAGAAACGTATTGGTTTGACTATGACTCAACAAGAAGCAGCGCCATTTATATTCCCGCAGACTCAAATATCAAGTACTGCGTGGCTCCACCGCCTGATGTCGCGCAGTCCGTTATTGCCGCGCTGAAAGCTGAAATGAGTACGGAACAAATTCAAAAAGTCAGTGGCGATGCAGAGTTCAGCACCGCCGTAATCGATCTGGCTCGGCGCACCACCACGGTAAATTTTATCCGCGATACGTTGTATCGCGTCTGCGAAGCCAGACTACAAGGCCCGCTCACCGCGACGGAAAAAGAAATTTTCCTGGCCGCGATAGCCGCCGCCAAAGATATGGCAATCGCTGAAAAAGACAAACAAAAGCAAGAACTGGCCCAAACGGCCGAAAGAAACGGTGCTTCCGTACAGACAATACAAAAGATTCTCGAGCAGTAACAGAAACACGCTAACAACGGCGATTTCCGTATACCCCCTACCCAAAGCCCGGTTCACCGGGCTTTTTTGTGCCCGCGCTCTCCCCCTCATGCCACAGACCTTCTCTTTCTTTCATTTTAAACTTTCAAAATAAAATATTTATCTTTCAAATTGTGATCTATTTAAAACAAATAGCCCAACAAAGTGACTACTGTAAGGCCCATGGCGACAGAGCCGCCGTTCGCTCCAGGCCATATCAGTCCATTACAGGAGAACATAATGATTGAGCTAATCACCCACGGCGCCGAGTGGTTTATCGGCCTGTTTCAGAAAGGCGGTGAAGTGTTTGTCGGCATGGTGACCGGCATTTTACCTTTGTTGATCAGCCTGTTGGTTATCATGAACGCGCTGATCAAATTTGTTGGCCAGGAACGTATCGAACGATTGGCGCAGCGCTGCGCGGGCAACCCCGTGTCGCGTTATCTGCTGCTGCCGCTGATCGGCACCTTTGTCTTCTGCAACCCGATGACCCTCAGCCTGGGGCGCTTCATGCCGGAGAAATACAAGCCGAGCTACTACGCGGCGGCCTCCTACAGCTGCCACTCGATGAACGGCCTGTTCCCGCACATCAATCCGGGCGAACTGTTCGTTTACCTCGGCATCGCCAGCGGCCTGACCACCCTCGGCCTGCCGCTCGGCCCGCTGGCGGTGAGCTATTTCCTGGTGGGGCTGTTCACCAACTTCTTCCGCGGCTGGGTCACCGATCTCACCACCAGCCTGTTCGAACGCAAGATGGGCATCCGTCTGGATCGCCAGGTGCAACTTTAATTCGTGGAGTGCAGCATGAGTGCTTATATCCGTATTGAAAAAGGCGCCAGCGGCTGGGGTGGCCCCCTGGAGCTGCCGATCGAGCCCGGCAAGAAAGTGGTGTACATCACCGCCGGCACCCGACCTTCGATCGTCGATCGCCTCAGCGAATTGACCGGCTGGCCGGCCGTCGACGGCTTCAAAGAAGGTGAACCGCCGGCGGAAGAGATCGGGGTGGCGGTGATCGACTGCGGCGGCACCCTGCGCTGCGGCCTGTATCCGAAACGCCGCATTCCGACGGTCAACATCCACGCCACCGGCCAGTCTGGCCCGCTGGCGCAGTTTATCCTCGAAGACATCTATGTCTCCGGCGTGCGCGACCACAACATCAGCCGAATCGAAGCGGCAGATAGCCAACCCGCCGCCACCGTTGCAGCGCCGCCCAAGGCGCGCGACTACGACACCAGCAAGAAGATCACCGAGCAAAGCGACGGGCTGCTGGCGAAGGTCGGCATGGGCATGGGATCGGTGGTGGCGGTGTTCTTCCAGGCCGGGCGCGACACCATCGACACCGTGCTGAAGACCATCCTGCCGTTCATGGCGTTCGTCTCGGCCTTGATCGGCATAATCATGGCCTCCGGCCTCGGGGACTTTATCGCTCACGGCCTGACGCCGCTTGCCAACAGCCCGATCGGCCTGGTGACGCTGGCGCTGATCTGCTCATTCCCGCTGCTGTCGCCGTTCCTCGGCCCCGGCGCGGTCATCGCCCAGGTGATCGGCGTGCTGGTCGGGGTGCAGATCGGTCTCGGCCATATTCCGCCGCAGCTGGCGCTGCCCGCGCTGTTCGCCATCAACGCGCAGGCCGCCTGCGACTTCATTCCGGTCGGCCTGTCGCTGGCGGAAGCCAAGCAGGACACCGTGCGGGTCGGCGTGCCTTCGGTGCTGGTCGGCCGCTTCCTGACCGGCGCGCCGACGGTGTTGATCGCCTGGGCCGCCTCGGCCTTCATTTATCAATAAGCTGATTTCCAGGGAGACGTTTATGCACACCATTTTTCACACCACCATCACGCAGATCGGCGGCTGCGCCCGCGACGCGTTGCTGGACAACATGCTGATCACCTTCCGTGAAGGCGCCCCAGCGGATATCGAAGAGTTCTGCTTCATCCACCGCCACGGCGCGACCGCCGGCGAGCTGCAGGTCGGCGGCGTGATGGAACTGGCGCAGCGGCGCTACGCCATCACCGCCGTCGGCAGCGTCGCCACGCAGAATCTGCGCGAGCTGGGCCACATCACCGTGCGCTTCGACGGCGAAGCCGAAGCCGAATTCCCCGGCTCGATCCACGTATCCGGCCCGACGCCGACCGATATCCCGTTGGGCAGCACGCTGTCATTTATCGCATAAGGAGTAGACCATGTCTGAAGTAGCTGTAGTGATTGGCGGCGGCCAAACGTTAGGCGCCTTTTTGTCCCACGGGCTGGCGCAGGCCGGTTATCGGGTGGCGGTGGCCGATCTGAACGCCGACAATGCCAATCAGGTGGCACAGCAGATCAACGAAGCGTTTGGCGCGGGCAGCGCCTGCGGTTTTCAGGCCGACGCCACCGACGAGCAGAGCGTGATGGCGCTGGCGGCGGCGGTTGATCGGGCGTTCGGCCAGGCCAACCTGCTGGTGTACAGCGCCGGTATCGCCAAGGCGGCGCCGATCACCGATTTCCCGCTGGGCGACTTCGACCGCTCGCTGCAGGTGAACCTGGTGGGTTATTTCCTCTGCGCCCGCGAGTTCTCGCGCCTGATGATCCGCGACGGCATCGCCGGGCGCATCATTCAGATCAACTCCAAGTCCGGCAAGGTCGGCAGCAAGCACAACTCCGGCTACAGCGCCGCCAAGTTCGGCGGCGTGGGGCTGACGCAGTCGCTGGCGCTCGATCTGGCGGAGTACGGCATTACCGTGCATTCGCTGATGCTCGGCAACCTGCTGAAGTCGCCGATGTTCCAGTCGCTGCTGCCGCAGTACGCGCAAAAACTGGGCATCGCGCCGGACCAGGTGGAGCAGTACTACATCGACAAGGTGCCGCTGAAGCGCGGCTGCGACTACCAGGACGTGCTGAACACCCTGCTGTTCTACGCCAGCGACAAGGCCTCTTACTGCACCGGCCAATCGATCAACATCACCGGCGGCCAGGTGATGTTCTGACGCCATCGACGCCCCCTTCCGCGCAAGGGGGCCTAAGGAGAACCCCATGACTCAAGCTCTGATCGCCTTCGCGCTGCTGGCCTGGCTGCTGCAAATCGCCTTCGGCTGGTGGCAACTGCAGCGCTTCAACCGCGCCTTCGACGGCCTGTGCCGGCTGGGCGCCGTCGGCGTCGGCCGTTCCGGCGGCCGCTTCCGCCCGCGAGTGGTGCTGGCACTGGCCTTCGACGCCGATCGGCGGGTGTGCGGCAGCCTGTTGCTGCGCGGCCTGACCGTTTTCGCCCGGCCCCGCCCGCTGCCCCGATTGCACGGTTTGCATCAGCGGGATTTGCGCCCGGATGTGATCTTCCCCGAGGATCGCGCATGCCAGTCTGCACTATCGTTAGCGATTGAACCCAAATCGTGATATTTTCACATTAAAAGACATTACCTTTCATAGTGAATTATTCAGCGAGGGGAAATGCCCAACTCTTGTGAACGGGAATCGCGATGAAACCAAAGCAGCGGCAGGCCGCTATCCTTGAATATCTGCAGCGGCATGGCAAAACGGCAGTGGATGCCCTGGCCGAGCATTTCTCCACCACCGGTACCACCATCCGCAAGGATCTCACCCTGCTGGAAGAAGAAGGCGAGGTGATACGTACCTACGGCGGCGTGGTGCTCAGCCGCGACGACGGCGATCAGCCGATCGACCGCAAAACCCATATCAACACCGAGAAAAAACGCCACATCGCCAGCGCCGCCGTGGCGCTGATCGCCGACGGCGACTCGCTGATCTTCGACGCCGGCAGCACAGTGCTGCAGATGGTGCCGCACCTGGCGCAGTTCAATAACATCACGGTGATGACCAACAGCCTGACCATCGTCAACGCGCTGGTGGAGCTGGACAACGATCAGACCATCCTGATGCCGGGCGGCACCTACCGCAAAAAATCGGCCTCGTTCCACGGCAGCCTGGCCGAATCGGCGTTTCAGCAGTTCAGCTTCGACAAGCTGTTTATCGGCGCGGACGGCGTCGATCTCAACGCCGGCGTCACCACCTTCAACGAAGTGCACAACGTCAGCAAAGCGATGTGCGAAGCCGCCGGCCGCATTATTCTGTTGGTAGACTCCTCGAAATTCGGCCGCAAGAGCCCGAACGTGGTGTGCGAACTCAGCGCCGTCGACACGCTGATCACCGACCGAGACATCAACCCCGATTACCTCGCCGCGCTGCAGGCGAAAGGCATCAATATCCTTCTGGTAGGAGACCCCGATGAGTAACGCCAACGCCCTGCTCGCCTTCGCCCGCGAAACGCTGGAGATCGAGCTGACCGAAGCGCAACGCCTGCTGGCGCGCCTGGACGACAACTTCGTCAGCGCCTGCGAACTGCTGCTGAACTGCCGTGGCAAAGCGGTGATTTCCGGCATCGGCAAGTCCGGCCATATCGGCAAGAAAATCGCCGCGTCGCTGGCCAGCACCGGCACGCCGTCGTTCTTTGTGCACCCGGCGGAGGCGCTGCACGGCGATCTCGGCATGATCGGCGCCGACGACGTGGTGGTGTTCATCTCCTACTCCGGCCGCGCCAAAGAGCTGGATCTGATCCTGCCGCTGCTGGCGGAGAACGGCATTCCGGTAATCGCCGTCACCGGCGGCAAAGAGTCGCCGCTGGCGCAGGCCGCCGCCTGCGTGCTGGATATCGGCGTCGAGCGCGAAGCCTGCCCGATGGGGCTGGCACCGACCTCCAGCGCGGTCAACACCCTGATGATGGGCGATGCCTTGGCGATGGCGCTGATGCGCCAGCGCGGTTTCAACGCGGAAGATTTCGCCCGCTCGCACCCGGGCGGCAGCCTGGGGGCGCGCCTGCTGAACCGCGTGCATCACCTGATGCGCACCGGCGATCGCCTGCCGCGCGTGAGCGAAAGCGCCAACGTGATGGAAGCGATGCTGGAGCTGAGCCGCACCGGGCTCGGGTTAGTGGCGGTCTGCGACGCGCAGCAGCGGGTGGTGGGCGTGTTTACCGACGGCGACCTGCGCCGCTGGCTGGTGAAGGGCAACAGCCTGCAGGATCCGCTCAGCCCGGCAATCACCCGCCCGGGCTATCGGCTGCCGGAGCAGTGGCGCGCCGGCGAGGCGCTGGAAGCGCTGCACGAACAGCACATCAGCGCGGCCCCGGTGGTCGATATGGACGGCGTGCTGGTGGGGGCGCTCAACCTGCACGATCTGCATCAGGCCGGCATCGGCTGATCAACGCCGGGGGGCGCCATCACCGGCGCCCCCGGTCAGATCATTTCCAGTCGGGATTGTTCTCGAACTGCTGCTTCAGCAGCGCCTTCATGTCGTCATCCGGTTTGCCGAGCCACTGATACTTGGCGTATTTCTTCGGATGGTCGACGGCTTCCGGCCGGTCTTCCACCGCCACTCGCACGCCCCAGGCCTGGGATTTGTCCGCGCTGAACGCCACGATCAAAAAGTTGTTGCCGCAGTCGTGCGGCTTGCACAGGTTGCCGACCAGATACTCTTTGCCCTTCCAGCTCAGGTTCTGCGCCGGCGTCGAGGTGCCGACGCCCTTGCGCGCCCAGCCCGGCATCCGCGCCTGGCCTTTCACCATGTTTTGCCAGCTGGCCTGATACCCCGGCTGCTGAATCAAATCCGACGTGGTGACGATCTGCTGAGCAAAGCTGCCCGCGCTGAAGCTGAGCAGTGCGCCGAAGAGGGCGCAACGCAGCGCCTGGTGTCCCGTCATAGTCCTTCTCCCTAGGTTAAATCAGGTTTCGCCCGTCAAACCGGGCCTGAACTAGTCAGACCACGGTTGCGGCAAAAAGTTGACTCACCACCAGGCGTGGAAATGATGCACCGGCCCGATGCCGTGCCCCACTTCCAGCGTGTCCGCCTGTTGCAGTGCTTGTTGCAGGTAGTCCTTGGCGTCGGTTACCGTAGCCGCCCAGTCGGCATGGCGCGGCCGTAGCGCCGCCAGCGCGGCCGAGAGCGTGCAACCGGTGCCGTGGGTGTGGCGGGTGGCGACGCGCGGCGCGGTAAAGCGCTGCTCGCCTTCTGCGGTAAACAGCCAGTCCGGGCTCTCGCTTTCGCTCAGGTGGCCGCCCTTCATCAGCACCGCCCGGCAGCCCATCGCCAGCAGCGCCCGCCCCTGCTCGCGCATCTGCGCTTCATCTTCCGCCGGCGCGCACGCCAGCAGCGCCGCCGCTTCCGGCAGGTTCGGCGTAATGATCGACACCAGCGGCAACAGCTCGCGTCGAATAGACGCCACCGCCTCCGGCGCCAGCAACGGATCGCCGCTTTTCGCCAGCATCACGGTGTCCAGCACCACGAATTCCGGCCGGTAATGGCGCAGCCGTTCGGCCACCGCCTGCACGATGTCGGCGTTGGCCAGCATGCCGATCTTGACGCTGTCGATGCGCACGTCGCTGAACACCGAGTCCAGCTGCGCGGCGACGAACGCCGGATCGATGTAATACACCGACTGCACGCCGCGGGTATTCTGCGCCACCAGCGCGGTGATCACCGAGGTGCCGTAGGCGCCGAGCGCAGAAAAGGCCTTCAAATCGGCCTGAATGCCGGCGCCGCCGCTGGGATCGGTGCCGGCGATGGTCAGGGCGTTAATGCGTTTCATCACAGATCCTCCCCGCGCAGCTGATACAGGGCATCGAGGAACGCCGGCGTAAAGCTGCCCGGCCCGCCGGCCTGTCTGGCCGCGAGGCCGCCGCAGTGGGACATCACCCGGCAGGCGGTCGCCACGTTGTCCAGGCGATCGCCCGGCAGGGCGCAAAACGCTGCCACGACCGCCGACAGCGCGCAGCCGGTGCCCACCACCCGCGTCATCAGCGGGGAACCGCCTTCGATCGCCCAATCGCGTTGGCCGTCGGTGACGTAATCCACCGCGCCGGTGACCGCCACCACCGCGCCGCTGCGCTGCGCCAGCTCACGCGCGGCGGGCAATGCCGCCAGCGAATCGTCGCCGCTGTCCACGCCGCGGCCGCTGGCCAGCAACCCGCTGAGCGCCATGATTTCCGAGGCGTTGCCGCGTATCGCCGCCGGTTTCTCGTCCAGCAGCTGTTTAGCAAAGGCGGTGCGGTAGGAGAGCGCGCCGACCGCCACCGGATCCAGCGTCCAGGGCTTGCCGGCCTGATTGGCGGCGGCCACCGCCGCCCGCATCGATTCGGCGCGCAGCGCATTGAGGGTACCGACGTTGATCAGCAGGCCGTCGGCCAGCGCGCTGAACTGCGCCGCCTCTTGCGGCTCCACCACCATCGCCGGGGAGGCACCGAGCGCCAATAGCACGTTGGCGGTCAGCGATTGCACCACTTCGTTGGTCAGGCAGTGGATCAGCGGAGGCCGCTGTTGGAATTGGGTCAGACAGGCCGCGGCGCGCGCGCCGGGTAGTGCATCAGGTCGAGCGATCATATTCCTCCCAACCGGCGTTCAAGAAGGCGGCGCCGGCTGGGCGGCCGTGACTTCCCTACGCTGGCATTATCCAGATCAGGTAATACGGGTATTTCTCAGCCTTCACGTAGAAGGGCACCCCGAGTCATGAAAATCAATAGGTTGTGATCAACGTTGCGTTAATCCCTGAGCGGGATGGTAATGCCAGCGGGAAGTCTTGTAAACGGCAAAGCTGCTCTTTTAGGTCATGTATGGCAGATTGGATATCAATCTATGTGATACAAATAACTCCCCATCCCTTAGACGCAAGCTCTCATGAGCGGTAGAATATGAAGAAATTAGCGAAGGGAATGGCATGCCAAACTAGCCGAGAAGCATGTTCTAGCGATCCAGCAATGGATTAGTAGTAAAATATGCGGGCTCACTGATAATCACGAGGGGAGTTCTGCGTCAGCTTTACTGACCAATACCATTTGCCATTACTACAGAATTCCGGTTTAGGACTCACAAAAGCCGGGAGTATCCCGGATTTTGCTGTCAGACATATTAATTCGGTTAGATCTCGCCATCAACCATTGGATAACCCGGAATAGCTGTTCAAGAGAAAAACCTAATGTTTATTATATTAAAAATCAATTCTCATCACGTTTATAGTTTGCACGAAGAAAATTTTCATATTTCACAGGAAGAATACCAACCTCCCCCCATGCTTTATCTTTAGACCAATATCCTGCACCACATGGGTCGATTTTTCCAAAAAATAGAAGAATTCGTCTTAATGCATTACTCTGAGTAATTCCTCTAGCGTCCAGATCGCCGTTACTGGCTGATATTCTAAAATCGACGTTACCAACAAGTCTAGGGTGTCTTAAAAATACATGACTTTTATTTTCAAACCGATCTATGCGTACAATTTCCCCAAAATAGAATCTAGGGAAGTCATCTTCAGCATTTATTTCAGAAGCGTCTTTCAAACATTCTGCTAAAACATACTGGTGCACATTTTCTCCTACCACTACATGAATATCTCGGTAGTAATTTTGACGAAAATTCGCACATAGAGATTGAACACTGGTTATCTTACTTGGTAGATTAAACGTCTGACCTTCATGACGAGATGCTGGAACGTTAACTGATGGCCCATCTTCACTTTCAAATTCTGTTTCAACCGGTTCGCCATACTCTTCATCTTGCTGCCTAGCAGTATTTTGAGGCCTTTCCTGTTTAAAGCCGCTAATAATAATCAGATCACCATCTTCAACAGCTTTAGCTGCTTCAGCCTCTGAATCGTATTTTTTTCCAACCATAATACCACTCCGTAAGCGGCAATATGGTGCATCTTCATCAGGGAAATGACGAAAAAGAGCATCAGCTCCATTAGCCATAACAGCTACTGCTGGATCTCCAGGAACCCTTAACAAAGGCTCATAACAAGAGGGGCAATGTAAATGCCCTTTCATTTCTTCTTCATATTCTAAAGGTTCAACCTCAGTTCGGCTCAGAGCAACAATAGGCATTGTTAATTTATCCCATCGGGGATCATAATAAGCATAAGCGATTCTTCGAATGGCCATATTTTTCTCCCTATAAAAACTACATCTATACCTATTTTTTATTACCGTAAGAAGCAGAAATACCATCAAGATAGCCCTGAGCATAGGCAGCATGCGGGCTCTTATGCCGTACATTCCCAGCTTGGCTCTCAGGAAGTGAATCTAATTCAATTTGAAGTATTTCATCTCTTCTTACCCCCGCCAGGTATCCTCTTTCATATGCACAACCACAGCACTTATGCCTGCCTACTCCTCCCTGATCGTCAGGAAGCTGTTCGAAAAAACCCCAGTATCGATGTTGATCTTCACAATTAGCCATAGATCAATTTTCCTTTAGGAGAAAAGTATCAAAGCTATATGAGTATCACTACCTTATTTTTCAAGAAAAATCTCCATGACTTTTTGACCAACCTCACAAAACCAATGAAAAAGATGACTATTTGTACTAAGGCAGCTAATCAATCACATAAAAAGGTCATGAGGTAGGAGGGAGAAGTAGATAATGTCTAACGAAATTCAACACCTCTCATGTCTACCATTGTTGTAGGTTAAAAATGTTACTATTTCAGTCAGAAATCACCACTAAGAAAGTTGCGTGAGAAATAATTCACAACGTTTGTTATTACAAAAAACCTCAAGCACTGGATATCAAGATTTTCGTAAACATAGGCATACATTTTCCCAACTCAGGAAGCTCTCGTTTTTAGTATTCTAAGGAAGTCCTACTCTTCTACTAATACCCAACATAGTTTGTAAATTTCTACTCAATCAGTTTCGAGTAGCCCACTACTTGTAAGAGATATCGTTAGCGTTCATCTGTCCTCATCATTCCGACTTCAGTTTCCCCGAAACACCGAAGCCGCTTTTTCCTTCCCACCGATTGTCTTATGATTAGGCAACATCGACCAAGCGGCATTTTTCTCTCTGCACGCATTATGGACGGGACTATCGATGCATCGACTTTATACCTACCTCTGCAGCCTTCACAGATGCGGGTAATCAACAAAACGGAAAACGTCGAACGCTTCTTTGATGAGGAAAAAGTCATTGAAGAGCGCGAAATACTTTACCAGTTCAGCAACGGCGTCATCATCTTGTGCAAGATGGAGTCGGATACCTTTCAAGCCGACGAGCTGTGCCGCGAATGCTGGATAAGCTACGAAGTCGTACACGGCGGCTGCCATGCCGTCCCGCCGAGAAAAAAGCAGCTTTATAATCGCTGCCAGGAAGCGTGCTGGGTGAAAATGCAGTCGGAGCACACCTGACGACATATCACCACGCGCTTAAGACGACGGCCGTTCGTTCCCAGCGCTATGCGCTATAGTGAGCACAAACCACCGGGAGATGCCATGCAGATAAGACCCTACCAAGAAACCGATCGCCCCTTCCTGCGCACGCTGTACTTGGCGTCGCGCAAGGCGGCGTTCGGCTGGCGCGATACCTCAAACTATCAGTTGGAAGATTTCGACGGCGCGACGCTGGGCGAAGCGATTTGGGTGGCGGAAGACGGCGGCACGCTGCTGGGATTCGTCTCCATCTACCGCGAAGACAACTTCATTCATAACCTGTATGTCGATCCCCATCAGCCGCCGCGCGGCGTCGGCAGTGCGCTGCTGCAGGCGGCGGAAGCTACCTTCACCGCCACCGGCTCGCTGAAATGCCTGGTGAAGAATGAAAAGGCGCTGGCGTTCTACCGCAAACACGGCTGGCGCATCATCTCTACCGGCAACGACGGCGAAGAAGATTATTACCTGCTGCATTCGCCAGCCCGCTAACGCTGCCTTTCCCGTCACAGAACTTATTAATGATAATGGATTTCATTATCACTTAAGCATACCCTTCCTTGTCTCTCTCAATGAACTTGGCAAGGAAGGTTATGCAACACCAAACGGATACTCGCTTCCCCGATGCCGCGGCGGCGGACTACGATCGCCGTATTCTGACCCTGGTGCCCGGCTATCAGTTTGCTCAGGCGCTGCTGACGGCGACGCTCGCGCAGACGCTGCCGAATGACGCCACGCTGTTGCTGGCCGGTTGCGGCACCGGCAGTGAACTGGAGGCGCTGGCCGCCGCCAACGCCAGCTGGCGTTTCAGCGCCGTGGAACCCTCCGCCGGCATGCTGGCGGCCGCGCGTGCCAAGGCCGAAGCCGCGGGTTACGCACAACGGGTGAGCTTCCAGCCCACCTTGCTGCAACAAGCGCCGCAAACCCGCCACGACGCGGCGGTGTGCTCATTGGTGCTGCACTTTATCGCCGACGATGGCGCCAAACTGGATTTCCTGCAGCAGCTGGCGCAGCGCCTCTCCCCCGCCGCACCGCTGCTGCTGTTAGACTATCAACCGGATGGCCTGCCCGCCAGCCACTACCAACATTGGCTGCAAAGCGCCGGGCACTCGGCGGCGCAGGCGCAGGAGGTGATCGAACGCACCCGCCGCAACTGGCACCCGATGACGGCGGCACGCAGCCGTCTCCTCCTGGCGGAAAGCGGCTTCACCGCGCCTCAGCAGTTGTGCGGTGCGCTGGGCTTCCAGCTTTCACTGCTCCACCGCCGCCGCTGAGGGCGGCATGCCGCGCAGCGTCAGCCGCCAAAACAGCAACGCGCTTAGGCTGACGCCCGCCCCCAGCCAGCAGACGCCGCTCCAGCCCGCCCAGGCATACATATGGGTGCCGGCAAAGGCGCCCAACCCGCTACCGACGGCGTAAAACAGCATGTAGCAGCCCACCAGCCTGCTGTGCGACTGCGGGTGCGCGCTGAAGATCATGCTCTGGTTTAGCACGTGGATCGCCTGGCCCGCCAGATCCAGCAGCACGATGCCCGCCACCAGCCAAACCAGGCCGCTGCCGAGCAAACCGAGCGGCAGCCAGGCCAGCGTCAACAGCAGCAGACACACGCCGCTGGCCGCCTGCCCCAGCCCGCGATCCGCCAGATGCCCGGCGCGCACCGCCGCCAGCGCGCCCACCGCGCCGACCAGGCCGAACGCCCCCACCGCGGCATGGGTGAAGTTGAACGGCGCCTGGCTCAGCGGCAACACCAGCGAACTCCAAAAGAGGCTGAAAGCGCCGAACATCAGCAGCGCCAACATGCCGCGAATTTGCAGCGTGCGGTCATGTAGCAGCAGGGTCAGCATTGAACGCAGCAGCGCGGGATAGCTCAGCGTACTGGGAGCGGTGCGCGGCGCAGGTAGCAGGCGAGACAGGATCGGCAGCAATACCAGCGTCACCCCGGCGGAGAAGAAGTACACCGTGCGCCAGCCGCCGACGTCCGCCAGCGCGCCGGACAGGGTGCGCGCCAACAACAGCCCCAGCACCACCCCACCCTGCGCCGCGCCGACCACCCGCCCGCGCTCCTGCGGCGCCGCCAGGGCGGCGGCGAAAGCGATCAGCCCCTGCGTCATGGCGGTGCCCAATAAGCCTACCAGCAACATCCCCGCCAGCAGCCAGGGCGCGCTGTGCGCCCAGCCCACCAATAGCAGCGCGCCGATCAGCCCCAGCTGTTGCCCCGCCAGCAACCAATGCCGGTTCAGCCGATCCCCGAGCGGCACCACCAACAGCAGCGCCAGCGCGCAGCCCAGTTGGGTCACGGTGATCACCATGCCGACCGCCGCCAGACTGATGGAAAAATCATGGGCGATGGCGTCCAGCAGCGGCTGCGCATAGTAAACGTTGGCCACGCTAAAGGCGCTGGCGGCGGCCAACAGCAGCACCAGAGGGGCCGGCAGGCGCCCCAGCGCCGCACAGGGGGGATCCAGCAGTTTGTCGCTCATCGCACACCTCAATCTGGTTTCATTATTAAACCCAATGAACTTTAGGCGCGGAGGTTTTATAATGCAACCAGAATATGCAGCTGGAGATAACCGTCGTGAAACGTAAAAGCCTGGAAAACGCGCCGTGCCCGGTGGCGCGTACGCTGGATGTGATTGGCGACTGGTGGTCGCTGCTGATCGTGCGTGACGCCTTCGACGGCGTCACCCGCTTCAGCGAATTTCAAAAAGGGCTGGGGATGGCGAAGAACATCCTTGCCACCCGCCTGCGCGCGCTGGTGACGCACGGCGTGCTGGAAATCGTGCCCGCCGCAGACGGCAGCGCCTATCAGGAATATGTGCTGACCGAGAAAGGCCGCGCGCTGTTTCCGGTGATCGTCGGCCTGCGCCAGTGGGGGGAAGATCATCTGTTCGCCGAGGGAGAAGCGCACTCAACGCTGGTGGAAAGCGACAGCGGCCGCCCCGTCCCGCGCCTGACGCCGATCGGCAGCGCCGGGCAGACGCTCACCCCGCTGAATACCCGGGTGGTGAAGGTGGAGGAACGGTGATGAGAGTTAGTGGCGGTGCCCGCAGCTCACCCGCTGAAAAACCTGGCGGATAAAGAGCCATTCCAGACACCCGGCCAACAGATAAACCGCGCCAAAAATGAGCGCACCAAACCACTCCGTATCGTTAAAATGGAAAAACTCGCTGGCGTCAATCAGCCAAGCGGTTTGATCCTGGTTTAGCCTGGGTACAGGAAAAAGCTTTATTGTCAGCACAGCCAGCCCAACAACAGCCAATGCGTTAGCGAGCAACAGGGCAAGTTTTTTCATAGCCTTTCACCTCGATAGTCCCATATGCCTGTAATGTCGTTCCCGGAACTCTGGCTGTTTTCGATTTCAGCAATGCAGCTCGCAGACGATTGAATTCGTTTTGGGAATAAAAGGTTACACATCCTTCGGATAATCCAAGTGGACCGATTGGATGCAACCTGAATTGCCCACGCATAATGCCGTTAATCCATGTTCTATCGTTAACTGTTCCATCATCTCTGTATAAAGCAAACCAACTATTGTGATCTACATTGGTCACAATATCTTTTATGAAAGTAATAGTCTGCGACTTTAAACCACCGGATGGCCGATCCACAATCCAGTAAGTACCGGCTGGTATAGCCCCGTTATTGGGAACATCTGTGCATCCTGGTTGATTTGTATACTGTTTATTGCCAGAAAACACAGAGAACATCCCAACCCCTTGACACAACAGAGTGTTTATTTTGTTTCCATTATGAACTAAAAAGCAGCGAAGCATTTTATTTCCCCCATCCTTTGGCTGAGCACCGATAATATCCAGCAAATAAGATTTTATCTATCTTATTGATTTTGTGAATATTGTTAACTCGTGATGATAGAATCAGCAATGAGTAAGGCCCAATCAGCATTGATGGCGCATGCATCACCTTGAGCTATTACATCTATTCTCTAACAGCTTCCGCAATCCCCTGCAGGTAATGTATAGTCCGCGTTTTACGGAGATCCCATGCTGACTAACTCATCCATTCGTCTGAACAAATACATTAGCGAGAGCGGTATCTGCTCACGCCGCGACGCCGATCGATACATCGAACAGGGCAACGTTTTCATCAACGGTAAACGCGCCACCGTTGGCGCTCAGGTATTTGCCGGCGATGTGGTGAAGGTTAACGGTCAGCTGATCGAACCGCGCAATGAAGAAGATCTGGTGCTGATCGCGCTGAACAAGCCGGTCGGCATCGTCACCACCACCGAAGACGGCGAGCGCGACAACATCGCCGACTTCGTCAACCACAGCAAACGCATTTTCCCGATCGGCCGTTTGGACAAGGATTCACAGGGGCTGATCTTTCTGACCAACCACGGTGACCTGGTCAACAAGATCCTGCGCACCGGCAACAATCACGAGAAAGAGTATCTGGTGACGGTCAACAAGCCGGTGACCGACGAGTTTATTCGCGGCATGGGCGCCGGCGTGCCGATGCTGGGCACGGTGACCAAAAAGTGCAAGGTGAAGAAAGAGGCACCTTTCGTGTTCCGCATCACGCTGGTGCAGGGGCTGAACCGCCAGATCCGCCGCATGTGCGAACACTTCGGCTACGAGGTCACCAAGCTGGAACGCACGCGCATCATGAACGTCAGCCTGAAAGGCTTGCCGCTGGGCGAATGGCGCGATCTGACCGATGACGAGCTGATCGAGCTGTTCAAACTGATTGAAGGCTCTTCATCCGAGGCCAAGCCGGCGAAGAAGGCCCCGGCCAAATCCGCCGCGGCGAAAAAACCGAGTGCCGGCGGCCCCAAAAGCGCCGACAAAGCCGCTGCGCCGGCCGGCCGCAAGCGCTTTACCCAGCCAGGGCGCAAGAAAAAAGGGCGTTAACCCCCCGCTCACGCTTCTCGCCAAGCCCGCCGTTGCGCGGGCTTTTTCATCATAAAAGTCAGCCACAGGCCGCCACTGAGTTCTCACCATAAAAAAGGCCCGCATCAAGCGGGCCAGTCAGTACCAGAGAAGTCTAGAGGAAGAATCAGAACGACCAGCGCAGGTTGGCGTTGACCGAATTAACGCGGGTATCGGCGCCGAATTGCCCCTGATAGCCGACATCCAGCGTCGCGGCGCGCGACAGTTTCACGCTCACGCCGATATCGCCCACCATCACGTTGTCATCCACGGCCTGGCCCTGAGTGACGAACGCGTCGCTGCCGGCAAACGCCATGCGCGATGAGGTGTTCTTATCGCCGTAGGCGTGCTGCCAGCCGAGCGAGCCGTAGAGGCTGACGTTCTTCGGCAGTTCGGTCACGCCGCGCACCCCGAGCGTGGAGTAGAAGGTGTTCATCGTTTCATTGCGCACGCTCAGCGCCGCCGCGCCACCCGACTCCTGGAAGCTGTCGGTATGCAGACGGATGTAGCTCAGGTTGATGAACGGTTCGACGTTCATCTCCGGCTGGCCGAAACGGTAACCCGCTTCGGTGAACGCCAGCAGCGAGTTGGCATCGTAGTCCGACTTCAGCCGATCCGAGAAGCCGCTGAAATCGACGTTGCGTTTGCCTTCGATCTTGTGCCAGGTGTAACCCAGCGCGCCGCGCAGCGAGAACGCATCCTGCTGCCCCGCCGCATACAGGCCGAGGTGGTAGTTGTCGGTATCGGCCTTGGAACGGCGGCTGTCGACGTCGTAGTCGCCGCGGCTGTAACCGAAGTAGCCGCCGATGCGCACGTTATGGTCCGCCAGCTTGCGATCCGCCCCCAACAAGAAGCCGGTGGTGTTGCCATCCAGCTTGCCCACGTTGCCGTTGCCGCTGTTTTTGCCCCAGGAACTGAAGGTCTGCCCCCAGACGCCGCTGTTTTGCGCCTGCGCCGGTTGCACCAGCGACATCGCCAACGGCGGTATCGGCAGGCTGTCGTTGTCGAACAGGCGCAGCATGCGCTGGTTCAGCACGTTGAACAGCTGGGTGCTGCCGGCGATCAGGTTAGACTGCATCGACGGATAGACTTCGCCGGACAGCTGATTAAACGCCTCGCGCGCTTCCGGCGCACTCAGCAGCAGCAGCGAGTTGTACAGCGCCAGCGAAGGGCCGCTCTGCGTCAGCGTCGAGAGCGCACCGGCGGTATTCCACTGGTTGCCGCTTTCGGCCACCGTTTGGAAAATGCCCGGCTTGCCGCTGCCTGGGTTCTCGCCCCCCGGATTTTCACCCCCTGGGTTTTCTCCACCCGGATTCTCGCCCCCCGGATTTTCACCCCCTGGGTTTTCCCCGCCCGGATTCTCGCCCCCTGGATTCTCACCGCCTGGGTTTTCTCCACCCGGGTTTTCGCCGCCTGGATTTTCACCGCCCGTGTCTTTCTGCGCGATGGTCAGATCCACGGCGTTGGCGCTGTGATTCAGCGCCACATCGAGGAAGGCAGACTTGGAGACCGCCGCCGCGAACTGGCCGTCAATGCCGCCGTCCGAGGTCAGAATGCGGTAGCTTTGGCCGGTTTTATAGCTGGTTTGCGGATCCAGCGCCGTAACCTGCACCTTGGCCCGATCGCTGATGGTGGTTTTGCCCGCCACCAGCAGTTGGTCACTGCGGCCGTCACCGGCGATATCGACGTCGTAGAAGGATTCGCCGATAAAATTCAGGTAGCGTTTCAGCGTCAGCGTGCCGATATTGCCGTCGCCGGGCGAGATATGGCCGCCGGACTGGATCTCGGTCTGGCCCAGCGTGCCGTTGCCGCCCAGCGTGCCGCCGGCCTTGATCGACGCGGCGCTGCTGTAGCCCTGCCCGTTATTGACGTCGGCACCCGCCGTCGCATTGAGGATCAGCGTGCCGCCGTTCTCGGCGCTGAGGGTTTGGATCTCGAAGATATCGTCTTCTTTCTGGGTGTTGATGTCGCTGGCGATAATGAGCTTGCCGCCGCGTGCGGTGACGTTGGCCTGCAGCCCAGTGAGATCGCCGTTCAGCGTCGTATGCCCGGCGGTGTTGATCACCTCGCCTTCGCCGCTCATCTTGTTGCTGAAGACGTAATTGCCGTCGGTATGGTTAAAGTACACATAGCTGCGGAACAATCCGCCCCGCAGGGCGATCGCCGTCTGGGCATCGATAGTGCCTGCAGCGCCCGCCGCGCCGAGCGTCGGCTCGGTCAAGCCGGTGCCGGTATCCATGTTGCCGCGGCTGCCGATAATCAGCGCACCGCGGTTCGAGCCGGAACCGGCCTCGCCCAGCACCACTTCGTTGCCGCCGGCGGAGAATGTCCCGCCGTCCATGACCGCCAACACGCCATTGCCGTAATCGCCGACGTTGACGCTGCTGCCGCTGGTCACACGTGAACCGTTGCCGGCGATCGTCAACTCGGCAGTTTTACGCGCGCCGGAGATGCCCGCCACCTGAATATTACCGACGTTGACCGCGCCGCCGTTCAGCACGTCCAGATCGCCGTAAAGCGTGAGCGCGCGGCCGACGTTCCATTGGGAATTGGCCCCGGTGACCGTGGCTTTCGGGCTCAGCGTATCGGTCTCGCCAGGCCCGCTACCATTGCCGATGCGCGCGTCAAAGGCGGTGTTCAGCACCGCGCCGTCTTCAATCGCCAGCGTGGATCGTGCCCCTAAATCGGTGCCGACGCTGAGAAAATTGCTGGTGACGCGGGAGCCGGCGCCGGTGGCGATCAGGTGGCTGTCGTAGCCACGCGTAGTGCCGACCACGATCTCTTTCGCGCTGGCCAGCGCGCCGTCTTCAACCCGCAGGGTGCCCCGCCCCAGATTCAGGCCGCCGCGCAGCACGAACTGATCGTTCACCGCGTTCAGCTCGGCGTTCGGCCCGCGGACCGTGACCAGGCTTTCATGAATTTGGCCGTTGAACATCCGGCCGATATTGATGTTATAGGCGCTGATCTTGCCATTATCGATCAGCAGGTTGCCGCTTTGATTACGGCCGACGTAAACGTCCCCGGTGTAGGCCAATGATTCGGTAATTTTTGCGTCGCCATCAAAAATGGCATCGTCTGCGCGAGCGATATCGGCGGGCGCCAGCATCAACAGCGGCGCAGAAAATAGAGCGAGGTAAAGTTTGGAAAGCGGTGTTTTAACCGCTAAAGGATGCGATGTCTTGTCATTCACGGGCTATCTCCGTACTCGTTGGCGTGATGGCGCGAAATTTATTGTTATAGGGAAACTCAATGCACTAGAGGAGGTGTAAGGCGTTATTTCGCGCACGCCGGTTTAGTGATCGTCGAAGCAAAAGCTTATTGCCCCCCGGCGCTGACGCTCCGACGATGGAAAACCAGGAAGCGGCAATACCGCCCCCAAAGCGAATTATTTATGCGTGACCACCGGCGTACAGGTCGGCGCGCTCAGCGACGGCGACGAACCTAAAATTCCCGGCATCATCAGCGACGAGCAATCGAAAATGCGGCCTTTTTCCGTGGTGGCGCGATAAGAAAGTTTTTGCCCGCCCAGCGCATCCGGCTGTGCGCCATTGACATTGGTCACGGTAATTTCGTCCGATGAGCCCAGGCCCAGCATTTTGGCGGTTTCCGCCTGCAGTAATGGAATGGCCTGATCGGTTTTCAGGGTGGAACAACCGGCTATCATCATCGTAACGGTTAAAGCGATAAGTGGTTTTTTCATAAATTATCCTTTATAACCAATCAGTTAAAATTATCGATTGGCTTTATGTTTTCTCTTATCCAAATCCTCGAATAATATATTTCCCTTTCCTAAACGAAAAAACCCTCCTAAAGTAGGGAGGGTTGATAATAATTCATCAGACCTATCTGAACTGTGAAGGCGAAAGGAGAATCCTTTGGGGCAGGATTATGCGTTGGTCGTTGATGACCATCCATTGGTAGCAAGCGGTATCGCTAACTTTCTCAGCACGCATTGCCGATTCAAACAGGCACATGTGGTGACCAATGAAGAAAATTGCTACCGTCATATTAGGGAAAATGGCCCGCCGCGTTTACTGGTGATCGATTTTTGGCTCTCTTCCGGCACCGCATTGAAATTACTCAAAGAAGTAAAACAACGTTATTCTCAGGTGCGTATTTTGGTGGTCAGCGGCGACGAAAATAACGATATCTGGCAGAAAGTGCACAATGCCGGCGGGCATGGGTTCGTATTAAAAAATGAACCCCCGGAATTATTCGCCAGAGCGGTTTTTGCGTTGAATAATAATCAGGAGTGGTTCCCGGAAGGAAATGAATCCGCCATTAAAAACAGTCATGAACATTTAAATAAATTCAATTTAACGCCGAGACAAATCGACGTATTGACTATGATGCTGCGCGGCCTGCCGAATAAAAGGATCGCGACGCAGCTGTCTATTTCCGAACCCACCGTGAAAGAACATATCAGTAATATCTTGAAAAAGATCGGCGTCAACAGCCGGGTGGAAGCCATCACGCTGTTGCACGGCAAACGGGATCCGTCGCCATGAAGTTTTTCCAGAATTTACAAAATGATGGCATCTCCTCACGCGCGCAGATCCGCCTGCTGGACAACACCTTCATGCGGTTGGTGTTCAGCTTCACCGCCGTGCCTTTCGTCGGCATCCCGTTCGCCATCTGGATTTATTTGCTGGGGGATGAACTCGGCCCAACCATTGCCTGGATCATGGTTTACCTGCTATGCGCCGTGGCGATCAGAATATGGCATCGGCGCTACCAACGCGAGGCCAAAGAAAATGATGAAGACGCCGTGCTGCGCCGCTGGCTGCCGCGCATTAATAAGGTGGCGTTTATTCACGGGGTGGGGATCTCCTCACTCTATTTAATTACCCCGCAGACCCATAACTTTGACTTTTTTCTGCTGCTCAATATCAGCATCGCCGCGATCGTCGCCGCCAACGCAACGCATCTGACGCCGGTTATCAGCACCTTTACCCGCTTTTTCTTCGCTTCCTGGGGGCTGCTGAACCTCGGCATCATCTGGCGGCTGGAAGACGTGATGTTCATCGTGCTGATGCTGAACTTGCTGTACGGCTTCGCCATTTACCGCCACGCGTTAACCTCGCATGCGTTCTTTATCCAGCAGGCGTTGCTCGAAGAACAAAGCTCACGCCTGGCGGAACAGTTCCGGCAAGCTAAAGAGGAGGCGGAACAGGCGCTGCTGGACAAGAACCAGTTCCTGACCACCGCCAGCCACGATCTGCGCCAGCCGGTGCACGCCATGGGCTTTCTGATCGAAGCCATCATCCACAAGAACCGCGACGACAGCCTGACGCCACAGCTGCTGGATCTGCAGCAGAGCGTGCGTTCGGTGCATTTGATGTTCAATTCATTGCTCGATCTCAGCAAGATCGAGTCCGGCAACGTGCGCACCGCCGCCACCCATGTGGATATCGGCGCCCTGCTCGACTCGGTGATCACCCTGTTCCGCGAAGAGGCCAACAGCCGCGCCCTGGCGCTGCGCACCTGGCGGCCTAAACGGCGCATCAGCGTGATGGGCGATCCGCTACTGGTGCGGCAATCGTTGATCAACCTGATCCAAAACGCCCTGCGCTACACGCAACGGGGCGGCGTGCTGATCGCCATCCGCCCGCGCGGCGCCGAGTGCCTGGTGGAAGTATGGGACACCGGCGTGGGCATCGCCGACGAAGAGAAAAGCAAAATCTTCTCCCCTTACTACCGCCCCGAACTGGCGTGGAAAATCGACAGCGCCGGCCACGGGCTGGGGCTGGCGGTAGTGGCGCGCTGCGCCAAGCTAATGAAGGTGAAGTACGGCATGCACTCCGTCGAAGGCAAAGGCTCACGCTTCTGGATGCGCTTCACGCAATACATCGGCGAAGACAAAGCGCCGGAAACCGCGGCCGCCTACGACAACACCGCCACGCCCATCCGCTATGCGCCGCTGCGCGGCGCCTGCCTGGTGGTGGACGACGATCCCTTGGTGACTTCAGCCTGGGAGAGCCTGATGAGCACCTGGGGCATCACCGTGCGCTGCGCGGCCTCCGCCGAGGAAGCCTTCGCCATCGTCGACGACGGTTTTACGCCGTTCGCCGTGCTGTGCGACCAGCGCCTGCGTTCCGGCGAGAGCGGTTTCGACATCCTGAAAGCGCTGTTCGAACGCCTGCCGGACGTGAGCGGCGCCATGGTCAGCGGCGAGTTCAACTCACAGATATTGCAGGAGGCCGAGCAGGAAGGCTATCTGGTGCTGCGCAAGCCGCTGGAGCCGGCCAGGCTGCATGCGCTGCTGACGCAGTGGGGGGCCGGCTAAGGGTGGTTTGGTGCTGACAACATGGTGATGCCAAGGATCATGCGGAGAGCTCTCTACGAGAAACTGTGCATCCATCTGCTTGTTCAGGCGCTATGATTCAAACACCTTATATCCCGTCGATATGACAAGATTGTATGTATGGTGGAAACGGTCCCTCTCATAATTTTTCCCTGGAGCGCGCGCACTCATCAGATTTATCTTTCATTGAAAATGGCAGCAATCTCAACAAAACAACGGCCTTCTCTCACCACCATCTTGTTCGTAGGATTCTGAAACATGGAAAAGATATATCTAAGGTTTCCGCGTTATTACCGTAGCAATTGCTCTGTTTTCATCCTCGCTCCTCCTGGCGTTTCCTATGAGCTGTCGGCTTTCATATGAACCATAAACATGTTCTTCATCGTCAATAACTTGGCTGGAGCCTCAACATAAAAAACGTTAAAAAACATAAAACTACCCACACTAATAAACTATTAAGCGATGAGAATGTTTAGAATCTTTTCGATTAAAACCAGAAAAAACAATCGTTAATTTGTTATTTTCGAAATAAAAAAATGACTTTCTAAGTAAAAATAGATTTTTACTCCAAAAAAATAAGCTCATGATTAATTTTTGCACTTAAAAACTCACGGGCTTTACAAATTGTCTTTTTATGTAAAAATAGTATGACAAAATCTAAGCAACTGAAAATACTTGCAAGGTTAATTATGTACACAGCTAAGGAATCAATTGAGCGTGATGGTTTTGTCGTCATTCGTAACCTTTTCACCCCAGAAGAAATGGCTCGGATGAACTCTTCCATACACACCTTTTTTCAAAAAAAGGGCGTAACTTACCGTTACGGACTGACTCAGCCAAACATTGCTGTTGAAGAGCCTGATTTCTCATGGGTAATTAGTCATCCAAAGGTATTAGAAGCCTACCGTTCTGTATTTGGCCAGGACGAATTTGTTTTTACATCCCATGCAGATATTCATCACAACATGGGATTCGGTTGGCATAAAGACGACGCCAAAGGTGCATATTTTTCCGAGCCATATTTCACGTCCGATTGCCGAGTGTACAAAATGGGGATCTACATGAATGATCACTCCTCTGATGGAAACGGTATGTCGGTAAGGATAGGTTCTCATCTTAAAAACAACCTAACGGAAGGAGAGGCCATCTCATTAGCCACTAAGCCCGGAGATGTTGTAATTTTTGATGTAAGAATTACGCACGCAGGTAAAGAATATGATGTTATTGAGAAAGGATTGCTGAAGATAGGAAGGATGCTTGGTGATATGAATGGCAAGTCAGAAATTGGCCGTAAAGTACGTGACTTTTATTGCAGTTTGAAATCTGGAAAGCCAAAGCGTAGCTTCTTCTTTACATTCGGTGCACCAAACACTTTCACTTACGACTTCTCCCGCAAAAATATGCGTAGGCAGCTAGAACAGTCTGGAGGCAACGAATATATTTTATCAGAAAAGTTGTCTAATGAACTGCATAGCAATGGCGTTAGAACTCTGAAATTTGAAGATGGTTTGTAACTTATCTGACCGAGGCAACTCGGTTAGACGTTATCATAACGATATTTTTCTCATTTAAGCGCTTTGAGCATGCCCAGAAAAGAGAATTTCAATGAAAAATAACCGCGTTGAATCACTTGATTATCTCCGTGGATTAATGGCCTTATCCGTTGTAATCTATCATTATATTTCATGGTCAATGTCTACCGGTTCGTCAGTTGACGTTATCGGCAGTCAGTTCATACTAGGGAAACTGGGTATCTATGCAGTTTCTATTTTTTATATTCTTAGTGGTGTTAGTCTAGCGTATATCTACGAAGGAAAAATAACATCCACACGTCAAGTTTCAGCATTCGCCATAAAGCGTGTATTTAGGATATTCCCTTTATTTTGGATAGCCGTAACCGGGATGATTATTTTTAGCTGGCTTTTGGCGACGGTGAATGGCCTAGCATATGACTTCCCATATTACAAAGCATTTTTAAATTATACACTATTATTTGGATTTATTGAACCAACAGCTTACTTATCCACCGGAGCCTGGTCAATCGGCAATGAACTTGTATTTTATTTCATATTCTGCCTTACTTATTTTTTATCTTCATCGTACAGATATACCTTCCCGATTGTAATGGTGTTAAGTATCATTTCTGGATTTTACTTCGCTTTTAGCGTTCTTGACTCCTCATCACCGCTTGCCGAACAGTGGGCTAACTACATAAACCCTTTTAACCAATTATTCCTCTTTATGTGTGGCGCTGCAATTGGTAAATATGCACCGAAGTTAACAATGCGCAACAGCTCTCTGTTATCAATTTGCTTATTATCAACTTTGGCATTCATTTTTTATCCTGTTTCCGGAGATAAAATAAACCTGGTTTCAGGAAACAATAGAATTGTCATCTCCACTTTATGCGTGGCATTTGTTTTTTCGCTTTACAAATTAAACCCCAGCTACAATAACGTATTGACTAATGCCCTGAGAAAACTGGGTGAAATATCATACTCAATTTACTTAATGCACCCTATAGTAGCAATACCCGTGACGTTTATAGCAAAGAAGATGGGAGTTCCGATCGGCTTTGGATACGCTACATCGTTCATTATTGTCATTATTGTTGGGTTTGCTACCTATCACCTTGTGGAAAAACCCATGATGCGTGTGGGAGCAAACATAGCCTCTTGGTTAAAAAAGGATGCCGCCATCACGCAAAATCTAGTCAAATAATCTTACCAGGATATATTGAATAGTCCGTCTCGTGAACAACTGACTCTCCCAGTTGTTCACCCTGATTGCCGATTCATTGCTATCTAGCGTTCTTACGCCTGTAGCGTAAATATGCCAATACATGACAAATCAATAGTTGATCAGTAATACAAAGCAGCAGCAACTTTGTATGGCGCAGTTTGGAACAACGAGCTCAGTATACGGCAGCACGGGTAGCGTACCTGAGCAAGCACAGATGCTCACAGCACAACCAAGCTCCTAAAAGAGAAAACCCCCGCGTGGCAAAGCCGCAACGGGGGTTTTTAAATAATCACTGATAGTCAGTAATTAGCCGTTCATCACTCCCACTCGATGATCAATGCTGTCTTAAAACACTATAAAATCAATAAAATAGTATTATCTCTGCATGTCGATACCATACAAAATACCATGGTAAGAAAACTTGGAGACTGTACTGATCGTGTCGCCCGACGCAAAACGCTTTTAGACTGACAACTTGCACACCACAAAGGATATTCGTCCAAAAGCGGTTATTCAAAGAAGTCAACGCCCTGGGTTGGATCTTCCGCTTGCCTCCACCAGACTTACATCATCACGAAGCAATGTCACCATCGCTTCATGATGTGCTGTTATCTGCTGATCGTCCCAGTTTGTATTTCGGGTGATTTCCGCCATTCTCTTGAGCTTGGGACTTTGAAGTTCAATTGTATCCTTGAAGTTTTCGGCCTTTGCTCTGGGGAGGCTATTGCTGAATTTTGAGTTCGCGCTGACGCTTACGAGCGCGAGGTTGCCAAGCAGGTTAAGGCTAGAACCTGAAACAACCGCGCCCGACTGTTCTTTGTCAGGATGCTGTGGATAGAAGTGCTCAATGGAAGTTCTGAACTGAAATTTGAAATCTCGTTTTGAGGAGTCACTCAACAGAAGATAGTCGAGATACGAAAAGACGATACGGCTGATACCAAACCCTTGTGGTTGCTGATCTTTCTCAAAGGAGAATGTCTCTTTAACCTTGCTGCGGGCATATCCCTTCAACAAATCGGCAAGATCCGCATGTTTCACGTCTCGAGGGGCTTTAACGGAGAGCCAGCGAAGAACTTTGGTAATCCAGTGCATCGTTCGCGGAGAAGTGTAGGTAATCCGAAGCATGGACTGAAGCAGCAATACATCTCGGGTATGTGGGTCAGCACTCCCGTCCTCCTCTAAGCTTCCATTGCTGGCCGAGAAAACATGGATGTACGTCGGGGTTGGCTTCTTGTCCCCGCCTCCTTTTTTCAGTCGCTGGAGAGACCAATCGCCATCGTCACCGATGTTTGCCGTGAATTGACGCTTCAAGATGAAGCCATCGAAGAGGTTGCGGCACTTGAGAAGCATAAATGCAAAACTACGCACCCAATCGGCTTTAGCATCGGGTACATTATTTACGGCGTCGTCAAATGACTTGATGAGGCGCTTGTCGTCAAGCAGGCCTTCGTCTTCGACCTCATCGCCTTTCATAATTCTTAGAACGTGTAGCAGAAAGGCCGGAAACTCAATAGTCGAACGAAACCGCTCGTTGCCCTCGTCTTCAGTGGAATTTGACTCGAGCTCTTTAGCGTATTTTGACAACGCCTCATCCAAGGACAACGATACCCCTTCGGAGGATTGCCTTGATGAATTGATGCCGGATTGCGGACGACTTTCCATTAGCGAAGAGAAGCTGGTCACCTCCAGCCAGGACCATTCATCACCAAATACTTTGTTTCGCAAACTTGTGTCACCACGGGTCAGAGACATCTGGACATAAGAATCCATGTCAGCACAGGAATCCCAAACCCACGCAAAGCATTCGCGTTCATATTGATTGGGCAGTTTGCTCATCAGGCGAGCCTTAACAATATCAACCTGCTTGAGTTGCTGCCCACGAGTGTTCATGATCTCGAAGTAGCGATTGAGGTCGGTATTGGGTGGCAGCGAGGCACGGACGACAGTCACCTTCGTTAGCAAGAAATCGGAGAATTTTTCGCGTGAGCGATTAAGGTTTTCATTTTGTTTGAAGAACTGATTGATGATGCTGTAGCCTTCATGAATGCCAGCATCTGCATTACTCGTGGAGCCCTGCGGTCGAACGTGCTCCTTAGCCGCCTCCTGTGCTACTCGCAGCAGGGCCTCAGTTGCCCGTGCGCGCGACTCATATTGCAAGTGGCCTGCATGGCCAACCGACGGCTTCTCACCCTCACCGTCTTGCTCTAGGAAGGTAAGAAGCAGATAGAGGGTTGTAAGTCGTTGTTGTCCATCTATGACCTCGAACTCATCCTCTCTACCCCGCTTGATTACAACAAGGTTCCCAAGAAAATAGTTGTCCTGGCCCCCTACCACCGAGTCTTGAATATCGCTAATAAGTTGCTCAATCTGTTCGGCCCGCCAAGCATAGTTCCGTTGATAAATAGGAATCAGATAATTGTCAGTGAATAACTTGCCTACTGTTAACAGTTCAGGTTTCAACTCCTTCTTGCTCATTGCAGCCCCTTGATAAAAGCAACGAGTTCCTTTTCGTGGTTATCGCTGTATGGCTTACTTGTTATTGGAAGTTTGCGGACAACACTTCCAGTCATCGCATTACGTAGCAAAACAAAAGGCGATTTATTTGCATCGTTTTTACCTCGCGCTCGGTTGTCAGCAGATACAAATTGCACACGAAGTAACTCGACCCGCAAGGCATATGCCCATGCGAATAACCTATTTCGCACTTCATCTACATCTTCATCGCCAAACTTGTTTGTATAGCAAAGCAGCGCGGCAATGAACAATTCGTACACGTAGCGGTAGCGACTTTGAGATGGGCCAAAGTTTTTGAAACCTCTGTCAATAACCTCTTGTTCCAGTATCTTCAGTTCGTCAAGCATGAATGTCACCATCTCGAAAAATGAGCGTCCTGCGATTATCGGGGCATCAAGCTGAAAGCGGCTGCGCCCGGCATTTCGTGCATCATGTGTAGAGGATACCGACCATGCACTTAGAAGTGGCATAGCGGCTTGTGCTGCAAGGTGATATCGCAGATTTGGCGAAAATGACCTGTGGGATCGTGATGAAATGCCCTTGAACATGCCGATGTCCCGAATAGTAAATTCGAGCGAGCTTTCGCCTCGTGACCACTTGGATATCCGGTATAAAAAAGTAGAAAAAAGCCTGTCCAGATCCTCATCGTTTACGGCTTCCCAAGCCTCAACGACAGCCACTTTCATAGCAGCGGACTCATCGTGCATTTCGCGCAGGTGGTGTGCTTTGAGCAAGTCGTGAGGGGCAAGCGGTTTGCCGCGATAGTTCTGGGAATCAAAGACACGAAATGCCTCATCAATATCGTCCGTCACAATACGCACCAACTGACATTTGTGACAGATAAAATCCAAAAACTCTTTTTTATCTTCCAACTGCGACAGGCGCCTTTGAAGCTCTATCCAAACTAGGGAGACAGGAGTTTCGCTGTTACCAGACATCGAAATTTGATGATTTATCGGATCTAAGGCCGCAAGAATCATTCGCAAAGTCAGCAGGCGCTGCTGCCCGTCGACTACATTGAGATACTCACCATCATCGTGAAGAATGATTGCACCCAAAACATAGGGAATATCTTTTCGTTCGGTATCTCGAAGAGCTTCGCTGATATCATCCACCAGTTGTAGAGCAGTCGATACATCCCAACTGTATGGGCGTTGATAGTTCGGTATCCGAAGGCCTTGCTTGAGTAGTTCATCCACGGTGACTGCACTAACACCGTTCTCTCCGTTAATCGCCATTCCTATGTCCCTTCATTGACGCTTTTCTATTTTCTCAGCGTATTTTCCGCAAACTTTATTCACCTATATGGATACTTCGATTCCGAGTGGCGGCTGTCTTGTTCACAATTTCTATCACGAGGTGCTCCTCTGGCGCATATTTAACGATCTGGGGCATGGGTCGAGAGAGCGGTTCTGATCAAAGCGAGCATCGATGGCATCAGCACAGCGCTGCAATGCACCCGGTTGTCGATACCATGGCATTTGCTGATACGGTCACATGGTATTTGCTATATCTTCGATTCAGCGTCGGCCTTAAACCATAAAAAATGCCATTGATAATGCAGTCAATATCATCAATGGAACTCACTAAATCAAATAAAACAATAGGTTAAATAACAATCTCACCCCCACTCAATTATAAACCATACAAAAACAACCTTACAAATCAACTTATTGCAGGAAATTCAACTTACAGAACCATTAAAAATACCACGTTCAAATCAGAGAAGTAGAGTGCGCCCTGTATCGGCGTCCTCCGACCTCACAGCATCTACCGAGGCCGTGGCCATCTGCCGCAATAGAATGGCCAGCTCGGCTGGAGTACCCTTGCGGCGGACTTCGGCAAGCAATTCCGCCGCATACGTCGGATCGGCGCGGAAGTGATCAGCCATCGCCGTATCATGCGATCTATCTTTCATTGATGCCGTCCTCCTAAATGTGCGGTTTGATAGCAAGGTCCGTGCGATGCGAGCACGACTAGAAAGGGATGCTTTCGTCCCACCCCCCGTGTTTTGCCTGTGTTATTTTAGCTTTTATCTTGGCCTCCAAGGACTTGATAAAACGAACTGATGCTGCAACGTGATTAAAGATCAACAAGCTTTCCTCATAATTCAGTATCGGGTTATCGTGTGCAAGACTCTTGTTGTTACGCACGTCATTAAAGGCTTCCAGCACTGAAATACTGGACTTAAGGATGCGCTCGGTCATGGCCGACTCAAGATGACCACCTTCCCGCAGCGCCTTGACGTACTCTCCGAAAACACTATGCAGCGGCTTATCACGAGTGATAGTGATGCCGTGCGGTTCACACGTCACGCGGATGAATTTGTTGACGAAAGTATGCAGCCGATCCAGCCCGCCCTCGGGTTGATTCTTCTCGATTGCCTCGCGGACGTGCTCCGCCACCACCTCGAAATCTCGCTCATCCGCAATGGCGGTCAACGCATCCAGTTCAGCCACTGGCTGGTTACTAAGAAGGCGCTGAGCGATCTTCCGACAATCCTCGATCAGCAGAGGATTGCTATCTCCAAGGCAGTCCTCTTGAATACCAACAGCAATCAAACCATCAATCACACGGCCAGCCGTATGGTTGGGAGCAACATCCCAGAACGTGCGCATCCGCTTGGCCTTGGAGTCGCCACCTGTTCGGTACTGAGCTGCATCAATTTCCACACGGTAATCAATGAAGAATTCGGAATAGGTGCGGTCTGAAAAATTCAAAACATAACCGCCCCCCATACCAAACAGCTTTTCGAGCTTACGACGCTCAAAGGCAGTCAGGTCGGCCATATATCCCCCTACGTCACCGACTTAATCCACACCTTTGGTGGAATTAGCTTAGCGATCTCAATGTTAAAAATTTCATGCCCCTGTCGAATCTTGTAGTTGGCATGTACCCATTCACCAGCACCGTAATAGCGAGCTCCCTGCAGAAAGCACTCGCGGCTGATACCACCCAACAGCCACATGCGTCGCTTTGCAATTTCATAGGTCATGAAGAAGAACTGGTCGATGGGTTCTTCCGCATGGCGAGCCGTAATTTGTGCGGTGTAGTCCTCACGGGGCGGCACTTTGCGCTTCACTGTCTTGACGCCGATGCGAACGTTCAGGGCTGTCACGAAATCAGGCTGACCGGCCGCATCATCCAGTACCCACTCAAGGCTTTGGATGCCTTCATGCTTAAACCATGAGTTGAAAACCATCTCGCCTAGGTCCCCCACCCATCGCTCATCAGTGGCTGCCTCGGTGTAGATGTTTCCATACTGGCGATCGCGTTCGGCCCGCATCCGCTTGGCCCGCTCTTCATGTTCTGGTGCTATCAAAAGAGAAATCCACCCTTGAGGGTGGACTTGGCTGTTTGCCATAGCCTCAGTCCTCGGCCGGATACGGCCCGAGGAAACGCACGCCGTTAAAGTGGATTAAATGGGAAGGTGCATCTGCCACCCACACTTCAGTTTCCCAAGCTATTTCGCTCAGGTAGCGGCCCATGATGGCCCGGTTTGGGAAGGCAGTCACATAGACTAGCCCGGCGGTCGATCCGGCGAATAGCTTCGCCAGCTCGGTATGGCGCTTACCATCGACCGGGCCGTGGCTGGTGACAGACTCCACCAGTAGCAGCCAGTTTTTCTCAGTAAAGTGCAACACCACATCGGGCATCTTCCCATGCGAATCCACATCAACACCCAATCCGGCCAGCAATGGTGCATCGAAGTAACCCCACTTGTCACCTGTGTCGCCGGCATATATCAGAACGCTACCCGGCGCAAAACGCGGTGCAAAATCCTCGATGATGTCCCGGATCAACTCGCTGTGCTCACCGGGACTGAGAGTGATTTGCTGGCCCGGTGCAATCTCAACCGGGATACGGTTCTGCTCGCGCTCTTTGGCATAGCGGGCAACAAGTGTTTCACGCTCGGCCAAATAAGCAACGAGGCTGTCATGCCATGCAGGGGTTCCGAAGGTGCGCAGCAAGACCAATGCGGAGGGTTCGATTTGATACACCGCCTTCGGACTATTCACAGGACGGTCGGGTTTGTCAGGGTTGTAGAGAGCGAGTCCAGCGTCGCAAAACTGATGCATTGTCTGTCGGCGTACTGATTCACGGGTGTTCGGTTTATAAGCTTTGTCGAAGTGATCGCGCGCCCAGTCCATGATGGGCGTTATGCCGATCAGCGGGTTTCCTGCGTCGGCCCATGACTTACCCGGAGTGAGATCCAACAGGGCCAAAAGGCAAAGGGCCGAACGCTCGTTATGCTGTGCCTTCGGTAGCCCGAGGGAAATAATGATTTGTTGCGCAGCCTCGATGTAATCGTTCTTATCTTTCATGCGGTCAGGGTCCCCAGCTTGCTATCGATCAGGTCTTGCGTGAGCGTTCCTTGCTGCATGGCCCACTCGCCAAGCTCGATCAGGGTGTCACGGCTCGGGTACTTCATCAGCTTGAGGTCAGTTGCATTGACCTGCGTATGGCCGTTGAAGCGCCGGAAATGCTCATCTACTGCGGTCGTATTCAGGAACACGGCCAACCCACGGGCCAGTGCCTCGGGCAAGCCGCGTTTGTTCTCGTGAAACAGGTTCATGTGGTTCTCGAAGCCCAGCACCGAATGATTGCCAAAGGCAGCAGGATCAACGAGACTTGCCACTACACGACGCTTTTCCTCCTTCGATGAGAAACGGCGCACCACGCAATAAAACCCGTTTGGGTAAAGCCATTTTTCCGTCTCGTTATTTCGCATGATCGCGTTGGACTTCTTCAAGCCCGGTACGGGCCAGACGGTGCCCGTCATGCTCAAGTGGCCGGGGTAAATCAGGGGCACGGTGCCCGGCTCTGGCATGTCTCGCAAGTGTTCTTTCAAGCGGAAATCAACTACCGGCCCAGTCGATACCTTCACGCCAATGTCGGCCAGCGAATAGCGCACGACAGGCGATAACTCGATGGCGCTTTTCTCAGTCGTGGTCGGCACATGAATGAACCGCTCCGGGTCATCCGGGAACACGATCCGGTCAAACGGATGTTCGTGGATGTTCAGGTCGGAAAAGCTGTCATCTGTGGAGGTCGAAATCGTTACTGCCCCCTGCTGACCACCACGCTCCAAGCGGATGATGATGTTTTCCTGCAGCACCTCGTCATCCTTGAAAGCCTTGTTGCGTGACTCGAATAGGTGCATATGGCGGATCGCTGCTCGCGCAAGGATGAAATCACGAAACGGTCGGTAATACGGGCCATTGCAAAAGCTGCGCGGGATGATAGCAACGATCTGCCCACCCGGCGCCGCCTCGCCCACCGCCAGCGCGAGAAAGGCGGAATACAGGTTCACAGTCTCTATACCGACACTACGCAATGCAAGCCGGTGAGCGGATTGGCTGTTGATCTTCTTGTACGGCGGATTGAGAATCACATGGGTATAGCCTCGGTCCTTCAGCCCCTCAGCAGTTGCGAGTTCGATGTAATCTCCTGCGAGGATGCGGGGCCTCACGCAACTGTATCCACCTAAGTGTTGCGTAAGGTGGCCGCGCAGGTTGTCGTCGATTTCGTAGGCCGTCGCCTCGACGGACTCAAAGCTAAAGCCACCCGTCGCCCAACGGTCGAGAAAAGCGCAGGATAGAGCGCCGACACCCGCTCCTGCATCAAGTAGACGACAGATCTGTTGGGTGCTAGGTGGGAACAATGATGCCATGAAGCGGGCCACGCTCGAAGGCGTCATGAACTGCCCAAATTCGGCTTTATGTTTCTGCGCGGTACGGGGGGCTAACTCGCGGCGTACGCTGTCTGCAGTGTCTAGCTGCTGGTTCATGCAAACTCCTCATTGGCGCGGCGTAATTACGCCAACGTGTTTATAAAGGGTGGTTCGGGACACGCCATAACGGCGAGCTACCTCGGCCACCTGAATATCTGGATCGCGCAACAGGGCTTTGATCTCGCGCACCTGCTGCTCATCTAGCTTCGGTTTTCGGCCACCGGCGCGGCCACGTGCGCGGGCTGCTGCTAGTCCGGCCTGCGACCGCTCCCGGATCAAGCCGCGCTCGAACTCGGCCAGCGCCGAGATCACATAGAAAACCGTCTTGCCCGCTGCACTGCCCGTCTCGATTTTCTCAGTGAGGCTCACGAAATCGACCCCGCAATGTTCAAGATCAGCCACGATCTGCACCAGCTCGGGGAGGCTGCGCCCTAGTCGATCCAGCCGCCACACCACGAGGGTGTCTCCGGCCCGTAGCGCCTTACGGCACTCCTCAAGCTCCGGGCGTGGTGCGGTTTTGCCGGTAGCCACTTCCTCGTAGATCACGTTGCACCCGGCCTGCTTAAGTGCGTCACGCTGCAGGTCTAGGTACTGGTCATCCTTCGAAAGGCGGGCGTATCCAATGCGTTGATTCATTGACAGTACCGAAACATTGAAAAATTGACGGGTATCTTAACACTGCTGAATGCGTCCAGCCACAAAAGCGCGAAACCCGGTAGGCTTTCAAGAAAATACCGTTTTATGAACAGATTTTGCAGCACCAGCACCTTCGCCGCATGATGACGTCCCTCAACTGCTGCTTCTTGGATTGCGCAATCCAAAATGGAATCGTTTAATAGTAAAAACCTGAAAAGCAGGTTGCTTGAAATCGCGGTTGAGTTACCAGCCAAGCTGGCAACTATCCTTCGGATATCGCCACATAGTTTTATGGATAAGAAGCAGCATCCTTACTCACGTGTCGAGCATGTCCCACTCATCACCCAAGACCCATCGCAGGGCAGACAGCTTCCCATTCAGCATCCCCCATTCAAAGTCGCTCCAGGGCCCAGTATCTTCATATTTATCCCTGACCCGTTGAGCTGCAATTTCTGCTTGGCCGAGGATATCTTCGTGAATCACATCATTGCCGTAGCGTTTTGTGCCAGCGGGGACGACCTCTATGTCACCATTATCTAGGTGATACATCATGTTCATATGGCGGTTGTACCAAACTTTATCGAACAACTCGTCCATCGCAGACATGATTTCCTGAAGCCCACGAGTTTCGTCCTCCCAAGCAAAGCTATTCTCATAGTGAAATTCTTCAAGATCGAGCAAATCCTCGATGGCAGAGCTTGTGGCGTTAAAGAATAAAGAGCTGCTGCCGTCAAAAATATCTGCGAAATCGTCGTGTGGCTGCCTGTGGTCTTTGCCGGAAAAATCCGTGACATTATGAGTGACAAATCTAAAGGTTTCGTACTCACTTGCGTGTGACATCCGAAACTCTTGGAAAGTCTCTGCTAACACTGCGTCAGCAACACTATTCTTCTGCTTATGGAACGGTGCCTTCTTAGCGATAGCCCGCTCTGCTGCTCTGATTTTTGCGACATCAGAGATTACAACTTCGTGGGCCATGTCAAAAAGTTTGGTAACACGATTTACTGTGTTTTGATTTACTTCGGAAAGAATAGGCAGCCTGTGATTAACATCATCCAAGGTTTTGAGCGCAGTCTCTTTACCTTCACCGCCAAACGACTCAACCACCCCTTTAATTACTCGAAATTCACTGGCGAGCCGTTTTCGCGTAGCCTCAATCACCCTATCTTTATTTCGTTCGTACTCGGCACGTATCAGATCGGGCAGTAGTATTTTGATACTCCCATCCTGCACCAGATGTTCTATGGCAGTAAGCATCGGCAATTCAGCTTTTTGAGACGAAATATCAAGCCAAACACATGTATCGAGCATTATTAGATGCATTAAAGCTCCTACTAATTATTCTTTCCAAGATTCAACCCATACACTTTATGGGATAATGCCTCGTCAGCATAGAACAGTGCCAATAACGCAGGACAACCTACTTTCTGACGAGTCATTGAACGATGTTTTCAGCTATATCAGTCCATTAGAGCGGTCCTTCGGTTGCATCTGCCTACGTTGTGGGGCCACGCCTGGCATATCGCTCGCCTCTCCCTTTTTGGTGTCCTTCGGAGCGTATACCTCGGTCTGAAAGGCCTTCTCCATTTCCTTATACTCGGCCGTCTCGCGGCGCATACGCTCCATCGCCGGATCGGTGAACGTGACCTTAAGGCCGTGCATACCGGCGAGCTGGGCGACTTCAAGCCGGAACTCGTCTGTGCCTTCCACGATAAGGGCTTGGCCCTCGAACCGCTTGGACGCCAGTTCGAGCGCAACCAGTGCCGCGCCGGTCGTGGCTTTCTGCGCCTGAACGTGCGTCTTCCGGTCGATCACCATGCCGCCGTCGATGGTGCTGTACGCCATCGTCCCGTCTTTCCGGGCCTTGGGCTTGAGCTTGTCGAGAACAACAGCCTTGGCCTTGTCGGCCCGGTCGGCGGTCAGTAGCTCCCCGTTCCAGCGGCGTGTCCGTTCCTCGCGGTCGCGCAGCACGGCCAGCGCCTCGGTGTTGCCGCGCTCGGCCTGCTGCGTCAGCCAGTCGGCCCAAGTGGGCATCGTCGTCTGTTTGAACAGCGCCTGACGGCGAGCGTCTGCGCTCTGCCGGTTCTTTTGGCGCGAGGCGTCGGCCTGCTGTTTGATAGTGCCATACATCAGGCGTTTGGTTGGCCCCTTGCCCGCGACCTTCAAAAGCATTCGCTCTGTCTGGCTCCACTGCTTAACCTGCGCATTGAAAGCCGCACTCTCGCGCTTGATCTGGTCGAGGCCCTGACGGCGGGCCAGAATGGCCGCCTGTCGCTCGCGCTGGTACTGGTTGAACAGGCCCGCTGTCGTCGGGTTATCCGGCCGCCGGGGTCGTGGCTCGTACCGCTTGCGGTTCGCCTTCGCCTCGGCCTGCCGTTCGGAAGGCTGGAACGGGCCAAGACGGTCAGTTAGGGCCTTCATGGAAAGGTCGCGGCCGACGTTGCTGGCCTTCGCCCAAATGCCTGAATCTGGCTCGCCGATGACAAGGCCAGCGCCGCGCTGGCGAACCTCTAGGCCGTGTTCGGCCGCTGCGTCGTGCAGCTCCTGCCAGCTCGTCACCTGTCGCATCGCCGGGGCCAGCTCGCGGGCCGCGTACCCGATCAGCGTCTCGATGCCGGACTGCGCCTCCACGCTGGCCACCTTCGCGCCGATGCGGACTGGCTCCGCTTTATCTGCTGACTGTCTCTGTAGACGGGTATCGGACAGCTTGCGCAACCCGTTCAGGGTTTTGGCTTCAGGAGGCTTCGATATGCTGAGGTCGTAAGCGTTTCTAAGGTGTTCACGGAATAGGCTGTCGCGCTGCTCTGGGGCTTTCGCTGGCAACAGCTCAATGTCGCGGTTCTGATGCCGCTGCTTTGCCTCCAGACCATGAAACGTTCTTTGCAAGCCATGCTCTACCTCAAGACGCTCACAGGCCTCCATCAGGCGGAACTGATCGTAATAGGGTTCAATGTTCTGTAACCCGGTCGGGTGAACCTTGTTGATGGCCACATGCACATGCAGGTTATCGGTGTCGATATGAACCGCTGATACACGCTGGTGCTCATCGAGGCCGATGGCAGCGCATAGTTCGTCTTCGATGGCGTGCAGCGTCTCAAGGTCTGGCTGCTCGCCGGGCGGGAAGGAATAGACAAAGTGGTAGGTCTTTTCCGCCTTCGACCTGGTGTTAGCCGCTTGCGTGGCTTGGATCAAGATTGCGGCATCTGCCGGATCATCCGTGCCGCAGTTGGTAACGCGGTAGCTGGCGACCTTCTCGCCCTCGGTCGTGCCATTGGCGGAATCCAGAATGTAATCGGCCGTGCGCTCCCAGCTCGTCGGGTCAATGCCGCCCTTGGCCGCCACCATATACTTGATTAACCGGGCTGGGCTTGAGGCCTTGCGTTCACGGTTGATGCGATGTGCGATCATTTGGAAATCCTCCCCATGAGCGCCCGCATGTCCTCTTGGATTGCGCGGAAATCCATCATCATCGCTTCTACGTCAATCGGTCGCGCGCCCTGACCGCGTTTCTCAGCGAGCCACAATTTCAGCAATCCGGCCACCCGACCTAGGTCGCCATTCACCTTTGCCAACTGGCGGACAGCTTCCAAATCGGCCCGCGAACCTATAGGCAGATTCAGCCCAACAGCGCGAAGGAAAGCGGCATTCGACAATCCCGCCTGATCGGCCCTTTCGGCTAACTCTTTTTTCTCATCAATGCTGACCCAAACCTCAATTCGCTCCCGCCGTGGACGTGTCCCACGCGAATGCGGCTTGATAGCCTCAATCGCATTTTCACCGGCCATAAGCCTTTCCTCTTTGGTGTAAATGTCGCGGAGCGACTGACAGCCTCGCAGAGCAAGATGCCGTCGAACCGCAGGTGAGTAAGGGGCGGTGTTGGACTGGTGCGGGCTTGCCCGTACCGGTACAACACACATCTTGCCGTACTGCTCAGTGCAATTTTAGGCAATTTAACGCTAATGGCCAGCTTCGCTAACATCAGTTGCGTTCATTTTCCTATAATTGCGCTAGTTTTCCTTAAATCGCGCAGCGTCGCGCTATTACGAGCCAAGAATTGCGTAAAATTGCGCTAATTTTCTTTGCTTGGATATACTGGTTTGGACCGAACGTCGAGAACGGAGAAAGGCACATGACCGACCATCAAAATGCAAATACTGAACGTCGCCCTCAACGCCGTGGCCGCGCATCGTTCGTGGCGGTACTTGATGAGGTGCGGAAGGAGCACGAACGCGGGGTACCGCTGGTATGGATTTATGAGGCATTCGCGGACCGGCTCGAAATGGGATACACCCAGTTCACCAAATACGTCACACGATACATCAAGCAAGGTCAGCCAATCCTCGCTCCCTACAAGCACGATGGGAAGTGATGATCCTGTTATGGCCAAACATGCCGACGGTCGTTAGAATGCAATTACATTCAACGGCGTAAAGCCAAAATGGCACCAAAGAGGAGTGGATAAATTGGCCAGAAAAACACTTTCTGAGCGGCGGGCTGATGCGCTTTCGGAGCTTGAAACGGCAAAAGCAAGGCTGGCAAAACTTGACAATGAGGCAGCCGAAAGAATCGGAAGAATTGCAATAAAGTCAGGATTGGTTAATCTTGAGCTGACGGACGATCAAGTCCGAGAAGAATTCGACAGAATCGTGGAAAGGATCAGCAAGGGGAATTGATCATGAAGACAGCTCACCGCATCGGCGCATTGGCCAATCAACTCAACGAACTGCAAGCCTGCCTTGGCCGAGCCAACGGGCGGTCTGGCAAAGACGTTATCGAAGCCCAGCGCATTGCGGCCGAGCTAGCTTCCTCTCTCGAAGACTGGCACCTTGAAACGCTGCACATTCCGGAAACGGAGCGTGACCTCTATCGCGTACAGAATCCCTATTACGCTGCTCACTGACGCCGCGCACCGCCTTATCAAAAGCTCACTTCGGTGGGCTTTTTTGTCCGCAAAACGTATCAAAACGGACAGCCAAACCCCGTCCGCTCGTCAAGAAAAACGCGATCAAAATCATACTGTTGAGAAACAATCTCGTGAAGATTGGCGGACAGTTTACGGACATAAGCCATTGAATTTTATGCGGATGCAAAATTATCCGCATATTTAAAACCGCTCCATATCGGTCAATAATCAAACCTCGGACGATGACAAAATGAGGTATTCGGTATGGAAATGGAATCGCAAAAAACGTCGACTTATGCCGCCCAAAAATTCGGTCGAGGTGCGGCGCTCGCTCTGGCTATGGCAAGCGCAGGCCTAGGTGTAAGTCTCTACATGGCACCGGCTCCAGCCTATGCCATCTACTGCTCGAACTGCTCGACGTTCTATCAGCAGATGTACGAGTACGCCGAAGCGGTCAACACGCAACTAAACACCGCGCAGCAGTTGCAGACGCAGATCCAGCAGTATCAAAACATGGTTACGCAGGGTCTGAGCTTGCCCAACTCCATGTTCGGCAGCATCGCGGCCGACCTGCAAAGCGTGGTGAATATCTACACGAAGTCGCAGGCCTTGGGCCGCCAAATCCAGAACATGGATTCGCAGTTCAACACGCAGTTTCCGGGCTTCGAGTCCTACCTGAATCAAGCCGCGAACTCGGCGGCAGTCCCGGCGCGGGATCGTTATCAGAAGTGGTCAGAGCAGGGGCGCGACAACGTGAAAACGGCGATGGAAGCGGCGAACCTCAATACCGGCACTTTCGAGTCTGAGGACGCGCAGCTTGCCCGCATGGTTTCCCGTTCGCAGTCGGCCGCTGGCCGGATGCAGGCGATTCAGGCGGGCAACGAAATAGCCTCGCAGAACGTGCAGCAACTGCAAAAGCTGCGCGATCTGGTAGCCACACAAATCAATATGCAGGGCAACTACATGGCCCAGCAAGGCGACCGGACGGCCGCTAGCGAAGCCGCCGAACAACAGTTTGAAGCGCGTAAAAACACACGCGGCGGCGTTAAGGGGTACTGAGAATGACTATTTCGAAATGGCTTATAGCCCTGATTTGCACCGCGTCCGCATTGGCCGGTTCTGTGGTCACTGTGGCTGTTCAAGGCAACAGCGAATGCACTGCGGTGTCGGAACAACAACGGCACCAGCGTGACGCTGATGCCGCATTTGAGGCGCGCCCGAACACTCGCGGCGGCGTCAAGGGGTACTAGTTATGGAACGTCGTCTGTTGTTGTTCCTTGTCCTAGCGAGCGTGCTTGTCGCCGGAAATGCTATGGCTGCGAACGACCTGTCCCACGCCGATACATCGGTTCAGGGCCTTCTCGATCTCGTTCTGCAGCAGTCGCACCAATGGTCAGGAAAACTGTACTACTACGCCATTAGACTGTTCTGGCTGCTGGCCACCATCCAGTTCGTATGGACGCTTATGCCTCTGGTCATGAAGCAAGCTGATTTCGGCGAGATTGTCGGCGAACTGCTGCGCTTCGTGATGGTGATCGGTTTCTTCCTCGCAGTCATGACTTATTCCGTGGAGTGGTCGACGGCCATTGTCGATAGCTTCCGCGATGCGGCAGCATCGGCAAGCGGTCTTGGCCGTGCATTAGAACCCGGCGACATGCTCGCAGTTGCGCTGGATTTCGGCCGCACCATGGTGGAAGGCATTTCAGTGTTTTCTCCGGCCAAGGGAATTCTGATCGCTGTATGCGCTGTGCTGGTCTTGGCGTGCTTCGCCTTCATCGCAGCGTTCATGTTTGTGACGCTCGTAGAGTCCTACGTGATCATCAACGCATCTGTGCTGTTCTTTGGCTTTGGTGGTTCTCAATGGACGCGGGACTTTGCAATTGCGCCCATGCGTTTTACCGTCGCAATCGGAGCCAAGCTGTTCGTCTTAACGCTGATTGTCGGCCTGATCGTACAGTCGGCTAAGCAGTGGCTAGCGGCCTACACCAACGACGAAGCGTCATTGATGACGATGGTCGGTCTGGCCTTGGTGTGCTGCTATCTGACGAAGACCATCCCTGATCTGATCGGCGGCATGATAAGCGGCACATCGACGGGCGGCGGCTCCGCCATTGGCGGGATGGCGGTAGCCGGTGCTGCCGGGGCGGCCGCGGCGGCGGCCACCATCGCCACGGTTGGCGCCGCGGCTCCTGCTGCTGCCGGTGCGGCGGGTGCCGGAGGGATTGGCGGCGGCGGTCTGGCCGCCGCAATCAATTCCAGCTTTGCCAGTGGTGGTGCGCCCGCAGCGGCCGCAACAGGTGGGGGCGGTGCGACCTCTGGTATCGGCGCGAGCACTGGCGGCCAAACGGCGGTCAAGAGCGCGGCGTCGGTAGGTGCCCGAGTGGGCGGTAGCGGCGCACCACAAACGCCGGGCGCCGCGCCGCAGCATCCTAGCAGCGGAGTGCAGCAGGCAGCCAAGCAGGCCGGAAAAGCGGCGCAGGGCAACGACAACAACGACCAGCAAGCGACACCAAAAGGGGGAGTTGTCAGCTCCGGCAACGCACTTTCCCAAGCGGCCAATGGTGGTGCAAAGATGCTCGGCGTAATGGCCTCGATGGCAGTGCCGGGCATGGAGAACGCGCACTCTTTGTCTCTTGGCGCAGGCTCTCCACCACCTGTTCCCGGCGATGCCAACTCGACAGCCCCGGCCAACGGCGCGGAAACGATAGTCGAGGAGTCTAATGTTATCCGACCAGCTTCGGACACCAGTTCTACTCCCGGTCGCCTCGCTTCGCTCGACGTGCAGGGCACCGCTTCGAACAACGATCAACTGGAGAAATAACCATGTTTGACATTCTGATTTTCGCTGGATTTGTAGTATTCGCCTCGACCTTCGCTATCGGCATGTGGGCGCTCGGCCGATGGCTACGTAGCAAGGGCTACGGGCCACAGCTCGATAGGCTGGATCGCCAATACACGGCCTTACAGCTTCGGGTAAGTCCGCTCGCCCTGTCAGCTTCCTATCGCATGTTTTCCGGGGCACAGGCGCTGAACCGTCTACCGCTGCTTGGCAGCAAGAATAACGCCGCTCTAAACCAGCAAGTGTTGATGGCCATCCAAGCCGCACAGGAAGCTCAAAGGCAGGAGAAGCGCGACAATAGCTGATCGCTGGCCAGCCTCCCAAACAACCCCGCCTAAGTGCGGGGTTTTGTTTTCCTGCCGCAGCTCTTCCGTCTATTACACACCGCAAAAACGGCCTGTATAGCGCTGTGAGAAGTTTTCACACATGACAGCCACAACCCCCGTTCCGACACTTAAAAAACGCCACCACGGCCCATAAAGGAGCGATTTTGGACGCTTTCGCAGGCCGTTAGAGGCCTTATGCCGGTTTTGGCCCTGCCCTTCCCTTTTTGGTGCCAATCGTCTTTTTGCCGGTTTCAACGGCTCGACCAGGCGCTGCGACCGGTGGGTAATCCACGGAACTAACCGCGTCCGCGACGGCTGGCCCGCCCCACCTTTTTGGTGCCCGACGGCCGTAGGCCGACCAAGAGCAGCAAGCGATGAGCTGCGCCATCAAGGCGCGGCGCTTAGCGCGCATGATGGAGATTCTTAGAGAATCTTGGATGGAATTTGCGAACGGCCCGCAAGGCCCCGCCGTTGCAGGGTTTCCAGAAACGAGCCGGGTACCGTTAACGTGGGGGTTGGGTACCATTAACGTGGGGGTCGGGTACTGAAAACGTGGGGCGGGTACCGTTATCGTGGGCCTTGGGACGTCCGATCTCCCATTTGTCTTTCGCATATTCGTCCAGCTTCCAACCCACGGCGACCAGCTCGACCAGCGCTTTGCGTGCTTTCTGGCAGCGCTTTTTGATGGTATTCGGGTTCGTAGCTTCGTCGGGCCAGACGTAGCTGCAAAGCGTGCCTAGCTCGACACGCCCCGATTTGCCGGGGTCAATCCAGCCGCAAAGTCGCTGATGGATCAGGCGGGCGGGGTCGGTCTGTAGCTTTCTCACTTCGGCCATGTCTATGCGGATGTGTTGCCCGCCGATGATTGCGCGAGCAATCATAGGATTCAATGCCACGTATAGCTTGCCGTCCTGCTCATCGCTGGCGTACTCGGACAACAGGCGAAAGCCCTGTCGCTTCCTTCCGTTTTGCGCAATGATGGAGACCTTCCATAGCCTCTCGATGCATTCGCGTACTCGTTCAGTGTCGTTTTTGTTGGCATAGCCCACTTCACTGGCCAACGCCCCATAGCTGCCCCTGACCACCATTGCATCCTGCTGGATGGCTTCCCACTTAGGCTCAAGGAATAGCCGGAGCTGCTGACCGGCCTCTGTCTGCGGGTCGGGGGAAAGCACGAGCCCAGAAGGCCCGGCCATTGCTACGAGTCCTTGCAAAATGCGGAGATCGTCGGCTCCCAATGGTTCCGGGCCACTGAACTCGATACGCTTGCCATTGCCGTAGTCATATACCACGTCGAGCTTGCTGTGCTTGCGCTCCCCTTTCTTAAGGCTACGGAACAGGCCGGGTGCTAGACAATGCACCGGGTCATGCCGGGCGTGAGTCAAGTCATGCTTGCTCACGTTGACGCCCCCTTCCGCTGTCCTGCTTGGCGTCCAACAACTCCACCGGCAGCAAAACGCCGCCGTCATGACGCTGATACCAGCGATCGTCGTCAATTTCGGCATAGTTCTGTTTGCTGACACCAAAACGAACAAAGAACTTCCGGCGATTTTCCCCGATAGGCTGTCGGTCGTAGACGCGGTCAGTATGGTTCAGCGCTTCTTTTTCAGTCATCTTGGCGACGAAACCGCACCATCGGGGATTATCGACAAGAGCCGACGCACCACGTACTGCCTGTTGCTGATCGGCCTGCCCGTCGCGGGCGCTGCCTTTGCTGACATGGTGCAAATAAAGCACTGACGCTTTAGTAATGGTCGCAATTTCCTCAAGCATGGCGACAAGCCGGGCCATATCGCCGTTGCTATTCTCATCAAGGGTATGAATACGGCTCAATGTGTCCAGAACGATTAGCCGAGCGCCTTCGCATTGCTTGATTATCTGGGACCGTTTATTTTTCTTCGTGACGTCCATTAGTTTTCCCATGATCGGCACGACCATGAGGTTTTCTATGATGGCTTCGCGAGCTTCTTGACCGAGGTGTTTGCCAACAGAGTGAATTCGCCCAATCAGCGCTGGCTTGGGGTCTTCTCCGGCGTAATAGACGACGCGGCCAGCTTTCGCAGGTGCAAGCCCTACCAAGTCACCACCGGCCGCTCTGCTTTCAACGGTTGCAGCACAGGCAACCGACATTGCCGCTTCCAGCGCCCAGAAGCTCTTACCCGTGGCTCCGGGAGCCACCAACGCGCCTACTGTCCCAGCAAGGAAGCCCGGCCAAATAAAGTCTAGTGCGGGCGGTTCATTCTCGAACGCTGCCCGTAAGTCAATCAAGTCAATCGCCACAATTCAGGCCCCCATTCCGGGACGAGGGGCCGGGCTGGAATGTTTGCACGCATCAATCCATGCCTCGACCTCCGCCAAATCCCACACGACCTTGCGGCTACTGAGCGCAATGCGCTGAGGAAATTTCCCCTGCTTTTCAAAGTTGTAGATCGTGCGCTCGCACAGCGGAATCATCTCCAGCAGTTGCTTTTTGCTAATGAGAACTTTACTTGCTCTCCTTAATTCTTTTTCCACACCGAATACCTCGTTTTGTCATCATCCGAGGTTTAATTATTGCTACACAATCCCGGAAAATTCCAGCATCCAAGATTATATTTTTTCATTTAAATCAATAACTTAGCGTCCGTAAACTCAACGTTTTACGGACAATCCTGATAACGCAAACTGCTGTTTTAATTAGGTTTGCAATAGGCACTTAAAGCCAATTTATCGCGTCCGGAAATTCATCGTTTTTCGGACAAAAGAAAGCCCACCGAAGTGGGCATTTCGCTACAGAATGCAGGTCTCTAGGCTCCGAATCAGTCCTTGAGGCGGGTCTTCCTGATTGTCCACTCGTCGATCATGTCGGCCCAATCTTGGAGCATCGCCCGGCGCTGATCGCGGTACTCGGCCTTGTTGTAGATGGCACGAACGCCCTTCTGTTCGTGCGCAAGGCACTTCTCGATCCAGTCGGTGTTATAGCCCGCCTCATGCAACAGCGTGCTGGCTGTGCGCCGCAAGTCGTGCGGTCCAAACTTGCCAAGTGAATGCCCTTCCTTCTGGGCCAGCCGATAGGTAAGGGTAAGCACCTGATTGAGCGTTGCGCTGCTCATCGGCAAGTCTGAGTCATAGCGTGATGGCAGAATGTATTCCGAACCGCCGGCGAAGGTCTTCAGCGCGATGAAAATATCCAGCGCCTGCCTCGAGAGGAACACCAAATGGGGATTGCGGCGCTTCATCCGCTCCTTGGGGATTGTCCAGAGCGCGTCGGTGAAATTGATTTCGTTCCACGTTGCGTTGGTCAGTTCGCTTTTGCGAACCATCGTTAGCAACAGCAGCTTGGCAGCCGCTCGAATTGAAGGTGTGGTGCCGATACGCTCCATGTACTGGTACATCAAGCCAATTTCCTCGGGCGTCAGTGCTCGATCTCGCGGCTCAAACTTAGCGATAGTTGACGGGCGCACCAAATCGGCCGGGTTCTCAACCTTCTGTCCGCGTTCGATAGCCCAGCGGAAGACCTGCATCATAATTTCGCGGCAAAGCACGGCCGTTGATGGCCTGCCTTGTTCCACGATGGCGTCAGTCAGCGCCCGCAAGTCCTCGTGGGTAATTTCTATCAGTTTCCTGTTGCTGAATTTCGGCTTTAGCTCTCGCTCGTATGTTCCACGGCGCATGTCGCGGGTGGAATCTGCCATTTGATAGCCGCGCAACCACTTCTCGGCCCACGCGCCGAATGTCTCAGCATCCTTGACGCGGGCTTTGTCCCGCGCTTTCTCCTTGGCTGGAGATTTCCCTGCGGCGATCATCTTCTTGGCTTCGCCCAGCCGTTCGCGAGCTTCCGCTAGCGTGATCCCTCCGACACCATAGCGGCCGAAGGTGATGGTCTCTTGCCTGCCGTGGATCGAGTAGTTGTAGCGGAACGAAATCGAACCCGCAGGGGTGATGGCCACGTAGAGGCCGTCACGGTCATTCACTTTGTAGAGCTTGTCCTTTGGCTTGAGGTTGCGCAGCTTGGTATCAGTCAACATAGTCGGGTTGGGTTTCCTCTCAAAAATACCATGCTCAAAAAGCCCCGCAAATCCTCAAAAAACTTCTTTAAGGACAATGCGTTACCCAAATTCGATACCATGAACACCCCATCAGAGGCGGCATGGTATCGAGTGCCGAACATGGCATCAGGTTCAAATCGTACCATCTACCATGCCATAGAAACGGTGTGCTTGGCGATGCGAAAATTTGCCAGACAGTGCTACGCCAAGAACAAAACAAGCCCGCAATTACGCGGGCTTAGGGGTGTTCTAATGCTTTTTGGTGCCAGTCTATGCCGGACGCGGGATCACTCCCACTCAATCGTCGCCGGTGGCTTGCCGCTAATGTCGTACACCACGCGGGAGATGCCGTCCACTTCGTTGATGATGCGGTTGGAGACGCGGCCGAGGAAGTCATACGGCAGGTGCGCCCAGTGCGCGGTCATGAAGTCGATGGTTTCTACCGCACGCAGGGAGACCACCCAGTCGTATTTGCGGCCATCGCCCATCACGCCGACAGAACGCACCGGCAGGAACACGGTGAACGCCTGGCTGACTTTGTTGTACAGGTCGGCTTTGTGCAGCTCTTCGATGAAGATGGCGTCGGCGCGGCGCAGCAGATCGCAGTACTCTTTCTTCACTTCGCCCAGCACGCGCACGCCCAGACCCGGGCCCGGGAACGGGTGACGGAACAGCATGTCGTACGGCAGGCCCAGCTCCAGGCCGATCTTGCGCACTTCGTCTTTGAACAGCTCTTTCAGCGGCTCGACCAGGCCCAGCTTCATCTCTTTCGGCAGGCCGCCCACGTTGTGGTGCGACTTGATCACGTGCGCTTTGCCGGTGGCGGAAGCGGCGGATTCGATCACGTCCGGGTAGATGGTGCCCTGTGCCAGCCATTTCACCTGCTCTTGCTTGCAGGCTTCTTCGTCGAACACTTCAACGAACACGCGGCCGATGATTTTACGCTTGGCTTCCGGCTCGTCCACGCCCGCCAGTGCGGTCAGGAAGCGGTTTTCCGCTTCGACGTGCACGATGTTCAGGCCGAAGTGGTCGCCGAACATTTCCATTACCTGCTTGGCTTCGTTCAGGCGCAGCAGGCCGTTATCGACGAATACGCAGGTCAGGCGTTTGCCGATGGCGCGGTGCAGCAGCATCGCGGTGACGGAGGAGTCTACGCCGCCGGACAGGCCGAGGATCACGTGGTCTTCACCCACCTGCTCGCGGATGCGCTCGACCGCATCTTCGATGATGGTGGCCGGGGTCCACAGGGCTTCACACTGGCAGATGTCCAGTACGAAGCGCTCCAGCATGCGCTGGCCCTGACGGGTGTGGGTCACTTCCGGGTGGAACTGCACGCCGTAGAAGCGTTTTTCTTCGTTGGCCATAATGGCGAACGGGCAGGTGTCGGTGCTGGCGATGGTCACGAAGTCGGACGGGATCGCGGTCACTTTGTCGCCGTGGCTCATCCACACGTCCAGCAGCGGTTTGCCGGCCGGGCTGATGGCGTCTTCGATGTCGCGCAGCAGCGCGCTCTCTTTGACGATTTCCACCTGCGCGTAGCCGAACTCGCGTTCGGTGGAACCCTGCACATGGCCACCCAGCTGCATCGCCATGGTCTGCATGCCGTAGCACACGCCCAGCACCGGCACGCCGGCGTTGAACACGTAGTCCGGGGCGCGCGGGCTGCCGGCTTCGGTGGTGCTTTCCGGGCCACCGGAGAGGATGATGCCGCTTGGGTTGAATTCGCGGATCTGCTCTTCGCTAACGTCCCAGGCCCACAGTTCGCAGTAAACGCCGATTTCGCGCACGCGGCGGGCGACCAGTTGGGTGTATTGCGAACCGAAGTCCAGTATCAGGATGCGATGCTTATGGATATTTTGTGTCATGTGAGGCGAATTCCAGCAACAAGAGAAAAAGAGCGAAAATGTGTGTTTCGGGATGGGGCTTAACGCCCCACCCCGGCCTCTCACTCAGGAGAGGTTAAGGCATTAGCCCATGCGGTAGTTCGGCGACTCTTTGGTGATGGTCACGTCGTGCACGTGGCTTTCCTGAATGCCGGCGCCGCTGATGCGCACGAACTCCGCCTTGGTGCGCAGATCGTCGATGGTGGCGCAGCCGGTCAGGCCCATGCAGGAGCGCAGGCCGCCCATCTGCTGGTGCACGATGGCTTTCAGCATGCCTTTATAGGCGACGCGGCCTTCGATACCTTCCGGCACCAGTTTGTCGGCGGCGTTATCGGTCTGGAAGTAACGGTCGGAAGAGCCTTTGGACATCGCGCCCAGCGAGCCCATGCCGCGGTAAGATTTGAACGAACGGCCCTGATACAGCTCGATTTCGCCCGGGGATTCTTCGGTGCCCGCCAGCATGGAACCGACCATCACGCAGGATGCGCCCGCGGCGATCGCTTTGGCGATGTCGCCGGAGAAGCGAATGCCGCCATCGGCGATAACCGGGATGCCGGTGCCTTCCAGCGCTTCCACCGCGTCGGCGATGGCGGTGATCTGCGGTACGCCCACGCCGGTCACGATGCGGGTGGTACAGATGGAGCCAGGGCCGATACCCACTTTCACCGCGCTCACGCCGGCTTCAGCCAGCGCTTTGGCGCCCGCTGCGGTCGCGACGTTGCCGCCGACGATCTGCAGATCCGGGTATTTGGCGCGGGTTTCGCGGATGCGCTGCAACACGCCTTCGGAGTGGCCGTGCGAGGAGTCGATCAGCAGAACGTCAACGCCTGCCGCCACCAGCGCGTCAACGCGCTCTTCGTTGCCGGCGCCGGCGCCGACCGCCGCGCCCACGCGCAGACGGCCGTGCTCGTCTTTACAGGCGTTCGGTTTGCGTTCCGCTTTCTGGAAGTCTTTAACGGTGATCATGCCCAGCAGGTGGAAGCTGTCGTCCACCACCAGCGCTTTTTCTACGCGCTTTTCGTGCATCTTCTGCAGCACCACGTCGCGCGCTTCACCTTCTTTCACGGTGACCAGGCGATCTTTCGGCGTCATGACCGCGGTGACCGGCTGGGTCAGATCGGTCACGAAGCGCACGTCGCGGCCGGTGATGATGCCGACCAGCTCGTTGTCTTCGGTGACGACCGGGTAGCCAGCGAAGCCGTTGCGGGCGGTCAGCTCTTTCACTTCCTGCAGCGTGGTGGATGGGGTAACGGTCTGCGGGTCGGTAACTACGCCGCTTTCATGCTTCTTCACGCGGCTGACTTCTTCAGCCTGGCGCTCGATGGACATGTTTTTGTGGATGAAGCCCAGGCCGCCTTCCTGCGCCAGCGCGATGGCCAGGCCGGATTCGGTAACGGTATCCATGGCTGCGGACAGCATAGGGATGTTCAGGCGGATGGTTTTGGTCAGTTGGGTGCCGAGCTCTGCGGTGTTAGGCAGAACCGTGGAGTGGGCTGGAACCAGGAGGACGTCGTCAAACGTCAGAGCTTCTTTAGCGATACGTAGCATGGGCAATATCTCACCAGGGTGGGCTGTGAAAAAGATAAAATATTGCCGCGGCATTATACAGAGCGGAATCGGTTGCCTCCAGCACTTTCTTACAAAAAGTCTTGATTACCTTTTTCAGCCATGTAGTATCGACCAATTAAGTGATTGTTTTGAAATTTGATCTGGGTCACATGTCGCTACCTGTTTCGCCTTCCATTTTTACCGTAAGCCGCCTCAATCAGACGGTTCGCCAACTGCTGGAAATGGAAATGGGGCAGATTTGGCTCTCCGCCGAGATCTCCAACCTCTCCCAGCCCGCCTCCGGCCACTGGTATTTCACGCTGAAAGACGATCGCGCCCAGGTGCGCTGCGCGATGTTCCGCAACAGCAACCGCCGCGTCACCTTCCGGCCGCAAAACGGCCAGCAGGTCCTGGTGCGCGCCAGCATTACGCTGTATGAACCGCGCGGCGACTACCAGCTGATCGCCGAGAGCATGCAGCCCGCCGGCGACGGCCTGCTGCAGCAACAGTTCGAGCAGCTGAAACAGCGCCTGAGCGCCGAAGGGCTGTTCGATCAGCAGTTCAAGCAGCCGCTGCCCGCCCCTGCCAAACGCGTCGGGGTGATCACCTCCGCCAGCGGCGCGGCGCTGCACGATATTCTGCAGGTATTGCAGCGGCGCGATCCGTCGTTGCCGATCGTCATCTACCCCACCTCGGTGCAGGGCGCCGAAGCGCCGATGCAGATCGTGCGCGCCATCGAGGCCGCCAACCGCCGCGACGAATGCGACGTGCTGATCGTCGGCCGCGGCGGCGGTTCGCTGGAGGATTTGTGGAGCTTCAACGACGAACGCGTGGCGCGGGCGATCTTCGCCAGCCGCATTCCGATCGTCAGCGCCGTCGGCCATGAAACCGACGTCACCATCGCCGACTTCGTCGCCGATCTGCGCGCGCCGACCCCTTCCGCCGCCGCCGAACTGGTCAGCCGCAATCAGCTCGAGCTGTTGCGCCAGCTGCAGTCGCAGCAGCAGCGGCTGGAGATGGCGATGGATTACTACCTGGCGCAGCGCCAGCAGCAGTTCACCCGCATTCACCACCGTTTGCAGCAGCAGCATCCGCATCTGCGCCTGGCGCGCCAGCAAACGCTGCTGTTCAAGCTGCAGCGCCGGATGGAAGACGGCATGCAGCAACAGCTGCGCCTGGCCGCCCGCCGCAGCGAACGCGCCCAGCAGCGGCTGGCGCAGGTGCAGCCGCAGGGCCGCATTCATCGCTACCAACAGCGCGTACAGCAGCAGGAATACCGCCTGCAGCAAGCAATGGAGCGGCAGCTCAACGCCTACCGCCAGCGCTTCGGCGTGGCCTGCAGCCAGCTGGAAACCGTCAGCCCGCTGGCGACGCTGGCGCGCGGCTACAGCGTGACGCAAACCCCGCGCGGCGAGCTGCTGAAAACCACCAAGCAGGCGCAGGTCGGCGAACTGCTGAAAACCCGCCTGCAGGACGGCTGGGTGGAAAGCGAGGTGAAAACCATCACCGTCGCCAAGAAGCCGCGCAAGAAACGCGCGGCCGAGTAACCCCTACTCCAGCGTAAAACGCTCGCCCGGTTCGCCGTTCACCCACAGCGCGCGCATTTCGCCTTCCGGCAGGCTGAGCGCCAACGTGCGCCAGGCCGGGCGGAAACTCCCTTCCGTCGTGATATCCAGCATGATGCGCTGATGGTCGCAGCGCATTTCCCAACGCAGCCACAGCGCATCGCCCTGTCGCCAGCCTTCGCTTTCACCGTCGTCCTCAAACAACAGCCCGCTGCTTGCGCCGCAGCCCTTGAGCGGAAACAGCCGCAGCTCGCGCCGATCGTCGGCGGCAACGTCCACATGCGCCAGCCGCTGCGACAGCGGCAGCGCCGCACCAGCGCGCACCAGCAGCGGCAGACGCTCCAGCGGCGCCGCCAGCGTCACCGTCTGGCCGCCGCCGAACCATTGGCCGCTGTAGAAGCAGTACCAGCCCTCACCGTTGTCCGGCAGATATACCGAACGCCGGCGCTGCCCCGGCTCCACCACGCTGGCCACCAGCAGATCGCGGCCGATCAGAAAATCGTCGTTCTCGCCGAAGGTGCACGCATCCTGTTCATGATCGAGAAAGGTCGGGCGCAGCATCGGCTCATCGTCGGCGCAGGCCTGCCACAACAGCGTGTAGAAATACGGCAGCAGTCGGTAACGCAGGTTGATCGCCTCGCGCACCGCCGGGGTGGCGGCCGGGTACATCCAGGGCTCGTTGACCGTGGCGTCGTCGTTCCAGGAGTGGATGGTGAAACGCGGATGCATCACGCCGTTTTGCACCCAGCGCACCAGCAACTCCGCATCCGGTTTGTCGCCCGAGAAGCCGCCGACGTCGTGGCCAAGGTTATACAGCCCGGACAGGCTCATGCCCAGCCCCATGCGGATGTTGTAGCGCAGCGTCTGCCAGCTGGTGCGGTTGTCGCCGCTCCAGGTCTGCACGTAGCGCTGCATGCCGGCGCAGCCGGAGCGCGAGATCAGATACGGCCGCTTCTGCGGCGCGAAGCGCTGCTGGGCCTCCATCGAGGCGCGCATCATCAGCAGCGGCATCACCGGGCGGATGTGCTTGATGGCGATTGGCCGCCCGAAGCCGTGGCAGCGCGCTTCGCCGTCCCACACTTCGTACTCGTTGTTGTCGTTCCAGGTCGAGTCGATGCCCATCTCCAGCAGTTGCTGCGTGACGCCCTGCTGCCACCAGCGCACCGCCGCCGGGTTGGTGAAGTCGAGGTGCGATCCTTCGTCGTCCCAGAAGCTGGAGCGCTCGGGCGCGTCGCTTTGCGAATCGCGGATAAACAGCCCCTGCGCCGCCACCGCCTGATACTGCGGGTGATCCTGCAGCAGGCACGGCTTGATGTTGGCCGCCAGCCTGAGGCCGGCGTCGTGAAACGCCTGGCTCAGTTGCTTGGGCTGCGGCACCTTGTCGTAATTCCAGTTGAACACGTAGCGCTTGTTGTTGATCGAGGTGTAGCCCGACGACAGCTGGAAAGAGTCGCAGGGAATGGCGTGTTGACGGCACAGCGCGATGAACTGCTGCAGCTGCTGCTGGGCATCCGGCGCGTCGGTGTAGTGCATGGTCGAGCCGCTGTAGCCCAGGCTCCACTTCGGTCCGAAGTGGGTGCGGCCGGTCAGGCGCACGAAGGCCTTAGTGACGTCCAAGACCTTCGGCCCGAGGAACAGGTAGTAATCCAGATCGCCCGCTTCGGCCTGATAGCGGCGATAGGCCGCGTGGTAGTTGTCGATCTCGTTGCCCAGATCCAACCAGCAGCTGCTCAGGTTGTCGTAAAACAGGCCGAAGCTCGCCTCCGGCCCGCGGGTGATGGTGAACGGAATGTGCTTGTACAGCGGATCGGTGCTGGCGGCGTTGTAGCCCATGGCGTCCAGGTTACGCATCTCGAAGCGGCGGCCGGTGCGCTCCAGATCGCCGGCCTTCTCCCCCAGGCCGTAATAACGCTCATCGGCGAAACGCCGCTGATAGTGCGCCACGCCGTCGCCGTGCGCATTGAGCAGGTAGGCGCTGGTCGGCCGATCCGCCGCCAGCGGCCGCCATTCGCCGGCGGCGTTGCAATATTCCCATTCCAGCCACAGCGGCTGATGCACCGTCACGCGCAGCAGCGGCGTGCTGACCACCAGCCGATCGCCCTCCTGGCGCAGCTGGTAGCCCGGCAGGCTGAAGCCGGCGACGCTGAGCCGATCGCGCCCCTCCCAGGGCACATCTTCCTGCGGCGCGATGCTCCAGGTACGATCCAGCGCCAGTTCGCCCTCACGTTTGATCAACACGCGGAACAGACCGTCTTCCAGCACGTACAGGCAGAAACGGTGGCGTTCATCGACCAGCAGCTCAACGTGGTCGGCATGCTGCGCCGCCAGCGTCCAGTTTTTCAAGGTTTTCATAAGCATTCCACTTAGCTGTGTGAAGGTGTTTTCTTACCGCCGCGTTCGGCGATCAGGGCAATCAGGAACAGGGCACCGATCAGATCGAAGAAGCCCATGGCGATGAACAGCGGGTTGAAGCCGATGGTGTCGGATACCGCGCCGATCAGCAGCGTGAACAGGAAGCTGGCGATCCAGGCGCTGGATCCGCGCATGCCGTTGACCGTCGCCATCTGGTTTTTATCGAACGACTCCACCACCAGCGCGCTGAGCATGCAGGAGATCACCTGGTGGCCGAAGCCGCCGATCGAGATCAGCGCGATCGCCACATAGGGATCTTGGGTGATCGCCACGAACGCCAGCGACACCATCAGGAAAGCGCCGGTCACCGAGCTGGCGACCACCGAGTTGACGCGGCTGCAGCCGAACCATTTGCGGTACAGGGTGGTGAGATAGCCGCTGGCGACGCTGCCGATATCCGCCGCCAGAAACGGCAGCCAGGCGAACATCGCGATCTGTTTCAGATCCATGCCGCGTTCGGTGGCCAGGTACAGCGGCACCCAGAAGCTGAATACCGCCCAGGCCGGCTCGGCGAGAAAGGCCGGGATGGCGATGCCGTAAAACTTCTTGTTCTTGCACAGGCTGGCCAGCGAGGTGAGGAACGGCAGCTTCGGCAGCACCGGCTCGTTGTCTTCGCGGATCAGATCCAGCTCTTGCTGGCTGAGGTTCGGGTGCTGCTGCGGCGAGTGGTAGAACAGCCACCACAGCACCACCCAGATCAGCGCCAGCCCGCCGGAGAACAGGAAGGCGCCCTGCCAGCCGAAGGAGACGTGAGCGATGACGATGATCGGCGGCGCCAGCATGGCGCCGATGGAGAAACCGACGCCCGCCCAGCCGGCAGCGATCGGCCGCTCCTTCTTCGGAAACCAGTCGGAGATCGCCTTGGCGTTGGCCGGGGTGGCCGCCGCCTCCGCGCCCCCCATGAAGAAACGCAGAATGGCCAGTTGCAGCCAGCTGCCGGCGCCGGCGTGCAGCATGCACACCACCGCCCAGATGCCGGCACAGATCAGAAAGCCCATCTTCAGGCCGATAACGTCGATCAGCCAGCCGCAGATCGGCTGAAACACCGTGTAGGCCAGCTGGAACGACGCCACCACCCAGGCATATTGCTCGGTGCTCATGTTCAGGCTGGTTTTCAGCTCCGGCGCCAGAATGCCCAGCGAGTTGCGGGTGATGTAGTTGACCGTGACGCCCAGCAAGAACAGCGCCAGCATCCACCAGCGCAGCGATTTGAACTTGCGCCGGCCGCTCTGCGCGACCGCCTGATTGATCTCCACACTCATCGGTTCTCTCCCCGCGGCCGCCGGCTACGGCGACGCGCGTTTTGGTAGGGTACGTTGTGCTATCAAACACGGGGCGGTGAAAACGGGTCGGCGCCATATCATTGGCCGACAGACAATCACAACCCCATGATTTATTTTTGTTTTCATTTTCGCACACCGTTAAAATTGGACTGACATGTCGCTAAAATTGGTGTACCAATGCAGACTACTCAGCGAGAGCGCGCAGCGAAACGCTGTTTTTTGCAAAGATTTTCACAGGCGGGTGAAAAAATAGTCATAATGACCAAGAAATCCGGTCAAGACGCTGAAAATCTGCAATGAAAATATTCTCACGGACGAATTTGAAGGAGATCACAGAATGAACGGAAAGCTGAAAATTCAGGAGATCGCTCGCCAAACCGGGCTGTCGATCAGCACCGTTTCCCGCGTGCTGGCAGGCAAGGCCAACACCAGCGCCGAGGCGCGCCGCAAGGTGCTGGACTGTGCGCAGCAAAACGGCATTCTGCAGGGCATTTCCAGCGGCCGGCTGATGCTGAACAACGTGATGGTGTTCGCGCCGCAGCGCGCGTTCGACGTACGCACCGACATCTTCTACTACAAGGTCATTCAGGGTATCGCCGCCGCGCTGATGGAGCACGAGGTGCGCATCCGCTACTGCGGGCTGGAAGAGCAACACAGCGACGGCGCGCTGTTTCTGGAAAAGATGAGCGACCCGCACACCGAAGCGGCGCTGATCATCGGCATCGACGACGAGCATATCCACACCCTGGCCGCCGATCTGCACAAGCCCTGCGTGCTGATCAACTGCAGCGATCGGCAGATGCGGCTGGACAGCGTCTCGCCGGATCATCAGCTGATCGGCGACTATTCCGCCAGCTACCTGTTCCAGCAGGGGCACAGCCATATCCTCAATCTGCAATGCCTGCGCCGCCACACCATGGAGCTGCGGCTGGCGGGCATCCGCCAGGCCTACGCCCGGCATCATCTGCCGTTCGACGACGGCCGCCATCTGATCACCACCTCCGGCTTCGGCGGCGAAGAGGCCGAGCAGGCGCTGACCACCTATCTCGATGGCATCCACGGCCACTCCCCGCTGCCGACGGCGATCCTGGCCGGCGGCGACTACATGGCGGTCGGGGCGGTCAAAGCGCTCAACAAGCGGGGGCTGAGCGTGCCGGGCGACGTCTCGGTGATGAGCACCGACGGCTTCAATCTGGCGGAAATCCACGATGTGCCGCTGACCTCGGTGCAGGTGCCGCGTGACGAACTGGGCTACGAGGCGATCCAACTGCTGCAGCGGCGCATGCTGCGCGCCGACGCGCCGCCGTGTAATCTGCTGCTGCACGGCCGGCTGGCGGTGCGCACCTCGGTGCGACGCATCAGCCCGCACAAGACCGCGCCGGCGGTGAGCACGCATGACCACAGGCTTTATGACGAGTAGGCTACACTTAGGCACAGTGCATTCATTCGATGAGGTAAAATTTTTGCCTAAGGAGAGCCACTATGCCAGCCCAGCGCATGCGTTCCGTCATTCCTCCCTACATGCTGCGCCGCATCATTGAACACGGCAACGCCCCGCAGCGCGACTGCGCGCTGCACACGCTGAACCACGTGCAAAGCCTGCTCGGCAACAAGCCGCTGCGTTCGCCGACCGAGAAAAACGCCCGAGCCGGCGAAGCGCTCCGCGATATCTACGACGCCCAGAACGGCACCCAGCTGCCCGGCAAACAGGTGCGCAAAGAGGGCCAGCCCAGCAACCACGATGTGGCGGTGGACGAAGCCTACGACTACCTCGGTGTCACCTACGATTTCTTCTGGCAGGCCTACCGCCGCAATTCACTGGATAACCAGGGGCTGCCGCTGGTTGGCAGCGTGCACTACGGCAAGGAGTACCAGAACGCCTTCTGGAACGGCCAGCAGATGGTGTTCGGCGACGGCGACGGCGAGATCTTCAACCGTTTCACCATCGCCATCGACGTGGTCGGCCACGAGCTGGCGCACGGCGTGACCGAGAGCGAAGCCGGGTTGATCTACTATCAGCAGTCCGGGGCGCTCAATGAATCGCTGTCCGACGTATTCGGCTCGTTGGTCAAGCAGTTCCACCTGCAGCAAACCGCCGATAAAGCCGACTGGCTGATCGGCGCCGGGCTGCTCGCCGAGGGCATCAAAGGCCAAGGGCTGCGCTCGATGTCGGCACCCGGCACCGCCTACGACGATCCGCTGCTGGGCAAAGACCCGCAGCCCGCCAGCATGAAGGATTATATCCAGACCAAGGAAGACAACGGCGGCGTGCACCTCAACTCCGGCATCCCCAACCGCGCCTTCTACCTGGCGGCGACGGCGCTGGGCGGCTTCGCCTGGGAGAAAGCCGGTTACGTCTGGTATGACACGGTGTGCGACAAAGCGCTGCCGCAAAACGCCGACTTCGCCACCTTCGCCCGCACCACGGTGAAACATGCGCAGGCGCGTTTCGATCAGAGCGTGGCGGACAAGGTGCAGCAAGCCTGGCATCAGGTGGGGGTGGAATAATGAAACCGCTGCCGACGCTCAATCAGGATACGGTCATTGAGCTGGCGCGCGAGGGAGGCTTTGCCTACATTCCCAAACTGGCGGGCCAGCGCCGCATCGCGCTGGCCGATATCACGCCGGAGCAGCGGCAGCGCCTGAATCAGTTGCTGAACCAGACGCTGCCCTATGCGCAGGAAGAAGGCCAGCCCAGCTCCCCCGGCTGCGGCGACCAGCGCTACTACCGCGTGCAAATCAACTACACCAGCCCCACCCTGAGCACTGAGATCGTGCTGTTAATCCCGGAAAGCAGCGCGCCGCAGGCGCTGGTGGATCTGTGGAAAACCGGCCAGGTGGATGAGTGAGGACTTACAGCGGCTGATAGCTGAAATTCACCCGTTTTTTGGAGATCAGCCCGTGCCCGTTCTGGCACAGGTAATCCACCGCCCCGCAGGCTTTCAATTCTTGCAGCGGCTGCCCGCACGCCGGGCAGCTCGCCAGCAGCCGATAATCGCGCTGGCAGGCTTCACAATGGTAGTGACCCGCTACCCACTTCATGGTCTGACGGCATTGCGGACAGTGCGCTTCCATAACGACTCCAGGTTAAATCGCGCCCCATGAGCGCAAGAAATAAATCCCCAACGCGGTGGTGAAGAACGAACCGACGGTGGTGATGGCGATAATATTGGCCGCCAGCGTGGCGTTGCCACCCATGGCGCGCGTCATCACATAGCTGCCCGACGCGGTCGGCGTAGCGGAAAACAGGAAGATAATGCCCAGCGCCGCCCCCTGAAACCCGCACAGCCAGCCGGCCAGCGTCATCAGGCACGGCACCAGAAACAGCTTGGCCGCCGACGACAGCGCCGCCACGTTGGACGAGCGGAACATGGCGCGAAAATCCAGGCTGGCGCCGGTGCACAGCAGCGCCAGCGGCAGCGACAGCGCAGAGATATAGCTGCCGGTCTGGCGGATCACGGTCGGGATGCCCAGCCCGGTTTGCGCGTACAGCAGCCCGCACACCAGGCCGATGATCAGCGGGTTGGTAACGATGCTGCGCAGCAAAGACAGGTGGCTGATTTTCTTGCCCTGCCCGCCCTGCAGGCTGCGCGTGAGGGTGATGACCGACAGCACGTTGAACAGGATCACCGTCACCGTCAGATACAGCGAGGCGAGCGCAATGCCTTCGCTACCGTAGGCGGTCATGGCGTAGGCCAGGCCGACGATGGCGGTATTGGCGCGGAAACCGCCCTGTACGAACACCCCGCGCTCACGCGGTTCTTTCACCAGCCACTTGGCGGCCAGCTCCAGGAGCAGGAAGGTCGCCAGCGTGCCGACCGCGCCGAACAGCACCAGCGGCAGGTTGCCGAGCAGCTGCGGGTGGTTGGTGGCGATGCTGAAAAACAGCAGGCATGGCAGCGCCAGATTGAACACCAGGCGGGTCGCGCCGTCGACAAAGCGGTCATCCATCAGGCGCCAATGGCGCAGCAGGATCCCCAGCAGCATCATCAGCAGATTCGGCACGGTGACGTTAAACGCAAAACTCCAGGTTTCCCAGGACATGGTGTTCCTTCAGGCAGGCGAGGTAATCTTCAGATAATAAAACGATTTCGGGCCAATAAAAAAGGGGCGCGGCATCACTGCCGCGCCCCTCATGAGCGATTACTTGCTCTTTTTCAGGTGGCTCATCAGGCGCTTGCGCTTACGCATCTGGGTCGGCGTCAGCAGGTTGCGTTTGCCGGCGAACGGGTTGTCGCCCTCTTTGAACTGGATGCGGATCGGCGTCCCCATCACGTTCAGCGAGCGGCGGAAGTAGTTCATCAGGTAGCGTTTGTACGAATCGGCCAGATCGCTGACCTGGTTGCCGTGGATCACCACGATCGGCGGGTTGTAACCGCCGGCGTGAGCATATTTCAGCTTCACACGGCGGCCGCGCACCAACGGTGGCTGGTGATCGTCAACCGCCATCTGCATGATTTTGGTCAGCATCGAGGTGTTTACGCGGCGGGTTGCGCACTCGTAGGCTTCCTGCACCGATTCGAACAGGTTGCCGACGCCGCTGCCGTGCAGCGCGGAAATGAAGTGCACGCGCGCGAAGTCAACGAAGCCCAGACGCAGGTCGAGCATCTCTTTCACGTGCTCGCGATCTTCTTCGCTCATGCCGTCCCACTTGTTGACCGCAATCACCAGTGAGCGCCCACTATTGAGGATAAAGCCGAGCAGCGAGAGATCCTGATCGGAGATGCCTTCACGCGCGTCGATCACCAGCAGCACCACGTTGGCGTCTTCAATCGCCTGCAGGGTCTTGATCACCGAGAACTTCTCGACGGTTTCAGTCACCTTGCCGCGTTTGCGCACCCCGGCGGTGTCGATCAGCACATATTCGCGTTCGTCGCGCACCATTGGAATGTAGATGCTGTCGCGGGTGGTGCCCGGCATGTCATACACCACCACGCGCTCCTCGCCGAGGATGCGGTTAGTGAGCGTAGACTTACCGACGTTCGGGCGGCCGACGATCGCCAGCTTGATCGGCAGATCCTGCGGGTTGAACGCTTCTTCCGGCTCTTCGTCTTCTTCGCCTTCCAGCGTTTCGCCGTTTTGCTCGGCCCAGTAAGCGGCGTTGGCCTCTTCCTCGGTCAGCTCGACGTCTTCCGGTTTTTCCGGCACGAACGGCACCAGCACGTGTTCGATCAGTTGGGTCACGCCACGGCCGTGGGAAGCGGCGATAGCGAACACTTCACCCAGGCCGAGCGAGTAGAAATCGGCGGTGGCGGTGTCCGGATCCAGGCCGTCGGTCTTGTTGGCCACCAGGAAGGTCGCCTTCTGGCGGCTGCGCAGGTGCTGGGCGATGCCCTGATCCGCCGGCATCAGGCCGGCGCGGGCGTCGACCATGAACAGCACGATGTCCGCCTCTTCGATCGCCAGCAGCGACTGACCGGCCATGCGCGTTTCAACGCCGTCTTCGGTGCCGTCGATACCGCCGGTATCGACGATGATAAATTCATTGCCTTCGATTTCAGCACGACCATACTTGCGGTCACGCGTCAGCCCCGGGAAATCCGCCACCAGCGCATCGCGCGTATGGGTTAAACGGTTGAACAAGGTGGATTTACCCACATTCGGGCGCCCGACCAGCGCGACGACAGGTATCATTGTTGAAGCCTCATTACTTAATAATCAATGCGTTACTGCACTGTGGATAGACACCAGCGGTGCAGCTTATAAAAATACGAAACGGCCCCTGAACATTCAGGAGCCGTTTTCAAGCCTTGCGACGAGCGGCGTTAGCGGGTGAAAGCGTAAACTTTCCCGCCGCGAGCCTGGATGATCAGCTTGTCGCCGGCCACCATCGGCGCAGACAGGAAGCCGGAGCTGTCCACTTCCTGCTGGGCGACAAAACGGCCATCGGTGGTGTTGATCCAGTGCAGATAGCCTTCGGCGTCACCGGTCACCAGATAACCATTATACATCACCGGCGGCGTCAGGTTGCGGTGCAGCAGATCGCTCTGCGTCCACACGGTCACGCCGCCTTCGGTGCTGAGCGCGACGACGCGATCGTTTTGGTCGATCAGGTAGATGCGGCCCGCGTCGACGATGAAATCGTTCACCGAACCCAGCTCGCGTTTCCAGATAATCTGGCCGGAACGCAGATCCAGCGCCGTCAGGTTGCCGTTGTAACCCAGCGCGTAGACCACGCCGTCAACGATCACCGGCGTGGTGTCCACGTCGTTCAGGCGATCGATTTCGGTCGCGCCGCTCGGCTGAGAAATACGCTGTTGCCAGATCAGTTGGCCCTGCTGCATCAGCACGGCGCTGACGCGGCCGTTGTCACCGCCGACGATGGCGGCGCCAAAGGCGACGGCCGGCGCGGATTCACCGCGCAGCGACAGCGAAGGCATGTCCAGGTTAACCGTCCATTTCACCGCGCCGTCGGCTTCGTTCAACGCCTGCAGCATGCCGTTGGAGGTGTGCACCAACACCATGCCGTCGCTGACAACCGGACGGGAGATCGCTTCGCCGGCCACTTTAGTCTGCCAGGCGATGGCGCCGTCGGCGGTGTTCAATGCGTAAACCACCGCTTTTTCGCTGCCGACGTAAACCTTGTCACCCGCGACCGTCAGGCCGCCGGACAGCAGCGCAGACAGGTTGCTGGAGAAGAAACCGGTCTTCTCGGAGAGATTGACCTTCCACTTCTCGTTGCCGCTGTCGGCGTCCATCGCTTTCACGATGCCGAAGCGATCGGCGGCGTAAATGGTGCTGTCCTGATAGGCCGGACGCAGGTGGGAGTAATACTCACCGATACCGTCGCCCACCGAGGTGCTCCACGCCTTGCTCGGCGTAAACTGATTTTCAACTTTCGGCAACGGCGACATGGTAACCACGTCTTCTTCGCTGTTAAACAGCGAGCAACCACTCAGCAAGGCAGCGGAAACCAGTCCGACCAAGAGTGTTTTACGCAATTGCATGGGAATTCCCCTTAGCTGGACAAGTTATTCAATTTCATGCGCAGCAGAACCTGCAGCGCCTGAGAAGCGTTGGACTCAATGCCCTTGCTGTAAGCTTCGCGCGCGCCCTTGGCGTCGCCCTTGGCCAGCAGCACATCGCCGCGCACATCCTGCATCATCGCCGCCCAGCCTTCGCCTTTCACGCCATCCAGCGTTTTCAGCGCTTCATCCAGCTTTTTCTCCTGCAGCTGGACGCGCGCCAGACGCAGGTCGATCATCGCCAACAGGTTGTCGTCTTTGGTCTGGCCCTGCGCCAGCGCCAATTGCTGTTCCGCCTTGGCGAAATCATTCTGTTCGACAAAGTGCTTGGCCAACTGCAGCGCGGCCAATACGCCGTAGCTGTTACCGTTAGCCTGGACAAATTTCTCCGCGGCAGCCACGTCATCCGGCTTGCCGGCCGCCAGACGATCGCTGGCTTCCTGATAGGATTGCGACGCAGCCATCATGTTGGAGTTTTCATGGCTCTGCCAGTAACGCCAGCCAACCAGGGCACCAATTCCGAGCACCACGCCCACCGCCAGCGCTTTGCCGTTCTCGGCAAAGAACCGACGCAGTGCGTCGACTTGTTCGTTTTCAGTGGTATAGACTTCCACGGTGTCCTTCTCCTTAACCTAACATCAAAGCCAGACGCGCAGCGACTTCGCTTTGCGCCAGCGTTTCTTGTTCACCACTGCGCAGGTCTTTCACCACCACCTGCTGCGCCGCCACTTCGCTCTCACCCAGGATCAGCGCGATGCGCGCGCCCCATTTGTCCGCACGGGTGATCTGCTTCTTGAAGTTGCCGCCGCCGTAATTGGTCATCAGCTTCAGCTGCGGCGCCGCGTCGCGCACCTGTTCAGCCAGCTGCATCGCCGCGCTCTGGGTGCCCGCGCCGGAAGAGATGACGTACACGTCGATAGCCGACGGCGCCTTGAATTCCGGGTTAACCGCCTGCACCAGCAACACCAGGCGCTCGAGGCCCATGGCGAAACCGACCGCCGGGGTGGCACGGCCGCCCAATTGCTCGACCAGGCCGTCGTAACGGCCGCCCGCGCAGACGGTGCCCTGCGCGCCCAGGCTGGTGGTCACCCACTCAAACACGGTGCGGTTGTAGTAATCCAGACCGCGTACCAGGCGCTCGTTAACGGTATATGGGATACCTGCCTGCGCCAAAAGTTCACACAGACCGGCGAAGTGAGCACGGGATTCTTCATCCAGGTACTCGGACAGGCGCGGCGCGTCGTTCAGCAGCGCCTGCACCTCAGGATTCTTGGAGTCCAGCACGCGCAGCGGGTTGCTGTACATGCGGCGTTTGCAGTCTTCGTCCAGCACCTCGACGTGCTGCTCCAGGAACGCCACCAACGCGTCGCGGTAGTTGGCGCGCGCCTCCAGCGAACCGATGGAGTTCAGCTCCAGCTTGACGTGCTCGGCGATGCCCAGCGCTTTCCACCAGCGGGCGGTCAGCAGGATCAGCTCGGCGTCGACGTCCGGGCCTTGCAGGCCGAACACTTCCGCGCCCAGCTGATGGAACTGACGGTAACGACCCTTCTGCGGGCGCTCGTAGCGGAACATCGGGCCGATGTACCACAGACGCTGTTCCTGATTGTACAGCAGACCATGTTCGATGCCGGCGCGCACGCAGCCGGCCGTCCCTTCCGGACGCAGCGTCAGGCTTTCGCCGTTGCGGTCTTCGAAGGTATACATCTCTTTTTCCACGACGTCGGTCACTTCACCGATCGCGCGTTTGAATAACGGGGTCTGCTCTACAATCGGCAACCGGATTTCGCTGTAACCGTAGCTGCCCAGCACCTGCTTGAGGGTGCCTTCAATACGCTGCCATAATGCCGTTTCTTCCGGCAGGTAGTCGTTCATGCCGCGAATGGCTTGAATGTTCTTTGCCACGTGAGTTCTCTGTCCGTTGTCTGTAAAAATGAACCTGATTATAGGGACTTTGCCGCCCGGTATTCAACGCGGATGCGGTTTTCTGCCCTTCAGGTTCATAAACAAGCGGGCCAACAGGCCCGCCGTGTAGCGATAACGCTTACTTTTCCAGCAGATTGACCGTGATGCGGTTGCTTTCGTCCATCATCGCGGCCTTGGCGCGAATTTTCGCTTCCAGCTGGTCGATCATCTGTTCGTTGTCGAAACGCTCTTTCTGGCGCACGCCGTCTTCATAGAAGCCGCTCTTCTTGTGGCCGCCGGTCACGCCCATGGTGGACACCAGCGCTTCGCCCGGGCCGTTCACAACGCAGCCGATGATCGAAACGTCCATCGGCGTGATGATATCTTCCAGGCGCTGCTCCAGCGCGTTCACCGTGCCGATCACGTCGAACTCCTGACGCGAACAGGTCGGGCAGGCGATAAAGTTGATACCGCGCGCGCGGATGCGCAGCGACTTCAGGATATCGAAACCGACCTTCACCTCTTCGACCGGATCCGCCGCCAGCGAGATGCGCAGGGTGTCGCCGATGCCTTCAGACAGCAGCATGCCCAGGCCGATGGCCGATTTGACCGACCCGCTGCGTGCGCCGCCGGCTTCGGTGATACCCAGATGCAGCGGCTGATCGATGCGCGAGGCCAGCAGGCGGTAAGACTGCACCGCCAGGAACACGTCCGACGCCTTGACGCTGACCTTGAACTGGTCGAAGTTGAGGCGATCGAGGATGTCCACGTGGCGCATGGCGGATTCCAGCAGCGCTTCCGGCGTAGGTTCGCCGTACTTTTCCTGCAGGTCTTTCTCCAGCGAGCCGCCGTTGACGCCGATGCGAATCGGGATGTTCTTGTCGCGGGCGCAGTCCACCACCGAGCGAATGCGCGATTCGTTGCCGATGTTGCCCGGGTTGATGCGCAGGCAGTCTACGCCGTATTCGGCAACCTGCAGCGCGATGCGATAATCGAAGTGGATATCGGCGACCAGCGGCACGTTGACCTGCTGCTTGATCAGCTTGAACGCCTCGGCGGCGTCCATGGTAGGAACCGAAACGCGGACGATGTCGACGCCCACGCGCTCCAGCGCTTTAATCTGATTAACCGTTGCTTCAACATCGGTGGTACGGGTGTTGGTCATCGACTGCACGGCAATCGGCGCGCCATCACCAATAGGCACCTTGCCGACGTAAATGCGTGTAGATTTTCGACGGTTGATGGGCGCTTGGTTATGCATTACTTACTCTCCATTGCTGCTCTGACATCACGACCGGTGCCGCGCGATTACTGCGCGGCGACGGTCAGGCGAGCAACACGGTTTGACTTAACGAACCGGCTTAAATCAACCGGTTTACCCTGATACTGGATCTGAACTGCCGCCGGCGCGCCGATGGTCAGTTTATACGGCGCAGTGCCGGTCAGGTTCAGCTTGCCGCCCTGCTTCTGGGTGCCGCTGAACAGCGTCTTACCGCTCGCGTCGGTCACCTGCAGCCAGCAGTCGGCAGAGAAATCCATCACCAGCGCATTCGGATCGGCCGCCGGCGCAGCCACGCCCGCATCGGCGGTCGGCAACGGCGCCTGTGCCGCCGGCGCGGTTTCCGGCAGGGTGGTCTGGCTTGGCGACACCACGGCAGGCTGCTGCTGAGCCGCACTCGGCGCCTGGGCGGTCGCCGCCGGCGCCTGAGCCGCTGCGCCAGTATCGGCCGGCGCGGCGCTGTTGTCGGTCAACGGCACGTTGGTGCCGGCATCGGCATTGCCGTCGGTCAGCGGCACGGACTGCCCTTCGTTATTCTGCGAAAGCTGCGCGGAGGACTGATCGGCCATGGTGGCGATCTCTTCCTGCTGGGCCTTGTGGTTTTGCCACCACCAGGCGCCGGTCAGGCCGATCACCACGAACACGATAAGCCAGGTGAAGCTCATCAGCCAGCCGTCGCGTTTCTTGCGGCGCTTGCCCAGCGAGAAGCTTTGCATCGGCGCCACTTTCGCCATCTTCAACGGCGCCTGCTTGGCCAGCATCGGCAGCAGTTCGTCTTCCGGCAAATGCACCAGCTTGGCGTAGGAACGGATGTAGCCGCGCACGAAGGTGGACGCGAGGTCAGCGGACACGCTGTCTTCCTCGATATCGCGCACGGTGGACATTTTGAGACACAGGCGTTCTGCAACGGTCTGTTGGCTCAGCCCGAGTTGCTCACGGGCCTGACGCAGGCGCTGGCCCGTCGTCATGGATACGGTTTTATCTTGGGAGGCTTCAGTATTCATTAGCTAAGAACTGCTGGTACTGTTTGGATTGTGGAAAACTTCGCGCTAGCTGCTTGCCATAGCGTTGAACGCTATCCTGACGGCCGGCTAACGCGGCGAAACGAATCTGTAACCATAAGCTGCTGGCGCTGGCCGGCAGAACATGCTGATAAACATCCAATAAAAGTTGCGACTGGGCGCGCTTCCCTTCTCCAAATTGCTTTTCGGCCTCCGCCAACAGCGGAGTGCCTTTGTCCGGATCGACTTTCAGCGCGCGGCTCAACAGCGTGCGCGCCTCATCGTTTTGTCCGGCCTTGAGAAAACAGTAACCTGCGTTTTCCAGGCTGTCGGCGACCTGGCCATAATCGGGCGCCAGCGCCGCAGCGCTAAACTGCTGTTGCGCCGGTACATACTGCCCTAAACCGCAAAGAAACGCACCGTAATTATTCAATACGGTGCCATTGCCCGGCGCAAGTTTGAGCGCTTGCCGATAACGCTGTTCGGCCGCGGCATTTTCACCGATCCGCTGCTCATAGAGTGCCATGCCCAACTGAGTGCGGTAATCCTGCGGAGCTGCGTCCAACGCCTTTTCCAGGTTCTGGCGCGCGGCGTCCATATCGCCTTGCTGCAGGTACTCCAAGCCCAGCTGCAACCGCGTTTGGCCCGCCTCAGAGACTTGCGCTTCCTTTTCCGGCGCTGAACCGGAACACCCGGCCAACAACCCGGCCGCCAGCCACACACCCCACAGTTTCAGCTTCATGCCCGCATTCATTTCCTTATCGGCCGTCAGCTAACGCCCGCCAGCGACACGCTTTCGCATAACAGGCTGTTAGATAACAAAAAATGGTGCTATAGGATTCAGACCGCCCGTACGTTGATAGGTTCCCCGGCCATTTTCTTCTTCAGGGTACGCTTGGTACGGTCGATCACTTCACCCGCCAGTTGCCCGCAGGCGGCGTCGATATCGTCACCACGGGTTTTACGAACAATAGTCGTAAAGCCGTATTCCATCAACACCTTGGAGAAACGATCCACCCGGCTGTTGGAGCTGCGGCCGTAAGGGGCGCCCGGGAACGGGTTCCATGGGATCAGGTTGATCTTGCACGGCGTGTCTTTCAGCACTTCCGCCAGCTGATGCGCATCGTCGGTGCTGTCGTTGATATGATCCAGCATCACGTACTCGACGGTCACGCGGCCCTGATTGGCGTTGGATTTCTCCAAATAGCGACGCACCGCGGACAGGAAGGTCTCGATGTTGTACTTGCGATTGATCGGCACGATCTCATCGCGGATGGTGTCGTTCGGCGCGTGCAGCGAGATCGCCAGCGCCACGTCGATCATGTCGCCCAGCTTGTCCAGCGCCGGCACCACGCCGGAGGTAGACAGGGTCACGCGGCGTTTGGACAGGCCAAAGCCGAAGTCGTCCAGCATGATTTCCATCGCCGGCACCACGTTGTTCAGGTTGAGCAGCGGCTCGCCCATCCCCATCATCACCACGTTGGTGATCGGGCGTTGGCCGGTCACCTTCAGCGCGCCGATGATTTTCGCCGCGCGCCACACCTGGCCGATGATTTCCGACACGCGCAGGTTGCGGTTGAAGCCCTGCTGCGCCGTCGAACAGAATTTGCACTCCAGCGCGCAGCCTACCTGCGAGGAGACGCACAGCGTCGCGCGGTCGGCTTCCGGGATATACACGGTTTCGACCTGCTGATCGCCGACTTTAATCGCCCACTTGATGGTGCCGTCGGCCGAACGCTGTTCTTCCGCCACTTCCGGCGCGCGGATTTCCGCCACGCGTTGCAGCTTGCCGCGCAGGACTTTGTTGATGTCGGTCATCTGCTCGAAATCGTCGCAGCAGTAGTGGTAAATCCACTTCATCACCTGATCGGCGCGGAACGGTTTCTCGCCCATTTCGGCGAAGAACTCGCGCATTTGCTGGCGGTTCAGGTCCAGCAGGTTGATTTTGGCCGCAGCCGGTTGCTCCACGTTAACGGAGGGGGTAGTCAGCGAATTATTTTCAGACACGGTGTGCTCGGACGTGATGGGTTCTAACATAATGATCTCTGGCCTCGTTATTACACGTTATGGCGCTAAAGAATGGACAGTAAGTTGTGCATTTCAGCCCGCATGATTCGGGTGGCGGCACTAAAAACACGCCCCTGACAAGTCGTCTTATCAGGGGCGCGGCATTGTACAAATTTTAGTAGCGGGTGGCTACGGCTGAAAGGCATTCAGGGCATTTTTATTGTTTCAGCCGGTGAATGCCTGGCTATCAGCAACGGCACGATTAACGTGCGCAGATTTCGCTTTCGTTGAAGAAGTAAGCGATTTCGCGCTGTGCGGATTCAACGGAATCGGAACCGTGAACGGCGTTAGCGGTGAAGCTGTCCGCGTAGTCGGCACGCAGGGTACCGGCCAGCGCGTTGTCCGGGTTGGTTGCGCCCATGATGTCGCGGTTGCGCTGCACGGCGTTTTCAGATTCCAGAACCTGCACCATGATTGGGCCGGAGGTCATGAACTCAACCAGACCGTCGAAGAATGGGCGGCCTTTGTGCTCAGCGTAGAAGCCTTCAGCTTGCTCGCGAGTCAGACGCAGCATTTTAGCGGCGATGATTTTGAAACCGGCGCGCTCGAAACGAGCGTAGATAGCGCCGATGTCGTTGTTGGCTACAGCGTTTGGTTTAACGATGGAAAAGGTACGTTCTACGGTCATGATGGCCTCTGTATGACTTCCAAAACAGGCCGGTCTGCAATGTTGCCGGCCTTCTCAAGTGGCGCAGATTATATGTGCGCCGTTAACGCTTGCCTACGGGAAAAACAACATTTCATTAAAAAAATATGATCTTCATGATTCATTTTCGACCACGCGGCGGCGCTACTGGGTCTTGTCGGTAGACGGGATCAAATTGCGCAGCCAACTGCCCCAGCGGCGCTGATAAAACGGCTGCGTATGGGAGATCAGATAGTGGCTGATGCCGCGCTCGTTCTCCGACACCAGGCAGAAATCCACCGGTTCGTCGTTCGGCGCCGTTTCGCTGGCGACGCTGCCGGCCTCGTTGATCAACGCCTCGATCTCCGCCGGCTCGGCGTCCACTTCCAGCCCGATCAGCAGATTCGGCTTCTCGTCCGCCGCCTGATCGTGCATCAGCGCCAGAAACGCGCGGCGCACCGGCTTGCGCTGGCTGAACAGCGTGGTCAACGCGTCCACCATCGCCGACGGATACTCTTCGGGCTGCCCCAGCAGGATTTGGGTCTCTTTGTCGACGTAATGCTCAACCGGTTTGACGACGCCGCCGGTCGCCAGCAGCATCGCCACCTCTTCCGGGTAGAACTCCTTGCCGTACTCCGCCTTCGGGTTGAGAAACAGATCCGCACCCTGGGTGATTTCGAACAGCACCCGCGCCGGCATGGCGATGAACGGCTGTTCGTCCTCAACGGCTTTCTGCAACGCTTCCAGCGAGGTGAAGAACGGAATGATGCTGCCGCCGCCCTGCTTCTCCCAATGCTGGATATTGACCGGCGTATCCGCGTTCAGCGCGATGTCGCCGTCCTGCTGCACCTGCTCGCTGTCGCCGAGGATCAGCACCGTGGCGTCGAGCAGTTCACGGAAGAACGCCGGGCGATGGGCCGGCTCCGTCACCGCCAGCTTCAGCAGGCGTTCAAGTTCGTTTTCGCTCGGGGCAGCATCGTGATGATGGGCACTCATGGCAAACTCCAGGGATTAAATAGCGAGGCCCAGCATGCTGGGCCCCGAAGATAATGCGCATTCTAGCGCCCGACGCAGCGGGCGTTCAATTATTTGGCTTTGCTCAGCAGCAGGTTGGCCAGGGTACGCACGCCCAGACCGGTCGCGCCGGCCGACCACTGCTCCACCGCGCCTTTGCGGTAGGTGGCGGAACAGTCGATGTGCAGCCAGCCTTGTTGGTAATTCTTGACGAAGTGCGACAGGAAGGCCGCCGCGGTGCTGGCGCCGGCGGTGTAGGCCGGGCCGGCCACGTTGTTCAGCTCGGCAAAGTTGGACGGCAGTTGGCTGCGGTGGAACTCGGCCAGCGGCAGACGCCAGAACGGCTCTTGCTCGGCGGTGGCGCTGTTCAGCAGCTCCTGCGCCAGCGCGTCGTCGAAGCTGAACAGCGCATGGTAGTCGTTGCCGACCGCGGTTTTGGCGGCGCCGGTCAGGGTGGCGCAGTCGATAATCAGCTGCGGGTTCTGCTCAGAAGCGTCGATCAGGCCGTCGGCCAGCACCAGGCGCCCTTCCGCATCGGTGTTCATCACCTCAACGGTTTTGCCGTTGCGGTAGCGAATGATGTCGCCCAGTTTGAAAGCGTTACCGCTGACCATGTTGTCGGCGCAGCACAGGTACAGCTTCACGCGCTGCTTCAGGCCGCGCGCCGCCGCCAGCGCCAGGGCGCCGGTGATGGTGGCCGCACCGCCCATGTCAGCCTTCATCGAATCCATAAAGGCGCTCTGTTTCAGGCTATAACCGCCGGTATCGAAGGTGATGCCCTTGCCGACCAGGCAGGCGAACACCGGCGCATCCGGGTTACCGGTCGGGTTGAAGTCGAGCGCCAGCAGCACCGGTGGGCGCTCGGAGCCGCGGCCGACGGTGTGGATGCCGGCATAGTTCTGCTCGCGCAGATCTTCGCCCTTGGTGATGCGGTAGCTGACGGCATCGCAGCCGACGTCGCACATCAGATCGACGGCGCGGGTCGCCAGTTGCTCTGGCCCCAGCTCTTCCGCCGGCATGTTGATGGTGTCACGCACCCAGTCAACGATCTTCAGGCGCTTATCCAGCTCCTGACGTGCGGCTTCCGGCAGCTCGGCCCATTCGACGTTGCGCTGCCCTTTCGGCCCGCGGTAGCCCTGCCAAAACGCCCAGCTGTTTTCCAAGTCCCAACCGTCGCCGGCCAGCTTGACGTTTTTGATGCCCTGACCGTCAATTTTGCGGCCCGCGCGCTGGATCGCGCCCAGCTTGTCGGTGCCCGTCAGGTGAATGGTCATCCCTTCGCCGTTGGTGCTGAGCAGCGCTTTTTCGCCCCAACGGGCGTCGGCAGGTTGTTGCGACAGCGTGACCTGCATGAATTCTGTTGTCATAGCCTTCTTACTCCGGATGTTCCCTTTATTATTTCATTAGGGCTTTATTGCATACCCTATGGATTTCAAATTGCAGCTAGGCGCCCAGCGATCTCATCCCCAGGAGCTTACTCAGGTAAGTGACTGGGGTAAGACAAATCTGCCGGGAGCAGATTTGAACGCTGCTCGCAGCGGCCCCTTGGGGCGTGGCCCACGGATGGGCCACGTAACTACGTGCAGGTAACAACGCTGCGGTTTGAAAGACGACGGGTATGTCGGATACAAAATAAACGGGCCGCCCATGGCAGCCCGTTACGCTATTTACTCCGCTTCATCTAACCAGACCAGCAGGATCGCTTCCAGTATTTTTTCGTTGGAAGCCTGCGGATCGTCGTCGAACTCTTCCAGATCGCAGATCCACTGATGCATATCGGTAAAACGCACGGTTTTCGGATCGGTGTCCGGGTATTGGTCGTACAGGGCTTCGCCGATTTCTCGGCTGTCGGTCCACTTCAGTCCCATTATGATCTCCGGGTTGGCGCTGCGGCTAACAATTAATGCTCACGCGCGTGGTTGACGGTGTAGCGCGGCATTTCGACCACCAGATCTTCGTCGGCGACCAGCGCCTGGCAGCTCAGGCGGCTTTCCGGCTCCAGCCCCCAGGCCTTGTCCAGCATGTCGTCTTCCAGCTCGCTGCTCTCTTCCAGCGAATCGAAGCCTTCACGCACGATGCAGTGGCAGGTGGTGCAGGCGCAGGATTTCTCGCAGGCGTGCTCGATTTCAATGCCGTTGCGCAGCGCAACGTTGAGGATCGACTCCCCTTTTTCAGCTTCCAGAACCGCCCCTTCCGGGCAAAGATCTTGATGGGGCAGGAAAACAATTTTAGGCATGGTTAAACCTCATCCACAGAATGGCCAGCCAGCGCGCGGCGAATGGAAGCGTCCATGCGGCGCGCGGCAAAATCTTGCGTTTGTGCATCTAATGTTTTGATGGCGTCTTCGATAGCGGCGGGATCTTCCCCCTGCACCGCCTGCTGCAACGCCTGGGTCGCGGCGGCGATCGCCTGGCTTTCCGCCTCGCTCAGCAGCGCGGCGTCGCTGGCCAGCGCGCCCTGCAGGCTTTCCAGCACCCGCGCGGCTTCCACGCGTTGCTCCGCCAGCTTGCGCGCGCCCACGTCGCTTTGCGCGTTGGCCATCGAATCCTTGATCATGCCGGCGATTTCGCTGTCCGACAGGCCGTACGACGGCTTCACCTGGATCGAGGCTTCCACGCCGGTGGATTTCTCCATCGCGGTGACGCTCAGCAGACCGTCGGCATCCACCTGGAAGGTGACGCGAATGTGCGCGCCCCCGGCAGGCAGCGGCGGCAGGCCGCGCAGCGTGAAACGCGCCAGCGAACGGCAGTCCTGCACCAGCTCGCGCTCGCCCTGCAGCACGTGGATCATCATCGCGCTCTGGCCGTCTTTAAAGGTGGTGAATTCCTGCGCGCGCGCCACCGGAATGGTGGTGTTGCGCGGGATCACTTTCTCCACCAGACCGCCCATGGTTTCGAGGCCCAGCGACAGCGGGATCACGTCCAGCAGCAGCATGTCACTGTCCGGCTTGTTGCCCACCAGAATGTCGGCCTGGATCGCGGCGCCGATGGCGACCACTTTATCCGGATCGATCGACGTCAGCGGCGTGCGGCCGAAGAAGGCGCCCACCTGCTCACGCACCAGCGGCACGCGGGTGGAACCGCCGACCATCACCGCTTCCAGCACCTCGTCGGCGGCGACGCCGGCGTCTTTCAGCGCGCGGCGGCAGGCCATCAGCGTGCGTTTCACCAGCGGGGCGATCAGCGCTTCGAACTGGGCGCGGGTCACCTCGCCCTGCCAGCCGCCCACCTCGACGCGCACGCTGTCGGCATCACTCAACGCGATTTTAGCGGCGATGGCGGCGTCCAGCAGCTGGCGCTGCACGCCGTGGTCGCTGCGATCGGCCACGCCGGCCTGCTCGCGCAGCCAGTCGGCCAGCAGGTGATCGAAGTCGTCGCCGCCCAGCGCGGAATCGCCGCCCGTGGCCAGCACTTCGAACACGCCGCGGCTGAGGCGCAGAATGGAGATATCAAAGGTGCCGCCGCCCAGATCGTAAACCGCGATCACCCCTTCCTGGCCGGAGTCCAGCCCGTAGGCGATCGCCGCCGCGGTCGGTTCGTTCAGCAGGCGCAGGACATGCAGGCCGGCCAGACGCGCCGCGTCTTTGGTGCCCTGGCGCTGCGCGTCGTCGAAGTAGGCGGGAACGGTGATCACCACGCCATCCAGCTCCCCTTCCAGCGCCGCTTGCGCGCGCGCGGACAGGGCCCGCAGGATATCGGCGGAGACGCCGACCGGGTTAACCGGGCCGGCGGCGGTGACGATCAACGGCAGGCCGTTGTCGCTGGCCTGGAATTGATAAGGCAGGTTCGGGTAACGTTGCTGCACGTCCGCCAACGAGCGGCCCATCATGCGTTTGATGGAGCTGACGGTATTGGCCGGATCCTGCGCCGCCTGTTGGCGCGCCTCCCAGCCGACGCGCTGCGCGTCCGCCTGATAATGCACCACCGAAGGCAGCAAATGGCGGCCCTGTTCGTCGGCCAGCGTTTCCGCTTGCCCGCTGCGCACCGTGGCGACCAGCGAGTTGGTGGTGCCTAAGTCGATGCCGGCGGCCAAGCGTCGCTGGTGCGGCGCGGCGCTGAGGCCAGGCTCACTAATTTGTAATAAGGCCATGTTGAAGCTTCCACAATCAGAATCAGAAGGTGTTACTCAAAACCCAGCAGTTTTTCTTCGAGTTGTTCAACCTGTTGCTGGAGTTTGTCCAAAAAACGCAGCTTGCGCACGGTGTCGGCGGCGTCCGCCCACTGCTCGCCGTCCAGCTGCTGCAGCATCAGCGCACTGCGCTGCTTGATGGAGGTGGCCAGCCGCGCGCCGAAATCGGCCAGCAGGCTTTCCGCCTCCGGCTTGCGCTCAATGGCGTCGAGCTCTTCGCGCAGTTCCAGCTGTTCCATCAGGAACGCGGTGTCGCGCATCGTATGCTGTTCGTTACCCAGATCGAAGCCGTGCAAAGATAGCATATACTCCGCGCGTTTTAACGGGTGCTTCAGCGACTGGTAAGCTTCATTGATGGTCGCCGCCTGCTGCAACGCCATCAGGCGTTCGCGCTCCGGCTGGTTGGCGAAACGATCGGGGTGAAATTGGCGCTGCAGATCCTGGAAGCGGGACGCAAGCAGGCTGCCGTCCACGGTGTAGCGAACTGGCAGCCCGAATAAAGTAAAGTAATCCATAGCGTGCTCTGGGCGTTAGCGGATGAAGTTCCCCCGCCGAAACGGGGGAGCACGATGGACTGTCAGACGTTGAAACTCTCGCCGCAGCCGCATTCGCTTGAGACGTTCGGGTTGTTGAACTTGAAGCCTTCGTTCAGGCCTTCCTTAACGAAATCAAGCTCGGTGCCGTCAAGGTAAACCAGGCTCTTGCCGTCGATGATCACCTTGATGCCTTTGTCTTCAAACACGATGTCGTCATCGTTGGCTTCGTCAACAAATTCCAGCACGTAGGCCATTCCGGAGCAGCCGGAAGTTCGCACTCCCAGACGCAGGCCGAGACCCTTGCCGCGGTTCGTCAAAAACGCCTGAACACGCTGCGCAGCGCTGTCGCTCATGGTAATAGACATCACAACCTCACACTTCAAATCAAAGCCCGGCGTGGCCGGGCCGACTCAGACAAATTACTCGGCGCTATGCTTGCTCTTATAGTCGGCAATCGCTGCTTTGATGGCGTCTTCAGCCAGGATCGAGCAGTGAATTTTGACCGGCGGCAATTCCAGCTCTTCGGCGATCTGGGTGTTTTTGATCGCTTCAGCCTGATCGAGCGACTTGCCCTTCATCCATTCGGTCACCAGCGAGCTGGAGGCGATGGCGGAACCGCAGCCGTAAGTTTTAAAGCGCGCGTCTTCGATGATGCCTTCATCGTTAACCTTGATTTGCAGCTTCATGACGTCGCCGCAAGCCGGCGCACCTACCATGCCGCTACCGACGGTAGGATCTTCGTTGTCAAAGGAACCCACGTTGCGCGGGTTTTCATAATGATCGATTACTTTTTCGCTGTAAGCCATGACCTTGCTCCTGAAACCTGAGAATTAATGATGCGCCCATTCGATGCTGTTGATGTCCACGCCCTGCTTGAACATCTCCCACAGCGGAGACAGATCGCGCAGACGGCCGATGGATTTACGCACCAGTTGAATGGTGTAGTCGATCTCTTCTTCCGTGGTGAAACGCCCCAGGGAGAAACGGATCGAGCTGTGCGCCAATTCATCGCTCATGCCCAGCGCGCGCAGCACGTAGGACGGCTCGAGGCTGGCGGAGGTACAGGCTGAACCGGAGGAAACGGCCAGGTCTTTCAGCGCCATGATCAGCGACTCGCCTTCAACGTAGTTGAAGCTGACGTTCAGGATGTTCGGTGCGCCGTGCTCCAGATCGCCGTTCAGATACACTTCTTCCATATCTTTCACGCCGTTCCACAGACGATCGCGCAGGGTGCGCAGACGCGCCATCTCTTCGGTCATCTCTTCTTTGGCGATGCGATAAGCTTCGCCCATGCCGACGATCTGGTGGACAGGCAGGGTGCCGGAACGCATGCCGCGCTCGTGACCGCCGCCGTGTACCTGCGCTTCGATGCGGATGCGCGGCTTGCGGCGCACGTACAGCGCGCCGATGCCTTTCGGGCCATAGATTTTGTGGCCGGAGAACGACATCAGATCGACTTTCAGCTTGCTCAGATCGATAGGCAGTTTGCCCACGCTCTGGGTGGCGTCAACGTGGTAGATGATACCGCGCGCGCGGCACATTTCGCCGATCGCTTCGATGTCCTGCACCACGCCGATTTCGTTGTTGACGTGCATGATGGAGACCAGAATGGTGTCATCGCGCAGCGCCGCTTCGAGATCCTGCAGGCTGATGATGCCGTTGCTCTGCGGCGCCAGATAGGTCACTTCGAACCCTTCGCGCTCCAGCTGACGGCAGGTGTCCAGCACGGCTTTGTGTTCGGTTTTGCTGGTGATGATGTGCTTGCCTTTTTTCTGGTAGAAATTGGCAGCACCTTTGATCGCCAGGTTGTCGGATTCGGTCGCCCCGGAGGTGAAGACGATTTCGCGTGGGTCGGCGCCCACCAGTTCGGCAATTTGGTTACGGGCGATGTCTACCGCCTCTTCCGCCTGCCAACCGAAACGGTGGGAACGGGAAGCCGGGTTGCCGAAAGTGCCGTCCAGGGTCAAAAACTGCATCATCTTCTCAGCAACGCGCGGGTCAACCGGCGTCGTTGCTGAGTAATCCAGATAAATCGGTAATTTCATTGCTCTTGTGCTCCGTACATCACTTCCAAAAACTAAAATAATTTCGCCAGCTGCTTATGCGCGCAGATTAACGTTGATAGTTTCTTGCGGACGACCGTTGGCCGTGCGGCGCGTATCGTTGTTTTGACGATCCGCCACCACCAGCACTTCCTGGTTGTTGACCAGTTCTGCCAGCGTAATGTTGTTCAGGAACCCGCTGATGCGCTCGCTCAGATCGCGCCACAGGGCGTGGGTCAAGCAGCGATCGCCGCCCTGACAGCCTTCTTTGCCCTGGCACCGGGTTGCATCTACCGATTCATCGACGGCAGTGATGACAGCGCCAACGGCGATCTCACCCGCGTCTTTACCCAGCAGATAACCACCGCCCGGGCCGCGCACGCTGGCCACCAGGCCATTCTTGCGCAGACGGGAGAATAATTGTTCCAGATAAGAGAGCGAAATACCCTGGCGTTCGGAAATGTCCGCCAGTGGCACCGGCCCTTCCTGGGAATGCAGCGCTACGTCGAGCATAGCGGTTACGGCATAACGGCCTTTGGATGTCAGTCTCATAGCTCAATGGTTACCTGTTGGTCAAATATGGCCGAAAGTCTGACATTCCTGAGTAAAACAGTCAACTATTTAACCTAGTAATTGACTCAAGTATTAGCACGTTTTGAACTTAGCAAGAACAAAGGTATATAAAATACATGTTATAACCTTTGGATAACTAATACTATTGTCACCCGCCGCTATGCCACATCAATTAATTACCTTGATGTTTATCCTGTTTCTCGATCGACGTCAGCATGCCGCGCAGGATATTCAGCTCCTGCCCTTCCGGGCGCGCGCGGGTGAACAGCCGACGCAGGCGGCTCATCACCTGGCCCGGATGGGACGGGCGAATAAAGCCGGTGCGCTGCAGCGTCTGCTCCAGGTGCTGATAGAAACGCTCGAGGTCATCCACCAGCGGGTACGGCGTCTCTTCCAGCTGCGGCGCACCCGCCTGTTGGCGATCGAGGTAAGCCACGCGCACTTCGTACGCCAGGATCTGCACCGCCATCGCCAGGTTCAGCGAGCTGTAGTCCGGGTTGGCCGGAATGGCGACGTGGTAGTGGCACTTCTGCAATTCATCGTTGGTCAGCCCGACGCGTTCGCGGCCGAACACCAGCGCCACCGGCGCGTGCTCGCCCTCGTGCACCGCGCGCACGCCGCATTCACGCGGCTCCAACATCGGCCACGGCAAGGTGCGAGAACGGGCGCTGGTGCCCACCACCAGGCTACAGCCGGCGATGGCGTCATCGAGGGTGTCGACGATAGTGGCGTTGCCGATCACGTCGCTGGCGCCGGCGGCCAGGGCGATGGCCTGAGAATCGGGTTTGATCAGCGGATTAACCAGATAAAGGTTGGTTAAACCCATGGTTTTCATGGCTCTGGCGGTCGAGCCCATGTTGCCGGTATGTGAAGTCTCTACCAGAACAATGCGGATATTGTGCAGCATACAAACTCTGAGCGTGGCGGAAAATCGCAGCATCTTAACACAGCCATAGGCAATTTGCCGAACAGCTGCTATACTTCGCGCCGTTTCCTGTTCTTTAACATCCTAGTTGGAAGATACCCATGCATCCGATGCTGACTATCGCCGTGCGCGCTGCGCGCAAGGCCGGTAACCTGATTGCCAAAAACTACGAAACCCCGGACGCTGTAGAAGCGAGCCAGAAAGGGACCAATGACTTCGTCACCAACGTCGATCGCGATGCAGAGCATCTGATCATCGACGTCATCCGCAAGTCTTATCCGCAACACAGTATCGTGAGCGAAGAACGCGGTGAGCTGATCGGCGAAGATCGCGATGTGCAATGGGTGATCGATCCACTGGATGGCACTGCAAACTTCATCAAACGTTTCCCTCATTTCTCCGTTTCCATCGCCGTACGCATCAAAGGCCGTACTGAAGTGGCCGTGGTTTACGATCCGATGCGCAACGAACTGTTCACCGCCACTCGCGGCCAGGGCGCACAGCTCAACGGCTACCGCCTGCGCGGCACCAACGCCAAAGATCTGGATGGCACCATCATGGCGACCGGCTTCCCGTTCAAGGTCAAACAGCACGCAACGCCTTACATCAACATCGTCGGCAAGCTGTTCACCCAGTGCGCGGACTTCCGCCGCACCGGTTCCGCTGCGCTGGATCTGGCCTATGTGGCCGCCGGCCGCGTAGACGGTTTCTTCGAAATCGGCCTGAAGCCGTGGGATTTCGCCGCGGGCGAACTGCTGGTGCGTGAAGCCGGCGGCCTGGTGACCGACTTCGTCGGTGGCCACAACCACTTCAGCTCCGGCAACGTGGTGGCAGGCAACCCGCGCGTAGTGAAAGCCATGCTGGCCACCATGCGTGAAGAACTGAGCGAAGCGCTGAAGCGTTAATCGCCAGAAGCGAATCGAAAAAAGCGCTGCCGATGCAGCGCTTTTTTTATGCCCGTTAGCGGGAGAAGGGACGGATGCCGCCGCCGAATTCCGGCTGCGCGCTGACGTACAGCAACAGCCCGGCGGCCAGCAGGATCAGGCCGCCGGCCAGCGCCAACGCCCCCCAGGCCACCGCGCTCCAGGCGGCGGGCGCGCGCGAACGGCTGAGGCGCACCGCCAGCCGGCGGCTGTAATGTACCAGCAGCGCCAGCATCGAGATGGTCAACGAGGTGCCGAACGCCATCGCCAGCGCGGAGATCACTCCCCAGCCGAACACGCCGATCACTTTGGAGAACAGCAGCACCAAAATCGCCCCCGAACAGGGGCGCATGCCCATCGCCAGCACGATGGCGGCCTGAGTGCGCCAGTCGCTTCCCGCCTGCAGCTCGCTGTCGCTCGGCAGATGCCGGTGGCCGCAGCCGCAATTGGCGCTGTGCACATGATCCGCCGCCAGCGGCGTCAGGCTGTTGATGCGCAGCGCCGGCGCCGGGCGCATCGCCTTGATCGCCGCAAACAGGCGTTTCAGCGCGCGCCAACTCAGCAGCACGCCAAGCAGCATCACCAGAATAAAGCTGCCCTTTTCCAGCCAGAAGCTGCTTTGGTGCAGCTGGCGCGAAGAGAGCTGCAATACCACCAGCATCAGCGTGACCAGCGCGATCGCTACCCCACCCTGCACCAGCGAGGCGGCGAAGGTCAGCTTCAGGCTGCTTTTCAGCCGCGCCGGATGGGTAGCCAGGTAGGTGGCGATCACCACTTTGCCGTGGCCGGGGCCGAGCGCATGCAAGACGCCATAGCCGAGGCTGAACAGCATCAGCGCCAGCCCGGCCTGCTGCGGCGCGGCCTTCACCTGCTGCAACAGCCCCGCCATCTGCTGGTGCAGCGCTTTTTGCCACACCACGCTCTGCATCAGCAGCTGCGGCCAATAGTGCCACGCCAGCAGCGCGGCGGCCGCCAGCGCCAGCGTGAACGGCAGCAGCGGCCACAGGCCGAAGGCCCAGTGGCGCCGGCTCGTCGTCGGTTGCGAGAGATTTAACGACATTGCAGCGTCACCCGCTGGGCGAACTGCTGCCCCAGCGCCAGGTCTTCGCCGGGCGAGTCGTTCTTGTCGAGCGACAGCGCATAGGCCTGCAGCGACGCATTCGGCTTCGGCGTCATCAGCTTGTAGCTGCACAACTGCGCCATCTCCGGCGGCAGATGCAGCGCATTTTGGTCTTTATAGGTCATATCCACAAAATAAGTCGGATCGTAAGTAGAAAGTTCGAACGGCTTGCCCGCCAGCGGCTGCGGCTCGGCCAACGGCAGCACGAACTCCAGCACCGCCTGGTTGCCCTGGCGCGACAGGTGATATTCGCTGGGCAAGTTCAGGTATTTCACCGGTTTGCCGTCGCGGTAAAGATCGGTGAAATAGTGCTGCCCCAGCACGTTGGCCATCACTTCCGCCGCCAGTTTTTTCCACACTTCCGAATCGCTCGTGGCGTTTTTCGCATCGTAGAGCAGATCCGCCGAGGTGATTTCATCCATCACCCACACCATTTTCAGGCCGACCAGCCGCTGGTCTTTGGCGACGAAGGTGGTATTCATGTCGATAAAGCTGTGCGGATGAGCGATCGCACCGGCGCTGAACACGGCGCCGAAGGCAGCCAAAAGACGACGTAACTTCATCATTATCCTGTCTTACCTGCATTTGTTATAACGTAACACAAATAGATGCCTAACGGCCCGCCTCTCCCGGCGATATTTGTGACGAAAGTTGTAAGCCGAAGTAAAAGCCGCGCGGTAATCCTGCCGTCACAAAGCCTTTTGCTATGCTTAGGCATAATCGCAACCTTTTATGCCGGAAGGTGATAATGAGCCTGGACACCTCTCCCGTGCCCGAGCTCTCCGGACAACAACGGCGCTGCCATCTGCTGCTGATGCTGTACACGCCGGAGCCCGAGTTACAGCTGGAGACCCTAAGCCGAATCAACGGCGTCGCCCCCCCGATAACCCGGCAAGATATAGCCGAGGTGGCCAGTGAAATCCAGCGTTTCCATCACCTGGAGATCGCCGTCGATCCCGACCATGGCTACCAACTGCGGGGCAGCGTGCTCGACCAACGCCTGTGCCTGATCCACTGGCTGCGGCGGGCCCTGCGCTGCAGCCCGCGGTTTGTCGAAGGCGATTTCGCCCCGCGCCTGCGGCAAGCGCTGGCGACCGATGCCGCCCCGGCGTCTGCGCTGACAGAGGCGATCGACGCCTGCGAGCCGCTGCTCAGCCGCCACTTCGATGCGCGCGACCGCCAATTCCTGCAGCATTACCTGCTCTACTGCGCCTGGCAAAATCGCCTGCAGCAGCATCCGCGTTTCGACGCGGTTCAACGCGACTGGCTGCGGAAAAAGCCGGAACAGCAAGCCGCCGCCTGGCTGCATCAGGCCTGCAACCGGCTGTTTAACCAGCCGCCGCAGGCAGACGAGCGCGATTTTTTGGCGCTGACGTTTACCATGTTGAAAAATCACAGCTACCACAGCAACGACTCAGCGCAAGAGCGGAGATTGATGGTGGCGATCGACAGCATGGTCGAGCGCTTCCAGCAACTTTCCGGCATGGCCTTCAGCAGCAAGGCGGAGCTGGTCAGCCAGCTGTTCGCCCATCTGGCGCCGGCGCTGGAGCGCTGCCGTTTCGCCATCGGCATCGACAATATGCTGCTGGAAGAAGTGGTGCGCAAATACCCGCGGCTGATGCGCACCACGCAGGAAGCGCTGAAACCGCTGGAGCAGGAGTACGGCGTGCATTTTTCCAACGAGGAGGCGGGTCTGGTGGCCATCAGCTTCGGCGCCTGGCTGATGCAGGACAACGCGCTGCAGGAAAAGCAGGTGCTGCTGCTGACGCTGGACAACCCGCAGCTGGAAGAGGAAGTGGAATATCAGATCCGAGAGCTCACGCTATTGCCGCTGAACATCAAGTACCTGCCGCTGAGCGACTATCTGCGCGGCGGAGCGCCGCAGGGCATCACGCTGGTGATCACCCCTTATGCGGCGGTGCACAGCGATCCGCACCCGCCGCTGGTCTATACCGAACTGCCGCTGGAAACCCGGCAGCGCCAGGCGATCCGCGCGCTGCTGGAAGCCCCTTAATCAGCGGCTGACGCTGACCGCCGGCGGCCGGATGAACAAGGCCGGCACCGCGACCGCCGCCATCACCCAGAATACCCCGCCCTGCCAATGTTCGAACAGGAACCCGGCAATGACCGTCATGACGGCGATGCCGCCGCCCATCGCCAGCGCCGAATACACCGCCTGCAGTTGGATCACCTCTTGCCCCTGACGCGCGGCGATAAAGCGCATCGCCGCCAAATGGCAGACGGTGAAAGTGCCGCAGTGCAGGATCTGGATCAGCAGCAGCCAGCCCAGCTCGGTGCTGTAGGCCATCAGGCTCCAGCGCAACACGCCGCAGCAGGCGGAGAGCAACAGCAGGTTGCGCGCATTCCAGCGGCGGAACAGCACGTTGCTGCTGGCGAAAATAATCACCTCCGCCACCACGCCCAGCGACCACAGATAGCCGATGGTCGAGGCCGAATAGCCGGCCTCCTGCCAGTAAATGGAGCCGAAGCTGTAGTAGCCGGCGTGCGCCCCTTGCAGCAGCGTGACGCACAGCAGGAAGCGCCAGACCGGCCCCTCTTTCAACAGTGCCCACAGCGAACGTTCGGTTCCGCTGTGCGTGCGCGCTTCGCCCTGCGGCATGACGCTCGGCTTCAACAGCATGCCCAGCAGCATCGCCAGCACGCTGAAAATCAGGCTGTAGAGAATGGCGTTATGGCCCCATACCGCTACCAGCTGCCCGGTCAGCGCCGAGCCGATGACGAACGCCAGCGAGCCCCACAGCCGCACCCGGCCGTAGTCCATACGGATCTGCTTTTGCCAGGTGGCGGCCAACGCGTCGGTCAGCGGCACCAGCGGCGAGAAGAACAGGTTGAAACCCGCTATCACCAGCATCAGCCAACCCCAGCCGTTGCCGAAACAGAAACCGACCGCAAAGGCCAGGGTCAGCAGCGCCAGCAGGCGCAGGGCGGAGACTAAATGAGAGGGATCTTTAACGCGGGGCGCAATCAGTAAGCTGCCGAGGAAGCGGGCCACCAAGCCGGCGCCGAGCAGCATGCCGATGGTTTCGGGTGCGATGCCCTCGCCTTTCAGCCACACGCCCCAGAACGGTAAGAAGATGCCATAGGAAAAGAAGTAGGTGAAATAACTGAGCGCGAGCCAACGCGTTGATTGCAGAACCATGATCCCTCCGGAGTGAGGGCAATACTTTGACAGAGCTCACACCGCCCCGCAATCTTCATTCCACTTCAATGCGTTAGAGTGCCAAACAGTTCACAGTTTGCTGCAGGCGGGCATAAAAAAACCCGCCGCAGCGGGTTTTGTCGGGCGAAAGCGGGATTATGCGTAAACCGGCAGGCGAGCGCAGATATCCAGCACTTTCTTCTTGGTGCGTTCGATGGTGGCTTCATCGTTGATGTTGTCCAGCACATCGCAGATCCAACCGGCCAGTTCGCGCACGTCGGCTTCTTTGAAGCCGCGACGGGTCACGGCCGGGGTGCCGATACGCACGCCGGAGGTGACGAACGGGCTTTTCGGATCGTTCGGCACGCTGTTTTTGTTGACGGTGATGTTGGCGCGGCCCAGGGCGGCATCCGCTTCTTTACCGGTCAGGTTTTTGTCGACCAGATCCAGCAGGAACAGGTGGTTATGGGTGCCGCCGGAGACCACTTTGTAGCCGCGCTGCAGGAACACTTCCACCATCGCCTTGGCGTTGACCGCCACTTGCTGCTGGTAAACCTTGAACTCAGGCTCCATCGCTTCTTTCAGCGCCACCGCCTTGCCGGCGATCACGTGCATCAGCGGGCCGCCCTGGCCGCCAGGGAACACGGCGGAGTTCAGCTTTTTGTACAGCTCTTCGTCGCCGCCCTTCGCCAGGATCAGGCCGCCGCGCGGGCCCGCCAAGGTTTTGTGGGTGGTGGTGGTGACGATGTGCGCGTGCGGTACCGGGTTCGGGTACACGCCGGCGGCGATCAGGCCCGCCACGTGCGCCATGTCGACGAACAGGTAAGCGCCGATGCTGTCGGCGATTTCGCGCATTTTGGCCCAGTCAACCACGCCGGAGTAAGCGGAGAAGCCGCCGATGATCATTTTCGGCTTGTGGGTTTGCGCCTGCTTGGCCAGATCGTCATAGTCGATTTGGCCTTTGTCGTCGATGCCGTAAGGCACCACGTTATACAGTTTGCCGGACAGGTTGACCGGGGAACCGTGGGTCAGGTGGCCGCCGTGCGCCAGGTTCATGCCCAGAATGGTGTCGCCCGGCTGCAGCAGCGCGGTGTACACGGCGAAGTTAGCCTGGGAGCCGGAGTGCGGCTGCACGTTGGCGTAATCGGCGCCGAACAATTCTTTGGCGCGATCGATAGCCAGCTGCTCAACGATATCCACGTATTCGCAGCCGCCGTAGTAACGCTTGCCCGGATAGCCTTCAGCGTATTTGTTGGTCAGCTGGGAACCCTGAGCCTGCATCACGCGCGGGCTGGTGTAGTTCTCAGACGCGATCAGCTCGATGTGCTCTTCCTGACGCACCACTTCCTGCTCCATGGCACGCCACAGTTCCGCATCGTAATCGGCAATGTTCATTTCACGCTTTAACATCCGGCATCTCCTGACTTAAATCAGCTAACTAAAAAATCACCAAATAACTACCCGTTTGGGTTCTGGGCCACAGTGTAAACCGTTTCGCCCCACCGAAGATAGGTCTTGACAGAGGTTTTTACGCAAACGATTGGCATAAGGTGGCGCAAGGCTTTGATCCGCTAAACGCCGCCGTTTATCAACGGACATTTCCTCATGCGAACGATGCGCTTTTTTCATGTTCTGTGAGCGCGATCGACGCCCGAAGAACACCGTAACGAAAACAAGGGTATTTACAAGCGACGCGGAACCCAATAAGATGCATTTAAAATGCATCATTACAATTATCGTCAAGATCCCAACCCAAGGAGCGCTTCCATGCTGGATAGCCAAACCATCGCCACCGTGAAATCCACCCTTCCCCTGCTGGCTGCGACCGGGCCGAAGCTGACCGCCCACTTCTACGATCGCATGTTCGCGCACAACCCGGAATTGAAAGACATTTTCAACATGAGCAACCAGCGCAACGGCGATCAGCGTCAGGCGCTGTTCGACGCCATCTGCGCCTATGCCGCCAACATCGAGAACCTGGCGGCGCTGCTGCCGGCGGTGGAGCGCATCGCGCAGAAGCACACCAGCTTCAATATCCAGCCGGAGCAGTACAACATCGTCGGCGGTCACCTGCTGGCGACGCTGGACGAAATGTTCAGCCCGGGTCAGGAAGTCCTGGACGCCTGGGGCAAAGCCTACGGCGTGCTGGCCAACGTATTTATCCAGCGTGAAGAACAGATTTATCAGCAGAGTGAAACCGACAACGGCGGCTGGCGCGATCTGCGCGCGTTCCGCATCCTGAAGAAACAGCCGCAGAGCGACGTGATCTGCAGCTTCGTGCTAGCGCCGGTGGACGGCGGCCGAGTGGCGGACTTCAAACCGGGGCAGTATCTGGCGGTCTACATCAAGCACGACAGCCTGGAACATCAGGAAATTCGCCAGTACTCGCTGACCACCTCGCCGAACGGCGAGTTCTACCGCATCGCGGTGAAGCGCGAAGATCAGGGGAAAGTGTCCAACTACCTGCACCAGCAGGCGCAGGAAGGCGACGTGATCTACATCGCCCCACCGCACGGCGACTTCTTCCTCGACGTGGCGCCGACCACGCCGGTGGCGCTGATCTCCGCCGGCGTCGGCCAAACCCCGATGCTCGGCATGCTCAACACCCTGCACGACAGCCAGCATCAGGCGCAGGTCCACTGGCTGCACGCGGCGGAAAACGGCGGCGTGCACGCCTTTGCCGATGAAGTGGCGGATATTGCCGGGCGCATGCCGAATCTGAGCCGCCATGTGTGGTACCGCGAGCCGGGCGCCGATGACGTGGAAGGCCGCGACTACCACAGCCGCGGATTGATGGATTTGAGCGCCCTGCAAGGCAGCCTGGCCGATCCGCAGATGCACTATTACTTCTGCGGCCCGGTGGCCTTCATGCAGTTCGTGGGCAAACAGCTGCTGGAAATGGGCGTAGAGGCCGAACGCATCCACTACGAATGCTTCGGCCCGCATAAGGTGCTGTAATGCTTGCGGAGCGCGGCCGTCAGACCGCGCTCCCTCTTCATTTCGCCTGTAGTTGGCGCGCGTCCTGCACCTGCTGCACCGTCACCGGCGCCGCCTGGTTGCCCCAGCTTCCCCGCAGATAGCTCATCAGATCCGCCGCCTGCCGATCGTTCAACGCCCAGCCGTAAGCCGGCATGTCGAACGCCATCGCCTGCTGCGTGATCGGCGTATGCGCCCCCTCCAGCACCACCCGCAGCGCGGTCAGCGGATTGTCCGCCGTTACCGTGGCATTGCCCGCCAGCGCCGGAATGGCGAAGTCGGTGCCCTCCCCCTTGTTGCCGTGGCAGGTCGAGCAGTACATCGCGTAGGTCGCCTTGCCGCCCGGATTATTCGCCTGTACGGCAGGCGCAGCGGCTTTGGCGGCGGCTTCCGGCGCCAGGCTGCGCAGATACACCGCGATGGCGTTCAGATCGCCGTCGCTGAGGTACTGCGTGCTGTGGGTCACCACCTCGCTCATCGGCCCGGCGACCGCCGCATGGCGGCTGCGGCCGGTTTTCAGCAGTGCCGTCACCTCTTCCGGCGGCAGGCCGCGCAGATTGGAGGCGTACCAGCCGTCCAGCTCGGCGCCGCTCAGGAACACCGGCTCCTTGCCGTCCAGCCCCTTCTCCTGCATCGCCCAGCCGCGCGGCGTGTGGCAGCTGCCGCAATGGCCCGCGCCCTGCACCAGGTAGGCGCCGCGGTTCCACTCGGCGCTTTGCTGCGGATCCGCCTGATACGGCTGGTCGTCGTGGAACAGCTGGTTCCACACCGCCAGCGGCCAGCGCATCGACAGCGGCCAGCTGATGTCGCTGGCGCGGTTGGCCACGTTCTGCGCCGGCACCTCTTTCATCAGATAGTCATACAGCGCGCGCATGTCTTCCGCGCTCATTTTGGCGTACGAGGTGTACGGCATCGCCGGGTAGAGCCGGTGACCGTCTTTGGCTACCCCCTGGCGCATGGCGCGATCGAACTCTTCGAACGAATAGGCGCCGATGCCGTGCAGTTTGTCCGGCGTGATGTTGGTGGCGTAGATAGCCCCGAGCGGCGTCGGGAACTTCATGCCACCCGCCAATTCGGCGCCGCCCGGCGCGGTGTGGCAGGCGGTGCAGTCACCGGCTTTGGCGACGTATTCCCCAGCCGACATCGCCTGGGCCGAGCCGCCGGCCGCCAGCAGGCTCAGCAGGCTCAGCAGGTACAGCGAACGCAGACTCATGCTCCCTCCTTGGCGGCAACCTTGCCGTAGGCCAGTTCATTCACCGCGCGCCACGCCTGATCGATCGCCGAGTTGGCGTACGGGCTCCAGTCGGCATCGGAGTTGGCGATAACGATCTTGCCGATCGGCTGCCGCGCCGTTTCGATGATTTTCGTGGCCTCGTCTTCGTCGTCGAACAGCCCGTTGAGGAAGTAGGAGTAACCGTGCGACCAGCGGTTGACGGTGATCGCCTGAATGTCGCGCTGATGGTCGAAACCGGCCTCGCCCAGCATGCCCTGCAGCTGTTCGCGGATCATCTGCTCGTGCACCTCGAACGGCGTGCCCAGCAGCAGCGCGCGCCCTTTGCGCGACTGCTCGCGCGGGCTGAGGCCGCTGCCCGGCAGCGTCGGCACGTACACCATATGCAGGCCGATCGGCCGATCCGGATCGCGCGGGTGCTGATACCCGCCCATGCTCACCGGGTAATCCAGCTTCACGCGGCTGTACGGCGCGGCCGGCGAATAGATCTCGTGCACGCCCAGCTTGATGAACGGCTGCCAGTTGCGGATCACCACCTTGCTGTACACCAGCGGCGACTTGACGTTCTGCTTCAGCGCCTCCTGCTGCTCGTGCGACATCTCCGGCACCAGGTATGGGATCATCATGTTGTAGCCGGCCATCACCACCTGCCCGGCGCGCACCTTGGTCATCTTCTCGCCGGTCATGTAGGTGACTTCCACCTTGTCGCCAACGTTGGCCGCATGCAGCCCGGTGCTGTTCAAACGCAGCTTCACCGGCGATTCCGGCCGATCGAGCTGGCCGTAGTCGAATTTGGCCAGCACCACGTCGTTCATGTCGTTGCCAGCCGGCGCCACCGCCGGGATCAATTTGCGCACCATCAGGCGCGCCAGCGTGGCGTTGCCGTCCGGGAAGTGGAACACGTAAGGATCGTCGAGATCCGCCTGCGACTCCTCGTCCAGCGGCGGCAGATTCATGCCGTCTAGGCCCGGCAGATCGCAGATGCGCGCATCGCTGCACGACGTGCCGTCGATGCCCACCGCCTGGAAATCGTTGGTGGTCTGCTGGAAATAACGGATCGCCAGCTCACTCAGGCCCGCCTTCTCGCGCAGGAACTGGGTGTAGCTGTGGGTATCGAGCCACTCGACCTTCTGCTCCAGCGTCATCTCCGGCAGATAATCTTTCTTCACCGTATGCAGCGCGATCAACGCCTGGCGATCGCTTTCCGGCAGCGGGAAATCACCGATGAACGCTTCATAAGAGCGGCCGTTGAGACGATCGCGCGGAATGTCGTCCGCCACCGTGCGGCCCGGATCGCCGCTCACCACCTTGTCGACGCCGAAGTTCTTGCGATCGAAGTAAACCCCGCGGCTCAGGTTCAGATCCGGGTAGAAGGTGGTGTCAAACGCCTGCTCCAGCCGATCGATATCGACGCCGAGCTTGCGCAGCAGCCCCATCGCCACCGGGCTGAAGTTGGAGCGTGGCGACTGCAGCGATTCGCTGCCGCCGTAGCCGAGCAGCATGCCGTCGTCGGTGTTGAATTCGTTGCGCTTGGCGTGGCCGCCGAAGTCGTCATGGTTGTCGATCAGCAAAATGCGCTGCTGCTCACCTTTCAGCTGCTGCCAGAAGCAGGCGGCCGCCAACCCGCTGATGCCGGCGCCGACCACCACCAGATCGAACTCTTCAACGGCGGGCACGCTGCCGAAATCAAAGGTTTTGCCGTCGCGCCCCAGCTGGTGCGCATGCTCGAACGAGCCCGGATGGTTACCCCGCAGCCCGGTCAGCGCCGGCGGGTAGTACAGGGTTTGATTGGCGGTTTGCGGCGACGCGCGCAAGATTTGCAGCGGCGTCAACCCGGCGGCGATGGTGATCGCCACCCCGTTGAGAAAATCGCGTCGGGTGATACCCATATAGGCTTCCTTTCAATTTTTATTATCATCGGCCGGCCGGGGCCGGCCCGAAGGCCGCGCTATTGTGCGGATAATTATTGTAAAATCAATGTTTGAACATCACATGACGAATGGCGGTGTAATCCTCCAGCCCGTACATCGACATATCCTTGCCGTAGCCGGACAGTTTCTGGCCGCCGTGCGGCATTTCGCTCACCAGCATGAAGTGGGTGTTCACCCAGGTGCAGCCGTATTGCAGGCGGGCGCTTAAGCGATGCGCGCGGCCCACGTCGCGAGTCCACACGGACGACGCCAGCCCGTAGTTGGATTCGTTCGCCCAGGCCAGCACCTGCTCTTCGTCGTCAAACGGCGTCACCGTCACTACCGGGCCGAACACCTCGCGCTGCACGATTTCATCCTCCTGGCGCGCGCCGGCCAGCAGCGTCGGCTGGAAGTAGTAACCCGGCCCCTTCACCTTCTCGCCGCCGGTCACCACCTGCACGTGCGGCAACGCTTTGGCGCGCTCGACAAAACCGGCGACCCGCTCCAGATGCTGGGCGGTAATCAATGGCCCCAGCTCGGTGCTCTCGTCGTCCGGCGCACCGATCTTCAGGCTGGCCACCGCCTCGCCCAGCCGCTTCACCAGCTCGGGATAAATGCTTTTCTGCGCGTAGATGCGGCAGGCGGCGGTGCAATCCTGCCCGGCGTTGTAGAAACCGAAGCCGCGAATGCCGTCCACCACCTGCTGCAGATCGGCATCGTCAAACACCAGCACCGGCGCCTTGCCGCCCAGCTCCATATGGGTGCGCTTAATGCCGGCGGCGGTGTGGGCGATGATGTGCTCGCCGGTGGCGATCGAGCCGGTCAGCGACACCATGCGCACCTTGTCATGCCCGGTCAGCCGATCGCCGACGCCGGCACCGCGGCCGAACAGCACGTTGAGCACGCCCGGCGGGAACAGCCCGGCGGCCAGTTCGGCCAGTTTAAAGGTGGTCAGCGGCGTCTGCTCCGACGGCTTGATCACCACGCAGTTGCCCGCCGCCAGCGCCGGCGCCAGTTTCCAGGCCGCCATCATCAGCGGGTAGTTCCACGGCGCGATCGAAGCCACCACGCCGAGCGGATCGCGGCGGATCATCGAGGTATGCCCGGCCAGATACTCGCCGGCCGCCATGCCGGTCAGGCAGCGGCTGGCCCCGGCGAAGAAGCGAAACACGTCGGCCACCGCCGGCAGTTCGTCGTTCAACACGCAGTGATAAGGCTTGCCGCAGTTGAGCGACTCCAGCCTGGCGAAGGTCTCGGCATGCGCATCGATCAGATCCGCCAGCTTGAGCAGATGCTCGGCGCGCTCTTTCGGCGTGGTTTGCCCCCAGGCGGCGAACGCGGCGTCCGCCGCCAGCACCGCGCGATCGACCTGCTCCGGGCTGGCCTCCGCCACCTGCGCGATCACTTCGCCGGTCGCCGGGTTATACACCGGCTGGGTCGCGCCCTGGCCGTTCACCAGTTGGCCGTCAATCAACAGTTGGCTTTGCATAGGGTTATCCTTTTATCAGAGGTCGGGTAAGGAAATTATTTGCCGCTGCCGGCGACGCTTTCCCCACCTTTGGTCAGGTAGTAAGCGCCGAGGATCGGCAGCATGGTCAACAGCATTACCGACAGCGCCACCACGTTGGTGATCGGCACATCGCGCGGGCGACCGAGCTGGTTCAGCAGCCACAGCGGCAGCGTGCGCTCGTGGCCGGCGGTAAAGGTGGTCACGATGATTTCATCGAAAGACAGCGCGAACGCCAGCATGCCCCCGGCCAGCAGCGCCGAGCCGAGGTTCGGCAAGATCACGTAACGGAAGGTTTGCCAGCCGTCGGCGCCGAGATCCATCGACGCTTCGATCAGGCTGTACGAGGTGCGGCGGAACCGGGCGATGACGTTGTTGAACACGATCACCACGCAGAACGTCGCATGGCCGACGACGATAGTCAGGATGCCCGGCTCGATGTTCAGCGCCTTGAACGCCGCCAGCAGCGCCAGACCGGTGACGATCCCCGGCAGCGCGATCGGCAGCAGCAACAGCAGCGAAATGCTGTCCTTGCCGAAGAAATCGCGCCGATACAGCGCCGCCGCCGCCAGGGTGCCGAGCACCAGCGCGATGGCGGTCGCCAGGCAGGCGATCTGCGCCGACAGCAGCACCGCATCGAGGATATCCTGCCGCCCGGCGGCAACGTTGAACCAGTGCAGCGTGAACCCCTTCGGCGGGAAGCTGAAAGCGGCATCCTCGGTGTTGAAGGCGTAGATGGCGATGATCGCCAACGGGAAATGCAGGAAGACAAGTCCGCCCCAGGCGGCCAGCTTCAGCCCTAAGGGCGCGCGTTCAGAGTGCATCGAAAGCCCCCAGACGTTTGACGATGGAAAGGTAAATGGCGATCAGGACGATCGGCACCAGCGTAAAGGCCGCGGCCATCGGCATATTGCCGATCGCACCCTGCTGGGCGTACACCATGCTGCCGATGAAATAGCCCGGCGGCCCCACCAGCTGCGGCACGATAAAGTCGCCCAGCGTCAGCGAAAAGGTGAAGATCGACCCGGCGGCGATGCCCGGCACCGCCAGCGGCAAAATGACGTGGCGGAAGGTCTGCGCCGGTCGGGCGCCCAGATCCGCCGAGGCGTGCAGTAGCGAAGGCGGCAGGCGCTCCAGCGCCGCCTGGATCGGCAGGATCATGAACGGCAGCCAGATATAGACGAACACCAGAAAACGCCCCAGCCCCGAGGTCGACAGCGTGTTGCCGCCGACGCCGGGCACCGTCAGCAGCGAAGCCAACAGCGGCTCCAGCCCCAGGTGCTGCAGGAACCACTGCGCCACGCCGTCTTTCGCCAGCAGCAGGGTCCAGGCGTAGGCTTTAACGATATAGCTGGCCCACATCGGCATCATCACCGCGATGTAAAAGAACGCCTTGACGCGGCCGCTGGTGTAGCGCGCCATGTAATAGGCGATCGGGAACGCCAGCACCGCGCTGGCCAGCGACACCAGCACCGCCATGGTCAGCGTGCGCAGGATGATGTCGTAGTTGGCCGGGTTGAACAGCGCCGCCAGGTTGGCGAAGGTCAGATCCGGCGTCACCGCCATGGTGAAATCGTCAAAGGTGTAAAACCCTTGCCACAGCAGCGTCAGCAGCGAACCGAGGTACACCGCGCCGAACCACAGCAGCGGCGGCACCAGCAGCAAAAGCAGATACAGCGTCGGCCGGCGATAGAGCCAGGTCGACAGCGCGCGCACGGTGCCGCCGCGCGCCGAGGGGGAATCGATGCTCATGTCCATCTCACCTCTCCTCCAGCAGCGGCACCATCGCCGCGCGCGGCCAGCAGGCGACGATCGGCTGGCCGATCTGCCGCTGTTGCCCTTCGGCGAGCCACTGCGGATTGGCCTGGCTGACCAGCAGCTTTTCGCCGCCATGCAGCGCGATTTCATACCGCGTGGCCGCGCCCTGGTAATGGATTTCCTGCAGCGTGCCCTGCACCTGGATCTCGTCCTGCGCCGCGCCGCCGTGCTCCAGCAGGCGGATATGTTCCGGCCGGATCGAGAAGGTTCGGCTTTCGCCGAGCAGGCGCTGCGCCAGCTCGCTGCGCACCACGTTGGAGGTGCCGACAAATTCGGCGACGAACGGCGTCTTAGGCCGCATGTAAAGCTCGCGCGGCGTATCCACCTGTTCGATGCGGCCGTTATTGAACACCGCCACCCGATCGGACATCGACAGCGCTTCGCTTTGATCGTGGGTGACAAAGATAAAGGTGATGCCCAGCTGGCGCTGCAGCTTCTTCAGCTCGCCCTGCATCTGCTCGCGCAGCTTGAGATCCAGCGCGCCGAGCGGTTCGTCCAGCAGTAGCACCCGCGGCCGATTGACCAGCGCGCGCGCCAACGCCACGCGCTGCCGCTGGCCGCCCGACAGGTGCGCCGGTTTGCGTTCGGCAACGAAACCGAGCGCCACGCTCTCCAGCGCCTCTTGCGCCCGCGCCAGCCGCTCGCGTTTGGCGACGCCCTTCACCATCAGGCCGTAGGCGACGTTTTCCAGCACCGACATGTGCGGGAACAGCGCGTAATCCTGAAACACCGTATTCACGTCGCGCTGGTACGGCGGCAGGTTGGCGGCTTCCTGGCCGTGGATGCGAATCGAGCCGGAAGAGAGCTGTTCAAAGCCGGCGATCAGGCGTAGGCAGGTGGTTTTACCCGAGCCGGACGGCCCGAGCATGGAGAAGAATTCCCCGTCCTGAATGTCGATGGATACCCGATCCACGGCGCGAACATCGCCGAAAGTCCGCGAAACATCGATGAATTGCACGGCAATGGTCATTTTCTGTGCTCCATACTGATGTAGTTCGGGCGCAGCGGGCTGCGCCCCGCGGCTTAGCGGCCGCCCATGATGGCGATGTAATCCTGGGTCCAGCGGCTGTACGGCACGAACTTGCCGCCCTGCGCCTGCGGCGTTTTCCAGAAGGCGATTTTGTCGAACTGGTTGAAGCCGTTGGTTTCGCAGCCCTTCTCACCCAGCAGTGCGCTGGCCTTGCAGCCCGCCGGCGAAGCCGGCACCGACCCGAACCAGGCCGCCACGTCGCCCTGCACCTTCGGCTCCAGCGACCAGTTCATCCACTGGTAGGCGCAGCTCGGGTGCTTGGCGTCGGCATGCAGCATGGTGGTGTCCGCCCAGCCGGTCACGCCCTCTTTCGGGAACACGGTGGCGATCGGCTGCCCCTCGCCCTTCAGGGCGTTGGCCTGATACGGCCAGGCGCTGGAGGCCACCACGCCTTCGTTTTTAAAGTCGCTCATCTGCACCGAGGTGTCGTGCCAGTAGCGGTGGATCAGCGCGTGCTGGCTGCGCAGCAGCTTCAGCGCCGCCTGATACTGCTCTTCGTTGAGCTGGTATGGATCGCTGATGCCGAGCTGCGGCTGGGTGGCCTTCAGGAACAGCGCCGCGTCGGCGATGTAGATCGGGCCGTCGTAAGCCTGCACCCGGCCCTGGTTGCTCTTGCCGTCCGGCAGGTTCTGCTGCTGGAAGATCACCGCCCAGCTGTCCGGAGGCGTCGGGAAGGTTTTGGTGTTGTACATCAGCAGGTTCGGCCCCCACTGGTACGGCGTGCCGTAGGTTTTGCCGTCCACGGTGTACCAGGCGCCGTTCAGCAGGCGCGGATCGATGTTCTTCCAGTTCGGGATCAGCGCGGTGTTGATCGGCTGCACCCGCTTGCCGAAGATCAGGCGCAGCGAGGCGTCGCCGGAGGCGGTCACCAGATCGTAGCCGCCCTTGGCCATCAGGCTGACCATTTCATCAGAGGTGGCGGCGGTCTTCACGTTCACCGCACAGCCGGTTTGCTTCTCAAACTGGGTGACCCAGTCGTAGTTTTTGTCGGACTGGCCGCGTTCGATGTAGCCGGGCCAGGCGATGATATCCAGCCGGCCTTCGCCTTTGCCCAGCGTCTGCGGCAGATCGGCCGCCTGGGCCAGGCCGCACAGCACGGTGAGACAGAGCGCGGAGACGGTGGTGGTGACTGCGGTAGTTTTTCCCATCGTAATTACCCCTGTGTTGCTTATCGGTGTGCGGCAGGGAACGGCTGCCGCCTGATTTTTCTTGATATAACCGTTAGAAGCCGGCTTTGAACTTCGCCATTACGTGCCTGACAACGCTGTAATCCTGCAGCGAATCGCTGGACAGATCCTTGCCGTAGCCGGAGCGTTTCAGGCCGCCGTGCGGCATCTCGCTCGCCAAGGTGAAATGGGTGTTGATCCAGGTGCTGCCGTACTGCAGATGGGCGGCGATGTGCAGCGCCCGATCGATATTTTGCGTCCACACCGACGAAGCCAGCCCGTATTCCGAGTCGTTGGCCCACGCCACCGCCTGCTCCAGGTGTTCGAAGCGCGTGACGCTGACCACCGGGCCAAACACCTCGCGCTGCACGATTTCGTCGCTTTGCAGGCAGCCCGCCAGCAGGGTCGGTTGGTAATAGAACCCCGGCCCGGAGTGGGCCGCGGCGCCGGTGATCAATTCGATATGCGGTTGGCTGAGCGCTCGCTCGACGAAGCTGGCGACGCGATCGCGCTGGCGGGCACTGATTAACGGGCCGATCTCATTATCCTGATCGCGCTTGCGGGCGAAGCGCAGGCTGGCGACCGCCTCGCCCAGCGCGTCCACCAGCTTGGGATAGATGCCCGCCTGCGCGTAGATGCGGCAGGCGGCAGTGCAGTCCTGGCCGGCGTTGTAATAGCCGTAGGTGCGAATGCCGTTGACCACTTCGTCGAGATCGGCGTCGTCGCAGACGATCACCGGCGCCTTGCCCCCCAGTTCCAGGTGGGTGCGCTTGACGCTTTTGGCCGCCGCCTGAAGAATTTTTTGCCCGGTGACGATATCACCGGTGACCGATACCAGCCGCACCTGCGGGTGCCCCACCAGCTGGCTGCCGACCCCTTCGCCGCCGCCGTAGACGATATTCAGCACGCCCGGCGGCAGGATCTCCTGCAGCGCCGGCACCAGCGCCAGAATGGTCAGCGGCGTATGTTCAGAGGGTTTGAACACCACGGTATTGCCCGCCGCCAGCGCCGGCGCGATCTTCCACGCCGCCATCATCAGCGGATAGTTCCAGGGGGCAATCGAGGCCACCACGCCGATCGGATCGCGGCGGATCATCGAGGTGTGGCCCGGCACATACTCGCCGGCCAACTGCCCTTGCTGCGTGCGCACCGCGCCGGCGAAGAAACGGAACACGTCGACCGCCGCCGGCAGATCGTCATTGAGCGCCTGATGCAGCGGTTTGCCGCAGTTGAGGGCTTCCAGCTGCGCCAGCTGCGGCGCCTGCCGCTCGATGGCGTCGGCGATGCGCAGCAACAGGGCGGCGCGCTGGGCCGGCGTGGTGCGCGACCAGTGACCAAACGCCTGCTGCGCGGCTTTCACCGCGCTGCCGACCTGCGCCGAAGAGGCTTCGGTCAGGACGATCAGCGTCTCGCCGTTGGCCGGATTGACGATGCACTCCTGCTGGCCTTCGCCGTCGACCATCTGACCGTTAATGAACTGCTGACAGGACAAACCTGAGAGAACCTGCACATCTGCCATCGCCTGACGCCCCTAAGTGATAAAAACGTTAACTAAATGTGAATAAGTTAGTTTTAATCAGCCTAAGCGAGCCTCTGGCGGGCAACAAATTCTAAATACTGAACGCCGCGTTCGATTAAATCGAATGCTTAAGCCCGGCGGCGTGTTTGCTGCCGTTCTCGCGCGCGATGGTAAGGAACGGCGTCACCAGCTCCGGCCGCGCGCTGCCACGCCGCCACGCCAACCCGATGTCCAGCGGCTCCAGCAGATCGTCCAGCTTGCGCGCCTCGATCATGTTGCCTTCCAGCGACCAGGCGCGGTACGCCATGTCCGGCTGGATGGAGACCCCCATCCCCGCCGCCACCAGGCTGCGCACCGCCTCGGTCGAGGCGGTCTTCATGGCGATCTCCGGTTTCAGCCCGGCGCGCGCCCAGATGCGCCGCGCGTGCACGTCCATTTCATCGGCGTTGAGCTGGATCAGCGGCTGTTTGGCCACGTCCGCCAGGCTGATGCTCTCGTGCTCCAGCAGCGGGTGCAGCGGCGGCAACCACAGGCGATACGGCGAGTGCATCAGCACCTCGGTCTGCAGCGCGTCGCGGTCTTCGATGTTCGACAGGATCAGCACGCCGATGTCGATCTCGCCGCTGACCAACAGATGCTCGATATACGGGCGCTCGTCTTCAACCACCTGCACGGTGACGTTAGGATAGGCCGATTTAAAGCGCGTGAGCAGCTCCACCAGGAAGTAGCCGGCCACCAGGCTGGTGACGCCGACGGTCAGCTTGCCGGTCAGGCTTTCGGTGCCGATCTGCAGGCTGCGCTTGGCGTTGTCCACCGTCGCCAGGATCAGATACGACTGGCGCAGAAACTGATGCCCCTGATGGGTCAGCGTCATGCCCTTGGCGTGGCGATCGAACAGCCGCACGCCGATCTCGGTTTCCAACTGCTGGATCGCCAGCGTCAGCGAAGACTGGGAGACAAACACCGCCTGGGCGCCGGCGGAGATCGACCCGGTTTCCGCCACCGCGATGAAGTGGCGGATTTGGCGTAACGTCATCATCCCCATCGCCTTTCAAGCCGCTGCGTTGTTGTCTGCGTTCTATTACGTGGCCCATCCGTGGGCCACGCCCTAACGGGCCGCTGCAAGCAGCGTTCAAATCTGCTCCCGGCAGATTTGTCCCCCCAGTCACTTACTTGAGTAAGCTCCTGGGGATGCACGCCCTTGCCGCCTAGCCGCAACTTGAAATTCATTGGGGATCACCTCAACCAAGATTGTTAGATTGATTGTAGATCCCGCAAAAAAAGCGATCGGGCAAAGTATCAAAAACGCGATAGCGTTCGCTTTTTTAGAATGCTAATGGTGAAAATAACCAGAATTGTGGAGAAGTCGGGAGATGTTCACTGAGGTGTGGGGCGTAGCGAGCGCCGGCCAGATTGGGCACGGCCAGCGCGCAGGGCCCGGAGCGTACACGCAGTACGTGAGGAGACCGAGCACTGCCCAGGCTCAAGCTGGCGGTGCTCGGTAGACGATCACATTAAATCGCTTCTTCGTCCTGCTCGCCGGTACGAATGCGCACCACGCGCGCCACGTCGAAGACGAAGATTTTGCCGTCGCCGATCTTGCCGGTCTGCGCGGTCTGCATGATGGTTTCCACGCAGGTGTCGACGATGTCGTCGGCAACCACGATCTCGATCTTCACCTTGGGCAGAAAGTCGACCATGTACTCGGCGCCGCGGTACAGCTCGGTATGGCCCTTCTGGCGGCCGAAGCCTTTCACTTCGGTGACCGTCATGCCGGTGATGCCCACTTCGGCCAGCGCTTCGCGGACGTCATCCAGTTTGAACGGCTTGATAATCGCGTCGATCTTTTTCATCTTCTTTCCTTTTACCAATTTTTGCGGCCAAAACCGGATGTGATGGGGTAGCGGCGGTCTTTGCCGAAGTTACGGGCGGTGATACGCGGCCCGACGGCGGCCTGACGCCGCTTGTATTCGTTGATGTCCACCAGGCGGATCACCTTGCGCACGATCGCTTCGTCGAACCCTTCGGCCACCAGATCGGCAACCGATTTGTCGCGCTCAACGTAGCCTTCCAGGATCGCGTCCAGGATATCGTATGGCGGCAGGCTGTCCTGATCGACCTGATCCGGCGCCAGCTCGGCGGACGGCGGACGATCGATCACCCGCTGCGGGATCACGTAGGAGACGGTGTTGCGGTATTCGGACAGCTTGAACACCAGCGTTTTCGGCACGTCTTTCAACACGTCGAAACCGCCGGCCATATCGCCGTACAGCGTGGCGTATCCCACCGCCATTTCGCTCTTGTTGCCGGTGGTCAGCACGATGCTGCGGCGTTTGTTGGACAGCGCCATCAGCACCACCCCGCGGCAACGCGCCTGCAGGTTTTCTTCGGTGGTGTCGCGCTCGGTGCCGGCGAACATCGGCGACAGCTGGCCCATAAAGGCGTCGAACATCGGTTCGATGGAGACGATATCGAACTCCACGCCGAGGATTTCCGCCTCTTCCTTGGCGTCGGCGATGCTGATGTCCGCGGTATAGCGGAACGGCATCATCAGCGCCTGCACCTTGTCTTTGCCCAGCGCATCCACGGCGATCGCCAGCGTCAGCGCCGAGTCGATACCGCCGGACAGCCCCAGCACCGCGCCTTTAAAGCCGTTTTTGGTCACGTAGTCGCGCACCGCCAACACCAGCGCCTGGTACACCTGCGCCAGCTGCGGCAGCTCGGCGGCCGGATCGGCCATCGGCACCACGGCCAGCTCGTTGAATTCCAGGCGGGTCACCTGCTCGTCGAAGGCCGCCAGACGGTGAGTCATGGTGCCGGCGGCGTCGAAGACCTTGGAGCAGCCGTCGAAGATCAGCTCATCCTGGCCGCCGACCTGATTGAGGTACACCAGCGGCAGCTGGGTGCGCTGGCAGTGGCCGGCCATCAGCGTTTTGCGGATATACGGCTTTTCGCGGTTATACGGTGAGGCGTTGATCGACAGGATAATTTCCGCGCCGGCCGCCTTGGCGGCGTCAATCGGCTCAGGGAACCACAGATCTTCGCAAATCAGCAGCCCCAGACGGTAGCCTTTCAGTTCCACCACGCAGGTGTCGTTGCCGGCGTGGAAATAGCGCTTCTCATCGAACACGCCGTAGTTCGGCAGCTGCTGTTTAAAGTAGCGGGTCAGCAGGCGGCCTTCGGCAAACAGCGACAGCGCGTTATACAGCTTGTCGCCTTCGCGCCACGGGTGGCCGACCAGGATCGCCGTCTCGGCGGAGGCCTGCTGCAAACGCAGCAGCTGCGCGTCGCAGCGCTGATAGAAATCATTGCGATACAGCAGATCTTCCGGCGGGTAGCCGGACAGCGCCAGTTCGCTGAACATGACCAGATCGGCTCCCGCCTTCTGCTGCTCCTGCACGATTTGCAACATGCGTTCGGTGTTGCCTTCAATGTCGCCGACCAGCAGGTTCAGCTGGGCCAGGGCGATGGAAAGTGATCTGCTCATTTGTGTACGATCCCGCTTAATACGTTCCATGGTGCTCTACGCCGGGCGCGCCGCGGCAAAGAGAACGGAGTGTAAATCATTCCGCCGGATTTGTTGAGAACCTGCGTGGCAGGCACCGGCGGCAAACTGTCATTCTTTAAAATCGTTGGCGTCCAGCTCGTGGCGCGACAGCAATTTGTAAAACTCGGTGCGGTTGCGGCCCGCCATGCGCGCGGCCTGGGTCACGTTGCCCTTGGTGATCTGCAGCAGCTTGCGCAGGTAATGCAATTCGAACTGGTTGCGCGCTTCGGCGAAGGTCGGCAGCGCGGTGTTTTCCCCTTCCAGCGCCTGCTCCACCAGCGCTTCGCCGATCACCGGCGCCGAGGTCAGCGCCACGCACTGCTCGATGACGTTGACCAGCTGACGCACGTTGCCCGGCCAGCTGGCGGTCATCAGCCGCTTCATGGCGTCGGTCGAGAAGCTGCGCACGAACGGCTTGTGCCGCTGAGCCGCTTCGCGCAACAGGTGGTTGGCCAACAGCGGGATATCTTCGGCGCGTTCGTTCAGCGCCGGGATCTTCAGGTTCACCACGTTGAGGCGATAGTAGAGATCTTCTCGGAACTCGTTCTTCGCCATCGCCTTTTGCAGATCGCGGTGGGTGGCGGAGATGATACGCACGTCAATGTCCAGATCGCGGTTGCTGCCCAGCGGCCGCACCTTGCGCTCTTGCAGCACGCGCAGCAACTTCACCTGCAGCGACAGCGGCATATCGCCGATCTCGTCGAGGAACAGCGTGCCGCCCGCCGCCGCCTGGAACAGCCCTTCGCGGCTGCTGACCGCGCCGGTAAAGGCGCCCTTGGCGTGGCCGAACAGTTCGGACTCCAGCAGCTGCTCCGGCAGCGCGCCGCAGTTGATGGCGATGAACGCCTTGCCGGCGCGCGGGCTGGCGGCGTGGATCGCCTGCGCCACCACCTCTTTGCCGGTGCCGCTCTGGCCGTTGATCAAGACGCTGACGTCGGACTGCGCCACCATTTTCACCTGCTCCAGCAGGCGCAGCATCAGCGGGCTGCGGGTGACGATATCTTCGCGCCAGGCATCGTCGCCGGCCGGGGTGGCCGACAGCGCGAGCGCTTCGTCGATCGCCTTGTACAGCGCATCGCGATCCACCGGTTTGGTGAGGAAGCTGAACACCCCCTGCTGGGTGGCAGCCACCGCATCGGGAATCGAACCGTGCGCGGTGAGGATGATCACCGGCATGCCCGGCTGATGCTTTTGGATCTCGGCGAACAGCGCCATGCCGTCCATCTCGTCCATACGCAGATCGCTGATCACCAGATCGATCTGTTCGCGCGCCAGCAGGCGCAGCGCTTCCTGGCCGCTTTCGGCGGTGGTGACGTGAAAACCTTCGCTGGTCAGACGCATGCCCAGCAGCTTCAGCAGGCTGGGATCGTCGTCAACCAAGAGCAGGTTGGCCGGTTTGCGTGCGGTCATTGCGCGTGAGACTCCTTATTGGCAGGGGGCGGCGTATAGGTGTCTTCCGGTTCAACCGGCAGCGCGGTGCCCTTTTCCGGTTCGTCCTGCGGCTCCGCCCCTTTGGCGGCCGCGCCGTTTTTACCGGCGGCTTCGCCCTTTTGCGAGCCTGTGTTGTTTTCCGGGATTTCCCCTTGCAGCTGCTTGCGCGAAGAGAGCTGGCGCTCGATGTCGGTCAGGTTTTCCAGCTTGCGCGAGGTGTCCTGCAGCTGCGATTGCAAACGCGCCTGGTTCTGGCGCAGCGAATCGATCTGGCTGTCGCTGCTCTCCTGCAGATGCTGATAGCGCGCTTTTTCATCGAACAGCGTGATCTGCAGCATCTGCTGCTGGCGCCACAGCTGCGTCAGCGGCCGCAACGAGCCTGGGAACTCCATTCGGTAGCTGTTGATCCTGTCGATCATCTGGCGGCGCTCGCCGGAAGTCGGCTGCGCGCTGCCCAGCAGGATGCTCTGTTTGAAAACGCCGGACCAGCTGTCGCCAGACACCGTTTTCGCCAGCGCGCGCGCCTGGGTCGACCCGATGCGATCGGCGCAGTCCATCGCGCGCAGCCAGTAGAGCGCGTTATCCAGCGCGTCCTTGTCGTCCAACTGCCACAGGGTATCGCAAGCCGCGGTGCGGTAATCGATCACCTTGGTATCCGGGATCGCCTCTTGCTGCTGAGCGTTCAGGCCGCCGCTGACAGCGCGATCGACGCAGCCCGCCAGCAACAGCGGCATTAAGAAGACGGCGCCCAACCAGCCGATCGGGCGTTTGCCGAGCGGCGTCCTGTGCGTGGCACGCGGTGAACCTTCGGTCTGTGAAAGACGAAGGCGCTTAGACCATGTGTACATTATTTATTCATTCTCGGCGGTTAACGGCAATTCAATGCGGAAGCAGACGTCTGCACCGGCGACCGTCGCCAGTTGCAGCTCACCGCGCATGCGACGGATACAGTCCTGAGCGATGCTCAACCCCAGTCCGCTTCCTTTTACCGCCCCTTTTCGCTGGTGACTACCCTGGAAAAAAGGCTCGAAAATCATGGCTCTTTCAGCCTCGGGGATCGGCGTGCCGGTATTGGCGACGTCGATTTGCACCCGTTGTCCAACCTGACGGCTGCGGATCCAAATGTTACCGGATTCCTTGCCGTAGTGCACCGCATTGGAATAGAGATTATCCAGCACGCGCATTAATAGCGTAGGCTCTGCCCAGCAGATTTCCGCCTCCAGCGCAATTTCGGTGGAAATCATCTTCGCCCGCGCCGGCAAACTGTGCGCGGCGACCACCAAATCGACCATTTCGCGCAGTTCGACGTTCTCATGTGCCGCCGGGCCATCGGCCAGTTTGCGGTTGTAATCCAGCAGCTGTTCAATCAGCTGCTGCAGATGGCGGCTGCTGTTGTCGAGGATCGTCACCACCTCTTTCTGATCGGAAGTCAGCGGCCCCGCCACCTCGTCGGCCAGCAGCTCGGTGCCTTCGCGCATGCTGGCCAGCGGCGTTTTCAGCTCGTGCGAGATATGGCGCAAGAACTCGTGGCGCTGCGATTCCAGCCACGCCAGCCGCTCGCTCAGCCAGATAATGCGCTGCGCCAGGGAACGCAACTCGCGCGGCCCTTTGAACGACGCGGTGCTGCCCAGCGCGCGCCCTTCCCCCAGACGGTTGATCATCCGCTCCACGGCTTTGACCGGCCCGATGATCATGCGGGTGAACAGCACCACCAGCAGCACGCTGACCAGGAACAGCAGCAGCGCCTGCCAGCCGAAGAACTGGCCGCGCTCGGCGATGGCCTGCTGCAGCTGCTGGCCACGCGAGAACACCACCGCGCGCGTGGCCTGCACCATTTCGGCGTTGGAGCGCGAGAACGACTCGAGCAAGGCGGAAGCCTCTTGATCCGGCCCGCTGTTATGGCATTTGATCGCCGCCAGCTGGGTCAGCAGCTGGCGCAACGTTTGATAATAGCGCTCGTCCGGCAGAATCGGCGCATGGGCGTCCAGCATCTGCGAATACTGCTTGCGCTGGTTCTGATACAGCTTTTGCAGCGTGGGATCGACCAGCACGCAGTACTGACGATAGCTGCGCTCCATCTCCAGCGCCACGCTGGTCATCGCCTCGCTGCGCCGCGCGTCCACCAGCGTGGTGCGGTTGATGTCCGCCGCCTGCGCGCTGAGGTGATCCAGGCTCTGGTAGGCCTGATAGGCCAGCACCAGCAGCGGCAGCAGCACCAACAGGAAGGCCAGCAGCACCAATTGCCGCAGCGAACGGGGGAATAAACGCCATCTTTTCAACGAAATCATCTCATTCTCTCAGCTCTGTCACGATGCTAACTGACTCGCCGGAAAGAGAAAAGCCCGGCAAGGGAGAATCCTGAACGCGCAAGGAAAAAGCCGCGGGATCGGTGAACCGCGCCCATAGGCCTGGCCTGCCGACGGCATGCGGCCCCGGCAACATCAACCGGTGCGAAAACGAGAGTGTGGGGATAGCGTCTGCGTTCGAGGGCATAGGCAACGCAACAGGGATAAGCGCAGCGTTGAGAATTGACATCGGGGCAAGAAACTTGCCCCAACGCAAGGAAAGTGTGGATGCCCTTAAACCTCGTCCCCAGGGTGATGTAGCGCAGCGGCTGGCATCGAACAGGACGAATAGCATCCGTAAGTATCCAGGATTGATGAACCCTTCATCACAGTTGGATACAGGCGGTGCCTCACTCCACGTGTCGCCCGATGCTTGATAAAGCCGCTTGCACGGTCTGTTATCGGTTTGGTTGGACGATAGGCACCATTTCTTTGGCATCATTCGGAGGCTTATGAGGCGATTTGCCGTCTAATTACGGCGCCGTCATAAAAAGGTGAATGAGCAGCCGCCGAGAATAATGCACGTTACGTGCCAACTTTGCAATAAAAATAATAACAATATGATTTTATTAAAAAATAAGATTATATCAGCAAATTTCTTTGTGCATCACGCCCCGATGAGCGATGAAAAAAACGCCGCGCTGTCGCCAAATGCAGACAACTAAAGCCAAACCCATTTACCATTAATAAAATCAAATAGTTAAATGTCTCCATTTAGCGACAGGGAAAATAGCGCCTGTCGCAAAATGCAGACACTGCCGCCAGACGGCGAACGCCGGCCATAAAAAAGGGCGCAATTGCTTGCACCCTCTGTACGGCGGTGGCCGTTTTTAGCCCAGCTGCTTACGGGCGTTGCGGAACATGCGCATCCACGGGCTGTCCTCGCCCCATTCTTCCGGGTGCCAGGAGTTGCTGACGGTGCGGAACACGCGTTCCGGGTGCGGCATCATCACCGTGGCGCGCCCGTTGGCGCTGGTCACGGCGGTAATGCCGTTCGGCGAACCGTTCGGGTTGGCCGGGTAAGTTTCCGTCACCTGACCGGCGTTGTTGACGAAACGCAGCGCCACCAGGCCGTGGCTTTCCAGCGCGGCCAGATGCGCCGCATCGCGCACTTCAACATGCCCCTCGCCGTGGGAAACGGCGATCGGCATGCGCGAACCGGTCATGCCCTGCAGGAACAGCGACGGGCTGGCCGCCACTTCCACCAGGCTGAAACGCGCCTCGAAGCGATCCGACAGGTTGCGCACAAAGCGCGGCCAGTGTTCGGCGCCCGGGATCAGCTCGCGCAGGTTGGACATCATCTGACAGCCATTGCACACGCCCAGCGCCAGCGTCTGCGGACGGTGGAAGAACGCTTCGAACTCGTCGCGCACCCGCTCGTTGAACAGGATAGACTTCGCCCAGCCTTCGCCGGCGCCCAGTACGTCGCCGTAAGAGAAGCCACCGCAGGCCACCAGCGTGTGGAAGTCCTGCAGATCGCGGCGCCCCGCCAGCAGATCGCTCATGTGCACGTCCACCGCATCAAAGCCGGCGCGGTGGAACGCCGCCGCCATTTCAACGTGGGAGTTCACCCCCTGCTCACGCAGCACCGCCACTTTCGGGCGAGCGCCCTTGGCGATATACGGCGCGGCGATGTCTTCCTGCGGTGCGAAGGTCAGCTTCACGTTCAGGCCGGGATCTTGTTCATCCTGCTTGGCCTGATGTTCCTGATCGGCGCACGCCGGGTTGTCGCGCAGGCGCTGCATCTGCCAGGTGGTTTCCGCCCACCAGGTGCGCAGTGTATTGCGGCTTTCGCTGTACAGCGCCTTGCCGTGTTGGGTGATGACGAAACGATCGCCGGCCTGCACGCTGCCGATGTGATGCACATTGTCGGTCAGACCGTGCTGAGCGAACGCCTGCTTCACGTCATCGAGACGTTCGGCGCTCACCTGGATCACCGCGCCCAGCTCTTCGTTGAACAGCACCGCCAGCGCATCATCGCCGAGGCCGTCAAGGTTGACGTCCACGCCGCAGTGACCGGCGAAGGCCATCTCCGCCAGCGTCACCAGCAGGCCGCCGTCGGCGCGGTCGTGGTAAGCCAACAGCGCTTGATCGGCCACCAGCTGCTGCATGGCGTTGAAGAAGCCCGCCAGCTGCGCAACGTTGCGCACGTCGGCTGGTTTGTCACCCAGTTGGCGGTAAACCTGCGCCAGCGCGGTGGCACCCAGCGCGTTATGGCCGTTGCCCAGATCGATCAACAGCAGCGCGCTGTCGCCCTTATCGGTGCGCAGCTGCGGCGTCACGGTGTGGCGCACGTCCTCCACGCGGGCGAAGGCGGTGATGACCAGCGACAGCGGCGAGGTCATTTCACGCTGTTCGTTGCCTTCCTGCCAGCGGGTCTTCATCGACATGGAGTCTTTACCCACCGGGATAGTGATGCCCAGCGCCGGGCACAGTTCTTCGCCCACCGCTTTTACCGCTTCGTACAGGCCGGCGTCTTCGCCCGGGTGGCCGGCGGCGGCCATCCAGTTGGCGGACAGCTTCACGCGCTTCAGGCTACCGATCTCTGTGGCGGCCAGGTTGGTCAGCGCTTCCCCGACCGCCAGGCGGCCGGAGGCGGCGAAGTCCAGCAGCGCCACCGGCGCGCGTTCACCGAGCGACATCGCTTCACCGTAATAGCTGTCCAGGCTGGCGGTGGTGACCGCGCAGTCGGCCACCGGGATCTGCCACGGGCCGACCATTTGGTCGCGCGCCACCATGCCGGTAACGGTGCGGTCGCCGATGGTGATCAGGAAGGTTTTCTCCGCCACGGCCGGCAGATGCAGCACGCGTTTCACCGCGTCGGCCAGCGTGATGTTCTCGCGCTGCACCGCCTCGCCGCTCGCCTGCAGGCGGGTGACGTCGCGGGTCATTTTCGGCGTCTTGCCGAGCAGTACGTCCAGCGGCATGTCGATCGGCTGGTTGTCGAAGTGGCGGTCGTTGAGCGTCAGGTGCTGTTCTTCGGTCGCTTCGCCGATCACCGCATAAGGCGCGCGCTCGCGGCGGCAGATCTCGTCGAACTGCGCCATCTGCGCCGGGGCGATCGCCATCACGTAACGTTCCTGCGATTCGTTGCACCACACTTCCAGCGGGCTCATGCCCGGCTCGTCGTTGAGGATATCGCGCAGCTCGAAGCGGCCGCCGCGGCCGCCATCGCTCACCAGCTCCGGCATGGCGTTGGACAGGCCGCCGGCGCCGACGTCATGGATAAACAGGATCGGGTTCTGGTCGCCCAGCTGCCAGCAGCGGTCGATCACTTCCTGACAGCGGCGCTCCATTTCCGGGTTGTCGCGCTGCACCGAAGCGAAGTCCAGATCGGCGTCGGACTGGCCGGACGCCATCGACGAGGCCGCGCCGCCGCCCAGGCCGATATTCATCGCCGGGCCGCCCAACACCACCAGCTTGGCGCCGACGGTGATTTCCCCTTTCTGCACGTGATCGGCACGGATGTTGCCGATGCCGCCCGCCAGCATGATCGGTTTGTGGTAGCCGCGCAGCTCAACGCCGTTGTGGCTGTTGACGCGCTCTTCATAGGTACGGAAGTAGCCCAGCAGCGCCGGACGACCGAATTCGTTGTTGAACGCCGCGCCGCCCAGCGGGCCTTCGGTCATGATATCCAGCGCGGTGACGATGCGTTCCGGCTTGCCGAAATCCTGTTCCCACGGCTGTTCAAAGCCGGGAATACGCAGGTTGGACACAGAGAAGCCCACCAGGCCGGCCTTCGGCTTGGCGCCGCGGCCGGTAGCCCCCTCGTCGCGGATCTCGCCGCCGGAGCCGGTCGCGGCGCCCGGCCACGGCGAGATCGCCGTCGGGTGGTTGTGGGTTTCCACCTTCATCAGGATGTGCGCGTCTTCCTGATGGTAATCGTAGGTGCCGGTCTCCGGCGCGGCGAAGAAGCGGCCGACCTGCGAACCTTCCATCACGGCGGCGTTGTCTTTATACGCCGACAGCACATAGTCCGGCGTCTGCTCATAGGTGTTCTTGATCATTTTGAACAGCGATTTAGGCTGCTGTTCGCCGTCGATGATCCAGTCGGCGTTGAAAATCTTGTGGCGGCAGTGCTCGGAGTTGGCCTGCGCGAACATATAAAGTTCGATATCCGTCGGGTTGCGCCCCAAACCGGTAAAGGCATTCAGCAGGTAGTCGATCTCGTCCTGCGCCAGCGCCAGGCCGAGCCGGACGTTGGCCTGCTCCAGCGCGGCGCGCCCTGCGCCCAGCACGTCGACCGACTGATACGGCGCCGGCTGATGGTGCACGAACAGCTGTTCGGCCTGTTGCAGTTCGCTGAAGACGGTTTCCATCATGCGATCGTGCAGCAGCGCGGCGAGCTGCCGCCACTGGGTTTCCGTCAGCTCGGGCGCCTTGACGTAGAACGCCAGGCCGCGCTCCAGGCGCACGACCTGCTGCAGACCGCAGTTGTGGGCGATGTCGGTGGCTTTGGAAGACCAGGGAGAAATGGTGCCCGGACGCGGCGTAACCAGCAGCAACCGGCCTTCGGGGGCGTGTTCGGCGAGAGAAGGACCGTACTTGAGCAGCCGCTGAAGCTTGGCGTGTTCTTCGGCACTGAGCGGTGCGCTAACATCGGCAAAGTGGACGTACTCGGCGTAGATATCACTGACGGGCAGGTGAGCGTCCTGGCAGCGGGACAGCAGTTTGGTAATGCGAAAAGCCGATAAAGCGGGCGAACCACGCAGAATTTCCATAATCAAAGTTCTCTCGTCTTCGAAGCGACGGATAAGACGCTTCATTGGGCGCAACAGGGGAAAACGCGCGTCATTATAGAGAATCCTCGCCGCCGACGAAACCGTTTGCGTAGGGATAATTGATAAAAGCGTGCCGCACCGTCGAATTGTCATAACGTGTCAATAAAGTTGCACACTGGCGTTTTGTTGCGCAAAATGCCCCCGCACTGGTGATTTAACCATGAGAAAAGTCGCGGTTATCGTCGCCGGCGTACCTGTGCCACCACTGGATAACTATTTGAAACGTCTTAAAATAAACTACATCCTCATCGGCGTTGTCACCCTGCTTCTGGCTCTCGCGCTGTGGCCCAATATCACCTGGCGCAGCGGCCCGGGCGGGCAACTCCAGGAGATCATTTCCCGCGGCGAGTTGCGTATCAGCACGCTGAATTCACCGCTGACCTATTTCAACACCAAGCAAGGGCCGGGTGGGCTCGACTACGAACTGGCCAAGCGCTTCGCCAACTACCTCGGGGTGAAGCTGGTGGTGATCCCCCATCAGAACATCAATGACCTGTTCGACGATCTGGACGACGACGATGCCGACCTGCTGGCGGCCGGCCTGATCTACAACCAGGAACGCCTCAGCCGCGCGCGCACCGGCCCGGCCTACTACTCCGTTTCCCAACAGCTGGTGTATCGGCTGGGCACCCCGCGGCCGAAAAGTTTCGCCGACATTAAAGGCAAGCTGGCGGTCGCTTCCGGTTCCGCGCACGTCAGCACGCTAAAGCAGCTCAAACAGGATAAATACCCCGATCTCGCCTGGGAGTCCTCCAGCGATCTCACCTCCAAAGAGCTGCTGGAGCGGGTGGCCGACGGCAAGCTGGACTACACCCTCGGCGATTCGGTGACCATCGCGCTGCTGCAGCGCATCCATCCACAGCTGGCGGTGGCGTTCGACGTCACCGACGAAGAGCCGGTCACCTGGTATCTGAAACGCGACGGCGACGACAGCCTGTACGCGGCGATGCTGGACTTCTACAGCCAGATGGTGGACGACGGCACCCTGGCGCGGCTCGAAGAGAAATACCTCGGCCACGTCGGCAGCTTCGACTATGTGGACACCAAAACCTTCCTGTCGGCCATCGACTCGGTGCTGCCCAACTTCCGCCCGCTGTTCGAGAAGCACGCCAACGAGATCGACTGGAAGCTGCTGGCGGCCATCGCCTATCAGGAATCGCACTGGAATCCGCAGGCCACCTCACCCACCGGCGTGCGCGGCCTGATGATGCTGACCCGCGCCACCGCTGACGGCCTCGGGGTCAACGACCGCCTCGATCCGGAAGAGAGCATTCAGGGCGGCGCCCTTTACCTGCAGCGGCTAATGGCCAAGGTGCCGGACAGCGTGCCGGAAGACGAGCGCATCTGGTTCTCGCTGGCGGCTTACAACATGGGCTGGGGCCACATGCTGGACGCGCGCAAGCTGACCAAGGCGCAAAAAGGCAACCCGGACAGCTGGGTCGACGTCAAACAGCGCCTGCCGATGCTCAGCCAGAAGCGCTACTACCCGCAGCTGACCTACGGCTATGCGCGCGGGCGTGAAGCCTACAACTATGTGGAAAACATTCGCCGCTACCAGGTCAGCCTGGTGGGCTATCTGCAGGAAAAAGAGAGAAAGGCGGCGCAAGCGGCCGCCGAGCAGGAGGCGTTGGGGAAAGGCTACCCGACGGTGATGCCGGAACTGGCGCTCAACTACTGATTATTCCGGCTTATCCGCCGCCCGCTGCGCCAGCCTGAGCGCTTTTTTCTGTTCACGGCGTAGACGGAAGAAATTGCTCAGGGTGGCGGCGCACTCCTCCGCCAACACGCCCGAGACGATCTCCACCTGATGGTTCATGCCCGGATGGCGCAGAATGTCCACCAGCGAACCGGCCGCGCCGGTTTTCTCGTCGGCGGCGCCATACACCAGCCGGCGGATACGGCTGTGCACCATCGCACCGGCGCACATCACGCACGGCTCCAGCGTGACGTATAGCGTGGCGTTCAGCAAACGGTAGTTTTGCAGCACCGCGCCGCCCTGGCGCAGCGCCATGATCTCGGCGTGTGCGGTAGGATCGTGTCGGCCGATCGGGCGGTTCCAGCCCTCGCCGATGACCTGATTGTCCAGCACCAGCAGCGCACCCACCGGCACCTCGCCCTCTTCCTGCGCGCGCAGGGCCAGCTGCAATGCCTGACGCATCCAGTACTCATCGTTATATTCAGTCATCGCATAATTCCTCGTGCGCTTTTGCGGCGGGCATTATACACACTAGCCTCCCTTTGTCGTAGCCGCCCGCCAATGGCTATACTGGCCGAATCAGCGGGTGATTCAGGGACAAGAAGCATGAAACTCAGTAAAAAGAACGCGGTCGTGGTGCGCAAGGCGCTGGACGGTTGGGTGGGAGAAGGCGCCTTGACGCCCGAACAACGGCAGCAACTGCTGCAGCATGTGGCCGTGCAGCCTTTCGACTGGCGGCGGCTGGCGCGCTATGCGTTTCTCGCCGCGCTGGCCTCGCTGCTGATCGCCGTCACCAGCCTGTTCGCCGACAGCGAACTGCTTGCATGGCTCAGCGGGCTGTTCCGCTTCGACGCGCCGGTGCGCATGGCAATCGCCGGCGTACTGGCGGCGCTGGCCTACGTCTGGGCGCTGCGTCGCCGCCGGCGCCACCCGGAAAAACGCTACGGCAATGAGGCCGCGCTGTTTGTCGCCGTGTTGCTTACCGCCTGCGCCTTATGGCAGCTGGGGGTCTGGCTGGATAACGGCAGCGGCCGGGTTTCCGTGCTGCTGTTGTTCGCCGCGCTGCTGTACGGCGCGATCGGCTGGTTCAGCCGCTCCGGGCTGGTGTGGTGGTTCGCCCTGCTGTCGCTCGGCAACGCCTTCGGCGCCGAGACCGGCTACCTGTCCGGCTGGGGCGCCTACTGGCTCGGCATGAGCTACCCGATTCGCTTTATCGCCTTTGGTGCGGTGCTGATCGCCGCCGCGCTGCTGTTGCGGCCGCTGTTGGCGCAGCGCGGTCTGCAGCGGGTGTCGCTGGCGATGGGCCTGCTGTACCTGTTTATCGCTCTGTGGCTGCTGTCTATCTTCGGCAACTACGGCGACCTCGACAGCTGGTACCGCGCGCGCCAGATCGAGCTGTTCCACTGGAGCCTGCTGTTCGGGCTGGCCGCCCTCGCCACCATCTGGCTGGGGTTGAAGCATGACGACGCCATGCTGCGCGGCTTCGGGCTGACCTTCCTCGGCATTAACCTGTATACCCGCCTGTTCGAGTTTTTCTGGGACAGCATGCCGAAGGCGGTTTTCTTCGCGCTGCTCGGCCTGAGCTTGTGGGCACTGGGGCATTATGCGGAGAAGATTTGGCAGCTGGGGCGCAAGCCGCACGACGTGACCGACGACCGATCGCGGTACTGATAAAAGCAGAAAGGGCGGAATCCTCCGCCCTTGGTTTATTCCAGCTGCTGCAGCTCGCCCTGCTTGCTTACCCGCCAGCGGTGCTCGCAAAAGAACAGCAGCGGATTATCCTGCTTGCTGTCGCTGTAACCGCTGTACAGCTTTAGCGGCGCGCCGAGCCGCTGCTCCAGCTGCACCACTTTCTGCGCCCCCAGGCAGCGCAGGGTCAAGACCCAGCCGCCGCAGCGGCGCGTGATGCGGCTGCCGATCAACCGTACCCGCGGCAGAAACGCCGAATCGCGATACACCTGCTCCACCAGCCGCTCCGGCGAGCCGGTAATCAGCCACACTTCGGCATCGTGCTCCTCCAGGTACTGCCGCAGCCGCATTTGCACCACCGGAAATGCGGTCACCTTCTGGCGAAAGGCCTCGATAAACTGCCGCTCCAGCGCCTTTAGCGTCGTTTCGGAACGCCCGAAGGTGATTGCCCACAGCAGCAGGCTCATCGGCCAACGCGCGGCGCGCCCCAGCAGCAGCAGCGCCAGACCGATCGGCAGCAGCAGCGGTATCACCAGCAACAGGTTCAGCGGTAAGCGGCGCAGCAGAAAACGCAAGAAACTGCCGAACATATCTTCCTGATGCAGGGTGCCGTCCAGATCGAAAAAGACCACGCGGCGCCCCTCTGCGGCCGGTTGTTGCTGCTTGTCGCTCAAACGCTACTCCTCGGGATCGTTGAACCCCATCATCCAGGTGAAGAGAAAACCGGCGATAATCGTAATCAGCATCCCCGCCAGATACAACATCACCTTACCTGAGACGATGGTCAACGCCAAAGGCAGCCCCGAAATGCCGAAGGTGATCACCGTCGCCACCTTCCAGTAGCTGATCAGCGCGCCGCCGACCGCACCGCCGAGGCAGGCGCCGATAAACGGCCGGCCCAGCGGCAGCGTCACCCCGAAGATCAGCGGCTCGCCGATGCCGAGAATGCCGACCGGCAACGCCCCTTTGATCACCTTTTTCAGCCGCGCATTGCGGGTTTTCAACAGCACCGCCAGCGCTGCCCCCACCTGCCCGACGCCGGCCATCGCCAGGATCGGCAGCAGCGGGTTGGAACCGTGCGCCTGCACCAGCTCGACGTGGATCGGTACCAGCCCCTGATGCAGACCGGAGAGCACCAGCGGCAGGAACAGCCCCGAGAGCAGCGCTCCCACCAGCAGCCCGCCCTTGTCGATCGCCAGATTGGCGCCGTGGGCGATGGCGTCGGAGATAATGCCGCCGATCGGCTGCAGAATCAGGATCGCCAGCGAGGCGGTGACCAGCGTGGTCAGCAGTGGGTTAAGGATCAGTTCGACCGATTCCGGCAGCAGCGTGCGCAGGCGTTTCTCCACCCAGCACATCAACGCCACCACCAGCAGCACGGCGATCACCCCGCCGCGCCCCGGCTGCAGCGCCTCGCCGAACAAGGTAATCTGCGCCAGCGCCGGGCTGGAGAGAATGCCGGCCATCACGCCGCCCATTGCCTGAGAGCCGCCGAATACCCGCGCGGCGTTGACCCCGACCAAAATGTTCATGATGGCGAACACCGCGCTGCCGAAGATCGCCAACAGCCCCAGCACGTTCGGGTAGTCCACCGCCAGCTGGCCGGCGATGTCAGGCCGTTTCAGCAGGTTGATGATGCCGGTGATCAGGCCCGAGGCGATAAACGCCGGGATCAGCGGAATAAAGACATCGGCCAGTTTTTTCAGCGCGCCGCTCATCGGCGCAGCGTATTTTTGCTTGGCCTGCGCCTTGATGCGGGCCGCGTCACCGACGGCGACGACGGGCTGCGCGCTGCCGCTCAGCAATGCGCGCATGGCGTCCACCACCTTGGCGGCGGCGCCCGGGCCAACGATAAACTGATGCTGCTCACCCTGTTTGATATAGCCCTTCACGCCGGACAGCTGCTTGAGAGCGGCCAGATCCAGACGCTGTTCGTCGCTGACCTCGACGCGCACCCGCGTCATGCAGTTCTCCAGTTTGAGGATATTGCCCTCGCCCCCCACGCCCGCCAGGATCTGTGTCGCCAATGCCGTTGTCTTGTCCATCGCCGCCCCCACCGTGAGTTAACGCGCCAGCGCCGCGCGCAGGTAGCCGTCGTGCCGCTGCAGCCGCTGCTGCGCCTCTTCGGCGCTGACGCCGGCCAGAATCATCAGTATCGCCGGCTTGACCTCGAAGCCGGTCTGCGCCAGCGCCGCCTCGGCCTGAGCGCGTTCGGCGCCGGTGGCCTCCACCACGATGCGGCAGGCGCGATCCACCAGTTTGACGTTGGTGGCCTTCACGTCCACCATCAGGTTCTGATAGACCTTGCCCAGCTTGACCATCGCGCCGGTCGACAGCATGTTGAGCACCAGCTTCTGCGCGGTGCCGGATTTCAGGCGCGTCGAACCGGTCAGCGCCTCCGGCCCCACCACCGGTGAAATCGCCACCTGCGCTTCGTGCGCGATCGGCGAATCCGGGTTGCAGGAGATGGCCGCCGTCGGGCAGCCCAGCCCGCGCGCATAGCGCAGTGCGCCGATCACATAAGGCGTGCGCCCTGAGGCCGCCAACCCCACCACCATATCGACGGCGGTCAGATTCAGCGCCCGGAGATCGGCTTCGCCCAGGGCTTCGTCGTCTTCCGCCCCCTCCACCGCCTTGAGCAGTGCGCCCGGCCCGCCGGCGATCAAGCCCACCACCACGCCGTGCGGCACGCCGAAGGTCGGCGGGCACTCGGAGGCATCCAACACCCCCAATCGGCCGCTGGTACCGGCGCCCAAATAAATCAGCCGGCCGCCGGCCTTCAACGCCGCCGCCGCCAAATCGACCGCCTGCGCGATCGCCGGCAGCACCTTTTCGATCGCCTCCGGCACCTTGCGGTCTTCCTGGTTAAAGCAGCGGACCATCTCCAGCGTCGACATCTCATCCAGCCCCATGGTGGCCGGGTTGCGGGTTTCCGATACCAGTGCGCCTAAGTTCATCTGTTCACCTTTGAATTTTTAATTCACAAATTTAAATCAATATTTGAATATTTTATTCAACAAAGCGAGCGCTATTTGCTATTTTAACGACGAGCTCACAAAAATTTTCACCGCGCGTTTTCGCCGCCTGCATGGCAAAATGGCCGCTGGTTTCCAGGGAAAGATCAATGAGTACCCTTCTGCGCATACGCCAGATGTATCCGACACTGGCGCAAAACGACCGCAAGCTGGCGGACTTTTTGCTGAACAACGCCGAGCAGGCGCGCCATCTCAGCTCGCAAAAGCTGGCCGAGCTGGCCGGCATCAGCCAGTCGAGCGTGGTGAAGTTCGCCCAAAAGCTGGGCTATAAAGGTTTCCCGGCGTTGAAGCTGGCGCTGAGCGAGACGCTGGCCCAGCCACAGGCCGAACCGGTCGTGACCGTTCACAACCACATCCTCAGCAGCGACACGCTGAAAACCGTCGGTGAAAAGCTATTGGCGGAAAAGCAGGCGGCGCTGCGCGCGACGCTGGACATCAACAGCGAAGAGCGGCTGCATCAGGCGCTGGACATGCTGCGCCAGGCGCGCCGGGTAATGCTGATCGGCATCGGCGCTTCCGGGCTGGTGGCCAAGGATTTTTCCTTCAAGCTGCTGAAAATCGGCGTGATGGCGGTGGCCGAAGCGGACATGCACGTTCAGCTGGCGGCGGTGCAGGCGCTGGACAAACGCGATCTGCTGCTGGCTATCTCCTTCAGCGGCGAACGGCGTGAAATCAATCTGGCGGCGGAAGAAGCGCGCCAGGCCGGCGCCAGGGTGCTGGCGCTGACCAGCTTTTCTCCCAACGGCCTGCAGCAGCGCGCGGATCACTGCCTCTACACCATCGCCGAAGAGCCCCACACCCGCAGCGCGGCCATCTCTTCCAGCACGGCCCAGTACGCTCTCACCGATCTGCTGTTTATGGCGCTGATCCAGCACGATCTCGATCATGCCCGCGACCGCATCAAGCACAGCGAACAGTTAATGAAAAAGTTGGTTTGAGGCGTATAATGGCGGCCGATAAAACGCCGCCAGCTCAATTATTTCCCTTCTCTGCATTCGAAAAATAATGTGCGGGCGGTGACTCGCTCAATTATCAATCAATAATTGAGCATGCATGGACAGCATTATTTAACGATACCATTATGAATACACACACTGTTATTTTAGATAAGTTGCGGCACTCCGTGACTCACCCGACCCTGCGCACTTTTTTATTTTACGCCATTATTGCTTTGATATTGATCAAAGCGATGGGATACAGCGGTGGAAAAGGCATTGATATTCTTTTTATTGCACTTATCTTGTTATTATTATCTATCCATTCGCTTACCCGTTACGGCCTGATTATTCCGTTTATTCTGCTGTGCGCGCTGTATGCGCCGGTCGGGGCCATATACGGTTCCCCATCAGCCATCGTGGTGTCAGCCCTGCTGCAATCCAACCCGATAGAGGCAAGGGAGTTTTTGCAAACCCTCCCAGTCAGCTGTTATCTGTTGCCTATCGCCATTCTGGTTACGCCGGTCATTCTCGGTCGATTTATTTGGCGACACCCCCTGTCAAAGAAAACAATATTGATCGCATTGGCCCTGCTTACGGCGATTACTATCGCCAGAGCATTCAGCGGTGGGTTGAGCAATCTCAGATTGCCTGACTTCTTTTTATCCACTTATTCGGCTTACCATCAATACCAACAGCAGATTGATGAATTAAACACCGACGCTTCAGCACCAAACCGCTGGTCGCTTACCGCCGGCGCACCAACGAATGAGAACTATGTCATTATCGTCGGCGAAAGTATGCGCAGGGATCATATGTCCTTATTTGGTTATCCGGTGTCCACTACACCGTTTCTGGATAATGCCAAGGGACGGTTTTACAGTAATTATATTTCCACCGCGCCGAATACATTCGAATCGCTCCCCCGCACGCTGGCTTTAAGCAACGGCCACAGCATTGCCCTCGGAGATAATATCATCACCCTGGCAAAAGCCGCCGGCCTCAATACCCACTGGCTGTCCAATCAGGGCATGTTCGGGCAATTCGATACGCCGGTATCAAAAATCGCTATGTTCAGCGATAACCATTACTTCCTGAAGAAAGGCGACTATCAATCGCGCAACACCGATGATGATGCACTGCTGCCGATATTTGACCAATTATTGAGCCGCCAGGGGCAAGGCAACCTTTATGTGCTGCATCTGATGGGCTCGCACGCCGACTTTTGCGAGCGGCTTAACGGCGAACCGCCGAGCGTCGAGTCGCCGAATAAGGAGCTGGCCTGCTACCTCTCTACCTATCGCAAGACTGATCGTTTTATCGAGCAGGTTTATCACAGTCTGAAACAGACCGGCGCGCCGTTTAAACTGTTCTATTTCTCCGATCACGGTCTTTCCCATAAGGATATCGGCGGCATACGTTCTCTGCGTCACAGCGGCGATACCCGGCAGAATTACCAGGTGCCATTGCTGGTGCTGAGCGATCGCGACCAACAGCACCAGATCATTGATGATCCCTTGAGCGCGTTCGATTTTATCGGGTTGTTTGCTCAAGAGGCGGGAATACGGGTTACCCATCCGGAGGTGATGCCTACGATGCGTATGGCGGATACCGATAAGCGCTGGGTGTTTGACGGGCAGAGAAGGGTTGATTTCGATCAGTTGGCTGACGACCCACCTGAGTTACCCTAAGCGGTAAGATGACGAAAAAACGCCCGCCGCGCGGTGATTCTATGATAGATTGCGCGCCAGCCCGAGCACACCGATGGAAAGATAACTGACAATGGCACTGCTGATTACCAAGAAATGCATCAACTGCGATATGTGCGAGCCGGAATGCCCGAACCAGGCGATTTCGATGGGCGATGAGATTTATCAGATCGATACCGATCGCTGCACCGAGTGCGTCGGCCATTACGATACGCCGACCTGCCAGCAGGTTTGCCCGATCGACAACACCATCATCACCGATCCGCAGCATCGCGAGACCAACGAACAGCTGTGGGACAAGTTCGTGGTGCTGTACCACGCCGATCGCATTTAATTTGCCGCAGGACTGACAAGGGCGCCACAGGCGCCCTTGCTATTTTCAGCTTTCGACGATCACCGTCGCGCAGGCGTAGCGCCGTTCGTCGGCCAGCGAAACGTGGATCGTGGTGACCCCCATCTCCCCGGCCAGCTCGGCGGCGCGGCCGTGCAAACGAATATTCGGCTTGCCCAGCGCATCGTTGAACACTTCGAACTGATTGAACGCCAGGCCGTTGCGAATGCCGGTGCCGAACGCCTTGGCGGCGGCCTCTTTCACCGCGAAACGTTTGGCCAGAAAGCGAATCGGCTGCTGGTGCTGCTGATACAGCGCCCACTCGGCGTCACTCAGCACGCGGCGCGCCAGGCGATCGCCGCTACGCTCCACCACCGCTTCGATACGCGCCATCTCAACGATGTCGGTTCCCAGCCCGAGCACCGCCATTACCGGCGCGCTTCCCGCATCAGCACTTTCATGTCGGCAACCGCGGCCGGCAGCCCGCTCATCACCGCCTGGCCGATAATCGCATGGCCGATGTTCAGCTCGTGCATCTCCGGCAGCGCGGCGATCGGCTGCACGTTGTGGTAGGTCAGGCCGTGGCCGGCGTTGACCTTCAGCCCTTTCTCGGCCGCGTAGGCGGCGGCTACCGCGATGCGGCGCAGCTCGGCCTGTACCGCCAGCTCGCCCTGCGCTTCGGCGTAGGCGCCGGTGTGGATTTCGATATAGGGTGCGCCCACCGCCACCGCCGCGTCGATCTGGCGATGATCGGGATCGATGAACAGCGAGACCAGAATGCCCGCCTGCGCCAGGCGCTCGACCGCCACGCTCATTTTGTCCAGCTGGCCGGCGACGTCCAGGCCGCCTTCGGTGGTCACTTCTTCGCGCTTCTCCGGCACCAGGCAGCAGAAATGCGGCTTCAGCTCAATGGCGATGTCCAGCATCTCGTCGGTCACCGCCATCTCCAGATTCATGCGCGTCTGGATGGTCTGGCGCAGCAGGCGCACGTCGCGGTCGGTGATGTGGCGGCGGTCTTCGCGCAGATGCACGGTAATGCCGTCGGCTCCCGCCTGTTCGGCAATGAATGCCGCCTGAACCGGATCCGGGTATTGGGTTCCGCGCGCGTTACGTAACGTGGCGATGTGATCGATATTGACGCCCAGCAGCAAATCAGCCATGACAACCTCTAAATACGATTTTCAGTGCCAGCAGTTTACACGCGGGCGCAAGGCGGCAAAAGGGGAAAAGGTCAGGCGTCGTCGACCGGCGTATTCGGCTGTTTGCGCACGAACTGGCGGAACAGTTCGCGGCTCTTCAACGGCTTGCCGCCTAGATAGGGTTTCAGCGCCATACGGGTGAAACGCTTGGCGGCGCGCAGCGTCTCGGCATCGGGAAACTGCCGCTCCGCCAGCGCGCGCAGTTCGCGCCCGGTGAAGCTGTAGTGATCCACCACCAGGCTGGCGATAAAGCCTTTCTCTTCGCGGTAGCGGTAGGTCATGGCGTCATCCACCGGCAGGCCGCTGCCGGCGCAGTGCAGGAAATCGAGGCCGTAACCCAGGTGGTGCAGCAAGGCCAGCTCGAACTGGCGCAGCGCCTGCTCCGGCGAGCTGTCTTCCGCCGCCAGCGCCTGCAGGCATTGCAGATAGTCGAAGAACAGCACCGAATAGTTGGTTTCCTGCTCCAGCACGCGCGCCAGCAGTTCGTTCACGTACAGGCCGCTGTACAGCATCATGCCGCTGAGGGGTAAACCGAGGGAGACCGCTTCGGCGTTGCGCAGCGTTTTCACTTCGCCGCGGCCGCCCCAGCGCACTAACAGGGGGGTAAAGGGCTGCAGGCAACCCTTGAGATTGGAGCGGCGGCTGCGCGCGCCTTTCGCCAGCAAGCGCACCCGCCCATGACCTTCGGTAAACAGATCCAGCATCAGACTGGTTTCACTGTACGGCCGCCCATGCAGGACGAAAGCGCGCTCCCAGCCGTCCACGGATCGTTACTTCAGATCGTCAACATAGCCCAGGCTGCGCAGCGCACGTTCGTCGTCCGCCCAACCGGATTTCACTTTCACCCACAGCTCGAGATGCACTTTGGCGTCGAACATCTGTTCCATGTCCTGGCGCGCTTCGATGCCGATGGTTTTGATCTTGGCGCCCTTGTTGCCGATGACCATTTTCTTCTGGCCTTCGCGCTCAACCAGGATCAGGCCGTGCACATCGTAGCCGCCGCGATCGTTGGCCACGAACTGTTCGATTTCTACCGTCACCGAGTACGGCAGCTCTTCGCCCAGGAAACGCATCAGCTTCTCGCGGATGATCTCGGAGGCCATAAAGCGCTGTGAGCGATCGGTGATGTAGTCTTCCGGGAAGTGGTGTTCCGCTTCCGGCAGCAGCTTGCGCACGATGCCGGCGATGGTGTCGACGTTCATGCCTTTTTCGGCGGAGATAGGTACCACATCGAGGAAGTTCATCTGCTGGCTGAGGAACGCGATGTGCGGCAACAGCTTGGATTTGTCGGTGACGTTATCGACCTTGTTGATCGCCAGCAATACCGGGCAGCGCAGGCTGCGCAGCTTGTTGACCACCATTTCGTCGTCGGCGGTCCAGTTGGTGCCTTCGACCACGAAGATCACCAGTTCGACGTCGCCGATCGAGCTGCTGGCCGCGCGGTTCATCAAGCGGTTGATGGCGCGTTTTTCTTCGATGTGCAGCCCAGGGGTGTCGACGTAGATCGCCTGATAGGCGCCATCGGTGTCGATGCCCATGATGCGGTGACGGGTCGTCTGCGGCTTACGCGACGTAATGGAAACCTTCTGCCCCAGCAGTTGGTTCAGCAACGTCGATTTGCCCACGTTCGGGCGGCCGACGATGGCGATAAACCCGCAGTGTTGTTTTACTTCGCTCATTCAAGCTCCAGCTTTTTCAGCGCTTGTTCCGCTGCCGCCTGCTCGGCTTTACGGCGGCTCGAGCCGGTGCCCACCACGGGCTCGCTCAAACCACTCACCTGGCAGTGGATGGTAAACTCTTGGTCGTGCGCTTCACCGCGAACCTGCACTACCAAATAAGAAGGCAACGGCAGATGACGCCCCTGCAAAAACTCCTGCAAACGGGTTTTCGGGTCTTTCTGCTTATCACCGGGGCTGATTTCGTCCAACCGGCTGCGATACCAGTCCAAAATCAGACGCTCGACGGTCTGGATATCACTGTCCAGGAACACGCCGCCGATCAATGCCTCCACCGTATCCGCCAGGATTGACTCGCGGCGGAACCCACCACTTTTCAATTCGCCCGGTCCAAGCCGCAGACATTCGCCCAGGTCAAACTCGCGCGCCATCTCCGCCAGCGTGTTGCCGCGCACCAGCGTGGCGCGCATGCGGCTCATATCGCCCTCGTCGACGCGAGGAAAGCGGTGATAGAGCGCATTGGCGATGACAAAGCTCAGAATCGAGTCACCCAGAAACTCAAGACGTTCATTGTGTTTACTGCTGGCGCTGCGGTGAGTCAAAGCCTGCAGTAAAAGCTCCTGCTGTTGAAAAGTGTAGCCCAGCTTCCGCTGCAGCCTGTTTATTACGATGGGGTTCATGAGTTACCAATAGATCAAGAATGCGTCAAAAACTTGCAGCATACGGAACAGGCCTGCTTCGCCGAAAGCCGATCCAAAGCTGTTTCGTTTGCAGTGGCTCCCAGCAGGGGCCAACTTTTTATCGCTCGAGAAAGTATTCTACAACGAGTGGAAACATAATGCTGTGTTTTATATCCCCTTAATCTTTCACGCCGCAGTAGGCTGCGGCGTGAAATTAACAGGGAATCAGTCAGCGATTAATGAATGCCGCCGATCCGGCTAAAACGCACGCCGGTAGGCCACTCACCTTCCTGCTTTTCAAAGCTCATCCAGATGGCCGTGGCTTTACCCACCAGATTCTTCTCCGGCACAAAGCCCCAGTAACGGCTGTCCGCGCTGTTGTCGCGGTTGTCGCCCATCATGAAGTAATGCCCGGCCGGCACCACCCACTCCGCCAGAGGTTTGCCCGGCTGTTGGTAGTAAGCGCCCACCCGATCCTGCGCGTCCGGCACGGTCAGGATACGATGCGTGACGTTGCCGAGGCTTTCCTGGCGCTCGCGCATGCGAATGCCGCCCGGCGGCACATTATCGCTCAGCGGGATCTGGTAGAAGCCGTTGCTGGCCTCGCCCATGCCGCTGCGGCTGAACAACTGCACGAAGTCGCTCGGCTGCGCGTCGGCGTAGGTCACCGCCAGCGCGGTATCGCAGGACTGCCCACTGTTGCAGGACGGCTGCACCGTAACGCGCTTATTCACCGGATCGTAAGTAATACGGTCGCCCGGCAGGCCGATCACGCGCTTGATATAATCCAGTTTCGGATCCAGCGGATATTTAAATACCGCAATATCGCCGCGCTTCGGATGGCCGGTTTCAATGAGCGTGGTCTGGGTAATCGGATCTTTAATGCCGTAGGCATATTTCTCCACCAGAATGAAATCGCCAATCAACAGCGTCGGCATCATTGAGCCGGACGGGATCTGGAACGGTTCGTAAATAAACGAACGCACCACAAAGACCAACAGCAGCACCGGGAACACCGATGCGCCGGTCTCCACCCAGCCTGGCTGCTTCGCCACTTTCGCCAGCGTTTTATCGTCTACGGCGCCCGCGGTCTGTGCGTTGACCGCCGCGATCTTCGCGCGGCGGGCCGGCGCCCATTTGAAGCGCTCGAAGCACCAGATGATCCCGGTGACCAGGGTGGCCAACGCCAGGATCAGGGCAAACATATTCGCCATGCAAACTCCCTCGTTTCGCGAACTCGTCGCGGTTACTTGCCGTCTTTACCGACGTGCAGAATGGCCAGGAACGCTTCCTGCGGCAGTTCGACGTTACCGACCTGCTTCATGCGTTTCTTACCGTCTTTCTGTTTCTGCAGCAGCTTTTTCTTACGGCTGACGTCACCGCCGTAGCATTTCGCCAGCACGTTTTTACGCAGCTGCTTCACGGTGGAACGCGCGATGATGTGCGTGCCGATCGCCGCCTGAATCGCGATGTCGAACTGCTGACGCGGGATCAGATCTTTCATCTTCTCCACCAACTCACGGCCGCGATACTGCGAGTTGTCGCGGTGAGTGATCAGGGCCAGCGCATCCACGCGCTCGTTGTTGATCAGCACGTCCACGCGCACCATGTCGGAGGCCTGGAAGCGCTTGAAGTTGTAATCCAGCGACGCATAGCCGCGCGACGTGGACTTCAGGCGGTCGAAGAAGTCGAGCACCACTTCCGCCATCGGGATTTCATAGGTCAACGCCACCTGGTTGCCGTGGTAGACCATGTTGGTCTGCACGCCGCGTTTCTCAACGCACAGGGTGATGACGTTACCCAGGTATTCCTGCGGCATCAGCATGTGACATTCGGCGATCGGCTCGCGCAGTTCCTGGATGTTGTTCAACGGCGGCAGCTTGGACGGGCTGTCGACGTAGATCACTTCTTTGCCGGTGGTTTCCACTTCGTAGACGACCGTCGGCGCGGTGGTGATCAGATCCAGATCGTATTCACGCTCCAGACGCTCCTGAATGATCTCCATGTGCAGCAGGCCGAGGAAGCCGCAGCGGAAGCCGAAGCCCAGCGCGGTGGAGCTTTCCGGCTCGTAGAACAGGGAAGCGTCGTTGAGGCTCAGCTTGCCCAGCGCATCGCGGAAGGACTCATAATCGTCGGAGCTGATCGGAAACAGACCGGCGTACACCTGCGGCTTCACTTTCTTGAAGCCCGGCAGCGCTTTATCCGCCGGCTGACGCGCCTGCGTCAGGGTATCGCCCACCGGCGCGCCGAGGATGTCTTTGATCGCACAGACCAGCCAGCCCACTTCGCCGCAGTTCAGCACGTCGCGATCGACCTGCTTCGGCGTGAAGATGCCCAGGCGGTCGGCGTTGTACACCTGGCCGGTGCTCATGACCTTGATCTTGTCGCCCTTGCGCAGCGTGCCGTTCTTGACGCGCACCAGAGACACGACGCCCAGGTAGTTATCGAACCAGGAGTCGATGATCAGCGCCTGCAGCGGCGCATCGGGATCGCCCTGCGGCGGCGGGATGTCGCGCACCAGGCGCTCCAGCACGTCGGGCACGCCGACGCCGGTTTTGGCCGAGCAGCGCACCGCATCGGTGGCGTCGATGCCGACGATGTCTTCAATTTCCTGTGCGGCGCGATCCGGATCGGCGGCCGGCAGGTCGATTTTGTTCAGCACCGGCACCACTTCCAGATCCATTTCGATCGCGGTGTAGCAGTTGGCCAGCGTCTGGGCTTCGACGCCCTGACCGGCGTCCACCACCAGCAGCGCGCCTTCGCAGGCCGCCAGCGAGCGGGAAACTTCATAGGAGAAGTCAACGTGGCCGGGGGTGTCGATAAAGTTGAGCTGATAGGTCTGCCCATCCAGCGCCTTATAATCCAGCGTCACGCTCTGCGCTTTGATGGTGATGCCGCGCTCGCGCTCCAGATCCATGGAATCGAGCACCTGCGCGGCCATTTCACGGTCAGACAAGCCGCCGCAGATTTGGATAATGCGGTCAGACAGCGTCGACTTACCGTGGTCAATATGGGCAATAATGGAGAAATTTCGTATATGCTTCATTATAAAAGTTTTTCTGCCTTGGTATTTCTGAATTACTCGCCTATAGAAACCCGCATGGACCTAAAGCGACAGTGAATGGGTTAGGCCGTCTTGCACCTGAATCGCTGCATTCTACATGCCACACCACTGAAAACCTAGCGATCGGTGCAGTGAAGGCATTCTATTATGCGCCGCTAAATGTTACAGGGCGCCCCGGCGGGTGAAAACAGATGTTAACGCGGACGATACGGCCTGAACCCAAGGCTTGCCGATGATTCGTGGCCACCAAACTCCGGCGCTAATACATAACCGGCCGCAGCGCAATAAACCCTCTCCGAAATAATAAAAAAAGAATATTTGGATCAACCTCTTAGATTTCCATCTCATCCATCTTCCTTTAGGAAAAACCCCATATACGCCACCACCGCCCCTCGGATAGAAAGGGCATGAACTCCGCGACAAAACATTATTCAGGGCACTACATCGGCAGCCTACCGGGGTTCACCAGCATATCTGCGTACGTTGATTGGAAGGTGCATTATGATCGATAAAGGGCAAATGCTGAGCCGGCACGATTTTTCAAAGGTCAACTGGGGCATTCTGGCGGCGGCGGCGCTGCTGTTTAGCGTGGGGGCGGCGCTGTTGGTGCTGCCGCTGCTGAGCAGCATTGATGAGAGCGAGGTCATCACGCTATTGCAGGCCGGCGCGGGCACGATTTTACTCGGCTGTACGCTGCTGGCGCTGCGGCATTATCTGCGCCCGACGCTGACCTATCGCCTGTACGAGCACGGCGTGCGGGTCTTTGACGGCCACCATCATAAAGAGCGCTTCATCCCGTTTGAGAAGATCGGCGATATCTATCGCTTTCGCGGCGGCCAGGCTTTTGGCGGGCTGTTTGACGTCACGGCGTTCCGCGCCGGCGCGGATCAGCCCTGGTGTACGGTTTTCAGCAATGTCGCCCATTCGTGGCGGCTGGCGGACGTGATCGTCGACCAACAGCTGCAGCAGCGCGGGCCGCTGGCGCTGAATGCGCTCTATCAAGGGGAGACGGTGTCGTTTCACACCGTTGAGGGCGACGCGCGCTGGCTGTGGCAACTGCTGCTCGGCAAGCGGCAAGGCACGCCGACCGAAACGCTGCGGCTGAGCGCCACCTTGCTGACCACGGAGCGGGGCAACGTGCCGCTCGAGCAGATCCGCGCGGTGGAAAACCATCCGCAGCGCGGCATCCGTTTGCTCGACGGCCAGGGAAATGTGCTGTTCGCGATTAACTACGATTCGCTGCTCAGCGCCGATCTGTTCATCGCGCTGCTGGAGCATATGATCCACAACCGCATCCCCGCCTATCACAACCCGGCGATGACGCGGCCGTCGGTTTAAATCAGCGGGGAATTTTCCGCCTGCATGCGCATCGCGGTAGGCGGCAACCCAATCTGCAGCACCACCGGCTGGTAATCGGCCTGCTCACCCAGACGCCGGGCCAACCGGCGCGCCAGCATAAAGGCCGCCGCGCCGCCCAGTACGGCGCCGACGGCCGCCGAGGCGTCGCTGCCGAAACAATATTGCAGCAACGTGCCGCCCAGCATCATGCCCAGCAGCGGCGTCAGGTAAACCAGCATGGCGGAGCGCAGCAGGCTGCCTTCCGCAATGCCGACCTCGACGCGCTGCCCAGGTTCGAGCGGCTGATCGATATGCACCTGCAGCTGATGCTCGGTTTCCGGCACCAGTTCGTTCAGCGCGCGCGCGCCGCAGCCGGAACGCGCGGTGCAGCTGCCGCAGCCGGCCTTGGGTTCACAGCGCAGCAGCGCTACGCCCTGTTGCCACGAAACCACCGTGGCCCACTCCTTCATCATTGCGGCGATACCTTGAAAGAAATGCTGTCGGCGATGCGCTTGGCCGTAGCCGGCGGCAATTCGCCCACGATAGTGATTTCGTTGCCCGCGCGCACTTCGGTCTGAATGGTGCGGCGCCCCTGACGGTAGTATTGCTGTCCGGCTCCGCTGCCCGCCGGGCTGACGTTGACCGAGAAGCTGAACAGGCCGTCGCTGTAGAGCCGGGATTCAACCGGCACGGCGACGTTCGGCAATTTGCGGCGATTGCGCGCCACCTCGTCCACCCCGGCCGGCAGCCAGCCGGTGCTCCAGCTGAGCTTGACGTTTTCCACCGCCGGCAGCGACAGCAGCGGCGGCAGGTTGGCTTTGAGCAGCCCCTGCATCGCGCCCTGCACGTCGGCGCCGACCGCGAAGGAGATCACCCGATATTGCTCCAGCGTTTCGCCGTCGCGGTCGAGCAGATCCACCCGCAGCGGCAGCTTGGTGTCCTCGTCCATCCAGACGATATAGCTGTAGCGGGAACCGTCGCGCGCCACCACGCGCAGCACTTCACACGGCCGATCGGCGATGCGGGTGCTGCCCACGGAGATAAAGTCGTAGTACTTGGCCAGGCGGGTGAAATCGGCATAGACGATCGCCGGCAACGCATCGACGATGTGATCGCCGGTGAGCGTGAACGGCTCCAGGCCAGGCTCGAAGTAGCTGATCCCGCCGCCGCGCTGCAACACTTCGCGGCGCGGGCCGTCCATATGCAGCAGCTGGCCGAGCGGCACGTTGCCGATCACCGCATGGCGATAGCGCAACGACTCGATTCCCTGCTTGCTGATGCTGATGTAGGCGAGCTCGTAATTGAGAGAACGGCTGGCGCTGCTCATCTGTTGCAATAACGCCCCGGACGCAGTTGGCTGCGCCGGGGCGATGCTGGAATAGAGCAGGCTGCCCGTCAATAAACAAACGGAGAACCAGATTTGCTTCATTACTGCTGTTGCATTCCTAAAGACTGAGTTCCGGGAACCTGAATGGCGGCCTGTTGCGGGTTGCCTTGCTCAAGCTGCAGCTGATCCGAATGCAGGCGACGTTGCAGTTCATAGTCCTGCAGCATGGCGTTGATACGCTTGCGCTGTTCCTGCACCTGCTGCTGTTGGCCGCTGCCGGTGGAGAAACTGTCGGCCGGGACGCCCAGGCTGACCGGCGAGGCCTGGCCCATGATCGGTAGCGTGGTGAAGGCCGGCGATTCGGACGCGTTCGAGGGCGCAGAAGGCTGGTTGTACTGCTGCACGCCGACGATCACCGCCAGCGACACGCAGGCCGCCATACCGATTTGCGTAATCTGGCTCGCCCAGGGACGCACTTTGTCCCAGAACGGCATTTTCTGCCAGGTGTGAGGCTGCGGCTGAGATTCCTGAACGGCGGAAGGCACCAGCCGGGCGGGTTCTTTCTCAAGTGCAGCGGCTACGCGATCGGCGATGTCGAGATGCATCACTTGCCCGACATCACCTCGCAGTGTGTCACGTATCAGGTGATAGCTCTGCCAGCTTTGTTGAAGCGTTCGATCTTGCGACAGAGAACTCAACAGCTCGCTGTCGAACGATTCACCATCCATCAGAGCGGAAAGCTTTTCTTTCTGCATGCCTAAGTACCCTTCCTGTGCCCGCCATTGCTAACGCTGGATCAGCGGTTGAACTTTATTATCGATAGCTTCCCGGGCGCGGAAAATACGCGAACGTACGGTTCCGACCGGGCAATCCATGATGGCGGCTATCTCTTCGTAGCTTAGACCATCCAACTCCCGCAGGGTAATCGCCATGCGAAGATCCTCAGGGAGCGACTCAATGGTACGGAAAACTATCTGTCTCAGCTCTTCTGACAACATTAAGTTCTCAGGGTTCGAAATTTCTTTCAGTGCGCCCGCACTTTCGTAATTTTCCGCATCGTTGGCGTCCACATCACTGGATGGCGGACGGCGCCCCTGAGCAACCAGATAATTCTTTGCCGTGTTCACGGCGATTCGATACAACCAGGTATAAAAAGCGCTGTCGCCACGGAACGATTCCAGTGCGCGATAGGCCTTGATAAACGACTCCTGCACCACATCGGGCACATCGCCCTGCGGCACATAGCGGGAAACGAGACTCGCCACCTTATGCTGATAGCGCACTACCAGTAGGTTAAACGATTTCTGATCGCCCTTTTGGACCCGCTCGACCAGAACTTGATCCGTTAACTGCTCGCTCATCCGAGGTAAACTCTCCCCAAATCCGTCTCCACGCGTAAAATTGTACTGCCAGCCATACATTATTTTCCTGAGCAAGCACTCGCTTGGAGTTCATATAGAACACGAAGTTCCATATCGCCATTGTTTTTTCTGTTGATGTCACCCTATCCGTGGCTTTTGCCCGGACAGTTAGGCTAACATGAAATTCACTCTTCTTCTGCACACATCATACGTTATGCAACCATCATCTGAACATGTAAGCGATGTACTGATCGTCGGCAGCGGCGCTGCGGGCCTGTCACTGGCGCTGCGCCTGGCGCAGCATTGCAAGGTTACCGTTCTCAGCAAGGGGCCGCTCAGCGAGGGGGCCACCTTTTACGCCCAGGGCGGGATCGCCGCGGTGTTCGATGAGACGGACAGCATTGCCTCACACGTTGATGACACTTTGATTGCCGGCGCCGGCCTGTGCGACAAAGAGGCCGTCGAATTCATCGCCGGCAACGCGCGCCATTGCGTGCAGTGGCTGATCGATCAGGGCGTGCTGTTCGACACCGAGGTCAACGCGCAGGGCGAGGAGCATTATCACCTCACGCGCGAAGGCGGCCACAGCCATCGCCGCATCCTGCACGCCGCGGACGCGACCGGTAAGGAAGTAGAGACCACGCTGGTGGGGAAAGCAAGCGCTCACCCCAATATTTGCGTGATGGAGCGCCGCAACGCGGTTGACCTTATCACCTCGAACAAAATCGGCCTGCCGGGCACCCGCCGAGTGGTGGGCGCGTACGTCTGGAACCGCGAGCTGGAGCGGGTGGAAACCTACCGCGCCAAAACGGTGGTGCTGGCGACCGGCGGCGCGGCCAAGGTATACCAATACACCACCAACCCGGACATCTCCTCCGGCGACGGCATCGCCATGGCCTGGCGCGCCGGCTGCCGGGTCGCCAACCTGGAGTTCAACCAGTTCCACCCGACCTGCCTGTTCCATCCGCAGGCGCGCAACTTCCTGCTAACCGAAGCGCTGCGCGGCGAAGGGGCTTACCTGAAGCGCCCGGACGGCAGCCGCTTTATGCCGGATTTCGACCCGCGCGGCGAACTGGCTCCGCGCGATATCGTCGCCCGCGCCATCGACCATGAAATGAAGCGTCTGGGCGCCGACTGCATGTACCTGGACATCAGCCACAAGCCGGCGGAGTTCATCACCCAGCACTTCCCGATGATCCACGAGAAGCTGCTGACGCTGGGCTTCGATCTGACCCGGCAGCCGATCCCGATCGTCCCGGCGGCTCACTACACCTGCGGCGGCGTGATGGTCGATCAGCACGGCCGCACCGATCTCGACGGGCTGTACGCCATCGGCGAGGTCAGCTATACCGGCCTGCACGGCGCCAACCGCATGGCGTCGAATTCGCTGCTGGAGTGCCTGGTGTACGGTTGGTCGGCGGCGGAAGACATTCTGCAGCGCCTGCCGTTCATTCAGCAGGCCAAACAGTTGCCGCAATGGGATGAAAGCCGGGTGGACGATGCGGACGAACGGGTGGTGATTCAGCACAACTGGCACGAGCTGCGGCTGTTCATGTGGGATTACGTCGGCATCGTGCGCACCACCAAGCGGTTGGAGCGCGCCCTGCGCCGCATCAACACCCTGCAGGCGGAAATCGACGAGTACTACGCTCACTTCCGCATCTCCAACAACCTGCTGGAGCTGCGCAATCTGGTGCAGGTGGCAGAGCTTATCGTGCGCAGCGCCATGGCGCGTAAAGAGAGCCGCGGCCTGCACTACACGCTGGACTACCCGGATTTGCTGCCGGAAGCGCTGCCGACCATATTGCAGCCTTAAACTCTGCGACAGGGCGCCTAATCGGCGCCCTTTTCTTTTTAGTAGAAAAGATAGAAGTCAGCGATCAAATGGCGGAAATCGTCGGTGTAGCTGCCGTCGGCCTGCTTGATCGCCAGCGCCTGCTCCCGCAGCGGCGTTTCCCGCCGCGTCAGCGCCAGCAGCACCCGGTGCAGCGGCGTATCGGCCCGATCGCTGACGTTCACTTTCACCGCCGTGTGCCAGCCGCTTTGCTGCGCCAGGCGTTCGAATTCGGCGCCGATATCGTGCGGCAGCACCACGCAGAACGTCCCCTGCGCCGCCAGCAGCTGTGCCGCACAGGCCAACAGCGCCTCGTGCGTCAGGGTTTCGGTGTAGCGCGCGTTGTGGCGCGCCTGGTCGCGGCAGGCCACCGCCGGCTCGAAATACGGCGGATTGCTGACGATCAGATCATACTCAGCAGCATGCCGCTGCGCATAATGGTGAATATCCTGCGCATGCACGCGGATGCGCTGCGGCCACGGCGATGCCGCCGCGTTTTCGCGCGCCTGGCCGGCGGCGGCTTCGTCCAGCTCCACCGCGTCAATGGTCACTTCGTCGCCGCTGCGCTGCGCCAGCATCAGCGCGATCAGCCCGCTGCCGCTGCCAATGTCCAGCACCCGGCGCGCCTGCCCCAGCGGCGCCCAGGCGCCGAGCAACACCCCGTCGGTGCCCACTTTCATGGCGCAACGATCGTGGGCGACAAAGAATTGTTTAAAGGTAAAACCCCCGCGGCGCGGGGTAAAATCGGCTTTCGATCGCTTGCTCACACTCACCACCTGGCTATAAAACTGGCGTAGCATAAGGCAATCTGATCGGCGGGAAAAGAGCGGCTTTCCGCTTAAATAGGTGAAGATCGCGGCCAACCCGTCTATAATCGGCGCCCCAAGTAGAGGTAGACCATGACAGCAACCACTTTTTCCGAACTCGAACTCGATGATCGCCTGATCGACGCGCTGCGCGACAAAGGCTACGATCGCCCCACCGCCATTCAGGCCGCTGCGATCCCGCCGGCGATGGACGGGCGCGACGTCTTAGGTTCGGCTCCGACCGGCACCGGCAAAACCGCCGCCTTCCTGCTGCCCGTTTTGCAGCACCTGCTGGACTTCCCGCGCAAGAAATCCGGCCCGCCGCGCGTATTGATCCTGACGCCAACGCGTGAACTGGCGATGCAGGTCGCCGATCAGGCGCGTGAATTGGCTGCTCATACCTCGCTGGATATCGCCACCATCACCGGCGGCGTCGCTTACATGAACCACGCGGAAGTGTTCAGCGAAAATCAGGACGTGGTGGTCGCCACCACCGGCCGTTTGCTGCAATACATTAAAGAAGAGAACTTCGACTGCCGCGCGGTGGAAACCCTGATCCTCGACGAAGCCGACCGCATGCTCGATATGGGCTTCGCGCAGGACATCGAAACCATCTCCGCCGAAACCCGCTGGCGCAACCAGACGCTGCTGTTCTCCGCCACGCTGGAAGGCGAAGCTATCCGCGAATTCGCCGAGCGCATCCTGAAAGAGCCGGTGGAAGTGGAAGCCGATCCGTCGCGCCGCGAACGCAAAAAGATCCTGCAGTGGTACTACCGCGCCGATGACGTGCAGCACAAAACCGCGCTGCTGATCCACCTGCTGCAACAGCCGGACGTGCAGAAATCGGTGATCTTCGTGCGCAAACGCGAGCGCGTGCACGAGCTGGCCACCTGGCTGCGCGAAGCGGGCATCAACACCTGCTATCTCGAAGGCGAAATGGTGCAGGCCAAACGCAACGAAGCGGTCAAACGCATGATGGATGGCCGGGTTAACGTGCTGGTCGCCACCGACGTTGCCGCACGCGGTCTGGATATCCTCGATATCACCCATGTGTTCAACTTCGACATGCCGCGCACGGCGGACACCTACCTACACCGCATCGGCCGTACCGGCCGCGCCGGGCGTAAAGGCACCGCCATTTCGTTGGTGGAAGCGCACGACCATCTGCTGCTGGGCAAAGTGGGCCGTTACCTGAACGAGCCGCTGAAAGCACGCGTGATCGACGAACTGCGGCCGAAAACCAAGGTGCCGAACGAGAAGAGCAACGGCAAGCCATCGAAGAAAGTACTGGCCAAACGCGCGGAAGATAAAGCGAAGAACAAAGAAAAGGCCAAGGTGAAAGTGCGCCACCGCGACGCCAAAAACGTCGGCAAACGCCGTCAGGCGAAGGCCAAACCGGCCGGCGACGCGGAATAACCCCCGCTGCCTAAGAAAAAACCGCCTTTACAGGCGGTTTTTTTATGGGCGTTTACGGCTGCCCGTAGTGCGTGGCCAGGCGGTGCCCCTGCAGCCATTTATCCAGTTCGCGGAACTGCGCCTTCAGCTCGTCATTCTGCAAATGCACCGGCGTTTGCGAGAAATAAAACTGGAACGCAAAGCCCTGCTGGTTGCGCGCCCGGGCATCGGCCCCGGCCTGCAACAACAGCAGCGCCAGGTGCGGCGCGTTAATCTTCGCCGCCAGATGCAGCGGGGTATCCCCCAGCCGATCGCTCAAGGTGGTGTCCGCCCCGGCCGCCAGCAACAGCCGCAGCTGCTCTTCGCGCCCGGCCAGCACCGCCGCCGCGAGCGGCGTGGCGCCGGTAACGGCATTGCGCACGTTCACCGGTGCCCCTTCGGTCAGCAGCAACCGCAGGTACTGCGCGTCTTGCAACATCGCCGCGGTGTGCAGCGCGCTGTTGCCGTCCAGCCCCGCCGCCGCCGGGTCGGCCCCGAGATCCAGCAACGCCTGCACGCTACCCGGCTGCTGCGAAAGCACCGCCCACTGCAACAGCGTGACCTGCCGATCGCCCCGCTCGCGCAAACGATCCTGCGTGGCCTGCGCACGGATGCCCTGCGTATCGCCGCGCGCCACCGCCTGAGCCAGCGCCAGATTGCTGTGGCCGTCAAACGGCGAAATCTCCTGCCCCATCTGTTGCTCCTTAGCCATCATCAGTAAACCGGTCACCGCGACCAGCGCCAGTAAGGCTATCGCCAGCGCCCACCGCAAGCGACGCCCTTCAGGCATTGGCCTTCGCCTCCCACGGCTTTTGTTCCGCCATCGAGCTTATCACCTTGTCGATGCCGTGCGCCGTCAGGCTGCGATCCAGATGCTTGCTCGGCCGCCAGTCATCGATGCCGGTCAGGGTATCGTTGTTGGCCAGGGTGATGTTGTGGCCGATGGCGTCCGGGATCAGCGAGGTCGATTCCTGGGTGCTGGTCAGCATGTCATATTGCTCGCTGTAGCGGCGAATGCTGCCGGCTTCGGCATCTTTCTTCGCCGCCGCCGGATCGATACCCAGGCGATTCAGGGTGTAATCCGAGACCCCGGCCGCGTTGAAGGTGACCGCGACGGTGCCGGTCGCCAGCGCGGCCGTGGCCGCCAGGCCGCCGCCAAGCGAATGGCCGGCGATCACCAGCGCATCGCCGAAGGCCGCCTTGGCGCTTTTGGCAGCGGCAACCGCCTGATTGTACTGCACATCGTCATAGCCCGTCGCCTGCCGCACGTTGCTCAGCCAGTCGCGCCAGTCGTTGGTACCGGCGAACGCCAACACATACTGCTTGTCGTTGCTGTAAATCCCGGCCTGGAAACCGCTGCCCGCGTCGTGCAGGCTGGCGGGATCGATGCCGAAACCGAGCAGCGCGCTGTCGCTCAGGCGGTTGAACCCGGCGGCACCCTGGCCATTGAGTGAATAAACGTCCTTGGCCAACAGCGCCAATGCATAATCCCCCTCCTGCGATTGCTGCCCCCGCGTCACGCCCGGCGCTGCCGCCGCCGTCGGCGCCGCCGCTGAGATATCGCCGACCAGCGTATTCAACAGATTCTGCGCATTGAGCGTGTTCTGAGAGGGAGAGGCCACCGGCGCCGGATTTGCCGGCGTTGCCGCGGGCAGCGCCGCCGTCGCCGTCTCGGCAGCGGCGCGAGGTGTAGGGATCGCGGCCACCGGGGATACTGCAGAGGTAAAACTTAAAGGCATACTCATGCCGACTCCTTGTCGATAGACTTTTTATTGAGCACCTGAATAGGTGCTGATTTAGCTATCGGCAGGTCGGATGAGTTCTGTATTAGAAATGCTTATCTTTGTGCAGAATGTGATCCGCGTTCGATTTTCGGCCGTCAAACGCAGAAAAGGGAGCCGAAGCTCCCTGATTGACTGCGCCGCAAATTACAGGCTTTCGGTAAAGGTGCGGGCGATAACGTCGCGCTGCTGTTCCGGCGTCAGGGAGTTGAAGCGCACCGCATAGCCGGACACGCGGATGGTCAGCTGCGGGTATTTTTCCGGGTGCTTGACCGCGTCTTCCAGGGTTTCGCGACGCAGCACGTTGACGTTCAGGTGCTGGCCGCCTTCCACGCGCACGGTCGGCTGCATTTCCAGCGGCACTTCACGGTATTCGATCTGGCCCAGGTCGCTCACCGCGACAACCTGATCTTCCGCGTAGTTGGCCTTGGCGCACACGCAGCGAGCTTCCGCTTTTTCATCGTCCAGCAGCCAGAAAGAATTCACCAGCGCCTGGTCGTTCGCTTTGGTAATTTGAATACCGGTAATCATTATGTTGCCTCCGTACAAGGGCGTAAAAATTCACGTCGTGAGAAAACCCAATTCTGGTTTCGGCCATTTGGTAAAACCATTGTTGTCTTGTTGTTCTGTATACCAGCCTGACCAAGCCAGTTCCTTGATTAAAGTCAATTTTTACCGGGTAGGCACAAGGCGTGAAGGGGCAAATTTATGTTTTATATCAATTTTCCCACTGCGGCAAAAACCAATTATTTTTGTAAATTTTCAAAATTAATTGCATAAGACGCAGCGGCAAGAAATGAAAAGCGGGTTTCGCTGCGCGAGCCGACACGGTAAGCTATAGCCCATGAATTGCTAAAGAAAACAAAGGAGAGCGTTTATGGCCACCTCCCTCACCTGGCATGACGTGATCGGCAAAGAGAAAGAGCAACCCTATTTTGTTGAAACGCTCGCCTTTGTTGCCGCTGAACGCCAGGCCGGTAAGACCATTTATCCACCGCAGAAGGACGTGTTCAACGCTTTCCGCTATACCGAGCTGGCGGACGTCAAAGTCGTCATCCTCGGCCAGGATCCCTACCACGGCCCCAATCAGGCGCACGGCCTCTCTTTCTCGGTGCGCCCCGGCGTGCCGGCGCCGCCGTCGCTGGTGAACATGTATAAAGAGCTGGCGACTGATATTCCCGGTTTCGAACGCCCGGATCATGGCTATCTGCAAAGCTGGGCCGAACAGGGGGTGCTGCTGCTCAACACCGTGCTGACGGTGGAAGGCGGCCGCGCGCACTCGCACGCCAACCTGGGCTGGGAAACCTTTACCGATAAAGTGATCGCCGCCCTGAACGAGAACCGCCAAGGCGTGGTGTTCCTGCTGTGGGGCTCGCACGCGCAGAAGAAAGGCAACTTTATCGACCGCAACCGCCACCATGTGCTGAAGGCACCGCACCCGTCGCCGCTCTCCGCCCACCGCGGCTTCCTCGGCTGCCGCCACTTCTCGCAGGCCAATCAGCTGCTGGAGCAGCAAGGGCTCACGCCGATCGACTGGATGCCGCGCCTGCCGCAGGCGTAGTCCAGAGACAAAAAAGGCACCCTCGGGTGCCTTTCTTTATGCCGTTGCCGGGGCGATTACTCCTTGGCTTTGGAGACCGCAACCATCGCAGGGCGCAGCAGGCGGCCGTTCAGCGTATAGCCTTTCTGCATCACCATCATCACGTGGTTCGGCTGATGATCGGCGGATTCCATCATGCTCATCGCCTGATGCACTTCCGGGTTGAACGGCACGTTGACGTCGCCGACGATCTCGATGCCGTACTTACGCACCACGTCCAGCAGCGATTTCAGCGTCAGCTCGATGCCTTCGATCATCGCGGCCAGTTCCGGATTGTTTTTATCCGCCAGATCCAGCGCGCGCTCCAGGTTGTCGATCACCGGCAGCAGATCGCCGGAGAATTTCTCCAGGGCGAACTTGTGCGCTTTCTCGACGTCCAGTTCGGCGCGGCGGCGGATGTTCTCCGCTTCGGCTTTGGCGCGCAGCAGGCTGTCGCGCTCGTGCTGCTGAGCTTCCGCCAGTTGGGCTTCCAGTTCGGCGATACGCGCATCGCGCAGATCGACGCCTTCCGCCGCTTCCGGCAGCGTATCCTCGTGGTGAGCGTGTTGTTCCATTTCTTCCGAGACTTGCTCGTTTGGCGTCTTCTGTTCTTTACTACTCATGAATATCTCCGCGTTTTAGCATTAATCTCGCAACTTGGCTTATTATGGGGATCAAAACCGGGGTTTCAAGTCAACCGGTCACAATGTGGGGCATAAACGGCTCCCGGTGAGGAAAATCACAACAAATGAATAAAAAATTCGCCTGTATTGGCATTGTTGGCCACCCGCGTCACCCTTCAGCGCTGGCAACCCACGAGATGCTGTTCCACTGGCTGGTCGCCCGCGGCTATTCGGTGATGGTCGAACGCCAGATCGCCCATGATTTAGGGCTGAAAGACGCCGTGACCGGCAGCCTGGCGGATATCGGCCAGCGCGCCGACCTGGCGGTGGTGGTCGGCGGCGACGGCAACATGCTCGGCGCCGCGCGCGTGCTGGCGCGCTACGACATCAAGGTGATCGGGGTCAACCGCGGCAACCTCGGCTTCCTCACCGATCTCGATCCCGACAACGCCCTGCAGCAGCTGGCGGACGTGCTGGAAGGCGAGTACATCGACGAACAGCGTTTCCTGCTGGAAACCATCGTGCATAAAGAGCACCAGCAGTGCCGCATCAGCACCGCCATCAACGAAGTGGTGCTACACCCCGGCAAAGTGGCGCACATGATCGAATTCGAGGTGTACATCGACGATCGCTTCGCCTTCTCGCAGCGTTCCGACGGCCTGATCATCGCCACGCCGACCGGCTCCACCGCCTACTCGCTCTCCGCCGGCGGGCCGATCCTCACCCCGTCGCTGGAGGCGATCGCGCTGGTGCCGATGTTCCCGCATACCCTCTCCGCCCGGCCGCTGGTGATCAACGGCGACAGCACCATCCGCCTGAAGTTTTCGCAGATCGGCAGCGATCTGGAGATCAGCTGCGACAGCCAGATCGCGCTGCCGATCCAGGAAGGCGAAGAAGTGCTGATCCGCCGCAGCGATTTCCACCTGAACCTGATTCACCCAAAGGACTACAGCTATTTCAACACGTTAAGCACCAAACTGGGCTGGTCGAAAAAATTGTTCTAAAATCTGCGCCGGCCACTTTACTGTATATAAAACCAGTTTATACTGTATGAAACTACAGTTATGTGTTTATACACAGGAAGGTTCCCATGCTGGCGCAATTAACCATCAGCAACTTTGCTATCGTTCGTGAGTTGGAAATCGATTTTCAACCGGGTATGACGGCGATCACCGGTGAAACCGGCGCCGGCAAATCCATCGCCATCGATGCGCTGGGGCTGTGCCTCGGCAACCGCGCCGACGGCAACGTGGTGCGCCTGGGAGCCGCCCGCGCCGACATCTGCGCCCGTTTCTCGCTGGCGGACACCCCGTCCGCGCGCGAGTGGCTGGAACAGAACCAGCTGGACGACAGCAACGAATGCCTGCTGCGCCGGGTGATCAACGCCGACGGCCGTTCGCGCGGCTTTATCAACGGCACCGCCGTGCCGCTGTCGCAGCTGCGCGAGCTGGGGCAGCGCCTGATCCAAATCCACGGCCAACACGCCCATCAGCTGCTGCTAAAACCGGAGCACCAAAAAGCGCTGCTCGACGCCTACGCCGACGAACCCGCCCTGCTGGCGGCGATGAGCCAGGCCTACCAACGCTGGCACCAGAGCTGTCGCGAGCTGGCGCATCATCAGCAGCAGTCCATCGAGCGCGAAGCGCGCAAGCAGCTGCTGCAATACCAATTGAAAGAGCTGAACGAATTCGCGCCGCAGGCCGGCGAGTTCGAACAGACCGACGCCGAGTACAAGCGCCTGGCCAACAGCGGCCAGCTGCTGACCCTCAGCCAGCAGGCGCTGCAGCTGCTGGCCGACAGCGACGAGAACAACATGCTCAGCCAGCTATACAGCGCCAAGCACCTGCTGCTCGAGCTGGCCGGGCTGGACGACAAACTCAGCGGCCTGCTGGACATGCTGGAAGAGGCCTCTATCCAGATCAGCGAAGCCAGCGACGAGCTGCGCCACTACGCCGATCGCATGGATCTCGATCCCAACCGCCTGCACGAGCTGGAACAGCGCCTGTCGCGCCAAATCAGCCTGGCGCGCAAACACCAGGTTGCGCCGGAAGAGCTGCCGCAGCTGCATCAGCAGTTGCTGGATGAACAGCAGCTGCTGTCGCAGCAGGAAAGCGACCATGAGCACCTGAACGAGGCGGTCACCCTGCATCACCAGCAGGCGCTGGCGCTGGCGGAACAGCTGCACCAGAAACGCCTGCATTACGCCGCCGAGCTAACCACGCTCATCACCGACAGCATGCAGGCGCTCTCCATGCCGCACGGCAAGTTCAACATCGACGTGCGTTTCGAGCCGCAGCATCTGAGCGCTGAAGGAGCCAGCCGCACCGAGTTCTGCGTCTCCACCAACCCGGGGCAGCCGCTGCAGCCACTGGCGAAAGTCGCCTCCGGCGGTGAGCTGTCACGCATCGCGCTGGCGATTCAGGTGATCACCGCCCGCAAGATGGAAACCCCGGCGCTGATCTTCGATGAGGTGGACGTGGGTATCAGCGGCCCGACCGCCGCCATCGTCGGCCGCCTGCTGCGCCAGCTCGGCGAATCCACCCAGGTGATGTGCGTGACCCACCTGCCGCAGGTGGCCGGATGCGGGCATCAACACCTGTTCGTCAGCAAGCAGACCGACGGCACGGTCACCGAAACCCAGATGGCGCCGCTGGATAAACGCGCCCGGCTGCAGGAGCTGGCGCGCCTGCTCGGCGGCAGTGAAGTCACCCGCAATACGTTGGCGAACGCCAAAGAACTGCTGGCGGCATAAAAAAGCTCAACTTTTTCACTTTCCTGCGGTCTGACAGTGACGCTGTTGACCCGAAAGATATCTAAAGTGCGGCGCGGCGGCGATCCTAAGCCTCCTCAACGGCCTGAAACAGGCCAAGCGCTTGAGGTGCTGAAAGAAAGCCAACGCGTCGCAACTTGAAAGATGAAGGGTATAAAGGTTTCCAACTGCCGCAAGGTCTATTATCATCGGCATCCTATGCCCTAAAGGAATGTGATTACTATGCGCTGTAAAACGCTGACTGCCGCCGCTGTAGTTCTTGTGATGCTGACTGCAGGCTGTTCTACTTTTGAAAAGGTGGTTTATCGTCCTGACATCAACCAGGGGAACTACCTGACGTCGACCGACGTGGCGAAAATTCAGAAAGGGATGACCCAGCAACAGGTCGCTTACACATTGGGCACCCCAATGCTGCAAGACCCGTTCGGGACTCAGACGTGGTTCTATGTGTTCCGCCAGCAGCCTGGCCATGAAGACATCACCCAGCAGACGCTGACGCTGACCTTCGACAGCGCAGGCGTGTTGACCGACATCCAGAACAAACCGGCGCTGACCAAGTAATCGTCGCCGCCCGCTCTTCCGGCCCATGAGGGGGCATGGTGTTCCTCATGACAGTCACAGGCTGCAACGCGGAAGAGAAAATCAGTTTCAGATAAAAAATAAGGCGCTTATAGCGCCTTATTTTTTTGCCTTTTCTGCCCGTTGCCGGCGCAGCTCTTTCGGATCGGCTATCAGCGGCCGGTAGATCTCCACCCGGTCGCCGTCGTTCAGCGTATCGCCCAGCTTGGCCGGGCGGCTGTAGATGCCGATTTTGTTGCTCTTGAGATCGATATCCTGGCGCAGCTCCAGCAGGCCCGAAGCCTGGATCGCTTGCTCAACGCTGCTGCCCTCGGCCAGCTTCACTTTGCGCAGGTACTGGCGCTCCGGCAAGGCGTACACCACCTCGACCTGGATGTCAGACACTGTAGACCTCTTTCGCCCGCTGGGTGAATGCCTGCACCATGTTGCCCGCCAGCTCTTTGAACACCTTGCCGAACGCCAGCTCAATCAGTTTGTTGGTGAACTCGAAGTCCAGGTGCAGCTCCACCTTGCAGGCCTCTTCGCTCAGCGGCGTGAACTGCCAACCGCCCATCAGCTTGCGGAACGGGCCATCGACCAGCTGCATATTGATGCTCTGGTTATCCAGCAGCGTATTGCGCGTGGTGAAGGTCTTGCTGATACCGGCCTTGGCGACGTCCACCGCGGCGGTCATTTCGTTAGAGGTAGCGTTAAGCACCCGGCTGCCGGTGCAACCTGGCAGAAAATCGGGATAAGAATGAACATCGTTAACCAACTGATACATCTGCTCGGCGCTGAAGGGCACTAATGCAGACCGACTGATCTGGGGCATATCATTTCCTGTGAGACATAAAACGTACAGATAATACCATTTATCTGGCGGCAAACAAAAAATCTGCTAAGGGATGGGGGCGCCAAAAATGCGAAAAATTGCGCAGGTGCTGAACGGGAAAGGATTTCTTTCGCTGAAGCATCCAGTATAATGAACACACTATGACAAAGAAAAAAGCACACAAACCCGGTTCCGCCACCATTGCTCAAAACAAGCGCGCACGTTTCGAATACTTCATTGAAGAAGAGTTCGAGGCGGGCCTGTCGCTGCAAGGGTGGGAAGTTAAATCGCTGCGTGCAGGCAAAGCCAACCTCAGCGACAGCTACGTGACGTTCCGTGACGGTGAAGCCTATCTGTTTGGCGCCACCATCACCCCGCTCAACGTGGCTTCGTCGCATGTGGTGTGCGATCCGACGCGTACCCGTAAACTGCTGCTGAAACGACGCGAGCTGGATACCCTGCTCGGCCGCGTCAACCGCGACGGTTACACGGTGGTGGCCTTGTCCCTGTATTGGAAAAATGCCTGGAGCAAGATCAAGATCGGCGTAGCCAAAGGCAAGAAAGAGCACGACAAACGCGATGACATCAAAGATCGCGAATGGCAGACGGCGAAAGCCCGTATCATGAAGCACGCCAATCGTTAAGCCGCTGGCTTATCGAAGTAAACTTCTGGTATACTGCACAAAGTTACTTGGGGCTGATTCTGGATTCGACGGGATTTGCGAAGCCCTAGGAGCATGCCGAGGGGCGGTTGGCCTCGTAAAAAGCCGCAAAAAAATAGTCGCAAACGACGAAAACTACGCTTTAGCAGCTTAATACCCTGCTTAGAGCCCTCTCTCCCTAGCCTCCGCTCTTAGGACGGGGATCAAGAGAGGTCAAACCCAAAAGAGATCGCGTGGATGTCCTGCCTGGGGCTGAAGCGTTAAACTCAATCAGGCTAGTCTGTCAGTAGCGTGTCCATCCGCAGCTGGCCGGCGAATGTAAAGATTGGACTAAGCATGTAGTGCCGACGGTGTAGTAATTTCGGACGGGGGTTCAAATCCCCCCAGCTCCACCAAATAAAACAAGGGGTTACGTGAAAGCGTGGCCCCTTTTTTTTACAAGTGGCGGCAAAATGGCGACAAACAGTTAAACCTGATGGGGGGTCATATGGAAAAGCAAATTCCTCAGCCAATCATTTCTGTAGTAGCTGAGTACATTTCTGATAAAGAAACTCATGCGACTTTGGACAGTCTATTTGCTTACGCTGACGCTCCAGGTGAACCACCTGATGGCTCGAAAGCAGCCAAATCACTCGCATGGCTAAGACGTATCAATAAAGAGAGTGACAAGCCTTTGCAGATTTTAGGAAAGCTTCTTGAAGGTTATATGGAGGCTGAATTAAAACCCAATCCTTATTATGATTGGGATAAGGCTCCGGCAATTTTTGTAGAAAAGATGAATACTTTATTAGGGAAATATGGCCTCAGGTATTTAACTGGTGGGCATATTACTGATGGATCATCTATTACATCCATTTCCCTGCAAGAAGCTATTAAGAAGAGAAATCTTCCTGCTGTAGAAATGGAGTTTTCAAGAGCACTAGAAAACTTACATTCCAATCCGCGCGAGGCCGTTTCTGCTGCTTGTAACATAATTGAATCCACTTTTAAAATTTATATTGCGGACGAAGGTTTAAATCCACCGGCTAAACAAGATTTGCAAGGGTTATGGAAGGTTGTCCGTGACTCATTAGGTATGGATGCAAAATCAATAGAAGATGAAGATCTAAAGAGAATATTAAGTGGCCTGTACTCAATAACTGATGGCATAGGAGCGTTAAGAACACATGCAAGCTCGGCGCATGGCGCAGGTCGTAAAATTTACACTTTGAAACCGCGACATGCTAGATTAGCGATAAACTCTGCTCATACATTGACTATGTTTATAATTGAGTCATGGGAAGAAAAGAAATCCACATGTCATAAACCTGAATAAGAACGAAAAGTGATGAAAGAGAAAGCAAAAATTATTATCAAAGTAATAATAATAATATTAATCTCATCTATTATTTTCCTGAGTGGTTATGCAGCTTATAAAGATACTAATGCTAGCAACATAGCCACACTAATTGGTGCACTAGTTGCTCTGCTAACCCACGAAAAGTGGCCATTTTTTAACAGACCAAAGACGGCAGAAAAATTTATTAGTAGTCGAGAGGAAGTTCACGACAAGAAAATAATATTAGAGATAATGCAAATGCTCCCGTTAGAGGACACAAAATATTGCCTTGAGTACGCACATACTAATGGCGCTCCTCTCGAATTTCTAAGAAAACTTGATAGAATTGAAAGCGCATACCTTTCTGTGGAAAAGAAAATATACAACCCGGCAGTTGAAGAAAAAAAGAAAATTTTCATCTCTGCGGTGAAGGATTTTAATATTCAAGCTGCACATTTTCTAGGGTTGCAGGAAAATCCTGGCGGTAACGTATGTTTGCCTCCTTACCATTGGAAGAATTACAAAGGCGAATCAGAGGATCGTTACTACTCTTTGCAAGAAAAAGTACGTGACTCTGCTTATAACGCCGTTGATAGATATACGGAATTTTTAGATTCTGTACATACCTCAAAAATTCTGCTCGCGACAGATTGAGCATTTCAGTTTCAGCAAAGCGGTTGTATAGCCACCAAACCCTTGCCGGGCCTGGCCCGGCACGTTCTTGCGACTTTTCCGCGCGATCCATTCCAAACGATCCGCGATCCACGTAATTCATATTTATTTCATATTTTTCAATGCATTGCACTTTACACCCATAGCGCAGCGTGATCCGAAAACTGAAAAACACTGAAATTCTTTTCAATCTTTTCAGTTTGGGATTGCTCATAAAGCCCCAGGCGTGGCGCGGCCCGGCGGGGTGTTTTGTAGAAAATCAGAACTGAAAAAATTTCCTGATCCAAATTGCGCAGGCGGGTGCGGTGTAGTGCCCTTTTCGTGGGCAAGATGTTTATTTCGTGGGGTTTCTGCCGCACTGGCGGCACGCTGCTGCGGTGATCGAATTTATTCGCGTGGGATTGTCGCCGGGCTGGAAAGCGGCTCAGAATGGCGCACAGGCGGCCAGATTGCGGGCATGAAAAAGCCCGCGTGGGCGGGCTGGTATTTCCTGGTGTTGGCTTTCTTGTTTGTTTAGTTTCTACACGATTACGTGTTCAAATGATAATTGGTTGTGTAGATCAATTATCTGCTTTTGATCGAGTGGAGCGATCAATAAATAATATTGTCCAAATATCAAATTTAAGCTAAGTCTGTAACCTCAACCATTCCATAAATATTGTGTTTGGCTACGCGAATTTTCAAGTGAGATAAGCCAGGATTTTTCCCAACCAACTCCAAAACAGTAGCCTTGTCATTCTCGCTTATAGCATACCCTAACACTATAGATTCAAATGCATCAAATGGTATCCTTTTTAAATTCACCTCAAAATAACTTCCGAAAACATTTGATTGTTCATCAGGCAATTCAGATGCAAACTCCGGTTGAATTAGCGGCCCACGACTCTCTTCACAAAAAATTAAAGGACAGAGAATTCTAGCTTCATCTTCATAGTCCCATTTTTCATCTTTAGAGTATAATAGTCGCTCTGTAAAATCCTCAATATCAATACCATTCCCATTGAGGGTTTGCATCAAACCAATTGGATCATTAAAATTTTCTGCATAGAATTTTTTTAGTGGGGCACCATTCATCCTCATCATACCTTTGTAATATGTAAGAGATGCCCTTTTATCTTTAGAATAGCTAACTTCTTTGGCTGGAAACTGCTTAAAAAAATGATGTTCTTCATTAAAAGTTACTGCTAGTCCCTGCCCATTCGAAGCATAATGTGTCCACATAAGCTCATTTACATCAGACTTTGATAAAGATAGAACCCCTAGATGACAGCTCAATGCCTCAACCAGAAACGCATTAACTTTTTCTGCAACCATAGTCAATTGAGCAAGGTCATATTCATCCATTGATTTGAAGCCTTCTAGATGTAACATATGCGGAAAAGTTTCACCATATCTTAAGCCGCATGGTTTCAAGAAGATATTTTCCAACTCTTCAATTGACGGGACATAGGAAGGATTAATTTGAACTTTATCATGTTCTTTCTTTGCCCATGCATAATCAGCTGGTGAAAACCTATTAAAATATGGCCATAACCTAGCCTCGCTCCCTTGGTCATTTAGGTATTTAGGCTGAGTTATTCTAAATAAACCATTTGATATAAAATCAACTCTTGGTGAAAAACGCTGCATTTTTTCATTAAAAAACAAGCCATAATACTTTACCAGCATCGCCCCTCCAAAAGATGAACATAGACACAACCAATTAAATCCCTTACTATTTTCACATAACTATAAATTAAAAAATCGTTATGCATGAAAACTTTAGTTTTCGCCATTAAGTTTAGCTTACCCCCGAAAGAATGATAGGCCAAGAGGAGTTCAGTTAAGCTAAGCTAAGCTATTTTGTGTTTAGTTAGTCCAATCACGGGCGCGTATTTGTCTTTCAGCTGGCTAGACTTCGTGCCGGCGGCGCTGATTGCCTGCGCGTTCTGCGGTGCCCCGGTGTTGCTGTGGGTATGGGCGGCAGTCTGCTGCGCCAGCTCCTGCACCACCTCTAGCGTTTCCAGCATCAAGGCCATCACGTTGATTTGCTGGCTCCCCACCCATACCACCGGGGCGATCACTTCCTGGCGCGCTGCCGCTATGCTGCTGCGGATTTTGCCGATTTTCTCCATCAGGCTTCCGGCCACCGCCGTGGTGGCATCGCCGCCCACGCTGGCCACTGCGTTGGCCTGCGTCGCTACGCTGTAATCGCCCTCTGCGATGTGCTGCACCGCACCGGCCAACAAGGTGGATGTGCCTAGCACCGTGGTTTTATCGTTAGCCTGCACGGTTGTGCCCCTGGCCACCACGGTGCGCGTTTCCTCATCGGCCTGGATTTCCCTGGTCATGGAATTTTCACGGATCGCCTGGTCGGTTTTCCGCTCCCAATCCCCCGCCTGGGTAACCCGTTGGGAAACTTCCTCCCGCTGCTGCTGTAGCTGCTCGCCGGGCTTCACATCCGGCAGCGTGTTGCCCTGGGCCAGCGTCTGCCGGATAAACGGCTTATCAGGCCGCCCATCAGTAAAAGCCACCTCAACCAGCGTTCCCACCGGCGGAAACTGGAACATCCCCGAATCCTGGCCCGCCATAGGCACCGGCAGCGGCACCGCCGGATAAATAGGCGTGTTTTTTGCCGGCTGGCCGTCGGCGTCCAACAGCTGCAAATCCACGGCGTAGCGGGGCCGGAACGGATCGGCCAGGTCACCACTGGTCACCGCCTCCGCGTGGGCTTCTACCCTGGCGAATTTTGGCAGATGCAGCCCCGCCGACAACTCCGGGTAAGCCGCATCAATCTGGCGCTGCGCCGGCGTCATGGCCACGGCCTTGCCCGTCAGCGGGTTTACCGCCAGCCAGGTGATCGTGGTGTCGTCGTTTTCCAGGCGAACACTCGACAGCCGGCGGCCATTGACGACCACACCAGGGCGCAGCGCCTGCACCATTGGCAATGTCATGCTGTTGCCGCCGGCGCGCGCCTGGCTAAACTCGGCGGGAATATCCACCGGCTTGCCGGCAAACATGGAATGCGCCCAGCTCCCCAGAAACACGCCGCCATCCGGCAACGGTTGCCAAACGTAATCAGGCACGCCAAACGCGGCCCCCAGATTGGCCAACAGCTGATAACCTGTCCCGCTATGGGTGAAATGGGGGATCGGCGTGTCCAGGTAATCCGCCTGCGTCGGCAGCGCGATCGTAATTCCGCTGTTTTCCTCCAACCAGCTGGCCACCTGGCGCAACGTCGGGTGCTGGAACGAACACGGCCACAACCTTTCGAACACGCCCGCCAGCTCTCGCACAAACAACCGCTGAAAACCGTTCTCTGCCGGCTGCGCGCGCTCCACATACCCGGTGAACCAACGCAAAATGCTATCCGTATAGCCGGCATCTAGGCGCACCAGCTTGCCTGTATAGTCCGTTTCGGTCTGCGCGGTGATAAACCCGCGCCCGCAGCCGTTCAACTCCAGCACCAGGTTAAGATCAACCAGCGGCACCGCATCCCCGGACAACATCAGACGCTTAATCGGTTTCATTCGCCCCCCACCACGCCGGCCAACGCATCATCCGCCGGCTTCAAAACGCGGCGCTCAAACCAACTCAATTTCTGTTCGTCCTCTGCCGCTGCGCCCTTCCCGTTTACCTGGCCATTCGCGCCAGGCGCCTGTTTTTTGGCGGCGGTTTTGCTGCCCTCCCGCGCGTCTTTCTTTTCCGGCACGCTCAAATGCTCGCGCATCGTGAATGTCACCAGCCAGGCTTGCTTGCCGTCCTGTTTCGGCGCGTCAATCGAACCGGTGAACGTCGCCAGCCTAAAGTTAATGGCCTGGGCGGTATGGTTGGCCACACGGTAGCGTTTCAACTTGCCGCCCTCCGTGGCCTCCGCCAGGGCAAACAGGCGCGTTAACACCTTGGCTTCACTGAACGGGATCATGCCGGAAATGCGCAGTTCCTTGGGCTTTATGCCCTGCTCGGCGTTCGCCGTGCTCGAGGTCTGCCCGGATTGGTCTTTATCCTGAAACTGCATCATCGGCGTCACCATGATCCCTTTAAGCGGGATAGCTTCACCATTAAGCGCCAGCGTGACTATCGTCATGGATCATCGCCTCCAACTGCTCTAAATCCTTGCCTACGAACAACACCGCCAGGGTAAAAACTGCATCCTGGCGAGGAACATCCTTTTTCATCGCCGCGCCTACGCTGGCGGCGGCCCCCTTCGCCGTAAACACCCACGCCGGCGCGCTTTTTCCCTGTAATGCCGTCATGGCATCGCTCACCATCGCCAGGGCGGATTGGCGAGCCTCGGCAAAGCCGGCCAAAGCCGACTTCAAACCGCCAATACTCGCCCCAAGCGCCGCGCCCGCCTTGGCTTCTGCGATACGCTGCGCATTCAGCGCCAGGCGGTGCGCACTGGTCGAAAGCACCGCCGCCGCCGGCAAGCCGCCGCCCATATTCCCAGGCAGTTGCATTCGGGTAACGGCCTGCGTGGCCGCCGTCTGCGCCATGCGCTGTACCTGGTTTAACGCCGGCAGCGGCAGCACCCCCGACAACGACGCAACCAACGGCATAAACTCGGCGTGTGAGTTGGCGCAGATCATAAACACGGTGGCGGTGATTTCGGCCCCCTGGCCGGCCAGCTTGCCCGCCAGGTAATCCACGGCATTGGTCGGGCTGAGGTAACTACCAGATGCCTCTTGCCGCCCTACGCCATAAACCCACGGATGCGCCGGCACCATCGAGCACGTCAGCGCCTGCATATCACCAGGCATCCGCAAAACAGCCTTACGCCACACTCGGCACCTCCGGCCAGGTGATTTTGTCCGCGTGTTCCACATCGATGCGATTGAGCAAAACCCGATATTTCTTCCAGGCCAGCAACGCCGCTTTCTCTGCTTCTGACGCAATCCCCAAATCATCCGCATCCTGTAAGGGGGCGATCGCCTTGCCTGCCTTTTCCAGTAGCAGCCCTTTTTTCCAGTTGGCTGCTGCGGTCTGCGTTTCCTTTGCTGGAGCGGGAATATCAACCCAGCACGGCAAGCCGCGCTTATTTGCGCCGCGCTCTTTTCCTTCCGGGCCTTGCATACAATATTTTTCCCACACCTGATCGCTAACGGGCTTTACATCCTCCGGCCAATTACCGTTTGCCTCATAGCTTTCTTTATCTTCGTAAACATAGAAAGCCTTGGTCGTTGCGCTAAATCCATAGCTCATCGTTACACCCCCACCGATTGCCAAAACACGACCTGTTCTTGACCATCCATCATTGCATTAAACCCGTTGTTATCCAGATCCCGCCCCTGGATATTGACCCGACTATCGCCGAACCAATTCCCGTTGGAACTGGCCAACGTCAGTTGCACACCGAAGCACTCCCGCGCATAAGCGCGTGGGAAACCGACACGGTTTACATAGTCCACTCGGTTAACCACCCCGCCTTGAATAATGAACCCCGTCACCTCATCCTTGTACCACCAGGCATTGCGGCCGCCGGCAACAGCTGAACGGCTGTTTACATAGTCAATAGTTGCCCTGGCCCCAACATCACGGTTGTACGTCCCCCAATCAACGCGGCCGTTAAAGTTCTGGTTCAACCAGTTGCTGAGATAACCGCCCCAGATAGAGCCACTGATATTGCCATCAACCTGATAGGCGGCTCCGCCTGCATACAAATTACCGGGGGCCACAAACTGCTTAGTGTTCGGATCAAACCGCCAGATAGCCTCTGCGTTGTTATCCCCCCGCACATGAATGCAGGGCTTAGCAAAGCTGCCTGCCCCATCCATCAGATAGCCAAAACTTACAGCTGTTGGGTAACCCTGCCCCTTTCGGGTGCTTTTGCCTTTGACCAACGGGACATAGCGGCCACCCTCGACAACATCCCAATTGTAATTTTCCTGATAGAAAGGGGCTTTGGTGTCGAGTTGCGAGGAAAACGCGCCGCTCCCTTCTGGAGGTGCGCCCGTTGGCGTTGACAGATATTTCGCCGTAATTTCGGCACTGCTCGTCAACGTTCCCGAAAGCTGGCCGCCTTTCCTGGTTAGATAGCTTTCCCAGCCGGTGAATCCGCCGTTCACATCCGTTGCAACATAGAACTTGTTCGCGCTGCCGTGGGCGATAAACAGATAGTGGATAAATTTCCCGTTACCGGAGGCCGTGCTTAAATTGGTGCCGTTGGTAGTCACATACAGCGTTCCCCACGCAACAGGCGTCCACGAGCTATTTTCCACGCTCCATACGCCTGGAGACGTCGGCTTTTCTGCCCCGGTAAGCACACGGGCAACCCCCATCCGCGCAGCAAAGTTATTGCTGTGGTCGGCGGCCTTCACATCGCTAATGGTCGGTTTGTAGTCCGTGGTGTACACCCGCGCCCACTCAGTAGAGCCAGGGCTATCTTTCCGCATGGATCGCAGGTAGAAAGAGCGGTCACCCGACCCCACCAAAAATTGCACGTTGCGAAACTCGTTTGCCTTGCCGGTAAACAAAACTCCCATGCCACCCGGCACCGGATACCCCTTATGGGTGGACTCGGCCAACGATTCAACGGTGAACCCGTTTGCGCGATTCACATCGCCATCCGCATTCCCCGTAGACCCATCGGGAAACACAATGCGCGGCACCGTCAGCGGCCCGATCATGGTGTCGCCGGCCTGTTTCACAAAACGCCCGTCTGCCTCGGTCTTGTTCCAGGCGTTCACATCCGACGCCAACAAGTTAACGTCACCGGTCAGCGGCTTACCGTTCACACGGATAGAGCGCAGGGCATATTTCTGCGCCGCCTGGGCATCGGTCAGCGCGCCAACATCCGCCGCCGTGGGCTTATTCGCCGGCGAGTAAACGCGGGCGTTACCATCCCACACGGATGCGCCAGTGATCCGCCCCTTGGCCGAGAATGACCCAGTGCGCACGTTCAAAAACGCCGTGCGCCCCTGGATCCCTTCCCCTTTGCAGGCGTTGAAAAAGCCCAGGCCATACCAACTTTTCACATCCACATTGCAGGTTTCATAGCTGGCCCCATCCCCGTTCCCAGGGAAAAGCCCGCCCGGCTTAGAACTCCAGCTATTTGCCACCGTCACGCCGCCGGATGCCTGGATTTCCTTCTTGAACTCGCCGCCCTGCGTGGCCGATACCGCGTCCACATCCTGCGCTTTGGGCTTAAATTTCGTGGTGTAAACCTGATACCAATCAACCCCGTTAGCCGGGATGTTTGAACTACCAAAAAAAGCGTTACCGTTATTTTGCACAGCCAGGTAACCCCCTGACGGGCCACCGTCGCACGGCAGACTCAAGACGCCATAAACCTGATTACCGGGGGCGTTTTTCGAGGCGTTGTTTAGCCGGTAGATTTCGCCCTGGTTACAGTAAGCATCATCACGATGCCGGGCGCCCATACCCAGACCAAACGCCCCGACCTCCATCACATTGCCACCCTCCACGCCCACGTTGCGCGTGGCAGCGGTGCCCAGGCCCAAACTCCCCCGGCTTTTCGCCTTATCCTTGAGGGAGGCCAAGTTATCATCCTTGCGCAAGTAGGCATCATTGCCGGCCTGGTCTGACAGGGAACCTTGCGGGCGTAGGTCGGTAATGTTGCCGGCGGCGTCGATACTGGCCACCGCAAACACATAGTGCTTAAAGCCGGCGTTATCCGTGTAATCCGCCGCAGTCGCCGCAACGGTAAATTTCACCGCCGCCGCCCACTGGCTTACCACGTTGCCCTGTAAACTCACATCGGCCCACACCTTGATAGGCTTGGCCGTCACGGTAATATTTTGGTTGGCCGCCAGCACCGCGCGCAACCCGCCCACATAGCCGGTGCCCGCCGTCACGAAATACTGCGCGCCGGCCTTGGCCACCAGGAACCCATTGCCAAAGAACGCGCCGGCACCGTAGTGATCGCGGTTAATCAGGCGCTGCATCTCATCGATACCGCCCAGGCGCGCGGTAAAGTCGATCTGCCAGGTTTCCGCCGGCGTAGTGATCGCCGTCTCGCTGGCCGCGCCGTCATACTCCATCACAAAGGAGCGGGTGATCGCGTTGCCCTGCTGGCCGGCATGGTTGGCCACCTTGCGTTGCGTCGGCGCATGAACAATCATCGCCACCGTATTGCTGGCTTTGTTCACCAGGCCAATCCAGTTGAAGTCAAAATCGCCAGATTCGGGTACATCGGTGCCCAGGGTGACCGAATACACCACGGCGTTGTTGTTCACGACGCCGGTTTTGTTCACTGCCTGGCGGTGCACAATCTGGCCCGCCGGCGGCATCCCTTCTTTACGGTCGATCGGCTTGCCAGCATCAAGGCCCGGCACGTTGGCGAAAACGAACTCGTCCAGCACCACGCGGGAACCGTTCACGGCTTCTTTTGCTTTCCATTGCTCAAAGGCAAAGGTGATCGCGGATTGTGACATGTTGATTATCCTTTCAGTGTTGCGCTCGCCACGGTGGCGGAATGTTGGTTATTGATACTGGCCACCGCGCTGGCGGCGCTGTAAGTCACGTATTCACATCCCGCCCAGCCAGCGCGTAATTGCAGGACAGAATTGTTAATCACTTCAAATCGATAGCGGCGACAGGTGCGGCCATACTGCCGAATAACCTGCATCAGCAGATCGGGATTACTGGCCACCTGGCCATCAGTCACGCGGACGCTGATCACGTCCCAATCTATGCCCGGCTGGCGCTCCAGGATTTCCACATAACCCACGCCCAGGCGCTCAAAAATGGCGATAAAGCCAGCCACCGATCCCGCATCGCGGGCGTTGATAAAGGCGTACTGCACGCGCTTGCGGAACAGCTCCAGCGGTTCCCCGTTGAAGCGGGTAATGTCGCGCTGGTACGCCAGCACCTGGAGCAACGGCACCGCACAGGTGGCCGCATCCAGCTGTTTCAGCGGCCAGGTCAGCCAGCCATACACCCACAACCAGAAATGGCGGCTGGCGCGCAGCAGCTTGGCCGGCTCCCCGCGATTCATCCAAGACGGCAACAGCATCCCCGCCAGGCGTTCTTTAAAATCAGGCATCGGCAACCTCCAGTTTCAAGGTTTTCAAACGCGGCACGTTCAGCTCGCTAACAATATCGCCCAGGGAAAACGCGATAGATTCCAGCTCGGGGAAAGCGCGGTGTAACTCCCTGGCCAGGTTCGAAAACGAGAAGCGCGCATAAGGCCAGGTTTTCTTTACGTCGTACTCGGCGTTTTGCCGGAACGCGCAGCGGATCAGGGTTTCGCTGTTTCGCGTCAGCGCGGCCAACGCATCCGCCGTAAAGTTGGCTTTGTTCTCCACAAACAGCGTCACTGCCAGATTGTGTTGGGTTTCAGGCATGGCGAAACACTGCATATCATCGCCGTGGCCGTGATTCCCCTTGTTGGTGATGTAGTCATTGACCGCGTTAATAAACGGCTGCGAGGCCACGCCGGAATCCAGCAGCAGATAGGCATTTGCCGTTCCTGGCCCGCGCGGGGCGTCGTGCTGGAAAAAAATTCGGTCGATACTCAGCCCGGCGACGCTGGCGATCATGCTGCGGTAAACCGCATCCGTGTGATAGTTGCCCGCCAGGTTGTATTGGTTGCGCGCCCTGTCCCGTAAATCGTCGTCGGATTCCTGGTCAGCGCCGGGGGCCAGTAACCAACCCTCCTCATTTTCCACCCGCACAATGCCCGGCACCGCCTGGGGCAAAATCCGGTAGTAACCGGGGGCCAGGTTATGCGCGCCGCCTGGCTCGGTCGCTTTCACCGGCACCAGCCCGCCGGCGGTGCCGGCGGCCAACGTGGTTTCCTTCACCACCGCCACGCTGTAAACATGGCCATTAAGCCGCTCGGTTTGCACCACCGTGCCGGCGGGGATCGTGACCATGACACTGGCGTTTTCCTTGTCGAACCGAAAAACGCCCTCGGCTGCCGTCGCCGGCTTGCGCTTCACGTTGACGCCCCAGGCGAACATTTCCAGCCAGGTGCCGCCGGCGGTGGCCAAATACATGTTGGCCATGACGACCGACACCAGAACATCCTTTAACCAAATCACCGGGGCGGTAATAATCGCCTGGATAAGTCGCCAAAACGGTGACATTTTGGACGTATTGGTAATTAACCCTTCGGCGGTCACCAGCTCGTTAAATTTGGAATTAACTTGCTCCGTGGTAATGGGCATTCCGCTTTCTGTTAAGGCTTTCTCGTAATCAACCTGCGGTTTCATTGTCATAATTAACGCTGGCCTCCACTTTGCCGAAATCATAAGTTTCTGCGGTCACCCAAAGCCGTTTTAACGTTTCCTCGTTAATCACGACCGTGCCCGGAATAATTCGTGTATCGTCTTCCAGCAACAACACCATTTGCATAATGACGTCAGCGCGAAGCGTTGGACTTCTTTCCGCCACTAATTGCGTGACCAATCCACTTTCTAAAATGGCATGGACACAATCTTGCCCAATGCTTACCCGGTTATGACATAACACCGGCTCCCGGCCTGTATTTAGCGAGAAATCGCCATTTTCAATTAGCAGGTCTATATAAAGGGGTTCGCTCATTAACTTAATTCCTGCCATTCCATTAGCTGCTCGGGCGTCATACCCTGCTTAACGTTAATATGGACATTCTCAATATTTTTGCGGTTGTCGGTAATGGTTCGGGAATTATTGTTAATTTCCTTATTAATCCCACCGGGGCCAATTCCTTTTAACCTGCCGCCGCTTAGCAACTTATCCGACGCGGGCGGTGGCGGCGCGCTTTTCTCGGTCTGCACCTGGGCCAGCACCTGCACCTGCTGCGCCGGGGGCTGCGGCACCTTCACCACCGGCACCGCCGGCGCGGGCGTCGCCGCCGTTCCCTGCATCGCCCTGGGCACCACGATAGGATCGCTCACATCCTCAATCAGCGTTTTGCGTGCCCCCGCCGCCGGCATCAGCGCCGGCGCAGGTTGTGGCACAGCCACCGGGGCCACTGCCGCAGCCTGGGCCGCTGCCGGCAATGCGCTGCTACCCTCCAACGTAGCCAGGCCAGTGGGCAACGCGCCCGCATCAATCGCCGGCACCGTCACCGGCGGCATGTTTACCATTCCCTGGGGTTCAGTCACCGTCGGCACCACATCCACATGCATGGGGTCAATACTGACGCCCGGCAACATGTTGATTTTGTCGATGATCCAGTTGTAGGTGTCGGCAAACGCAGACCGGAACACGCCCCACAGCTTGGTAAATACGCCCGATACCACACGGCCAATCGTCATAAATGATTCAATCGGCGAGGACGGATCAAACGCGGCCACCACGTCCAGCCAGCCTTGCTTAACGATGCCGAACGCATCGAACAAGTGCCCGACCGTCTTGATCACCAGCTCAATCGGCGACAGCAGCAAGCCGATCGCGCCGGCAACGATCTGGCCACACAGCTGGCCGGCCGTGGTGACGGCTTGCAGCTCCGCCGCCGTGCTCTGGACAGGGGTTAGCAGGTTAACGAACCAGCCAAACAGCGTCTTAATCGCATCCCATACCCCAGCCGCCGCCCGCTTCACCAGGTCAAACGCGCCGGCAAAGGGTGACAGCGCGCCGGCGGCCTCTTTAAAGCCGGCAATAAACCCGGACACAAACGCCTTAATCGGCTTCCAGAACATCCACACCGCCGCCACCACGGCACCGATAGCGGCCACCAACAGCGCGATCGGCCAGCTCATCAGCAGGAACGACACCGCACCGGTGCGGGCGGCAATCGACGCCGCCAGCAGGCCCGCACGCAGCATCACCAGACCACGGTTAAACACCGCCGTGGCCGCGCCGCCGGCCAGCATGGCCAGGCGATTGAGGCCCAGCAATTTGGCCACCGGCCCCAGCAGGTTGCGTAACCCCAGCATCAGGAACATGTGGACGCCGATCGCCAGGTTAGCTATCGCCCCCGCCGCCGCCAGGCTCAGGAACGCCAGCACCGCCAGGCCAATGGCCCGCGCCAGGTTGGGGAACAGCTTCAACCAGCGCACCAGGGTTTGCCCCGCGTCCGCCATTTTGTTAATCAGCGGATAGAGCACCGGCAACAGCGTTAACCCCATCGCCGCCCGGATGGAATACCAGATCGCGGTAAGCCGTTCCCACGGATTGGCCATGCGCTCCGCCATTTCCGTGGCGCGCTTCATCCCGTCATTGCTGCCCAGCTCGGTAATGTGCCGTTTCAGCAGATCCACATTGCCGTAAAGCTGCTTAATCAGTACCGACGAATCGCCAAAAGCATCATCCAGCGCGGCTTGCGCCTTGAGGTTCCCCTCTATGCTTTTGCCGTAGCGCGCCTGTAATTTCTCCAGCATTTCCGGCAAGCTGGCCATGCCGCCCGCCGCGTTAACAAAGCTCATCCCCAGCTTTTTGGCCCCGTCCTGGGCCGTCTGGTAAAACGACTCGTAAACGCTGCTGGCTTCCGATCCTAACGTGCGCTCAAGTTGCCCCATCACGGCTAACTGCTCATCAATGCCGACGCCGTAATTTGCCCCCACGCCCCTGGCGCCCTCCATCAGGTCAGAGATCGCCCCCATGTTGGTGCCAAAGGCTTTGACCATGTAGGCCGTTTTGCCGGCGAGTTGCTCGGCGAAATTCACGCGGCCCATCTTCTCGGCGTAGCTGCTGAATTTGTTGTACATGCTGCCCATGTACTCCGCCGCCTCTGCGCCGCTGGCTTTCGTGGCCGCTGCCAGGGTGTTGGTTGCCACGGCAAACGCCGGCAACTCCTGGTTGGTCAGCAATCCCACCTGGCTGCGGATCGCTTCGGTAGACGTGATAAAGTCCACCGACGACTTGCCATATTTGGCGGCAAAGGCCAGCGCATCGCCCGCCACCTTCTGCAAGGTGCTCTCATCAATCCCTTTCGTGGCCGCCGCGTTCAGCGCGTCGGTGATCTCGATAGCTGGGCCTAACGCGCCCTTAATCGACAACCCAACGCCGACCAACCCGGCACCACCCACGGCAATCTTGCCAAAGGCCGCTTGCGATTTTTCCGCGAAACCGGTAACCGATGCCTGGGCCTGTTTCAGGGGCCGCGTCAGTTTGTCGATCAGGCTCAGGGTAAAATCTAGCTGTTTCATTATTCGCCTTTAAATGCCAAAGAAATGCCGTTTGCGGTGGCCACGCGCATATTTTCCCAATGCCGGTTATCCAGCCAAATGGCGCGGGCTAAGTTCTCAGAGCTATCATTTTCAGCCGGCAAGTAATAACGCCGCAGCGTTAGCGCTTGTTCAATGAAATTGTTATCAATAGCCCGCAGCCGGTTGGTTAGTTTTTTACTTCAATTTCCAGTTTCGGCGCATATTTCGCATTCACCGCTTCCGCGATTTGCAATGGTGCACCCGGCAGTTTAAGCAGATCGTCCAGGTCGGTTTTACTTTCCGCCGCAACGATACGGCGCAAATAGGTCACATGCGGGGCGACTTTATTATCCATCGCCATATCGTTAATCAGGCTGTTATAGGCCGTGGTGTTTGGCTCAAAAGCCACGTCTTTGCCCTGGATAGTCAAAGTAATTTTATTTTCTGCTTTGCTCATTGCTGTAATTCCTTACGTTGATTTATTTCGTCTACTAATTGGTTATGCCGCGCGGCGCACAGCGGATAAATATCTAAATAGGTTAATAACGGCTCGCTAACGTCTTTACCGGTTACCCCGTTTATCCTGGGTAATTGCTCCGGGCATTTAACGAGCAAACTTTCCTGAAATGGCACGTTCGGCTTTATCTGCGGCCTCGTTGTACATCCTGACAAGCTCATCAGACACACAAACGCGGGTAAATACCGGCTTAACCACTTCGGTGCGGATCTCTTTCGGTTGAGCATCGCGCAACGCCTCCAGCTTGCTTTCCAACTGCCGGGCCGAACGGCTGGCCACGTCCTCCGATGCCTGGCGGGATTCCTCCCCAGCCCGCTGCGCGGCCCGGTTTACGGCCAACTCCAGGCTATCCCGATGCCAGCCATTGGCCTGCCAGCCGCCGGCAAAGCTGGCCACCAGGGCCAGCAGGCCCAACCATGCCCCCTTGGCCATCAGCGCCGCCCATCGTGCGCCAGGCTAAAATGGTTGCCGTCCGGACGGTCTTTGAAGCGGCCACCCCAGGCACCGCCCAGGCTTTCCCAATACTCGCCGAGCGGTGTATATGCCTCGGTTTGGGTCTGGTACACGCCGTTAATAAACAGGTTAAAATCCACCGCCAGGCGCTGCGTATGCAGACTATTGGCGATGCCTGCGCCGGTCTTGGTGTTACGCGCGGCCTGCTCAGACGTGCGGTAGGCTTCGCCGAACGTCAGCCGGTAGCCATGATCGCCAGCCCAGGTGATCAGCTGGCCGATCAAGGCGGTAAACAGCTGCTGTTTTTCACTCAGAGTCATATTTTCCTTTCCCTTTCAAAAGATTACTTCCCTTACGGCGCAACCACAGCTCAACAGCCTGGTGGCCGGCGATGCCCAGCGCGGCCCCTAATCCCACTATCGCCAGCGGCGACAGCCCCGGCACCCAGATAAGCGCGGCTCCTGCCGCCATCGAGGTGGCCGATCCCAACACGATGCGCCCGACAAACAACCGCAGGGTAATGGGTTCCTCGCTGCTCAGGACTTGCCCCACGGCGATCACCGCCCCCAACATCAACAACCAGAGAATATTTTTCTCATGCTCCTGCATCTCTATCCCTTACCCGATCAGGTTCTGCGTCACTTCCGCTTCCAGGTAAGGAATGCCGCCCAGGCGCACAAAATCCGCGTCCGTCACCACAAACTTAATCTTGTGCGTCATAATGCTGCCGCCCTTCGGATCAACATCCAGAATGTCACTCAAAATCAGCTTGCAGCCGAACGCCTCCACTTTCAGCTCCTCCCCGCCGGCCTTGGCGTACCACATCAGATCAATCGGCGGGATGCCGCGCCAGCTGCCGGCGGCACGCGCCTTGGCGGTCACTTGCGCCAGGGATTTGGTGCTTAGCTCCATTTCTCCCTCGGCGGCCACGTCGCCGGAAACCCAGCCATCGGGCACGCCGCCCGTTTGGGCTGCGGCGGTGTTGTCGGTAATGCTCAGGCTCACTTTTTCCGCATGGACTAAATCACCGTCCATGTTGAAATCAACCGACTGGCCAGAAATTCGTTTTGTCATGCCGCGCCCTCCAGCGAGTTATCCAACATCAGGCTAACCGTGATGCCTTTCGGGCATTCGTAGGTACGGATCACCAGGTAAATTTCCACCTTGGTGGAGGTGCGCCAGGTAATTTGCACATCTCCCTCCAGCGGCGCTTTGACTTCGCCGGGGAACGTCACGCCGTTAATCTGCGTACTGCGCGCCATTTCTCGCAACGTCTTGGCAAAATACTGTTGGTGCGCCGCAATGCTGGTTGGCGTGCTGTTCAGTGACCGATCGGCAATCTTAGGAATTGCCAGCAGTCGCACACGGCGCGCCGCCTTATCCACTACGCGCAGGCTTTCCACTGCCTGGAAATCTCCGCCCTCCACATCCAGGGTGCGCCCGTCAGACCAGTAAAGGCCGTCGTAATCGGGATACCACATCGGCACGCTAAAGCGGTTTGCCTCCAACGCCTGGAGCGTCGCCAGCTCCAACACTTCCCCGGAACCGTCCACCGGTGTGGACGTGCTGCCCATTTCGACCAGCGTCCCAGTAGCCACACGGGCCGGGCTATCGGCGATCGTCACAGCGCGGTTACACAGTCGGCCCGCCAAAACGCCCGGCTCATTGCCCCACAGACGCGGCGCCAACTGGATCGCCGGCTCGGCAACGCCTTTTTGCAGGTCGTTGATGCGGCCCACATACTCGGCCCAACCTTCGCCCTTTTGCAGCGATTCCACCGACAGAATGAACCACTGCCAGCGGCCAAACTTGGCGATAATCTCCGCCCGCAGGCTCTGCGCCTGCTTCACTACATCGAGCGTTGCCGGCACCAGGTTAACGATGCCCTCCACACTCGCCACACGCTGCGCGCTCAGTACCGCCGCCGGCCAGTTCTTGGCGGCGTCGGCTTCCGCCAGCACATGCACATACGCGAACCAGTTTTGCCCGGCGTTCAGCTTGGCGGCCTGGAGGTTGCTTTTCAGCACCGAATCCCCCACGCCCAACAGCACATCCAGATCGGTTTGCGTGTTCACCGGCAGCGTTTTGCCGATATTGGTTTTACCGGCCCCGACAAACAGCAATACCCGCTCGATCTCTTTGGTTTCGCCCTGGTGCCGGTTTACCTGGTTAACCTGAATCGTTGGCCAACTCATTGTTTCCCCTTAATGTCTTGCGCTTTCACATTCCAGCCAAACCCAATTGCCTGGAGTTGACGCGCTAACGCTTTGTTAAAATCCGCGTCACTCATGCCCAGGAACGGGCGGGACGGTAAATCGACCGTCCAGGCCGTTTTGGCCGCCTTGCCGCTCAACTTACGGATCAGCAAGCCGGCCTGCGCGAATGACATATTTCCCACAATTTCCTTGAGCGGCGGCTTTCGCCAGCGCTTCCCGCGCCTCACCTGATAACCCAGCTGGCGCAGCTTCTTAGCCTGGCGCAGCGTGGCTTGCCGCTCGGTGTCGGCTTTCCTGCCGGCTACCTGTTCCCGCTTAATGGAAACTCGCATACCTGCCGATTGCGAAAACCCCACCACGCCCGCCGGCACGGCCTTATTGCCGTTGCGGTATCCACCGCCCTGGAGGTAAAGCCTTACGGCCTCCCGCTCTGGCATGTCGCGGATATGCAGCAAATTGGGCATGTTGCGCAGCATCTTGCCGCGTCGCCGGGTCTTCCTCCCTTCCCAGGGCGTGCCGTCCGGTTGCTGCTGGTTGCGCACGTTGCGCTTAGCCGCGGCTATCACCCCGTATTTGGCCATGCGCCATAGCAGGCGCTGGCGTTTGGCCTGGGGCATTTCCAGCTTGGCCAATTCTTTGCGCAGCTCCCGCAGCTGCGGGCGGCTCAGCTCACCGTTGATAATCACGGCGTTTCACCGATCGGCGCGCCGGTGCTGCCCACGCCATACACGCGCCCTTCCAAGGCCCACCAAATTTCCGGATCGGCCAATCGCCATCGCTTCCCGTCGAAAGGGATTAGCCCTTCTTCGTCCTGGGTCAGCGTCAGCGGCTCGGCCATCTTGAGCGCGATTTCCACCAACGCGGTTTTATCGTCCGTGACCACGATCGCCAGCTCCGGCAACACCGGTTCAAACCCTTGCTCAATCAGCCCCTGATCGGCGTTCTCAATCAGCCAGGCCAGCAACAGCGCGCACAGGTTGCGCGGGTCAAATTGGCGATACGGGAAGCGCCCCCAGGACAAAACCGCCTCGTACTCCATCACCGCCATTTGGTATTGGTTAAGCCCCAAATCCTTCTGCGCGTTGATAAAACTCACTTCTTCCATGTCGCTGTTAAATTCCAGGTTGGCCACGCGCGCCGGCAAATTGGCCTGGAGGAACGCGGTTAGCGTCTCTAACTTGCTCATACCTTTTTCACCGTTGCCCGCTTCAACCCTTTCATGCGGCGGATCACTACAGACGCCTCCGCCAACAATCCCGCGCGGGTTTCCGTGCTTTCCTGCCCAGGGTGGCTATCACGACGCCCAATCGTGGCGAACTCCCCCAACAGATCGGCTTTCGCCCTGGCGAATACTGCTTTTAGGTACTGCGCGCACAGGCCGTTAAGGTCGCCCAGGCTTACCCCTGGAACATCAGCCGCCGCCAGATAACCTTTCACCCTCCATCGCGCCTCTACAGTTTCCAGCTCCGCGTTAACTTCCGTCACTGCCGCCAGCAGCGCTTGCGCGATAGTGTTGGCGTCAATATCGGGCGGTAATGACCGCTGCGCCTGGAAATCTTTCAGGTTCAAGTCCGGCCAAAATCCGGCGTTTTTGAGCGGCTCATCCTGGTAATCAATCGGCTTTCCGCTAAACATAAATTCCCCGTAAAAGGGCGGGCTGACCGGTTTCCACGGCGCAGATTCACTTTCGTGGCCTGCCCTCCACCGCGCCCGCCTGGCTTGCGGTAGTCTTTAACCCTGCGTCAGTTTTCGCATCCGCGCCGCAATGTTCTGCCGCGCAGTCCTGACGCCGATTTTGTAGTAATGCGATTCAGCGGTAGCCAGCAGCTGATCGGCTTTTTCCAGCGTTTGAACATCATCCACACCCGACGCCGTTTTTTGCCCGCCGTCACCACGCAGCATTTCCAGCCCCGCGAACTTGTACCATTTCGCCGTTACTTGCTCATGCAAGCGCCAGGTGTTCGCCACGCGCTCAAACGTTCGAGAGAAATACGGCTCAACACTTTCCCCGCGCCCCGCCGACTCTTGCGCCCATGCCAGCATGGTGTCCGCCACAAACGTGGGGAAATTGCTACGCAACTGCTCCGGCGTGGCCTGGTGCTGCCCGATCGCAATGTCAGCCAGATCCAACGCCTTATCCAGCTCGCCCACATCGAATAACCAGATCACGCACCACGCCAAAACAGGGTTTGCATAAACCTGGCCACTGGCCAAATAGGCTTCCACCGTTGGCATCCAACGCGGCAACAGCACGTCGCGCTTGAACTCAACACGATCGGCAATCAAAGGCAGGCTTCGAACATGCTCAACATCGGCTTCCAACGCCCTGATCATCAGGTGCAGGCTTTCCGTGCTTTCAAGCGCCTGGCTCTGCTTTAGCTTTTGCTCCATCTCAATGCGCTGGTTATGGCGCTGGGCGGGAGAAAGTGCCATTTATCAGCCCTCCAGAGGTTCGTTAACCTTGCCGATCGTTACAGCGGATTCATCGATAGCCGCGTACAGCTCCGGCACTTCCACCGCATAACCTTCATTACGCAAGTATTTGCTTTCGAACTGTTTACGGTCTTCCACAAACTCCGCTTTGCGCATACGGGTGTTGCGCTGGGTATAGATATGCAGGTTTTTCAGCGGCGTAACGACCATGCGCTTACCCGGCATAAATGGCGGAATAATGGCCGTGCGTCCGGCGATGGTTGAACCCAGCATCTGAGCGGCGATTTTTTCGGTTGGGCGATCGGCGGCCTGGTACAGGCGGTACTGTTCAGCAGCGACCAAATCGGCACCGACAAGCACAACTAAGCGCGGGTCATTGCGGTATTGCTCCGGGATCTTGGCGTTAATCAAATCTTGCGCCATTGAATCCAAGGACTTGTAATCGCCGGCCGCATCCAGCACCACTGGATCAGTCATGATTTGTCTACCGCCCAGCATCGATTTCATGCGCTCATGCCAACCGATGTTTACGTCTTCCCCGTTCGGGTTCTTTTCCGGGTCGGTAGTCTTGGCGCGGGTTTTACCGTTAAAACCAATGCGCAGCATATCCAGCGCGAAAGCCTGGGTAGAAAACGTCTGTACGAGGTTAAAGAACTCGTTTTCTTCCTGGCCGGCGTTGGCCCAAACAGAGAGCAGATCCCAGCGCAGATCCGCGCTGCTGTCGGTTTCAACCAGATCGTAGGTATTACCGTCTACGCCAACACGCTTGTGAAAACGCCCGTTCTCACTGCGGCCCGTATGCAACCCGGAAGCACCCACTGAAATCACTTGGCCACTCAGTTGGTCAACGTCCATGCAGCTAAGCATGTTCAGGAATTCGACAGACTCCAGCATCGCCAGGCGTAGCGCAATTTCCTGCGGGTTATTCATGGAGAAATAACGGGAGGTATCGCGGGCACCATAATGCGCCGCCATACCAGCCGAATATTTATCCAGTAAATCCCGTGCTTCATTATTAAGATACATAAAACTCCCTCGCAGCAATGCGATTAATTAATAGCTCGTTATATGTTTGCGAGAATTACAGGTAATTGAACTTGCCAGCTTTAGACGGAAGTTTACGGCCTGGATTACGTTTACCGCCATTACCCAGGGAATTGAAACGGTTAACAATTTCTTTCGCGTTATCGCGAATAGCTGAAAACTCTTCCGTGTCTACCACTTCTGTAATGGTGTCCACGTCTTCCTTCACGGAATTAAGCTGATTTTCAATGGTGGCTACACGCGCCTCCAGATCGTTTAACGCATTTGCCAACGCCTGCAATTTATCGTCGTTTTGCGCCGAATCGTCTTGTGGGGTTTCTTCCTCAAACTTCGGTTTAATACCAAACAGCTTTTGCCAATTCTTCATCTTTCCTTCCTGCTTAATTTTGCCATCATGGGAAATTACATAACTGTAATATCCCTTCTTAGTTAAATTGCGCCGACTAAAACGCAGGCGTGTGGTGCCAATACTGGCTGGGGTATCCGTTACAGCCAGCCCCTTGAGGTAAGTACGTTCCCCACCGCGCCAGTTAAGTTCTGGCTCAATAGAGAAATAAAGTAATTGCCCTTCCTCATTCGCATAAAGCAAACGTCTATTTGGGCAGATACTGACAAATAGCCGGGCTAAACCATCATCCCCATCCTGCCAAAACGCATCCAGGACTTCGCCAAAATTACCGGCGTCACACTCATGCTCAGGCCAGATCAGTGCGGCATAGTGGTTTATGTCGTAGGTTTCCCCCATATCGACAATCCATTGTCTTTCTAATATCCGCCCATCAACGGTATCCCCTTCGGTAGCAACACACAGCCAGTCAGTTTTTAAATGAGACATATCCCTCCTGATTCCCCCCTGACGCTGCAAATCAATTATTGCCAATTAAACACACCGGCGCACCCTGCATTATTCTGGATAATTCGGTTATAGCCCTTTATCGAACATTCACGAATCTGCGCCGTCATTTTTTATTACAGCCACGGCATAATTAACCGCATGGCTAAATACTCTGAAGAATTAAAAGGCGTTGCGCGCGCTCTTTACCTGCGCCGCTATACGCCTAAGGAAATTGCATCCGAATTAAATCTGCCTAATGGGCGGATCGTTTACTATTGGGCTGAAAAATATGGCTGGCCGGATCTGCTGAGTGTTGAGAGCACAGAAGACGCGATCGAAAGGCGCTATCAGCTACTTGCCGGGCGTGATAATAAAAGCGATCTCGACCTGAAAGAAATGGACTTGCTTATCGCCCATGCCACAAAGCTACGGGCACAGCGCAATAAGCATAAAGAGAAGATGGCAGGCAGCCAGGGCGGAGAACCGGCAGGCGAACACGCAAACGACGAGGAAGGACGCAAAGGCAAACGGAAATATAAGAAAAATGATATTTCTACGCTGACGCAGGAAGATTTCGATACCTGGGCAGAAGAACACCTTTTCGCCTACCAAAAGCACCTGCGCCAGAATATTGGCCAGCAGGTGCGAAACATCCTTAAAAGCCGGCAGATCGGGGCAACCTGGTATTTCGCGTATGAGGCGTTTGAAAATGCAGTAATGACGGGCGATCCGCAAATATTCCTTTCCGCGTCAAAGGCGCAGGCGGAGGTATTTCGGTCTTATATCGTCAACATTGCAGAGCAATATTTCGGCATCACCCTGACCGGGAACCCTATCCGACTGAGCAACGGCGCAGAGCTGCGTTTCCTCTCAACAAACAAGAACACGGCGCAGTCATACAGCGGGCACCTGTATTGCGACGAGTATTTTTGGGTGCCGAACTTCACCCACCTTAACGAGGTGGCCAGCGCAATGGCCACCCATGACAAATGGCGCACAACCTACTTTTCTACACCATCGGCCAAAACGCACCAGGCATACCCATTTTGGATGGGGGACGAATGGAAACAGGGCAGCAAAAAGCGCACGGCGGTTAAATTCCCTGATTTCGATGAACTGCGCGACGGTGGCCGGGTGTGCCCTGATGGCCAATGGCGCTACATCATTACGATGGAAGACGCGATCGCCGGCGGCTTCAACCTGGCCAATATTGAAAAACTGCGCAACCGCTACAACACGGCCACATTCAACATGCTCTATATGTGCGTCTTTGTTGATAGCAAGGACTCCGTTTTTAGCTTCGCCGACCTGGAAGCCTGCGGCGTTGAGGTGGACACCTGGCAAGATCACAACCCGGACGCCTTGCGCCCATTTGGCGATCGCCCCGTTTGGGGAGGTTTTGACCCCGCCCGCAGCGGTGATTTGTCGTGCTTTGTGATTGTCGCTCCCCCCATGTTTGCCGTGGAGAAATTCCGCGTATTGAAGGTGATTTACTGGAAGGGCATCAATTTCCGTTACCAGGCAAGGCAGATTGAGCAGCTGTTTAAAAAATACAACTTCACCTACCTGGGGGTAGACGTTACCGGCATTGGGAGCGGTGTATTCGACAACATCCAGCACTTTGCCATGCGTGTGGCGGTGCCTATCCGTTATGACGTGAACACGAAAAATCAGCTGGTTTTAAAAGCGGCTGACGTGGTGGAAAGCCAGCGCATCGAATGGGACAAAAACCTGAAAGAGATCGCCGCCAGCTTTATGGCGGTGCGCCGTACAACCACCCAAAGCGGTAATGCAATGACGTTTGTTGCTGACCGTAGCCAAGACACTGGCCACGCCGAGGCGTTTTGGGCGATCACGCACGCCCTACATAACGAACCCCTTAACTACGAGAACAAACCCAAATCCCGATGGGGAGTGAAAAAAGCAGCATGACGAAAAAGAAAAAGTATGTGAAACGCGAGCACCGCGGCCCACAGTCAAAAAAAATGAGCATCATCTCATTTGATAAGCCCGAACCAGTTTTAACCACGGGGACGGATTACCGGAATATCTGGTATGACAAAGCCGCCGATCACTACACGCAGCCAATCGACCGGTTGGCCCTGGCGCAACTTATCAATCTCAACGGCCAGCATGGCGGCATTATTCACGCCCGCAAAAACATGGTGTTGTCTGATTACCAGGGCGGCGGCCTTACCTATGACCAGATGGAGGCGGCAATTTTTGATTATTTGACCTTCGGCGATATTGCGTTAGCCAAAGTGCGCAACGGATGGGGGGATGTAATTGGGCTTGAACCCCTGCCCGGCCTCTACTTGCGCCGGCGCAGAACTCAGGAGGATGGGCACGATATTCCTGGCGATTATGTCGTACTGCAAGAAGGGGAACCGCAGGTGTACCCCGAGGAAGATATTATCTTCATCAAGATGTATGACCCGCAGCAGCATATTTACGGATTGCCCGATTACATCGGTGGTGTTCACTCGGCGTTGCTTAACAGTGAAGCGGTCATTTTTCGCCGCCGTTATTACCATAATGGGGCGCATACCGGTGGCATTCTTTACACCCGAGATCCCAGCATGACGGATGAAATGGAGGAAGAAATCGAACGGCAGTTGCGCGACAGCAAAGGCATCGGCAACTTCTCCACGATCCTGGTGAACATTCCAGGCGGTGACGGCGACGCCATCAAATTTATTGAGATGGGCGATATATCCGCAAAGGATGAATTCGCCAGCGTCAAGAACATCAGCGCCCAGGACATTTTAAACGCGCATCGCTTCCCTGCCGGATTGGCAGGCATCGTTCCGCAGAACACAGCGGGATTAGGCGACCCCGAAAAGGTGGATCGAACGTATAAAAAAAGCGAGGTGTACCCAATCGGGCGCCGAATGGCAATGGCCATCAAGAACGATCCTGAAATCCCTCCGCACCTGTATCTAACTTTTGCTTCTGAAACAACAGATAAGGATGCAGCATGAGGCAAAAAAGGCTAAAATCCCGGCATGTTTTAACAGCTGGAGAGCGGAATATGAGAGTCCTGAAAATTGAATGCCCGGAGTGCGGCTCAAAGGCTGTGATTCGCAAGACCAACCGGAAACACCGGCAGATTGCAGATATTTATTGCGCCTGCGCTGATGTGGAGTGTGGGCATACTTTTGTCATGAATTTAACCTTTTCCCACACGATTAGCCCCAGCGCGAAAACAGGGGATAAATTGCTGAAAACCGTTGTTGAAGGCATGAGCCAACAACAACGGCAAATGATGCTCGATTTATTGCAGGGTGCCGCCTCCGCCGCCTGAATTAACGCCTCCACCCTGGGGGCGTTTTTGAATCTGCCGCTCAACGTCTGCCGCCAGTGTAGTAGTCATCTCAGAAATCCATGATAAAGCCAACTCCCGATCGTCGCTGCTGCAACGTCCGTTAGAGACTAAGCGCGCCACAAGTTCAATGCGCTGTATAGCCAGTGATTCAAAGAAAAAATCCCTCACGGCTTCCTCCATCTTATTCTAGGTTTAGCAATTTGATACTGTATATCTGTACAGTATACATATTATTTAGCAAAATGAATAATTCTGTAACTACCCATTCCAGCCCGGCCACAACTCACACGCCGGATCGCTGGCCAACTCCTCCAGGCGTCCATTACGCATTTTTAACACCCGGTCGCCGTATATCCGCAGGGCGCTGCCCCTGGTGAGTATGTCTATCTCATACTGATCGCCGGCAAAACCACGTCGCTGTAACTCCCTCGATAATCGCCGCCATTCCTCTGGCGTACAGTTATTGACAGAACTCCTAGGCGACGCGTTCGCGTCGCTAACCCCAGCCGCCTGATCGGCGGCCAACTTCGGCACAATCTTCCACTGCGTCACACGGGTTAAAATCGGCGTATCCATGCCCACGGATGGAGAAAACACCCCTTTCACCCTGATCACCTCCTCCCCAAATGGGTTAACGTCCTGGCTTACCTCGTACCAGGTACGGGCAACCAACTCATCGCGGCGAACGAACGGCCCGCCCTGAGCATTGATATAACCGGCCCAATCGCCAACGTCTGCCGCATCGTGTACCGCTGCAAACTCAACGCTTAGGCCCATTGCCGTATCATGATCGGACATGCGGCGCAGTTCGCGGTAAACGGTCACCGGCGCGCCGCCAACAAATTGAAACTGACGGATACGCCAGCGCGCCGACCAGGCAGCGGCAGCGGCGGCCGCTTCTTTCATCGGCTTGCCGCTTTCGTCGTCCAGCTCGTCGTCCAGGGCGTATCCGTCGATATTTTTGGAAATGTATTTGGCCACATAGCCGGTGGCGGAGCCCTTTTCCGGGTCGATGGTTTCCGCATGGAAACGGGCCTTGCGGGCTTTGGCGGTAATAAGCTCCACGCCATCCTCCTCAAAGGCGTAATCCCGCAGGATTTGCCGCACCTGGTCGGCCTCGTCTGGACGCATGAAAAACAGCATGTGCCAGTGGGGGGTGCCATCGTGGTGCGGTTCGGCTACGCGGATGCCGAAAATACGCAGATCTTCGCGGTGCAGCTTGGCGCGCGCTTTCTCCCACACGCGGCGCAAATAGCGCTGGGTGTCCGCCGGGCTGCTGCCGTTCCACTTGCGGTTGCGGTGTCCGTGGATCGTGGTTGCGTGGAATTTTGACGGGGCCGTTAGCGTGTAAAACTCCGCCATGTAGCCCAGGCTGTTGCAGATATTTTCAAAGCCGCGGATGCGTACCATCATTTCAGTACGGCGAATGGCCGGGTTGGCCACGCTGCCCCAATATTTGTCGATCAGGCTGATGCGGTTGCCGTCTTCATCTTCCAGCTCCATCGACTTGAGGAATTCGCGCGTTCGGCGCTTTTGTTCCTTCCATTCGTGAATGGTCATTTTGCTGGCGTAGGTGCTGGCGCGCTTGCTGACGTTGTTCAGCGCAATCTGTAGGTGTTCGCGCCATTCGCCCGCATGGCGGCGCAGACGGCCCAGCCACCACTTATCAGACATCATGCGAGACACGGCGGAAACCGCCTCATCTTCGCAGAAAAAGCGGTTAATCATTTTTTCCCAGTGGGGCACATTCTGGCGAAATGCCTGGGTGATAGTGCCAGCGCGAACAAACAGCGCGTGCGCTACCTTGAGATCGCCACAATCCGCCATTTCCTGGTTGATTGTGCCCAGCTCAAGGCAGATAAAGCCGGCAATGTCCTGGGCAAGTAGCTCAATATCGGCCCGCGCCATATCCGGCAAGTTGTTGAACCGCCACATTAGCTGGGCAGTGTCGGCGGTCATTTCCGGTATGTGGTAGCAGGCTGAAACCAGGTTAACGCGCGGCAAGATGCGCTCAACAAAAGTTTTTGCCAAGAACGCATTGGCCCGCTGAATGCCCTGTTCTTTCTCAAGCTGATTGGCGCGGCGCGTCACATCCAGGCGAACAAGCGCCGTCTGCTTTTGCAACAACGCCTGGGCACGCGCCAACGCTTCGTTTTCTTTTTCTCTTTGGTGAATTTCGTCATAAGTCGGAAAGGGACTAGCGATCGCCGGGCGTGGGGCGTTCCACGGGAACGCCCAAGTGATTGATGGTTGGCCCAATACCGGAGCCGTTTGAAGATCCATGTGTTTTCTCAATCGTAATTTTGCATTTCAGGGCACTTTGCTGCGGCTTTGTCAGCTGCGCGGCCCAGCCATACCCAGGCGGCACAAATGCCGCCGATCAGCAGCACCCAGAACATGAAAGCCCCTCGTTTTTCCAGTTCTCAGCGTCCTGGCGCAGCAGCTCCACGATCTCCACGGCGGATAACTCTTGGTTGGCCATCGCGGTGGCCATACGGTCTAAGTGACTGGAAAACTTCACGGCGGCATCCGCCTGGGCTTCGCGACGCGCCAGGTCGAGCGCATGTTTAAGGGAGGCGCGCGCGGCGCGGTTGCTAATGTCTTGGCCGATAGTTGGCATGGCTTTTTCTCCGATTTGGGCAAAAAGAATCCTCGGCCACCGAGTGGAGGCCATAAGAATTCGATGTAGTTTTAATTAATTGAGGTGATGAGAGATCATCATTGAAAGCTGCGCCTGATTTGGGGCCGGTAAACCATGCAAATCATACGTATCACACCACCAACGGCGGATTAGAACGGTAATAGCCCCTTGGCCTAACATACCCGCAACAAAGAAAATGGCGCGGATTGATGCCAGCACTTCCGCTTGTTCTTTACTGCTTTCGGCTTCACGGTATGCCCGACACCAAAATGCAGTATTCGCCGCAAGCCATTGGTGTGGATTGGTCAGATGCACTGAGTCATTAAAAACAAATGGCTCCAATGCGATCTGGCCATCAACCTCTTGGCACTTGGCCAGGAAGAAACGAGCATAATTTGGAGCAACACCCCACGCAGCAAAATCGTCCAGAAGCCCAAGCTTTTCTACCATGATGATTTTCATAACTTTCCTCAGTGTTTTACATGTAATGCGGTAATGCGCTGCAGCAGATCCGCACGGGATTGCAGGCGCGCGGCGGCATCCTGTTGCCTTGTCTTTTCAGCTTTTGGCTTGCGCTGCTCCGGCATACCCGGCACCGCTACGCGGAAATCCAAATCGTTGAAGCCGGCGAACATATCCAGCATCACGCGCAAGCGCTGGATGCCGCGCTTGAGTTGGCGCAATTCGCGCTGGCTGAAATCGTCCCAGGCGTAATTACAAAACAGTGACTTCATGCCGGCAGCGTGGAGCAATACGCCACGGCGTGACGGGCTAAGGCTGTTCCATACCTTGCGGGTTTTGCTGTGGTGGCCGTGTAAAGTGGAGCGACATACCGCTAACCAATGCTCATGATTCGCCATCGTTACCCCCTCATACCCATCAAGCGGAACCACCAGGGGCGGCGCTTGGCCTGCTTATCTGGTGCAACGGAATCCCCTGAAAACACCACTCTGCTGGCGCATGGCTGCCAGCGCTGGCCGTTCGGCAGCTCAATCCAACCGTGGCCAAAGTTGGCCAGCTGCGGGGCCGGTGATTGTCGTTTCAGGTATTGCGCAAAAGCTTTCATGTAGTTACCTCAGCTCATGCCGAACGCCGGCGCGCAGGTGTTGAACACATCAACAGCGGCGGCCAGCACTGGCGTAGATTGGAAACGCGCTTCTACCGACACGACGATCAGCGACAGATCACGAATTGCCTGGTTGGCACGGTCGAGAATGGCGTTTTTACGGGATTGCGTCATAGGCGCGTTGGATGCGGTTTCGCCGGCGATAGCGCCGATCGCCGCAGTGGCGCTTAACGTGTGAGTAGGCAAGCTGTTGGGCTTTGCCTCGTTGGTTGGCACCGCCGGCAAGCAATTAAGTTGCGCCAACAGGCCGTCAAGAATTGCCGCGTCGTCAGTGATCGCGGTGAGTGTAACCAGCTGGGAAAGCGTCAGCTCGTGCGGCTGCTCCGGGTTCAGCTTATTGCGCAGCACCTGCGGCGAGACATTCAGCGCCGGGGCCAGCTCCGCTAGATTGTGCTCCAGGGCAAACCGGCGGCAAGCACTATCAAGGTGCTTATGTATGGAGCTTTCAAAATCAAACATGTTCACATCCCCAAAAAGTTCGCAATATGGAACTAATGAACGCCAACAACGTTAATTGAGAAGTTTGAATGCCCAAGAATTTCACGGGCTTGCTGGGCTTTGTACTTTGCGTACTTGATGCGAATGCGCCCGCCAGCTTTCTTTTTACCTGGTGCGATTTTTTGCGGGAGGATCTCCAGCTTGCTTTGCTCTTTCCATTTGTAGACGGTGTGGATCGACATACCTTCCAGCTTGGCGAACTCTTCCGGGTATACCCAATCGCGAGGAATGTTGATTGAAATGGTTGCAGCCATAAGGCAAAATCTCCGGTTTATCTCGTGTTTGTTAGTATCTGTTCGTATCTGTTTGCATTTCTTCGCAGGAAATCGCATTTGCTCGTATTTGAGAGCAATCACTTTATATGCACTCAAATGCGAAATGTCAACGATTTTATTCTCAGGTGAGAGCATATGAAAATGGCAACTGATGGCGCGGCCTCCATAGATAGACTGATGGAGGCTTACGGATTTAGGTTTAAAAACGACCTGTGCCGCCACTTCGAAATTTCGTCCAGCACCCTGGCTACCTGGATTAAACGAGATACGTTCCCGGCAGAGTTGATTATTCAATGCGCCCTGGAAACCAATGCATCATTGCAATGGCTGGCAACGGGAAAAGGTCGCATTTTCGAGCATTCTCAAAGTGATATTGCGACACTGAATAGCTACCTTCTCAAAGATGGTTCTTTGAAAAACTCTGGTAGCTTGATGTTTGATAAGGTTTTTCTACCTAACAACCTGAAAGAGCCGTATGTAATCCGCACGGAAAACGAGGCGTTTTTTGTTGATAAAGGCTTTACGGATCTGGTTGATGGTCGCTGGCTAGTTGAAGTTGAGGGGAAGCACAACATTAGAGAATTAGCTTTCATCCCAATTAAGAGAGTTAAGGTTATCGGCGGCGGTGTACCTTTTGACTGCGGCATCGATGAGATAAAAATCATTGCGCGGGTGGTCGGTGTATTCAGGAAGGAATGATTCGTGACGATCAGGAAGTTAGCTACCGGCAAGTGGTTGTGTGAGTGTTACCCCAATGGGCGAACAGGCAAAAGGGTACGCAAACAATTTGCCACCAAAGGCGAAGCAGTCGCCTTTGAAAACTTCACGATGGAGGAAGTGGACAACAAGCCTTGGCTTGGCGAAAAAGTAGACCGCCGCCGTCTTTCTGAACTGATAAGCCTTTGGCACTCGCTCTATGGCCAAACATTGGCTGATCCGCGTCGCATGTCTGCCAAACTTAAAATTATCTGCGACGGGCTTGGCGATCCTGTTGCTGGTGAGTTTAGCGCCGCTGATTTCACGTCATATCGGGAAAGGCGGTTAAATGGCCTGGTGAAACTAACAGACGGCACCTTGCTACCAAAGGTAAAGCCCAGAACGGTTAATCTAGAACAAAGCAACCTTTCAGCGGTGTTTGGAACCTTGAAAAAAATGGGGCACTGGAATGCTCCAAATCCATTAGCCGGCCTACCTGCGTTCAAGATTGCTGAAAGCGAACTTTCGTTCTTAGCCCCAATCGAGATCAAGCGCTTGCTGGACGCCTGCGAGGAATCATTGAATCCTGACCTGATCACAGTTGCGAGAATTTGCCTGGCAACTGGTGCACGCTGGAGCGAAGCCGAGGGATTGAGCGGCCACCAGGTAACCAAATATCGAATCACTTATACGAAAACCAAAGGCAAGAAGAATAGAACCGTTCCAATTTCACAGGCGCTATATGAAGAAATACCAAAAAAGCGTGGCCGGTTATTCAGCCCATGCCGTAAAGCGTTCGAAAGAGCATTGAAAAGGGCAGGTATTGAATTACCAGAGGGGCAATGCACCCATGTGTTACGCCATACCTTTGCCAGTCACTTTATGATGAACGGCGGAAACATCCTGGTATTGAGAAATATCCTCGGACATGCCGATATAAAGATGACGATGGTATACGCACATTTCGCTCCAGATCACCTTGAAGATGCCGCAACTAAAAACCCACTGGCCGGCCTTAATTGGCACCCTAAAGGTGGCGGCAAAGTGGCGGCAGAGAATACAAACAGATACTAACCGATACTAATAAATACAAACTAAACATTTGAATAACATAGCAAATCATTGATAACCAACCCCCTGAAATGCTATGTAGTAATTTCGGACGCGGGTTCAACTCCCGCCAGCTCCACCAAATACGTCGCCAGTGAACCAGATAGACCCGGCGATAATAGCGAAAAAGCCCACGACTTCGGTTGTGGGCTTTTTTGTATCCGTAACCATCCGAGCGTATCCGGCTCAATCCAGTGATTTTCGGTATACGATTAGGTATACGCTAAAACGTATGCCAATGGCGTATACCAATAAACGGACGCCCCCTTGCATGGCGCGGACGACACGCCCCCTCACCAATAAAGGCCTGGCCGAACGGCGCGTGCAGCGAGTGATCCTGGTGCGCAACCTGCTGGCTGGGCACGCTGTGCAACCGATAGTTGGCGCAGGCAGCGAAGGATATTGCCGCCACGGGCCTGGCGCAGTGGCCAGGGCAGCAGCTTGCCGCGACGGTACGCGGTAGCGCGGCGTCATGGGAAATTGCCCGGTCATGTCACCCCAGTCTTAGTTGAAGCTCCGCAATACATGATTGGCGGATTGCGCCACGAACCTCCCTCGGGTCACATGGAGACGTGCAACCGTTCAGTTCCAGTTGTGACCGACATCTCTACATCAAGATCGCGACCGGCCATCCTGCTGAAGTGTCTGAAGGTAGGCGCTGAACATCCCGGTCATTGCATCAGCATAAGCTTTGATTTCAGCCTTGGATCGCCGGGTTTGGGAAAAGCTGTTGCCCAAGGTACTGAGCGTGGCGAAGATGAGATCGCCGGCCAATTCGCGGGAGGCGGTAGACGCTTCTGGCAAGACCTCCATCATGAAGGCGTCGATCATCCGGTCGCCTTCGGCCCTGGCCTGGCGCGCCTCGGGGTTGTCGCGATAGAGCGGAGCCACGTCATTGAGCGCGCCGCGAATCTCTGCTTCTTCGCACTCGGTGCGAAGGAATGCATGCACAAGGGTTCGCAGTCGCTCCAAGGGCGGTGTACCGGAATCTTCGAGGATGTTTTGCAGCATCCGGGTCGTCTGCATCCATTCATCGACCTGGAGACGGAACAGGATCGACTCCTTGTTGGGGAAATACTGATAGATCGACCCGACGCTAACGCCGGCTTTCTCAGCAACGCGTGCTGTGGTGAACCGAGTAACGCCTTCCTCGGCCAAAACCTGTGTGGCGGCTTCCAGAATGGCTGCCACCAGCTCGGTCGAACGCGCCTGTTGGGGTTGCTTGCGCGAGGTAATCTGTGGACGACGGCGGGTGATCATGGTGGTGTAGTGATTCCAAGCTTAGCGGACAGAAACGCGGTCAATCTTCCCAATCCATTAATGCGATGGATTGTTCGCATATTAGCATAGCACAGGGCGTCACCTCAATCCTGAGTGAATGGCCTGCGTGGTCAATATTGCCGCCGTAGCACGCACACATCGCCCTCTCCCCTCACGCATCCTGGGAAGGCATATCTTCTCGATGCGCATCGTTTGAAAGACCGCTCTACATCTCAACCATGTTCCCGTTTTAGTGACGAAAAACCTGAGCATTTGGCGACTCTTCGATCTTCGAGGATGCAACTGGATAGGCGCAACCGCCGTGTTTTCAAGGCAACCACGATGATTCGCTTGTCGGTTTTGGAAGGCAGAAAACGCGAACCTCAATGCGAATTTCTAACATGATGGATTCGTCATATTATTTCATCAACGCGAATGATTATTCGCATTTAAGGCGCCTCAACACAGAGGCTCTGTCTATCCAACCTCGAACCGGACAACTTTATGACCTCAACACTGACCAATCTACCGCTGGCACCATTGCTAGATCGCCTGTTCAAACAGGCCGACCGGGCCACCAGTCCGGCAATGGCGGGCATCTCGCGCGAAGATCGTGAGCGCCTGATGAGCAGCAAAACCGAGTACCTCGACTTCTACAGTCGCGCCAAGGACTTGTGGCTGCCGGTGTCGCGCGAGACCGGCGTGCTGCTGTACCAACTGGCACGCAGCACGGGCGCGCGCAGCATTGTCGAGTTCGGCACCTCGTTCGGACTCTCGACCCTGTATCTGGCGGCTGCGCTGCGCGACAACGGTGGCGGCCACCTGATCGGCAGCGAGTTCGAGCCTTCGAAGGTTGCCAAGGCTCGCCAGCATCTTGTTGAAGGCGGCGTGGATGACTTGGTCGAAATCCGTGAAGGCGACGCCCTGAAAACGCTGGCCACGAACCTCCCCGACTCCATCGACCTGCTACTGCTCGATGGCGCCAAGTCGATCTACTGCGAAGTCCTCGACTTAGTCGAACACCGCCTGCGCCCCGGCGCACTAATCGTCGCCGACAATGCCGACTACAGCCCTGACTACCTCGCGCGCGTACGCTCTCCGAACAAGGGCTATCTGTCCGTACCGTTTGGCGAAGACGTGGAACTGTCGATCCGGCTGGCCTGAATCAACCATACAATCAGGAGATTTTACAATGCACGTATTTGTTACTGGCGCCACAGGCTGGGTCGGCTCTGCCGTGGTCGAAGATCTGATCGCTGCCGGCCACTCGGTCACTGGCCTGGTCCGTTCTACCGATAAGGCGACCCAACTCGCTGGAACGGGCGCGAAAGTCATTCAGGCCACGCTCGATGATCTGAATACTTTGCGTTCTGTCGCATCGACGGCGGACGCCGTGATCCACACCGCGTTCAACCATGACTTCTCCAAGTTCATCGAGAATGCGGAGCAAGACCGCCGCGTGATCGAGGCGCTTGGCCGCGTATTGGAAGGATCGAACCGGCCGCTGCTCGTCACTTCCGGCCTGTCTGGGCTGCCGCGTGGCGCCACCGAGGCCGACCTGCCCAATCCGGCCGCACCTCGCAAGTCGGAGGAAGCCGCGCGGGCTGCGGCGACGCGCGGGGTGCGCGCAGCAACGGTGCGCCTTGCGCCGTCGGTTCATGGGGTGGGCGACCACGGTTTTGTGCCCTTCCTCATTCGCCTGGCGCAGCAGAAAGGCGTATCGGCCTACCTGGGTGACGGCCAGAACTGCTGGGCAGGTGTGTATCGGCGAGATGCCGCGCGCGTCTATCGCCTTGCCTTGGAGCAAGGCGTCACCGAATCGGTTTATCACGCGATCGCGGACGAAGCCGTGCCGTTCAAGGCGATTGCCGAAGCGATCGGCAACCGCCTGGGTCTGCCGATCGAGTCGCGCGACCGCGAGCACTTCGGCTGGTTCGCCAACATGGCTGGCGCCGATATGTCGGCGTCCAGCACCCGCACGCGTGAACTGCTCGGCTGGAAACCCCAAGGCCCGAACCTGATCGCCGACCTGGATCAGCCTGGCTACTACGCCGGCTGATCCGTCGTACTCAATTCCTGAGTGTACCTATGTCACAAGAACAATCTCTTTCCTCGCCGACACCGGCGATGGCGTCACCGCCTGGTGCCAATGTCTTCCTGACGCTGCTGCCCATCACGCTGGCAGTCTTCATCGGGTTCCTCACCATTGGAATGCAGATGCCGGTCCTACCGCTCCATCTGCATGAAACGCTCGGCATGGGTACGCTCGTGATCGGCTTGGTCATCGGCCAGCAATTCGTCGTGGCACTGCTGTCCCGTCCCTGGGCCGGCAACCTCGCGGACCTGCGCGGCGCCAAGCGAGCGGTGGTCATTGGCTGCTTGCTCGCAGCCAGTTCCGGCCTGGTCTACCTGGCATCTCTGGCCTTCGTCACCACACCGACCACCTCGGTATGGATCGTGGTGCTGGGCCGCATCCTGCTGGCCCTGGGTGAAAGTCTGATCGCCACGGGGGCGCTGGGCTGGTCACTCGGGTTGGTCGGGCCGCGGAACGCAGGCAAGGTCATGGTCTGGGTCGGCATCGCCATCTACGGTGCCTATGCGCTGGGTGCGCCCCTCGGCGTCGCGGTGAACGCCCAGTGGGGATTCGCCGGCATCGCCGCCGCTGTGGTAGTCATTCCCTTCGTGGCCTTGGCCGTGGTTTGGGGCGTGCGCGCCGTCGCCCCTTCGGCAACCAGGCGCACGCCGTTTTACAAGGTGCTCGGTGCCGTGCTATGGCCCGGCATGGGCCTGGCACTGTCCAGCGTCGGCTTCGGACTGATCACGGCCTTCATCGCGCTGCTGTTCGCCGCCAAACAGTGGGGCAACGCTTCGCTGGCGTTCACCGCGTTCGGCCTGGCCTTCATCGGCGCACGCATCTTCTTCGGCCACTTGCCGGACAAGCTGGGCGGCGCGAAGGTGGCGCTGGTGAGTGTTGCCATCGAGGCGTTCGGGCAGCTGTTCATCTGGCGTGCCGACTCCGCGTCGCTCGCCTACGCAGGCGCGGCCCTGACGGGCTTCGGCTACTCGCTGGCCTATCCAGGGTTCGGTGTGGAAGCCGTGCGGCGCGCTCCGCCGCAGACTCGCGGCTTGGTGATGGGCGCCTACGTGGCATTCATGGACATCGCGCTGGGCCTGACCAGCCCCTTGGCCGGCGCGCTGGCTGGCGCTCAGGGGATTCGCTCGGTCTATCTGGCCGGCGCCATCACCGTCGCGCTGGCGCTGGTCATTGCCTTGCGCCTGCTTTCCGACGATTCGGCAGCGACCGTGCAGGCTGACAACGCAAGCGCAGGCAGTCCCGCCGCCAGGAATGCCGGAGCAATCGCCATCAGTCTGGTGGGTCTACTCGTCATCTTCGGCGGGTTATACGCATGGCGCGCAGCTCGGGCCGGCGGCGCTGCGCCTCCCGCGCGAGCACCGGCACTGGTATCGACCGTGCACGTGCAGCCGCGCACCGTCGCCGGGGTACTGCAAGCGGTCGGCAGCCTGCAAGCCGTGCGCGAAGTCGTACTGGCCCCGGACACGGCCGGTCGGGTGACGGCCCTCAGCTTTACCGCCGGCCAGATCGTTAAGGAAGGCACCACGCTGGTTCAGCTCTACGATGCCCCGGAACAGGCCGATCGCAGTGCCGCTGAGGCGAGGGCCAATTTCGCGCAGTTGCAGTTGCGGCGCTCGCAGGCGCTGGCATCCAGCGGTGCCGAGCCACGCGAACTGCTGGAGCAGCGCAAGACAGAAGCCGACCAGGCCGCCGCCGCCGTCCGGCAACTGGATGCACGCATCCAGCAGAAGAACATCCGGGCGCCGTTCTCCGGCCAACTCGGTATCCGGCGCATCAACCTTGGGCAGTACCTCAACGCAGGCGAAGCTATCGCCACGCTGACGCAGCTCGACCTGATGTACGTCAATTTCACCCTGCCGCAGCAGGAACTTTCCAGGTTGGCGCTCGGCGCGCGGGTGCAGGTCACTGTGGATGCCGTTCCGGGCAAGATCTTCGACGCCGAGGTCAGCACCATTGAGCCGCGCATCGACGGGGAAACCCGCAACGTCGCCGTCCAGGCCATCCTGTCGAACACCGATAACCTGCTGAAGTCTGGCATGTACGCGGTGGCCAAGCTGGAACTTCCGGCGACGGAGCATGCCATCGCTCTGCCGCTTACGGCGATCCAGACATCCGCTTCGGGTGACAGCGTGGTGCTCGTTCAGGAGGCCGACGCGCAAGGGATCGGCAAAGCCGTGGCCGTTCCCGTCATCACTGGCCGCAGGCTGGGCGACGACGTGCTGGTGACGCAGGGCGTGAAGTCCGGCGACATCGTGGTGGTCGCCGGTCAGAACCGGCTGCTGCCGGGCGGCAAAGTAAAGATCAATGCCGCATCGTCTGAGGGGACTCCGCGATGAACTTCACCGACCTTTTCATCCGGCGGCCCATTATGGCCCTGGTCGTGAGCCTGCTGATCCTGCTGGCAGGCCTGGCTTCGGTCTTATCCCTGCCGGTGCGCCAGTATCCGTACCTCGAAAACGCCACCATCAATATCACGACCTCGCTGCCGGGGGCGACTCAGGAGGTGATGCAGGGCTTTGTCACGACGCCCATCTCACAGTCCATCGCCACGGCCAGCGGCATCGAATACCTGAGTTCGACGACAACCCCCGGCCGCAGCGAAATCAAGGCCCGGCTGGTGCTCAATGCCAATGCCGACCGGGCCATGACCGAGATCCTGGCCAAGGTGCAGCAGGTCAAGTACCAGCTTCCAGCGGGCGTCGCCGATCCGGTTATCAGCAAGTCCACCGAAGGCGGTACCGCCGTCCAGTATGTCGCGTTCTACAGCGACACCCTGACCATCCCACAGGTCACGGACTTCGTGAACCGCGTGGCGCTGCCGCTGTTCGCTGGGATACCGGGTGTGGGGCAAGTCGATACCAACGGCGGGCAGACGCTGGCGCTGCGCATCTGGATCGACCCCGTGAAGCTGGCCGCGCGCGGCCTGTCGGCGAGTGAGATCGCGGCGGCCCTGCGCGCCAACAGCGTGCAGTCGGCGCCGGGCCAGCTCAAGAGTTCGCTGACCGTCACCAACATCAGCGCAGCCACCGACCTGCGCAGCGTAGAGGACTTCCGCCAAATGGTGATCAAGTCCAGCGCCGGCGGCGGCGTGGTACGACTGGCCGACGTGGCGACGGTCGAGATCGGCGGCCAGAACTACAACAATGCGTCCTTCGCCAGCGGCATCCCGGCGGTGTTCGCGGCGCTCTTCCCGACACCGGACGGCAACCCGCTGGACATTGCTCGGCAGGCACAGGAACTGTTGCCCCGCATCCGGGCGACTTCGCCGCCAGGGTTGCAGGTCGTGCCAAACTATGACGTGGCGAAGTTTGTCAATGCGTCGATTGCGGAGGTTCAACACACGTTGATCGAAGCCATCGCGATCGTCATCGCCGTGATCTTCCTGTTCCTGGGAACCTTCCGCGCAGTCATCATCCCCGTCGTCACCATTCCGCTGTCGCTGGTCGGAACGGCGGCGCTGATGCTGGCGTTCGGCTTCTCGATAAACCTGCTGACGCTGTTGGCGATGGTGCTGGCGATCGGGCTGGTCGTGGATGACGCCATCGTGGTGGTGGAAAACATACACCGGCATATCGAGGAAGGCGCATCGCCTGTGCGGGCGGCCCTGCTCGGCGCCCGCGAGATCGTCGGCCCTGTGATCGCCATGACCATCACGCTGGCGGCGGTCTATGCGCCGATCGGCCTGATGGGCGGATTGACCGGGGCGCTATTCAAGGAGTTCGCCTTCACGCTGGCCGGTTCGGTCATCGTCTCCGGCGTGGTCGCGCTCACGCTGTCGCCGGTGATGAGTTCGATGCTGCTCAGTTCCAAGCAGAGCGAGGCGAAACTCGCCAGGCAGGTCGAACACTATATAGAAGGACTGACCTCATTCTACCGGCGCCTGCTGGCCCGCACGCTGGCCGCGCGCAGCGCGGTGCTGCTGGTCGGGGTCGCCGTGCTGGGCGCCATCGTGGTGCTGTTTATGGGCATCCGCCACGAGCTGGCCCCGGTCGAGGATCAGGGTGCGGTCATCGTCATCGCCAAGGCACCGCAATATGCGGGCGTCAATTACACCGCTCGCTATGCCCAGAAAATCGAGAAGATTTTTGAATCGCTGCCGGAGTTTGACAACAGCTTCATGCACATCGGCGGTTCCGGGCGCGGCCAGAACCAGATGCTGGCCGGTGCGATCTTCAAGGATTGGTCGCAGCGTTCCCGCTCCTCAATCCAGATACAGGGGCAGCTCCAGGCGGCCGGCGCCAGCATCGACGGCGAGACGCTGACAGCGGTTCAGGTGCCGCCGCTGCCCGGTTCCAGTGGCGGCCTGCCGGTGCAGATGGTGTTGCGTTCGCCCGACGACTTCTCGACGCTGTTCGAGACGGCCGAGCAGATCAAGGACGCGGCCTACAAGAGCGGGCTCTTTCTGTACGTGCAGAACGATCTGGCATTCGACAGCCCGCAGGCCCATGTCGCCATCGACAGCAGCAAGGCGCGCGAGATGGGCGTGACCATGCAGGCCATCGCCGACACGCTGGCCGTGCTGGTCGGTGAGAACTACGTCAATCGCTTCAACTTCCACGACCGCTCCTACGACGTCATCCCGCAGGTTCGGGACAGCGATCGTATGACCCCAGACGATCTGGGCCGCTTCTACGTCAAGGCCAGTTCCGGTGCGCTGGTGCCGCTGTCCACGGTGGTCCATGTGGAAACGCGGCCCCAGGTCAACGCTCTGACCCAGTTCGGCCAGATGAACTCTGCCACGATCGAGCTGCTGCCGCGCCCAGGCGTCAGCATGGGCGAAGCGGTGGCACTCCTGCAATCGCAGCCCTTGCCGGCCGGCACCAGCGTCGATTGGCTCAGCGACAGTCGCCAGTTCGTGCAGGAGGGCAACCGCCTGCTGGTTTCCTTCGGTTTCGCGCTCGTCGTCATCTTTCTGGTGCTGGCGGCGCAATTTGAGAGCCTGCGCGACCCGCTGGTGATTTTGGTGACGGTGCCGCTGGCGGTGTGCGGCGCACTAGTGCCGCTCTGGCTGGGCTACGCCACGCTGAACATCTACACGCAGATTGGGCTTGTCACGCTGATCGGCCTGATCTCCAAGCACGGTATTCTGATGGTCACGTTCGCCAACTACATCCAACAGCACGAGAACCTGAGCCGGCTCGAAGCCATCGAGAAGGCGGCTGCGGTACGTATGCGCCCGGTGCTGATGACGACGGCGGCGATGGTCGCGGGCCTGGTGCCGCTGGTGTTCGCGGAAGGCGCCGGCTCGGCCAGCCGATTCTCGATTGGCATCGTGGTCGTGATGGGCATGTTGATCGGCACGCTCTTCACGCTGTTCGTGCTGCCAACCATCTACAGCTTTATCGCCAAGGACCACCGGGCTACGGAGCAGAGCCTGCGCGCCCGCGAACTCGCATCGGCGGAGGTATCCCATGCGTCTTGAACGAAAGAAGGCTCTGCCGCGCGCCCTGATTCTGGCCGTCGCCCTTACCATGACGGGCTGCGCCAGCGGGCCGGACTACCACGCCCCGGCCTTGCCAGAAACCACATCGGGTTCGTTCATCAGTCAATCGCCGCAGGTGGACGCCGGTTCGCCGCCGCCTGCGGACTGGTGGAAACTGTATGACGTTCCTGCGTTGAGCGCCATCGTGCAGGAGGCGCTGGCCGCCAATACCGATCTGCGTGTGGCACTGGCCAATCTGGATCGGGCGCGCGCGATCTACCGGGAAACACGCGGGGAACGCTTGCCATCGACCAATGTGACTGCGGGCGCCCGTCACGGTCGCGACCAGACCGCTGGCGGGGCCGGCCAGGCGCCGGTGCAGTGGAACTACACCGGCGGACTGGATATTTCCTACGAACTAGACCTTTTTGGACGAGTGCGGCGCGACATCGAAGCGGCGCGCGGCGATACCGAGGCGGCCGCTGCGGCTCATGATGCGGCCCAGATGCTCGTGGCCGCGGAGACGACGCGCTCGTATGTGGATGCCTGCGCCTACGCAGAGTCCGTTGACGTGGCACGTTCGTCCGTCGAGCTGGCACAGAGAACGCTGGATCTCGTGACCCGCCAGGAGCACGCCGGCTCCGCCTCGCGCCTTGATGTGGAACGATCCGGTACGGCACTGGCCCAGGCCGAGGCAGCTGTTCCCCGGCTGCAGGCCCAGCAGAACGCGGCGCTGTTCGAGCTGGCGGCATTGATGGGGCGTCCCCCTACGCAAGTCCCCGAGCCGGCACGCGCCTGTAACAAGGCGCCGGAAGTTGCAGGCGCCATTCCGATTGGCGATGGCACGACCATGCTGCGCCGGCGTCCCGACATCCGCCAGGCCGAACGCCAGTTGGCCGCCGACACGGCGCGCATCGGAGTTGCGGTCGCCGATCTTTATCCCAGGGTCACGATCGGCGCCTCGGCAAGCTACCTGCGCAATGACGACCTGCGCGGCGACCGTACCTGGTCGTTCGGTTTCGGGCCGCTGATTTCATGGACGTTCCCGAACATGACGGCGGCACGAAGCCGGATTGCGCAAGCCAAGGCTCAAGGCGCGGCCTCACTGGCGCGCTTCGATGGCGCGGTCCTCATGGCATTGAAGGAGTCCGAACAGTCCTTGAGCACGTATGTGGGAGCCATGCAGCAGCGCGACGCCCTGGTTCAAGCGCAGAACCATGCCGAGAGTGCATTCCGCCTCGCTGAACAACGCTACCGGGCTGGATCCATCAGCTATCTGGATGTGATCGTGGCCCAAAACAGCCTGATCAGCGCGAGGTCGCAGGTTGCGACCGCGGACCAACAGGCCGGCTCGGCTCGCGTCGATGTTTTCAAGGCGCTGGGCGGCGGATGGCAAGAGCGTTCGCAGGACTGATATCGCGCCAAGCGCGTCCGCCACGAAGCGAAAGCCAGAACGGCGCGAGTTAGCGAGCTTGGTTAGATAGGACGAGAGTAAATCGTGGAACATGGGCGCCGCGTATTCATCGCCTTAGAGCAAGTACGCGATAGCATGAAGGCGGCGGCCAATGGCTTTCATGGTCAGTTGCGGGTGGCCTTATCTGGTAGAATCACACCGTCTCGTCTTCCGGCTTTTGCAGGCTAGTGATCCAGATAAAGATAATGCAGCCAGCTGGTCATGCGCAGCAGCACTTTGCGCATCACGGAGACGTGCTCGAAGTGCCCGGTATAGACCGCCGCCTGAGCGCTCACGCCGTCGGGCAAGTGAGCCAGTTCCGGGTTGGCCGCCAGGTCAATCATCACGTACACCCCTTCCCGGCCCGGCGTGGCGCTCAGGCCCTGCAGTGCGCCGCTGGCCTGGTAGCTGCCGTCCGGTATCGCCGGCAACACTCGGCTTACGGTGCCGCCGTAAACCTGCCCCGGCAAGCCGTTGAACACCACCTCGGCCTGGTCCCCCTGCGCCAAACGCAGGATGGCGTTCTGGCGGAACACCGCCACCACCTGGCGCTTTTGCTGCGGGATAAAGATCATCACCGGTTTGAACGGCAGGCGAACCGCCGCCGTGCCCGGCCGCGCCAGCACCTGCGTGACATACCCGTCGCTCGGCGCACGCACCACCGTTTGTTCCAGGTTGTAACGCGCTTCGGCAATCTGCGATTTCAGGCTGGCTATCATGGCGTCTTCGCCGTCATAGCGCCCGGACAACCGCGCCTGTTCCTGTTGGAACTGAGCTTTCGCCGCCTGCAGCGCCGCGGATTGCGCCTGGTACTGCTGCTGCGCATGGCTGACGTCCTGCTCCGAGAACGGGTTGACCGGCATCGCCGCCCCTTTCGCATAGCGCTGGTAGTCCTTACGGGCACGCTCATACTCTGCGTTCGCCCGTTGCACGTTGGCGGCGGACTCGCTGAGCGCAGCCCGGCGCGTTCTGATCTCCGCCTCTGCCCCGGCCAGATCCGCCTCCAGCCTGGTGAGCCGCGCACGGTAGCGGCTGTCGTCAAGACGGAACAGCACCTCGCCTTTGCGCAGCAACACGTTGGTTTTCTCCGTTACCTCAACGATCATGCCCGAGACCTGCGGCACCATCGGCACAGAAACGGCAATTTTCTGCGCCCGATCGCTGTACGGATGGTTGTAGTTCATCGTCAGAATCAACGCGCCGACGATAACGATCCCGCCAAGCACGGCGGTCGGCACGGTCCATTTGTTGACCGGAATGCGAAACAGTTTAAATACGCCGTAGCTCAGCGCCACGTAGCTGAGAATAATGAGCAAATCCATAGGCTACGCTCAACTTGCCGTGGGGCCGGGAACCGCCGTCGGCTTTTCCTGCAGGCGTTGCAATTCGGCTTCGAGCAGCGCGATGCGCGCCTGCAGATCCGTTGAAGGTTCTGCCTTCTCACTCATGCCCCAGCCGCGTTCCGGCCGATAGAGCGTTGCCCAGATCCACAGCAGCGGCCAAATGGCGTGCAGCGTAAACAGGCTGACCCAACCGGCAACGTGAATCGCATCTTGATGCGGGTGCCGGCGTTTTTTTGCCAGCAAATACGGAATGTCATGAATAATAATGACGCCGTAGAATAAAATCAGGAATACCGCAATCAGTACGCCTAAAGCGAAATAGTTAAGAAACATGTAAATTCCTGGCTGAGAATAACGGAAATAAACGAGGTTTATAGCGTGTTATATTGTCTGATATCGTTGGCGATGGTATCGATGGCATTCTTCACGTCGGTGACTTTAAGCTGCGCTTTCTCGTTATTGAGATTTTCCCCCGAAGCCTTGCGCACCACTTTAATGACCGGCTGATTAGTCGCCGCATCGATAAACTCGCCTTCCATATAGACCGCGCTCTCCATGGTGCGGTGCCCGGTCACGCTTTGCGTCGCGGCAATCAGCAGGGTGATCGGCAAGACTTCATAGATCTGCAGCCCCTTCTTCTGCGTGTCTATCGCCGTGATGGCGCCGCGGAAAATCAGGGTATGCTCGCGCGGCATGTCCACCAGCGTAAAGTGGGTGCCCATCGCCTGCTTAAACTGCTGGTTGGTATAGTTCAGAATATTGTCGAGTGCGCGCTGGCTCACCATCTCGCTCGGTTTCGGCCGCGGGAAATAGATCATCGGTTGATAAACCAAATATTGATAACGGGAAAAATCGACGTTCTTATCCTTCCAATATAAAACGTCTTTGCCGGACGCGGATTGACCTTTATTGATATCGTTATAATTGGTCAGAAAGGTCGAGTATTTTTCTTTTTCGGTCACGGCGGAAGAGCACGCGGCCAGTAATAACAGCGCAGGCAAAATAACCGCTCTTGTCACTTTCATTGACGGATTTCTCTTTATTTTGGTGGATAGCAAATAATCAAATCAAATGATACCCACCCGCCCGTGATAAGTCATATGACAATGCCGCCAAAGGTGTATATCATTTTTGATATACAAACTCACAAGAGCCGGCCAGTGAAAGAGAAAGACTTCCGCATTGAAGAACTCAGGATTGTCCGCGTCATTGCCGAAACGGCGAGCGTCAGCAAAGCGGCGCAGCTGTTGGATATGCCGCAGTCTAACGTGTCGCGCGCCCTCACCGCGCTGGAACGGCGGCTCGGGTTGGAACTGTTCCTGCGCGGCCCGCGTACCCTGGCGCTGACTGAATTCGGCGAGCAATTCTTGCGGCGCGCCTCGCAGTTGCTGGACGAACACAGCGATCTGCTTGATATGTCCGGCACCTATAAACGCAGCCTGAACGGCATGGTCACGCTCGGCGCGCCGATAGGCATCCACGCTTTCCTGGCCCGTTATTTACTGCCGCCGCTGCTGCACGCTGCACCGGCGCTGGCTGTCGATCTGGTGACCCGCAACCCCGACGAACGCGAGAAAAAGTACGGCGCAGTGTTCGACAGCGACTGCGATTTGCTGATCAGCTTTTTCCAGCCGCAAAACGAAAGCCTGATCGCCAGGCCCTTCACCCGTTTTCGCGTCGGGCTGTTCGCCGCACCGGATTACATCGCCCGCTCGCCTCTGACAGCGCTGGATGAACTGCCGCAGCATCGCTGCATTACCTTGCGCATGCTGGGCGGCATTCGCAATACCTGGAGCGGCTACAGTGCGCAGGGGGAGTTGGTGCAGGTCGAGATCAACGGCGCCAGCGTTTGCGATAACATTCTGCCGGCGATCGAGCTGGCCAAACAGGGCCTGGGCATCGTCTACGCCCCGTACTATTCCGTCGCCGCCGAGCTGGATGCCGGCACACTGCTGCCCTGCCTGGCGCGCGAGCGCGGCATCGATATGCAGGCCTACCTGATCTACCGCCGGCGCGGCGTGTTGCCGCACCGCGTGCAGGTGACGATGGACAGCATCATGGAGAGCGTTAAGCTGCACGCGCACCGCCTGATGTAACAAGAAAAACCCCGCCGCAGCGGGGTTGAATGCTTTGCGTCGGCGCAAAATGCCTCACCGCCCCTCTTTCTCCCCCAGGAAGAAATACCACAGCGGAATGGAAAGCAGCAGGGTGAACACCAGCGTATACAGCAGCACCATCAGGCTCTGCATGATCACCATCTGGGCGCTCCAGGCGCCGATCGGCAGTTGGAATTGCTCGACGGTGCCGCCGAGGATCGCTCGGCCCATCACGCAGCCGACCGCCACCGCCACCGTCGCCACCGCCGTGCGGAACTTACGCACCTCGGCGCGGCGGGCGGCCGCTTCCGGCGTTTCGTCCCGGTGGCCTTGCCGTTGGCCGCGCCAGCGCCACACGTCCACCAGCAGCAACGCCGCGAGGCTCACGCCCATCACCGGCAGGCAATAACCCAGCGCCGCTGCCACCAGCAGCGTGCAGGCACGCGCCGGCAGGGAAAGCGCCAGCCAGGCGGCAACCAGCGTATGCACCGGATGCTGCGCCCCCGCCGCCGGGCGGCGACTCCACCACATGCGGTAACCCAGCGCAATCATCAAGCACAGCCCAAGGCCGAACGCCGCCAGCAGCAGCTGATTCGGCACACCGAACAGAATGCCCATGTGGGCGTCGATGCCCCAGCGGGTCAGCTTGGCGATGAGTGGGAAGGTGTCGAACCGCACCTGGTCGACGACGGCGAAGCTTTGCGGTGCGATGGCAACCGCGTCCACCTGCGTTGGCCAGCTGCGATCCACTTCGGTTACCGTCCAGGCTTTGCCCTCGCCTTTCGGCTGGCGCAGCTCGACCTTGGCGGCATCTATTCCGGCGGCGCGCGCGGCGTACAGCGCCCGATCCCAGTCGCCGTTCAGCGCATTGCTCTGCGCGGCTGGGGCCATCTTCATGCCCGCCATCATCCCGCGATGCTCGGCGTGCGGATCGGCCGGCGTCTGCGGCGTATCGGCCTGCAGGCTGGTATTGACCTGCGGCGTCAGCCAGCCCAGGTTGGCCCGCAGCGCGTCGATGTTGCCGCCGGCCCACTGCGACCAGGTCAGCCCGGTAGCCGAGAAGAACAGCAGCCCGGCCAGCAGCGCTACACCCAGCGTGATATGCCAATGGCGGCTGGCGGCGAAGCCCCCTTTCGCCCTTTTCAGCTTGCGTTTCGGCCGCGTCGCCAGCCACAGCGCTACGCCGCCCAGCGCGGCCACCCACAGCCAGGAGGCCGCCAGCTCGCTGTAGTTGCGCCCCAGATCGCCGAGCAGCAGGCTGCTGTGCAGCTTATCCAGCCAGGTGCGCAGCGGCAGCACGCCGGAGGTGCCGTACACCGTCATATCACCCTTGATCGCCAGGGTATAAGGATCGACAAACAGCGCGCGCGACTCGGAAGCGCCCAGATCGGCACTCGCGAACTGTACGCGCGTGGTGTCCATTGCGCCGGGTGCCGGGCGCACGGCGTAAATGCGCGCCTCGTCACCCACCGCGCGGCGGGCGGCGGCGATCTGGTCAGCCAGCGCTCTCGCCTGCCCGTGCGGTTCGGTGAAAAGCGCATCGCGATACAGCGCCTCTTCAAGCTGCGGCGTCAACACATACAGCGTGCCGGTCAGTGCAGCGACCAGAATAAAAGGAGCGACCAGCAGGCCGATATAAAAATGCAGCCGTCTGATCAGGTTCAGCATCGCGCCACGCGGCGATGCGGCAGGTGGAGTTTTGGTTATTGAAGACATGGCCTTTCTCGTTTTTCAAACTGTGCGCGCAGGCAAACCGTCCGCAGCGATACGGACGGCGTTACCCATGATCAAGCAATAGGGAAAAACGGTTGGCCGGGCGGCCCGCGCGGGCTCGGCCGCAGAGTAAGGCGCCGAATGGGTGGAGAAACGATGCGCGGCGCGCAAGGCAGGCGCGCGATGCGCGCCATCAGCCACAGCAGCGGGACGAATGTCCACAGCAGCAGCGGCACGTGGATCAGCAGCTCGCAATAGCCGCAGAAAATCATTTCCGCAGGATCCATGCCGTGGTGGCCGGCATGCTCGGCGGCGGGCATCGTCATCGCGTGCATGTCGTGCGGCATAGCGGCGTCCGTCTGCGCCATGCCGCCCATCATCGGGTGGTGCGTCAGCGATTTCGACACCACCGGCGCCACAAACAGCAACAGCACCGCCATAATGGCGATGCAGGCGGTAAAGCGTTGCTGTAACTGGCGTGGCACTCTCATCGCGGCGGCGAATTAACCCGGTCGGTGGCGAACAAGCGGCCAGTGTAACCCGCGATGCGCGATGAGGTGAACGAAAAGAAAAGTCAGGTTTGTCTTACGCGCCCTCGGCGGCGGCGATCACAGCACCCGCGAATAGACCCGCGAGGCTTCGCCCCAGGGGTGATACCCGAGCCCGTTATAAACGAAGCCGTGGCGCTCGTAGTAGCCTTCCAGATCGGTGCACAGGTGCAGCTGCGGGAAGCCCAGCCGGCGGGTTTCCGCCGCCACATGCTCAATCAGTTTGGCGCCGTGGCCCCGGCCGCGCTGCGCTTCCTCTACGTAGAGCGCACACAGCCAGGGATACAGTTCCCCGCGGCTGATAAAGTCGTTGGTGATAAGCCCCGCGCAGCCGAGGATCCGGTCATTTTCCATCAGCAGGTACCACTGCGGCAGCGGGTTGGCGGCGCCGAGGCTGCGGTTGATGGCGTCTTCATACATCATCAGCGTCTCTGCCGTGGCCCAGTGCCGCTGAAAATACGCAATGGCGCGCGGCGCCAGCTCGGGCGCTTGCCGCACCGAAATCATGTCCATCGTCATTCCTGTTATCCATGTTGTCAGCGTAGAATTATGCAGCAATATGCACGGTATGGCAGCGGCATTCCGCCGCCGTCATTCACTAAGGAGTCATCATGACGCAAAACATCTATGACAATCAGGCCTTTTTCGACGGCTATGCGCAGCTCAGCCGCTCGCAGCACGGCCTGGACGGCGCGCCGGAATGGCCCGCCATCCGCCGCATCCTGCCGGATTTGCAGGGCAAAAGCGTGGTCGATCTCGGCTGCGGCTACGGCTGGTTCTGCCGCAGCGCGCGCGAACAGGGCGCAGCCAGCGTGCTGGGGCTGGACGTCTCGGAAAAAATGCTGGCCAAAGCGCGGGAGATGACCGCCGACGCGGGCATCGCGTATCGTCGGCAGGATTTGGCGCAGCTGCAGCTGCCGCCGGAAAGTTACGATCTGGTCTACAGCTCGTTGACGCTGCACTACCTCGAGGATTTGCCCGCGCTGTTCGCCACGGTTTACGCCGCGCTGAAACCCGGCGGGCAGTTCATCTTCACCGCCGAGCACCCGATCTACACCGCCCCGGCGCAGCAGGGCTGGCTGACCGACGGCAACGGACAGAAATCCTGGCCGGTGAACGGCTACCAGCGAGAAGGCCAGCGCGTTTCCAACTGGCTGGCGGAAGGTGTCATCAAGCAGCACCGCACGCTCGGCGGCTATATCAACCCGCTGGCGCAGCAAGGCTTTATCATCCAGCATTTGAACGAATGGGGCCCCAGCGCGCAGCAAATTGCCGCTAATCCGGCGCTGGACGAAGAGCAGGAGCGCCCGATGATCTTCATTCTCGCCGCCCGCAAACCCGCCTGATTGATCCGCAGTAAACCGTTCACATCACCACAGTTGGGGAGGCCGCCTCCCCCCAACGGCTATTATGCCGGCAGCGCCGCCCCGTGCGCCGCGAAGTGCGTCAGCGCCTCGCCTTCCATACGATAGCGCACCCACTCGCCCTGCGGCTGCGCGCCGATGCTGAGGTAGAAATCGATGGCCGGTTGGTTCCAGTCCAGCACGCTCCACTCCAGGCGGCCGCACTGCCGTTCGCACGCCAGCTGGGCGATGTACCGCAGCAGCTTTTTACCGGCGCCCGCGCCGCGATGCTTCGGCGCCACGTAAAGGTCTTCCAGATAGATGCCGTTTTTACCCAGCCAGGTGGAGTAACTCATAAAGAACACCGCATAACCCGCCGGCTCGCCGTTTACCGTACAAATCAGCGCTTCGGAACAGGCGCCCGACCCAAACAGGCTGCGTTCGATATCTTCCACGCTGGCCAGCACCTGCTCGCGCGCCTTTTCGTACACCGCCAGCTCGATAATCATATCCAGAATCAGTTTGGCGTCGCTTTTTTGCGCCGGGTAAATCTCAATGGTCATGGCAAATCCTGAGTGTGTTGATGGCTGTGCTTGCCAGCATATCGCGCCTCAAATACTGTATGAACTGCATTTTCATCAACAGGTAATGAATATCATGCATCTGGATTTGAAACGCCTCGATCTCAATCTGCTGCTGGTGTTCGAAGCGGTGTATCGGCTGCGGTCTGTAACGCGCGCCGCGGCGGAGCTGGCTCTCAGCGCGTCGGCGCTGAGCCACGCGCTGATCCGGCTGCGCAAGGCGCTGGCGGACGAGCTGTTTTACCGGGTCGGCAACGACATGCACCCGACGGTGTATGCCGACAGCCTGGCCCCAACCGTCAGCGAAAGTCTGGCGCTGCTGGCCAAAGGGCTGCATCCGCGCCCGCGCTTCGTTCCCGCCGAAAGCCGGGAGAGCTTCACCTTCGCCATTACCGATTACACCGCCTTCGCGGTATTTCCCGCGCTGATGGCGCAGATGCAGCGCCTGGCGCCAGGGCTGTCGTTCCAGCTGCGCTATTCCGAGCGCAAAGTGGCGCTGAACGATCTGCTGGCGGGGCGCATCGACTTCGCGCTGGGCTTTACCGAAACCGACGGCGAAAGCTACCCGGAGATCGACGAAGTGAGCTGGCTGGAGGATGAGTATGTGGCGATTTGTTCACCCGCCTTCAGCGTCAAATACGGCGAACTGACGCTGGAAAACTACCTGCGGGCGCGCCATCTGGTGGTGACGCCGTGGAACGAACAGCGCGGCGTCATTGACTATCAGCTCGATAAGCTGGGGCTGCAGCGCGATATCGCCATCCGCACGCCTTCGCTGCTGGGAGCGCCGTTCATCGTCGCCGACAGCGAACTGGTGATGAGCATGCCGCGCTACGCCGCGCAAAAATTGCGGCAGGCGGCGGCGCTGGCTATCCATCCCCTGCCGTTTCCGGTGCCGCCGTATCAGATCAAAATCTACCTGCACCGCAAAAACGGCCGGCCGGAGGCCTGCCGCTGGTTGCGGCAACAGCTGCAGGCGCTGGCGGCGCTATAGCGCGGGTTCGCCGATCGGCAGATACCCCTGCCACAGCGGCCGGGCCGGTTTGCCGTGCGGGTTGGCCCGCAGATGCACGTGGTAGCCCTGCAGCGCCTGCAGCAGCAGGCAGTCGTCCACCTCAGCCAGGTCATCCTTGTGCTGCTGCGCGCTGTCCGTCAGCAGCACCCGTTTGGCTTTGTCCTTCGCCTCGTCGGCAGAGCGCGCCACAAACAGGCCGAACTGGTGCAATTCCGCCAGCTCATCGCTGCGGTAGCCGCCCACGTTGACGAAAAACAGCTTCTCTTCACCGGCGAACGGCGCAGGCTCCAGGCTCACGTCGTAACCGTCCGCCCAGTCGATGCGCGCATAGCCGTCGACATGCACCTTGCGCTTATCGCCGAACCACTTTTCACGCAGCAGCGGATACGCCTCTTCCGGCCGATCCGCCGCCGCGAACTGCACGTCGTGCAGCTCAATATTGGCGCCCGGCGCCGTACCGCCCACATAAAACATCAATAATCCCGGCATGTTAGTCTGCTCTCCTTGGTGATAATCGCTATATAAAATAATACATAGCGAAACATCTGCCAACGGCGGCGCCATTCTGTGTTATCAATAGGTGAGGTTTAATCTGTTGTGGAGGAACGCATGGCATTCAATATCGGTGATTTTGTTCAACGCACCACCGGCGGCCCAAAGATGACCGTGGTGGCGATCGACGGCGAAACCCTGGTTTGCAGCTGGAATGAACTGGGCAAAGAGCAGCGCACGGAGGTGCAGGCCAGCGACGTGGCGCTGTACCACGAAGACGGCGATTTCGGCGTCTGCTGAACGCTCGGGGCGCGCCGCGCCCCGTTATCGCGTCAGGCGCGAATGTCCTGATAGGCCGGCGTGGTATCGAACTCGTGTTTGGCGAACGGGCACAGCGGAATGATTTTACGCTGCTCCGCGCGCATTTTCTCCACCACCAGCGCCACCAGCTTTTTACCGACGCCCTGCCCCTTCAATGACTCATCCACCCAGGTGTGATCGATAATGGTCAGCTTGTCGCCGCTCGGCACGAAAGAGATCTCGGCGATCAGCTTGCCTTGTTCATCATTGATATAAAAACGCTTCTCGTCTGCCAGTATTTTATGATCCATATTATTTCTCCCTATATTTCAGTGCGCCGCTGGGGCAGGTGTCGATGACGCGTTTCACCTCCGCCGCGTCGGCATTGTCCGGCATAATCCACGGGCGGCGGTTCAGGGTAAAAATAGCCGCGTTGCCACGCACGCAGTTGGCGGAATGGCGGCAAACTGCACGGTTAAAATAAACGTCAATCTTATCACCGGAATAACGGCGGTAACCGGCGGCGGTCAATTCCTCGTCCATCTTGGCCTCACATTGCCTGTTTTATTGTTTTTGCTCCGGGTTCAAGTATAGGCAATGCCGCCGGCTTCACCACGCGTCTCGCACACCGAAAAAAGTGGCGCAACCGCCCGTCGCCGCTAGAAAAAAACGTAAATTGTTCTAATCTTTATTCAGTAAGACAACATAATTCCGACAGTGGCTAAGGAGTTCGAAATGGGTGATAGCTCAAAAGACGGCGTCATTCTGCTGTCCCGCATATTACTGATGATTCTGTTTATCATTTTCGGCTGGATGAAATTGGTCAACTTCGGTGCGACCGTTACGGCAATGGAAGGCTATGGCACACCGATGCCTTATTTGGCGGCGATCGTTGCCGTGCTGGTGGAGTTTATTTTCGGCATCGCGCTTATTCTCGGTCTGTTTACTCGCCCTATCGCGGTCATTTTCGCCCTGTATGTTTTGGGCACCGCGTTTATCGGCCATCCGTTCTGGAAAATGACCGGCATGGAAATGATGGGCAACGAAATCAACTTCTTTAAAAACATCAGCATCATTGGCGGCTTGCTGTTGCTGGCGGTGACCGGCGCCGGCCGTTATTCGCTGGACTATAAAATATTTAATAAATAATTCATCGATGGCCGGCGACTCTCGCCGGCCATTTTATTTCCGCTATCCTTTCAACGGCTGCGCTTGGCGTGGCGCTCAAAGTTTTCCGCCCTGGCCTGCGCCGATTTACGCAGCGTGACATAGCAGGCGCCCTCGCCGCCGTCGCGCGGTAAGGCGCGGCAAAACGCCTGTACCTGTTCAAACTGCGCAAGCCATTTGGCGACGTAACTGCGCACGATATTCGGATGGCTTTCGTTCTGCCGCCCGCGGCCGTGCACGATCAGCAGCGAACGCAGGTTTTGCGCCTCCGCCTGCAAGATGAAGCGAAACAGCGCCTGCCGGCTGGCCTCGACCGGCTGGCGCAACAGGTTCAGCGACGCCTGCGGCGGGTAACGCCCGTTGCGCAGCTTGTCCAGCACGCCCTGCTGAATGCCTTCCCCTTTGAACTCCAGCGGCTGTTCACAGGGGATCACCTCGAGGAAATCGGTGCTGAGGAAGTTTTCCTGCCGCAGCCGCTGCGCTTCGCGCCGCGCGCTTTTGTCCAGCGTCTCCTGCGGCTTGAGGTACAGCGTCTGCCGCCCGCTCGCCAGCGGCACCACGTCCGCCATCGCCTGTTCAAAAAAGTCTTTTTCCTGCTCGCTCATCTTCCACCTCTCTTGAACGGCAGCCTTTACGGCCGGGAATGGGGTTGATTGTAAGACGCCTTGCCACGGTTGCAAGCCGGGAATTGTCAGCGGTATTTGTCTCATTTGTCGTCAACGGGTGAGCTTGCGAACAGTTTTCGCTATACTGCTAAGCCATCATTGAGTGCCGCAAAGGATCGAGCCCATGACAATGCGCGAGCTGGAAATCCAGTTTCAAAATGCGATGAATGAGTTGCAGAGCAGCTTCGAACGGCAACACCGCGAATGGCAGCAGAGCTACCAGGCGCTGCAGCAACTGCTGGAAGAAGCCAAACAGCGCGAAGCCGCGCTGCGGGCGCAGAATGAACAACTGGCGCGCAAACTGAGCACCGCCAGTTCGGTGCCGGAGCAGCATGCGCTGGTGAAGCAGATCAAAATGCTCGGCGCCCATCTGGATGCGCTGGCCAAAGACGCGGCCACCTTCAATCACCACCTGCGCCAACAGGGCGCGGTCGGTAATTTCAGCGGCGAACAGCATTGATAGCGGGCGCTGTCGCACAGCGCCTCCCGCCCCTCTTCTGGCGTATTGAGAGTGTAATAAAGCCTAAATGACCTGGATCATCCTCGCCGCCCTGATCGTCGTATTTATCATCGGTTACCGCATCCTGACGTCCGACACCCGCAAAGCCATCGATTCGCTGGCCCATCTGCTGAGGGTCAAGCCGATGCTGATTGAATCGATGATCCAGGAGATGGGCAGCCGCCAAAGCCAGACCCTTATCCGCATGCTGAACAACGGCTACACCGAAGAGATGCACCAGGCGGCTTACCTGCTGTTCATCTACCTGACGTTCATCAAACAGGCGGACGACGAGCAGATTGCCCTGTGGCGCGACGTGCTGCTGCGCGCCGGCCTGTCGCCGGAGCTGCACGCCGAGCACACCGAAGCGGCGCTGTTTTACTTCGCCGAGCTGGATATCGATGCGTTTGAACTGGCGCAGTTCCGCCGCGCCTACAATGAGCGTTTCAACCGCGAAGCGTTGGCCCACGGCTGATCGCGTCCCCCGGGCGGGGGACCGATTACAGGAACATGCTGTAGAGGTAGCGCGACAGCGCTTCGCGCGAGCTGAAGCCGTGTGCGATGCCGTAACGCTGGTTCGGGGCGTCGCTGCTTAAATCCAGGGGAAACTCCAGATACTGCTCGCTGGTGCGCACCGGAGAGGTCGGCGTGGCGAAATGCACGCTTCTCTCTTTCAGCGCCGGGTGGATCACCAATGCGGTTCTGCCCATCCGCGCTTCGCGATTCACATACACGTAGTGTGTACCCTTGCGGTAGCCATAGGCCTGGTCGGTGACATAATCACGCTCAAAGCCGGTATTCTCCAACACTTTAGCCACTTCATCCGGCCGTAAATACATCGATTCCTCCTCTCATTCTGGACCGCTGAGCGACCTTACCGTAATCATTCACCGAAACAATGATTTTCTGGGGAGGAATCCGGGTTTCAGACTATTCCTGAATGGCTCGGCTGCGCTGCAGCAGACGCAGGGTGAGCAGCACCCCGAGCGCCACCAGCAGCGCCGCCGCCAGATAGATCGACGGCACGCCCGCTTGCCCAATCAGCAGCCCGGCCAACGGCCCGGTGATGCCCAGCGCCAGATCGAGGAATGCCGAATAGGTGCCGAGCGCCGTGCCCTGGTTCTGCGGCGGCACCTGTTTCACCGCCTCGACGCCCAGCGCCGGGAACACCAGCGAGAAACCGGCGCCGGCCAGCAACGCGCCGGTTTGCACCATCCAGGGTTCGCCGGCCTGCCAGATCAACAGCAACCCGACGATCTCGACCAGAAACGACGCCAGCGTCACCTTCAGACCGCCGTGGCGGTTGATGACGTTGCTGAAGATCAGGCGGATGCCGACGAAGGCGCAGCTGAACAGCGTCAGCGAAAACGCCGCGCCGCTCCAACCTTTGTCGGCGTAGTAAAGGGTGATGAACGTGGCGATCACGCCAAAGCCGACGGTGCCCATCGCCAGCCCGAGACCATAGGCCCAAATGCGGCCGAACACCGCGCGAAAGGCGATGCGCTGCCCGGCGGCGATCGAAACGTCCGGCTTGCCGCTCGCCAACAGCAGCGCCACCGCGACCGCCAGCACGATCAGCGCCGCCACCCCGGCCAATCCCCACTGCTGATTCAGGTACACGCCGAGCGGTGCCCCGGCCGCCATCGCCCCGTAGGTGGCGACGCCGTTCCAGGAAATCACCCGCGCGGTGTGCATCGCTCCGACCCGGCCGATGCCCCACAGCGTGGAACCGGTGCTGGCGAAGCTTTCGCCGACGCCGAGAAACACCCGCCCCACGCACAGCAACAGCAGGCTGAGCCACGGGTAACCGTCAACGCCGAACGCCAGCGCATAAAACAGGCCGCTGGCGCCGCAGCACGCCAGGCCGAACAGCACCACCTTTTTCGGCCCCAGCTGATCGGCATAGCGCCCGGCGTGCGGGCGGCTGAACAGCGTGGCGAAGTACTGCGCGCTGATGATAAGGCCCGCCAGCACCGAATTGTAACCCAGGTGGTCATGCACAAATCCCGGCAGCACCGCCAGCGGCAGGCCGATGGTCAGGTAGCAGACGAAGGTGAACATCACCACGGACAGAATGCGTCGGTTCAGCTGGAGGTTATTTTCTGCGGTCATCGAAGGTGGGCTCGCATCGGACGGGGTAGACAGAGATTGCCAGCATACCCCGATGGGATCTGATGATAAATGAGAGAGTTATAACGAATTATTATTTCGCTAACGGTTGGCCGCCACCCGCGCTCGCAGAAAATCGATAAACGCCCGAACCTTTTCCGGCACGTGGCGGGTATTCGGGTAGAGCGCGTAGATGCTCTGCTCGGGGAAACGGTGATCCGGTAGCAACCGCTGCAGCCGGCCGGCGTCGATTTCGGGCTGTGCCAGCCACGCCGGCAGCAGCGCCACCCCGGCGCCATGCAGGGCGAACGCCAGCAATGCCGCAGCGCTGTCACCGGTGAGCGTGGCAGCGTCCGCGACCTTGAACAGCACCGCTTCGCGCTGCGGCGTGGCCACCTGCCAGCTGAGCGGTGAACTGAGCCGGCTGTGGGCGATCCACTGCGCCTGCGCCAGATCCGTCAGTGAATGAATCGGTCGGTCGGCCAGATAACCCGGCGACGCCACCGGAAAAATGGCGAAGCTGTCAATCAGCGCCGCGCGGTGGCTGGAATCCGCCAGCTGGCCCAGGCGGATCGCCACGTCAAAGCGCTCCGAGATCAGATCGGCGTGATAAGAAGAAGAGACATGCTGGATGCGCAGCCGCGGATGCTGCCGCGAAAACGCCGCCAGCGCCGGCACCACCACCTGCGCGCCGTACTCCGGCGTACTGGTGATGCGCAGCACGCCGCTCAGCCCGTGGTGATCGCGGCGCACGTCGTCCAGCACATTTTCCGCCTCCTGCAGCAGCTGCAGGCTGCGCTGGTAAAAGCGCTCGCCGGCGTCGGTCAGCGACAGCCGCCGGGTGCTGCGCGCCAGCAGTGACACCCCCAGCTCGTTCTCCAGCTGCTTGATGTTAAAGCTCACCACCGCCTTGGTTTGCCCCAGCGCCGCCGCCGCCGCGGTAAAGCTGCCCGCTTCCACTACCGCCGCGAAGATCGCCAGGCGCTGCAAATTCAGCATTTCGCCGCCCTTATTGTCAAAATCATTTTGACAGTGTAATCGCCCGCCGCCGATTTATCCGCACTTTTCCCCCCGATACACTGCTCGCCTTCAACCGGAGGCACCATGTCTTATCGCAGCAAAGTGGCAATCGTCTATCTGCTCGGCTTTTTCGTCGATCTGATCAATATGTTTATCGCCAACGTCGCCTACCCCGCCATCGGCCAGGCGATGCGGGCGTCGGTCAGCCAACTGGCGTGGGTCAGCAACGGCTATATTCTCGGCCTGACGCTGGTGATCCCGCTCAGCGCCTGGCTGGCGCAGCGCATCGGTGGGCGGCGGGTGTTCCTGCTGTCGCTGGCGCTGTTCATGCTGGCCACCTTCGGCGCCGGCAACGCCGACAGCATCGGCGCGCTGATCGGCTGGCGCACCCTGCAGGGCATGGGCGGCGGCTTGCTGATCCCCATCGGCCAAACGCTGACCTATCAGCTGTACCGCAGCCATGAACGCGCCGGGCTGTCGGCGGCCATCATGCTGGTGGGGCTGCTGGCGCCGGCGCTGTCACCGGCGCTGGGCGGCTGGCTCGTCGATCGGCTGGACTGGCGCTGGGTGTTTTTCGCTAACCTGCCGCTGGCGGCCCTGGCCCTGGCGCTGGCGGCGCTGTGGCTGCGCGCGGAAACGTCGACGGCGGCGCGTAAACCGCTCGACGGCAAAGGGTTGCTGAGCGCCTGCGCGGCGTTGACGCTGCTGCTGCTCGGCCTGACCCGGCTGAGCGAGGCCGGTCATCAAGTTTCCGGCGCGGCGCTGCTGGCCGCCGGCCTGCTGGTGCTGGCTTACTACCTGCGCCATAGCCTGCGCGTCCCGCAGCCGCTGCTGAACCTGCGGCTGGTCGGCGATCCGCTGCTGCGCAACGCCATGGCGGTTTATTTGTGCATTCCCGGCCTGTTCATCGGCGTCAGCCTGGTGGCGATGCTGTATCTGCAAAACCAGCTGGGGATGCCCGCCGCACAGGTCGGCGGCCTGATGCTGCCCTGGGCGCTGGCGTCGTTCCTGGCCATCACGCTGACCGGCAAAACCTTTAACCGCCTCGGCCCGCGGCCGCTGCTGATTACCGGCTGCCTGTTGCAAGGCGCCGGCATGCTGACGCTGGCGCAGATCGATCAGGCCGGGCAGCACGCATTGCAGATCGCCGCCTTCGCCCTGATGGGGTTTGGCGGCAGCCTGTGCAGCAGCACCGCGCAGAGCAGCGCGTTCCTGCAGATCCCCGACGCTCAGTTGGCGGACGCCAGTGCGCTGTGGAACATCAACCGCCAACTCAGTTTTTGCCTCGGCGTGGCGCTGCTCAGCCTGTTGCTGAATCTGCTGCTGACCGGGCTGCCGCCCGCAGCGGCCTACCGAACCTGCTTCATTCTGGCGGGCGCCAGCGTATTTATCCCGCTGCTGCTGTGCCTGCGCCTCGCCAACCGCGCCATCGTGCGCCAACTCAACGCTCAACAGGATGCTTTATGAACCCGTATTTTACCGAAGTGATCGACGCCCACATCGCCATTGAACGCTGGCTGGGCAAAGGGGCTGGAGAAGAGCAGGCGCTGCTGGCGCGCTTTACGCCGGATTTCAGCATGATCGCGCTGAGCGGCGCTCCGCTGGATTTTGCCGCGCTGTGCGCCTTTTTCCGCGCGCATCGCGCCGCCAAACCGGGATTGGAAATCGAGATAGAAGAGATGAAGCTGGTGGCCGAATGGCCGACGGGCGCGGTAGTCAGCTACCGGGAAAAGCAGAGCCTGCCGGGGCAAAGCGCCACGCTGCGCTATTCCACGGTGGTCTTTGAACGTCAGCCCAACGCGCTCGGCTGGCGGCATTTGCACGAAACCACCGCGGCGCAATAATTACAGAAAGCTGCCGGCCAAAAACAGTTCCCAACCGACGATCGCTCCGCACAGGGTTACCGCGCTGAAAATGACTTCAAACAGATAGCGATTGATCATCGTTCGTCGCCTCAAAAGAAGACACCCGGGATAACCGGGTGTCTGGAGTACGGGCTGGAGAGTGCGGAACCTTTCGGTTCCGCAAACATCACTTAATTAAGCTTTTTTACCGGCTTTTTTGTGGTGTTTTTTAGCGGCCTGAGCTTTCTGCACTGGCGCTTTTTTGTGGTGTTTTTTAGCTGCCTGGGCTTTCTGAGCCGGCGCTTTTTTGTGGTGCTTTTTAGCGGCCTGCGCTTTCTGGGCTGGCGCTTTTTTGTGATGCTTGGCTTTCTTGTGGTGCGTTGCTTTAGCCGGCGCTTTTTCAGCAGCAGCCGTTGGCGCAGCGGTAGTGGTGGTCGCAGCTGGCGCGGTGGTGGTAGCCGGAGCAGTAGCTGCAGTATCAGCAGCGAAAGCAACAGAAGACAGACCCATAGTGGCAGCAACGATCAGCGCTAATACTTTTTTCATCTTTACATCCTCAGAGTGTTGTTTCGGTAAGCTCCGGTGGAGCCGTTGAAACAGATACTAGTGGAATCAAACTGCCGCTTCCGTGAGTGATTGGTTTCGCCGAGTAACCAAATGTACAAAGCCCAGGCGCCGGCAAACACCTGCGTGACGGCGGTTTTTTTTCCGTGATCGGCCACGCAAATCGCGCCATGGTCTACACTTAAGAGACATGTGTCGAAATGGAGAGCTGAATGTTTAAGAAAGCGGAAAGAACAGAACGCGATATCGATCAGGACGTCACTCTGTTGGCCGATACGCTGGATGAAGTGTTGCGCGAGTCCGGTGACAAGACCAAAGAGGAACTGAAAGAGCTGCACAGCAAGGCGAAAGGCGTGCTGCGCGACGCGCGAGCGCGGTTCAATGGCTCCACCAGTCTGACACAGCATGCGCGCGATGCGGTTGATCAAGCCGATAGCTATGTGCGTGACAAACCTTGGCAGGGCGTAGGGATCGGTGCCGCCGTCGGCATCGTGCTCGGCGTGCTGCTGGCCCGGCGTTAACACCCCTGCAGTCATAAAGATAAAACAGATGTGCGTCTGGCCCGCGGAAATCGCGGGCCGTTTAATTTAGGCGTTTGAACAGCTGCGCCAGCCCCTGCACCGCCCGCTCCGTCTCCTCTTGCCGAGTGAAATTGGCGAACCCCAGCAGTAACCCCTGCCCCGCCGGATGATCGATTCGCCAGTCCGACAACGCCTGCGCCGCCAACCCCAGTTGCCAGGCTTGCGCCGCCAACGGCGTATCCGCCACCCCGTCACGTAGCCGGGCCAACAGCTGAATGCCGCCCTGCTGCGGCACCACCCTCAGCCACGCCCCCAGCTGCCGCTCCAACGCCTGCGTCAGCCACTCGCGCCGCTGGCGGTACAACGGCCGCATGCGTTTCAGGTGGCGGTAGAAATGCCCTTGCCGGATAAAATCCGCCACGCCGGCCTGCAGCAGCGGCGGGCAACCGCAGCCACGCAGCCGACTGCTGCGCGCGAATGTCTCCGTCAGACCGACGGGCACCACCAGATAAGCCATGCGCAGCGCCGGGAACAGCGTTTTGCTGAAGGTGCCGGCGTACAGCACCCGCCCCTGAACGTCGAGGCTCTTCAGCGGCGGCAGTGGCCGCCCGTGATAGCGAAACTCGCTGTCGTAGTCATCTTCCAGGATCCAGGCCCCGCGCTGCTGCGCCCAGTCGAGCAGTGCCATGCGCCGCGCCAGGCTGAGCGAGACGCCGAGCGGGCTTTGATGGGTCGGCGTCACCACCGCCAGCCGCGCCTCAGGCGCCGTCAGCATACCGGCGGCCACGTCCATGCCTTGTTCATCCACCGGCACGGCGAGCGGCCTGACGCCGGCGGCCCGCAGCAGCGGGCGCGTGACCGGATAGCCGGGATCTTCTATCCATACCGCGTCGCCGGCGTGCAACAGCGTCTCCACCACCCAGTCCAACAGTGCCGGATAACCGGCGCAGAGGAAAATCTGCTCCGGCCGACAGCTGATGCCGCGCGACAAATGCAGATAATGGGCGATCGCCTCACGCAGTTCAGGCAGGCCGCCGGCCGGCGGCAGCGCCAGGGAAGCCACCGTGGAAGCGCGCAGCCGGCGGGCGACAATGCGCTGCCACAGCGCCCGCGGAAACGCATCCAGCGCCGGCACGCCCAGCTGGAAAGGCTGCAGCATGCCCTGCGGCTGCAGCGGATCCGGCGCTATCGCCGCCAGCGGCGGCGCGGCGGATACCGCGCCCGGCGGCACGTGCGGCAGCTGCGGTGAAACATAGGTGCCCGCCTGCCCGCGGCTCTGCAAGAAACCTTCGGCAATAAGTTGCGCGTAGGCGCTTTCCACCGTGGCGCGCGCCACGCCCAGATCGCTCGCCAACCCGCGCACCGAGGGCAACCGGCTGCCCGCCGCCAGGCTGCCCTGGGCGATGGCGTCTTTAATCCGCAGGTAAATCTGCCGGTACAGCGGTTCGGCGAGCCGGCTGTCCAGCCGCAGCGAAGTCAGGAAAGATGGCATTATGGCCCGGTTAAATAATCATTTTATGGCCCTATAGCATAGACCATAAGGCCGCTAAAGTAGCGCCATGATTTCGTTACTACCGATTGAGGTTGACCATGATTAAGCAACGTTTGAACTATGCCGAATTGGCGCCCGCCCCGTACAAAAATATGGTGAGCGCGCTGATGGCGCTGGAGAAAGGCGCCCTGGACAAGGCGACCATCGAGTTGATGTTTATGCGCGTTTCGCAGATCAACGGCTGCGCCTACTGCTTGGATATGCACGGCAAAGCGCTGCGCGAAAGCGGCTTCAGCCATGCCAAGCTGGATACGCTGGCGGGCTGGCGCGTCAGCCATGAGTTCAACGAGCGCGAGCGCGCCGCGCTGGAATGGGCCGAGTCGGTGACGCTGATCGCCGCCACCGGCGCGCCGGACAGCGCTTTCGAGGCGCTGAAGGCGCACTTCAGCGATGCCGAGATCGCCGATCTGACCTTCGCCATCAGCATCATGAACGCCTTCAACCGGCTGGCCGTCAGCATGCGCCAGTAATGCGTTCTCTTCCCCCCTCTGCACTGAGAGGGGGAATTTCTCACCCGCAAAAATTTTTTCCCTCGCCTTTTCCAGCCCCGGCGCGGTCTGCGCCTTCATCCTTACAAAACACCATATATGGCGTGGTTGATAAAATAAATATCAACATATAGTATTTTATAGGTCAGCCGCAGGGAATGTCGTTCGGTTGATAACGCCGTCAGAAACGCCAGGAACAATGCTCCGTTATCTGACTTGTCCGCCTTTCCTTCAGTCTAAAGGTAAATGCGAATCATGAGCATTATTATTTACAGTAAGCCGGACTGTGTCCAGTGCAACGCCACCTATCGCGCATTTGATAAACAGGGGATTGATTATCAGGTGGTCGATCTCACCCAGGATCAGCAGGCGCTGAACCACGTTAAATCCTTAGGTTATCAGCAAGTTCCGGTAATTATCGCCGGAGACGATCACTGGTCCGGTTTCCGGCCGGACAAGATCGGCGCGCTGGCGCTCACCTGCTGAGGCCCGCCGATGAATCCGCTGGTTTATTTCTCCAGCAGCTCGGAGAACACCCATCGGTTCGTTGAGAAACTGGGCCTGCCGGCGATCCGCATTCCGATCGCCGGCGCCCGCAGCAAATTGCTGATGGAACACCCCTTTATCTTGATCGTACCCAGCTATGGCGGCGGCAGCGCCGTCGGCGCGGTGCCGATCCAGGTGATCCGCTTTCTCAACGTTCCGCAAAACCGTTCATACCTGCGCGGCGTCATCGCCGCCGGGAACACCAACTTCGGCGCGGCGTACGGCATCGCCGGCGACATCATCGCCAAAAAATGCCAGGTGCCTTTTTTATACCGCTTTGAGCTGCTCGGCACTACGCAAGACATTGAAAACGTTAGACAGGGAGTAACCGCATTTTGGCAACGACAGAACTGACCAGGCCCGAAACGGGCGCGCTGGATTACCATTCGCTCAACGCGATGCTCAATCTTTACGATGCGGAAGGCCGGATCCAGTTCGATAAAGATCGGCTGGCGGCGCGGCACTACTTCCTGCAGCACGTCAACCAAAACACCGTGTTTTTCCACAACCTGGAGGAAAAGCTGCGCTATCTGGTGGAGGAAGGCTACTACGAGACGCAGGTGCTGGCGCAGTACGAATTCCCGTTTATCAAGCAGCTGTTTCAGCAGGCCTACGCCAAAAAATTCCGCTTCGAGACCTTCCTCGGCGCCTTCAAGTACTACACCAGCTATACGCTGAAAACCTTCGACGGCAAACGCTATCTGGAGCGCTACGAAGATCGGGTGTGCATGGTGGCGTTGACGCTGGCGGCGGGCGACACCGGACTGGCGCAGGATTTGGTGGAGGAGATGATTTCCGGCCGCTTCCAGCCGGCCACCCCAACCTTCCTCAACTGCGGCAAACGCCAGCGCGGCGAGCTGGTCTCCTGCTTCCTGCTGCGCATCGAAGACAATATGGAATCGATCGGGCGGGCGGTGAACTCCGCGCTGCAGCTGTCGAAACGCGGCGGCGGCGTGGCCTTCCTGCTGAGCAATATTCGCGAGGTGGGCGCGCCGATCAAGCGCATCGAGAACCAGTCCTCCGGCGTCATTCCGATCATGAAAATGCTCGAAGACGCCTTCTCCTACGCCAACCAGCTCGGCGCGCGCCAAGGAGCCGGCGCGGTGTATCTCAACGCCCACCACCCGGACATTCTGCGTTTTCTCGACACCAAGCGCGAAAACGCCGACGAGAAGATCCGCATCAAAACGCTGTCGCTGGGGGTGGTGATCCCGGATATCACCTTCGAGCTGGCGAAGAACAACGAAGAGATGTACCTGTTTTCGCCCTACGACGTCGAACGGGTGTATGGCGTGCCGTTTTCGGAGATTGCCGTCAGCGAAAAGTACCGCGAGATGGTGGACGACAAGCGCATCCGCAAGTCGCGCATCAACGCGCGCGAGTTCTTCCAGGTGCTGGCGGAGATCCAGTTCGAATCCGGCTACCCCTATGTGATGTTCGAGGACACGGTTAACCGGGAGAACCCGATCGCCGGGCGGATCAACATGAGCAACCTGTGTTCGGAGATCCTGCAGGTCAACCGCGCCAGCACGTATCACGAGGATCTGAGCTACGATCGCATCGGCAAGGACATCTCCTGCAACCTCGGCTCACTGAACATCGCCAAAACCATGGACGCCCCAGACTTCGGTAAGGCGATCGAGACCGCGATCCGCGCGCTGACCGCGGTGGCCGACATGAGCGATATCCGCTCGGTGCCGTCGATCGCCGAAGGCAACCGCAGCGCCCGCGCCATCGGTTTGGGCCAGATGAACCTGCACGGTTACCTGGCGCGCGAGCGCATCTTCTACGGCTCGGAAGAAGGCATCGACTTCACCAACCTCTATTTCTATACCGTGGCCTATCACGCCATCCGCGCCTCTAACCGGCTGGCAATCGAGCGCGGCGGCGCCTTCGACGGCTTTGAGCATTCCCGCTATGCCAGCGGCGAGTACTTCGATAAGTACACCGAGCGCGACTGGCTGCCGCAGACCGAGCGGGTGCGCGAGCTGTTCGCCGCCGCCGGCATCGCCATTCCGAACCGCGACGACTGGCGCGCGCTGCGCCAGTCGGTGATGCTGCACGGACTGTACAATCAGAACCTGCAGGCGGTGCCGCCGACCGGTTCCATCTCGTACATCAATAACGCCACCTCCAGCATCCACCCGATCGTTTCGCGCATCGAGATCCGCAAGGAAGGCAAGATCGGCCGCGTTTACTACCCGGCGCCCTACATGACCAACGACAACCTGGCGTATTACCAGGATGCCTATGAGATTGGCCCGGAAAAGATCATCGATACCTACGCCGCCGCCACGCAACACGTCGATCAGGGGCTGTCGCTGACGCTGTTCTTCCGCGATACCGCCACCACCCGCGATATCAACCGCGCGCAGATCTACGCCTGGCGCAAAGGCATCAAGACCATTTACTACATCCGCCTGCGCCAAATGGCGCTGGAAGGCACCGAGGTGCAGGGCTGCGTGTCCTGCGCGCTGTGAGGCAACTTATGACGACCGTAACATCGGCGCCGCTGGTGCGCGCCATCAACTGGAACATCATCGAAGACGACAAGGATCTGGAGGTGTGGAACCGCCTGACCTCCAACTTCTGGCTGCCGGAGAAGGTGCCGCTGTCCAACGATATCCCCTCCTGGGCCACGCTGATGCCGAAGGAGCAGCAGCTGACCATTCGGGTGTTCACCGGGCTGACGCTGCTGGACACCATCCAGAACACCGTCGGCGCGCCGGCCCTGATCGCCGATGCGCTGACGCCGCACGAAGAGGCGGTGTACTCCAACATCAGCTTTATGGAGGCGGTGCACGCCCGCTCGTACAGCTCAATCTTCTCCACCCTGTGCCAAACGCCGGACGTGGACGACGCCTACCGCTGGAGCGAGGAAAACCGCGCGCTGCAGAAGAAGGCCGGCATCATTCTGGCGCACTATCGCAGCGACGATCCGCTGCTGAAGAAGGTTGCCAGCGTGTTCCTCGAGTCGTTCCTGTTCTATTCGGGCTTTTACCTGCCGATGTACTGGTCAAGCCGCGCCAAGCTGACCAACACCGCCGATCTGATCCGCCTGATCATCCGCGACGAGGCGGTGCATGGCTACTATATCGGCTATAAATTCCAGAAAGGGCTGGAGAAAGTGGACGCCGCACGGCGCCGGCAGGTGAAAAACTTCGCCTTCGATCTACTGCAGGATCTGTACGACAACGAGGTGCGCTACACCGAGGAGCTGTACGACGGCGTCGGCTGGACGGAAGACGTGAAAACCTTCCTGCACTACAACGCCAACAAGGCGCTGATGAACCTCGGGTATGAGGCGCTGTTCCCGCCGGCGATGGCGGAGGTCAACCCGGCTATCCTGTCGGCATTGTCGCCAAACGCCGATGAAAACCACGACTTCTTCTCCGGCTCCGGTTCGTCTTACGTCATCGGCAAGGCGGTCAACACCGAAGATGAGGACTGGGATTTCTGAGGACATGACAACGATACCGGTCTTTCAGGCCGGTATCGTGCATTCAATACCCTTGTTCTTTCTGACTACGGATCGCCAGAACAAACGCCGTATCGATATCAGGGATATATTTGTAGAGCGCCAAATAACCGCGAGCTTGCTGCCCAATAATCAATTCACGCAGCCCTGCGCCAAGGGATCGTCCGATCAATGGATTATGTTCCAATACCGCAATCGCCTGGATGATTTCCTGAATGCGCCGCCCTGAATCCGCAGCGCCATACTGAGCCAAATGAGCGAGAATACGTTCGATATCATCCCTGACCTCTGGCGCCAACTCGACGTTTGCCATCAGCGCCCCAATTTTTTAACCGGAGGTTTAACAACGTCAGTGTTACCCGCTGCGTAATTTTCCAAATAACCGCGCATCTCTTTCCAAGAGACCGTCTCTCCCGTCGCAATTATCTTGGCATAGCGTTTTTCCGCTTCATTCTCAAAGTCGCGGCGCAACTCTTCTTGCTGCGTTTTCTCCGCTATTGCCTGCAAAATAAAGCTGTGAGTCGTCACGCCAGCCTGCTCGGCGACGGCGGTGACGCGGGCTTTAAGCTCATCTGGAATACGGATGGTCGTCGTCGACATAATCGCTCCCAACGTCGGTCAATCACATGTAGCTCAATTGTGCTACATGAAATCTGGCAGCGCAATGATGCTGGGGATTATTTCACCGATTGACGCAGCTCAAGCCGCTGCCAAATAGCGCGTTTCTCCGCGTCGCCGGCGGTCGGCCAGGCGGCGATCTCCGCCCGCGTGCGCCGGCATCCCCGGCACTGCTGGGTTTCGTCGTCGATGCGGCACAGGCTGACGCAGGGCGATCTTACGCCGTGCTGGGATTGCTGATTGTCGCCCGCCATAAACCGCCCTTGATGTGATGTGTGCCGCCACAGGATACCCGATCCGGCGGCGGCGCGTCGTCAATCAGATGATGCCGCCGTTGGCGCGCAGGGTTTGGCCGTTGATCCAGCCGCCGTCGGCGCCGGCCAGGAAGGCCACCGCCGCAGCGATATCTTCCGGCGTGCCCAGCCGCTCCAGCGGCGCCATCTTCGCCAGCCGATCGATAAGCTCCGGCGTTTTGCCGTCGAGGAACAAACCGGTGGCGGTCGGCCCCGGCGCGACGGCGTTTACCGTGATATTGCGGCCGCGCAGCTCTTTCGCCAGCACGCTGGTCAACGCCTCGATCGCCGCCTTGCTGGCGGCATACATGCCGTACCCCGGCTGCAGCAGCCCCACCACGCTGGAGGAGAAGTTGATGATACGGCCGTTGTCACGCAGGCGCTTCGCCGCTTCACGCATCGTGTTGAAGCTGCCTTTCAGGTTGATGTCGATCAGGCGATCCGCGTCTTCATCGCGCATGTCCGCCACCGGCGCCAACGCAATTACCCCCGCGTTATTGACCAGCACGTCGATGCCGCCAAATGCCTGTTCGGCGCTGTCGAACAGCCGGGCGACCGCGGCCGCATCGCTGACGTCGGCTTTGGCGCCGAGCGCGCGGCCGCCGCGCTGTTCTATCTTGCGCACCAGCTCATCGGCCGGCGCCGGGTTGCCTGAATAGTTAATGATGACGGTAAAGCCGTCGGCGGCCAGACGCTCGGCGATGGCGGCGCCGATGCCGCGCGATGCGCCGGTGACGATAGCGACGGGGGGAGTTTTCTGGTTCATCGGAGATCCTTAAAGAAAACGACGAGGGTAACGTTAATCATGCACTCTTTATCGCGGCGAATAAGCCTCGATTCTCTGGCATCATCATCCCAAATTATCGAACAATGCGTCTGGACTCGTTCGATGGCCGCCCAACGGGCGGCCATCCCCGTTACAGCGCGCCGTAATTCAGCGGCACCCAGCCGTACCCTTCTCCCTGGCGGTTCAGGTAGCCCAATCCCGGGAACGACAGGTGCGCGCCGCCCACCAGCTCGTTCTGCCGTGCGCTGTCGCTGAACACCCGCAGCCGTTGAGCGACCGCCGCCTTGGCGTCGCTGTCAAAGCTGATAGCCACCTTCGGATGCGGCATCTGCACCGCCGCCACGTGGATCAGATCCCCCAGCAACAGCAGCTTTTTGCCCTGGCTGGTCACCTGATAGACACTGTGGCCCGGCGTATGGCCGTGAGCGGCAAAGGCGGCGATGCCCGGCGAAAGCTCACCGTCGCCGTTGAACGGTTTAAAGTGCCCCGCCGCCTGGTAAGGCTTGATCGCCGCCATGGCCTTTTCGAAATTGCCTTTGTTCTGCGCCTTGGCCTGTTTCAACCGGTCGGCGCTCAGCCAGAAGTCCGCATCCTGGCTGGCGGCGCGCACCACCGCATTGGGGAATACCGCCTTGCCGTCGTGCGTCAGGCCGCCGAGGTGATCCGGGTGCATATGAGTCAGGTAGATCTCATCCACCTGCTCAGGCTGATAGCCCGCCGCGCGCAGATTATCCACCAGCTTGCCCAGGCCGTCGCCCAGCAGCTGGCCGGCGCCGCTGTCGATCATCACCAGCTTGTCGCCGGTATTGATCAGATAGGCATTGACCGAGGTGACCACCGGCAGGCTTTGATGCCGCTCGGCCAACCCGGCGGCGATCTGCTGCGGCGTGGTGTTCAGCAGCAGTTTGTCCGCCGGCAGGCGAATGACGCCGTCGGACAACGCGGTCACTTCAAAACTGCCCAGCATGATGCGGTAAACTCCCGGCGTCGGGGTTTTGGCCTGCGGCGCGGCGGCGCCGGCCTGTAATGACATAACGGCCAGCGCCGCGCCCAGCAGACAACGTTTCCAGAACATGATGACTCCTTGCGAGAATTGAACAGCGCTAAGTATTGACGCAAAAATCCCGATGCGCCTGTTTAATAAATGCCTTTAATAAATATATAAATAATATATTTATTATGAATAGTTTTGTTTGCCGACTCACACAACCCCAATCAATATTTTCTCGCTCGCCACTTGGTTATTTTTCTTACTCCCTAAACCAAGAGTGAGGAAATATCATGAACTATCAATTCGAAAATCTGGTCTTTGAAGGCGGCGGCGTAAAAGGCATCGCCTATGGCGGTGCGCTGGAATTGCTGGAAGCCAAAGGCATCATGCCACAGATCAAGCAAACCTCCGGCGCCTCGGCGGGCGCTATCGCCGCGCTGCTGGTCGGCTTGGGCTGCAGCTCGGCGGACGTAACCAAAATTCTGTCGGCGATGGATTTTAAAAAATTCCTCGATTATAACGGCGGCTTTTTCGGTACGCTCCACGATGCCTATCGCCTGTTCAATCAATACGGCATCGCGCCCGGCGATTATTTCTATCAATGGTCGCGCGATATTATCAAGCAATATACCGGCAAGCCGGATATTACCTTCGAGCAGTTCGAAGCGATGAAAGCGGCGAAAGGGTTCAAATCGATTTACTTTATCGGCGCCAACCTCAACAGCGGCCAGCGCGAGGTCTATTCGCATCGCACTACGCCGCGCATGAAAGTGGCGGACGGCCTGCGCATTTCGATGTCATTCCCATTCGCCTTCGTGGCGAAGAACAACACCCTGGGCGACCTGTGCATCGACGGCGGCATGATCGACAACTACCCGGTGCGGCTGTTCGACTATGACTTCTCCGCCACGCCGCCTTACATCGACGCTTCAAGCCAGCGCATCAACACCCGCACGCTGGGCCTTCGCCTGGACTCCGCCGGCGAAATCGCCCAGGCAGCCGGGCAGGCAGGTCCGCGCACGCAGGTCAACAACCTGTTTGATTTCACCCTGGCGGTGGCCAACGTGATGCTGGACATCCAAACCAAGGTGCACCTGGACAGCGACGACTGGAAACGCACCGTGTATGTCGACACGCTTGACGTCGGCACGCTGGAGTTCGGCATCAGCGAGGAGAAGAAACGCGCGCTGATCGAATCCGGCCGCCGCGGCGTAGAGCGCTACTTCGCCTGGTACGACGCCGCCATGAAACAGGCGGCATAACCCCCATCCACCCCGCCCGCGCGTACGGCCGGCGCGCGGGCAAAAAAAAAATCCCCGCGGGGGCGGGGAAAGGCAAAGTAACGCTAAGGATTTATAGGAGTTATACGAAGAACTTGGCCAACACCAGCAGCGACAGCGAGACGTTGATAGCGCCCCCGATTCGGGTGGCGATCTGCGCGAACGGCATCAGCGACATGCGGTTGCCGGCGGTGAGGATCGCGACGTCGCCGGTGCCGCCCTGCCCGCTCTGGCAACAGGAGACAATCGCCACATCGATAGGATGCATGCCGATTTTCTTGCCGACGAAGAAACCGGTCGCCACCAGCGCGCTGACGGTCGTGACGATCACGATCAGATTCTGTACGGTGAACGCGTCCACCAGCTCCTGCCACGGCGTGATGGCCACCCCGACCGCGAACAGGATCGGATAGGTCACGGCGGTGCGGAAGAATTTGTACACCACCTGCGAGCCTTCCTGAATGCGCGGCGACACCCCGTGCGCCAGCTTCACCGCCACGGCGGCGAACAGCATGCCCACCGGCGCTGGCAGGCCGATCAGACGGTGCAGCAACATGCCCACCATATACAGCAGGATGGCCAGCAGCGCGCCGCAGGCGATGGTGCTGACGTCCACCTTGCCGCTGATTTTTTCCACCGCGTTCATGTCGCTGTCGCCCTGCTTGCTCGGCATCAGGCTGCCTTCGCCGGTCAGGTGCGGATAACGCTTGCCCAACTGGTTGAGCAGGCCGGCGATGACGATGGCGGTCAGGCTGCCGAGCATCACGATCGGCAGAATACGCCCCAACGCCACGCCCTGCTCCATGTGCAGGATCGCCGCGTAGCCCATCGACAGCGGGATCGCCCCTTCACCCACGCCGCCGGCCATGATCGGCAGGATCAGGAAGAAGAAGATCTGGAACGGCTCCAGGCCCAGCGCCATGCCGACGCCCATCCCCACCAGCATGCCGACGATCTCGCCGCACAGCATCGGAATGAAGATGCGCAGGAAGCCCTGGATCAGCACCTGCCGGTTCATGCTCATGATGCTGCCGACGATGATGCAGCAGATGTAGAGATAAAGAATGTTGGTCGATTTGTAGAACTTGGTGGTCGACTCCACCACCACGTCCGGCAGCAGGCCGTAGTGCACCAGTGCGGAAGGAATGAAGGTGGCGCAGATCGCCGCCGCACCCATTTTGCCGATCAGCGGCAGGCGCTTACCGAATTCGCCGCAGGCGAAACCGAAGAACGCCAGGGTAGCCACCATCACCACGATATCGCTCGGCAATTTGCCTTCCAGGCAGTCGAGCAGAATCAATACGCCGGCCAGAATAAAGAACGGTAACGGAATAATCCCTACTTTATAATTGTCCAGTATCCGCCACCATTTCTCGCGCAGAGGAATATCGGCGGCCTTGTCTTTGGCTACGAGGTAAGAATCATCTGTTGTGCTCATAATCTGGCCTCTTATTAGTTTGTTCAGCCATCATAGAGAAGCGCACGGATTATCTGCTGTGATTATGTTCAAAGTTAAAAAGGGTTTTTAATGGTGGTTATGGTTTCTATGGGGTTAATTAAGATTATGTAAAAACCGGCGTGGTTTTAATGGTGTTAATGCCGTTTTTATTTTAAAGCTTATCAACTTTATCGCAGACGAACAATTCTCGTCCGGTTCACTCTAATCCCGTGTGAGGGATCACAAGTTGATCGGGCACAATATTACAGACCCCGCTTCTCGTGATAGGGTAAGGCTTCAGGATCTCTTTACGGTGAAGCACCGCCATGCGGCTCAAACTCTCATTTCAAATCAAGCTGTTTCTGTGCCTGGTGGCCTTCTCCTGCCTGCTGCTGACCTGCATCGGCGCCTACACCTATTACCAGCTGGATGCGCAGCTGCACCGCGATCTCGGCGCCCGCGCGCAGGTGCAGGCACGGGAAATCGCCCTCATTCCTTCGCTGGTCAACGCGGTGGAAAACAACGACGCCGCCCGAATCACTGCGCTGATGAAAAAAATCCGCGCCAGCAGCGACGCCAGTTATATCGTCATCGGCGATAATCACGCCCGCCATCTTTATCATTCCGAATATGAAGGCCGTCTGGGCACGCCGATGATCGGCGGCGATAATAAAGAGGTGCTGGAAGGGAAAAGCATTATTTCCATTCGCAAGGGCGGCATCGGCGTTTCATTGCGCAGCAAGGCGCCGATCCTAGATGAAAATAATCGCGTCATTGGCATCGTTTCAGTCGGCTATTTGAAATCGCACATCGATAATTTAAATGCCAGGACGCTGACGCAAATTATCGGCTCCATCGTCCTGCTGCTGATCGCCCTGTTCGTCTTTTCCTGGCTGCTGTCGAAAAACCTCAAGCGCCAGATGTTCTGGCTGGAGCCGAAAGAGATCGCGCTGCTGGTGCGCCAGCAAAAAGCGCTGCTGGAAGCCATCTATGAAGGGGTGATCGCCATCGATCCAGAGCTGCGGATCATCACCATCAACCATGCGGCGCGCGAGCTATTGGATCTGCACCAACCCGCCGCCGGCTTGCTGGGCCGGCCGATCGGCGACGTGATCCAGGCACAGCCGAACTTCTTCGCCGCCGCGCAGCTGGGCCAAGATACGCATGATGAGGTGTGCCGCTTCAACCACGTGCGGGTGATCGCCAGCCGGGTGCGCATCATGCAGGAACAGGAGCTGCAAGGCTGGGTGATCAGCTTCCGCGACAAGAACGATATCAATACCCTGAGCAGCCAGCTCAGCCAGGTGAAACGCTATGCCGACAATCTGCGTATCATGCGCCACGAGCAGCTGAACTGGACCGCCACGCTGGCCGGGCTGTTGCATATGCAGCGCTACGACGAGGCCATTCGCTATGTGGAAGCCCAGTCGGAGGGGGCGCAGGAAATCCTCGATTTCATCTCGCAGCGCTTCAGTTCGGCGGCGCTGTGCGGCCTGCTGCTGGGCAAATACTCCAGCGCCAGAGAAAAAGGCATCGAGCTGCGCTTCGATCCGGCCTGCCAGCTGCGGCAGATCCCGGCGGCGCTGAATGAGACCGAACTGATGTCGATTGTCGGCAACCTGCTGGATAATGCGGTGGAGGCGACGCTGCACTGCCCGGCCCCGCACGACGCGATCGAGCTTTATATCAGCGACGGCAGCGACGAGCTGGTGATCGAGGTGGCGGATCGCGGCACCGGCATCGCCGAGGAGATTCGTGATACGCTGTTTGAACAGGGCGTCACCACCAAAGCGGATAAAAGCGACCACGGCATCGGCCTGCATCTGGTCGCCAGCCACGTGGCGCAGGCGCACGGCAGCATAGAAGTGTCGGACAACGAGCCGCACGGCGCGATATTCTCTATATTTATCCCTAAATAAAACCCATAACCCGATTTTTTGAGCACCCGATTATGTCACACCAAGCACTGGACGTTCTGATCGTGGAAGACGAGCCGCAACTGGCGACGCTGCACGCGGAGTTCATCGAGAAAAATTTCAACCTGCGGGTGGTGGCTTACGCCGCCACGCTGGCCGAAGCGCGGGCCAAAGCCAATGCGCATCAGCCGCGGCTGATCCTGCTGGATAACTTTCTGCCGGACGGCCAGGGCATCGAGCTGATGGAAGAGCCGGCGGTGAAGAACCCCGCCTGTTCGGTGATCTTCATCACCGCCGCCAGCGACATGCACACCTGCAGCCAGGCGATCCGCAACGGCGCCTTCGACTACATCATCAAGCCGGTATCCTACAAGCGGCTGCGCAATTCGCTCGAACGCTTCATGCAGTTCGTGCAAACCCAGCGCACCTTCAAGATCATCGATCAGGACAACGTCGATGCGCTGTACAACCTGCAGTCGAAGCAGTTCTCCAGCGAGCCAAGCGCCAAAGGCATCGAAACCAATACCCTCGAGCTGGTGCAGGCGCTGTTTATCGCCCAGCCGGCGGTGGCGCATGCGGTGGAAGACGTGGTGGAGCAGGTCGGCATCAGCAAGACTACCGCCCGCCGTTATCTGGAATATTGCGTCGCCACCCAGTTCGTGCGGGTGGAGATGCTGTACGGCAATATCGGCCACCCGCGGCGGCTGTATCGCAAGGCCTGAGGCTGCCATCTGGCTGTCATATTACGGCGATAACATAGCGCCCGACGATATCCCCCTCGATATCGGCACCTGTCGTTAAAACTGATGAAATACTGATGACTTTTACCCGGCCTCTGGTCGGGTTTTTTATTATCCGAAACGGCAGACGCAGAAGCGAAATATCCCATTGCTTCACGCCGCGTTATTTCCCTAAAAACCAAACCATTATGGCGAATAGCGGCCGTCAATTTCGAGTCATGGGCAAAATTACCATAACTAATTAAAACCTTGATGTAAACCACCAATATCCCATTTAAATGACATTGAGGGTTGTCTCAGATATTCACTGTGTTAGGGTAAAAAGCTCTTTTATTTTGCTAAGGACAGCCCATAACGCGTTAATTAAACCAGAGGAAACAGCAAATTGCATGGCAATTAAACTCGAAGTAAAGAACCTGTATAAGATATTTGGCGAACACCCGGAACGTGCATTCAAACTGCTGGATAAAGGTCTGACAAAAGATCGGCTATTTGAAAAAACCGGCTTATCGCTCGGCGTAAAAGACGCCACTCTGGCCATTGAAGAAGGCGAGATATTTGTCATCATGGGGCTCTCCGGTTCCGGCAAGTCCACCCTGGTACGCCTTCTCAATCGTCTGATAGAACCCACCCGCGGCCAGGTGCTGATCGACGGTGAGGACATCGCCAAAATATCCGACGCCGCGCTGCGCACCGTGCGGCGAAATAAGATCAGCATGGTATTTCAGTCATTCGCGCTGATGCCGCACATGAATGTCCTGAATAATACCGCATTCGGTATGGAATTAGCCGGCATACCGCTGCAGGAACGCCAGGAAAAAGCGCTGGATGCCCTGCGCCAGGTCGGGCTGGAGAATTATGCGCTGTCTTATCCAGATGAATTATCCGGCGGCATGCGCCAGCGCGTGGGATTAGCCCGCGCCCTGGCCAATAACCCGGATATATTATTGATGGACGAAGCCTTCTCGGCGCTCGATCCGTTAATTCGTACCGAAATGCAGGATGAGCTGGTGAAATTACAGGCCCAACATCAGCGCACCATCGTGTTTATTTCCCACGATCTGGATGAAGCGATGCGCATCGGCGATCGCATCGCCATCATGCAGGGCGGTGAGGTGATCCAGGTCGGCACGCCGGACGAGATCCTGAACAACCCGGCCAACGACTATGTGCGCACCTTCTTCCGCGGCGTGGACATCAGTCATGTATTCAGCGCCAAGGATATCGCCCAACGGCGCCCGGTGACGCTGATCCGCAAAACCCCCGGTTTTGGCCCCCGATCGGCGCTGCAGCTGCTGCGCGATGAGGACCGTGATTATGGTTATGTTGTTGAACGCGGAAAGAAATTTATCGGCGTGGTGTCGATAGAGTCGCTGAAAAAGGCGCTGTCCGCCAATCAAACGCTGGACGATGCCCTGCTCGAGGCCCCTGCCGCCGTGCCGGCCGACACGCCGCTCAGCGATCTGATTTCCCTGGTCGCCCAGGCACCGTGCGCGGTGCCGGTAGTGTGCGAAGAACATAACTATCTCGGCATCATCTCCAAGGCCATGCTGCTGCAGGCGTTGGACAAGGAGGGCTCCGCCAATGAGTGATACTACGCAAACCCAAGATCCCTGGGCTACCGCACCGGCCGATACCGGCGCCGCACCCGCAAACGATGCCGCCGCCAACGCCGGCGACGCCTGGTCCAGCGCGCCGCCGCCGGCCACCCATGATGCCGCCGCGTCAGGTGCCGATTGGCTCAGCAGCGCCCCGGCGCAGCCGGAACACTTCAGCCTGCTCGATCCGTTCCACAAGGCCTGGGTGCCGTTCGATACCTGGGTCACGCAGGGCATCGACTGGCTGGTGCTGCACTTCCGCCCGCTGTTCCAGGGCATCCGCGTGCCGGTCGACATGATCCTGAGCGGCTTCCAGCAACTGCTGCTGGGCATGCCGGCGCCGATCGCCATTCTGGTGTTCTCGCTGCTCGCCTGGCAGGTCTCGGGCCTCGGCATGGGCGCCGCGACGCTGCTCTCCCTGGTCGCCATCGGCGCCATCGGCGCCTGGTCGCAGGCGATGGTCACGCTGGCGCTGGTGCTGACCGCACTGTTCTTCTGCATCCTTATCGGCCTGCCGCTCGGCATCTGGCTGGCGCGCAGCAAGCACGCCGCCAAAGTCATCAGGCCACTGCTCGACGCGATGCAGACCACCCCGGCCTTCGTCTATCTGGTGCCGATCGTCATGCTGTTCGGTATCGGCAACGTGCCGGGCGTGGTGGTGACCATTATCTTCGCGCTGCCGCCGATCGTGCGCCTGACCATTCTCGGCATCAAGCAGGTGCCGGAAGATCTGATCGAGGCCGCCGAGTCCTTCGGCGCCAGCCCGCGCCAGCTGCTGTTCAAGGTACAGCTGCCGCTGGCGATGCCGACCATCATGGCCGGCGTAAACCAGACGCTGATGTTGGCGCTGTCGATGGTGGTCATCGCCTCAATGATCGCCGTCGGCGGGCTGGGCCAGATGGTGCTGCGCGGCATCGGCCGGCTGGACATGGGCCTGGCCGCCGTCGGCGGGGTCGGCATCGTGATCCTGGCGATCATTCTCGATCGCCTCACCCAATCGCTGGGGCGCGATCGCCGCAGCAAAGGCATCGGCCGCTGGTACCGCCGCGGCCCCATCGGGCTGCTGACTCGCCCGTTCATCAAGCAAGCCTGACGCTTTTCCCGCCGGCGGCTGCGGCCCCGGCGGGCTATGACACCACCACATCGAAAAAAGGGGAAACACTATGCGCACTACGGGCATCTGGGCTCTCGCCCTGACGACGCTGATTGGCTCACAGAGCGTGAGCGCGGCAGATTTACCCGGCAAGGGGATCGCGGTACAGCCGGTGCAAAGCACCATTTCCGAAGAGACGTTCCAGACGCTGCTGGTCAGCAAGGCGCTGGAAAAACTGGGTTACGACGTGAAAGAACCGCGTGAAGTGGATTACAACGTCGCCTACACCTCGATCGCCTCCGGCGACGCGACCTTTATCGCGGTCAACTGGGATCCGCTGCACGCCGATCAGTACAAGGCCGCCGGCGGCGACGCCAAGTTCTACCGCGAAGGCGTCTACGTCAACGGCGCCGCGCAGGGCTACCTGATCGACAAGAAGACCGCCGAGCAATATCACATCACCAACGTCGAGCAGCTCAAGGATCCCAAGATCGCCAAGCTGTTCGACACCAACGGCGACGGCAAGGCCGATCTGACCGGCTGCACCCCGGGCTGGGGCTGCGAAGCGGTGATCAACCACCACATCAAGGCCTACGGCCTGAGCAACACCGTCGAGCACAACCAGGGCAACTACGCGGCGATGATCGCCGACACCATCACCCGTTACAAAGAGGGCAAACCGGTGCTGTATTACACTTGGACGCCGTACTGGGTCAGCGATGTGATGGTGCCGGGGCGCGACGTGGTCTGGCTGCAGGTGCCGTTCTCCTCCCTGCCGGGCGAGCAGAAGAACGTCGACACCAAGCTGCCTAACGGCGCCAACTACGGCTTCCCGGTCAACACCATGCGCATCGCCGCCAACAAGCAGTGGGCCGAAGCCAATCCGGCGGCCGCCAAGCTGTTCGCTATCATGAAGCTGCCGATCGCCGACATCAACGCGCAAAACCTGCGTATGCATGAAGGCCAGGCTTCGGAAGCCGACATCCAGAACCACGTCAACGGCTGGATCAAGGCGCACCAGGCGACCTTCGACGGCTGGGTGAAAACCGCCGCCGAGGCGGCGAAGCCGTAACCGCTCGGGGGCGCCGCATCCGCCGCCCCCTACCCCGCCATATCGATGCCGCTGAACTGTAAAAAACGTGCGGCGGCGTTTGACAAGGGCTGCGGCCAGATGCAATACACTTGGCGTCGCGGCCCGTCTTCAATCGGAATCGACACCAGCGTGCTTAGTCGTTGCGCGGTCGAGATCGGTACGATGCCCGCCGCCAATCCGCGCCGCACCAGATTCTCCAACCATTCGATATGATCGATTTCAAAACTGACGTGCCGGCGGATGCCCGCCGCCTGGAAGGCGCGATCGGTTTGGCGCCGCGCGCCGGTGCCGCTGTAGAAATCCACCAGCGGCACTTCCGCCAGCGCCTGCAGATTCACCCGCTCGCGGTTGGCCAGCGGATGCTGCGGCGCCACCAACGCCACCAGCGGCTCATCGGTCAACTGCCGGTGCGACATCGGCAGCAAATCGACGTCGCCGGGCCAGATGCCGACGAACGCCATATCGCACTTCTGCTGACGCACGTCCTCCAGCAGGGCTTCGCTCATGCCGACGTACAGGCGGATGTTCACCGCCGGATAGTGGCGATGAAACTTGTCGAGCTTTTCGGTCAGATCAATCGCGTTTATGGTTGAAATGGTACCGATGGTCAAGGTGCCGGACACCGCATCCCCGGCGGCGGTCACCTCTTCCACCAGCGCCTGCTGTGCCGCCAGCAGCCGCTGCGCCGAGGGAATGAAAGCCTGGCCGGCGGGGGTCAATCGCACCCGACGCGAGGTGCGCTCAAACAGCGTACAGCCCAGCTCTTCTTCCAGTTTGGCGATCTGGTGGCTGAGCGCCGACTGCACCGTATGGCAGCGCTGCGCCGCCCGGGTGAAGCTCTGTTCCTCCGCCACCGCCAGCGCATAGCGGATCTGTTTCAGGTTCATGGCATCTATCTTGAAATGAGATAAATCAAATGAAAATTATACATTGGTTTCCGCAGACGCATTGCCGGATACTGCGCGCTATCTTCTTCCCGTGATGAAAAAATCATGAACCAACAAAACGTCCACCCGGGCCTCAGCCCGGCGCTGACCGTGCTGATCGCCATCGCTACCGGCCTGGCGGTCGCCAGCAACTATTACGCGCAGCCGCTGCTGGAAACCATCGCCACCGGCTTCAATCTGTCGGTCAACCAGGCCGGCTTTATCGTCACCGCCGCGCAGCTCGGTTACGCCACCGGCCTACTGCTGCTGGTGCCGCTCGGCGATATGTTCGAGCGCCGCGGGCTGATCGTTTTCATGACGCTGCTGGCCGCCGGGGGTATGCTGATCACCGCCACCTCCGCCACGCTGCCGATGATGATCCTCGGCACCGCGCTCACCGGGCTGTTCTCTGTGGTGGCGCAGATCCTGGTGCCGCTGGCCGCCACGCTGGCTCACCCGGAAAAGCGCGGCAAGACCGTCGGCATCATCATGAGCGGCCTGCTGCTCGGCATTCTGCTGGCGCGCACCGTCGCGGGCGCACTGGCGTCGTTCGGCGGCTGGCGCACCATCTACTGGGTCGCCAGCGTGCTGATGATCCTGATGGCGCTGATCCTGTGGCGCGCGCTGCCGCGCTATAAGCAGCACTCCGGGCTGAACTACCCGCAGCTGCTGGCCTCGATCTTCAGCCTGTTCTGCCGCACGCCGCTGCTGCGCACCCGCGCCATCCTCGGCGCCCTGTCGTTCGCCAACTTCAGCGTGCTCTGGACCTCCATGGCCTTTCTGCTCGCCGCGCCGCCGTTCAACTACTCCGAGGGGGTGATCGGGCTGTTCGGCCTGGTGGGCGCCGCCGGGGCGCTGGCCGCTTCACGTGCCGGGCATCTGGCGGACAAGGGCAAGGCCGGGCTGACCACCACCGTCGGCCTGGTGCTGCTGCTGCTGTCCTGGATACCCATCGCGTTGGCTAAACAATCGCTGTGGGCGCTGATCGCCGGCATCCTGATCCTCGATCTGGCGGTGCAGGCAGTACACGTCACCAACCAGAGCGTGATGTACCGCATCATGCCGGACGCGCGCAACCGCCTGACCGCCGGCTACATGACCAGCTACTTTATCGGCGGCGCCCTCGGTTCACTGCTCTCCGCCTCGGCGTATCAGCATGCCGGCTGGTACGGCGTGGCCGCCGCCGGCGGGGTGTTATGCCTGCTCAACCTGCTGACTTGGTGGCTCGGCAAGCACCACGATCCGCAGGGGCCGGCGACAATCTGATTATCGTGCAAATAGTAACTTAAGAAATTTATTAGCGGTGCAGGGTATAAACATTACTTACTCTCTGGTAATGTTCTGGCCATAAACTATTGAAGTCCTATCTACCCTGCGACCCACAACCATGCAAAGCCAAGCTGCAGACAGCCTCAATCCGCCCGCCGTCAGCGCCACCTTCGCCAACGGCGTCGTCGACAGTTTGCCGATCGTCATCGGGTATGTCCCGGTGGCGTTCGCCTTCGGCCTCAGCGCCGTCAAACTGGGCTTTTCCCCGCTGGAAAGCATTTTCTTCTCCTGCATCATCTACGCCGGCGCCAGCCAGTTCGTGATCACCGCCCTGCTGAGCGCCGGAATGTCGCTGTGGGTCTCCGCGTTGACGGTGATGGCGATGGACGTGCGCCACCTGCTGTACGGCCCGGCGCTGCGTCACCGCATCGTCTCGCGCATGTCACCCGGCAAAACGGCGATGTGGGCCTTTGGCCTGACCGATGAAGTTTTCGCCGCCGCGACCGCCAGGCTGATGCGCAATAACCGCAGCTGGAGCGAAAACTGGATGCTGGGCATCGCGCTCTGTTCCTGGCTCTCCTGGGTGGCCGGCACCGCGCTCGGCGCGCTGTTCGGCAACGGCCCGCTGGAGCAGTTCCCGGTGATCGAAGCCTCGCTGGCCTTCATGCTGCCGGCGCTGTTTCTCAGCTTCCTGCTGGCCGCCTTCCGCCGCCCGCAGAGCCTGACTATCGCCGCCGCGCTGGCCGGCGCGCTGCTCGGCGTGGTGCTGTTCTCCATTCCGGTTGCCATTTTGGCCGGCATCGGCGCCGGTTGCTTCGCCGCCCTGTTCCAGCCAGCCCCTGCGGAGGCCCCCCATGAACACTGATGTGCTGGCGATCGGTCTGGTGGTGGGCTGCGCCAATTACCTGTTCCGTTATCTGCCGCTGCGGCTGGCGCCGGCGCGCGCCCAGCCCGGCCTCAAACGCGGTAAAGCCGCCCTGCTGCTCGACAGCATCGGCATCGCCTCGATCTGCGCCCTGCTGGTGGTCTCCAGCACGCCGGTGGTGATGCGCGAACCGGACAAGCTGCTGCCGACGTTGGTGGGGTTCGCCGCGCTGGCGCTGTGCTTCTACCGCAGCAAAAGCATCATTCTGTCGACGCTGCTCGGCGCGACGGCCTTTGGCGTCACATTAAAGCTGTTAATGCTTTTCGGTCCGGGCTGACGCCGCTCCGATCGTTTGGCTTCACTTTGGCGTTTTCAGGCGCCACATCTTTACAAACACTGACAAATGACACGAATTGCTAAATTATCCGCACGGCTGAACATTTACATTATTAGTCACCGTCGTTACTATCTCGAACGAAATTAATGAGGCCCTAAATTATGGAAAGCTCGTTTGCCCCCATAGAACAAATGCTGAATTTCCGCGCCACCCGGCAGAAAGATTTCCCTTATCAGGAAATCCTGCTGACCCGCCTGTGCATGCACATGCAAGGCAAGCTGCTGGAAAACCGCAATAAGATGCTCAAGGCGCAGGGGATTAACGAAACACTGTTTATGGCGCTGATTACCTTGGATGCGCAGGAGAGCCACAGCATCCAACCTTCTGAGCTAAGCTCTGCCTTGGGCTCCTCGCGCACCAATGCGACCCGCATCGCCGATGAGCTGGAGAAACGCGGCTGGATCGAGCGCCGGGAAAGCGACAACGATCGCCGCTGCCTGCATCTGCATCTGACACCGCAGGGGGAAGAGTTTCTCAGTCAACTGCTGCCGCCGCAGCACCAATGTCTGCATTTCCTGTGGTCCACGTTGACCGACGATGAGCAAAAACAGCTGGAACAGCTGACGCGCAAATTGCTGGCACGTCTGGATCAAATGGAAATCACAGAACAGTTACCCTAATTCACAATTTCTGTTCAGGTACCTATTATGCGATCCCCATTTAACTGGAGACTCACCCCGCTGTTCGCCGTGTTGCTGCTGGCCGGGTGTGCTTCGACCGATAATATTGCCCCGCAATCCACGCTGATGGATCCGCAGAGCCTGCAGTTGGCTCAGCCGAAAGTCAGTTCGCTGGCCGTCAGCCCGCAGTGGTGGCGCGCCCTCAAGGATCCGCAGTTGGATACCCTGATGACGCAAACGCTGCAAAGCTCGCCGACCCTGCGGCAGGCCGCCGCCCGCGTGCGCGAAGCGCAGAGCGTGGTGGGCGAAGCCAGCGCCGCCAACGGGCCGAACCTGGATCTGAACGCCAGCACCCAGCGCCAGCGCGTGCCGCAAAACGTCAATATGGGGTTGGGGTATCCGCATAAACCGATCTATTCAAGCTCCAACTCGCTGGGGTTGAACCTGGCGTACGAGTTCGACTGGTGGGGCAAATACCGCAACCAGGTGAACGCCGCCAAAGCGCAGGTCAACGCCGCGCGCGCCGAGCAGGAACAGGCGGCGCTGACGCTGACCAGCTCGGTGGCGTCCGCCTACTACCAGCTGCAGAGCAATCTGGCGCTCGAGAAGCTGCTGCAGCAGGAAGTGAACAACAATGAGCGCCTGACCGCATTGCGCCAACAGCGCTATCAGGCCGGTCTGACCGGCGTCGACGTGCCGCAACAAACCCAGGCGCAGTCCGACGTCGCCAAGCAGCAGATCCTGCAGCTGCAGTCGCAGATCGAGCAGCTCCGGCACCAGCTCGCCGCGCTGGCGGGCCAGGGGCCGAACGCCATGCAGCACCTGCGTCAGGTGCCGTTGCCTGCAGACAACCTGATGGCGCCGCAGGGCGAGCTGACGGCGGATCTGCTGGGCAAACGCCCGGACATCGCCGCGCAACGCCAGCTGGTGGAGTCTTACAGCCAGCGCGTCAGCGCCGCACGTAAAGAGTTTTACCCCAGCCTGACCATTTCAGCCTTCGCCGGCCTGATGACCACCAATACCAGTGGCACCAGCCCGAATCTGTTTGAAGCGGCCAGCCAGGCCTGGAACGTGATGCCGGCGATTTCGCTGCCGATCTTCCACGCCGGGGCGCTGCGCAGCAAGCTGGGCGAGGAATCCGCGCTGTATGACGAAGCGGTGGAATCCTACAACCAAACCATCCTGAATGCGGTACAGGAAACCGCCGACGCCATCACCATCCAGCAGAGTTCTGCGCAACAGCAGCTGCAGGCGGCGTCCGCGGCCCAGTCGATGCAACAGGTGTATCAGGTCGCCAACGCCCGTTACCAGGCAGGGATTATCGGGCGCGACGATCTGTTGACCAGCCAGACGCAGCTATTGCAGCAGCAACAGGCGGAGTTGAATGCCAGCAGCAACTTACTGCAGGCGAAGATAGGACTGATCCGTGCGCTGGGCGGTGGCTATCAGGCCCCGGCCGCAGCGGATTCGAAAGCATAATAATATAAGGCTTGGAGAACACCATGAGCGCAAGCGCGGAAATCCAAAACCCGCAGCAGCCGAGCGGCAAAAAGAAGCAGCGTAAATTTTGGCTGCTGTTGCTGACGGTTATTTTCATTGTTATAGGGGTGGCTTACTTAGTGTATTGGTTCCTGGTGCTGCGTCATCACCAGGAAACCGACGACGCCTACGTCTCCGGCAACCAGGTGCAGATCATGGCCCAGGTGTCCGGCAGCGTGAACAGCGTCAATTTCGACAACACCGACTACGTCAAGCAGGGCGACGTGCTGCTGACGCTCGATCCGACCGATGCCGAGCAGGCGTTTGAACGCGCCAAGACCGGCCTGGCCAACAGCGTGCGTCAGACCCACCAGCTGATCATCAACAGCAAGCAGTATCAGGCCAACATCGCCCTGCGCAAGACCGATCTGAGCAAGGCCGAGAACGATCTGAAGCGCCGCGTGGTGCTGGGCAGCGTTGACGCCATCGGCCGCGAAGAGCTGCAACACGCGCGCGATGCGGTCGACAGCGCCAAGGCCGCGCTGGAAGTGGCGGTGCAGCAATACAACGCCAACCAGGCGATGGTGCTGAATACCCCGCTGGAACAGCAGCCGGCGATCCAACAGGCCGCCGCGCAAATGCGCGACGCCTGGCTGGCGCTGCAGCGTACCAAAGTGATTAGCCCCATTACCGGCTATGTCTCGCGCCGCAGCGTGCAGGTCGGCGCGCAGATCGCCGCCGGTTCGCCGCTGATGGCGGTGGTGCCGGCCGATCACATTTGGGTTGACGCCAACTTCAAGGAAACCCAGATCGCCAACATGCGCATCGGCCAGCCGGCGACGGTGGTCAGCGACGTCTACGGCGACGACGTGGTGTATCAGGGCAAAGTGGCCGGTATCGACATGGGCACCGGCAGCGCCTTCTCGCTGCTGCCGGCCCAGAACGCCACCGGCAACTGGATCAAAGTGGTGCAACGTCTGCCGGTGCGTATTGAGCTCGACGCCAAGCAGGTGGCCGATCATCCGCTGCGCATCGGGCTTTCTACGCTGGTGACCGTCGACACCGCCAACCTGGACGGCCGCGTGCTGGCCGACGTGGTGCGCGACAAACCGCTGTACCAGAGCGACGCGCTGGCCTTGAACCTGGCGCCGGTTAATCAGCTGATCGCCGACGTGATCCATGCGAACGCCGGCTAAGCGCGCGGGAGGCCATCTTGCCACAGAAACCGCTTGAAGGCGCCCAGCTCGCCTGGATGACGGTCGCGCTCGCCATGGCGACCTTCATGCAGGTGCTGGACTCCACCATCGCCAACGTGGCGATCCCCACCATTGCCGGTAACCTCGGGTCTTCCAACTCGCAGGGCACCTGGGTGATCACCTCGTTCGGCGTGGCGAACGCCATCTCGATCCCGATCACCGGCTGGCTGGCGAAGCGCATCGGCGAAGTGCGGCTGTTCCTCTGGTCCACCGCGCTGTTCGTCCTCGCCTCCTGGCTGTGCGGCATCTCCAACAGCCTCGGCATGCTGATCTTCTTCCGCGTGATCCAGGGCGTGGTGGCCGGGCCGCTGATCCCGCTGTCGCAGAGCCTGTTGCTGAACAACTACCCGCCCGCCAAGCGGGCGATGGCCCTGGCGCTTTGGTCGATGACCGTTATCGTCGCGCCGATCTTCGGGCCGATCCTCGGCGGTTACATCAGCGACAACTACCATTGGGGCTGGATCTTCTTCATCAACATCCCGATCGGCGCCTTCGTGATCGTGGCGGCGATGGCGACGCTGAAGGGGCGAGAAACCAAAACCGAGATCAAACCGATCGACACCGTCGGCCTGGTGCTGCTGATCGTCGGCATCGGTTCGCTGCAGGTGATGCTCGATCAGGGCAAGGAGCTGGACTGGTTCAACTCGACCGAGATCATCACCCTCACCGTCGTAGCGGTGGTGGCGTTGCTGTTCCTGGTGGTCTGGGAGCTGACGGACGACCATCCGGTGGTGGATCTGTCGCTGTTCAAGTCGCGCAACTTCACCATCGGCTGCCTGTGCATCAGCCTGGCCTACATGCTGTACTTCGGCGCCATCGTGCTGTTGCCGCAGTTGCTGCAAGAGGTATACGGTTATACCGCCACCTGGGCGGGGCTGGCGTCGGCGCCGGTCGGGCTGATCCCGGTGCTGCTGTCGCCGATCATCGGTAAGTTCGGCAACCGGCTCGACATGCGCAAGCTGGTGACCTTCAGCTTCATCATGTATGCCGTGTGCTTCTACTGGCGCGCCTATACGTTTGAACCGGGCATGGACTTCGGCGCGTCCGCCTGGCCGCAGTTCGTTCAGGGCTTCGCCATCGCCTGCTTCTTCATGCCGTTGACCACCATCACGCTGTCCGGCCTGCCGCCGGAACGCATGGCGGCGGCGTCGAGCCTGTCGAACTTCACGCGGACGCTGGCGGGTTCGATCGGCACCTCGATCACCACCACCCTGTGGACGCAGCGCGAATCGCAGCACCATTCGCAGCTGACGGAGTTCGTCAATCCGTACAACCCGCAGTCGCAGGAGATGTACCGGCAGCTGGAGCAGCTCGGCATGAGCAAGCAGCAGGCGTCGGCCTACATCGCCAACGAGATCACCGCGCAAGGCCTGATCATCTCCGCCAACGAGATCTTCTGGCTGTCGGCCGGGGTATTCCTGGTGCTGCTGGCGCTGGTGTGGGTGGCGAAACCGCCGTTCAGCTCCGGCGGCGGTGGGGGCGGCGGCGCCCACTAAGCTTCAATAACGAAACGGGCGCCCTGAGGCGCCCGTTTTTTATCCGACGTAGAACAGATTACGCCTGATTCTGACGCCACCAGTCCGCCAGCAGAATGCCGGTCGCCACGGAAACGTTCAGGCTTTCCACCTTGCCGGTGCCGCCGATCGAGACGTTCATGTCGCCCTGCTGCCAGGCGCTGTCGCTCAGACCGTCACGTTCCTGGCCCAGCACCAGCACCATCTTGGCCGGCAGCTTGGCCTGCGCCAGCGCGGTGCCTTTATGGCTGGAGGTGGTAACGATGGTGTAACCCGCCTTGCGGAAGGTATCCAGCACCGACAGGAAATCATCGGCGTTGATCGCCTTGATGTGCTCAGCGCCGCCTTCTGCGGTACGCACCGCCGCGCCGGACTCCAGCAGCGCCGGATCCTGCAGCAGCACGCCGTTGACGCCGAAATGGGCGCACGAACGAACGATGGCGCCCAGGTTATGCGGGTTGCCTACTTCTTCCAGCGCCAGCACGCAGTCGGTCGCCGGGGCGGTTTTCAGGTAGGTCTGCGCGTCCAGCCCCTGACGTTTTTTGATCAGGAAGCACACGCCGCCGTGGTGCTCGGTGCCGGAAGCCTTGGCCAGCTCTTCCTCATCCACCACGTGGTAAGCCTTGCGGTTGGCCGCCATCCAGCGCAGCGCTTCGCGGAAGCGCGGGGTAACCGACTGCACGAACCAGGCGCGCACGATCGCTTCCGGGCGGCTGGCGAACAGCGCCTGACAGGCGTTTTCACCGTAAACGCGGGTTTCTTCCGCGCGCTGGCGGCGCAGTTGCTCAGGATCGATAAAGCTTTTGCCGCTGATGCCGCCGTGATCGAACGCCGGCTCTTCATTCGGCGCGCGCGAGACGGTTCTCCACGGCGACTCGTTGCCGCCGCGATCTTCAGAGCGCGCCGGACGGCGAGGACGATCGCTTTCACTGCGGCGGGAGTCGGCGCCGCGGCGATCGTTGCCGCCGCGTGCCTTGTCTTGACCGGTGCGGCCCGAGCGCGCACCGTCAGCCGGACGGCCTTTGCCGGCCGGACGTTTATTCTTGTTGCGGTCGTCGCCGTTGTCGTCGTCACTGCGGACGTACATCACTTTGACTTTACCGTTCTTGCCACTAAATGAATCGTTCATTGTCTTCTCCACCAACGCGCAGGGCGCGAAGATTACCTGATGTTGGTGCACGAAGCCACCAACTTGCGCTAAAAGCTCCCAACTATCACATCCATTGAACAAACCTCATTGTTCATGCGCCGGGTTTTGCCGATAATTGTCAGCATTAAAGAAACATCTCCGCAACCGCGTTGCGGGGACCATGCTTTCTCTGTACCCGAGGTCAACATGAATACAGTTTGTGCAGCTTGCAATGCCACCAACCGCGTGCCGGAAGAACGTCTGGCGGACAACGCGAAATGCGGCCGCTGCGGCCATGAGCTCTTCGACGGTGAAGTGATCAACGCCACCGCCGCCACGCTGGACCAGTTGCTGCAGGACGATCTGCCGGTCGTGGTCGATTTCTGGGCGCCGTGGTGCGGCCCGTGCCGCAGCTTTGCGCCGATCTTTGAAGACGTGGCCGAAGAGCGCGCCGGCAAAGTGCGCTTCGTGAAAGTGAACACCGAAGCCGAGCCGGAGCTGAGCGCCCGTTTCCGCATCCGCAGCATCCCGACCATCATGGTGTTCCGTCAGGGCAAAATGGTCGATATGCTCAACGGCGCGATGCCGAAAGCGCCGTTTGACAACTGGCTCAACGAGTTAGTGTGATTCGGCAAGTATAGGCCGTATCCCGCCATCGCGCGCGAACGCGCCCCCGATCGAGCCCGCCCCTCCCGGCGGGCTTTTTTCTGCGTTACAATGGCGGTTTTTCCCCAGGATCGTTATGACCGACAACGCCGTACTTCGCCTGCGCCAATTCCGTTTAGACCGCGCCACCCGCCCTTTTCTGGCGCGCGGTTGCCGGGTGGCGCGTTGTCAGGGTTGCCTGCTACCGCATAAAAACTGCCTGTGCGACACCATTCGCCCGCAGCAGGCCGGCAGCCGTTTCTGCCTGATCATGTTCGGCGCCGAGCCGCTCAAGCCCAGCAACACCGGCCGCCTGATCGCCGATATCCTGCCGGACACCCAGGCGTTTCTCTGGTCACGCACCGAGATCGATCCGGCCCTGCTGGCGGCCATCAACGATCCGGCGCGGCAGCCTTATGTGGTGTTCCCCGCTTCCTACGCCGACGCCGAACGGCCGGTGTTCAGCGAGCTGCCCGCCGGCGGCAAACCGCCGCTGTTCATCATGCTGGACGGCACCTGGGCGGAAGCGCGCAAAATGTTCCGTAAAAGCCCGTACCTCAATCAATTCCCGGTGTTTTCCCTCAACGTCGACGCGGCATCGGACTATCAGCTGCGCGAAGCCAGCCGCGCCGAGCAACACTGCACGGCGGAAGTGGCCGCCGCCCTGCTGCAACAGGCGGGCGATCTGCCGGCCGCCGACGGATTGAATCAGCATTTCCGCTATTTCCGTCAACAGTATCTGGCGGGAAAACCGACCCGGCCGGAGGCACCGGTCACAGCAATGTAGCCAGAAAGCGCCTAAAATCAGGCGTAACGTTGCCAAAAGGAGCCGTGCATGAGCCAGCGAGGGTTAGAAGCGCTACTACGTCCCAAATCGATCGCCGTGCTGGGCGCTTCGCAGCAGCCCGGCCGCGCCGGCAACCTGATGATGAGCAATCTGCTGGCCGGCGGTTTCGGCGGGCCCATCTTGCCGGTCACGCCGCGCTACAAGGCGGTATGCGGCGTGATGGCCTACCCCGACGTCGCCAGCCTGCCGCTGACGCCGGATCTGGCGATCATCTGCACCCACGCCAAACGCAATCTGGCGCTGATTGAAGCGCTGGGCCAACGCGGCTGCAAAACCGCCATCGTGCTCTCTTCGCCGCCGGAACAGTTCGCCGAGCTGAAGGCCTGCGCACAGCGCTACGCCATGCGGCTGTTAGGGCCCAACAGCCTGGGGCTGCTGGCGCCGTGGCAGGGCATCAACGCCAGCTTCTCGCCGGTGCCGATCCAAAAGGGCAAGCTGGCGTTTATCTCGCAGTCCGCCGCCGTGGCCAACACCATTCTCGACTGGGCGCAGCAGCGCGAAGTCGGTTTCTCCTACTTCATCGCGCTGGGCGACAGCCTGGATATCGACGTCGACGACCTGCTCGACTTTTTGGCGCGCGACAGCAAGACCAGCGCCATCCTGCTGTATCTGGAAAACATCAGCGACGCACGGCGCTTTCTCTCCGCCTCGCGCAGCGCCTCACGCAACAAGCCCATTCTGGTGATCAAAAGCGGCCGCAGCCAACAGGCGCAGCTGCTGCTCAACAGCCAGCTGGGGCTGGACACCGCCTATGACGCCGCCATCCAGCGCGCCGGCCTGCTGCGCGTGCAGGATACCCACGAGCTGTTCTCGGCGGTGGAAACCCTCAGCCATATGCATCCGCTGCGCGGCGAGCGGCTGATGATCGTCAGCAACGGGGCAGCGCCGGCGGCGATGGCGCTGGACGAACTGCTCGGACGCAACGGCAAGCTGGCCACGCTGAGCGATGAGAGCCTGGCAAAATTGAGCGACGCGCTGCCGGATTTCATCCGCGCCGGCAATCCGCTCGACCTGCGCGATGACGCCACGCCGCAGCGCTTCCTGGCGGCAATCGAAGCGCTGCTCGACAGCCACGACTATGACGCGCTGCTGTTGATCCACGCGCCGAGCGCGGCGGCGCCGGGCTCCGCCACGGCGGAACGGCTGATCGACGCGCTGCATCGCCATGCACGCGGCAAGCGCATCACGTTGCTGACCAACTGGTGCGGCGAATACTCTTCGCAAGAGGCGCGCCGGCTGTTTACCGAGGCCGCCATTCCCACCTACCGCACCCCGGAAGGCGCGGTGACCGCCTTTATGCATATGGTGGAATATCGCCGCAACCAGAAGCAGCTGAAAGAGACGCCTGCGCTGCCGATCGGCCTGACCGCCAACACCGCCGACGCCCACCGCCTTATCCATCAGGCGCTGGCCGAAGGCGCCACCCAGTTGGATACCCACGAGGTGCAATCCATCCTGCAGGCCTACGATCTGAGCACCCTGCCGACCTGGATTGCCGAGGACAGCGCCGAAGCGGTACACATTGCCGAACAGATCGGCTACCCGGTGGCGCTGAAGCTGCGTTCGCCGGATATCCCGCACAAATCGGAAGTTCAGGGCGTCATGCTCTACCTGCGCACCGCGACCGAAGTGCAGCGCGCGGCGGAGGCGATCCTCGACCGCGTAAAGCGCACCTACCCTCAGGCGCGCATTCACGGCCTGCTGGTGCAGAGCATGGCTAACCGCGCCGGCGCCCAGGAGCTGCGCATCGCGGTGGAGCAGGATGCGATTTTCGGCCCGCTGATCATGCTGGGCGAAGGCGGCGTGGAATGGCGCCAGGAAAATCAGGTGGCGGTCGCGCTGCCGCCGCTGAACATGGCGCTGGCGCGTTATCTGGTGCTGCAGGCGGTGAAAGGCGGCAAGATCCGCGGCCGCAGCGCGCTGCGCCCTTTGGATATCCCCGGGCTGAGCCGCCTGCTGGTGCAGGTCTCCAACCTGATCCTCGACTGCCCGGAGATCGCCCGGCTGGATATTCACCCGGTGCTGGCCTCCGGCAGCGAATTCACCCTGCTGGACGTTTCGATGCAGCTCGCGCCGTTCAGCGGCGATCCGCAGGCGCGGCTGGCGATTCGCCCTTATCCGCATGAGCTGGAAGAAACCATCGCGTTGAAAGACGGCAGCCAATGCCTGTTCCGCCCGATCCTGCCGGAAGACGAGCCGGCGCTGAAGCATTTCATCGACCGGGTGACCAAGGAAGACCTCTATTATCGCTACTTCAGCGAGATCAACGAGTTTACCCATGACGATTTGGCCAACATGACGCAGATCGACTACGATCGAGAAATGGCCTTTGTGGCGGTGCGCGCAGACGAGATCATCGGCGTGACCCGCGCGCTGTCCGATCCGGACAACACCGACGCCGAATTCGCCGTGCTGGTGCGTTCCGACCTGAAAGGCCTGGGTCTGGGCCGCCAACTGCTGGAGAAAATGATCGCCTATGCGCGCGCCCATGGCCTGACCCGTCTGAGCGGCATCACCATGCCGAATAACCGCGGCATGATCGCGTTGGCGCAGCGGCTGGGCTTTGGCATTGAGGTGCAGCTTGAGGACGGCATCGTCAATCTGACGCTGCCGCTGCAGGCCGCCGACGCGCAGTGACCTGCGTCGCAATGCGCTACGAATCCACCACTTAACGCCAAAACATACGCACAATCGAGGCAACTAATGGTATTATCGCCCGATTATTCGGTTTAATGTTTTTATGCCTGTGGCGTTCCGGCCATCAATCATGAGAGAAGAAACGCACTGTGATGTTGTCAAAATTTAAACGTAGCAAACATCAACAACACCTTGCACAACTGCCCAAACTCCCCCAGACGGTTGCTGATGTTCGTACGTTGTACGCGCCGTCCGATTTTCGCACCACGCTGCTGGACGCCATCGCCAACGCTACCCAACGCATCTATCTGGTGGCTCTGTATCTGGAGCATGACGACGCCGGGCGCGAGATCCTCAACGCGCTGTATCAAGCCAAGCAGCGGCGGCCCGAGCTGGAAATCTGCGTGCTGGTCGACTGGCACCGCGCACAGCGCGGCCGCATCGGCGCCGCCGTCGCCAATACCAACGCCGACTGGTACTGCGCCATGGCCGGCCAACATCCCGAGCAGTCGGTGCCTATCTACGGCGTGCCGGTCAATACCCGCGAAGCGTTGGGCGTACTGCACCTGAAGGGCTTTGTGGTCGACGATACCGTGATCTACAGCGGCGCCAGCATCAACGACGTTTATCTGCATCAGCATGAGAAATACCGTTACGATCGCTACCAGCTGATCACCAACGAGGTGTTGGCCGATACCCTGATCGATTACATCAAGCAGCATCTGCTCACCGCCGGCGCCGTACAGCGCCTCGATCGCAGCGATCGGCCGAAAAGCCCGGAGATCAAAAACGAGACCCGCCTGTTCCGTTTCGCCCTGCGCCGCGCCGGCTATCACTTCCGCGGCAAGGCCGGCAACAATGAGTTGGCGGTGACGCCGCTGGTTGGGCTTGGCAAGCAAAGCGTGCTGAATAAAACCATTCATCACCTGATGTCGTGCGCCGACCAGAAACTGACGCTGTGCACCCCTTATTTCAACCTGCCGGCGCTGCTGGTGCGCAATATCATTTATCTGCTGCGCCAGGGCAAACAGGTGGAGATCATCGTCGGCGACAAGACCGCCAACGACTTCTATATTCCGGAAGACCAGCCGTTCAAAATCATCGGCGCGCTGCCCTACCTGTACGAGATCAACCTGCGCCGTTTTCTGAGCCGCTTGCAGCGCTATATCGACACCGGGCAGTTGATCGTGCGTCTGTGGAAGGATGGCGATAACAGCTATCATCTGAAAGGCATGTGGGTTGACGAAGAGTGGCAGCTGATTACCGGCAATAACCTCAACCCGCGCGCCTGGCGGTTGGATCTGGAAAACGCCATTCTGATCCACGATCCCAAGCAGGAAATGCGCGAGCAACGGCAAACAGAACTGGAGTGCATCCGCACTCACACCACCGTGGTCGGCCATTATCAGGAGCTGCAAAGCATTCAGCAGTACCCGATCAAGGTGCGCAAGCTGATTCGCCGTCTACGGCGTATCCGCATCGATCGGTTGATTAGCCGTATCCTGTAAGATCTACTCTGACCCCGGCCAAGGCCGGGGTTTTTATTACAGCTGTATTTCCTTGCCTTTGCGATGCAGCCGGAGTGAGACCAGCAACGCCAGCAGGCACATGCCGGAAACATACCAGAAGAAGGCATTTTCCACGCCGAACGATTTAAGCGACAGCGCGACATATTCCGCCGAACCGCCGAACAGGGCATTCGCTACCGCATAAGACAAGCCTACCCCTAACGCACGCACCTCCGGCGGGAACATCTCGGCTTTAAGCAGCCCGCTGATCGAGGTGTAAAAGCTGACAACGAACAGCGCCAGTACGATCAGGCCGAACGCCATAAAGGGGTTGCTCACCCCTTTCAGGGCGAACAGGATCGGCACCGTCAACAGGGTGGCCAATGCCGAGAAGATCAGCATCGAGCTGCGACGGCCGATTTTGTCCGAGAACGCGCCTGCCGCCGGCTGCAGCAACATGAAGACGAATAGCGCGGCGGTCATGATGGCGCTGGCCAGCTTGGCGTCCATACCGGCGGTGTTCACCAGATATTTCTGCATATAGGTGGTAAAAGTGTAAAAGGTCAGTGAACCGGCGGCGGTAAAGCCCAACACCATCACAAACGCCTTGCGGTTTTTCCATAGCCCCGTCAGCGAACCGGCATCTTGGTGGTTACGTGTTTTCGCATCGGAGGTTTCATTCAGCGAACGGCGCAGGTACAACGCCACCACCGCCAACACGGCCCCCAAGGCAAACGGGATGCGCCATCCCCAGGCCTTCAGCTCTTCGCCGGACAATATCTGCTGCAGGATCACCAATACCAGCAGCGCCAGCAGTTGCCCGCCGATCAGCGTGACATACTGGAACGATGCGTAGAAGCCGCGCCGCCCCTTGATTGCCACCTCGCTCATGTAGGTGGCGCTGGTGCCGTACTCGCCGCCCACAGACAGCCCCTGGAACAATCGCGCGATCAGCAGCAGCGCCGGCGCCCAGCTGCCGATCGACTCATACGTCGGCAGACAGGCGATCACCAGCGATCCGGCGCACATCATGCAGACCGAAAGCAGCATTGAGTTTTTTCGGCCGTGTTTATCGGCAATGTAGCCGAACAGCCAGCCGCCGATCGGCCGCATAAAGAAGCCGGCGGCGAACACACCGGCAGTTTGCAGCAGTTGTGTCGTGCTGTTGCCCGCCGGAAAAAATGAGGCGGCAAAGTAGATTGAGCAGAAGGAGTAAACGTAAAAATCAAACCACTCCACCAGATTGCCTGATGAAGCCCCGACGATGGCAAAAATGCGTTTTTTGTTATCCAGCGCCCCCTGTTCGACGCCGCGTTCATCCTCAAGAACCGAGGTTGTTTCTGTCATGGTATTTTCTCCGAGCCATAGCAATGATGAAATTCGGCGTCCTGCCGCTCTGGTTGTTACTTTATTGTTATTTATAAGTTAACAACCAAACTTAATAGCGGACGAAGAATATCTGGCGTTTGGAGGGACAATGCGCGGAATTTGTGATGAATATTAAACCGCACGCTGAAAGCTGAAGCGGATTGCAACGGGGATTTTCCGTTTTACGCATAGCAAAAAGCCCTGAACTGATGTTCAGGGCTTTCGGCTTTGTTTGATGCCTGGCAGTGTCCTACACAATTCGTCTCATCCTGAGACTCTCCCCTCCGGGGCCGCCGCACGCGGCGTTAAGGCCCGTTCCCGACGGGCCTTTCGCATGGCCATGCTCGAGCAGAACGCCAGATAACAGACAAAACAAAAAGCCCCATGCTTTCGCATGAGGCTTGTTGTTTTATTTGATGCCTGGCAGTGTCCTACTCTCGCATGGGGAGACCCCACACTACCATCGGCGCTACGGCGTTTCACTTCTGAGTTCGGCATGGGGTCAGGTGGGACCACCGCGCTATTGCCGCCAGGCAAATTCTGTTTCATTCCAACCGCTTCACTTTCGTGTCGCCATCAGAACCAATCTCGGAACTTCGCTGAAAATCTCTTCGTCTCTAAAACACCTTCGGTGTTGTAAGGTTAAGCCTCACGGATCATTAGTACTGGTTAGCTCAATGCATCGCTGCACTTACACACCCAGCCTATCAACGTCTTAGTCTTAAACGTTCCTTCAGGGACCTTAAAGGTCCAGGGAAGACTCATCTTGAGGCAAGTTTCGCGCTTAGATGCTTTCAGCGCTTATCTTTTCCGCACTTAGCTACCGGGCAATGCCATTGGCATGACAACCCGAACACCAGTGGTGCGTTCACTCCG
>NZ_JBEOQT010000020.1:0-614 GCF_040280225.1 Serratia sp. SM04 | reverse complement strand
GTGTGACGACCACCTTCATCTTTGCTCAGGATGTACACTTCAGATTCGAACTGGGTGTGTGGCTTGATAGAGCCTGGCTTCGCCAGTACCTGACCACGTTCGATTTCTTCACGTTTGATACCACGCAGCAGAACACCTACGTTCTCACCAGCACGGCCTTCGTCCAGCAGTTTGCGGAACATTTCAACGCCAGTACAGGTAGACTTAACGGTGTCTTTGATACCAACGATTTCAACTTCTTCGCCAACTTTGATGATACCGCGCTCAACACGACCGGTAACAACGGTACCACGACCGGAGATGGAGAATACGTCTTCGATTGGCAGCAGGAACGGCTTGTCGATAGCACGCTCTGGCTCTGGGATGTAGCTGTCCAGCGCTTCAGCCAGTTCGATGATTTTCGCTTCCCACTCAGCTTCGCCTTCCAGCGCTTTCAGCGCGGAACCGCGGATTACTGGCAGGTCGTCGCCTGGGAAGTCGTAAGCGGACAGCAGTTCGCGAACTTCCATTTCTACCAGTTCCAGCAGCTCTTCATCATCAACCATGTCGCATTTGTTCATGAATACGATGATGAAAGGAACGCCAACCTGACGACCCAGCAGGATGTGCTCACG
>NZ_JBEOQT010000019.1:0-623 GCF_040280225.1 Serratia sp. SM04 | reverse complement strand
GTTATAACGGTTCATATCACCTTACCGACGCTTTTCGCAGATTAGCACGCCCTTCATCGCCTCTGACTGCCTAGGCATCCACCGTGTACGCTTAGTCACTTAACCTCACAACCCGAAGATGTTTCCATCGTTCAAGTTGCAAACATTTGAGAGACTCTATGACAGGTTACTCTTCATTCCGGTACTTCTACGGAGGAATGAATTTCAGCCGTCATGTTTCAATTTTCAGCTTGTTCCAGATTGTTAAAGAGCAATATCTTAAACATGACTCGAAAGTCATCTTTAAGATATGGTGTATCGTCAGATACTGAAGACCGCCGCTTTCACCGGGTGGGTCGGAAGCTTGGCGTCCCCTAGGGGATTCGAACCCCTGTTACCGCCGTGAAAGGGCGGTGTCCTAGGCCTCTAGACGAAGGGGACACGACACCGTACTTTTATGACGCTTTTGCTCGTTACTTTTTCATCAGACAATCTGTGTGAGCACGCCACTCGAACTAATATCTTTAGGTAAGGAGGTGATCCAACCGCAGGTTCCCCTACGGTTACCTTGTTACGACTTCACCCCAGTCATGAATCACAAAGTGGTAAGCGCCCTCCCGAAGGTTAAGCTACCTACTTCTTTT
>NZ_JBEOQT010000018.1:0-1064 GCF_040280225.1 Serratia sp. SM04 | reverse complement strand
CCAGGGAAGACTCATCTTGAGGCAAGTTTCGCGCTTAGATGCTTTCAGCGCTTATCTTTTCCGCACTTAGCTACCGGGCAATGCCATTGGCATGACAACCCGAACACCAGTGGTGCGTTCACTCCGGTCCTCTCGTACTAGGAGCAACCCCTCTCAATCTTCCAACGCCCACGGCAGATAGGGACCGAACTGTCTCACGACGTTCTAAACCCAGCTCGCGTACCACTTTAAATGGCGAACAGCCATACCCTTGGGACCTACTTCAGCCCCAGGATGTGATGAGCCGACATCGAGGTGCCAAACACCGCCGTCGATATGAACTCTTGGGCGGTATCAGCCTGTTATCCCCGGAGTACCTTTTATCCGTTGAGCGATGGCCCTTCCATTCAGAACCACCGGATCACTAAGACCTACTTTCGTACCTGCTCGAGCCGTCACTCTCGCAGTCAAGCTAGCTTATGCCTTTGCACTAACCTCACGATGTCCGACCGTGATTAGCTAACCTTCGTGCTCCTCCGTTACTCTTTGGGAGGAGACCGCCCCAGTCAAACTACCCACCAGACACTGTCCTCACCCCAGATTATGGGGCAGAGTTAGAACATCAAACATTAAAGGGTGGTATTTCAAGGATGGCTCCACGCAGACTGGCGTCCACGCTTCAAAGCCTCCCACCTATCCTACACATCAAGGCTCAATGTTCAGTGTCAAGCTATAGTAAAGGTTCACGGGGTCTTTCCGTCTTGCCGCGGGTACACTGCATCTTCACAGCGAGTTCAATTTCACTGAGTCTCGGGTGGAGACAGCCTGGCCATCATTACGCCATTCGTGCAGGTCGGAACTTACCCGACAAGGAATTTCGCTACCTTAGGACCGTTATAGTTACGGCCGCCGTTTACTGGGGCTTCGATCAAGAGCTTCGCCTTGCGGCTGACCCCATCAATTAACCTTCCAGCACCGGGCAGGCGTCACACCGTATACGTCCACTTTCGTGTTTGCACAGTGCTGTGTTTTTATTAAACAGTTGCAGCCAGCTGGTATCTTCGACTGGCTTCAGCTCCATCCGC
>NZ_JBEOQT010000016.1:0-1753 GCF_040280225.1 Serratia sp. SM04 | reverse complement strand
AGGGACTTCACCTACATGCCAGCGTGCCTTCTCCCGAAGTTACGGCACCATTTTGCCTAGTTCCTTCACCCGAGTTCTCTCAAGCGCCTTGGTATTCTCTACCTGACCACCTGTGTCGGTTTGGGGTACGATTTAATGTTACCTGGAGCTTAGAGGATTTTCCTGGAAGCAGGGCATCAACTACTTCTGCACCGTAGTGCATCGTCATCACGCCTCAGGGTTGATATGCAACCGGATTTACCAGGTCACACCCCCTACACGCTTAAACCGGGACAACCGTCGCCCGGCCAGCCTAGCCTTCTCCGTCCCCCCTTCGCAGTAACACCAAGTACAGGAATATTAACCTGTTTCCCATCGACTACGCTTTTCAGCCTCGCCTTAGGGGTCGACTCACCCTGCCCCGATTAACGTTGGACAGGAACCCTTGGTCTTCCGGCGAGCGGGCTTTTCACCCGCTTTATCGTTACTTATGTCAGCATTCGCACTTCTGATACCTCCAGCAACCCTCACAGGCCACCTTCAACGGCTTACAGAACGCTCCCCTACCCAACAACGCCTAAGCGTCGCTGCCGCAGCTTCGGTGCATGGTTTAGCCCCGTTACATCTTCCGCGCAGGCCGACTCGACCAGTGAGCTATTACGCTTTCTTTAAATGATGGCTGCTTCTAAGCCAACATCCTGGCTGTCTGTGCCTTCCCACATCGTTTCCCACTTAACCATGACTTTGGGACCTTAGCTGGCGGTCTGGGTTGTTTCCCTCTTCACGACGGACGTTAGCACCCGCCGTGTGTCTCCCGTGATAACATTCTTCGGTATTCGGAGTTTGCATCGGTTTGGTAAGCCGGGATGGCCCCCTAGCCGAAACAGTGCTCTACCCCCGAAGATGAGTTCACGAGGCGCTACCTAAATAGCTTTCGGGGAGAACCAGCTATCTCCCGGTTTGATTGGCCTTTCACCCCCAGCCACAAGTCATCCGCTAATTTTTCAACATTAGTCGGTTCGGTCCTCCAGTTAGTGTTACCCAACCTTCAACCTGCCCATGGCTAGATCACCGGGTTTCGGGTCTATACCTTGCAACTAATCGCCCAGTTAAGACTCGGTTTCCCTACGGCTCCCCTATACGGTTAACCTTGCTACAAAATATAAGTCGCTGACCCATTATACAAAAGGTACGCAGTCACACCACGAAGGTGCTCCCACTGCTTGTACGTACACGGTTTCAGGTTCTATTTCACTCCCCTCGCCGGGGTTCTTTTCGCCTTTCCCTCACGGTACTGGTTCACTATCGGTCAGTCAGGAGTATTTAGCCTTGGAGGATGGTCCCCCCATATTCAGACAGGATGTCACGTGTCCCGCCCTACTCATCGAACTCACGACCTGTGCATTTTAGTGTACGGGGCTATCACCCTTTGCTGCGCGACTTTCCAGACGCTTCCACTAACACACAAGCCGATTCAGGTTCTGGGCTCCTCCCCGTTCGCTCGCCGCTACTGGGGGAATCTCGGTTGATTTCTTTTCCTCGGGGTACTTAGATGTTTCAGTTCCCCCGGTTCGCCTCATGCCACTATGTATTCATGACATGATAGTGTGTCGAAACACACTGGGTTTCCCCATTCGGGTATCGCCGGTTATAACGGTTCATATCACCTTACCGACGCTTTTCGCAGATTAGCACGCCCTTCATCGCCTCTGACTGCCTAGGCATCCACCGTGTACGCTTAGTCACTTAACCTCACAACCCGAAGATGTTTCCA
>NZ_JBEOQT010000015.1:0-2430 GCF_040280225.1 Serratia sp. SM04 | reverse complement strand
GCGATAGCCTGAGCTTCCTGCTGCCAGCCCTGCGCCAGGGTGCGCACCAGGGCATCATAGCCGTCCTCGCCCTGTTTCAATTCCAGGCTGAAAGGCCGTTTGATCAAGCGCCCCTGGCGGTTCAGCACCCACTCGCCGCGAACGATCGCCTTGCCGTCAAAACGGCCGTGGAAGCCGCTGACGGTGACGTTGAGCACATCCTGATCGCTGCTCATCGGCTGCGAAGAGACCACCCAGCCCGGCAGCGCGCTGCTCAGGTTGGTGACCAGCGTTTGCTGCAGCTGCTGGTCGAGCGGGCTGGCCCACAGATTGTTTTGCGCTATCACATACTGCACGTCGTTGGTCTGATACACCACGCCGCTCTGCGCCAGATAATCCGCCACGCTCACGTGCTCCAGCCACAGCTGGCGCGTGGAGGCGCCGCTGCTGCCGGCCGCGGCCGGCGCACCCAGCGCCGGCAACTGATAGTAGGTCTTCTGTGGCGAACTGCTGCAGGCGCTGAGCAACAGCGCCAGGGCTACCGGGATCCATTTCATCATTTCGTGGCCTTCTTCGGCTGAGGGTCAGTGCTGCCGGCGGCTTTAAACACCAGCGCGTTGCTCTTCTCATTCAGGGTGCGCAGCACAGGTTGCAGCTCACGCAACACCTGGTCGAGGCGCTGCATGTCGCCCACCATCTTGTTGTAAGCCGGCGAACCAGGCTGGAACCCTTTCATGCTGCGGTTCAGCTCCAGCAGGGTTTTCTGCATGTCCTGCGGCAGCGCCTGCATCTCTTTGCTGGCGATGATGTCGTTCAGCGACTTCATGGTCTGCTGCGTCGACTTCATGGTTTTCTGACTTTCCGCCAGCGTCTTGGTCGCTTCGTTGATCATCGGATTGATCGGCATCGCGTTGATCTTGTCCAGCGTCTGCATCAGTTTCTGCTGGATCTGCGCCAGCCCGCCGCTGGTGGTCGGCATCAGCGGATAACCGAACATCTCACGCGGCCCTTTCCACGGTTTCTCCTGCGGATAGAAGTCGAGATCGATATACAGCGAACCGGTCAGCAGGTTGGCGGACTTCATCGAGGCGCGCATGCCGCGCGATTCCGCGTCTTTCAGGTGCGCCTCTATATCGACGTTGTCCCCCAGCTGTTTATGAAGCCGATCGGGCTCAATGCGGATCAACACCGGAATGCGGTAATCGTTGTTCAGGCGCTGCGCCATGCCCTCTTTGTAGAACGGCACCTGCGCCACCGTACCCAGACGGATGCCGCGGAACTCGACCGGGGCGCCCGGCTGCAGGCCGCGCACCGAATCGGAAAAGAACAGCAGGTAGTCCTTATGCACGGTATACAGCGAATCCTGCGTGCTGCGCTGGTTGTCGAACAGCCGGTACTCCGCCTTCTCTTTCGCCTGTTCGCCGCGATCCCAGCCCTCCGGCACGTCAAAACTGACGCCGCCGCTGAACAGGGTGGTCAGCGACCCCATCTCCACCCGCATGCCCTGCGCCGACATGTCGAACGCCACGCCGCTGTCTTTCCAGAAGCGCACGTTGGTGGTGACCAGCTGATCGTAAGGCGCGGTAATGAACAGCTGATAGCGCATGGCGCGCGTTTTGGGATCGAAATAGCTGGTTTCCACCGAGCCGACGCGGTAGCCGCGGAACAGCACCGGATCGCCGGCATTGAGCTGGCCCGATTTTTCGCTGTCCAGCACGATGCGCAGCCCTTTGGCATCCGGAGAGGCCAGCGGCGGCGCGTCGAGCAGCTGATAGTTGTCTTTGCCGTCTTTGCCCTTGTTGCCCGGCTGCAGTTCGATATAGGCGCCGGAGAGCAGCGTGCCCAGCCCGGAGACGCCTTCACGGCCGATCTGCGGCTTCACCACCCAGAAGGCGGAGTCCTGGCGCAGCAATTTCTCCATGCCGGAATTAAGGCGCGCCTGCACCATCACCTTGCTCAGATCCTCGCTCAGCGTGACGGTTTCCACCACGCCGACGTCCACGCTGCGGCTTTTGATTTTGGTTTTACCCGCTTCCAGCCCTTCCGCCGTCGTGGTGACCAGCGTCACTACCGGCCCCTGATGGCTGAAGTGGTAAAACAGGATCCAGGCGCCGATCAGCGCGGTCACGATGGGAATGATCCACACCGGCGACCAGCGCTTGATCTTCTCGACGTCCGCGACGCTATGATTATTTTCCGTCACCTTGCGGCTCCTTGTTGATTGTTTCACTTGCGCGATCCCAGGTCAGCCGGGGATCAAATGTCATGGCGGCGAACATGGTGAGGATCACCACCAGCGCGAACAGCACGGCGCCCGTCGCGGGGTAAATGCTCATCAACTGCCCCATTCGCACCAGCGCCGACAATACGGCGATCACAAACACGTCGATCATTGACCAGCGGCCAACGAATTCGACCACTTCATAAATCAGATGCATGCGCTCGCTGTCG
>NZ_JBEOQT010000014.1:0-3671 GCF_040280225.1 Serratia sp. SM04 | reverse complement strand
CTACAAATTTTTTCACATACATGAAGTGAGGTGTGACGGGGAGCTTGTTGAAAGATCAGGCTACAGATGTACAAAAGCCCCGTGACAGAACCACAGGGCTTCGGTACTCTAATTCTTCGCAGATACCTGCCAGGATCAGACGTAGCAATCCAATCCTAGCAGGGCTGGCTAGCCTTGTCACTACCAGCTTAATACCATTCAACGACATTAAAATCATATCTGCACCCTTGAAACTCAGGTCTACGCCCCGGACTCCGGCAGGATAAACAGGCAAACGGTGGAAACGTAACTTAGCCGCGAAAGAGTTAAGCTCTACCCCGTCTCGCTGTACGATAACAAGCACCTGATAAAGTGAGATTCAAGGCAGGAGTTGCGGTGAAATGCGATTGCCCAGTCTGGCACAACACCCACACAATCAGAACAACATAGAACGGCCAGACGCTGGTCGCTCCGCTCCCCGTTTTTTGGTATACCCACCACGGGGGCATTAGTATTTTTATGCTTAATATTTATTTTATGGTGTAAAAAGATGGATAAATCAGCGTATGTGAGATCTGGTGAACAAACTGTAGCTGGAATCTCATTCGAAATGATGAACTCGGCAGCCTACGACACTCTAGGTCTAAACACTTCGAATATAGAATTGCTTAGCTTCGCCATTTACAGTTATCACGCCTTCCGACATTACCAACCAGACCTAGCTAAAGAAATTTGCGATAGCATTGCCAAATGGATAGTAAATTCTCATGGAGAACATAACGCTAATGAGAGAAAAGCCGCTATCAAAAAATATTACCCTATCTTAGCCAGAGGAGTCGCCGACGCTTACGAGAATAACCAAACAATGACTACCCCACCTCATATTGCTCTCGGTTTTGATATATGTGACATCATTGGTAACGGCTACACACCTTCTCGTTGTAACGTGATTGAGTTAGGCCTCATCGTTAAGCAGTTTCTAGATAAAGGACATGAGAAATTTAAGGAACATTATCTGAAGGAATAATGCCTGTATTTACCATAACATCCGTTGCCCGCACCGCTCCGGACAGGTTCGCCACAAACGGGGCGGCAGTCAGGTAAAACCGGCAACAAACCACCCGATACACCGCCCCGTTCGTGACAGATAAATTTTACCCGGCTGCATGGTCATGCAGCCAGATGCATACGGTCTGATTTCAGGCCAGAATCCGGATGAACGCCTTAAAAACAGGAAAATGCTTCTCCAGCCAGTCCCAGATCTCCAGCGCCATGTACAGGCAGTTCAGCACCGTCTCAATCACGTTAAACAGTCTCATAATCCCTCCGTTGTATACGCTGTGATGGAAACATCACGACCGTATTTAGCGGGAAATTTATGAGCCCTTCTTCTTGGGGTTTGTCACTGGATGCGCGCAGTCAGCCCAGCGTCGGACCGTTATAGCTCCGCTGCCGGGAACGGGTTTCAGCCAGCTCTTTTTCATGCTGTTTCTGCTCGTATGCCCGTTCGGCGGCCACCGCCATTTCATGCCGCTGCACTACTGGCTCAAACGCTGTAACTGCCTGCTCAAGTTCGCCACCTGCTGACTCAAGCGCGTGACGCGCTCGTTCAGCGCCGCGTTCTCCCGTTGCATAAGACCAGACATCTTCTGCCATTCCGCGAAGGCGCTCTCCCACTCGTCCAGCCTTTGCGAGTAGTCCTGATGTAACTGCTCTAATGCGGTCAGCAACTGTTTTTCCAGTTCCGTCATGGGCTATTTCCTCTCCAGTACCATCCAGTTCCCTTCCTCCCCATAAGCTCCCGCTTTCGGGTTCACTTTGACGCAGGACAGTTTCTTCTCCCCGCAGAGCGACAGCTGCACGCCGTGGTTCTTCTCCGACAGCATGGCCTGCGTCCGCTCCTGCGCCCGGATAGTCTGGTAATTCCCGGTGATCTGCTGCCCCTGCCACCACAGAATGCTCCCGCTCGTGGCGATCAGCAGTACCGAGACCAGGGTGATGGTCAGCCACGTCCGGCCGACCATACGCAGCACGCTCAGCCGGTTCGACTGCATCGCCGCGGTCATACCCTGCTCGTGGGCGCTGATGGCGTCGCTGATTCTCTTCGCGCTTGCGCTCAGTTCCGCTTTTACAGACTTCTCGTGCTCGCTGAATGCGGCTTTCAGCATCTCGCCGGTACTCTGCTGCTGCGCTTTCGATTGCTGCTCCAAGTCCTTCGCCAGCGCTAAAAGACTGCTCATAAATGGCTCCCTTCAGTCGGATGTTTCGCCCCCCGTCCGGGTCGGCAATGCTGATACTGTTTTTTGTGGTGCGGACCACCTCAAAACCTGCCGCTGTGAGCGCCCCTGTGACGTCCTCGCGCGTTTTTAGCTCCCCGGATGAGGCTAAGGCCAGCAACCCCCGTGTAATCGCCTGAGCGGCTTCCAGCTTCGTTTCCGGCAGTGCGGACGGCGTGACCAGTAACCGCCGGTTCTCCGGGGCGTTTGGATCATGCAGCCCCAGTCTGCCGTTCACCACGGTCTGCCAGGCATCGATGCGCGGCCGGTCGGCGCGATCGTAGTACGGCTGCAGGCGTTTCCCGGTCAGCAGTTCAGTGTTGGGGATCAGGAAATTCAGCTCCAGCCGCCCCTTGTCGGTGTGCTCCACCCACAGAATGCTGTACTGGTCTTTATCGAGCCCGGGCATCAGAACCCGCTCAAAGCTGGCCATGATCTGCTCCCGCTGCCCGGGCGGCAGTTCAGCCTCCGCGAACGACAGCACACCGGAGGTGTACTTTTTCGCATACGGCGAGGCATCGATAAGCTCCCGGACTTCCTCCGGCTTTCCCTGCAGCACGGTCGCCCCCTCGCGCTGCCGGTCTTTTCCCAGCAGGTAATCCACCGGACCGGCACCACCACCACGCCCCCGGGGATGGAATTTAACGATCATCATCCCCCCCTGTTTCCAGCACCGCATGCCGCAGCCGCTCCAGTCCCGCGTCGATTGCCATCAGGGCGGCCACGATCTGCACCCGATCATGACCGGCACCACCGGCATTCACTTTCCGGGCGATCTGGTTCAGGTTGTTACCCATACCGGCAAGCTGGCGCAGCAGCGCCGGCGATATCGACGGCAGTCTGCCGGCACGTGCCGGCTTCTCATCGAGGCAGGTCTGACGCATCCACGCCGCCAGCTGCCTGCCGTCGCACCGCTCGAGCAGCCGCCGGTGTTCGTCTTCCGTCACCCACATCGTGAGCATCTTGTTGCGTTTATCTGCCAGAGTAGCCTCCTGATAACACCGGGACGGGCGGGAAATTTTTCCCGCGCGGCACGGTGTTGGACAAGCCGCAGGCGCGTCAGTCGCTTTTAGCGGGTTTCGGGGCGCAGCCCTGAACCAGTCACGTAGCGCTAGCGGAGTGTATACTGGCTTACTATGTTGGCATGGGTACGGTAATCATGAAAGTGCATCATGTGGCAGGTGTGATATGTGGCTCAGGAGCGTCCGCAATACCATGCACGGACAGATGAAATGACGCCTCCTCGCTCACTCGGTCGCTACGCTCCGGACGTGAGACTGCGGCGGGCACTACAAATTTTTTCACATACATGAAGTGAGGTGTGACGGGGAGCTTGTTGAAAGATCAGGCTACAGATGTACAAAAGCCCCGTGACAGAACCACAGGGCTTCGGTACTCTAATTCTTCGCAGATACC
>NZ_JBEOQT010000013.1:0-5608 GCF_040280225.1 Serratia sp. SM04 | reverse complement strand
ATTTGCCTGGCGGCAATAGCGCGGTGGTCCCACCTGACCCCATGCCGAACTCAGAAGTGAAACGCCGTAGCGCCGATGGTAGTGTGGGGTCTCCCCATGCGAGAGTAGGACACTGCCAGGCATCAAAACAAGCCGAAAGCCCTGAACTGACGTTCAGGGCTTTTTGCTATGGGGAAAATAAATTCCCTGGCTGTATTTATTGCTTATAGAAATACCTCTATTGGCATATGCTGCTTATTTTCATAAGGAAGCATAATGTTTTTTGTCAGAGAAAAAGCTAGCTAAATATATAATTGATAGCTCCAGATTATTATTTAAATAATAAAAATATCTATTTATGAAGATGTTGATGAGAATTATCCGGTTATATCAAGGATAATTCTTAATTCTCCGGTTATATCAAGGATAATTCTTAATTCTCCGGTGTATTAGGCGATAAATTTCACGTTAATTAAAACAAATATTAGCCAGACGCCTCGAATCGAGTAGACTAGGCGAAAGATTATTTCTTTATGGGTACTGAACGTTATGTCTACTGAAAGCGCGTCTTTAAAAAACCACAATACGTTTGCGCTCCCGGTCAACGCAGCGCACCTGATCATCGCCGATAGAATTGAGCTGATGCTCAAAGTGTGGCAACAAACGCGAAAGCGTCAGGAGCCGCTGCTGATTCTCGGTGAAGGTAGCAACGTGCTGTTCCTGGAGGATTTTTCTGGCACGGTAATGGTCAATCAGTTGAAAGGTATCGATGTTCGGGAAGATAACGATGCCTGGTATCTCCACGTTAGCTCCGGTGAAAACTGGCATGACCTGGTGCAATATACGCTGCAGGCCGGGATCTGCGGCCTGGAAAACCTGGCGTTGATTCCTGGATTGGCCGGCTCCGCCCCTATCCAGAACATCGGCGCCTACGGCGTCGAATTGAAAGACGTCTGCGAGTATGTCGATCTGCTGGACTTCTCTACCGGTGCTATCGATCGCATTCCGGCTGCCGAGTGTGGTTTCGGTTACCGGGAAAGCATTTTCAAACACCGTTTCCAAACCGGGCATGTCATTGTCGGGCTGGGCCTGCGTCTCAACAAGCAATGGCAACCCAAATTGAGCTACGGCGATCTGGCCAAGCTGGATCCCGCTACGGTGACGCCGCTTCAGGTATTTGAATCCGTATGCGCCATGCGCCGCAGCAAGCTGCCCGATCCGCGTGAAACCGGTAATGCCGGCAGCTTCTTCAAGAATCCGCTGGTGAACGCAGAGAAAGCCGCAGAACTCATCGCCAAATATCCCGGCATGCCGCACTATCCACAGCAGGATGGCCAGGTGAAGCTGGCCGCCGGATGGCTTATCGATCAATGCGAACTGAAAGGATATCGTATCGGCGGCGCTGCGGTACACCGTCAGCAGGCGCTGGTGCTGGTGAACATCGACAACGCCCACAGCCAGGATGTGGTGGCGCTGGCGCGCCACGTACGCAAGACAGTGGCCGATAAATTTGGCGTCTGGCTGGAGCCTGAGGTGCGTTTTATTGGCGCGACCGGTGAGCTGAATGCCGTGGCGGTGCTGTCATGAAAGATACCAAGGTTCCGTTAAAACTGATCGCGCTGCTGGCCGACGGTGAATTTCATTCCGGGGAACACCTGGGTGAGTCACTGGGCATGAGCCGTGCGGCGATCAATAAGCATATTCAGACCATTCGCGAATGGGGGTTGGATGTCTTTACCGTGCCCGGCAAAGGCTACAGCCTGCCTGGCGCCATCCAACTGTTGGAAGCCGAGCGCATCCTCAGCCTGCTGGAAGACAAGCGTGTAAGCGTGTTGCCGGTGGTCGATTCCACCAACCAATACTTGCTGGACCGCATTGCCGAATTGCACTCTGGTGACGCCTGTGTCGCTGAATACCAGCAGGCAGGGAGAGGGCGCCGCGGGCGGCAGTGGATCTCGCCATTCGGCGCTAATTTATACCTGTCGATGTTCTGGCGACTGGAGCAGGGGCCGGCTGCGGCCATGGGGCTTAGCCTGGTGATCGGGATGGTGATGGCGGAAGTTCTGCAGCGTCTCGGTGCGGCCGATGTGCGCGTGAAGTGGCCTAACGATCTCTATCTGAACGATCGTAAATTGGCGGGGATCCTGGTCGAACTGACGGGGAAAACCGGCGATGCGGCTCAACTGGTCATAGGTGCCGGCATCAACCTGGCGATGCGTGATACCAATGCCAGCGCCATTACTCAAGGATGGATTAACCTACAGGAAGCGGGAATTCAGATCGATCGCAATGAGCTGGCTGCAACCCTGCTTAATGAACTGCGTCAGTCGTTGAAACAGTTTGAGATAGACGGACTGGCGCCCTTTATCGGTCGCTGGCGTACCCTGGATAACTTTATCGACAGGCCGGTCAAGCTGCTTATCGGCGAGCGGCAGATTGTGGGTATCGCCCGAGGAATCGATTCGCAGGGCGCGTTGCTGCTGGAACAAGACGGGGAGATCAAGCCCTTCATCGGTGGAGAGATATCGCTGCGCAGCGCAGAATAGTTAGAGAAAGCAGGGGACGGCAACGTCCCCTGAATCGAACGGTAGGCTTACTTTCTTAAACGCACGCTTTCAACGGCGTGGTTAGCGCTTTTGGTCATGATCAGGCTGGCGCGTTCGCGTGTAGGCAATATATTCTGCTGCAAATTCAACCCGTTAATTTCATTCCATAATTGCGTGGCGATATTAATCGCTTCCGGTTCCGGCAATTTTGAATAGTGATGGAAATAAGAATCGGGATTGGAAAATGCGCCTTGACGGAATTTCAGGAAGCGATTGATATACCAGCTTTGCAATAGCGTCTCCGGAGCATCGACATATATAGAGAAGTCGACAAAATCGGAAACGAATACGCGATGCGGATCGTGAGGATAATCCATGCCGCTTTGCAATACGTTAAGCCCTTCCAGGATCAAAATATCCGGTTGCTCGATGACTTTATTACCTTCGGGCACAACGTCATAGATCAAATGAGAATAAACCGGAGCGGTGACGCGTTTGGCGCCGGATTTCACTTCCGACACGAATTTCACCAGGCTATGCATATCGTAAGACTGCGGGAAGCCTTTTTTCTTCATCAGACCGCGCTCGTTCAGCACCTTATTAGGATGCAAGAAGCCGTCGGTCGTGATCAGCTCCACGCTGCGATGTTCAGGCCAGCGGCTCAGCAACGCTTGCAACAGACGAGCGGTCGTGCTCTTACCAACGGCTACGCTGCCGGCGATGCCGATGACATAGGGAATCTTTTGCCCGTCGGTGCCGAGGAATTGCTCCAGCACCGCCTGTCGGCGCAGGTTGGAACTGATATAGAAGTTCAACAGCCGTGACAGCGGCAGATAAATCTGCGCAACTTCTTCCAACGAGAGATCTTCGTTAATCCCTTTCAGTTTAACGATCTCTTCTTCCGACAACGTCAGCGGCACCGAATCTCGCAACGCCGCCCATTGGGTACGATCGAACTGTAGGTAAGGCGTTGCTAAAGATTGATCTCTTTTTATCATAAGCCAAATTCTGCCTGTTAACGCAGGTTGGGAAAGGCGCCGGACGCCAACTCCAGAGAATAAACAAGCTGCATATTATAGACAGCTTCGTTTTTGGCGTAGACTTTTTTCGCAAAAGTTGTCGATAGGCAGCAGTTTATGTCAATTGTGCGAAGCGGCGCGCAGTTGATAAAGCGGGGTTGCAAGGCGGCATCATCGGGGCCGGATACCGCCTGAAGGTTAACTGGCGATGGCGCGCGAAGGTTGGTTCACGGTGAACAGGCGTTTATAATAAATAACGGTCGGATGGTAATGCCCATCGGGCCCCGCCGCATAATCCGGCAGCTCGCCCAAACAGCGATAACCCAGGCTGCGATAAAGCGCTTCTGCTGCCGAACCGGCCTGCGTATCCAGGTACAATAGCCCGCGTTGCTGCTGCAGCGCTACGTGCTCCAGCGTCTTCATCAGCGCCTGACCTACGCCGTTGCGGCGAGCGCGGCTATGCACCAACAGCTTCACCACCTCCGCACGATTACGGCCGTTCGGCTTCTGACAGAGTTCGAGTTGCACGGTGCCAACGACGCCGCGCTCGTCGCGGGCAATCCACAGCAGCAGTTCACCTTTAGCCAGGGCCGGTCGCAGACTGTGGAAGTAACTCTCGGCGTCTTCGTGAGGGATTAAGGTGTCGTAACCGACAGAAGCGCCGTGCGTGACGGCATCGGTCAACAGGCGGGCTAATTCATCCCGGTAAATCGGCAGCGTAGCGGCGTTGATAGGCACTATTTTCATGAGTCATTCCTCCAGATATGGGGGTAATGAAGAGAAGCAATAACTGAGCCACAGCGGCGAAAGGCATGACGACGGCAAAAGGGTGAGGGATCAGTGTAGCTCACGCCTCGGTCCGGGGCAGGTATCCCCTTTTTGGTGCATCGATCCCGCTCACAGTTTACCGTTGCGGGTTAAGTGTTTTGAGAAGCCCGACACGGAGAAAGCGGCGCTCAAGGCTTGCAAAAAGTGGATAAAATTGTAGAGAATGATTGCCGCGAGTGATGAATGTTTGCACGCCGCAGGCTGCGAATTGCATGACAGTATGCAAAATTGACTGATTTGTGAGCGAAAGTGCGCGTAAAGCAATTTTTTTGTTGCATAGGTCGCCCGCTCTACCTAGAATGCGCTGCACTTGATGCCGGCTTAGCTCAGTAGGTAGAGCAACTGACTTGTAATCAGTAGGTCACCAGTTCGATTCCGGTAGCCGGCACCATTCAAGTCACAAGTAGTTAAAATCTGGTGGGGTTCCCGAGCGGCCAAAGGGAGCAGACTGTAAATCTGCCGTCACAGACTTCGAAGGTTCGAATCCTTCCCCCACCACCAAATCTTGCCTTCGGCGATTAACTGAAATGCGATAAATGCCGCAACGGTTGATAGCGGGAGGAGAGGGCGAAAGCCTTCGGCAAGGTTCGAGCTGTGCAGCGCAAGGCGCAGCCGGCCCGAAGGATGCGAGCCGAGTGATGAACAATCCTGCTCCATCCCAAAATTCTACAGAAAAATCAGGTAGCCGAGTTCCAGGATGCGGGCATCGTATAATGGCTATTACCTCAGCCTTCCAAGCTGATGATGTGGGTTCGATTCCCACTGCCCGCTCCAAGATGTGCTGATATAGCTCAGTTGGTAGAGCGCACCCTTGGTAAGGGTGAGGTCGGCAGTTCGAATCTGCCTATCAGCACCACTTCTTAATTTCTCGCCCCCTGATTTTCTTTCTGTTCTGGATTCAACGAGCAAATGCTTGGTTGATGTGGTGATACCACCGATTTATCCGTGTCTTAGAGGGACAATCGATGTCTAAAGAAAAGTTTGAACGTACAAAACCGCACGTTAACGTCGGTACTATCGGCCACGTTGACCACGGTAAAACTACCCTGACTGCAGCGATCACTACCGTACTGGCTAAAACCTACGGCGGTTCTGCACGTGCTTTCGACCAGATCGATAACGCGCCAGAAGAAAAAGCTCGTGGTATCACCATCAACACCTCTCACGTTGAGTATGACACCCCGACTCGTCACTACGCGCACGTTGACTGCCCAGGGCACGCCGACTACGTGAAAA
>NZ_JBEOQT010000012.1:0-25829 GCF_040280225.1 Serratia sp. SM04 | reverse complement strand
CCCACACAGATTGTCTGATAAATTGTTAAAGAGCAGTGAGTTAGGCGCTTTCGCTTGCTAACTCGAGGTGGCGTATATTACGCTTTCCTCTTTCAGAGTCAACCCTAATTTTCAGGATTTTTTCTCTTTCTTCCCGGCCGCTGTGTGAAGTGAATCACTTGCGCCGTGTCGATGGAGGCGCATTATAGGGATCCGAGTTTTTTGCACAACCCCTTTTTTGATCTTTTCTTTCTGTTTGCACACTTTTCAGCCCTTCCGTGTGGATCTTGTGCGATCAGGGCCATTTTCAGCAGGATCCGGCGCTGCCGTTGGTTGTAATTCCATCGCCAGGGTCTAGTATTGCCGGTAAATATGATCCCGACGTGAGGCAGCACTATGTCCGATGCAGTACGTTCTTATCTTCAATACACCCCCAAACTCGGTCAGCGTGTCTTGATCGATCCTTCCAGCGTCGTGATCGGCGACGTCGATCTGGCGGATGACGTCAGTATCTGGCCGCTGGTCGCTATCCGCGGTGACGTCAATGCGGTAAAGATCGGCGCGCGCAGCAATATTCAAGACGGCAGCGTACTGCATGTGACTCACCGTTCCGAACACAACCCAGACGGTTATCCCCTGCTGATTGGGGAAGACGTGACCGTGGGCCATAAAGCGATGCTGCACGGCTGCGCCATCGGCAACCGGGTGCTGGTCGGTATGGGCTCTATCCTGTTGGACGGTGTAGTAGTAGAAGACGACGTAATGATTGGCGCCGGCAGTTTGGTGGCGCCGGGCAAACGGCTGGCCAGCGGCTATCTCTATATGGGGAGCCCGGCACGCCAGGTTCGGCCGTTGACCGCCGCCGAGTTGGAAGGATTGCTTTATTCTTCTAACAACTATGTGCGTTGGAAAGATGAATATCTGTCGGAAGACATCTGACGGCCACCCCGTTCCCTATATAGAGAACGGGGTGGGAATTATGCCGCCAGTTCGCTGCGCAGCTGGCGCAATACCGGCTCGATCTCTGGCATCACTCCGTGCCAAAGCAGGAAAGCATGCGCCGCCTGCCCCACCAGCATGCCCAGCCCATCGGCATATTCCGTTGCCCCTTGCTGCTGCGCCCAGGCCAGGAACGGCGTGACGCCCTGCTGATAGAACATGTCATAGCAACGGGTTTGCGCGTTCACCACACCTGCGGGCAACGCCGGGATCTCCCCGCTGATGCCGGACGCCGTCGCGTTGATCACCAGATCGAACGCTTGCTGATTCAGTTGATCCATCGGCGCCGCCGAGATCTCTCCCAGATGCCGGAAAGCGTCGGCCAACTCCTCGGCGCGGCTGAAGGTGCGGTTGGTGATCGTGAGCCGGCAGCCGAAAGACAGCAGCGGCAGAATCACGCCGCGCGCCGCGCCGCCGGCCCCCACCAGCAAGATGCGATCCTGCGGCCGGATCAATTGCTGACGCTGCAGATCGGTCAGCAAACCGATGCCGTCGGTGTTGTCCCCCAGCAGACCGCCATTCGGCAATACCTTCAGGGTATTGACCGCGCCGGCCATCGCTGCACGCTCGCTCAGCTCGGAAGCGGCCTCATAAGCGCGCTCTTTGAAAGGCACCGTGACGTTCGCCCCCAGCCCTCCGGCGTGGATAAACGCCTGCAGGCTGGTTTCAAAACCGTCCAACGGCGCCAACACCGCTCCATAAGGATGCTCAATGCCAGTCTGGGCAGCGAACAGCGCATGAATTCGCGGCGACTTGCTGTGACCAATAGGGTTGCCAAATACCGCAAACTTCTCCATGCCCATTACCTCTAGCCCTGACGGATCTGTTCGCCGGTCAGAGCATCTCTGATTTCGGAAGGATTAAGACGGCCACCCACCTCGCCGGCCAATACCGGGAAAGCCTCGCCGAATTGCCGCGCGACTTCATCCGCACTGCGGCACGGCTCCTGCCCACTGAGATTGGCACTGGTCGACACCAGCGGCTTGCCGTACTGCCGGCACAGTTGCTGCACCAACGGATGATCGCTGACGCGCACCGCCAGCGAGCTGAAACGCCCGGTCAGCAAACGCGGCGTCTCCGGCCGGGCAGGCAACACCCAGGTTACCGGCCCAGGCCAGCTGGCGAACATCGTCACGCGCTGCTGTTCGCTGAGCGCGCTGTCGTCGATATAGGGCTTAAGCTGCGTATAGTCGGCGGCGATCAGAATCAGCCCCTTTTCCCACGGCCGCTGTTTCAATGCCAGCAAAGCATTGACCGCCTGTTCGCTGTCGGGATCGCACCCCAGGCCGAATACCGCTTCGGTGGGATAGGCAATCACCTGCTGTTGATGCAAAGCATCGATGATAGATAAAAGGTTCGGGCTTAATTCTGAGTTCATGATGTGATTATTCTGTAGTCGCCACGGGTTTTCCGCACAGCTTGCTGGCACAGCACAGGACGGGGCCTTTTGCCGTACGTTTTTCCATCAGCAGCGGGTAATGGCAATAGGCGCATTCACCGGCGACGGGTTTAACATTGAGGGCGAATTGGCATTCCGGATAACGATCGCAGGAATGAAAAACCTTGCCGTAGCGCGATTTACGCTGCAACAGCTTGCCCTGACCGCACTGCGGACAGGTAATGGCGGTTTCATCAGGCTTATCGATCACTTCAGTGTGATCGCACTGCGGATAATCGCTGCAACCGATAAACATGCCATAGCGCCCCTGGCGCAGCACCAACGTCGCCTGACACTTCGGGCACTGCTGCCCATCCAGCACCTTGACGACATGCCCGTCGGCCTGCGCTTTCAGCGGCCGAATATATTGGCATTCAGGGTACTGGGAACAGCCGAGGAAGGGGCCGTGGCGACCGCTACGGATCACCAACTCGGCCCCGCATTCCGGACAGGGTTCATTTTGCCTGGCGGCAAAAATCGCGTTTTTTGTCATAACGTCTTCTATGCGCGTTATCGGCTCAATGCAGATAACCTTCGTTCACTTCAAACAACAGTTCTTCCATTTGCTGATAGGCGCTTTCATATCCGGGAATATTAAACAGCACCATCAACACGACCCATTTCAGATCTTCGAGATCGAATTCCGCATTATCCAAAGCCATAACACGGTCGATAACCATTTCACGGGTTTCGAGGTTCAATACCTGAATCTGTTCCAGGAACAGGAGAAAACCACGGCAGCCGGCGTCCAAACGCGCGCTTTCCTCTTCGGTGTAGATCCGCATTGCCAGCGGATCGGCATCCATAAAGTAAGGCGCATTTTGACCTTCTTGCAGGTCAGCCAGCTTCTCAAGCCAATTCAACGCGTTGTAGATATCATCCCGATGAAACCCCGCCTGGGCGAGATCATCGGTCAGTTGATCCTGATCGACGCGCATCTCTGGTTCATTGTGGATATAAGTTTCAAACAAGTACATGAGTACGTCGAACATGGCTTGCCCTCCTTATTCGGACATAGCCGCCGGGTACAGCTGCGATCCACCCTGCTAACTCCAGTTCGAGTAACTTGATTACCACCACTGGCACAGGTTGGCCGGCACGTTCAGCGACGACGTCAACAGGTGTCACCTCATCTCCTACGTTAGCCAACACATCGGCAAATGGCAATTCAACTTCAGCCTGCGACGCACAAATAGTTGTATTTTCGTTCAGTGGCAGCCATTGAAGGCCGCTTCCCAGCAATTCTGCGATATCTTTCGGCCCGGTAACCAGATGCGCGCCCTGCTGAATTAGCCAGTGCGTGCCTTCGCTCATCGGGTTCCCTAACGGCCCCGGCAAGGCGAATACCTCACGCCCCTGCTCCAGCGCATAGCGGGCCGTCACCAGGGTACCGCTGCGCAACGAGGCTTCTATGACCAGAACGCCCTGGCTCAGCCCGCTGATAATACGGTTGCGGCGCGGAAAATGGTCGGCCAGAGGCAAATCGGTGACCAAATGATCCGAAATCACCGCGCCGCCCTGCTCGACAATCTGCTCCGCGAGCCTGCGGTGCCGGCGTGGATAAACATTGGCCAACCCGCTGCCCAATACCGCTACCGTGCAACCGCCGGCCGCCAGCGCTGCGCGATGGCAAATGCCGTCGATGCCGATCGCCAAACCGCTGGTGATGGTGAAACCGCAACGCGCCAATTCCGCGGCGAAATGATTGGCCCAACGCTCGCCGTAGTGGCTGAACTGCCGGCTGCCAACCATGGCGAGCTGCGGACGCAGCAACGCTTGAGGATCGCCCTCGATCAGCAAAAACAGCGGCGCATCGTCGATCTGGGCCAGGCGTTCCGGATAGCCGGCCGCCCCATAGTTCAGCATACGGTGCGCCGGCAGTTCCAGCCAACGCAGGCTGGCCGCCAGATAAGCGGGATCCGCTTGGTTGAACTGCGCCCGCTGCCGCTCGTTCAATCCCAGTTCACGCAACGCGCTACGAGGCTCGCGCCCCATTTGCGATAGCTGCCGCACGATCCGGCTGGCCACGACGGTCTGCAGCCCCGTTACCCCTCGCATCCGTAAAGCGATCTCTTCCGGCCGCATCGTCTGTTCCCTCAGCAAAAACGGTGGTATTACCAATCTGAGCAATTGATGCGCAATGCTGTCAATCAGGCCGGGAAATGTCTAGAATGGAGGTTAAACCTCGTTCATTACTCGGATACAGATCTAAAGATATATGTCAGTCTTGCAGGTATTACATTTCCCAGACGAGCGTCTGCGCAAAATCGCAGCGCCGGTAAAAGAAGTCAATGCAGATATCCAGCGCATCGTGGATGATATGTTTGAAACCATGTACGCAGAGGAAGGCATTGGCCTGGCTGCGACTCAGGTGGATATCCATCAGCGCATTATCGTGATCGACGTCTCCGAGAATCGCGATCAGCGCCTGGTGCTGATCAACCCGGAGCTGCTGGAAAAGAGCGGCGAAACCGGCATCGAGGAAGGCTGTCTTTCCATTCCCGAGCAGCGTGCGTTGGTACCACGTGCCGCGCAGGTGAAGATCCGCGCGCTGGATCGCGAAGGCAAACCTTTCGAACTGGAAGCAGACGATCTGCTGGCGATCTGCATCCAGCACGAGATGGATCACCTGATGGGTAAACTGTTCGTCGATTACCTGTCGCCGCTCAAGCGTCAGCGCATTCGTCAGAAACTGGAAAAAATGGCCAAGCTTCAAGCCCGCGCCTAACCGATCAGGAAATCAACGTGTCTGACTCTTTACGGATTATTTTCGCCGGAACACCAGACTTCGCAGCGCGTCATCTTGACGCGCTGTTGTCATCTGAGCACCAGATTGTCGGCGTTTTTACCCAGCCCGACCGCCCGGCAGGCCGCGGCAACAAGCTGACGCCAAGCCCGGTAAAAGTGCTGGCTGAGCAACACCAACTGCCGGTATTTCAGCCCAAATCGCTGCGCCCCGAAGAGAACCAGCGCCTGGTGGCCGATCTTAACGCCGACGTGATGGTGGTGGTTGCCTACGGGCTGATCCTGCCGCAGGCGGTGCTGGATATGCCGCGTCTCGGTTGCATCAACGTACATGGCTCACTGCTGCCTCGCTGGCGCGGTGCGGCGCCGATCCAGCGCTCGCTCTGGGCCGGCGACAGCGAAACCGGCGTGACCATCATGCAGATGGACGTCGGTCTCGATACCGGCGACATGATGCACAAGATTGCCTGCCCGATTGAGAACAGCGATACCAGCGCCAGTCTCTACGACAAGCTGGCGCAGCTCGGCCCGCAGGGCATGCTGACGACGCTGCGCCAAATGGCCGACGGCAGCGCCACCCGCGAAGTGCAGGACGACGCGCTGGTCACCTACGCCGAGAAGCTGAGCAAAGAAGAAGCTCGCCTGGACTGGACACTTTCCGCCGAACAACTGGAGCGCTGCATCCGCGCCTTCAACCCTTGGCCGATCAGCTACTTCACTATCGACGAGCAACCGGTGAAAGTCTGGCAAGCCAGCGTACTGGCGCAAAGCGCCAATGCGGAGCCGGGCACCGTTGTCCATGCCGACAAGCACGGCATTCAGGTGGCGACCGCCGACGGCATCCTCAATCTGATCCAACTGCAGCCCGCCGGCAAGAAACCGATGTCGGCGCAGGACCTGTTAAATTCACGCCGTGAATGGTTTACCCCGGGTAACCGGCTGTAAGTCACCCCACTGCCCGGCCGTTCATCGCCGGGCCGTTATTTTCTTAATGCCGATCGTTATCAGCTTCAGCCTATGAAAAATAATTACAATCTCCGCAGCATCGCTGCCAAAGCCATCGGCCAGGTGCTGGATCAAGGGCAGTCGCTCAGCACTGTCCTGCCGGCGCTGCAAACCGCCATCAGCGATAAGGACCGCGGGTTGCTGCAGGAACTGTGCTTCGGCACATTGCGCGTGCTGCCGCAGCTCGAATGGTGCATTCAACAATTGATGGCCAAGCCGCTGACCGGCAAACAGCGTACGCTGCACTATCTGCTGATGGTCGGCCTGTATCAGCTGCTGTATACCCGTATCCCGCCGCACGCCGTATTGGCCGAAACCGTGGAAGGCGCGGTGGCGCTGAAACGCCCACAGTTGAAAGGCCTGATTAACGGCGTCTTGCGGCAATTCCAGCGCCAGCAGGAAGAGCTGCTGCAGCGCGCCGCCAACAATGACAGCCGCTATCTGCACCCGAGCTGGTTGCTGAAACGCATTCAACAAGCCTATCCCGCCAACTGGGAACAGATCGTCGACGCCAATAACCAGAAGCCACCAATGTGGCTGCGCGTCAACCGCCTGCATCACACCCGCGAAGCTTATCTGCAGTTGCTGACCGACGCAGGCATCGCCGCGGAGCCTCATTCAGACTATGCCGACGCGGTGCGTTTGCTGGCGCCTTGCGCCGTGACCGATCTGCCTGGGTTCGCCGACGGCTGGGTCACCGTGCAAGATGCCTCAGCCCAGGGCTGTGTCGATCTATTGGATCCGCAAGACGGTGAACAGATCCTCGATTTGTGCGCCGCGCCTGGCGGCAAAACCACGCATATTCTGGAAGCGGCGCCGAAAGCGCACGTCATGGCGGTCGATATCGACGAACAGCGCCTGGCGCGGGTGAAGGAAAACCTGCAGCGCCTGCGTTTGCACGCAGAGGTTAAGCTGGGCGATGGCCGCACCCCGCAGCAATGGTGCGGTGACAAGCAGTTCGACCGGATCCTGCTGGACGCGCCTTGTTCCGCCACCGGCGTGATCCGCCGTCACCCCGACATCAAATGGCTGCGTCGCGATCGCGACATCGCCGAACTCGCCGCGCTGCAGGCCGACATCCTGGAAGCCGTCTGGCCCCATCTGAAATCGGGCGGCGTGATGGTTTACGCCACCTGCTCTATCCTGCCGGATGAAAACAGCAGCCAGATCGCCGCGTTCTTGCAGCGCCACGCCGATGCCAAGCTGGTTGAAACCGGCGATGCGCAGCGGCCGGGGCGGCAGAATATCCCGCATCCCGAGGACGGCGATGGCTTCTTTTACGCTAAGCTGATTAAAATGTAATGCTTCGGGGTGTGCGTGCGCGCCCTAAGTCTTTCAGTGTGAAGCAGAGAACACGATGAAAATAATTATTCTTGGTGCCGGTCAGGTTGGCGGGACGCTGGCGGAAAACCTGGTGGGTGAAAACAACGATATCACCGTCGTCGATACCGATTCCGGCCGGCTGCGTCAGCTGCAGGATAAATTCGATCTGCGGGTGGTTCAGGGGCACGGCTCTCATCCTCGGGTGCTGCGCGAAGCCGGCGCAGAAGACGCCGACATGCTGGTCGCCGTCACCAACTCCGACGAAACCAACATGGTTGCCTGCCAGATCGCCTATTCTCTGTTCAATACCCCCAACCGTATCGCCCGTATCCGCGCGCCGGAATATATCCGCGAGTCGGAGAAACTGTTCCTGCCGGAAGCGGTGCCGATCGACCATCTGATTTCACCGGAGCAGTTGGTCATCGACTATATCTACAAGCTGATTGAATACCCCGGCGCGCTGCAGGTGGTCAACTTCGCCGAAGGCAAGGTCAGCATCGCTGCGGTTAAAGCCTATTACGGCGGCCCGCTGGTCGGCAATGCGCTCTCTTCGATGCGCGAACACATGCCGCATATCGACACCCGCGTCGCCGCTATTTTCCGCCAGGACAGACCAATACGTCCGCAAGGCTCGACCATTATCGAAGCCGGTGATGAAGTCTTCTTCGTCGCCGCATCACAGCACATCCGCGCGGTGATGAGCGAACTGCAGCGGCTGGAAAAACCCTATAAGCGCATCATGATCGTCGGCGGCGGCAACGTCGGCGCCGGCCTGGCCGCCAAGCTGGAAAAAGACTACAACGTCAAACTGATCGAGCGGAACCAGCAACGCGCCGCCGAACTGGCCGAGCAGCTGCACGATACCATCGTGTTCTACGGCGATGCCTCCGACCAGGAGCTGCTGGCCGAAGAGCACGTCGAACAGGTGGATGTCTTCATCGCCATCACCAACGACGATGAGGCCAACATCATGTCCGCCATGCTGGCCAAGCGCATGGGCGCCAAGAAGGTGATGGTCTTGATCCAGCGCCGCGCCTATGTCGATCTGGTGCAGGGCAGCGTGATCGATATCGCCATTTCGCCGCAGCAGGCGACCATCTCCGCCCTGTTGGGGCACGTGCGCAAAGCGGATATCGTCAGCGTCTCGTCGCTGCGCCGCGGCGTGGCGGAAGCGATCGAAGCGATTGCCCACGGCGATGAAAGCACGTCCAAAGTGGTCGGCCGCATCGTCGAAGACATCAAGCTGCCACCGGGTACCACCATCGGCGCGATCGTACGTGGCGACGACGTGATCATCGCCAACGGCAACAGCAAAATCGAACAGGGCGATCACGTCATCATGTTTATTACCGACAAGAAATTCGTGCCGGACGTTGAACGCCTGTTCCAACCGAGCCCGTTCTTCTTGTAGAACGAATTTATTAGGCGATGGTCTATAATCGCGTAGTTGTTCTCTGCCTTGGGGGGAGATAAAACTTCTCTCCTTTTGTGGCAAAGGGAAATTGCTTTGTTAAACTTGAGTTATTAATTCTGCAAGGGGTGCGTTCTATGAGTATGTTGAAAGAGTTTCGCGAATTTGCCATGCGTGGCAACGTGGTCGATCTGGCCGTCGGTGTGATTATCGGTGCCGCATTCGGCAAGATTGTTTCGTCCTTCGTGGCCGATATCATCATGCCACCACTGGGGTTACTGATCGGCGGCGTCGACTTTAAACAATTCCATCTGGTATTACGTGAAGCTCAGGGCGCCGTACCGGCGGTGGTAATGAACTACGGTTCATTCATTCAAACCGTATTCGACTTCGTGATTGTCGCCTTCGCCATCTTCCTGGCAATTAAATTGATGAACAAAATGCGCCGCAAGCAGGAAGAAGCGCCGGCAGCGCCGCCAGCACCTACCGCAGAGGAGAAACTGCTGACGGAAATCCGTGACCTGCTGAGCCAGCAACAGCAGCCAAAACTGTAAAACAGCGTTTGGTTATGCCAATAAAAAGCCACCTGACGAAGGTGGCTTTTTTAATGCCTTAAAACCAGAAGGCCAGTGGTAAATTATCGCTTGATAGTTTACCACTGGCCTCCCAGTTACCGCCTTTGTTGTGTTTTTCTTTACGCCGATAGCTGCCTTTGCCTTTCACATTCTTTTCTACTCGTTGACGGAATAGCGGATCATGCAGCAGCGCCTCAATGGCGTTATCTTGAATCTGACCTTTAGTGTGACGATATTTCGTCATGATAATGCTCCTGTAAAAGGTGTGGTGATAAAACGGGGCGATAATACTGCCGGCGGTATAAAAATTAAAGTGCCGTCAGCAACCTTTTTTGCCTTTTTCATCGCTGGCGCCCTGTTCCAAGGCTTCCAGAATAGAACAATAATTGCTGGTATGGGCAGTGCCGCAGCAGGCATCACTCAACCGCTTCAGCGATTCGCGCATGCGAGTCAGCTCCGCCAACTTACTTTCCACTTCGCTCAGGCGCGCATCGACGATCGACTTCGACTCCTGGCAGGTATGATGTTCAGGATCGACGCGGATCGACAGCAGCTCAGCGATCGTTTCCAGAGTAAATCCCAGCTGCTTGGCATAGCGAATGAAGCGCAGCCGCTGCAGATCCTGCTCGGTGTAGAGCCGATAACCACCTTCGGTGCGGACATTGTGATCCATCATGCCCTGCTTTTCATAGTAACGCACGGTATCCGGCGTCACTTCGGCAAGCTTGGCCAACTGACCTATCTTGAACATTACTTCTCCTCCCGGGTGAATTTGCCGTCCAATGCACGCTGATATTCACCATGCAAGAAATCCGTACTCATCCCAGCCTGACGCAACCGGTGCTCCAGCAGCGCCATGCGTTTGCTGAGTTCGACATAGTCCTGATGCTCACTGTTAATCCCTTGCAGCAAACGAGCAACGGTCAACGCCTCTTTGCGATCTTCCAGCTCCGGCGGCAGGTAACCGGCATTTTTCAGCAAACGGTAACCGGCGCGCAGTTCAGCCGGCACCGCGCTGTCATCTTCCAGCGCCAACGGTTGGCCCTGGCCGGGCAGATTGTCGAACTCGCCTTTATCCTGGGCATCAAGGATATGGCGTTCCGCCCATTGATCGAGCAGCCCCATGAAAGACAGCCTCGGTTAGCCTAATGATTAAGCCTTAGCATAGCGGATAGGGGCGGGGATCTTAAGCGCAGCGGGGGAATTACGCACATTTGGCTGGGTTTGGACGTAAAAAAACCGGGCAAGCCCGGTTTTTTTACGCGTCTACAGATTACTCTGCAGTTGCTACTTCTGCTTGAGACTCAGCACGATCAACCAGCTCGATGTATGCCATCGGCGCGTTGTCGCCTGCGCGGAAGCCACACTTCAGAATGCGAGTGTAACCACCGGCACGGCTCGCGAAACGCGGGCCCAGCTCGTTAAACAGTTTTGCCACGATCTCGTTATCACGAGTACGGGCGAATGCCAGACGACGATTAGCTACGCTGTCGGTCTTGGCAAGAGTAATCAGCGGCTCAACAACGCGACGCAGCTCTTTTGCTTTTGGCAGGGTCGTCTTGATGATCTCATGACGAACCAAAGAGCCGGCCATGTTACGGAACATAGCCTGGCGATGGCTGCTGTTACGGTTCAGTTGACGACCACTCTTACGATGGCGCATGACCTTATCCTTCTCAGTAAAACCTTAACCTGTGATCCGGTTACTCGTCAGCAATGCTTGCCGGCGGCCAGTTTTCCAGGCGCATGCCCAGAGACAGACCACGTGAGGCCAGCACGTCTTTAATCTCGGTAAGAGATTTTTTACCCAGGTTTGGCGTTTTCAGCAACTCAACCTCGGTACGCTGTACCAGATCACCGATGTAGTGGATAGCTTCTGCCTTGAGGCAGTTAGCAGAGCGGACAGTCAATTCCAGATCGTCAACAGGGCGCAGCAAGATCGGATCGAATTCCGGTTTCTCTTCTTTAACTTCCGGCTGACGTACATCACGCAGGTCAACGAAAGCTTCAAGTTGTTCAGCCAGAATGGTGGCCGCACGGCGGATCGCCTCTTCAGGATCGATCGTGCCATTGGTCTCCATCTCGATGACCAGCTTATCCAAGTCAGTACGCTGTTCTACACGCGCAGCTTCAACATTGTAGGCGATACGCTCTACAGGGCTGTAGCAGGCGTCAACCAACAGACGACCGATTGGGCGCTCATCTTCTTCCGAATGAATTCGGGCAGAAGCCGGCACATAACCGCGACCGCGCTGAACTTTGATACGCATGCTGATAGCCGCGTTCTCATCAGTCAGGTGGCAGATCACGTGCTGAGGCTTGACGATTTCGACATCACCATCATGGGTGATGTCGGCAGCGGTCACAGGGCCAATGCCAGATTTATTCAGGGTAAGAATAACTTCGTCTTTGCCTTGAACTCTCACCGCCAGCCCTTTCAGGTTGAGCAGGATCTCCAGGATATCTTCCTGTACGCCTTCTTTGGTGCTGTACTCATGCAGTACACCATCAATCTCAACCTCGGTCACCGCGCAACCCGGCATAGATGAAAGCAGAATACGGCGCAGTGCGTTGCCAAGAGTATGGCCAAAGCCACGCTCTAAAGGCTCAAGGGTCACCTTGGCGTGCGTCGAACTGACTTGCTCGATATCTACCAGGCGCGGTTTTAGAAACTCTGTCACAGAACCCTGCATTGTGTCCTCTCTTTGGTACTAAGCTTTACTTGGAGTAAAGCTCGACGATCAGGTGTTCGTTAATGTCCGCAGACAGATCGGTACGTTCAGGCATACGCTTGAACACGCCTTCCATCTTAGCAGCATCAACTTCCAGCCAAGTCGGCTTTTCACGCTGCTCAGCCAGCTCCAGAGAAGCTTTAACACGAGACTGCTTTTTAGCTTTCTCGCGGATGCTGACTACGTCATTCGGAGATACCTGATAAGAAGCGATGTTAACAACGCGACCGTTTACCATAACTGCTTTGTGGCTAACCAGCTGACGTGACTCTGCACGAGTAGCGCCGAAGCCCATACGGTAAACAACGTTGTCCAGACGACCTTCCAGCAGCTGCAACAGGTTTTCACCGGTGTTGCCCTTCAGGCGGGTTGCTTCTTTGTAATAGTTACGGAATTGACGCTCCAGAATGCCGTACATACGGCGAACTTTCTGCTTCTCACGCAACTGAACACCGTAATCAGACAGACGCGGTTTACGCGCACCGTGCTGACCAGGTGCTTGTTCAATTTTACACTTGGAATCGATCGCGCGAACGCCAGACTTAAGGAACAGGTCTGTGCCCTCACGACGGCTCAGCTTGAGCTTAGGACCCAAATATCTTGCCATTTTCTTTCTCCAACAATCCTAAAAGCTGCGTTACACGCGGCGCTTTTTCGGCGGACGACAACCGTTATGAGGGATCGGAGTCACATCAGTAATGTTAGTGATGCGGAAACCAGCCGCGTTCAGAGCGCGGATAGTAGACTCACGACCAGGACCAGGTCCTTTAACCATAACTTCCAGGTTCTTGATACCGTATTCTTTTACTGCGTCAGCACAACGTTCTGCTGCAACCTGTGCTGCGAACGGAGTGGACTTACGAGAACCACGGAAACCGGAACCACCGGCTGTTGCCCAACCCAAAGCATTACCCTGACGATCAGTGATGGTAACGATGGTGTTGTTGAAAGAAGCATGGATATGAGCCACGCCGTCAGAGACTTGCTTTCTTACACGCTTACGTGTACGAACAGGTGCCTTTGCCATTATTCAATAACCCCGATTATTTCTTGATCGGCTTGCGCGGACCCTTACGGGTACGAGCGTTGGTCTTGGTGCGCTGACCGCGTACCGGCAGACCACGACGATGACGCAAACCACGATAGCAACCAAGGTCCATAAGACGCTTGATGCTCAGGGTAATTTCACGACGCAAATCACCCTCAACGGTGTATTTGGCAACTGCATCACGAAGCTTTTCGATTTGCTCTTCAGACAGCTCACTGATCTTAACATTTTCAGCAATACCCGTGGATGCACAGATAGCCTGTGAACGGGTTTTACCGATACCGAAGATCGACGTTAAGGCGATAACGGTATGTTTATGATCAGGAATGTTAATGCCTGCTATACGGGCCACTATGCACTCCTACTATTTTATACAGCAACACCATTCTGAAAAGCCCGTTTTCAGGATACTCAAATAGTGTTGCAGTGCGACATACAAAAGATTGGCTGGCTAATCTAGCCAGCTCAACCCAACTTTGCAAGAAAAATATGCGAGATAATCAGCCTTGACGCTGTTTATGCTTCGGCTCGGCGCTGCAAATCACACGAACGACACCGTTACGCTTAACGATTTTGCAGTTACGACATAATTTCTTGACGGAAGCACGAACTTTCATTTTTACTCTCCGTAACTTCTCAAACGAATCTGACTAGCGGTTATAGCCTTTCAGATTTGCTTTCTTCAATGCAGACTCGTACTGACTTGACATCATCAGAGTTTGCACTTGAGCCATAAAGTCCATGATGACGACAACCACGATCAGTAGCGAGGTACCACCAAAGTAGAATGGTACTTTCATTGCATCACGCATGAACTCCGGGATCAGGCAGATGAAAGTAATGTACATCGCGCCCACCAGGGTTAAACGCGTCATTACTTTATCGATATACTTCGCCGTTTGCTCTCCCGGACGAATTCCTGGTACGAAGGCACCGGACTTCTTCAGGTTATCTGCTGTCTCACGCGGGTTGAAGACCAACGCCGTGTAGAAGAAACAGAAGAAGATGATTGCAGACGCATAGAGTAACACATAAAGCGGTTGCCCTGGCTGCAAATACAGCGAAATCGTAGTCAGCCAGTTCCAACCGGTACCGCCCCCAAACCATGATGCAATCGTGGCCGGGAACAGAATAATGCTGGAAGCGAAAATCGCCGGGATAACACCCGCCATGTTCACTTTCAACGGTAAATGTGTGCTCTGTGCTGCATAAACACGACGACCTTGTTGACGCTTCGCATAATTAACGACGATACGACGTTGACCACGCTCGATGAAAACAACGAAGAAGGTTACTGCAAACACCAATACTGCAACCAACAGCAGCAGGAGGAAGTGCAGGTCGCCTTGCCGCGCTTGCTCGATAGTATGGGCCACTGCCGGCGGGAGCCCCGCTACAATACCCGCGAAGATAATGATCGAGATACCGTTGCCGATACCGCGTTCAGTAATCTGCTCACCCAGCCACATCAGGAACATTGTCCCGGTTACCAGGCTCACAACCGCAGTAAAGTAGAATGCAAAGCCTGGATTTAACACCAGGCCCTGCATACCAGGCATATTCGGCAGACCGGTAGCAATACCGATCGACTGGAATATGGCCAATACCAGCGTACCGTAACGGGTGTACTGGCTAATCTTGCGACGGCCAGCCTCCCCTTCTTTCTTGATTTCCGCCAACGCTGGATGAACCACCGTCAGCAGCTGGATAATGATCGACGCCGAGATATACGGCATGATCCCCAGAGCAAAGATAGAAGCACGGCTGAGGGCACCACCAGAGAACATGTTAAACATTTCAATGATAGTGCCTCTCTGCTGCTCAAGCAATTTGGCAAGCACAGTGGCATCGATACCAGGAATCGGAATGAAAGAGCCGATGCGGAAGACAATCAGCGCGCCGATGACAAACAAAAGTCTGCGCTTCAGCTCGCCGAGCCCGCCTTTAGCACTTTGAAAATCTAATCCTGGTTGCTTAGCCATCTGCTACTTATTCCTCAATTTTACCGCCAGCAGCCTCGATAGCAGCACGAGCGCCTTTGGTGACACGCAGACCACGCAGGGTTACCGGACGAGCGACTTCGCCAGAAAGTACAACTTTCGCGAATTCGATCTGGACACCAACTACGTTAGCGGCTTTCAGCGCGTTCAGGTCGATAACATCGCCTTCAACCAGAGCCAGTTCAGACAGACGAACTTCTGCCGTGATCATCGCTTTGCGTGAAGTGAAGCCGAATTTCGGCAGACGACGGTACAGAGGCATCTGACCACCTTCGAAACCACGACGTACGCCACCGCCAGAACGAGACTTCTGACCTTTGTGACCACGGCCGCCGGTTTTACCCAGGCCAGAACCAATACCACGACCTACACGCTTAGGCGCATGCTTGGCACCTTCAGCCGGAGACAGAGTATTTAAACGCATCTGTTACTCCTCAACTTTAACCATGTAGGAAACCAGGTTGACCATACCGCGAACAGCAGGAGTATCCTCGCGCTCTACGGTGTGACCAATACGACGCAGACCCAGACCGAGCAGAGTAGCTTTATGCTTCGGCAGACGGCCAATTGAGCTGCGAGTTTGTGTAACTTTAATAGTCTTAGCCATGGTCAATTACCCCAGAATGTCGGCAACGGATTTACCACGCTTAGCAGCGACCATTTCAGGAGACTTCATATTCGCCAGAGCGTCGATAGTTGCACGAACCACGTTGATCGGGTTGGTGGAACCATAAGCTTTAGCCAATACGTTGTGCACCCCAGCAACTTCGAGAACGGCGCGCATTGCACCGCCCGCGATGATACCGGTACCTTCATGAGCAGGCTGCATGAACACGCGAGAACCCGTGTGAGCGCCCTTAACAGGGTGCTGCAGGGTGCCGCTGTTCAGCGCGACGTTCATCATGTTGCGACGGGCTTTTTCCATCGCTTTCTGGATCGCTGCTGGAACTTCGCGTGCTTTGCCGTAGCCAAAACCAACGCGACCGTTACCATCACCAACTACAGTCAGTGCGGTAAAGCTGAAAATACGGCCACCTTTTACGGTTTTAGATACGCGGTTTACCGCGATCAGCTTTTCCTGCAGTTCGCCAGCTTGTTTTTCGATGTGAGCCATCTTAAACCTCTTCCTTAGAACTGAAGGCCAGCTTCACGGGCAGCATCTGCCAGTGCCTGGACTCGACCATGATATTGGAAACCGGAACGGTCAAAGGATACTTTCGCAATCCCTTTTTCCAACGCGCGCTCAGCCAGAGCTTTACCTACGGCTGCTGCTGCGTCTTTGTTACCGGAATACTTCAGTTGCTCCGCGATAGCTTTTTCTAAAGTAGAAGCGGCTACCAGTACTTCAGAACCGTTTGGAGCAATCACCTGTGCGTAAATGTGACGCGGGGTACGATGTACCACCAGGCGGGTTGCACCCAGCTCTTGGAGCTTGCGGCGTGCGCGGGTCGCACGACGGATACGAGCAGATTTCTTATCCATAGTGTTACCTTACTTCTTCTTAGCCTCTTTGGTACGCACGACTTCGTCGGCGTAACGAACACCTTTGCCTTTGTAAGGCTCAGGACGACGGTAAGCACGCAGATCTGCTGCTACCTGGCCAATTACCTGCTTATCAGCGCCTTTCAGCACGATTTCAGTTTGGCTTGGGCATTCAGCAGTGATACCTGCCGGCAGCTGGTGATCGATAGGGTGAGAGAAGCCCAGGGCCAAATTCACCACGTTGCCTTTAACGGCAGCACGATAACCAACACCTACCAGTTGAAGCTTTTTGGTGAAGCCTTCGGTAACACCAACAACCATTGCGTTCAGCAGAGCGCGCGTGGTACCCGCTTGAGCCCATGCGTTAGCAAAACCTTCGCGCGGAGCGAAAGTCAGTGCGTTAGCTTCTTGCTTCACTTCAACGGCGTCGTGGATAGTACGAGTCAACTCGCCGTTTTTACCCTTAATCGAAATAACCTGACCGTTGAGTTTTACCTCTACGCCGGCAGGAATGACGACGGGTGCTTTTGCAACACGAGACATTCTTTCCTCCCGAATTAAGCTACGTAGCAGATAATCTCGCCACCAAGACCAGCCTGGCGAGCTGCACGATCGGTCATAACACCTTTAGAGGTAGAAACAACAGCGATACCCAAACCGGCCATAACTTTTGGCAGCTCATCTTTTTTCTTGTAGATGCGCAGACCTGGACGGCTGATACGTTGAATGCTTTCTACCACAGCTTTGCCCTGGAAGTACTTCAGTACCAGTTCCAGAACAGGCTTGGCGTCGCCTTCGATTTTGAAATCTTCAATAAAACCTTCTTCCTTCAGCACGTTGGCAATTGCCACTTTCAGCTTGGAGGAAGGCATGGTGACCGCAACTTTGTTCGCGGCTTGACCGTTACGGATACGGGTCAGCATATCCGCGATCGGATCTTGCATGCTCATCTGTCTTTACTCCCGTGATTCAATTGGTAATTACCAGCTAGCCTTTTTCAAGCCTGGTACTTCACCGCGCATAGCGGCTTCACGAAGCTTAATACGGCTCAACCCGAATTTGCCCACATAACCATGTGGACGGCCAGTTTGGCGGCAGCGTTTACGCTGACGAGACGGGCTGGAATCACGCGGCAGAGTTTGCAGCTTGAGAACGGCATTCCAACGATCTTCATCGGATGCGTTCACATCAGAGATAATAGCTTTCAGTTCAGCGCGTTTTGCAAAGAACTTGTCAGCTAATTTCACGCGCTTGACTTCGCGTGCTTTCATTGATTGCTTAGCCATCAGTAACCCTGCCTTACTTGCGGAACGGGAAGTTAAAAGCAGCCAGCAGCGCGCGGCCTTCATCATCAGATTTCGCAGTAGTGGTAATGGTAATATCCAAACCACGAACGCGATCGACTTTGTCGTAGTCGATTTCTGGGAAGATGATTTGCTCACGCACGCCCATGCTGTAGTTGCCACGGCCATCGAATGACTTGGCGGACAGGCCACGGAAGTCACGGATACGTGGAACAGCAATGGAGATCAGGCGCTCAAGGAACTCCCACATGCGTTCGCCACGCAGAGTTACTTTACAGCCGATCGGATAGCCCTGACGGATTTTGAAGCCTGCAACAGATTTGCGGGCTTTGGTGATCAACGGTTTTTGACCGGAGATAGCTGTCAGGTCCGCTGCGGCGTTATCCAGCAGTTTCTTGTCAGCAATCGCTTCACCAACACCCATGTTCAGGGTGATCTTCTCGACCCGAGGGACTTGCATGACAGAGTTGTAATCAAACTGAGACATCAGTTGTTTGACTACCTCGTCTTTGTAGTAATCATGCAGTTTCGCCATCGTATTACTCCAAATTACTTGATAGTTTCGCTGTTAGATTTGAAGAAACGGACTTTTTTGCCGTCTTCGAATCTAAAGCCTACACGGTCAGCCTTGCCGGTAGCCGCGTTGAAGATAGCAATGTTAGAAACCTGAATTGCAGCTTCTTTTTCAACAATGCCGCCTGGTTGGTTCAGAGCCGGAACCGGCTTCTGGTGTTTCTTAACCAGGTTGATGCCTTCAACAATGACCTTGCCAGCAGACAGGACATTTTTTACTTTACCGCGCTTACCTTTGTCTTTCCCGGTAATCACGATAACTTCGTCATCACGACGGATCTTCGCTGCCATGTTCGCTCCTTAGAGTACTTCTGGTGCCAGAGAGATAATTTTCATGAACTTCTCATTACGCAGTTCACGAGTTACCGGCCCAAAAATACGCGTACCGATTGGCTGCTCGCTGTTATTGTTCAAAATAACGCATGCATTGCCATCGAAGCGAATGACAGAACCGTCCGGGCGACGTACACCCTTCTTGGTGCGCACCACTACCGCCTTCAGAACATCGCCTTTCTTCACCTTACCGCGAGGAATTGCTTCCTTGATGGTAATTTTGATGATGTCGCCGACGCCTGCGTAGCGACGGTGCGAGCCACCTAGAACCTTGATACACATTACGCGACGTGCACCGGAGTTGTCGGCGACGTTCAGCATAGTCTGTTCTTGGATCATTTTAGTGCTCCGCTAATGTCAACTACTACTTTAAAGACCCAAGTAAAAATTAGGCCGTTGAAAAGCCCCATAACCGAGGGCGCAGCATTATAACACCGCTTACTTGGTATGGGTAGAAAAAATAAACGGCTCATTTTCTGAGCCGTTTATTAAGTGAGAGCCAGCTACTCTATTACAGAATCGCTTTCTCTACAACGCGAACCAGCGTCCAGGACTTGGTCTTGGACAGTGGGCGGCATTCGCGGATTTCCACCACGTCGCCGGTACCACATTCGTTGTTCTCGTCATGTACGTGCAGCTTGGTCGTACGTTTGATGAATTTCCCGTAGATCGGGTGCTTCACAGTACGTTCGATAGCAACAACGATGGATTTCTCCATTTTATCGCTAACAACACGACCCTGCAGGGTACGGATAACTTCAGTCATTTACACACCCGCCTTTTGAGTCAGTAAAGTCTTAACGCGTGCGACGTCACGACGCACTTGTTTCAACAGGTGAGTTTGTTGCAGCTGGCCACTGGCCGCCTGCATGCGCAAGTTGAATTGCTCACGCAGCAGGTTGAGCAGCTCGGCATTCAGCTCTTCAACGCTTTTTTCACGCAGCTCTTGTGCTTTCATTACATCACCGTCTTAGTTACAAAGGTGGTTTTGATCGGCAGTTTCGCTGCTGCCAGTTTGAATGCCTCGCGGGCAACCTCTTCTGGCACGCCGTCCATTTCGTACAGGACCTTACCAGGCTGGATCAGGGCAACCCAATACTCCACGTTACCCTTACCTTTACCCATACGCACTTCCAGCGGCTTCTCGGTGATCGGTTTGTCCGGGAATACACGGATCCAGATCTTGCCTTGACGCTTAACTGCACGAGTCATTGCACGACGAGCTGCTTCGATTTGACGAGCAGTCAGACGGCCACGGCCAACAGCTTTCAGACCGAAAGTGCCGAAGCTAACATCCGTACCTTGCGCCAGACCACGGTTGCGGCCCTTGTGCACCTTACGGAATTTTGTACGCTTTGGTTGTAACATCAGCGACTCTCCTTACTTGCGGCCTTTACGCTGCTGCTTTTTAGGTTGAGCAGCCGGTTCCGGTTGTTCAACTGCAGCCATACCACCCAGGATCTCACCTTTGAAGATCCATACCTTAACGCCGATTACACCATAAGTGGTGTGCGCTTCAGATGTGTTGTAGTCGATGTCCGCACGCAGAGTGTGCAATGGAACACGACCTTCGCGGTACCATTCGGTACGTGCGATTTCAGCGCCGCCAAGACGGCCGCTTACTTCAACTTTGATACCTTTAGCGCCAAGACGCATTGCGTTCTGTACTGCACGCTTCATAGCACGACGGAACATCACGCGACGTTCCAGCTGAGAAGTGATGCTGTCAGCAACCAATTTAGCGTCGAGTTCCGGTTTACGGACTTCGGCGATGTTGATCTGTGCAGGAACGCCAGCGATGTCCGCTACGACCTTGCGCAGTTTTTCGACGTCTTCACCTTTCTTGCCGATAACGATGCCTGGGCGAGCAGTGTGAATGGTCACACGGATGCTCTTCGCAGGACGCTCGATAACGATGCGAGAAACGGAAGCTTTCGACAGTTCCTTAGTCAGGAATTGACGAACTTTAAAGTCGCTGTCCAGGTTGTCAGCGAATTCTTTGGTATTCGCATACCAAGTAGAGTTCCAAGGTTTGACAATACCCAGGCGAATACCATTAGGATGTACTTTCTGACCCATTGCTAGTCTCCAGAGTCTCAGCGATCGGACACAACCACAGTAATGTGGCTGGTGCGCTTCAGGATGCGATCTGCACGACCTTTTGCACGCGGCATAATGCGCTTCATGCTTGGGCCTTCGTCTACGAAGATTTTCGTAACTTTCAGATCATCGATGTCAGCGCCATCGTTGTGTTCTGCGTTAGCAATGGCAGACTCCAGCACTTTCTTAACCAGACCAGCAGCTTTCTTGTTGGTGTAGGTCAGAGTTTCCAGAGCTTGCGACACTTTCTTACCGCGAATCAGGTCAGCAACAAGGCGAACCTTCTGAGCAGAAGAACGAGCGTGGCGATGTTTAGCGATAGTTTCCATCTCTTCCTCCTACCTTAGCGCTTTTTAGCTTTTTTATCAGCCGCATGGCCGCGATAAGTACGAGTCGGCGCGAATTCACCCAGTTTGTGACCGACCATTTCATCGGAAACGAACACTGGTACGTGCTGACGACCATTATGGACAGCGATGGTCAAACCGATCATGTTAGGAAAGATCGTTGAACGACGGGACCAAGTGCGCAAAGGCTTCTTGTCACCGCTTTCCACCGCTTTCTCTACCTTCTTCAGCAAGTGCAGGTCAATAAAAGGACCTTTCTTGAGAGAACGTGGCATGGCTTATCCTCTAATTATTTTTTGCTACGGCGACGTACGATGAACTTATCAGTACGCTTGTTGCTACGGGTCTTCTTACCTTTGGTCTGAACGCCCCACGGAGTTACCGGGTGCTTACCAAAGTTACGACCTTCACCACCACCGTGCGGGTGATCTACCGGGTTCATCGCCGTACCGCGAACGGTAGGACGAACACCACGCCAACGTGCAGCACCTGCTTTACCCAGAACGCGAAGCATGTGTTCAGCGTTACCGACTTCACCCAGGGTGGCGCGGCAATCAGCTGGAACTTTACGCATTTCGCCGGAGCGCAGACGCAGAGTTACGTAGGAACCATCACGAGCAACGATCTGAACGTAGGCACCAGCGGAGCGAGCCATCTGGCCGCCTTTACCTGGTTTCATTTCTACGTTGTGAACCGTTGAACCAACTGGAATGTTGCGCATCGGCAGGGTGTTACCCGCTTTGATTGCAGCATCAACGCCAGATTGAATCTGGTCACCAGCTTTCAGGCCTTTCGGCGCCAGGATGTAACGGCGTTCGCCGTCTTTGTACAGAACCAGCGCGATGTTCGCGGAACGGTTCGGATCGTACTCCAGACGCTCAACCACAGCAGGGATACCGTCTTTGTTGCGCTTGAAGTCAACCAGACGATAATGTTGCTTGTGGCCACCACCGATATGACGGGTGGTGATACGGCCATTGTTGTTACGACCACCGCTTTTGCTCAGTTTTTCCAGCAGCGGGGCATAAGGTTTACCCTTGTGCAGCTCAGGGTTAACCACTTTAACAACGTGGCGACGACCCGGAGATGTAGGTTTACATTTAACAATTGCCATTGTTCTTACTCCTCCGACTTACTCTGCGCCGCCGATGAAGTCCAGATTCTGGCCTTCTTTCAGGGTGACGTAAGCTTTTTTCCAGTCGCTACGACGACCAACACGCTGACCGTGACGCTTCACTTTCCCTTTAACTACCAGGGTGTTCACGTCTTCGACTTCGACTTCAAACAGTTTCTGCACTGCAGCTTTGATTTCTGCTTTGGTCGCGTCTTTGGCAACTTTGAGAACGATGGTGTTGCTTTTTTCCATCGCAGCGGATGCTTTTTCAGATACGTGCGGTGCACGCAGCACTTTCAGCAAACGTTCTTCACGGATCATGCCAGCATCTCCTCAACTTGCTTCACAGCATCAGCAGTCATAACCACTTTGTCGAAGGCGATCAGGCTAACCGGATCGATACCTGCTACATCGCGCACGTCAACCTTGTACAGGTTGCGAGCTGCCAGGAACAGATTCTCATCCAGTTCACCGGTCACGATCAGCACGTCTTCCAGAGCCATATCTTTCAGTTTCTGTGCCAGCAGCTTAGTTTTAGGCGCTTCTACAGAGAACTTCTCGACAACGATCAGACGATCTTGACGTACCAGTTCGGACAGGATGCTTTTCAGCGCGCCGCGGTACATCTTTTTGTTTACTTTCTGACTGTGGTCCTGTGGCTTAGCAGCAAAGGTCACGCCGCCTGAACGCCAGATCGGGCTCTTTACAGAACCTGAACGCGCACGGCCGGTGCCTTTCTGACGCCATGGCTTTTTGCCGGAACCAGTTACTTCAGCACGGGTCTTCTGAGCACGGGTACCTTGACGGGCACCTGCTGCATAAGCAACAACAACCTGGTGTACCAGCGCTTCGTTGAAATCACGACCGAAGGTAGTTTCGGAAACAGTCAGCGCGCTTTGCGCGTCTTTCAATACTAATTCCATTGCTATCCCCTTACGCCTTCACAGCTGGTTTAACGATCAGGTTGCCACCGGTTGCGCCCGGTACAGCACCCTTAACCAGCAGCAGGTTGCGCTCAGCGTCAACACGTACTACGTCCAGGCTCTGAACGGTTACGCGCTCATCACCCAGGTGGCCAGCCATTTTCTTGCCTTTGAACACTTTGCCCGGAGTCTGGTTCTGACCGATAGAACCCGGAACGCGGTGAGACAAGGAGTTACCGTGGGTAGCGTCTTGGGTACGGAAGTTCCAGCGCTTAACAGTGCCAGCAAAACCTTTACCTTTAGAAGTACCGGTAACATCGACTTTTTTAACGTCAGCGAAGATTTCTACGCTAATTTCCTGACCTGCAGCGAATTCTTGACCTTCTTCCAGGCGGAATTCCCACAGACCACGGCCAGCTTCAACGCCAGCTTTAGCGAAATGGCCCGCTTCCGGCTTGGTTACACGGTTAGCTTTTTTGCTACCGGTGGTAACCTGAACGGCACGGTAACCGTCGGTGTCCAGGCTTTTAACCTGAGTCACGCGGTTCGCTTCAATTTCAATTACGGTTACTGGGATAGAAACGCCATCTTCAGTGAAGATACGGGTCATACCCACTTTTTTACCGACTAAACCAATCATTGTTTCAACCTCTCAATCGCTCAATGACCTGATTAACCCAGGCTGATCTGCACGTCTACACCGGCAGCCAGATCCAGACGCATCAGAGCATCAACGGTTTTCTCGGTTGGCTCAACGATGTCAACCAGACGCTTGTGAGTGCGAATCTCGTACTGATCGCGCGCGTCTTTGTTGACGTGCGGAGAAATCAGAACGGTAAAGCGCTCTTTGCGAGTTGGCAGCGGGATCGGACCACGGACTTGCGCACCAGTGCGCTTTGCAGTCTCGACGATTTCCGCGGTTGATTGATCGATCAGACGATGATCAAACGCTTTCAGGCGGATACGGATTCTTTGGTTCTGCATGAGACCAGAGCTCCAATTATTTATAAACGTAAATAATTACTCCTCACACCCATTTCGATTGATGGGGGAGTGTAATCGTCAACATATAACCCCCATATCGGGAGTATTGTTCGAGAGGCAAAAAAGGCCTGCCAATCGACTGATTCGCTAAAATCAGGCTTACCAAGATTAGGTAAGCCCGCGCATTATACGCAAAATGGCCGAGGAAGCAAGCCGCAGTTGGAAATATGCTCAGGAAATCGTCATTTTTGCGCGTTCAGATGCAGTCGCGAGATGAAGGCGGCAAACAGGGTATGAATTATGCTTGGTAGGGACGCTCCCCTGCCCCACCGTAAAAACGGTTGCCGGCAGGAGAAACGATGACGAACAGAAGGCAGATTTACTCTTTGCGCTCTAGAACCTGAGCCTGGGCATAGTTTTGAATACCGAGGCGAGCGATCAGATCCAGCTCGGTTTCCAGCCAGTCGATATGCTCTTCTTCATCGGCCAGGATGTCGATCATTAAATCGCGGCTGACGTAATCGTGGATCGAGTCGGCATAGGCGATACCTTCGCGCAGGTTTTTGGCACCCGCCAGCTCCAGCGCCAAATCGGAACGCAGCATCTCTTCAATGTCTTCGCCGATGTTCAGCTTGCCGAGATCTTGCAGGTTCGGGATCCCTTCCAGGAACAGGATACGCTCGATGTAGCGATCGGCATGTTTCATTTCGTCGATCGACTCGTGGTACTCCTTGTCGTTGAGGCGCATTAACCCCCAATTCTTGAACATGCGGGCGTGCAGGAAATATTGATTGATGGCAACCAGCTCGTTACCGAGCAGCTTGTTGAGGTGAGCAATGATCTTTTTATCGCCTTTCATAGGTAATTCCTCCTGGCCAGTTCTAAAAGTGTAGAACCTGTAAGCCAAGAGTCAAAAATAACCTTACCCTTTGTTAGGCAACTTCATGCATTGGGATGATAGTTCCGCGTTCCTCCACCATAATCTGTCTTGCCTGACGAATGCACTTTCCACAATCGGTACCAATCGGCACAAGTTCACGCAGCTGCTTCATGGTATGGGGATTGTGCTGACGCACCGCATTACGGATCGCTTTGTCAGTCACCGCATTACACAGACATACATACATAGAGAGACTCACTTCTTAACCAATGCACCGAGTCTAAATGGGAATGGTTTTTATTTCAATTAAGATTTAAACAAATTGCATAAAAAAAGGGCACCGAAGTGCCCTTTTTTGTGCCGAAAAAATTATTCGCGATTAAGCGATAACTTTAGCAACAACGCCCGCGCCAACGGTACGGCCGCCTTCACGGATTGCGAAACGCAGACCGTCGTCCATCGCGATTGGGTGAATCAGGGTTACAACCATGTTCACGTTGTCGCCTGGCATTACCATCTCTACGCCTTCTGGCA
>NZ_JBEOQT010000011.1:0-27964 GCF_040280225.1 Serratia sp. SM04 | reverse complement strand
TCAGGAACAGGCGGTTGCGCCGGAACAGACCGACAGAAGCGTAGTAAAGACGGCTAACTTCATCTGCATACGGGTTGCCGGAATCTTTATGAAGATTGTCGGTAAACGTATTGCGGTCGTTATGGATATAGAAAGTAACGGGCATACCTTCGAATGAGCGGATTAGCCCGTGTAACTGGTTCGTCCCGAACTGGAGCGATTCGTCAGACTCGCAGTCGAACGGCGTTCCCATCAATTCCCAGGTGCAGTACAGATCGCTCTTAGGGGAACGAACCACATGCTGATGAATGTGCGATGAGTACGGGATGTACTTCTTGATGGTGGCACACTGATTTAGTTTCATGGCGTCGAGAAACTCCTTGATATCAACATCATCATGCTCAACGGGCATAAATGTTGTTGCGCCAAATAAACGGTTCGCTACCGGCTTTCCCTTCGCTCTCAGCCATACGGCAATCAGATTGAACCGCATCGGTTCATTTCTGGTAAGGGACTTCATCACCAGAAATTGCACAGGAAGTAAGAACAGGAGAGCGACGGAAGTCCAGATAGCAACGATGATGGTTACACCCGTGACAGCCAGCAGGGGCACCATTGGCACCCCCCACAGCGCCGCCGGGCGTTTCATTGCCTTGAGCAGCTTTGCCATATATTCAGCCTCTTAGCTCATCAGCAGAGCGCCGATTTCACTGCCTCCGCCAATTAAAATGCCGCCAATGATGATGTAGCCGCACTGCGACAGGCTCTCGCCTTTCCACAGGGTCTTATAGCCAATCCAGATCACGGCCACGGTGATCGTGATAGCCGCCAGACCATGCAGCCCGCTGGATACCTTCTCCATGATGGTATTTGCCCGGCTAAAACCATCAGCGAACGCCGGACTGGCAGCAAAAACGCTCATGGCCGGAGCCAGAACATAAGCAGATGCACGGCTGATTAATTCCTTTACCTTACTGAAAAGTTTCATTTTTCTTCCTCTTTCGTTGTTACATCGCGATTTCCGCGCACAACCTGCGCGGGGTAATAGACGGTGGCCGCCTTTTTCTGGCGGAGTTGAGCCGGAACGCCGCGAACGATCGCCCCCGGCCACACCACGCGCGGGCGCGTCGGCGCGTCCACAGGCGTAGCTTTCAGGGTGGCCGCTGGGGTTGCGATATCATCGCGGGTGCCGGGAACGGCATAGCGGGTATCCGCCGGGGAGTAGCCAATCCGCTGTACATAGCTCGTCTTTGAAAAAGCGGGTTCCTGCTGTTGTCCGGTACTGAAATTGCCGGAGTAGTAGCAGCTCAACGCCCTTTTCAGGGTGCCGCCCCGCTGGTAGCAGTCGGTGATGATTTTTTCATAGACGGAAAGATTGATGCAGGGATTGAAAAGGTCAGTAGCGGTGACGCCGTAACGCTTAAAATTGGTGCTGGTTATCTGCATCAGGCCAACAGAGTAGCGGCGACCTTTCGCCTCAATCTGATTGGTGATGCTGACTGCATCCTCCTTACTTTTTGGCATGTGAGTAATAAAGCCTTTATCGCCGGGTTTTCGTTCGGGCTTAGGCACGATCTCAGCGATGGCATAGGGGTTGTAACCGGACTCCACTCTTGCCACATCGAGGGATGTAGAAGGGTGAACGGTGGCGGCACACTGCATAGCCACCGCCAGAAAAGCAGTGGTGGAAAGCATAGCAACCTCAGAACAGAAAAATGGTGATCAGCCAGATGATGAACAGAACGAACAACCAGCCTGCGAACGCAAGCCAGGCATTGGTATTGTCTTGATTCATTGTGCTGTCTCCCTGTTTTAACTCACAGGAGCAGCCTGCGGCGCTGCGTCATCTTTAGGTTCGAGGAGTACCAGCTTGCCGGAAACGGAAATACCGGGCGTGATCATGATGTTCAGCCCCGGCTTGCCGTTGTGTGCGAAGGCCGCACCGACTTTCGTCCAGTACGTATTTTTTTCGCCGTTCTCGTCGGGCTGGGTTTCCTGCGTGACGTACACGTTATAGGTGGGTTTTCTCATTGCATTACTCCTTTTGTTTCTCTGCGAGTAGCTGCCGGAGCAGCTCGGTACGGGCTTGCTCACCAAATTCATCCATCAGGAACTGGAGAAAGGTGCTTGGCCGGATATTTGATTCAGACAGGTAGCTGATTTCACGGGCTTGCTTTGCTAACTCCTGATAGCGCTTTTGCCCGATGTAAATAACAGCCGTGCTTGATTTGCCTGGTACGCTTTTCGGCATGAGGTAAAAACTCCTATGAAAAAAGCACCGCAGCTTATGAAGCCTGCGGTGCAAGGGAGGTCAGATTGTGGTTAGTGGTATTGGTTCTGGAGTAGTTTTGAAAAGGCTACCTGGCGTTGGAGCGGAGACCTTATCAGAGAGAGTTCTTGAATTTTTGCCAGCAAGTCCGGGGCAATATTTCGACACTCGATAGCATCTTCATCAGGATTGAGCGCCATCAGACGGGCGCATTCAATCGCTGTTATCACTGATTTGGGGACGGTGCAGGGTGTTGAACCGAAGCTGACAAAACCATGCGCGCCCGGAATTGATGTGATAGTCGATGTATGCGTTATGTTGACGTCAAAGCAGAGGAAAAGATAATTAGGAAACAGCACCTTCTCTTCCTGACGTACCGCCCGGCAATCCTTACGTGGCGTTACTTTGATATAGCGGGGGCAAAACACCTCGACATCCAGTCCCTCGACTCTTCGGGTGATGCGTTCAACATCCTGATTGTTGCAGTATAAAACGTACCATTCATACATAAGATCCTCCCTAATGGGCACAAGCCCCCATTTTCCGCCGTCCTAAGTTGGCGGAACTTAGAGCGCGTACTCATAGATTAACTGTATAAATTTACACCTGGTATTTTATACAGCCACTTCGGGGTGTCAACATCAAGAACTGCTAATGATAATAACATTAAATCATTCAAAATCAACCATCACTCAATATCACAACATTTGAGTGATTTGTGACTTGTAAGATGAGCCTTCCCAAAAGGGGGGGGTAAATATGGTGCCTAAGCGATTAAAAGAAGCCCGGAAAGCAGTAGGTCTATCTCAAGAAAAATTATCAGAATTGATTGGAATTGAAGGGGTTAGCACTCGTTCCCGTCTATCAAGTTATGAGATAGGTCGAACCGAGCCGCCCTTTAGCTTGGTGCAGAAGATTGCAGATGTTTTGGGATATCCAGAGTATTATTTTTATACAGTGAATGATGTCACTGCAAAAATATTGCTGGAAATGCACAAGAATGGAAAACAGCCAACAAACGGAAGCATTGCTGACGAGGCGCGAAAAATGGCGGAACAACTTGATGACGCACGAAAACTGGTCGCCCAGCTTACAGAATGCCTGAAACATCGCCCGTAACCCTGCCGCGCTTCGCTTGTCCAACCCCTGATTTCTACACAAAAAATTTGCGTAAAAATCAGGGGTTACGTGTTTTAAATAGATAGGGTAACGATGGGAGGATGATCTATATTTATAGTCTCAATGTTATTGAGATTCATACAACTTTATGATTTTTGGTAATAAAATAGAGTGGTTTTTTGCGGGATCTTTGGCGAGATAATTGATCCTAATGTAACGTCGTGGTAATTTACCGACGTTTACAGTATTCATGCGGGTGGGACGTTCCCGGTAATAGCGTCCAGGGATGGGGTGAAGCGAAAGCTCAACCCCTGAATGCAAAAACCCCCTGAAATCTGCTTCAACTTGGCGGGAGAGACAGAGATCAGGGGGTCCAAAAGCAGGCGCTGGCCTGTGAAGGATTATAGCAAATGCATAACCTAACACAACCCCTCAGACTCGCCATAAGTGCGGGCGGGTGTGACTGATAAGAGTCTCTCTCTCAAATCGTCCGTATCACCTACGGGCGTCGCAAAGCAAAGCCCCTGTTATAACGTTGCCTCGCGCAAGCGTCGCCGGTTCCTCAATCGGTGGATTAAGTCGCTGGCGACCGAAGCCGGGCGTATCAAAATCAAAAACGAACTTCGGCGCCGCATCCGGCACAACAAGTATTGGGTCAATGAAGCGAACAAGTTCGGGCTTGAGGCTCTTTGCGAGCTGATGTTGGCCATCCTTGACGATCTGGATTTAAGGGACTGGCAAACCATACATAACCTTGAAACGCTGGCCGAACGTGCCGGACTTGCGACGCGCAGTGATGCGGGTCACAAGTCTATTTCACGTGCCAGCCGGGGATGTGATCGCCTCTCCTGGCTCAATGCCATTATCTCAGAAAAAGCCCCCTTCAATCCTTATGATGCCCGTTGCGCCTGCAAGCACATCGAGGTTACAGAGGATTTCTTTGCCATTCTCGGCGTTCCGCTGAAACAGGTCTACCGGGAACGCGCCAGGCTACTTAAGGCCGACCCGAATGAAATCATATCCTCCGGGGATGTCCGGTTAATCGCTATCAAGGTTGAGAACTGGACGCGTAAAGCCGCTGCCGGGTTAGCCAGGATGAAAGCGAAGCGTGAAGTAGCTCGCCAGCGTAAACAGGAATACTACTCCCTAACCTTTGCCTGATCCCCGCCTACTACCGCTTTAGCTGGCGGGGATTCTGCACGTCTGCAATAAACCTCAGTACAAAAAACAGCCTTAACGTACAATAATTTCCGAAATCCAAATCATCCCTCCTATCGGAATGACGGATTTTTCGGCGGTTCCGGCGTAGCCCCCCACAACTGCTGTATAGCTTGTGGGTAAGTGATAATGAAGTGCAAACGATATGCCGCAATTACTCTTTTGGTTTATCTTTTAATTACTTACGTAATAAAAGATAAACCAAAAAAATATATATACCTTACTGTTATCCCCTTTAAAAAGTGGATAACCGAACAACATCGGCGCAAGCGCCTCAAAAGTAGCTCCCCACGCTAAAGCGCGGGGCATTTAGATCGGAATCGTGAGAGGGCTAACAGCTCGCCTGTTAGCCGTCGAGGGATTAGACAAATCCGGCCACGCCGGATGCGTCAGCAAATATCGCTGAACGATTTGCTAACACGCTCGTAAGCGGCTCTGACGACCCGCTAACGCGGAGATACGCCCCAACTGCGGCTTCGCCTTGTTGTGACCACTCCGACCGCGCACAGAAGCCTCTGAGCCGCTTTTAGTGGGTATGGCTTTACAGGGTGAAGGGATGGATAGGCGATCCCTTTCGATCCCTCATTGGTATCGGCGGCTAACCCTCAGTGCTACCCGTCATTTCATCCTGCCGCCTTACATGCGCTGACGCGCATAAATCCCCGTTCCTGGGGTCCGCTTGGAAAACGGAAATTTTCCTACGTTAAGCGTTTTGAGCTTAACGAGTGATTTCGTTCCATTGAGCGCGAACCCCTGACCGTAAGGGATGTACGGAACGATCTGACTGTCCGTTAACAGTTTTGCTTACTTTCGTACATGTTATTGGCATGGTGTACGCAATCGTTCGGTTTCGGACACAGAAACGCTGTAGCCCCGCGAACCGAGTGATATCCAATAGCCGATTGGTTAAAAAGTAGTCTTAGCGTAGGTTATTTTCCCTTTTCCAAGCGGACCCCATCTTGACGTGCGGTAGGATCATCGCCGTCTGGTCGATCAGGGCCTGTGCGGTATCGGGCACCGCCGCATCGAGCGGCGTGATCTTCAGGCCCGACTCCGTGATGATGGCGTCCGGCAGCTCGTTGGCCAGCGCCATGCGGTTGACGGTGGCGAGCTGCGTTTCCAGCAGCGTCAGCCGGTCATGCAGGTACTGGTCGCAATCGGTGGCCACGGCCAGCGGCAATTCGCTGGCCTGCTTGAGGCTGGCGAATTTCGCGGGCGGCACCAGGTAGTCCTCGAAGTCCTTGAACTGGCGCGAGCCTTGCACCCAGATGTCGCCGGAGCGCAGCGCGTTCTTCAGCTCCGACAGCGCGCACAGTTCGTAGTAGCGCCGGTCGATGCCGGTGTCGGTCATCACCAGCTTCTGCCAGCGCGGCTTGATGAACTCGGTCGGCGCGTCGGTGGGCACCTTGCGGGCGTTGTCGCTGTTCATGCTGCGCAGCACCTCGATGGCGTCGAGTACGTCCTTGGCGGCGGGCGCGGCCCGCAACTTGAGCACGTCGAGAAATTCCGGCGCGTAGCGGCGCAGCGTGGCGTAGCTCTCGCCGATGCGGTGCAGGAAATCGAAGTCCTCGGGTTGCGCGAGCCGCTGCGCTTCGGTGACGCTCTCGGCGAAAGCATCCCAGGACATGACGGCCTCGATGGCGGCGAACGGATCGCGGCCCGCTTGCTTGGCCTCGATCAGCGCCTGGCCGATGCGCCCGAACAGCCGCACCTTGGCATTGATCGCCTTGCCGGATGCCTGGAACTGCTGCTGATGCTTGTTCTTGGCGGCATTGAACAGCTTGCCCAGGATGCGGTCATGCAGGTCGATGATTTCGTCGGTGACGGTGGCCATGCCCTCGATGGCGAGCGCCACCAGGGTCGCGTAACGCCGCTGCGGCTCGAACTTCGCCAGGTCGGCGGGCGTCATCTGGCCGCCCTCGCGGGCGATCTTGAGCAGCCGGTTCTGGTGAACCAGCCGCTCGATGCCGGAGGGCAGGTCGAGCGCCTGCCACGCCTTGAGGCGTTCGATGTGTTCCAGCATGTGCCGCGAGTTCGGTTTGACCGGGGATTGCCGCAGCCAGGCCAGCCACGTCGTCTTGCCGTTGTCGCGGCGCTTGAGCAGATCGTCGAGGCGACGGCGATGCACGTCCGTCAGCGGCTCAGCCAAGGCGTCGTAGAGACGCCGGTTGGCGCGGGTAATCGCTTCGGCGCTCGCCCGCTCGACGGCGTTGAGGGCGGGCACAATGACCGACTGCCGCCGCAGGTGCTCGATCAAGGCTCTGGCCAGCACGATGCCCTTGTCGGTTTGCATGGCCAGCTCGGTCAGCAACTGGACAGCCTGCCGGTAGTGGCCAATCGTGAACGGCTGGAAGCCGAACACCGTTTGCAGCTCGACCAGGTGCTCGCGTCGGGTCTGCTCACGCTGCCCGTACTCGTCCCAGCTTTCGATGCCGACCTTGAGCTGGTTGGCGACCAGTCTCAGCAATGGCGGGAACGGTGGCTCATCAGCGCCAAGGATGACGCCGGGAAAGCGCAGGTAGCAGAGCTGCACCGCGAAGCCCAGCCGATTGGCCGGGCCGCGCCGCTGCCGGATGATGGAGAGGTCGCTTTCGCTGAACGTGTAGTGACGGATCAACTCATCCTTGGTGTCCGGCAACGCCAGCAGGCTTTCGCGCTCGGCGGCGGAGAGGATCGAACGGCGGGGCATGCGGTTTCCTTCTTCTTGAAAACGTAGGTTTGTGACAAGCCCGCCAAGGCAACCGGCGCGGCACGGGAATCAAGGCATTGCGATTCTCGAAAATAGTTCTTGAAATTCTATTCTTGATTGCATATCATCTCAACGAGTTTCGATAAGAAAGGATGCGCATGCGACCGTCTGTTGTGCTTGACATGAAGCGAAGCGCAGTGCGTGAAGCGGTAGGCCGCTTTCGCGCCGCGAACCCGCGCGTCTTCGGCTCGGTGCTGCATGGCACCGACCGGGATGGCAGCGACCTCGACCTGTTGGTCGATGCGCTGCCCGGTGCCACGTTGTTGGACTTGGGCGATTTGGAAGAAGAACTGAAATCGCTGCTCGGCGTTGACGTCGATCTGCTGACTCCCGGCGACCTGCCGCCGAAGTTCCGGGCCAAGGTGCTCGCGGAGGCGCAACCGATATGAGCGAGAACCGCCTGCCCGATTACCTCGACCACATTCAGCAGGCCGCAACCGATGCGCGCAGCTTCGTGGAAGGGATGGCCAAGGACGACTTCTTGGCCGACAAGCGCACCCAGCAGGCCGTCATCATGAGCCTGATCGTCATCGGCGAGGCGGCCACAAAGGTGATGGATGGCTACGTCGAGTTCACCCAGGCGCATGCCGACGTGCCGTGGCGCAGCATGCGCAATATGCGTAATCGCATGGCTCACGGCTATTTCGACATCAACCTCGATGTGGTGTGGGAGACGGTACAGGAATGGCTGCCGGCGTTGCTCCAGCAATTGCCCGCCGTGCGTCAGGATGCCGACGATGAAGACCGTAACGACAACTGTGAAAGAGGGATCTCCGATGACTGTTGAATCGAGAATATTTTCTGTAGCCGAGTATGTTCAGCCGTCCGAAGGCGAGCCTATTCGTTCCGTTGTGCTTGAAACCCGAGACTCAATTATCGTGGTTTGGCATGTCCATCCCGGGCAGGAAATTGCGGCTCACATTCATCCTCACGGCCAAGACACGTGGACTGTTTTGTCGGGAATGGCTGATTACTTTCAGGGCAATGGGATTGTTCGTGCCCTCAGGGAAGGTGAGATAGCCGTGGCAAGACCGGGCCAAGTGCACGGGGCGCGAAATACAGGTACCGAGCCATTTGTGTTAGTCTCGGTTGTGGCATCAGCCAATGCCGGTTTCGTATTGGCTGAGCGATAGAGCCCAATCTCTGGAGTTGGTCCAATGAGCGGTCGGGGAGATAGGTAACAGACATGCAGCGGACACGGCTGCTAAACCAGGTCGCAAACCTCCTTGCGTCGCAGCGTGCCGCAAGCGACGCGATCAATCGAATGGGGTCGGCATGAGACTGAACACCATCCAGTTCCCGACCGCGTAGCCGCCTGTCCTGCCGATCAGGTCTTGACCATCGACGCCTGGGATCAGTCCTGAATGTTCTTGGAGACCACTACGTTATGAGCCGCAGCCGCCGCAAAACACCCATCGTCGGGCACACGACCTGCGGCAGCGAGCGCGAGGACAAGAAGCTCTGGCATCAGCGCTGGCGCACCCGTGAGCGCACGGCGCTGACCAGCGCGTCGCCCGAAGCCCTGAGCGCCCATCTGCCCCTGCTGGAAAACCAGGCCAGCAGCGTCTGGTCGATGGGCAAGGATGGCCGCTCCTACTGGCCCGTCAAGCGCCAGGCCGCCACGGCGGATCGCATCGCCAATCACAAGGGACGCAACCCGCAAGAACGCGCCTCCCTGAAAAAGCGCCTGCTGCGCAAGTGGATGAGCAAATGAAGCTCTCCTTCCATCAGCACATTGCGCTGTTCTGGATGATCGGTGCTCCGGGCGTCTTCGCGCCCGTGATCGAGAACGCCAAGCGGCCCGATGCCGGCGCCGTCATGGCGTGGGGTGTCGCGATCGTGGCGGTGATGATCCTCTTCACCCCTTTGCTGCTGCGCTGTCCACCATTCCGGCGCTGGTATGGCCGGACGGATGCGCTGTCGGAGCGGCAGCGCCAGGCGCTTGCCGAGCGCGGCCTGCGCCGCTACTACCAGACCGCTTTCGATGACGGCTACGTGCCCCGCGTGATGCCCTACGTGTGGCGCATCATCTGGACGGTCGGCGGGTTGATGGCTGTGACCGCCGTACTGCCTACCAACACCGGACGGCCAGCCTTCGATGCCTTGGTGGTCTTCTCGACCTGGTATCCGATAGGCGTGATGCTGCTGGTTTTCGCGTCGAGGCCCCTTGGCCGGTTGATTCGCCAAAGAGCACAGGAGCGGCGGAAATGAGCACGTCAACCATCGAGGCGCTGGCCAGCGCCTGGGCAAGGATTGCCGAGGAAGCGGAATTCCCCGCTGACTACGAGGGGACTGCCACACCACAAGCGCATCGGGCTAGCGAAGCTATTCAGGAGCAGATTCGGGAGCGCATCGTCGCCACCAACGACATGCGGCTGTTCAGCCTGCTGCACCTGCTGGGTCAGGCGTCGCTGCGCATGGAGCAAGCGCTGTGGCCGGAGGATTACGAGCGGATGACGCGCGAGGTTGAGGAAGCCCTGCGGCAAGCCACCGACGCCAACGCCAGATCGTACACCCACGAAGAAGTGATGCAGGCGATGCAGGAACGCATCGACCGGGCGCGAGACAAGCCATGTTGATTGGCTATGCGCGCGTCTCGACGCAGGATCAGAACCTGGAGCTGCAACGCGAAGCCTTGAGCAAGGCCGGATGTAAAAAGGTCTTCGAGGACAAGGTGAGTGGCACGCGGGCAGACCGGCCTGGCTTGGCCAAGACGCTCGAAATGCTGCGCGAAGGCGATACTTTGGTCGTCTGGAAGCTCGACCGGCTGGGCCGGTCGGTCAAGCAACTGGTCGATCTGGTCGGCGATCTGCACAAGCACGGTGTCCAGTTCAGGAGCCTCACCGACTCCATCGACACCGGCACACCATCCGGGCGGTTCTTCTTCCACGTCATGGCGAGCCTTGCCGAAATGGAGCGCGAGCTGACCGTCGAGCGCACCCGCGCCGGGCTGGAAGTCGCCAAGCAGCTCGGCCGCAAAGGCGGCCGCAAGCCGAAGATGACCGACAGCAAGATCGAGTCGGCCAAGAAGCTGCTGGCCAGCGGGGTGCCGCCCAAGGACGTGGCCAAGAACCTCGGCGTGTCCATTCCGACGCTGTACCGCTGGGTGCCAGCCTCCACGCACGCTTAGCGTGCTTTATTTTCCGTTTTCTGAGACGACCCCATGTAGTCAAAAGCTGATTCGGTTTCACCGAAACGAAGATGCATTATGCGGCCGGTGGCATCATCGACAAACACCAGAAGACAGCATTTAGGAGCGCGTCCTTCAAACCAGTCGTGAGGTGAGCCATCTATCTGTACTAACTCACCAAGGCAGTCACGGCGATAACGGGGCTGATATACACGTGGTTTACGGCGTGAGTATGGAACCCACAATCCGTCAGCAATCATCTAGTTACGCAACGTTTCGACGGATACTGAAATATCGTGTCGTTCACTGAGTTTTTCTGCGGCGAGAGTTGGTCCAAAATCACTGTATTTTTCGCGCAACAGCGCCAGAACCCGCAATTTAAGCGATTCTGGAATCCGGTGATTACCTGGTTGGCCACGGCGAAGGCTGGCTAATCCTGAAACGCCAGACTCACGATAACGATTCATCAGGCGCTGAACCTGTCGTTCGGTGAGGTTAAGTTGATGGGCTGCATCACGGCGACGCATGCGTTTATCGATAACTGCCTGAATAACGTTGATTCGGTTTAGCTCTTTATCTGACATGGTCACAAGCATCCTGATGTCTCCACGGCAACAAGGTTCAATCCTTTATGCCAGAAAAAGTGACATCTCTAAATGGGTAGAAAGTGACATTAGAATATGGGAGCTACAAATTTGGTTCGCCAAATGCCTTTTATGTTAAATAGAAGTGTTTCTATACAAAAAGAGTCATCTCAAGCCACTAACTATCTGAAAATGCGTTTTTTATATTTTTTATGTGCAGTTTAGCTATAAAAAATGCATGTAATTTTTTTTGTTAAATTTAAATATCTGTGTAACATTTTTAACATTTTATTTTTTTAGATCTTTTTTTTCATTACCTCGATAAAACTCAACTTTTCAGAAAAGCGCTTTCCCTGAATTAGGCATGTATCAAATCTCATTCCCCGTCATCAAGGGAGTTTATATAATCGGCTATGATATCCCCATGACATGCATATGGCTTGCAATGACACGCAATAACCTTTCCCTTAAGAGATGATGCATTTTTATCAATATTATCAAAGGGTTTTAAAAATTCTTTATCAAAATCATATTTGAATTTTCTTATTACTTCATCCCTATCCCCATCTACGCCTATTTGATAAGGATTTCCCCATATCGTACCTCTGCCTATATATACATCAAATTTATCACCTCTGTCTTTATTGACAACCAGCGTCAGATTTAAAAGTACAACTTTTACTTTTGCATTCTCAGGTAATTTAAAATCACCAATATCTTGACGTTTGTCTCTAAAAATAATTGCATATTCAGCATCTTCGGCAGAATTCACCTCACGAATTCGAAATTGCTTATCTTCAGAAATTTTTCTGATAAATCCTCTAGGGTCAGAGATGAAAATTATCTCTGATATGCTTATTTTTTTAGTCAAAAAGTCCAATTTCCTTTTAAATTTACTAAAGCAATTGAACTCTTTACTATATTCTAAAAAAAGTACACTCATAGTATATGATTGATATCAGTTTTTTGGTTTGACCATTGTTGTTTTAAATACTCTGCCAAAAGTCTTCTATGGCAATTATGTGGCTTATCTTCGCTGCAAAGAAGGCATCCATTATCCACATCAACACTAGATAACTTCGATGATATAAGTCTTTGTTCCATAAGATTTAAATATTCATATGAGTACTGTTCCCAAGTGATGTTTTTATTTTTATAATCATCTAGAATTTTCTTTGTTGGGGCTAACTCTGATCTGTATACATAATCTATGTTACATATCTTTCTTAAGAAGAACTCAAGATCTTTTGCCTTTGCAAAACCGGAAAGCTGGGAATTGTTATTCAATCTTGTATCTATTACTCGGATGACGCCATTTTTCTTTAATGCGTTAAAGAAATGCTCAGCTGTCTTTTTTGTAAAACCTATTGTATGTATGTTTACATGTTCCATCTAAAATACTCCAGCTACTACTTTATATAAGTTTCCATTCAGTGGTTCGGCTAGACTGATAGTAAGATAGGAGACTCCATCAAGTTCTTCCTCTTCGCCATCATTCAACCTGTTGTTTTCATCTCTGAAATAGTTCTGTATTCCCATATCTGTAGTCGTTAGCAAGTATTCATTAGAGTTATAGGTGAACCTTATTCTCAGTTTATCAGTACCATACTCATTCTGCATCTGTACTATCACCGTATCATCAGGCTTGATCAGGTAGAGTGAATTATTTACCACACTCTGTCCAATAATGATTTTGTCATTTACACCGTAGTTACTGCTTGTTCCTGTCCCCCATAGAGTTGCAGGCGTATCCACATAATCATCTAAATCATTAGCAGCACAATGCCCATTAACAGTAAAAGTCACGTTTTCATCAATGATGTGGTTCTCTGTTTGGTGTCCTTGAGGGGCATGGTTAATGGTTGTTGCTTGGAAAAAATCTAGGGGTTGGATGGCATTTCCATGATGGAATATAGCGTTATTAATAGGATTTGCTGTAATTGTTCTTACCCATTGATTATTATCATTTTTTCCTGCAATGCAAAATCCTCCATTTTTCCAAGATTTAGCAAGACAAAGTAGTTGATGAATTGTTCTCATTTTCTTCCCTTACATTTTTCCATTAGAAGTCGCTAGGCAGAACCTTAATCATTGCTACATATATCAGATCTATCTTACTTTTCAATCCATATGTAACAAAGTTTTACATGGATTCTGATTGGCTTGTTATCAGTGGCCTCCATGCACACATCAAGGGGGGGGTATTATTATATTTTTATATAAAAATATTTACTGATGGTGAGGTCTGGATTAGACTTACAGTATTACCTATTTTTATAGGAAAATATTTATATAGGGGATGATATGACTGCTGTTATCGCACTGGCTAACGGGAAAGGCGGGGTGAAAAAGTCCTCAATGTCACGGGCTATCGCCACCGAGTATACAAAGGCAGGATGGGGGGTTCTTGGGCTGGATATGGATATTGATCAGGGGTCTTTCCTGGACTGGGGGCAACGTCGGTTGCGAAATGGTTTTGAACCTCCGGTGACAATTCAGGGATGCGGGACGGTTTCACAGGCGAAGAAACAGATCGAATCCGGGCAATGGGATTTGATTGTCATCGACAGTGCGGCGTATGCCACGAAATCGTTACTCAGCCTGATTGATATTGTCGATTTGCTGGTACTGCCGACAGGGTTTAGCGTGGATGATCTACGAACGACCGTTACGACCGTAAACGCGCTGCGTAACAAAGGACATTCGACAGATAAAATGGCGGTGGTGTTTGCGGGGGTAAGTGAAAGTGAGAGTGAATATCGTGCGGCGCTGGAATACCTGCAACCCTGCGGCGTTCCCATCATTCCGGGCGCTATTCCTTTTCTGACATCGTTCAGCCAGGCGCAGGATAAAGGGCTTGCTCTTACGGAGTCGCCTTTCCCTGGCCCACGGCAGAAAGCTGATGATGTTGTGCAGGGTGTGATCGATCGACTGACAACGCTTACGCAGTAGTATATAATAATATAATTATATTTATCTATAAGGTGATATTATGGCGAACGTCCCAGCAAAACCGCGCAATACCAAAGGTGAGCCGCCAAGCCAGGCGGATACGGAACACGGCTTTAATCCTACCCGGAAAAGTGCTGATGGCCGTAAGGCACAGCTTAACTTATACATTGATATGGAGCTGAAACGTGAGTTCCGCTCCATTGCTGCGGCCAACGATATGAAACATGGGGAGCTGTTCGAGGCGTACCAGGAATTCTGGAAAAAACATCATTAAGTCACCCGGTATCCCGGCCACTGGCCGGGTGATACCATCACTGAACGTAGCTCTGCCACTTATCCAGTATTCTTTTTTCCAGATCGACGTACAATCCGCCTCTGACCAGGAAACCGACCAGGGCAATAGCGATCAATGCAACGATGGCTTGAGCGCATCCCTCAGTAAACGATTCCGGCAGGTTTTGGCCTGAGTGCTGCATGATGAGGCCGAGTCCGAAATACGTAAGAAAGGTACAAACAAAGCCAATCATTCCGACTCTGGCGATCCATTCCGCCACTTTGAATGACCAGTATTTCAACGGCATCTCCCGTTTAATGTCACGAATAACCATTGTGTCTATCTTATGGGTCAGTGACTGAAATTTAGCGAATATCATAAGTCCCTCGTCCGTCTAAAAATTAACCTTACCATATCAGAATTATATAAAAATATAATCCTATTTATTCTGTTTGCGCCACTTCCACGGCTCCACTGGATCAGATGACGACCACAGCCCGATTTTATGCCGTCTGGCTTCTTCTTCAAGGCGTAGCATTGTTTCGTCACTGGCACGGCCATGATATCGATAAGCCCACGCCATACCCGCTTTAACCTGCTCTGCGTTGATATCGATACCGTCAATCATCAATGTTCCCAGCCAGCGGCCATAACGATCTGTATTGTTGGCTATGACCACCGTCTGTTTCTGGACGGCCAGCTTTAACAGGTTTTGCTTTGAGCGCTGGCCGAACGGTTGCCCCGATTCCGGGGCATCGATACCGTTAAGGCGAACTTTCATCATTTTGCCATCGGCGAGTACCTGGACAGTATCACCATCGACGACCCGAACAACACGGCCAGAAAAGTCAGCCAGGCAAAGGGCGGGGAAAAGCAGGGGCAGAAACACAAGCAAACGAGATCGGCATTTCATTTGTCACACCTTATAAAAATAGATTTATATAAATAATCACTGGCCTCCGCTGGCGGCTGCTTGCTCCAGTTCATCAATGGTGCGGAAAAGAAACATTTCGCGGTTTTTCGCGTCGAACGGCACCGGAACGTTGTTCCTCATTACCGTTTTGATGGAGTCAAACAGTCGGATTAACGATGTTTTGGTTTTGTCATCCGGCATGACATACATCGCGTAGTGCCAGCGTCCGGCATCGCTGGCCGCCAGATGGCTGTTAATGATGTTGATATAGCGTGCGCGGGTTTTCATTGAGCGCTCAGTTTCGACGGCGACGATTGCGCCGCTATCTAACGTGATAATCCCGTCAGGACGATGGCGAACGCCAGGATAACGCGCAATAAACTCCCCCCGATCACCATTAAGCCAGCCTTGCCCGCCTTTCTCTTCCAGTGCAATTCTGACCCGATGATTCAGGAGCCGGTGTTCCAGTGTCCAGTATTTGAGTTTCCCCGGCTCAAAATAACCGGGGAATACTTTATCATCGGGTTTAACCACCATCGCCAGCCCTTGCATGGTGATCCCCCATAGTGATTTTTTTCCGGCTATTACCGGGTATTCATGTTTTATCAGAAACCCCAATGCAACCGCCTTATTCAGTAGCGCATACGTTGGGCGGTGACTTTTACCCTTGAACCCAACAACCTTTTTCAGCGTTTTAAAATCGGAGTATGTTTCTTCTTTAAGGAATGTCAGCAATGCAAGCATTTTTCTGTTTGCGGCTTCTTTCCTTTCTGCAACGTTATGAATAAGCATTTCAGCCCTCACAGATTGATTGATGGCTTATGTTCCTGGCTTTCATTTTTTTCCGGTGTGGCTTGTTTATACTCAAATGAAAGAAGTTCGATGTTTTCTTTTTTGACCTGAACCTGAAACATCTTTGTAGCTCTTGGTAGTTCGGTTGACGTAAATACAAAACCAACTTTTTCAGGGAGATTTAAAAACATATTACTGTCAACGTAGTAACTTTCTGCCTGTCTTATCATTCGGTCTGTATCCACTTTTTCCGTTAATGATAAATCAGTCCGTACTTTTCTCATCTCATCATCGACCAGGATAGAACCTGTCATTTTTGCCGCCCATTCTGCTGTTTCGGGATTCTGGATTTTATAAATCAATTTGAATTTGGCGTTTTCAATGATAGCGCCAATAACTGAATCACCATTTAAATCAGACGGGCAGTCACGCAGATCGTCTATCGCCTGAAAAGCCATGAATATATGCACGCCTTTATCTCGTGCCGTTCCAAGTCCTTCAAGAGCAGGGCGAGAAAGATGATATTTCAACTCGTCGAGGAAAATAGCAACAGTACGCGGGGTACTGTTTATTCTGTCCCTAGTCTCTGCTATTTGTATCAGCCGGGTCAGAATCATTCTTTGTGCGGAAATTATCTTTTGATTTCGCGTTGAACCAATAATGTAGCAACAACCACCTTCATCAAAAACCTCTTTTAATGAAAATCCATTTTTGGCATTAATTGAGTTAACTAAAGCAATTTCTTCCAGCTCGCCACAAAATGCGGGAACATCTTCACGTAATGACTGAACAAAGTCAGTGTTAAATAAATCACGAAGCGTCATTCCTTTTTCATAAATTGCAGATGTATTTCTGGCTGCGCGACGGTCAGATATACGATAAAAATCTGACGCCTCCCCTTTCTTAGCCAGGCTAAAGCCAGCGTTAAATAATTCTTCCAGTTGTTCATGAGAGATATCAGCCAGTAAATCAAGCTGGGAATTTAGCTTGTTTAAATTTATAAGTGTGAATTTCTTGCCTGCTTTTTTACATGCTTCCCTAAGTACGTGTGGTGCCCATTCATCATCTTTTGGATCTTCTACAAAAACAGCCTCACCTAAAAGAATAGCCTGATAAAGTAGAACGGTCGCAGTTACGCCTTTCCCGGAACCTGTTGTACCGATAATTGCTGCGTGTTGGGTTTTGAATTCTTTTATAGTTATATATTGCGGCTGGTCATCTTTGTTTAAGCCAATAAAAACGCCTTTCTTTAAATCAATGTAATCGAGTGGGTTATATTCTATGGGGTCGGGTAATAGCTCTTTTACTTTGCGTACATCGGTTCGGGTATTTCTCTCCAGCTTGCTTTTCTTAATCATTCGATGTTTTAGGTTGTCAATTTCTCCTGCTAAAAGTCGTCGGGCTGCAATATGAAATATTAATCCTGCTGCCGTAAATATTATGGTCATGATCCATAGGGTAACTCTAAACAGTATGTTGTTGTCGAGTGACTTAAAAAAGTAGCTCAACCCCTGAATAGTTAGCGGTGATATGGTGCCGAATATAAAAAAGAAAATGGACACGCACGCCACCGACTTTAACCAGAACGGGGCGTTCTTTCTTTCCTCGCGGGGAAGGTGGAATATAAAAGGTAATGTAAGACCTGCGAGCAGGGATAATATGACAGGGCTGTTTTGCAGCCATAAAAGAAAAAAGGAAAATGCATCGGCAAAGGCATTCAGCCTTTGCATCAGGTGGGAACCCATATCTATTTTCTCCATACGAAAACTGACGTGTTGGGCGCAAAAGATGGGAGCAGCTTATAGGAGCGTAACCACGCTCCCATGCGATGCTCCCATAATATGCTCCGATGAATAGGCAAAAGGCGCTGATCGCCAGTGGCGATCAAGCCCGTTATCCGCGCTTTCAGAATACAGCCGACCAGTGGTCGTCTGTCCTCTGAAACGCCCGAATGACGGGCAACGGCGTGTGCCATTACGTTCGGGCTGGACGCCCTCACTGCATGACACATGGGGGTAATGTCCCGGCTGGACGCCGAGCCAAAACCCCCAAGGTCAAAGGCGGCACACCGTCTTGCGCTACGCGCGACCAACCCCTTTAAGACGCTGCGTTTAGCCTATTTTTCCTCGCAAGCTCGAAAAAATCGGAACGCTGCTTTAAAGGGGTTGGTCGCGCCTAATCGGTAATATCCCCCGCTGGGGCGGGTTATATTACCTGGCTGCGACGGTGTGCGGGGCAAGCCCCCCACAAAAAACGGCACGTGGGCGTGCCTTTTTGCTCGCTGGGGCGGCAAAATTTTTGCGGCTCCCCCCGGCCTGCTCAATTCGCTGTGGGCGAATGTTCGCAGGTGGGCGCGGTTCCTGAAAATTAGCAATTTCTTCGAAATTGAATTTTCTTTCCGCGTACCACTTCATTATTTTTCGTCTTAACAATTTCTTCGAAATTGAAGCCAAAAATAATGAAGCCTTAAAGTCCCGTCGCCTGTTAGTCTGTGTATTGTACAATACACATTTGTTTTGTGTGATTACATTTGCTCGCGGTATATTTCAGCCCTGCACTCCCTTTCAGCTTCCAGTGCTTCACTGTAGGACGCATCATCAATTTTCGTGCCTTTGCTTTCGGCATAGCGTCGTAATTTATTTGCGTCAGCTTCATTAAGTTCTGAAAGATGATCGCGCAAAAGACCGATAAAACAGCTTTCGTATATTTCGTAATACAGCCCACAACCTCTGTGGGCTTCTTTTGATAACGTGTCATATACCAGGGCTACAGATATTCTGTCCTGATTTTTTGAGTGTAGATTATTAATGAATAAATCTTCGTTTATCATTTCGAACCTCTCATATCAAAATGGATATGTCAGTTATCCTTTCACTCTGCCAAACTTTGAAAGGATTTTGCTTATTGATTCAGGGTCTGCGGCTTTACATTCGCCTAAAAATTCTTTTCGCATATCGAATGTTTTACCCGGATTAAAACGATGGTGTTTTTTAAAGGCGTTGATTTTAAAAAATGCGCGTTCTGCTGAACTGCATTCACTCCCACCACTATTACCCGTAGCTTTTCCGTACATGCAAAGAACAACTTCGCACGGGTCAGCGGCAAAGGAATAAAACGGTGTTCCTGCGGTCAGGCATAATACAGCCGCCGCGATAACGGTTTTTTTCATGGTAAATCCTTATTAGATTGTATTGTTTAAATGGATTAGCGAGATAAATAAATGGTGGTTTCTCTGCATGTCAGGCAATTAAAGACGGGCTGGTATTCAATAACACCTTTTGCACCATTCTGGCGAAGCCAGTTTTTGGCATTAAAGAAAGCAGTACCGGATTGTGCAGTGACGACAATTCGTGTTGAATGGGCGACTGCGTAAAATACTGCTGGAGTCCATATTGTATCGTAGAAACTTTGTGCGCTGATTGATGATGTCCATTTACCGTTAACTGTCGGGGAAGGAACTATAACGTTATTGTCACTCCATTGCGGTAAACTGGTGTTTAATGGGGCGGCGGCTTTATCCCACTCTACAGGAACGGGAGGCGGCGGCGATGAACATCCGGTAACTATTGCCGCTAACATGATTACTTTAAGTTTCTTTATCATGCTTTCATTTCCTCAAAATACTGGTTTCGATGAATTGGACGGAAATAAATGTCATTCATACGGCGGACATTTCCGTCTAAATCAATGCTCACAATCACGTCCAGGCTATCCAGAACCTTACGTAACATAAATGTATAGGGGAGCTGGGCGCACTGTGGATTTTCATAGCAACGGGTAATAAACCCATCTATAGCTTCTTTCGCTGATCCTGCATGAATGGAGGTCATACTCCCTTCATGGCCGGAACCTGTTATTTTAAGGAAGTCCCAGGCTTCCGCACCGCGAACCTCTGTTAATAAAATGCGGTCAGGGTTCATACGGTAATTCCAGCGTAAAAGGCTCGCCGGGGTAACGATAGAACCTTTTTCATCTGATGATTCTGACGGATAAAAAAGATGGACGTAGTTTTTATGGATAAAGAACGTGATTTCCGGGTTGTCCTCAATGGTTGATATCCGAAGATGTACAGGAATATACCCTATCAACATTTTCATATAGGTGGTTTTCCCGGTACTGGTTTCCCCGGCGACCGCGAGAGTTTTACCGTACTCGACGCATTTCTCCATAAACAGAGGAATATTTTTTGTATTGTACAATGCAATTAATTCCTCGTCGTGCGTCTCCGTTTTTTCCTCGCCTGTTACCCGGTTATAAAATCCCGCATCGATGTATGACTGATGCGGGATTTGTACCTTCGATGGCTTACGGATGGTGATAGACACCGTATCGCGCTCACAGGCCGGGGGAACAATCACCTGGCACCGTTCGCCAGATTCCAGCGTGGCTGACAGCCCCGGCTTAATATCTTCGATATTGTCGCCGTGGTGCTTTGCCAGGCACCGGGCAAAGTTGTAGCAATCCTCATAGGACAAAGGAACGGCGTGCTGCTTCCATACGCCGTTGATTTTGGTATACAGCTCACCTGGACGGTTGACGGCGACCTCCGTCAGGCCGGGAAGCTCCAGAAAGTCGCCAAAGAAACGCTGTTTATAGCGGTCGAGGGAAATATTCTTAGCGGTCATTTTTCAACCTCAGTGTATAGATGTTGGAAAAATCAATATCCTCGCCTGTGATTAGGTTGATGATCTCGCCCTGATTCTTATAGAGCGTTGGGGGAATATTGATGCTGTTCTCCAGCGTAGTACGCGCCATATCTGCCATAGCCTGGCGGCTGTTTTCCGTATAGTCCGTATTGCGATCTTTTTTACCCGCGCTGTTGGATGCCCATGCGCCAATATCGGGGATCATGCCGACCATTAACGCGCCGCCGAACCGTTCCCAGAAGTGCGAATCTATCCAGCCATCAACGCCAGCCTCGCCCAGCTCGCCAGCCGCGCTGGTATCAACCAACGGGATATCGAGATAAGGCGGCTGGCGGGTGCGTAGCTTCGTCGCAATGATGAATGCCCGCCCTTGCCCGTGCTTCATACCTTCTTCCGCTATGGCGCGGTAAAGTAATGATGCGGTGGTGCCTTTCTCTATCAGCTTCGTGTTGCCGCTGGCGCTCCAGATGTCAGTAGTGACCGTGCAGCGAAGTTTCCCCGCCCGGTCAGATACAAAGCGGCGATCCAGTGAGCAGGGGATCGAGGTATTTTCCGGGATGTACAGGTCAGGGTTATAGGGTATGCGGCGCACTGGTGCGGGGCTTTGTCCCGGGGACGGTGCGACGGTATTTGTGGCCGCGCTGCTGTCCTGTTGTCCGGTGGTCGTTGCCGATGTCAGCGTCATTTCCTGCTGCCGGGTTTTTACCGGGTTCTGTGTGGTGGCCGAACCATCACGGCGAATAAGGAAGCTGGCTTTGTTGAGTTCTGGCGGGGCGGCCGGAGCCGCCTGCCCTGTTCCCCTCGTGCTGCTCTGGCCGTTATCCTGTTGCTCTGGCTCTTCTTCGGCTGTATCGGTGGACATACCGAGATCGTTACGCTGCCGGTAATCGGTTTTGTTCGTCTGCGGGGCTGTGTCCTGTTTCTTTTCTTCCGTAGGCTGCCACAGGATATTGCGATAAACCCAGTTACCACCCCATGCCAGGAAGATAAGCGCGACCGCGACAATGGCAAGAAAGGCGGTTGCTTTGCCCCGTTTGCGCTTTTTCAGCTTATTAACGGCGGGTTGTACCGGGTCTTTCTCTTCGTCGTCCTGCGCATTGAGAAGCTCGGCCTCCCTTTTAGCGCGGGCTTCCCGCTCAAGCGTGGCAATATCATCCTCAGCGTGTGCCGGGGATGCCTGCGCTTCATCCGGCACAGGCACTTTGTTTTCGTCGTTCATATGCATGTTTCCTGATTTTATAAAAATATAAAACTATTTTTATAGTTTAATTGGATTCCGGTTTTTCCACTCTTTCCACCTGCCGGGATACGGTGGAACCATCGGCGGCGTGTACCTTGCCAAATCCGCTATTTTCCAGACCCACAACGGCATTACCGGAACGCAGTACCAGGCGTGGCGTCACCTCCTGAATCACCAGTACGGTGAAGTCGCCTTTCTTCTGGATACTGCTGTTAACCACATGCTCTTTGCCGTTCAGCTCTTTGGTGACGGAAGGAATGGACTTAGACGGGGAGAAGCCCACGAACGTAAAGCGGCCATCGTCGTAAGCAAAATCGGGAACAATGTTGAAGCTGCCTTTGCCCGGATATTTTGTGTAACTCCAGTTGCGGGGCGTCTGTGCCGAGTTCAGCGCTTTCTGGACACTGGCCTGCTGCTGTTTCTGCTCCCACTCGCGTTGTCTGGCCGTCGCCTCCCGGCTCGCTTTGTCCCGTTCTTCGCCCGGATAGCGATAGCTCACTTGGAAAGCGGGTTGCTGTGCCGATTTATCATCGATGACGTTCAGCTCGACGTTGTACAGGCGCTTACTGGTGACAACCAGCATATTGGTATGCCAGTCCCGGCTGTTCGGGGGGATCACGACTTGCGTTGTGTTGCCATCCTCTCCGGGCGCTCCCTGCGTGAGCGCGACCGGGCGAACGTTGACCCGGTTTGCATCCGGCGTGGCTTCCCACGCCTCATCAAAGCCGGGTTTGGCGCTTATGACCGCCTCATCGTTATCAAATACCAGAGTTGTCATAAAGCCGGGTTTGGTGTTAACGACGGTTACGTTCTGCGGGTTATAGATAACCTGCTGAACACGGGAGTCATAGCGGCTTGCCTGTGGTATGGCCGCACCCCATGCCGCACCGCACATCATCAGTGCCAGTGCGGTAAATGTTAACTTTTTCATCATTCACCTCCCCGGATTTCGCGGTCGGTCTGCCAACTGGTGACGGTAAAGCCGAAGTAGTTGATCTCGCGTTCCGCATCGCTCATTTCCTTGTCAGGGTCAGAATGGAACGTGAACCGGGCATCCCAATATTCGTTGCGGATGCTGTTATCAGCCAGACGGCGGATAATCTTCTTGTAGCGAATGGTGGCGACCCTGTCAGGGGCTGTCGCATCGGTGATCTGGTTGGACAAGATCTCCACTTTCACGGTGTGCGCCCCGTTCTTATAAACCTTGTCCGGGGCGTTTTTTCCGGCGTAAAGCGCCAGGTAGTCATCGTTTACCTGGGGAGCGTTGTAGACCTGTACCGTCTCGTAGTCGTCCTGCAAAGAGGGATAGACATACCGCTCACGCACTTTGACGTAGTTTGCGGCCATCGCCTTTTGATAGGCTTCTGTTGCGGTCAGGCTGGTTTTCGATGTCCGGGTAACGTGTTCCACCCGTCCTGTGTGGTTATCCACGGTATACAGCTCAACGTCCGTCTGTTTCAGCGGCAACATCACGACCACGGCGACGAGCGCCAGTACCGCAATCAGCAGACCCACACCGCCAACAACAAAACCGGCTTTTGTGGCGCGTTTATCCCGCTCAATCATTTGCTGCTCAAAGGTGCGGGATTCAGCTATTAATTTCTGTTCACTCATGACTGTTTAACTCCGCCATAATTTGAGGGGTGTTTACGGGTTCTCCCTTACCGCTAAAGGCAGAGGGAGGCGTGTTCTGGGCGCAGCCAGAAAGCGCGCACAGCAAAGCCAGCGCAATCAAGCGTTTCATCAAAGATTTCCTCAACTGAATTAGAAATATGAAAATATAATTATATTTTCATAGGTTGGTGTTTCGGGGGGATGGACTGGAAACGTCTGGCCTAGCTGTTGAACTTCTTAACCGCGGAATCTCTCGACTGTGCCAGCCTCCGCGCTTCGTTCCGGGCTATCATCTGCTCAATCGCGTATTTACGCGCTTTAGAAGCGTTATAGCCTAATTCACCTCCGGGCTTGCCGGGCTTACCTGCATTCGCATCCTTCCAGCCCTGAATGTTGTCCTGGGCGGAGCGTGTGGTATTCCTTCCGGCACTCGCGGCCAGTTTCCCGGCACCAAAAGCAGCCGCACCGATACCTACTGCGGCCAGCCCCTGCATGGATACGGTAGCACTAGCCCCGGCCAGCGCTGCGGCCAGTTTTGCGGAGAGATAAATCAATATTGCCGCACAGATACCTGCAAGACAGACTTGCGCTCCTAGTTCTACGATATTTGCCTGGGCTGCACCTTGAGTTGCTAATGCAAGCCTTGAGTTTAAGTAATTAACCACAATCCTTAATGATAAAGAAGAAAGGAGAATTGTTAATATGGCTGCAAATATGTTTTGTAGCCAGTTATTAAACATGGGACGAAGGAAACCATACATAAGGCAAAAGATGAATATAGGTGCTGTAATACTCAGCAATAAGATCATTACTTCCGCTATCATGGAAACGAACGCGGTGATAATCATTAAAACGAATATTCCAAGCCATACATAAAATTGAGCAGTCATTCCCTCATCTTTTATATATGTGGAGTTATCCATATCATGTAATGTTTTACCTAATACTTTTGCATTATTCCATAAGCTATCTAATAGCTGCCATATATTATCACTGCCAGAAAAGCCCTCTTTTAACCCGTTGATAGCGTCGATAACGCCATCGAGATAACCACTAATATTTGCCACAAAGGAAAGGATGATCGCCATCCTCATGATGTCCCACATCGTATCTTCCATCGGCGTGGATAGCTTACCCGCTAACGTCTGGTATCCACGCCACATGATGTAGATAGTGGCTGACGTAACCGCCAGCCCCATCATCATAGAAGAGTACGACATCATTAATCCCTTTGTGGCGTCCGTTATTCCACCTATCAGATGTTTTTCAACGCCAACAAAAACACCACCGGACATATTTACCTCACTATGAATTTAAATCGACAGTCGGAGCATTTAATTGCTGAATTTGCCAGTGAGCTTCGTTCGCATTTTTACAATTTTCCGAAGCGCTCCCTGTTTTTTGACATTTTTCGTAAACAGCTTTTAGTTCTTCTGGATGGTCTTTATACCATTTGGTGGTTTTAGCCTCTTCTTTGCATCCACTAACTAAGAAAACTGATAATGTCAGGAGAGATATTGTTAATAAACGCATGTTGTAGTTCCCTTTAGCTATTTAAATCAATTGTTGGCGCGTTTAACTGCTGCTGATTCCACTGTTTAACGCGCTCCGCCTCAAGCACTTTTTCGCGCTTCTCTGCTGCTTTCACGCTCATTTCCCATTGGGTGGTAAGCGTGTTCAGCATGACAGATTTTAGCTGAATACTGTTTGCAAGGTCTTGAGATTCTTTCGAATCTTTGGCTAACGCTACCCTGTTGGAGAGGCTGTTGATTTCCCCCAGGGTCTGGCTTACCTGGTTCTGAACCTCGTCGGTTTGCTCAAGCTGGATAGCCTTGTTGATGACCTGCTGCTTGCATACGTTGGCATAACTCCCCGATTGTGCCGTGTTGCAGGTGTCGAAAATTTTATACTTCTCGTACAACGCATCGAACTGCCCGGAGGAACCGCCGGAGAGAAGTAAATCATTCAGTGCCTGTCCGGGCTTACGCAGCTTTTCAAGGTCAGCTTTCAGGCCTTTGGCCTGGTCAACAAAATCAGCAATATCACGAACGCCAGTGGCCGTCGCCAGTTGGTCTTTATATGCCTGTATTTGTGACTGGTAGTGTCTGGCTGTTTCCATCCAGCGTTTTAACTCCTGCGCCCACTGCACGTCCCGCATAGGGTCAGCATCAACAGCGACGGGAATACCAGCATGAGCCAGTGGGCTTGCAATTACGCAAGCCAGAATAAGAGTACGAAAGCGAGTTTTCATCGTATATCTCCTTTGGGTCAGAGCGCTTTAGCCAGGTAGGTATCGAGCCATTCATGAGGCTGCATTCCTTCCCGGTAAATCGATTCGAATATTTCGAGGTTGGGGGCATCGCCGCTCATGACTTTGGTGTATCTGCCGATACCCGACAGGTCGAGCGTGACGCGAGCGGCAAAACGTTTGGTATCGCCGCGCTTGAACTGATTTTTCACCACAACATACTGGCGGGCTTGCGGGTCAAGCCCTTTCACCACGTCGAACACTTCCGGTTCAAACTTCATGCCGTCAACATAGTGTGCGCGGTCGGCATTGGGGTTCGCCGCCAGAATCTGTGTCCCGCACTGCTCAATCACTGCCGGGGCGATATCATCTTTGATGATCTCTGCCGGGGATTGAGTACCTACGACCAGCATCCCGTTCAGCTTACGGATGGTTTTCAGCTTGTTATAAGCAAAGTCCTTAAACACCGGGTCGCGTAACCACTTCCAGAATTCATCCATGAAAATGACCAGGCGTCGCCCGTCAAGCAGGCTGGTAATGCGGTACAGCAGATAAAACGAGATTGGCGCACATACGCTTGCATCGTCCAGGAACTCCGTTCCGTCGATGCCGAAGTTATCGCAGTTGCTGATATCGAACGTGTCAGATTCGTTATCAAACACCCAGCCGAACTCACCGCCCTGCGCCCACTGTGACAGCCGAATGCTAAGGCCGTTTTCCTGGGCTTCTTTCGTAGCCGGCTCAGGCAAATTTTCCAGCATTCGGGTAATTCCGTAGACGCGATATTGTGGCTCGTCATTCATCACAGCATTAACCGCATCACTCAGACGGCGTTCATCGCGTGGGGAGATCGTCGAGCCGTTGCGGGTACAAAGGATTTTCATCAGTTGCTTGATGAAATTGATATTGCGTTTGGTTGCAGGCAACGAGAACGGGTTCCACCCTGTAGACTCACCACTGATAACCCGATAGTAACGGCCACCCAGCGCCCGGATGTTCATCTCTGCGCCCCGGTCTTTATCGAGGTAAACGGTTGTCAGCCGTTTAGTTTTGGCATCCGGGGAGAAGCTATCCTCGCGCCCGTATTTCTGCTGCATGATCTCAAAGAACGTCATCAACATGGTTTTACCCGAACCGTTCGTACCGAGGATGCAGGTACTGGCCGGGTTCTTCTCGTTGAATTCGTCCTTATCTGCCAGTGTGTTATGCAGGTTGATATAGTAGCCATCGCCTGACGGGGTGCGCAGTAAAGCCATCGCATCCCCCCAGGGGGCTTTATCGCGCTTGCCCGGATAGAAATTATGGAGTGCGGCCAGCTCCACAAAGTTCTGGCTACTCAGCTCCCCTTTACGTGGCCGCAGATTGTAGTTGCCTGGCAGTTGCGCCATATATGCCGCTGAAAGCGATATTTCTGCCGGAACAGGCGTTATCCCGATGTTGTTCAGCGCGTTACTGATTTCGTTAGTATCAGCAACCAGGCTTTCCAGCGACGGGGAATACACCATGATGGAAAAATGGTGCTTTCCGTAAGCGATTTTCCCCGATGTCAGCAGGTCAAGCGCCACATCCAGATCCAGCCGCTGGGAAACAGCATCGTCGTCGGCACTCATCAAAAGGCGACGGGTACGCTTAATGGCTTTCTTCGCTTCCTCGCGTGACATGCAGGTATAGGACTGCGTGATCACGTAATCGCAGGGGGCGTAAAGAAGGGAGTCCATCATTCCAGTGGCGGTTTCTTCGGAGAACTCTTTAACCTCCAGCCCCCGGAAATATTGCGTACCGTTGGCGTGGTTAATCTGCCCGGATTCAGCCGAAAAGAACAACGCCGCCGCTCCCATCACGTCATAGGCCGGGGTGCGGGTGACGCGCACCTTTCGCCACTGGTGCGTTAACAGATATTCATAGAAAGCCAGTTGCGACGAAAACACCGCGCTTCCTTCGGTAAACGTACCGAGAGGCCGCGCACCATAGCGCGACAGCGCGGTATCGAGCGTGCTTTTTATTTCCAGCATTTCCAGCAAAGCACCGTCCAGCTCCTTTAGTTTCTGGCTGTCTTTCATCCGTTTGCGTTCTGCTTTTTCAAGGCTGACAAACGGGCGATAGCAGACCGTCAGGAACAGGCGGTTGCGCCGGAACAGACCGACAGAAGCGTAGTAAAGACGGCTAACTTCATCTGCATACGGGTTGCCGGAATCTTTATGAAGATTGTCGGTAAACGTATTGCGGTCGTTATGGAT
>NZ_JBEOQT010000010.1:0-30919 GCF_040280225.1 Serratia sp. SM04 | reverse complement strand
TGCGTGGTATCAAACGTGAAGAAATCGAACGTGGTCAGGTACTGGCGAAGCCAGGCTCTATCAAGCCACACACCCAGTTCGAATCTGAAGTGTACATCCTGAGCAAAGATGAAGGTGGTCGTCACACGCCATTCTTCAAAGGCTACCGTCCACAGTTCTACTTCCGTACAACTGACGTGACCGGTACCATCGAACTGCCAGAAGGCGTAGAGATGGTAATGCCAGGCGACAACGTGAACATGGTTGTAACCCTGATTCACCCAATCGCGATGGACGACGGTCTGCGTTTCGCAATCCGTGAAGGCGGCCGTACCGTTGGCGCAGGTGTTGTTGCTAAAGTTATCGCTTAATCGCTGATAAAGTTTGACGCGACACGCGGTAAAAGGGCATCATTTGATGCCCTTTTTCTACGCTGTGAACTAGAACCTATCTCATCAGCGATTTTGCAGTCATAATCATTGGTGAGATGGGCTCTTAAACCGTATTGACTGAAATACGTCATGGCGTAAAACACCGGGATAGCGCTGAAGCGGTATCCGATCGGTTTGGTTTGCCTCGCAATGCGAGGCAAAGTTGTTTGTTCTGAATCATCATTGTGACAGGTTGGTTTATGAGTGCGAATACCGAGGCTCAAGGGAGCGGACGCGGCCTGGAAGCGGCAAAGTGGCTGATCGTCGCCGTTCTGTTGGTTGTGGCTATTGTCGGTAACTATTACTACCGTGATTTAAGCCTGCCATTGCGCGCGCTGGCAGTTGTGCTGATCATCGCCGTTGCAGGTGCAGTGGCTCTGATGACCACCAAAGGCAAAGCCACCGTTGCGTTTGCCCGCGAAGCGCGTACCGAAGTACGTAAAGTGATTTGGCCAACTCGTCAGGAAACGCTACACACCACGTTGATCGTTGCCGCGGTAACCGCCGTGATGTCACTGATTCTGTGGGGGCTGGATGGTATTCTGGTCCGTCTGGTGTCGTTTATTACTGGCCTGAGGTTCTAAAATGTCTGAAGCTCCAAAAAAACGTTGGTACGTCGTTCAGGCGTTTTCCGGTTTTGAAGGTCGCGTAGCACAATCGCTGCGTGAACACATCAAACTGCACGATATGGAAGAGTTGTTCGGCGAAGTGATGGTGCCTACGGAAGAAGTGGTTGAAATCCGTGGCGGCCAACGTCGCAAGAGCGAGCGTAAATTCTTCCCTGGCTACGTGCTGGTGCAGATGGTGATGAATGACGCCAGCTGGCACCTGGTGCGCAGCGTACCGCGCGTCATGGGGTTCATCGGCGGTACGTCTGACCGTCCTGCGCCGATCAGCGATAAAGAAGTTGATGCGATCATGAACCGCCTGCAGCAGGTTGGTGACAAGCCGCGTCCGAAAACGCTGTTCGAACCGGGCGAGCTGGTGCGCGTCAACGACGGCCCGTTTGCCGATTTCAACGGCGTGGTCGAGGAAGTCGATTACGAGAAGAGCCGCCTGAAAGTTTCCGTTTCCATCTTTGGCCGTGCAACGCCAGTGGAACTGGACTTCAGCCAGGTTGAGAAAGGCTGATCGAATAATCAGCAACGAGTGGCCCGTTGCCGCTTGTCAAAGGCGCGAAATTGAACTACAATTTCGCGCCTTTTGTTTTTAGATGCCTTGCCTGATGCATGTTGGGCGGGGTGAAACACGGGGAGCCTCTTGCGAGGCGATACTACCCAAACCGAGGAAATTTAAATGGCTAAGAAAGTACAAGCCTACGTCAAGCTGCAAGTTGCAGCTGGTATGGCGAACCCGAGCCCACCAGTGGGTCCAGCTCTGGGTCAGCAGGGCGTTAACATCATGGAATTCTGTAAGGCATTCAACGCTAAGACTGACAGCGTTGAAAAAGGTCTGCCGATTCCGGTTGTTATCACCGTTTATTCTGATCGCTCCTTCACTTTCGTTACCAAAACCCCGCCAGCAGCAGTTCTGCTGAAAAAAGCGGCTGGTATCAAGTCTGGTTCCGGTAAGCCGAACAAAGACAAAGTAGGTAAAGTGACTCGTGCTCAGGTACGTGAAATCGCAGAAACCAAAGCTGCGGACATGACTGGTTCTGACGTTGAAGCGATGACTCGCTCCATCGAAGGTACCGCTCGTTCCATGGGCCTGGTAGTGGAGGATTAAGAGATGGCTAAGCTGACCAAGCGCATGCGCGTGATCCGTGACAAAGTTGATGCTACTAAACAGTATGACATCGCTGAAGCTGTTGCTCTGCTGAAAGAGCTGGCCACCGCTAAATTCGTAGAAAGCGTTGACGTTGCCGTTAACCTCGGCATCGACGCTCGTAAATCTGACCAAAACGTTCGTGGCGCTACCGTTCTGCCACACGGCACCGGTCGTTCCGTTCGCGTTGCCGTATTTGCCCAAGGCGCTAACGCTGAAGCAGCAAAAGCTGCTGGCGCAGAGCTGGTAGGTATGGACGATCTGGCTGACCAGATCAAGAAAGGCGAAATGAACTTCGACGTTGTTATTGCTTCCCCGGATGCAATGCGCGTTGTAGGTCAACTGGGCCAGATCCTGGGTCCACGCGGCCTGATGCCAAACCCGAAAGTGGGTACCGTTACTCCGAACGTTGCTGAAGCAGTGAAAAACGCTAAAGCAGGTCAGGTTCGCTACCGTAACGACAAAAACGGCATCATCCATACCACTATCGGTAAGGTTGATTTCGACGCAGACAAACTGAAAGAAAACCTGGAAGCCCTGCTGGTTGCGCTGAAAAAAGCAAAACCTTCTCAGGCGAAAGGCATGTACATCAAGAAAGTTAGCCTCTCCACCACCATGGGTGCTGGCGTTGCTATCGATCAGAGCGGTCTGTCTGCTGCAGCGAACTAATCGCATTTGCGATTATCGCTTTGACTTGGGGCCAAGATTTGTCTAGAATCTTATGCCCCAAGGTTTTGCTATTGGCTATGCCGTAGGCAAAACAAAGATTTTTCGGTTGGAGCCTGGCCTATCCAGGCCTCCGTCCAAGACCGCAGGTGTATCGCAAGATACTTAATCCTTCCTGCGTAGACGGTGACAGAGCCTAAGAAAATTTTTCTTTTTTATAAAAGAATGTCTTTGCTGGATTCTGCTCACCGTGTTAAGCCGCTCGGCGTGGCGTTTTACAAAGCGCCGAGTGAAGTGAGTTCCGGGGGATTTTCCCCGGCTAATCCAGGAGCAAAAAGCTAATGGCATTAAATCTTCAAGACAAACAAGCGATTGTTGCTGAAGTCAGCGAAGTAGCCAAAGGCGCGCTGTCTGCGGTTGTTGCGGATTCCCGCGGCGTTACCGTAGATAAAATGACTGAACTGCGTAAAGCAGGTCGTGAAGCTGGCGTTTACATGCGTGTTGTTCGCAACACCCTGATGCGTCGCGTAGTTGAAGGCACTCCATTCGAATGCCTGAAAGACACGTTTGTCGGTCCAACCTTGATTGCATTCTCTCACGAACACCCGGGCGCTGCTGCTCGTCTGTTCAAAGAGTTCGCGAAAGCGAATGCAAAATTCGAGGTTAAAGCTGCGGCCTTTGAAGGTGAGCTGATCCCAGCGGCGCAAATCGACCGCCTGGCGACGCTGCCAACTTACGAAGAAGCGATCGCACGCCTGATGGCAACCATGAAAGAAGCCGCTGCCGGCAAACTGGTTCGCACTCTGGCTGCAGTACGCGATCAGAAAGAAGCGGCGTAAGCCATTCTTTCTTAGCCTTTGCTAACGTATTTAAACTATTTCTGAATTTTAGGAACAATTGTTATGTCTATCACTAAAGACCAAATCCTGGAAGCAGTTGCCGCTATGTCCGTAATGGACGTTGTTGAACTGGTTTCCGCTATGGAAGAAAAATTCGGCGTTTCTGCTGCTGCTGCTGTAGCTGTAGCTGCTGGCCCGGCTGAAGCTGCTGAAGAGAAAACTGAATTCGACGTTATCCTGAAAGCTGCTGGCGCTAACAAAGTTGCTGTTATCAAAGCAGTACGTGGCGCTACCGGCCTGGGTCTGAAAGAAGCTAAAGACCTGGTTGAATCTGCTCCAGCCGCTCTGAAAGAAGGCGTGAGCAAAGATGACGCAGAAGCTCTGAAAAAATCTCTGGAAGAAGCTGGCGCTGAAGTTGAAGTTAAATAAGCCAACCTTTCCGGTTGCAGCCTAGTCTTTTAGGCTGATGGCTGGTGACTTTTTAGTCACCAGCCTTTTTGCGCTGTAGGGCGCCAGTAGCGTTTCACACTGTTTGGCTGCTGGTTTCGCCTCCCAATGTTTGTTTCTATTGACGACTTAATATACCGCGGTCTTTGCACTACCAGGAGTTCTGGGGGAAGACGCGATGAAATGGTTTAAGCGTGATAGCAAGAGACATTGCGGAAAGTGTTCCCGCTTTCCGGTCGACAAAACGGTGTTGCATGAACTGTCCCTAATCGGACGGACAGATTGGGTCACTGATCAGCGAGCTGAGGAACCCTATGGTTTACTCCTATACCGAGAAAAAACGTATTCGTAAGGATTTTGGTAAACGTCCACAAGTGCTGGACATACCATATCTCCTTTCTATCCAGCTTGACTCGTTCCAGAAGTTTATCGAGCAAGATCCAGAAGGGCAGTACGGCCTTGAAGCCGCATTCCGTTCTGTTTTCCCTATCCAGAGCTACAGTGGCAATTCGGAGCTGCAATACGTTAGCTACCGTCTTGGTGAGCCGGTCTTCGACGTCAAAGAGTGCCAGATCCGTGGTGTGACGTTCTCTGCACCGCTGCGCGTAAAACTGCGCCTGGTTATCTATGAGCGCGAAGCGCCTGAAGGTACGGTCAAAGACATCAAGGAACAAGAAGTCTACATGGGCGAAATTCCGCTCATGACCGAAAACGGCACCTTTGTGATCAACGGTACTGAGAGGGTTATCGTATCTCAGTTGCACCGTAGTCCTGGCGTATTCTTCGACAGCGATAAGGGCAAAACCCACTCCTCGGGTAAAGTGCTGTACAACGCACGCATCATCCCTTACCGCGGTTCATGGTTGGACTTCGAGTTCGATCCGAAGGACAACCTGTTCGTGCGTATTGACCGTCGCCGCAAACTGCCTGCGACCATCATTCTGCGCGCGCTGAACTACACCACTGAACAGATCCTCGACCTGTTCTTTGACAAGATCGTCTTCGAAATCCGTGACAACAAGCTGCAGATGGAGCTGGTGCCAGAGCGCCTGCGTGGTGAGACCGCTTCGTTCGACATCGAAGCCAACGGCAAGATCTACGTAGAGAAAGGCCGTCGCATCACCGCTCGTCATATCCGTCAGCTGGAAAAAGACGACATTCAGAGCATTGAAGTACCGGTAGAGTACATCGCGGGCAAAGTGGTCGCGAAAGACTATATCGATACCAATACCGGCGAACTGATCTGCGCAGCCAACATGGAGCTGTCGCTGGATCTGCTGGCCAAGCTGAGCCAGTCCGGCCACAAGCGCATCGAAACGCTGTTCACCAACGATCTGGATCACGGCGCGTATATCTCTGAAACGCTGCGCGTCGATCCGACCACCGATCGTCTGAGCTCGTTGGTAGAAATCTACCGCATGATGCGCCCTGGTGAGCCGCCAACGCGCGAAGCTGCCGAAAGCCTGTTCGAGAACCTGTTCTTCTCCGAAGACCGCTACGATCTGTCCGCGGTTGGCCGTATGAAGTTCAACCGTTCTCTGCTGCGCGACGAGATCGAAGGTTCGGGCATCCTGAGCAAAGACGACATCATCGAAGTGATGAAGAAGCTCATCGATATCCGTAACGGCAAGGGCGAAGTGGACGATATCGACCACTTGGGCAACCGTCGTATCCGCTCCGTCGGCGAAATGGCCGAGAACCAGTTCCGCGTAGGTCTGGTGCGTGTTGAGCGTGCGGTGAAGGAGCGTCTGTCTCTGGGCGATCTGGATACCCTGATGCCTCAGGACATGATCAACGCCAAGCCGATTTCGGCGGCGGTGAAAGAGTTCTTCGGCTCCAGCCAGCTGTCCCAGTTCATGGACCAGAACAACCCGCTGTCCGAGATCACGCACAAGCGCCGTATCTCCGCACTGGGCCCGGGCGGTCTGACCCGTGAGCGCGCCGGCTTTGAAGTTCGAGACGTACACCCGACCCACTACGGCCGCGTGTGCCCAATCGAAACGCCGGAAGGTCCAAACATCGGTCTGATCAACTCCCTGTCCGTGTACGCACAGACTAACGAGTATGGCTTCCTGGAAACCCCGTACCGCCGCGTGCGTGACGGCGTGGTGACCGATGAAATCAACTACCTGTCTGCTATTGAAGAAGGCAACTTCGTTATCGCCCAGGCGAACTCCAACCTGGATGAAGAAGGCCGCTTCGTAGAAGACCTGGTCACCTGCCGCAGCAAAGGCGAATCAAGCCTGTTCAGCCGCGACCAGGTTGACTACATGGACGTATCCACCCAGCAGGTTGTTTCCGTTGGTGCTTCACTGATTCCATTCCTGGAACACGATGACGCCAACCGTGCATTGATGGGTGCGAACATGCAACGTCAGGCCGTACCTACCCTGCGCGCTGACAAGCCGCTGGTTGGTACCGGTATGGAACGCGCCGTAGCGGTTGACTCCGGCGTAACCGCCGTTGCCAAACGCGGCGGTGTGATCCAGTACGTGGATGCTTCCCGTATCGTTATCAAAGTTAACGAAGACGAGATGTACCCGGGCGAAGCAGGTATCGATATTTACAACCTGACCAAGTACACCCGTTCTAACCAGAACACCTGCATCAACCAGATGCCGTGTGTGAATCTGGGTGAGCCAATCGAGCGCGGCGACGTGCTGGCGGATGGCCCATCGACAGACCTGGGCGAACTGGCACTGGGCCAGAACATGCGCGTAGCGTTCATGCCTTGGAACGGCTACAACTTCGAAGACTCCATCTTGGTCTCCGAGCGCGTGGTGCAGGAAGATCGCTTCACCACCATCCACATCCAGGAACTGGCGTGCGTGTCTCGCGACACCAAGCTGGGGCCTGAAGAGATCACTGCCGACATCCCTAACGTGGGTGAAGCTGCGCTCTCCAAGCTGGATGAATCCGGTATCGTGTATATCGGTGCTGAAGTGACCGGCGGTGACATTCTGGTCGGTAAGGTAACGCCTAAAGGCGAAACCCAGCTGACGCCGGAAGAGAAACTGCTGCGTGCGATCTTCGGTGAGAAAGCGTCTGACGTTAAAGACTCTTCTCTGCGTGTACCGAACGGCGTTTCCGGTACGGTTATCGACGTGCAGGTCTTCACCCGCGATGGCGTGGAAAAAGACAAGCGCGCGTTGGAAATCGAAGAGATGCAGCTGAAGCAGGCGAAGAAAGACCTGACTGAAGAACTGCAGATCCTGGAAGCCGGCCTGTTTGCGCGTATCCACGCGGTGCTGGTTGCCGGTGGCATCGAAGCCGACAAGCTGAGCAAGCTGCCGCGCGATCGCTGGCTGGAACTGGGCCTGACCGACGAAGAGAAGCAAAACCAGCTGGAGCAGCTGGCTGAGCAGTACGACGAACTGAAATCCGACTTCGAGAAGAAGCTGGAAGCCAAGCGTCGTAAGATCACTCAGGGCGACGATCTGGCGCCGGGCGTGCTGAAAATCGTCAAGGTTTATCTGGCCGTTAAACGTCAGATCCAACCGGGTGACAAGATGGCGGGCCGCCACGGTAACAAGGGTGTTATCTCCAAGATCAACCCGATCGAAGATATGCCTTACGATGAAAACGGCACGCCGGTAGACATCGTACTGAACCCGCTGGGCGTACCATCACGTATGAACATCGGTCAGATCCTGGAAACCCACCTGGGTATGGCTGCGAAAGGCATCGGTGAGAAGATCAACCAGATGCTGAAGCAGCAGCAGGAAGTGGCCAAGCTGCGTGAGTTCATCCAGAAGGCCTACGATCTGGGCGACGACGTTTGCCAGAAAGTTGACCTGAACACCTTCAGCGACGACGAAGTGCTGCGTCTGGCAGAGAACCTGAAAAAAGGTATGCCGATCGCAACGCCGGTGTTTGACGGTGCGAAAGAGACTGAAATCAAGCAACTGCTGGAAATGGGCGGTATCCCGACCTCCGGTCAGATCACGCTGTTTGATGGCCGTACCGGTGAGCAATTCGAGCGCCAGGTTACTGTCGGCTATATGTACATGCTGAAACTGAACCACTTGGTTGACGATAAAATGCACGCCCGTTCAACCGGTTCTTACAGCTTGGTGACTCAGCAACCTCTGGGTGGTAAAGCGCAGTTCGGTGGTCAACGCTTCGGTGAGATGGAAGTGTGGGCACTGGAAGCATACGGCGCGGCTTATACCCTGCAGGAAATGCTCACCGTTAAGTCGGATGACGTTAACGGCCGTACCAAGATGTACAAAAACATCGTGGATGGCGACCACCGGATGGAGCCAGGCATGCCGGAATCCTTCAACGTACTGTTGAAAGAAATCCGCTCGCTCGGCATCAACATCGAACTGGAAGACGAGTAATCGTCATTCCGGCTCAGGCTCCCCGCCTAAGGGAGCCTGAGGGTGGTTGTTCAGGTCACACGGGTACCTACTGCGGTTGTGGGTACCCAACAGGTTTAACTCCGACAGGAGCCAATCCGTGAAAGACTTATTGAAGTTTCTGAAAGCGCAAACTAAGACCGAAGAGTTTGATGCGATCAAGATTGCTCTGGCCTCGCCAGACATGATCCGTTCGTGGTCGTTCGGTGAAGTTAAGAAGCCGGAAACCATTAACTACCGTACGTTCAAACCAGAGCGTGACGGCCTTTTCTGCGCCCGTATCTTCGGGCCGGTAAAAGATTACGAGTGCCTGTGCGGTAAGTACAAGCGCTTGAAACACCGCGGCGTGATCTGTGAGAAGTGCGGCGTTGAAGTGACCCAGACCAAAGTGCGTCGTGAGCGCATGGGCCACATCGAGCTGGCTTCGCCGACCGCGCACATCTGGTTCCTGAAATCGCTGCCATCCCGCATCGGTTTGCTGCTGGATATGCCGCTGCGTGACATCGAACGCGTACTGTACTTCGAATCCTATGTGGTGGTCGAAGGCGGTATGACCAACCTCGAGCGTCGTCAGATCCTGACCGAAGAGCAGTATCTGGACGCGCTGGAAGAGTTCGGTGACGAATTCGACGCCAAGATGGGTGCGGAAGCTATTCAGGCCCTGTTGAAAAACATGGATCTGGAAGCCGAGTGCGAGCAGCTGCGTGAAGAGCTGAACGAAACCAACTCCGAAACCAAGCGCAAGAAGCTGACCAAGCGTATCAAGCTGCTGGAAGCGTTCGTGCAGTCCGGTAACAAACCGGAGTGGATGATTCTGACCGTGCTGCCGGTACTGCCGCCGGATCTGCGTCCTCTGGTTCCGCTGGATGGTGGTCGTTTCGCGACCTCGGATCTGAACGATCTGTATCGCCGCGTGATCAACCGTAACAACCGTCTGAAACGCCTGCTGGATCTGGCTGCGCCGGACATCATCGTGCGCAACGAAAAGCGTATGCTGCAAGAAGCGGTAGACGCCCTGCTGGATAACGGCCGTCGCGGTCGTGCCATCACCGGTTCCAACAAACGTCCTCTGAAATCTTTGGCCGACATGATCAAAGGTAAGCAGGGTCGTTTCCGTCAGAACCTGCTCGGTAAACGCGTTGACTACTCCGGCCGTTCCGTAATCACCGTAGGTCCATACCTGCGTCTGCATCAGTGCGGTCTGCCTAAAAAGATGGCGCTGGAGCTGTTCAAACCGTTCATCTACGGCAAGTTGGAGCTGCGTGGCCTGGCCACCACCATCAAAGCCGCCAAGAAAATGGTTGAGCGTGAAGAAGCCGTCGTTTGGGATATCCTGGACGAAGTGATCCGCGAACACCCGGTACTGCTGAACCGTGCACCAACCCTGCACCGTTTGGGTATCCAGGCGTTTGAACCGGTTCTGATCGAAGGTAAAGCGATCCAGCTGCACCCGCTGGTTTGTGCGGCCTATAACGCCGACTTCGATGGTGACCAGATGGCCGTTCACGTACCGCTGACGCTGGAAGCCCAGCTGGAAGCGCGTGCGCTGATGATGTCCACCAACAACATCCTGTCCCCTGCGAACGGCGAGCCAATCATCGTTCCTTCTCAGGACGTTGTACTGGGTCTGTACTACATGACCCGCGACTGTGTTAACGCCAAGGGCGAAGGCATGGTGCTGAACGGTTCCAAAGAAGCTGAGCGTGTTTACCGCGCCGGCCTGGCGTCTCTGCATGCGCGCGTTAAAGTGCGTATCACCGAAGACGTCAAAAACGCCGAAGGCGAATGGACTTCTCAGACCAGCATCATCGACACCACCATCGGCCGCGCCATCCTGTGGATGATCGTACCGAAAGGTCTGCCGTACGCGATCGTTAACCAGCCTTTGGGCAAGAAAGCGATCTCCAAGATGCTGAACACCTGTTACCGCATCCTGGGCCTGAAGCCGACCGTTATCTTTGCTGACCAGATCATGTACACCGGTTTTGCTTACGCAGCCCGTTCCGGCGCTTCCGTAGGTATCGACGACATGGTTATCCCGGCCAAGAAAGCGGAGATCATCGAAGAAGCGGAAACCGAAGTTGCCGAGATCCAGGAGCAGTTCCAGTCTGGTCTGGTTACCGCCGGCGAACGCTACAACAAAGTGATCGATATCTGGGCTGCAGCGAACGAACGCGTTGCGAAAGCGATGATGGAAAACCTGTCGGTAGAAGACGTGGTTAACCGTGACGGCGAAGTGGAACAGCAAGTTTCCTTCAACAGCATCTTTATGATGGCCGACTCCGGTGCGCGTGGTTCCGCCGCTCAGATTCGTCAGCTGGCCGGTATGCGTGGTCTGATGGCGAAGCCGGACGGCTCCATCATCGAAACGCCAATCACCGCGAACTTCCGTGAAGGTCTGAACGTACTCCAGTACTTCATCTCCACCCACGGTGCTCGTAAAGGTCTGGCGGATACTGCACTGAAAACCGCGAACTCCGGTTATCTGACCCGTCGTCTGGTTGACGTGGCGCAGGATCTGGTTGTGACCGAAGACGACTGTGGCACCCACGACGGCATCCTGATGACTCCGGTTATCGAAGGTGGCGACGTGAAAGAGCCGTTGCGTGAACGCGTTCTGGGCCGTGTGACGGCAGAAGACGTCCTCAAGCCGGGTACGGCGGACATTCTGGTGCCACGCAACACCCTGCTGAACGAGAAGGCGTGTGACCTGTTGGAAGAGAACTCTGTCGACAGCGTTAAAGTCCGTTCCGTGGTGAGCTGTGAAACCGACTTTGGTGTGTGCGCAAACTGCTATGGTCGCGACCTGGCACGTGGCCACATCATCAACAAAGGTGAAGCCATCGGCGTTATCGCGGCACAGTCCATCGGTGAGCCGGGTACACAGCTGACGATGCGTACGTTCCACATCGGTGGTGCGGCATCTCGTGCGGCTGCTGAATCCAGCATCCAGGTGAAAAACAAGGGTAGCATCAAGCTGAGCAACGCGAAGTTCGTTATGAACGCTGCGGGCAAGCTGGTGATCACCTCGCGTAACACCGAACTGAAACTGATCGACGAATTCGGCCGTACCAAAGAAAGCTACAAGGTGCCTTACGGTGCCGTGATGGGCAAAGGCGACGGTGAAGAAGTTAACGGCGGCGAAACCGTTGCTAACTGGGATCCGCACACCATGCCGGTCATCAGTGAAGTCAGCGGCTTCATTCGCTTCGCGGACATGGTCGACGGCCAGACCATTACTCGCCAGACCGACGAACTGACCGGTTTGTCTTCTCTGGTAGTTCTGGACAGCGCAGAGCGTACCGGTAGCGGTAAAGACCTGCGTCCGGCACTGAAAATCGTTGACGCTCAGGGCGAAGACGTATTGATCCCAGGCACCGATATGCCTGCTCAATACTTCCTGCCGGGCAAAGCGATCGTTCAGCTGGAAGACGGCATTCAGATCGGTGCGGGTGATACCCTGGCGCGTATTCCTCAGGAATCCGGCGGTACCAAGGATATTACCGGTGGTCTGCCGCGCGTTGCCGACCTGTTCGAAGCACGTCGTCCGAAAGAGCCGGCAATCCTGGCTGAAATCAGCGGGATTATCTCGTTCGGTAAAGAGACCAAAGGCAAACGTCGCCTGGTGATCTCTCCGCTGGACGGCAGCGACGCTTACGAAGAGATGATTCCGAAATGGCGTCAGCTTAACGTGTTCGAAGGCGAAGTGGTGGAACGTGGCGACGTCGTATCCGACGGCCCAGAGTCTCCGCACGACATTCTGCGTCTGCGTGGCGTGCATGCGGTTACCCGCTACATCACCAACGAAGTGCAGGAAGTTTACCGTCTGCAAGGCGTTAAGATTAACGATAAGCACATCGAAGTTATCGTTCGTCAGATGCTGCGTAAAGGCACTATCGTTAGCGCTGGTGGCTCCGAGTTCCTGGAAGGCGAGCAGGCTGAAGTGTCTCGCGTCAAGATTGCCAACCGTCAGCTGGAAGCTGAAGGTAAGATCCCGGCAACCTTCTCGCGCGATCTGCTGGGTATCACCAAGGCTTCCTTGGCGACCGAGTCCTTCATCTCCGCCGCATCGTTCCAGGAAACGACGCGCGTTCTGACCGAAGCTGCCGTAGCCGGCAAGCGTGATGAACTGCGTGGCCTTAAAGAGAACGTCATCGTGGGCCGTCTGATCCCAGCCGGTACCGGTTACGCTTATCATCAGGATCGCATGCGTCGCCGTGCTCAGGGTGAAGCGCCGGTTGTTCCGCAAGTCAGCGCGGAAGAAGCGACGGCTAACCTGGCCGAGCTGCTCAACGCAGGCCTGGGCGGCAGCGACGACGAGTAATCGTCATCCGCGCCGCGGGCCCGGCATGCCGGGCCCATCGCCAGATAAACCGCTCCCTCGGGGGCGGTTTTTTTTCGCCTCATGCCGGGGTAGAGCAAACTTTGCTACTATGGTTACAGCAGAAATTGACCGGCGCTTTTTACCTGACAACCAAGGACAGTGCGAACATGGACAGCCTCATTACCTTCGAAAAATTGACGGCGCAACACCTGCCTTACCTGTATGAGATCCGCTTTTCCGTTGAGGAAAACCTGCTGCATCCGCATCAGATCCAGTATCTGCAGCGCAAACAGGCGCTGGAGGACATCAACCAGGGCGGCGGCTGGATCTGCAAGCATGGCGACGACTATGCCGGCGTTGGCTTCGGGCTATTCATCCCTGAACCGCTGATCGGCGGCCTGTTCGTGAAGCCGGAATACCAGTCGAAGGGGATCGGCTCCGCCTTGCTGGCACGGATCACTCACTGGATGTTTGAACACGGCGCCGAAGCGATCCACTTAACCACCGATCCCGGCTCCAAAGCCGAAGGCTTTTATCAACATCACGGCTGGGCCGTGGTCGGGCAGGATGAATTCGGCCAGGTCGAACTGGTGAAACGCAAAGAGGGTGACTGATGAAAATCAACGGATTGATGACGTTACTGCTGCTTTCGCTGTTCAGCGCGCCGCTGTATGCGGCCGTTGACTACTTTTACCTGAAGCCGCTCGACGGCGAGAAGATCAAGATAACCCGGCAGATGCTGGAGGCGATGCCGTCGCACACGATTAAAACCTCGACCAATTTCACCCCGGAAGATACGTTCACCGGCGTTGAGCTTGCGGAGCTGGTGAAAGCCTATCATCTGAAAGGCCAGTCGGTGCGCGCTTTCGCCTGGGATGATTACTCCTATTCGATGCCGATTGACGAGATGACTAAATACCGCGTGATCGTCGCCTATCAGCGCGGCGGCAAGCCGATCGACGTGGGGGAACTGGGGCCGTTCGCCATTATTTATCCGCGCGATAGCTACGCCGAGCTGAATAATCTGGATGTGAACGCGAAAACCGTCTGGCAAGTTAAACGGTTGGAGCTGAAATAAGATGAGCAAAAAACTGATCGGTACTCTTATCGCGTTGGTTGCCATCTTCTCCTTATTGATTTTGTTGATTGCCATTAACTTCGGCGGCGTAAAAGAACGCTATAAGCAGATCGAGCCCAATCTGGACAACTACTCGGTGGCCGAGATCCTCTTTCTGGCGTTTGAAAGAACCAAAACCGCGCTGCTGCTCAGTGAAAATAACGACTACGACGCCTTCCAGATCAAAAAGAAAATCTTCTACTCGAAGATTCAGATCCTGGAGAGCCGTTCGACCTTCAGCGACTCTTTTTATTACGACGACGAGTTCATCAAGAATGTTGCGCTGCTGAAGCAGCAGTACCGCACGTTGGACGATCTCTCCGCCGGCTTGCTGGTGGGGCAGAAAAACAAGGCGGACATTCTCTCTTATATGGATGATATCGAGGGCACGCTGGTCGATATCCAGGAAATTATTTATCGTATACAGATTAAAAACTTTACCGAAGTGAAAGGCATCATCCAGGAGAATTCGAGTAAAGCCGAGATGTTCGCCCTCTTTTCGCTGATTTTGGTGTTTCTGATGATGTTCCTGGTGCTGAGAAATGCCTTCTCGTTAAAAGAGATCATCAAGAACAAGAACATCTTTATCTCTTCCATCTACCACGAGATCGCCGGCTCGACTCAGGCCATCGTCATTGCCGCGGATATCATGGAGCACGAGCTGGCGCAGGAAGAGTTGAAAAAAGAAGCCCGCCTGATCTCCTATCACGGCAATAAGATCGCCGAACAAACGCGCGAGGTGATGGATTATTCGCGGCTTGAGATGGGGGAAGTCAAAATCAATATTTCCACCTTCCGGCTGAATGAGGTGGTGGACGATGCCGTAACCGGCATCGGCGCCGGGCGCGGCAATCGCCTCGTGATTCACCGTTCGTCTTATGCCGGCCTGATTGGTTCTGATAAATACAAGCTCTACCGAATATTGGCCAACCTGCTCAGCAACGCGGATAAATTTACCCACCGCGGCGCGATAACCCTTAACGTGAAGGTATGTCACGGCAATCTGTATTTGCGAGTAAAAGACACCGGCATCGGGTTTAACGTCAAAAATCTGGATCGGTTGTATAAGGCGTTCAATCAGGGGGTGGAAAGGGAAACGCGGCAGGGGTTGGGGCTGGGGCTGACCATTATCAAAAATTACGTCACGACGATGAAAGGTACCATTAAAGCCAAATCCGTCGAAGGAGTGGGCTCATCGTTTTTGATCCGCATCCCGGTCAAACTAATTAAAGAATAGGTTCGACAGCAGCAGCGAGGAGATAATCAGCGGCTTGGTCGGTTTTTCCACCAGATGTACGTCATAGTGCAGGATCATATCGCCGATGTTTTTCTCGTAGTGATTCAGCTGGCCGGTCAGAATGATGATGCGGGCGTGCGGATCGAGGGCGTCTTTAATTTTCTTCACAACGCGTTCGGAGGTCTCGCCGAAATCCAACAGCCAGTCCAGAATAAACGCCTCAAAGGACTGCTGTTCCAGCGCGGCCAGCATGGCGTCCGCCGTCTGAAAGGTCTCAGTCTCGATGCCGTATCGGCTGGCGATCTTCTTCAACAGTTCGAGAATATCCCCATCATTGTCCAGGATCGCGATACGCGGGGCCGGCAGAAAGTCTATCTTGTTGACTTTGTACAGCGGAGCCTCGGCGGCATGTTCCCGATTGGTGTTGATGATGAAAAGATCGTCTTTTTTGCAGGCGTAGGTTTCGTCGTTGTCCGCTTGCGTGACCGGGCGCTCGTCAACCTCAATATTGCAGCGCTTGTGAATGCTGTTCATGATAAAGACGGCGTTATGCGTCCTTTGGCCGGCAAACGGCTCGTTGAAGTACTGAAATACCTTTTTGACTTCATCGAGGGTGATGCCTCTTTTGCCATCCAGCTTCTGTTTGGCGCTGTTGTACTGAAGGTTCAGTATGTTGGCCATCGTGGAGGCATGCTTTCTGTCGCCAACTCCTTTCAGAGTGAGCAACGCGCTGATTGCATCGATGTAATTTGGCGTTTTCTTCATGACAACCTTGGCTTTTTTTGATGTTGACCGCGAGCGCTGAAAAACCTGCGCGAGGACCCGTGCTGGATTATAGATGATGACTGGGGGTTGCAGCGATATCAGTTTGATTTTGCTTGTCAAACTCAAAATACACTCGATGCAAAATAAAAAAACACTCAAAAGACATTCACATTTAATCGTTTGTATGGTTAATTAGCGCACATACTGTGTGATTCGCGTCCTGGGGGGGTGCCAGTCTCACAAAATAAACCGCCTGCTCTTGTCCGTAAGCAGGGAGCAGGCGGCAAAAAGATCCGCGGCCAACACCAGGGCCAATGGCAGCACCGGGGATGACCACTCGAATCTCTCTTCGTCGCTGTACCTTCTTATCCTCGTTCCCACTTTTCTGCCGCCACAGCGCTCTATGAGTATCACTCCTGAGTGAGTGCCGCACATCGTTATGCCATCTTTCTGACTGCCCATTAGCCGACAAGGCAATCTGCCCGTACGCCCTTACCGGCCGCGATACGCCATATGCGCGTTGCCGCGGACGAGGGCCCGGCGTCGCGCAAGAGAAGCTCCGGCGCGATCCGGGATGGGATAAGGCGGGGCCATCGAGAGGGTGACGGCCCCGGCCGACGCCGGGTTTGGCGGTCGGCAAGGTCACTATAGCCGGGGAAGTTACCGGCGCCAGCGCCGGCGTTCGGCATTGCGCGGCCGCTCCCGCGTTTTCTTCACGCGGCGGTAAACGTTGCCGCTTATTGCGTGCTGCGTCCCAGATAACCGTCCCAGTCTTTCCACACCGGCTGCAGCCCGGCGTTGCTGATGGCCTCGGCGACCTGCTGTGGCGTGCGGCCGTCGTGCGGCTCGAACTGTTCCAACTCCGGCGGCACGTCGTCGGCATAGCCGCCGGGCTGCGTCTTGGATCCGGCGCTGACGCTGTTGATCGCCACCGGGATCATGTGATCGCGGAAGTACGGCGATTCACGCGTAGACAGCGACAGCTCAACGTCCGGTGCGAACAGCCGGAAGGCGCAGATCAGCTGCACCAACTGAGGCTCGCTCATGATCGACGCCGGCTCAATGCCGCCGGCGCAGGGGCGCAGACGCGGGAACGAGATCGAGTAGCGGCTCTGCCAGTAGGTTTGCTGCAGGTAGAACAGATGTTCCGCCAGCAGGTAGCAGTCGGTGCGCCAGCTGTTGGACAGGCCGATCAACGCACCGAGGCCGATCTTGTCGATCCCGGCGCGCCCCAGGCGATCCGGCGTGGCCAGGCGCCAATGAAAATCCTGCTTCTGCCCGCGCAGATGGTGCTGCAGATAGGTGGCCGGATGGTAGGTTTCCTGATACACCAGCACGCCGTCCAGGCCCAGCGCTTTCAGTTCGGCGTACTCGTCCTGCGCCAGCGGCTGCACTTCCATCATCAGCGAGCTGAAGTGGCGGCGGATCGCCGGAATGTGCTGACGGAAATAGTCCATGCCAACCTTGCTCTGATGTTCGCCGGTGACCAGCAACAGGTGCTCGAACCCCAGCGCCTTGATGGCTTCGCACTCGCGTGCGATCTCCGCCGCGTCCAGCGTTTTGCGCTTGATGCGGTTGCTCATCGAAAAGCCGCAGTAGGTGCAGTCGTTGGCGCACAGGTTAGAAAGGTACAGCGGCACATAGAAGCTGACGACGTTGCCGAAGCGCTGACGGGTCAGCTGCTGCGCGCGCTGCGCCAGCGGTTCCAGATACGGCGCGGCGGCGGGGGAGATCAGCGCCATAAAGTCGTCGCGCGTCAGCTTGTCGGCGGTCAACGCGCGTTCCACGTCGCGTGCGGTTTTGCCGTTGATGCGCAGCGTAATGTCGTCCCAATCCAGCTGTTGCCAGCGGCTACTGAAATCGTCGCCCATCACTGCGCCTCCTCTGGTTGGCTGAGGAAGGCGGTCAGCGGGCTGGAGGCGGCCGCACCGCGCTGGCTGGCACCCAATCCGGCGCTGTGCGCCAGCTCGCCGGCCTCCAGCGCCAGGCGAAACGCCCGTGCCATTTGCACCGGGTCGCGCGCCACGGCGATGGCGGTATTCACCAGCACCGCGTCGGCACCCAGCTCCATCGCTTCCAGCGCGTGGCTCGGCGCGCCGATGCCGGCGTCGACCACCACCGGCACCTTGGCCTGCTCGATGATGATCTCGAGGAAGTCACGGGTGCGTAGACCGCGGTTGGAGCCGATAGGGGCGCCGAGCGGCATCACCGCCGCGCAACCCACCTCTTCCAGCCGTTTGCACAGCACCGGATCGGCGCCGCAGTAGGGCAGCACCACAAAACCGTCTTTCACCAGCGTTTCCGCCGCCTTCAACGTTTCTATCGGATCCGGCAGCAGGTATTTCACATCGGGATGGATCTCCAGCTTCACCCAGTGGGTGCCGAGCGCTTCACGCGCGAGCCGGGCGGCGAACACCGCTTCGGCGGCGGTTTTGGCGCCGGAGGTGTTGGGCAATAGCCTTACGCCCAGCTGCTGCAGCGGCGCCAAAATGGCGTCGTTGCCGCCGCGCAGATCGACGCGCTTCATGGCCATGGTCACCAGCTGTGAGCCGGAGGCCGCCAGCGCCTCCAGCATCAACGCCGGGGTGGCGAACTTGCCGGTGCCGGTGAACAGGCGCGAGGTAAAAGTGGTATCGGCGATTTTCAGCATGTCAGCCTCCGGCGATCGCTTGAAACAGCAAAATGTCGTCACCGTCCTGCACCTGATGGTCGGCCCAGTCGGCGCGCGGGATGATGGTTTGGTTGATCGCCAGCGCAGTGCCCGGCTGGTGGCGTTCCAGCTGGGTCAGCAGGGCGGCGACGCTGAGCGGCTGCGCCAGCTCCAGCGGTTGGTCGTTCAGACGGATCTTCATGCCGCGCCTCCGCATACCGGGCAGGCGCGGGCCTGGCTCAGTTGCAGCGTGCTCCAGCTCTGCTGCTTGCCGTCGAACAGCCGCAGCTTGCCGTTGAGGGAGGAAGGCATACCGGCCAGCATCTTGATGGCTTCCAGCGCTTGCAGAGTGCCGATCACGCCCACCACCGGGCCGAGCACCCCGGCGGTGCGGCAGTTGCGCTGCGGCTCTTCCTGCTCCGGGTACAGGCAGGCGTAGCAGCCGTGCGCATAGGGCGGCTCGAGCACCAGCAGCTGGCCGCTGAAGCCGACCGCGCTGCCGCTGATCAGCGGCTTGACGGCGGCGATGCAGGCGGCATTGACCTCATGACGGGTCGCCATATTGTCGCAGCAGTCCAGCACCAGATCGGCGCGGGCGACCGCGTCGCGCAGCGCTTGCCCCTGCAGCCGCTGCGCCAGCGGGATGGATTCCACCAACGGGTTCAGCGCCTGCAGGTGGCGTTGCGCCAGCGCCGCCTTGCCGGTGGCAGTATCGGCGCTGCGGTAGAGGATTTGCCGCTGCAGGTTGGTGACATGCAGCTGGTCGTCGTCGGCCAGCAGCAGCGTGCCGACGCCGGCGGCGGCCAGATACAGCGAAGCCGGGGAACCGAGCCCGCCCAAACCGACGATCAGCACCGTGGCGCGCTTGAGCCTCTCCTGGCCTTCCGGGCCGACGTCCTCCAGCAGCAGCTGGCGGCTGTAGCGCAGGAATTCCTGATCGTTAAGCATCGTTCGGATCCTCGCCTTCGATCAGCCGCAATAGCTCGGCCGTCGCCGCGCGCCAGTCCGGCGCCTGGGTGATGGCGCTGACCACCGCCACGCTACCGACGCCGCACGCCAGCACTGCCGGTACGCGATCGATGCTGATCCCGCCGATCGCCACCGTCGGGTAATCCGCCAGGCCGGCGATGTGGCGTTTCAACTCCGCCAGCCCCTGCGGCGCCGAAGGCATGTCTTTGGTTTGGGTGGGGAAGATGTGCCCCAGCGCGATGTAGGAAGGTTTCACCGCCAGCGCGCGCGCCAGCTCCGCGTCGTCATGGGTGGACACGCCCAGCCGCAGCCCGGCGCGGTGAATGGCCGCCAGATCGGTAGTATCGAGATCCTCCTGGCCCAGATGCACGCCGTAAGCGCCGTGCTTGATCGCCAGCCGCCAGTAGTCGTTGATGAACAGCCGCGCCTGATAACGCTGACCCAGCGCGATGGCGGCGGCGATATCCGCTTCGACCTGCTCGTCAGGCAGATCCTTGATGCGCAGCTGGATGGTGGTGACGCCGGCCTCCAGCAGGCGAGCGATCCATTCCACGCTGTCGACGACCGGGTAAAGCCCCAGTTTGTGGGGCGTAGCCGGGAAGGGGGTCGTGATATCAGTCATTGCTTGTCTCCTCTTGCAGGGTGCCGGCGCTGTGATACAGCTCGCTGCCGCGGGCGCGGAACTCGGCGGACATTTTCTCCATGCCGGTCAGCTGCACTTCGATCGGCTTGGCGGCCTCCTGGGCGGCGGCGTAGTCGCGCACCTCCTGCGAAATTTTCATCGAGCAGAATTTCGGCCCGCACATCGAGCAGAAGTGGGCGACCTTGCCGGACTCCTGCGGCAGGGTTTCGTCGTGATAGGCGCGGGCGGTGGCCGGATCGAGCGCCAGATTGAACTGATCTTCCCAGCGGAATTCGAAACGCGCCTTGGACATGGCGTTATCGCGGATCTGCGCACCCGGATGGCCTTTGGCCAGATCGGCGGCGTGAGCGGCGATCTTGTAGGTGATCAGGCCCTGCTTGACGTCTTCTTTGTTCGGCAGGCCGAGGTGTTCTTTCGGAGTGACGTAACACAACATGGCGCAGCCGAACCAGCCGATCATTGCCGCGCCGATGCCGGAGGTGAAATGGTCATAGCCCGGGGCGATATCGGTGGTCAGCGGGCCGAGGGTGTAGAACGGCGCTTCGTGGCAGTGTTCCAGCTCTTCGGTCATGTTGCGGCGGATCATCTGCATCGGCACGTGGCCCGGGCCTTCGATCATCACCTGCACGTCGTATTCCCAGGCGATTTTGGTCAGCTCGCCCAGCGTATGCAGCTCGGCGAACTGGGCTTCGTCGTTGGCGTCCTGAATCGAGCCGGGGCGCAGGCCGTCGCCGAGCGACAGCGAAACGTCGTAGGCGGCGCAGATCTCACAGATTTCACGGAAATGCTGATAGAGGAAGTTTTCCTGATGGTGCGACAGACACCATTTGGCCATGATCGAGCCGCCGCGCGACACGATGCCGGTCAGGCGTTTGGCGGTCATTGGCACGTAGCGCAGCAGCACGCCGGCGTGGATGGTGAAGTAGTCGACCCCTTGCTCCGCCTGTTCCAGCAGCGTATCGCGGAACATCTCCCAGGTGAGGTTTTCCGCCACGCCGTTGACCTTCTCCAGCGCCTGGTAGATCGGCACGGTGCCGATGGGCACCGGGCTGTTGCGCAGGATCCACTCGCGGGTTTCGTGAATATAGCGGCCGGTAGAGAGATCCATCACGGTGTCCGCGCCCCAGCGGGTGGACCACACCAGCTTCTCCACCTCTTCTTCGATCGACGACGTGACCGCCGAGTTGCCGATATTGGCGTTCACCTTCACCAGGAAATTGCGGCCGATGATCATCGGTTCCGCCTCCGGGTGATTGATATTGGCGGGAATGATGGCGCGGCCGGCGGCCACTTCCTGGCGCACGAACTCCGGCGTGATGTTGTCCGGCAGATTGGCGCCCCAGCTTTGGCCCGGGTGCTGGTGGCGCAGCACCTCGCCGCGAATGCGCTCGCGCCCCATGTTTTCACGGATGGCGATGAACTCCATCTCCGGGGTGACGATACCGGCGCGGGCATAGTGCAGCTGGGTCACACGCCTGCCCGGCAGCGCCTTGCGCGGCAGCGGCAGATGTTCGAAGCGCAGGTGATCCAGCCCCTCGTCCGCCAGCCGCTGTTGGGTGAAGCCGGAGCTGGCGCCGCTGAGGGTGGCGGTATCGCCGCGCGTGTCAATCCAGCCGGCGCGCAGTTTGGCGAGACCGGCGTGCACGTCGAGCTTGGCCTGCGGATCGCCGTACGGGCCGGCGGTGTCATACACCGGGATCGCCTCGTTGGGTTCATACTGCGGATTGTCTTTGCTGCCGCCGAGCAGGGTCGGGCTGAGCTGAATTTCGCGCATCGGCACCTGGATATCGCTGCGCGAGCCTTGCAGATAGATACGGCGTGAGTTCGGGAAAGCCATGCCTTGCAGGGTGTCGATAAACTGCTGGGCGGCTTCGCGTTGCGCTTTACGGGCGCGCGGTGGATTAACGTTAGACATAGCAAGTTCCTACCAGTGTGTTGGGTTGGGAAAGTTGCTTGTCTGGAGCTCGGAGGGAGTAATGATGGTGGCCGATAAGGCAGGGCGCCCGCAAGGGGAAGGCCGTGCCTGTGGCGATAGATTACTCTTGTTCCCTTCGCGGGTATTAACCCGATCAGGTTCCGCGGATCCCGAATTAACGGTCTCAGCCTGGCTGATTCGATGAACAAATCAGGCGCTAGGCACTCCGACAAGATGCCCCCCAGTATAGGAGGGATAAGAAAAAAAACTATAAAATTTTAACGCGCCGGATCCGGCTGCGGTTGCTGCGCGGCTTCCGCCTCCAGCAGGATCAGCTTATCTTCCAGCGCAAAGCGCGCCGCCAGCGTTTCGCCGATATCCGACAAGGCCTGGTGGAATTCCAGACAAACCTCCTGATCGATATCCACTTCGGTATAGCGATCGTGGAACGCCATGATCTGTTCGGTATTGGCCCACAGCTTGGGGTAGATGTTCACCGCCAGCGACATTTTCGGACTGGCTGCGCCTTCCACTTGTTTGATAATTCTGTCATAGATATGAAAATGCCCTGCGGAGAGGTAATCCACCAGGTTGTGGCAAAAGTTCTCCAGCGCTTTTTCATTCAGCGGCGTATGCTTTTCTTTATTCGGTTTGAGGCCTACCAGCGTGCAGTAGGCGACCAGCAACTGCTTGCGGGCCTGAAGCCATTGATCAACTAATTCATTACTACCGCCAACGCGCTGAGTCAGCCTTTCCAAACGGTTGAGCATGTTTGACTCCGTGTAAGTAATAAAAGTAACCGGTAAGTTATTAAAATGTAACAAAGCCGATTCGTAGAGTGCCAGTGAAGCTGAGGTTGTGCAACAACGATATGGAACTTGCATTAACGGGCAATGAAAACGGCTGGTGGATCGTCAGCCATGAAAGCAAACTTTGGTTACCGAACGGTGAATTGCCGTCGGGGACGGCCGCCACCCTCGGGCTGCAGGGCCGTATGGCGCGCACCATCGGTGAGTGGGCGGGTGCGCCGGTTTGGCTGGTGCGCCAGGCGATGCCGCGGGAGATGGGCTCGGTGCGTCAGCTGTTGGATCTGGATCGCGGTCTGTTTCAGCTTGCCGGGCGCGGCGTGCAGCTGGCGGATTTCTACCGTTCACATCGCTATTGCGGCTACTGCGGCCATGAGATGCACCTCAGCCGCAGCGAGAGCGCCTGCCTGTGTGGCCACTGCAAAGAGCGCTACTATCCGCAGATTGCACCCTGCGTGATCGTCGCCATTCGGCGCGAGGATCAGATCCTGCTGGCGCAACACGTGCGCCATCGCGGCGGTATCCACACGGTGCTGGCCGGCTTCGTCGAAGTGGGCGAAACGCTGGAGCAGGCGGTAGTGCGCGAAGTGATGGAAGAGAGCAATATTGAAATCAAGAACCTGCGCTACGTCACTTCACAACCCTGGCCGTTCCCGCACTCGCTGATGATGGCCTTTATGGCCGATTACCATCAGGGGGAAATTCGTCACGATCCCAAGGAGCTGCTCAACGCTGGCTGGTATCGCTACGACCAATTGCCGCTGTTGCCGCCGCCCGGCACCGTGGCGCGCCGGTTGATTGAGGACACCGTGGCGCTGTGCCGGGCAGAATAATGTACAATGGCCGGCAGATTATTAAGGGAGCCCCATAAATGACTGAGTTGAAGAACGATCGCTACCTGCGCGCGCTGTTGCGCCAGCCGGTGGATGTGACCCCCGTATGGATGATGCGCCAGGCCGGTCGTTATTTACCGGAGTACAAGGCGACCCGCGCCCAGGCCGGTGATTTCATGTCGCTGTGCAAGAACGCGGAGCTGGCCTGCGAGGTCACGCTGCAGCCGCTGCGCCGCTATGCGCTGGACGCCGCCATCCTGTTCTCCGACATTCTCACCATTCCCGACGCCATGGGGCTCGGCCTGTACTTTGAAGCCGGCGAAGGCCCGCGTTTCAGCTCCCCCGTTACCTGCCGCGCCGACGTCGACAAGCTGCCGGTGTTCGATCCGGAAGTGGAGCTGGGCTATGTGATGAACGCGGTGCGCACCATTCGCCGCGAGCTGAAGGGCGAAGTGCCGCTGATCGGCTTCTCCGGCAGCCCGTGGACGCTGGCGACTTATATGGTCGAAGGCGGCAGCAGCAAAGCCTTCACCAAGCTGAAGAAGATGATGTATGCCGAACCGGCCACGCTGCACCTGTTGCTGGACAAGCTGGCGGACAGCGTGATCCTGTACCTCAATGCCCAGATCAAGGCCGGCGCGCAGTCGGTGATGGTGTTCGACACCTGGGGCGGCGTGCTGACCGGGCGCGATTACCGCGAGTTCTCTTTGCACTACATGCACAAGATCGTCGACGGGCTGCTGCGTGAAAACGACGGCCGCCGCGTGCCGGTGACGCTGTTCACCAAAGGCGGCGGGCAGTGGCTGGAGGCGATGGCCGCCACCGGCTGCGATGCGCTGGGGCTGGATTGGACCACCGACATCGCCGACGCGCGTCGGCGCGTGGGCGACAAAGTGGCGCTGCAGGGCAATATGGATCCGTCGATGCTTTATGCCTCTCCGGCGCGCATCGCGGAAGAAGTGGAGACCATTCTGGCCGGTTTCGGCCACGGCAACGGCCATGTGTTCAACCTGGGCCACGGCATCCATCAGGATGTGCCCCCGGAGCACGCCGGCGCCTTCGTCGAGGCGGTGCACGCGCACTCGGCGAAATACCACCGTTAAGGATTCGATGTGACCGATATGGCGGCCCTGCGCGCCGAACAGCTGCGGCGCGCGGCTGAAGTCATTCGCTACGACGATCTGCCGGCCGAACCGCCGGCCTTCATCGCCGGCGCCGACGTGGGCTTCGAGCAGGAGGGGGCGGTGACGCGCGCCGCCATCGCCATCCTGCGCTATCCGTCGCTGGAACTGGTGGAGTATCAGGTGGCGCGCATCGCCACCGTCATGCCCTACATCCCGGGCTTCCTGTCGTTTCGCGAATACCCGGCGCTGTTGGCCGCCTGGGGGCAGCTGCAGCAGAAACCGGGGCTGATCTTCGTCGATGGGCATGGCATTTCGCATCCGCGGCGTCTCGGCGTCGCCAGCCATTTCGGCCTGCTGGTCGATGTGCCGACCATCGGCGTGGCCAAGAAGCGCCTGTGCGGCAAATTCGCGCCGCTGGACGCCGCCGTCGGCGCGCTGGCGCCGCTGGAAGATAAGGGTGAACCGCTGGGCTGGGTGTGGCGCAGCAAGGCGCGTTGCAACCCGCTGTTCATCTCTACCGGGCATCGCGTGGGCGCCGACAGTGCGCTGGCGTGGGTGCAACGTTGTATGGCGGGCTACCGTTTACCGGAGCCGACCCGCTGGGCCGACGCCATCGCGTCGCGCCGTCCGGCGTTTCAGCGTTGGTTGCAGCAGCATCCGGAGGTGTCGCCATGAGCGATTTCGGGTACACTGCGCCGCAGATAACGCGTAAGAGAGTAAAGCATGCTACGTAACCCGATTCATTTACGTCTGGAACGGCTCGAGGCCTGGCAACATTTGACCTTTATGGCCAGTTTGTGCGAGCGTATGTACCCGAATTACCAGATGTTCTGCAAACAGACCGAGTTCGGCGATCCGGCGGTTTATCGCCGCATTCTGGATTTGGTGTGGGAAACGCTGGTGGTGAAGGACGCCAAGGTCAACTTCGACAGCCAGCTCGAGAAGTTGGAAGAGGCGATTCCGTCGGCGGAAGATTACGATCTTTACGGCGTTTACCCGGCAATTGATGCCTGTATCGCATTAGGGGAACTGATCCATTCGCGGCTCGGCGGGGAGACGCTGGAGCACGCCATTGCCATCAGCGAAACATCGATTCGCACCGTGGCGATGTTGGAAATGACCCAAGCCGGTAAGGAAATGACCGACGAAGAGTTGGAAAGTTTGCCTGCGGTAGAGGAAGAATGGGACATTCAATGGGAAATTTTCCGCCTGTTGGACGCCTGTGAAGAGCGCGATATAGACCTGATCAAGGGGCTGCGATCCGACCTGCGAGAGGCCGGTGTCAGCAACATCGGGATAAATTTAGCGCAATAAGGCAACAAAACGTGATTTAACGCCTGATTTGTCATGCCTTAAGGCTTCACATCCGCACCCTGTCTGGTCTACATTTGGGGGGCGTAAAAAAAGTGGCTATCGGTGCGTGTATGCAGGAGAGTGCTGTCAATCGGCATATCCGTCGCACTCGATGCTTTGCAAACGATAAACACACTGTAAGGATAACTTATGAACAAGACTCAACTGATTGATGTAATCGCGGACAAGGCTGACCTTTCCAAAGCACAAGCTAAACTGGCTCTGGAATCCACCCTGGCTGCTATTACTGAGTCTCTGAAAGAAGGTGATGCAGTACAATTGGTTGGCTTCGGTACTTTCAAAGTAAACCATCGTAGCGAGCGCACTGGCCGCAACCCACAGACTGGCAAAGAAATCAAAATCGCAGCAGCCAACGTGCCTGCGTTCGTTTCTGGCAAAGCACTGAAAGACGCTGTTAAATAAGACCGCGCCTCGGTGAAAAGAATAAACAGGGGGGCGATGGCGCCCCTTTTGTTTGCTCGTCGGGCGCTCATGGCCGTTGGCATCGCCGTCGGCCTGAGCGCCTGCAGTTTCCATTCCGATATCCCCAGCTTTACCGCCAGCGGCTTCGTGGCCGATCAGGGTGTGATACGCCTGTGGCGTAAAGACGATGAGCAACATCGTCCGCAGGTGTTGGTCAGCGTCTACAGCCCTTACCGTGGTCCGGGTACCATCACCACGCTGTACACCTATCAGGGCGACGTGCTGCGCCAAATCAAACGCAACGACGCCGACGGCGATCGAGATTCCATTCAACTGCGCTTTGCCGACGACGGCACGGTGAGCTTTATGCAGCGCCAGTTGGCGACACGCCGCGAACCGTTGACCAGCGATGAAATCGCTCTGTACCAATATCAGGCGCGGCGGATCCTTGAAGTGAGCAATGCGCTGCGCGCCGGCAAGGTGAAATTGCTGCAGGGGCGCTGGATGCAGGGCGAGGTGCAAACCTGCGACGGCCAACGCATGAAACCGGGGCTGGATGCCGCCTCCATCGTTTGGATCGAGAAACGCGCCCGCAGCAGTAGCCGGCCGGTGAGCGTCGCCTGGCTGGAAGCGCCCGAAGGCAGCGAACTGCTGCTGGTGGCGAACGACGACTTCTGCAGCTGGGAACCGAAAGAAGACCAGCTGTAAAAAAGGCCCCGCGCTGCGGAGCCTCCCATCATGACCTTAGACGGCCAAATCACTTGCCGCGCGCAATCGCGCGATAACCGATATCTTTGCGGCAGAAGCTGCCCGGCCACTGAATGCCTTCCGCCAGCTGGTAGGCGCGTTGCTGCGCCTGCGCCACGGTGTCGCCCAGCGCCGTTACGCACAGCACGCGGCCGCCGCTGGTGACGACATCATCGCCCTGCAGGCGTGTACCGGCGTGGAAGACCTTGCCGTCGGCGCTTTCCTGCTGCGGCAATCCCTGGATCACTTCGCCGTTGCGATAGTCGCCCGGATAACCGCCGGCCGCCAGCACCACCCCGAGCGCAGGGCGTTCGTCCCAGTCGGAGCTTTTCTCGTTCAGGCGGCCTTCGGCACCCGCCAGGCACAGCTCCACCAGATCGGAGCGCAGGCGCAGCATGATCGGCTGGGTTTCGGGATCGCCAAAACGACAGTTGAATTCGATCACCTTCGGCTGGCCATCGGCGGCGATCATCAGGCCGGCGTACAGGAAGCCGACGTAGGTGTTGCCTTCCGCCGCCATGCCGCGCACCGTCGGCCAGATCACCTGATCCATGGCGCGCCGGTGGATTTCGTCGGTCACGACCGGCGCCGGGGAGTAAGCCCCCATGCCGCCGGTGTTCGGGCCGGTGTCGCCGTCGCCGACGCGTTTGTGGTCCTGGCTGGTGGCCATTGGCACCACGTTCTCGCCGTCGACCATCACGATGAAGCTGGCTTCTTCGCCGTCGAGGAACTCTTCCACCACGATGCGATGACCGGCGTCGCCGAAGGCATTGCCGGCCAGCATGTCTCGCACCGCCTCTTCCGCTTCCTGCAGCGTCATCGCGACGATCACGCCTTTACCGGCCGCCAGGCCATCGGCCTTGATGACGATCGGTGCACCTTTGCGGCGCACATAGGCCAGCGCCGGCTCCACCTCGGTAAAGTTTTCATATTCGGCGGTCGGGATGCGGTGGCGCGCCAGGAAATCCTTGGTGAAGGCTTTGGAGCCTTCGAGCTGCGCGGCGGCCTGTGACGGGCCGAAGATTTTCAAACCGGCGGCCTGGAAGGCATCGACCACGCCGATCACCAGCGGCGCTTCCGGCCCGACGATAGTCAGACCGATGTCATGGCTCTGGGCGAAAGCGACCAGGGCAGGGATGTCGGTGGCGGCGATCGCCACGTTTTCCAGATTGGCTTCCAGCGCGGTGCCGGCATTGCCCGGCGCAACGTAGACTTTGTCCGCCAGCGGAGACTGGGCGGCTTTCCAGGCCAGCGCGTGCTCGCGCCCGCCGTTGCCGATAATCAAAATGTTCATCAGGGGCTCCACGAATGGCGTGCGCCGGAGCGCACGCGGCAAAAGGAATTAATGGCGGAAGTGACGCATGTCGGTAAAGATCATGGCGATGCCGTGTTCGTTGGCGGCGGCGATCACTTCGTCGTCGCGGATCGAGCCGCCCGGCTGGATCACGCAGGTGATGCCGACCGCCGCCGCGGCATCGATGCCGTCGCGGAACGGGAAGAAGGCGTCGGAGGCCATGGCAGACCCTTTCACTTCCAGCCCTTCATCACCCGCTTTGATGCCGGCGATCTTGGCGGAGTAAACGCGGCTCATCTGGCCGGCGCCTATGCCGATGGTCATGTTGTCACGTGCATAGACGATGGCGTTGGATTTCACGAACTTGGCCACTTTCCAGCAGAACAGCGCGTCGCGCAGTTCCTGTTCGGTCGGCTGACGCTCGGATACCACACGCAGATCGGCGGCGGTTACCATGCCCAGATCGCGATCCTGCACCAGCAGGCCGCCGTTGACGCGCTTGAAGTCCAGCCCCGCCACACGTTGCTGCCACTGGCCGCAGGCCAGCACGCGCACGTTCTGCTTGGCGGCCAGCAGGGAGCGCGCTTCCTGGGTGACGTTTGGCGCGATGATCACTTCCACGAACTGGCGGCTGATGATCGCCTGCGCGGTGGCGGCATCCAGCTCGCGGTTAAAGGCGATGATGCCGCCAAAGGCGGAGGTCGGGTCGGTTTGGTAAGCGCGCTCGTAGGCGGCCAGGATGTCGTCGCCGATCGCCACGCCGCAAGGGTTGGCGTGTTTGACGATCACGCAGGCCGGCTCGGCGAACTCTTTCACGCATTCCAGCGCGGCGTCGGTATCGGCGATGTTGTTATAAGACAGCGCCTTGCCCTGCAGCTGCTCGGCGGTCGCGACGGACGCTTCCTTTACCTCTTCTTCTATATAGAAGGCGGCCTGCTGGTGGCTGTTCTCACCGTAGCGCATATCCTGCTTCTTGATGTAGTTGAGGTTCAGGGTGCGCGGGAAGCGGCCGGACGGCTGCTCGGTCTCGCCGTGGTACGCCGGCACCAGCGCGCCGAAGTAGTTGGCGATCATGCTGTCGTAGGCGGCGGTGTGCTCGAAGGCCTTGATGGCGAGATCGAAGCGGGTGGCATAGCGCAGCGAGCCGTCGTTGTTGTCCATCTCGGTAATGATGGCGGCGTAGTCGCTGCTCTTCACCACGATGGCGACGTCTTTATGGTTCTTGGCGGCGGAGCGCACCATGGTCGGGCCGCCGATATCGATATTCTCGACCGCGTCTTCCAGCGAGCAATCCGGGCGCGCCACGGTTTGGGCGAACGGGTACAGATTGACGACCACCATGTCGATAGGCTGGATGTCATGCTGAGTCATGATGGCGTCGTCCTGCCCGCGGCGGCCGAGAATACCGCCATGAACTTTCGGGTGCAGGGTCTTTACTCGTCCGTCCATCATCTCCGGGAAGCCGGTGTAGTCGGAAACTTCGGTAACGGGCAGACCGGCGTCTGCCAGCAGGCGAGCGGTGCCGCCGGTGGAGAGCAGTTCAACGCCGCGCTGGGAAAGCGCTTCGGCGAATTCAACGATACCGGCTTTGTCAGACACGCTGAGCAGGGCCCGGCGGATTGGACGAGGTTGTTGCATGGTTTTATCCCTTGGCTTTGAGTCGCAATTAAAGAGCGTTACGTGAATGTCCACCTCGTTCTCTCTATAAGGAAGGTTTTTTGCCTTATAAAGGGAGGGTCAGGCACATATTCAGGTAACGCCCCCATAAAAAGGGGGATCGTTTCGCCGCGGGGAATTGTAGCGAAAACGTTTGCGTGGCGCTCGTAAATTTTCCGTACAAATCGCATCTGTGGATAACACTGTGTGCAAGTGGGTATAAGACGGGGTTTTGCTGTGGAATGCAGCGAACGATCGTTTTTGCTGAAAATACCTGTTGCGGCCTGCGAGGAACTCCCTATAATGCGCCTCCATCGACACGGAACATGTGAACAACTTCACAGAGTATCCGGGGGTCGCAGAGAAAAAATCCTGAAAATTAGGGTTGACTCTGAAAGAGGAAAGCGTAATATACGCCACCTCGAGTTAGCAAGCGAAAGCGCCTAACTCACTGCTCTTTAACAATTTATCAGACAATCTGTGTGGGCACTCCACAAGACGATATCCAGCATCTTCGGATGCAAAAAAATATCAAGTCTTGAAGAGTGACTAACTGAAGTAAAATTCATGCAGTAA
>NZ_JBEOQT010000009.1:0-88398 GCF_040280225.1 Serratia sp. SM04 | reverse complement strand
TGCCGAACTCAGAAGTGAAACGCCGTAGCGCCGATGGTAGTGTGGGGTCTCCCCATGCGAGAGTAGGACACTGCCAGGCATCAAATAAACGTTATCAGCGTGACGACTGGTAATGCGCAAATCGCAGAGCGCGATATTGCCGGCATCGAAAGATGCAACGTAAAAGAATCGGTGGAGCGGTAGTTCAGTTGGTTAGAATACCTGCCTGTCACGCAGGGGGTCGCGGGTTCGAGCCCCGTCCGTTCCGCCACTTAATTGATAAGCCCTGAGTCTCTGACTCAGGGCTTTTTCATATGCAAAATTCATAAAGCCTCGTCGAATTTGTCGCCGTTCCTGCCGCTTTCCTCAATATTGTTGCCTGTTGATCAAAAGTCTTATGCCGAACCTGGCGTTTTTGCTCACTAAAAATATTGCCATACTCTCTCGCATCGCTATTTATCCACTAATGAGAGAGCAAATATTGTGAGCATCCCTGCATTTGGTTTAGGTACTTTTCGCCTTCAGGATCAGGTCGTTATCGACTCTGTGAGCACAGCTCTGGAATTGGGCTATCGGGCTATCGATACCGCACAGATCTATGAAAACGAAGCGGCCGTCGGCCAGGCTATCGCCGCTAGCGGTGTGCCGCGTGACGAGTTGTTCATCACGACCAAGATCTGGATCGCGAATCTGGCTAAGGGCGTCTTAATTCCCAGTCTGCGAGACAGCTTGGCCAAGCTGCAGACCCCGTATGTCGATCTGACGCTGATTCACTGGCCATCGCCAAATGATGAGGTGCCTGTCGCAGAGTTTATGGCTGAACTGCTGGAAGCCAAGCGATTGGGGCTGACCCGTCAGATTGGTATATCTAACTTCACCATCGATCTGATGCAGCAGGCGATTGATGCGGTTGGCGCCGATCAGATTGCGACTAATCAGATCGAACTGTCACCGTTCTTGCAGAATGAAAAAGTGGTGGCGTTCGCACGGCAACATGGTATCGCCATCACCTCTTATATGACGCTGGCGTATGGCAAAGCGTTGCAGGATGAGACGATCAAAAGCATTGCCGCCCGTCACAATGCGACGCCGGCACAGGTGGTTCTGGCTTGGGCGTTGAAGCTGGGCTACGCGGTGATCCCTTCTTCGACCAAGCGCGAAAACCTGGAAAGCAACCTGTTAGCGCAGCAACTGACGCTGAGTGACGAAGATATGGCGCAGATTGCGGCGCTTGAAAGCAACGGCCGATTGGTCAGCCCGGAAGGCCTGGCACCCAACTGGGACTAATCTTCAGATATGAAGACCTCAGGCGCCCCAAGAGGGCGCCTTTTTATCGCTTTAGCCGCTCGCTGATAAAATCGATAAAGCTGCGCAGGCGGTTACTGACAGCGCTATCGCTGTAGTACACCGCGTTGATCGGCATTTCGAGTGGCAGCGTGTCTCCTACCAGAAGGGGGACCAGGTCTCCGCGTTTGACGTCTTCATCACTCATAAAGTCCGACAGGCAGGCGATGCCGTTGCCGTGCAGGCACAGGTGGCGCTGGGTTTCACCGCTGTTGGTGGTCAGCCCCGGAACGATCTCCAGTTGTCGACCATCGGCACAGGTCAGCGGCCAGCGGTTCAGATTGGGCAGATCGTTAAAGCCGATGCAGCAATGGTGCTCCAGGTCGGCTACCGTCTTTGGCGCGCCATATTGCGCCAGGTAGGCGGGGGAGGCCAGGATGCGTCGATAGCTGGCCATCAGCTTGCGCGCTTTCAGCGTAGAGTCCGTCAGCTCGCCGACGCGGATTGCGATATCCACTTTTCGTTCGATCAAATTGATGAAGTTTTCCGAAGAGACCAGCGACAGGGACATTTCCGGATAGCGCTCACGAAACTCGGCGACCAGCGGCGTCAACAGATGCAAGACGACCGGCGTTGCGGCATCGACGCGCAGCAGCCCCTGCGGGCGTTGACGGCTTTCCATCAACGCATTTTCCGCTGCGGCCATATCGCTCAACACTTTCTGCACCTGCCGAAAGTAGTTTTCGCCTTCTTGGGTCAGACTGATTTGGCGTGTCGTGCGGTTGAGCAGGGTTACCCCCAGCTTGCTCTCCAGCTTTTTTACCGTTCGACTGACCACGGAGTTGGCCTGCTGCAGGCGCTCCGCCGCCCGGCTGAAGCTGCCGCTTTCCACTACGGTGACGAAGGTGATGAGCTCGTCCGAATTCGCTTTCATTTTTGCTCCAAAGGCAAACTCTGTTCTAAATTTTTAGCGATTTCGTCATTTAAACACGTCGGAGCATCGTCGTCACCCACAGGAATCTGATTGCGCATATTCCTGTTTCCCCGTCTGCATTTTGCTGGCCCTTTCGCATTTTTCACCTCTGCTGAATCACCTTTACACTGCTATACCCTCAGAAGATTGAAATCGCCGCAGGCGACCCCTATAACTGAAAAGGTTATGCCTGTAAAAGCCATGCCCTCTGTGCGGGGCAGGCGTATAATCAATTCACCGTTGGCGAAGTCTTCATCGCCAGTTTCATGCTAATGGGTTATAGGCGAATCGCGTGCCGAAACGAACTTATGCAATGAGGTATGTTGCAGGCCAGCCAGTTGAGCGAATCTTTCCTGGCGCCGTTAATCAGCCGTTGCCGCCAGGGGCGGCGCTGCCGACGACAGGCGCCTTGCGCGTTATGGTGTGGAATATTTTCAAACAGCAGCGAGCCGACTGGCTTTCGGTGCTGAAAAACCATGGCAAAGATGCGCAGCTGGTGCTGTTGCAAGAAGCGCAAACTACGCCGGAGCTGGTGAGCTACGCTACCGCCAACTATCTGGCGGCCGATCAGGTGCCGGCCTTTGTGTTGCCGCAGCACCCTTCCGGCGTGATGACGCTGGCGGCCGCTCATCCGGTTTACTGCTGCCCGCTGCGCGAGCGAGAGCCGCTGCTGCGGCTGTCCAAGTCGGCCCTGATCACCGTTTATCCGCTGTATAACGGCGAGCTGTTGATGGTGGTGAACATCCATGCGGTGAACTTTAGTCTGGGAGTCGACGTCTACAGCAAGCAGCTGGGGCCGATCGGCGAGCAGATCGCCAGCCACCGGGGGCCGGTGATCATGGCCGGGGACTTCAACGCCTGGAGCCGCAAACGTATCAATGCCTTGTATGACTTTGCCGGTGAGATGGCGCTGCGCGAAGTGAGCTTCGCCGACGATCACCGCCGTAAGGCTTTTGGCCGCCCGCTGGACTTTGTGTTTTATCGCAATCTTGGGGTCGTAGAGGCGTCGGTACTGGTGACCAGCGCGTCGGATCACAATCCGCTGTTGGTGGAGTTCCACCCGGAAAAAGATTCTCCCGTCTGGTGAATCGCAGGCAATAAAAAAGCACCCCGAAGGGTGCTTTTTTTGTGCCGGAAACTTAGGTGTCCGGCGTCAGCTTGTTGCCGACAAACAGGGTCAACTTAAGACCGGGTTGAAGGCTGTTGCCTTTACCGAGCGTTGAATTCCAACGCATCACGTCGTTAATATCGACGCCGTGACGACGTGCGATACTGGCAAGCGAATCACCTTTACGAACCTGATAGGTAATACTGCTGTTACCGCCAGTATTGCTGGCCACTTGCAGGGTTTGCCCAACTTTTATGGCGCTCTTGGCGCGTAAGTTGTTCCAACTCTGCAAATCGCTGGTCTTAACGTTCAGCCGCTTGGCAATGCCCGATAAGGTGTCGCCGGAGCGCACTTTATATGAACTGCCACCGGTCAAACCGCTGTTCTTCGCCAACTGCGTCGTTGGCTGAGTCACGGCGATCTGGCCATCGGCCAGCGAGTCTTTCAGTTGCTCGGCATGCCCTTTGGGAACCATGATGTAATGGGGCCCGTTGGGTGCCGTAACGCCTTTTTTGTAGCCTGGGTTATACGCTTTCATCTTGGTGACTGAAAGCCCCGCCATCTCAGCCGCCTGAGTCAGCTGGATCTGCTGCCCGACATCGATACGCGCCAGCGCACGGGTTTCATCCGTTTTCGGGAGTTTCACACCGTACTTCTTGCTGTTCTTGATGATGTCGCTCAGCGCCAGCATTTTCGGGACATAGATTGACGTTTCACGCGGAAGCGACAATGCCCAGAAATTGGTTGGCTTACCCTGGCGTTTGTTTGCCTTCACCGCTTGCATCACGCGGCCTTCACCACTGTTATAGGCGGCTACGGTCAGTAACCAGTCGCCGTTAAACATGCGGTTCAAGCGCTGCATCATGTTAAGCGCAGCGGTTGTCGAGGCGACGACATCGCGTCGACCGTCATACCACTGATTGTTTTTCAAACCATAATTGCGACCCGTTTGCGGCACGATTTGCCATAGCCCTGCGGCGTTGGCACTTGACGTGGCGTGGGGGTCAAAAGCGCTCTCCACTATGGGTAGCAGTACCAGTTCCATCGGCATATTACGTTTCTTAATCTGCCCGACTATCCAGTACATGTACGGCTCTGCCCGTAATGTTACATCGTGGAGATAGCTCTTACTTTTTAAGTACTTTCTTTTCTGATCACGGATCCGGGAATTTTCCGGAACCTCCATCTTCAGCTCGTCGCTAATGAAGTTCCACAGGTCCTGTTGCGCGGCGGGACTGTTGTTATCCAACCACCGCGCCGAGCTCGCTCGGCCATTTGCTGTGTACTCTCCTGCTTCACCATCTTGACCAGCCGAAGACAAACTCTGTGCATGCTGTTCTGGCGCCGGTGCGTCCTGCCTGGACGACTGGCAACCCACTAGCAAGACTGAGGCGAGAAATATCGCTTTAGCCTTCATGTGTGTGTCAATGTAGTTGCTTAAAAGACGAGCAATAATACTTTGCTTCGCCAAATAACACAACTAAAAGCTTAGAAGTTATCTTTCCGCAGGCGTAATTCGGAAAAAACTGAATGAAGGCTTTCCGGTGGTGAATTAAAGCCTAATTTCTTTTGTAAATCAGCGTCATGGCAACGTAAAAATAGGTTAATTTTGCGCTCTAATTGCAATGTGGTTGGCACGCTGGCTTGGCCTTTTGCCCTTAACGCTTCAACATGTTGTTGATATGTTTCAATCTCTCGATCTTCTGGCAAAATAGCCCGCGCAAACTTAAGATTTGAAAGAGTATATTCATGCGCGCAGCAAATTAAGGTGTTATCGGGAAGTTGCGCGAGTTGTTGAAATGAGTCGTACATTTGTTTGGCGCTGCCTTCAAACAGCCTGCCGCAGCCGGCGGAGAAAATTGTGTCGCCGCAGAACAGATAAGGGGCACTATAGAATGCCACATGGCCCAACGTATGGCCGGGGACGGCGATAGTCTTGTATTGGCGGCCATCGATGGCAAAGGTGTCGCCGTCGCGGACGATGTGGTTGGCGCCTTTGTCCGCGGTTTCTTGCGGCCCATAGACAGCCAGGCCGGGATATTGCGCCACGATCTGCGCCACGCCGCCGACGTGATCGTGATGATGGTGGGTCAGCAGGATCGCCGCCGGCGTCAGCTGCAGGCGCTGCAGCGCTTCGAGCACCGGCTGCGCCTCACCCGGATCGACGATAATGCAGCGCCCCTGCCGGTCATCCAATAACCAAATGTAATTGTCCTGGAAGGCGGGAATGCTGATAAGATTCATGGTGTACCTCTCGTTGGCAACGGCTTGAAAGAAGATAATAAATCATGAAACCAGCCCATACTCTACAAAAGCTCACCGGCCCGCAGTTCTGGGCGGAGCTGCCGTGGGGGGAATATTATCGTGAAGCCCTCGAGCGGCAGTTGCAACCCTGGTGGCCAAAGCTGTTCGGTTTCCATCTGCTGAAGATGGGCATGCTCAGCGCCGAGCTGGCCACGGACAAATGCGCGATTTCCCATCAGGTCAACGTAGGGTTGGAGGGGGAAGGGCTGCAGGTGATCGCCGATGCTTATCAACTGCCGTTTGCCGCCAAGTCGGTGGATGCCTGCCTGTTGGCGCATACGCTGTCCTATGCGGACGATCCGCACCGCATGCTGCGTGAAGTAGACAGGGTGTTGATCGACGATGGCTGGTTGGTTATCAGCAGCTTCAATCCGTTCAGCCTGCTGGGATTGGGCAAACTGGTGCCTGGATTGCGTCGCCGCCAGCCCTATGTCAGCCGCATGTTTACCCAGATGCGACTGCTTGATTGGCTCAGCCTGCTGAATTATGAGGTGTTGTACCAGGCGCGTTTTCACGTGCTGCCATGGCACCGCAAGGGCGGCAAGTTTTTATGCACTCATTTGCCGGCGCTGGGGTGCATGAGCGTGATTGTGGCGCGCAAACGCACCTTGCCGCTGACGCCCACGCCGATGAAACTGGGGGCAAGAAAACCTTCTCTCAGCCGCGCGGTGGGCGCGACCAAGAGTTATCGCAAACTGCCTTAGGCTTCCGGTTGGTAACCGACGTCTTCCTGCGTCGGCTTACCGGCCGCTTCGCGCGCCAGCACGTCACAACGTTCGTTTTCCGGGTGGCCGGCGTGGCCCTTGACCCATTCCCATTTCACTTCGTGGCGCTGAATGGCCAGATCCAACCGCTGCCACAGATCGACATTCTTGACCGGCTTTTTGTCGGCGGTTTTCCAGCCGCGCTTCTTCCAGTTATGGATCCAACTGGTGATGCCCTGGCGCACATACTGGCTGTCGGTGCTGAGCGTCACGGCGCAGGGCACGGTCAGCGCTTCCAGCGCCACGATCGCCGCCATCATTTCCATGCGGTTATTGGTGGTCAGACGAAAACCCTCGCTGAAGGTTTTTTCCGTCTGCTTATAGCGTAATATCGCGCCGTAGCCACCGGGGCCGGGGTTGCCAAGGCAGGAGCCGTCGGTGAAAATTTCTACCTGTTTGAGCATCTCTGGTAGACTCTTCCTATCAGTTTTATAAAAGCCAAGTCTGACATAAACGAGCGCTGTGAGCACTGCAATATGATCTCTACAACCACCAGACAGATTGTCCTCGATACCGAAACCACCGGTATGAACAAGCTCGGGGTGCACTACGAAGGGCACCGCATCATCGAAATCGGTGCGGTGGAGGTGATTAACCGCCGCCTGACCGGGCGCAATTTCCACGTTTACATCAAGCCGGACAGGCTGGTGGATCCGGAAGCCTACGGCGTACACGGCATCAGCGACGACTTCCTGGCCGATAAGCCGACCTTCGATCAGGTTGCCGAGGAATTCCTCGACTTTATCCGCGGCGGCGAACTGGTGATCCATAACGCGGCGTTCGATATCGGCTTTATGGATCACGAATTCCGCATGCTGCAGCAGGGCATCCCGAAGACAGAGACCTTCTGCACCATCACCGACAGCCTGCTGATGGCGCGCCGCCTGTTCCCGGGCAAGCGCAACAACCTCGATGCCTTGTGCAGCCGTTATGAGATAGACAACAGCAAGCGTACGCTGCACGGCGCATTGCTCGATGCCGAGATCCTGGCGGAAGTCTATCTGGCGATGACCGGCGGTCAGACCTCGATAGCCTTCCAGATGGAGGGGGATACCCAGCAAAACGACGCCGCGCAAGAGATTCAGCGCATTGTCCGCCCGGCGACCGCGATGAAAGTGGTCTACGCCAGCGACGAAGAAGTGAATGCGCACGAGGCGCGTCTGGATCTGGTGGCGAAGAAGGGCGGCAGCTGCCTGTGGCGCGGAGCGCCGGCCGAATAACGGCGTTTTTGCGTGAAAAAACCTCAGCGGATGAACCTTCGTTGAAAAACTGTGCAAACGGTTCATTTGGTGAGAAAAAGGCGTTGACGGAACCGAAAGGCGTCCGTAATATGCGCCTCGTTCCCCCGCAAGAGGGAATGGCGCGGAGCGGTAGTTCAGTTGGTTAGAATACCTGCCTGTCACGCAGGGGGTCGCGGGTTCGAGCCCCGTCCGTTCCGCCACTATTCAGAAGCCCTGAGTTAGCGATAACTCAGGGCTTCGTCGTTTCTGCTCTCTGAAAAACGGTGCGGCTCAATGAACGGGGCCGGCAGACCGGCCCCTTATCCTCAGAATAACACCGAGTAGTTCAAGCCGAAGGTGCGTCCACGGCCTTTATAGCTGTACAGCTCAGGCGAACCGTAGGTTGGGCTGTACAGTATCGGCGCGCGTTGGCCCCAAACGGTGGTGTACTCCTTGTCCAGCAGGTTTTCCACGCTGAAGCTGATTTTCCCCACCGGCAGGGCATAGCTGCCGAGGAAATCGAGGGTGTTGTAGCCATCGATCTTGCGGCCCTGAGTGGAATTGGCCTTGGTGTAATCACCGTCGTCCGACACGTCGAAGGTCTGCTGCGACTGTAAGCGCAGATTCCAGTCGCCCGGCGCCCAGCCGACATAGGCGGTGACTTTCGATGGGCTGGCGGTATCCACCACCAGCTTCTTCCATTCGCCGTTGACCTTGGTTTCGGAACGGATAACGTTGAAGTTGGTGCCGGCGCTCCAGTCGCTGTCTTCAAAGAAATAATCCACCGCGCCTTCTACCCCGTAGATGCGGCGCTTATCCGCATTGACGTTGATGGTCATGTCGGTTTTGTTGATGGCGATGCTCTTGTCGGACAGCGAGTAGTAGGCGGCGATTTGCGTGCGCAGGTTATCGCCGGTATAGCGCCAGCCCAGCTCGTAAGCATTGACCTTAATGCCTTCCAGCCTGGAATCGCCGACGTTAACGCTTTTCAGCAGTTGGTAGTGGCCGCCGTTCAGCGCGTAGGTGCCGTTGCCGTAATACTTGCCCGGATCCGGGATCTCGAAGCCCTGAGAGAAGTTGAACCAGGTTTGCTGGCGCTCGGTCAGGTGAGCCAACAGGCCGGCGTTGAACAGCGCATTGTTGTAGTCGGTTTTCCCTCCCGGAATGGCGTCGGCGGAGGCGGCGGCACCGGTAGCGATCGCCTGCTGCTGGTTATAGCCGACGAAGTCGTCGATCTTGTTTTCGGTGTACTGGTAACGCACGCCGCCGCTCAGGGTGAAGATCGGGTTGATGTCGTAACTGGCCTGCAGGAACGACGCCAGATTGCTGGTGGTATAGCTCGGGTAGCGGCCGGTGCTGTAGGCGTTCTCCAGCGTCATGCCGCCGGACTGTTGCGCCTTCGCCAGGTTAAAGAACTGTTGGTTGGCGTTGAAGCTCTCATGCTCGGCGTCGATGCCGTAGGTCAGCGTCAGCGCGTCGACAGGTTTGCTGTTTAACGTCAGTTTGCCGCCGTAGAAGTCGGTTTTTTGCTGCGAGGCGCCAATGCTGCTGACGTAATAGTTCGGCGCTTTGCCCGCCAACGTCGGGAACGGGTAGAAGGTCAGGGTTTCGTCGCGGTAGTAGACCTGCGCCACCAAATCCTGGCCGAGGAAATCGGTGTTGGAATATTGCAGGTTGATCAGATGGCGTTCGGTGCCGGGGATGCGGTCGGAATCTAAGCTACCGCTGTTGTAGGCCTTGGCGTTGCCGGTCACCGCCGCGAAGTTTTCTCCCAGGAACAGGCCGTGGTCGCCGTCGGACTGGCTTTTGTAGTATTGGGTGGTCAGCTGCAGCTGTTGATGATCGTCGATGTTGAGGGTGCCGGTGCCCATCACGTCGAGGCGATCGGAATACTGCAGGCCGGTTTGGGTGTTGTCGATCAGCACCTCGTTGCCTTTGCCGTCATACCAGCCGCCGTAGCGCTGGTAAGAAACGGACAGGCGCCCCGAGGCGTTGTCGTTGCCGCCGCTGACCGCCGCCGCCACGTTCTCGTCGTGATCGTTATGGCCGCCAAAGCCGGTTTTACCGCCGAGCTGCAACTCGACCTGCTGTTCCGGTTGCCCCTTTTTGGTGACGATGTTGATCAGGCCGCCGGTGCTGCCGCCGCCGTACAGCGAGGTCGCGCCGGAAATCACCTCAATATGATCGATATTGAACGGATCGATAGAATCCAATTGGCGGCTGTCGCTGCGCGATGAGTTCAGGCGTACGCCGTCGATCATCACCATCATCGAACGGCCGCGCATATTCATGCCATAGTTGGTGCGGCCCTGGCCGCTGACGTCCATGCCGGGGATCAGCTGCGCCAACATGTCCTTGATCTCTTTGCCGCCCTGGACCTGCTGTTCGATCTCCTGGCTTTCGATGACCCAAGTGGTCTGCGCCATTTCCGCCACGCTGCGGTGCGAACGGCTGGCGGAGACCACCAACTGCTCTTCGTTGCTGGTTTTCTGATCTTCTGCCCAAGCCGCCGGCGCAAGCATTGCCAGCAGACAAGGGTTCAATACCCAAAGGTGTTTGCGTTTCATCGTTATTTCCCAGGTGATTTTGTTATTACTCTATTTTTGAGAATGCTTCTTTTATCAATAACGTTTCTTGTTATCAATAAAATCATGATATGATTTTTTGCGATACATTAACGTAATTAATTAGTTTTATTAACATTTTACCCACTGCGCGATCGAGCACCCCACGCCGTCAACACGGCAGCCGATCGGCCATACGCGTAAGCGACAGCGTTGCCGGAGAATCGAGAACATGTCCGCCAGCTACAGAATTTTTGATATCACCCTGAAAAGCAAAACGCTGATTTCACCTTCGCTGGTGCGCTGCGTGTTTGAAGGTGCGGATATTCATCGGATGAAGCTTGAAGCGCCGGATCAGCGCATCAAACTGTTGTTCCCGGCGGCGGACGGCCAGAGCCCGCAGTTGGCCAACGGCCCGGATTGGTACGGCGATTACATGGCGATCCCCAAAGAACAACGGCCGGTGATGCGCACCTATACGCTGCGTGCGCTGCGCCGTGAGCAGAATCAGATGGACGTCGAATTCGTGCTGCATGGTGTGAACGGCCCGGCTTCCGCCTGGGCGACCCACGCCGAGCCGGGTGACGCCATTCAGACGGTCGCGCCCAACGGCGAGTTCGGCGGCGACAGCGGCGGCTACGAATGGGCGCCGCCGGCGCAGTTGCAGCAGGCGCTGTTGATCGCCGATGAGACGGCGGTGCCGGCGGCGATGGGCATTCTGGAGCAACTGGCGCAGCAGGCCAATCCGCCGCGGGTGCAGGCGTTCTTCGAAGTGCCGGTGGCGGGGGATTGCCTGGATTTGGCCCGTTTCCCGTTCGCCGAGGTTTACTGGCTGCCGCGCGACGTGGGCCGCCAGTTGGCGCACGGTACGCTGTTGGTGGAGGCGGTGCGCCAGCGGGTCGATATCCCCGCGTCGGCGTGTGCGCAGGCGCAGTCCCTGGCGGAAAGCAGCCTGAGCGATGAGGTGCTTTGGGAGCGGGCGGCCGGCGGTAACGCTTTTTATGCCTGGGTGGCGGCCGAGTCTTCCACGGTGAAAACGCTGCGGCGTTATCTGATCGGAGAACGCGATCTGGATCGCGCTACCGTCAACTTCATGGCCTATTGGTGCTGAACGCGCGGCCCTTTTTCGGCATTGACGCGAGAGAAGGGCATGCCGCTGCCATTCCCCACCAACGAATAATCGCTTGCCAGCGGGTAGTTCGACCGTGTTATGTTCCGCTGAAACGAAGGTTACAGCGAGAACGATAATGCAACGGTTCGACGAACGCCTGCGCCGCGACTACCCACAGCTGACGCCGCAGGAGCAGCGGGTGGCCGACTTCATCTTCGATCACTATGACGATTTGATCGGTTACAACAGCGCCGAGCTGGCGCGCCTGAGTGGCGTTTCCAAAGCCACGGTCAGCCGCTTGTTCAAACGGCTGGGCTACCCCAACTACCGCGCCATGCGCGATGAGCTGCGCACCCTGCGCCAAAGCGGCATGCCGCTGACCGACAGCCGCGATGCGGTGCAGGGCGATACGCTGTTGGCGCGGCACTGTAAGCAGGAAATGGCCAACCTCACCCGCTGGGTAAAGCAGATCGATGCGGTACAGTTCAGCGCGGCGATCGCCGCACTGGCGCAGGCGCGAAGCGTGATGCTGCTGGGGCTGCGCAACAGCTATCCGGTGGCGATGCACCTGCGCCAGCAGCTGATGCAGGTGCGGGAGCAGGTGCTGCTGGCGCCGCAGCCGGGGCAAACGCTGGCGGAAGATCTGGCGGGGCTGACGCCGCAGGACATGGCGGTGGTGGTGGCGTTCCGTCGCCGGCCGCGCCAGATAAAGGCGCTGCTGGCGCTGTTGCAAAGCCGCGGGGTGCCGACGCTGCTGATCTGCGAACCGCAGGCGCAGGCGTTGTTCCCACTGGCCAACTGGCACTTGACCGTGCCGCTCGACAGCGTGTCGGCGTTCGACAGCTATGCCGCCGCCATGAGCCTGGCCAGCCTGCTCAGCAATGCGTTGCTGCATGAGCGGCTGGCGCAGGGGCGGCAGCGTATTCATCACGTCGCCGAACTGTTCCAGGCGCTAGACGAACTGGAGCTGCGTTAAGCGCGGCAGGTCATTTCCCTTCCTGCACCTTCCGCCGTTTAAGGCGGATCGGTCACCTCATTGTGTTACTTTGGTTTCATTAATTGATCATAAGAATCTTTTGTTTCAACTGAATCCCTATCGGGAGTAGGCTGTTGGGCAGCAAACAAACGTCATGTCGACGCTGACGGCATAACTCAATAACTTACTAAGCTGACAGGGAATGAACATGTTGGATATCTCGCAATTCGATCAGATTAACCCACCGGCACGCCTGCTGATGGGGCCGGGGCCGATCAACGCCGATCCGCGCGTGCTGCGCGCCATGTCGAGTCAGCTGATCGGCCAGTACGATCCGGCGATGACCGGTTACATGAATCAGGTCATGGCGCTGTATCGTGCGCTGTTCCGCACCGAAAACCGCTGGACGATGCTGGTGGACGGCACCTCGCGCGCCGGTATCGAGGCGCTGCTGGTTTCCGCCATTCGGCCGGGCGATAAGGTGCTGGTGCCGGTCTTCGGCCGTTTCGGGCATCTGCTGTGCGAGATTGCCCGCCGCTGCCGCGCCGAGGTGCACACGATTGAGGCGCCGTGGGGCGAGGTGTTCAGCGCCGATCGCATCGAAGACGCGATTAAGCGAGTGCGCCCGCGCCTGCTGCTGACGGTGCAGGGCGACACCTCCACCACCATGCTGCAGCCGCTGCATGAGCTGGGTGATATCTGCCGCCGCCACGGCGTGTTGTTCTATACCGATGCGACGGCTTCCTTCGGCGGCAATCCGTTGGAGACCGATGCCTGGGGGCTGGATGCGGTCTCCGCCGGGCTGCAGAAGTGCCTGGGCGGCCCCTCCGGCAGTTCGCCGGTCACCCTCAGCCCGCAGTTTGAAGAGATTGTGCGCCGCCGTAAATGCGTGGAGGCGGGGATCCGCACCGCCGAGCATGCCGACGGCGACGACGAGATGATTTACTCCAACTATTTCGACATCGGCATGATCATGGATTATTGGGGACCGGAACGGCTCAATCACCATACCGAAGCCACCAGCATGCTGTTCGCAGCGCGCGAATGTGCGCGGGTGATCCTTGAAGAAGGGCTGGATCAGGCCATCGCCCGCCACCGGCTGCATGGCGCGGCGATGCTGGCGGGCATCCGGGGCATGGGGCTGGCGGTGTTCGGCGATCTCGAACACCACATGAATAACGTGCTCGGCGTGATGATCCCGCCGCAGGTGCACGGCGAACAGGTGCGGCAGATGATGCTGAACGACTTTGGCATCGAAATCGGCACTTCGTTCGGCCCGCTGCAGGGCAAGATCTGGCGCATCGGCACCATGGGCTACAACGCGCGCAAGGATTGCGTGCTGCAAACCCTGGCGGCGCTGGAGGCGGTGTTGAACCGTCTCGGCTTCGCCAGCAAGCAGGGCGAGGCGTTGCAGGCCGCCTGGAACGTTTATGACGCAGGCAAGCGTGGATGACGCCGCTGGAGGCGCAGCAGGCTGCCGCACGGGTGATGGCGCGCTGTGACGAGCTGGCGGCGATCAGCGCGGAGCCCGGTAAATTGACGCGTCTTTATCTGTCTGCGGAACATCGGCGCGCCAACGCTCTGGTGGGTGAATGGATGCGCGAGAGTGGCATGCAGGTTTGGCAGGACAGCGTCGGTAATATCTGCGGCCGTTATGAAGGGCACACGTCCGCTGCCCCCGCGCTGCTGCTCGGTTCGCATCTGGACACGGTGCGCAACGCCGGGCGCTATGACGGCATGCTCGGCGTGCTCACGGCGCTGGAGACGGTGGCGCACTATCACCGCCAGGGGCGCCGTTTGCCGCTGGCGCTGGAGGTGATCGGCTTTGCCGACGAAGAGGGCGCGCGCTTTGGCGTCACGCTGCTCGGCAGCCGCGGGCTGACCGGTCAATGGCCGCAGGAATGGCTGGCGCAGACGGATGCCGACGGGGTGAGCATTGCGCAGGCCATGCGCGACTTTGGGCTGGAACCGGCGGCGATCGCACAGGCGCGTCGCGCGCCAAACGAAATTCGCGCCTATCTCGAATTGCATATCGAACAGGGGCCGTGCCTGGAGGCAGCCGATTTGGCGCTGGGCGTGGTGACGGCGATCAATGGCGCGCGCCGGCTTACCTGCACTTTCAGCGGTGAAGCGGGCCACGCCGGCACGGTGCCGATGGGGCAGCGCAAAGACGCGTTGGCGGCCGCGGCGGAATGGATGATGGCGGTCGAAACGCTGACCCGCGCTGCCGATCCGCATCTGGTGGCCACCGTGGGGTGTATTGAATGCCTGCCGGGCGCGGTCAACGTGATCCCCGGCGAAGTGCGATTGACGCTCGACGTCCGCGGCCCGCAGGATGCGCAACTGGCGGCGCTGTTGACGGCGTTGCTGGCGCAGGCGCAGACGATCTGCGCGCGCCGCGGCGTGCGCTTCACCAGTGAAGAGTTTTACCGCATTGACGCCACTGCCTGCGATAGCGAGCTGCAGCAATGCTGGCAGGCGGCCGTCGAGCAGGTACAGGGGCGGAGCCTGGCGCTGCCGAGCGGCGCCGGGCACGACGCCATCGCCGTGGCGGCGCACTGGCCGGTCGGCATGCTGTTCGTGCGTTGCGCCGGCGGCGTCAGCCATCATCCGGCCGAAGCGGTGCGGCAGGCGGACGTGGCGCTGGCGATCCAGGCCTATTGCCTGACGATCGCCGGCTGGGAAAAGGGGGAGTCAGTCTAAACGCAGAAAGCTGTCGGCGTCGCGCCAGGCCGGGAAGGCGCTGCGGTAACTCTGCAGGGTTTCCAGCGACAGCTCGGCGTCCAGCCGCGTGGCCGCGCCTGGCTCCGCATCCGCCAGGATCTCGCCCTGAGGGCTGATGATCAGGCTGTCGCCGCTGTAGCTCAGGCCGTTGGGATCGTCGCCCACCCGGTTGCAGCCCGCCACATACACCTGGTTTTCAATCGCCCGCGCCGCCAGCAGCGTTTGCCAATGGTGACTGCGCGGCGCCGGCCAGTTGGCGACGTATAGCGCCAGATCGTAATCCTGCTGATAGCGCGCCCAAACCGGGAAACGCAGGTCGTAGCAGATCTGCGGCAGGATGCGCCAGCCGCGCCACTCGACGATTTCACGCCGGTTGCCGGCCTGGTAGTGCAGGTGTTCGCCGGCCATGCGGAACAGGTGGCGTTTGTCATAGGCGTGTACCTGGCCACCCGGCTCCACCAGCAGGAAACGGTTGACCGCGCCCTCGTCGGTTTTCAGCGCCACGCTGCCGCCGATTAACGCGTGGCTTTTCACCGCCCAACCGTGCAGCCAGTCGATCACCTGCTGTTCGGGCAGGGCGCTCTCGCCGGCATCCATGGCGAAGCCGGTGGTGAACATCTCCGGCAAGACGATGAGATCGCGGCCGACGATCGGCGCCAGCAACGCGTCGAAGGCGGCCAGATTGGCGAGGCCGTCGCGCCAGACCAAAGGTTGCTGCAACAGGGTAATTTTTAAAGTCGACATAACCGCTCCGCAGCTGCATCCAGCGTGGCGTCCTGTTTAGCGAAGCACAGCCGGATCAATTTATGGGGGAAAGGATCGGCACAGAAGACCGACAGCGGAATGGCCGCCACGCCCACGTGCTCGGTTAACCAATGGCAGAACGCCACATCGTCCAGATCGGAGATGGCGCCGTAGTCCGCCAGCAAGAAGTATGTACCCGCGCAGGGTAAAATTTCCAGTCGGCTGCTCGCCAGCGCCTGCACAAAGCGGTCGCGTTTGGCGCGATAGAACGCCGGCAGCTGTCGCCAGTGCTCCGGCTCGGCGCGCAGGCTATCCGCCAGCGCCAGCTGGGCCGGGGTATTGACCGAAAAGGTCAGGTATTGATGCACTTTGCGCACCTCGGCGCTCAGCGCGGCGGGTGCCACGCAATAGCCCACTTTCCAACCGGTCATGTGGAAGGTTTTACCGAAAGAGGACACCGCGATCGCGCGTTGGCGCAGCTGCGGGTGGGCCAGCACGCTGGCGTGGCCGCCTTTGGCGAAGCAGATGTGTTCGTAAACCTCGTCGCTGAGCACGTAGATTTCGCGTTCGGCGATAGCGTGCCACAGCTGCTGCATGTCTTCCGCCTGCCAGGCGGTGGCGGACGGGTTGTGCGGCGTGTTGACGATCACCAGGCGGGTGCGCGGCGACAGCGCGGCGGCGAACGCTGGCCAATCCACGGCAAACGCGGGCGGCTGCAGGGCGATGCGTTTGAGTATGCCGCCGGCCAGCGTCACCGCAGGTGCATAGCTGTCGTAGCTGGGATCGAAACAGACCACCTCGTCGCCGGGGCGCACCAGCGCGCTGATGGCTGCGAACAGCGCTTCGGTAGCGCCGGCGGTGACGGTCACTTCTGCGGTGGCGTCCGGTTGCCAGCCATACAGCTCGGCGGTTTTGTCGGCGATGGCTTCGCGCAGCGGCGCCACGCCGGTCATCGGCGCATATTGGTTGGCGCCCTGGGCGACGTGCCAGGCCAAGCGTTCTTTCAGGTAGTCCGGGCCGTCGAAATCGGGGAAGCCCTGCGACAGGTTGATCGCCTGGTGCTGCTGCGCCAGCGCGCTCATCTGGGTAAAGATGGTGGTGCCCAGCGAGGGCAGTTTGCTTTCGGGAATCAATGCGGAAGTGCTCATAGCGGGTGAATACTCCTGGCGCTTATATTGCCGTCAATATAACACGATGCTAGTATTTGGCAATCAAGACGCTTAGATGGCTAAATGCGAAAAAGTGCTTAGCCCGCCACGCGGCAGGCCAAGCCTCATCTGCCGGCCGCCTTACCGAACGGGAAACGATAATAATGACGGAGAATCCGCAACTTACCGCATTGATGGCGGCCTGCCACTGGATTGGCAACAAAGGCTGGTGCCCGGCGACCGGCGGCAACATGTCGCTGCGCCTGGACGAACGTCAGTGCCTGGTCACCGAGTCCGGCAAAGACAAGGGCAGCCTGAGCGCCGCCGATTTTCTGCGGGTGGATATTGCCGACAATCATGTGCCGAGCGGCCGCACGCCGTCGGCGGAGACCGGGCTGCATACGCTGCTCTATCGCCTGTCTGCGCATATCGGCGCGGTACTGCATACCCATTCCGTCAACGCTACCGTCCTGTCGCGGGTGGAACGCGGTGATGCGCTGGTGCTGCAGGGGTACGAAATGCAGAAGTCGCTGGCCGGCCAGCGCAGCCACCTGGACCGCGTGGCGATCCCCATTTTCGACAACGATCAGGATATCCCTCGGCTGGCGGCGCGCGTGGCGGCCTATGCCGAGGCCACGCCACTGCAATACGGCTTTCTGGTACGCGGCCACGGCCTGTATTGCTGGGGGAGCCAGGTGGCGGAAGCCCGCCGCCATCTCGAAGGGCTGGAATTCCTGTTCCAGTGTGAACTGCAACGCCGCTTACTGGAGGCGAAATGATCCGCGCTATCGTGACCGATATTGAAGGCACCACCAGCGATATTCGCTTTGTGCATCAGGTACTGTTTCCTTACGCCCGCGAACGGCTGGCGGATTTTGTGCGCCGCCATGCCGCTGAGAGCGAAGTCGCAGCGCCGCTGGCGGCGCTGCGCGCTGAAATTGGCCAACCGCAGGCCGATCTCGACGTGCTGATCGCCGCGCTGTACCGCTTTATGGATGAAGACCGCAAATCCACCGCACTCAAAGCGCTGCAGGGCATCATCTGGCGCAGTGGCTACCGCGAGGGTGATTTCCGCGGGCATCTGTATCCGGAAGTCGCCGGGCAGTTGGCCGCCTGGCAGCGGCAAGGGGTGAAACTCTACGTCTATTCCTCCGGTTCGGTGGAGGCGCAGAAGCTGCTGTTCGGCCACAGCGACGCGGGCGATCTGCAGCCGCTGTTCAGCGGCTATTTCGATACGCACGTTGATTAGAAGTGAGATAAATGGAACTGAGTCTGCGAGATAATTAGGGGATATAGTGATTCTTTAGAGGATATAGTGGGACAAGGTCTGTAAATCATTTCCAGTATGTGAAAGATAAAACAGGGCAGAAAACTTCAGTCCTCTGCCCCAAATTTTACTCCCCGCCACCGAACAAATCCAGCATCGGCTGCTTGTGCTTCATCACTCGTTTATGTACTCGGTGAATCAGCTTGCGCAGCCCTCGCTCGGTAATGCCATATCGGGAACTCAGGTCGGCCCAGTTATTGCCTTTGAACTCGTTGTAAATCTGCAGATCACGAACGGCCAGCTTATAAACGTAATCACGAGGAAACGTGAAATTCTGCCCACCGAAATGCTCTGCCAGGAAATTTGCCACCGCCAGCCCCAGATGCTCGGCCTGCTCAGTTGAACACCCATAGTCAGATGCTGTCTCGGCGACATGGTCAGCAACCTCAGATAACAGCTTATGGCGCTTTTCTTCCATTGGCGTAATCATGATCTGCCCCCCGTTATTGCAATGCGGCTTGAGCCTTCAGCTCGCGTTTCTGCCACTTCTTCAACGTCTCGATAACGCGACTGGCCTGATCCGTTCCCAGCCACTCCAGCCGACCTACACCTGTTATACGGTGAGCATACGCATTTATCGCACGCTCCGAACTATCACGGACAAACCCCGCTTCAAACATCTCCAGCCACAATGACCGGATTTTTTTCGATTGCTCGTCTGTCGCCGTAATCTTTCCAGGCCTTTTAAATGCCCGCCGGAATCCCAGGCCATAAAACGCCTCCATAACCGACTCTAATTGCTTGATGGTCATTTCTTTCGTTGAGCTTAAACCCGTATAGCTATCGAGCAGTTGGCGGTAGGTATCGTCATCCAGGCGACGGTCACGTTTGGCGACATGAATTAATTTTACCAGGTTAATACGGTTCATCACATTACCCCCGTGCGTGTTTTATTAGTGACACCACCCATTCAATTAATAAATAACTGCCACAAATACTCACTAACCAGAATACGGCGCAGAATAACGCCATTAATAACCACGTTCCTCTTCGTGAAATGGTCATGGTTTTACTCCTATACCTGTCAAAGAACCTCCCTGGCCTTGAACAGCCTGGTGCAGTTGTGCCTGCTTGCCAGCCCTGTAACCGGCATCGGCAGCATCATCACCGCCGCGACATTTTTTCGCAGCTCGAAGGGTGGACTCTTTAAATTCCATTTCTTCTTTAAGGCGGCTGTAATACGCAGCCATAAGTGTTTTCTCAGATGCAGCTACCTTGTAAATATCGATAACGGCATATGCACCATCAACCCAGCCCTCACAGAACTGATCCGCACGAGCGACTTTTGTGCTGGGCTTAATATTGCGCCGCATTTTTGCCGTAAATTCACGACGCGCCTTTACTAATTGGCGTGACAAAACATCAAATGCATATGCCGCGATTTCCGGCCTTTCATTAGGGCCGAAGAATACGACCGTCCGTTGGCCGCTCGAAAGAAAGTTACGCTTATATTGGTAATAGCAATCAACACCAAATGCGCGGCAAATCATGTTGGCCAGGCTATTCATATATGCCGGGATTTTCTGCGCCTGTGATGGTGCGCCTTTACTGCTGGCGCGACCAATCTCCATCAGGTCAATATCCGTCTCAGTGAGACTATGCTTGCGCATTAATGCCTGAGCCTGGCTCAGTGCATTAGCGGCTTCATTGCTGTTGGTACTGCGTCTGGCCAGGTTAAGCAGCTTCTTGATCTTCGCCAGATACTTTTCATTGTTGTGGGTCATAGTTAACTCCCAGGCGTTCTGCCAGCCGCATGAGTTTTTGCCGCTTGTGAAAATCGATGGCCGTATCGAGGCCGTTCAGGCGAAATTGCTCGATCATGATCTCCACGTCGGCCATTTCGCTGGCCAGTTTCATTTCGTCGCTAAGGCCGTTCAGGTTGCGCGACACCTCAGTGCTCAGTTCGCTGGCCTCCTCGGCCAGCTTCAGGAGTTGAGAGTCTGGGCCAAAGCGTTTCATGGCCATGCGGTACAACGTCGAACGGTTAGTCGCTATAGACATATCCCCTCCGAGTAATCATCACGATGCAGCGGCTGGAGCTCGCTGGTGGGCACAAACGCGTTATAGGTTTACCCGCAATGCGGGCAGGCCAGGATAAGGTCCACACACCAGGTACCGTCATGCCCCTGCGTAATGGTTGCCTGATCGGAATCGAGCTCATCTACGTCTTCGCTACAGGTTTTGCATTGCAGGCTCATTGGGCGATCTCCTGTTCAAATGGCACTATGGCGAAATCTTCCAGGTTGCGATTAATGGTGATGCCTGGAATATCTTTTACTGCCGCCTGTTCGTTTAATATTGCGTCCTTATTAATTTCCTCCTTGGAACGAATAAACCGAGTCAGCTTGAGTCTTTTCAGGGCAGCAATAACTGCCTCGGCACCGCGTATCGTGCAGCTCGGCGGCCGGTTACGCCAAATCACCTCGCCGGTAGTTAAATTGACGGTCTTTGTTTTTCCGTCCTGGGTCAGTTCGGTGCGATTGGCCTCACACCAGGTCTGGATACCTTGCTGCAGACCGCTTATCTCGGCCTTCAGTCGTTCAATCTCCGGCGAATGGTATTGCGTTACCGCTGCAATCTGGTCATTCATCTCCGTTTCGATACGGGTTAATTGACGCTGCAAATCGCCAAGGGATTTAATACCGTCAATAACCTCAGTTTTCGTTTGCGCGGCGTACGGAACCGCCGCAGCTTTAAGCCGCTTTTTACCTTTTGCCATTTTTAAATACCTTAATTAGTGGTGAGTCTTGCCTTTGCTGGAAAAGTTAATTGCAGGTTTAAATCCCCGGTCTATTAACGCTTTCAGCGCCATTTCATGAAAAACTGGTTTCAATTCCTCCAACAATTTCAATTCAACTTCGGTGGCGTCTTTTGTGTTTGCTGCCACCATCTGTAAACTCATTGACCCATTAGGCAGAATGGTAATGATTGACTCTATTTTGATTGCCATGATTTATGTTCTTTCCTCCCAGACAACCCGACACTTATCCAGTTGATACTGGAATTTTTGATAACGCCCCAGTTCATCGACTCCAGTTGAATATCGAACCGCTTTACCCAGTGCTACCATTCTGCGTGTGGTGGCGTTCGGATGAATGACCACCGTCGGACGGCGGCCTTCTTCGATGTCGATACGTTTAACCGTAATTCCCTGGGCAGATAATGTGGTAACCGCCTTACTTGTGGTGATGATGGCTATTTGAATTCCTTCGCTTTCCACCACCAACGATAATTTATGAGCAGTACGCATAATCCCTCCGTCTTCGTTGACTTATAGTTAACTGCTTTTAATTACATCGAAATTAACAATGGGCACGTCAATTTATGCGGCGGGAATCATTACCACGACACTTCCATATCGTCCCAGTTAACCCCCGGCACATCACAAGAAATAATCTTGATCCCGTTGGAGCCATCCATTGGCGGCCAACCTTCATTATTGCCATCCTTAAACTGGCAAATTAACCCATATGCATTCCAGCCTTCTGACACCTGTTGTACAAAGCATTCAGCGGCCAGCATTTTTAGCACCGTCACCGTAATATCACCGTCGTTATCACTCAGGCGATGCTTGTGTCCGGTGAAGAAATTATTGATTTGATGAAGATGCTCATAGGTGCAAATATCATGATCAATCTCAACAGTAAGGACAGGAGCGTCCTCATGGGCATTCCAGGTTATTTCGTATTGTTTAATAGCTGTCATCTACTTATCTCCTTCACACTTGAACCAGCGTCCCAGGCAATTACCCCCGTTTCGCCCCATGATGTTGTCAAACACCTTTGATAACGTCGGCATTAACCACCGGCACACCGATTTGTGCGGCCAGGTTCATTGCCGCGATGGTTAAATTGCTGACAGCCAGCGGGTATAACAGGCTGACAACGCCTTTGCGGCCGCCGATATTATTGCTGAGCCTGGCGCGAATAGCGTCGGTGGCGCTGGTGTCCAGCACCTCTTTTACCGACTTACCGGCGCGGTCAAACTTAAACGTCAAAAATGCCTCCAACTGGGTATCCAGCGGCAGCAGCTCGACAACTTCACAGCGCTGTACCACCTCGCGGACCTCCTGATTGCGTTCTGACAGCTTCATCGCCAGTTCCGGCTGGCCGACCAGCACAATGGAGAGCAGTTTTTTAAACCCGTTCTCCAACTCAAAGAAGCGTTTGAGGTGCTTCAGCGTTGGCAACGGCAGCGAGTGGGCCTCTTCAATCACCAGAACGTGGCTGTAACCAGCATTGCTGCTGTCTTTCAGCACGCGGTGGAGTTGGCGGAACCTAGCCTCCTGGCTGCGTTTGACGCCCTCCAGCGGCGCAATGGTATTGATGATCGCCTCGGCGATCGACGCCGCTTTCAGGGTCTTGCCCTTGTTGTCGTTGTCTTCCATCGCGATGATGTAGGGCTCAATCACAATCACCGGTGCGTTTTCGCGGTTGATGCGTTCAATCAGGTCGCGGCGCAGCGTGGACTTGCCCGCACCGGACTCACCGACAACAGCCAGGAATCCGCCGTGGCGCGCCGTCTGGAACAAGGCCTCACGGACGTAACGAATGTCCGGGGTCGTGAACACATCCTCAGAGCCCTGCAGGGCATCGTCGGCGAACGGGTCGCGGAACAAACCGAAGTGCTTTTTCGTTGCTGGATGTAATACCTGTTTTGCGAGTAACATATTGTCGTCTCCCTCCGTTGGGGCGTGTGGTGAGATATCGGTGCGGGCGGTGTCCGCCGCCTGCACCTCTTCAAATGCGCCAGCTGTATCCAGCCCACGCGCTGCTAAAAATTGGCTGATGCTTTCCCGCACCTCTGCGGTGCGGCGTTTTGGCCAGATGCCGTGGTTCACTATCTGCGAAATGGTCGGTTGAGAGACCTGGGCCGCGTCAGCGACCATCTGCTGGTCAATACCGTGCTCCTGCATCAGCGCCTTCAGTACCAACATGCTGCCTCCTATTGGCCGTTAACGACGCTCAGCGTCACGTTGTGCTTGCCAGCCAGCTCACCGGCAATCGTGTCGATATCGTCCGCCGGAACGCCGTCCGGGAAACGCTGAACCAACTGGTTATAGTGCTGTGCCTGCCACTCCCGGCCCTGCGCCGTGAATATCTCCCGTAGCGCTTTCGCTGCCTCAACGTGCGTCAGCGGACGCTGTTCTATACGTGGGCCGCGCACATCCGACTCCTGGCCGCGTTTCGGCAGGTAGGACGGTAGCTCGGTGTCGTCAATCGTGCGATACGGGTCAAACCTCCCACCAAACGGCAGTGCTTTGGCTTTACGCGCCGCCGCTGCTGCGTCGGCAGAGTCGGTGCCGGTGACAATCTGCTCAATCTCCTGATTGACCTGCTGGGTGACGGTATCCGTCGGTTTGCGGTAGCTCTCGCCGATGATCGCGGCGTTGGTTGCAAACCCAAACTCGTTCTCCGGAACTTCATCCACCAGGTGGTAAAACTCGTGTCCATCTTCACCAACCAACACAATTTGCGCGGCGTCGGTACGCCACGGATTACGTGTCACCATCAGCGACTCGCCAATCATCACGCCAGGTACACTTGAGACGTCGTACTGGCGGCTCTGGAACGATATTTCCAGCGTCGGCTGGACCTTGCGCGACACAGGCGCAGTGACCGCCAATTCACGACAAATTTCCACCGAGGGCGCTTTAATCAGCTGTTCGGCGGTGATACGCAACCAGATATCGTTGCGGCAGAAGCCGTGGCGGCTATGGATAGCCGTGGCGTTAAAATGGCTGCGCCACTTCTTCGCCATCGCGTTCAGCTCGTCCAGGCTGTTGACTGTGACGAATTTCAGGCCCGGTTCGAACTTGCGTTCGATGATGTCACGGGCTTTCTCGACCTGGCCGGTTGCACGGGCGTTCCCGGCCTTGTGGGCGATCATCTCGATGCTCAGTGCCCGGCACAGGTTTTTTGTCATGGCGGCGGTGTTGGCAGAGCCGGGGTCCATGAATAGAATTTTCGGCACACCGTGCAGCACATCCGCGCCGCCGCGCTCCTGCATGGCGTTAATCAGCACCGAGCACAAGTTCTCGCCGGATTCGGCACCGAGGACGTATTCGACGTAGATCCAGCCGCTAGTGTGGTCGGTGATTTCGTAGCTCCAGACGCGGTCGTGGGCGATACGCGCCAAATTTTTTGGCTTGTTCTTGTAGAACTCAGCGCTGTCCATCACCTGCAGGCCGGTGGTTTTCTTGCCGTTCTGCAGGTAGTAGAGGGTGCAGAGTGAGGCATCGACCAGCCAAACGTGGTTAGGATGCAAGCTGGCCAACCGGGTGCTGGGCTCTGGTGCCATCAACTGGTCGGGATGTACACCGTAGGCCCGCATGGCGCGAATAATGGCGCTTTCCGATAATGGACGAACTTCGCCCGTGTTTTCATCAATGGCTTCGGCTGAAATCATGCCGTTGGCCCGCAGCTCTGCCACCGCGTCGGCGACTGCATACAGGCGCTTGCCGTTCTTGCGGGTAGATTCAGTCAGCAGTGCGGAGATCATCATGGCATCCTCGCGCGTCAGCGCACTGGTGCCCGCATCCGTGCGGCGTTTGCGTGTGTCTGTCATCGCGACCTCCTTGATTTTTCGTAACAGCGTTGCGCGGGATATACCCAGCTCAACGCAGGCCTTTTCATAGATAGCGCCGCGCTCACCGTGCCCGGCATTGCGGGCAGCCTGCGCTATCGCAACCAGTCGTTCGGTCAGGGCTGCGCTCATATCACATCACCGTTGCGTTGTTGTTATCGTTATCCGGCAGGTCAACCCAGTCCGGCCGGTCATTGCCGGTGGGGGCTGACTCCAGGTCATAGGTATCGCGCAACTGGTTGACCGCGCGTTCGACCTGACACAGCAGACCTGCCATAAAATCGTATGGCGGATCGACCTCATGGTCTGAGCAGTGAGTGGTGAGAACAGAGAAAGCCTCGCGCAGCTTGCCGCTCAAGACGGCCTCTGCCTCATAGGCGATGGCACTGACTTCTTTACGCAGCTTTTCAGCTTCGACGTCCGGTGCAGGCGGCTTGATCTTCGACTGTTTCTGCAGCTTGGTAGTCAGGTCGTCAATTTTGGTGTTCTTGTCGGACAACACGCGGCGCTGGGCGTCGGCATCTTCGCGCGCTTCACGCAGTGCGGCTTTCAGCTCGCGGCTGGTCATGCGGTCGATATCGTCAATATCCAGACCAGCAATGGTGCCGCCTTCGGCGAGCGCTACCAGCTCGTCATCGTCTTCGGTCATCAACTCGAACAGCTTGGTCTTGCCCAAATGCGCAAGCGCCTGCGCTTTTGACTCCAGTTTTGGCGATAAATATTTGAGGGATGCCTGCATCATGACCTGCGCTGTGCGCTTCGAGAGCGCCAGCTGGGATTCAATGATGTCGGTGAAATCGCCGTGCGGTTCGTTCTCCTTGAGAATGACCAGGCGCTTACCCGCTTCCAACATGGCTTCGGCACTTTGCGCCATATAGAACTTGGTCTCATGCACAATACGAGAGCGCTCATACGGCAGGCCTTCGCCAAATTGTTCCATGATCTGCTGCTGGTGTAGTGCCATCTGGTTTTGATTTTCGCTCAGGTCAGCAGGTAAAAAGGTGTCGCTTACCATTGGTGCCGGTTCGTTTTTAGGTCTGGCCATTTGTCTCTATCTCCTAACGTGTTCCAGCCATGATGCGCTGGGTGGTTTCATTCATGCGGGCCTGCATGCGGGACATGTGCTCGGCGTGAGCCGTGGCGATCTGCAACATTTGGATGCTGTGCGCGTAGCGGCCGTTGTCGAGTTGAATTACAAGGCCGACGTCCACCAGGGTGGCTAAGTCGCGGCTGATGTTGGCCGGTGAGACGTTCAACGCCTTGGCCAGCTCGCCGTTTGACAGGCCAGTCATCGTGTAGCCTTTGAGGGCAATCAGCACACGCAACGTGCGAGTTGCCGATGATGAGGTGCCGGGTTTCTTGCTCATGCTTTACTCCACATTACCGAGAATGCCAGGGGTGACTTCCCCGCCAATTGCGACAGACAGGTCTCGCAAAATCTTGTACGTCAGCCTGCCTCGCGGTAGCTCTTTTTTACCGGCCCAACGGCTCACCGCCTGAGTGACAGTGCGCGGCTCGTAACCCGCACCAAGCGCGAACTGGCGAAAGTTACTACCACGCTCAATCAGACGAGCCTGAATCTGTCGTTTGTTCATAGCTTGGTTGTTCCTATTGGGTTATTGTGTAAACATTACGAATAAGCGTACTTATTCGTAACAAATAAATCAAGTGAGTTTTATGCAATATGAATAAAAACAGTGTGGACGCGGTCTTGGCGCGCTTAATGGAACTACTTGGAGCCGGAAACGATAGTGAGCTGGCCCGGATGTTAGATGTAAATCGGCAAACCCTTGCAAGCTGGAGAAAGCGCGATTCTATACCTTATTCAATTTGCATAAGCCTGTCTGAAGAGCGGGGATATTCGCTAGATTGGCTACTTACAGGTCGTGGGCAGGCTATGCTTGATAAGCAAGCTCCAGCAAATGCAGATGTGATCTTTTCCCGTTCTGACCTGACATTGTTGGAACTGATGAACCAGTTAGATCCTGAAGTAAGGAAAGATTTAATGCGAAGCGCTGAGGAAAAACAGCGAATGATCGAACTTGAGAAAAAAGTAAACGAGCTCTCTTCTGAACTTCAGAAGAAAAAAAATGCGAGCTAATTTGTTCTCATTGGGAACGGTTTATTCGTTTTGGTTGATATTGGATGGGTAGACATGAGCAACTCGAAATTGAAATATGTAAAATTGCTTCTCATATGTACTGGCTTGGTAGGTATTTCTACTTCACATGCAGACGAAAAGTCATTGCGGACTGAATCTCGTGAGCAGATGAAAAACCTGTTGTTAAGTACTCTTAAGGACCCATACTCCGCAGACATTAAAGTGATAAAGGAATTCCCGGCTACCGGAGAAATCAAGATGCTTTGCGGCTTAGTGAATGCTAAAAATGGGTATGGTGGATATAACGGGTTTGAGAAGTTTTATATCCGTGATAATGAAGTGACCTATGTGGCAAAAGATGGGGCTTTTGAATTCATTACTAATTTGGCTTGGGACGTCTGTGAGTATGCGGTTCAGAAATAACGGCGCATTTAGCGCCGTTCTATCACCAATTTCTAATAACGAGCTCTTTCTGTCGCGATGCCGATCTGCCAACACCCTGCAAAGTGTAATGAATGCTAACGCTCTCCATATGAAGCCCCGAAAAAACTGCCCGCATTTCAGGGGTATCGTTCACTGAGATCAGCATTTTGCCCGCCATCGACCTGGCTAACTCAGCCATCACCACGTAGTTCTCGAACTCAAAATCGACGCCATAGCCCTCGGTCTGCCAGTAAGGTGGGTCGCAGTAAAACAGCGTATGCGGCCGGTCATAGCGCTGGATACATTTGGCCCAGTCCATGTGCTCAATACAGGTACGCGCCAGCCGCATATGGGCCTGTGACAAATCCTCCTCAATCCGCAGCAGATTAAATCGTGGAGGCGACGTAGTTGCCGTGCCGAAGGTTTGCCCCTCGACCTTACCGCCGAACGCCTGCTTCTGCAGGTAGTAAAATCGTGCAGCGCGCTGAATGTCTGTCAGCGTTACCTCTGGCGTGATCTGCAACCATTCGAACATCTGCCGACTCACCAGCGCCCACTTGAACTGCTGAATGAACGCTTCCAGGTGGTGCTGGATCACCCGATACAGATTCACCAGTTCGCCATTGATGTCGTTGATCACTTCGACCTTGCTGGGTGTTTTCAAGAAGTACAGTGCAGCCGCGCCGCAGAATGGCTCAACATAGCAGGTGTGTTCGGGAAACTGAGGCAAGATTTTTTTTGCCAGGCGGCGTTTGCCACCCACCCAAGGTATGATCGGGGTCGATTTCATAAACTGTAAGCCTTTTTCATATGATGAAAATGCAGTAGGCTTAATCTGTCTCGCGAGACGGACTGAGCCCTGGGTCGACTCACAGGTCTAAGCTGTGGTGTTGATGGCCTGCCGGGTGTTCCACCACCTGACAGGCCGCTCTTTCTCTCTTCGGGAGTATTGTTGTCTGGCCACTACCTGATTGTAATTTGCCCTAGGACAGAGAATTAGAGGCTCGTATGTCGAAAGATGAAGAAAAACTGCATGTATTACAGCAACGTCTGGATAAATTGGAGGTAAGTCTGACAGATTTTCAAATTAGTCACGAGATTCACCAGGCAATGATTACTTGTTTGCTTCTTGCCCAGCCTGAGCCAGAAAAAATAGATGCAATTTGGCGAAAGCTCGGTGGCACTCTAGGTATTGATATTTTGGAGCGCTATTCGTCATATTTTTCTGAGCATCCTCATATGGAGCATCTAATTAATAAATTTACGGGTTCAAGCGTGACATTCTGGAAGTCTATTTTAGATCAATGCATTGAAATTAGGCGGCCTTCTTCATCAAATGATAGCAATCCTTCTGTGGCAGATTGAATAAACTATCCATGATTTATGCGGGCGATGAGCTTGACATAGTCCGCATCATCAATTGTCCTTCCATCAAGCGCATCACGTAAGTCGGTTTTCATCTCTGGTGTAAAATAGCTTAAAAAAATGTCACTTGAATCACATGTGTTTATGCGTTGGATTAGGTTTGCATCCGCGTCGTGATATGGGTTTTGATGGGGTTTTGATAACATTTTATTTTCCTGGGCATGGTATATAGATAGGTTATAAACAGCCTCTATTTTGGTTCTGCCTACGCATTGTATAATCTGCCCTAGGGCAAATTACTCCTCCTCCAAGTTAACACATACTCCCCCTACACTCATTTGCCCTCAGGCAGAACAAATCAGTAGGGAAAAAATCATGTCACTATTTCACAAAGTCCGTCACCAGCGCCTGCGCAACTGGATCATCCTCGCCGTCGTTCTGCTGGTCGCCATCGCTATCGTTTCGCCGATGCAGCTCGGCGTCACGCTGTACAAATTATCGCTGGTGTCTATCGCCGCCATCCTCGGTTATCACCTCGACCGCGCACTATTCCCGTATGCCAGTCCCGGCAGCTACCTAATCGACGACTGGAAAAATACCCTGGGTAAACCGCCGGTCCCATCTGGACGCAACGAACCGGAGTTCCCTGTCGCGACCGGCTACGAGCTGGTGTTCGCTGCCGTGCTGCTGCGCCGAGCGCTGATTGTTTCCGCCATCTGTATCGGCGTCACGATGGGGTTATAAGCATGCGATGCCTGTTATCTGGTCTGTTTCTGCTGCTCAGTGCTTGCCACCCGGTAGCCGCTGCCATCCCTGAGGATGCGCGGCAATATCAGCGCGAATTGACCCGCAACGCCCGCGTGGTCTGGGGGCTGGATGCGCCGGTGGCGACGTTCGCCGGTCAAATCCATCAGGAGTCGACCTGGCGCGCCACGGCAAAATCGCCCGTTGGCGCACTTGGGTTGGCGCAGTTTATGCCTGCGACGGCGGGCTGGATTGCGGGCATCTACCCCAAAAGCCTCGGCGACAATCAGCCGTTAAACCCGGCCTGGGCGATGCGGGCGCTGGTGACCTATGACCGTTGGCACTATGACCGTATCACTGCAGCGACCGAATGCGACCGCTGGGCCTACGTCCTATCCGCCTATAACGGCGGACTGGGCTGGGTGCAGCGTGACCGCAAGCAGGCGGCTTCGCGCGGCCTTGACGCCGGTCGATATTGGAACGTGGTCGAGAGCGTGAACGCCGGGCGTTCCAGCGCCAATTTCCGTGAGAACCGGGGCTACCCGGTTCGCATCATTTACACGTGGCAACCGCTCTATGAGCGGGCTGGCTGGGGCTCGGGGGTCTGTCATGAGTGACTGGCTGAAATTCATTGCTCGTTATGCCGTCTGGGGCGTGATCGTTTGGGGGGGATTCGAGGCTGGCCACAAGCAAGGGATGGCAGATGCGCGCCTGGAATGTTCCCGAGGCCAGACTCAGCAAGCCGCCGATGCCCTCAACCAGTTTATTGCCGGTACTAAAGCGCTGACAGCCCAGGCCAATGCCGCCAGCCAGCAGTTGGCGCAGCAGATCGCTGACCGCGCGGCTGCCGATGACCAATCCACTCGGGAGATCCGCGATGCCCTCAAAAAAACCGCATCTGGCCGCGCTAATTGTGTGTTTGACGCTGACGTCATGCAGCAACTCGCCGCCGCCCAGCAGCGTGCTGCTGCCGCCACAACAAACGGTATTACCGGCCGAACTGGCGGTACGGTGCCCGCCACCGGCGCTGCCGGACGATAACAGCGCCGACGCCGCCGTCGTCGCGCTGAAAACGGTTTACGACCAGTACGGCGTCTGCGCCGGTCGGCTGGCCAATATTATTCAATGTGTTCAAGGGGGTAGTTGTGGCAATTAATGAATTGAGGTTCGACTGGGCATTTCTGCAATGGGCAGTGATGGCCGTCGTCGGCGTATATACCTGGCTGATTGGCCGTCAATCGGCCAGCCAGAAAGAGCTGCTGGAGTTGCGCACCCGCATCACCACGCTGGAAGCGCAGGTGAAACAGGTACCGACCCAGTCGCAGATCACCGAACTCATCAGCAAGCTGAGCCGCGCTGAGGCACAGATGCATGGGATGCAAGAGCAGATGGCCGCGACCTATCGGCGAACCGAGAACATCGAAGCCTATCTGCTGCAGAAGAAATAACGGAGGACACCATGAGTTTTGCCGACTTCCTGCGCGAAGACCAGCGCCTGGTCATGTTGCGCTTTCTGGCCGAGATGCCGAGCTACAGCTCCAACAGTTCGGTGATTTACCAGGCGTTGACGCGCTATGGCCATGCTCCGAGCCGTGACCAGGTCAAGACCGAGTTACGTTGGCTCGAGGAGCAAGGGTTGGTGCGTATCGACGATATCGAGACCGTGCTGGTCGCACGCCTCACCGAGCGCGGTGCCGATGTCGCTGCCGGTCGCGCCATTGTCCACGGTGTCAAACGCCCTGGCGCGGGAGGCTGAGATGGGCCGTAAATCGACCATTCACAAGTTGCCGACCGACGTTCGGGCGCATATCGAACGCCGCTTGCGTGAAGACCAGCTGACGCTGGATGAGCTGCTGGAGGATATTCGCCAGCACTTCCCTGATACGGATGAAACCCCGAGTCGCAGCGCGCTGGGCCGCTATAAACAATCATTCGGCGAGATGGTCAGCCGCATGCGCGAGCAGGACCAGATGGCACGCCTGCTGGTGAGCGAGCTGGGCGAAAACCCGGACGACCGCGCGGGGGCGCTGATGGTTCAGGCCGTCACCACCTTGACCACCCATGCCGCATTCACAGCGCAGCAAGAAGCCGATCCAGATATCGATACCGTGCGTCACCTGGCACGCGCGGCTAAAGATGTTCTGCAGTCCCGTAAGGCCAGCCTCGACGAGCGTCGAGAAATTGAGCGCGCCGCCCGCGAGCGTCTGTTGAAAGAGCAGGAAGAGAACCTGCAGGAAACCGCCCGCGCCCAGGGCTTGAGCGAAGACCAGGTGCAGTTCTGGCGTGAGCGCGTATTGGGGATCAAGTGATGAAACCGTTAGCCTCCACGGTCCGTACCGTTGAATGGGACGAGTTACCCGCCCGCGCCCGTGACATCCCGTTTGCCTTCAACCCGTTCGAGGACGGTGTTTTGATGGCGCACCAGGCTGAATGCCTGAGTTATGACGTGTCCATTCTGGCTATCCCGAAAGGCCGTCGAACCGGCATCACGTTCGCCTGGGGGCTCAACTCCACGCTGATTGCCGGTGCGCAGAAAGCTGCTGGCGGCGATAACGTCTACTACATCGGCGACACCAAAGAGAAAGGCCTGGAGTTTATCGGCTACGTGGCCAAATTCGCCCGCGTGATTGCCGCACAACAAGCACAAGAGGTTTCGGCGATCGAGGAGTTCTTGTTCGAGGACCAGGACGACAAGGGCAACACCCGCATGATAACGGCCTACCGCGTGCGATTCGCTAGCGGTTTCCAGGTGGCCGCTCTGTCCTCACGCCCGGCCAACATCCGTGGCCTGCAGGGTGTGGTCGTCATCGATGAGGCGGCATTCCACCAGGATGTCCAGGGCGTGCTGGATGCTGCAACTGCGTTGCTGATCTGGGGGGGGCGAATCGTCATCATCAGTTCACATAACGGCAAAAATAACCCGTTCAATCAGTTCTGTACCGACATTGAGGCCGGGCGCTATGGCAATGATGCGGCGGTGTTTACCGTCACGTTCGATGATGCCGTGGCCAACGGCCTCTACGAGCGTGTCTGTGCGATGAAGGGTGAGACCGCCACGATTGAGGGGAAGAAAGCGTGGTACAGCCGTATACGCAACGCCTATGGCCCGCGCAAAGCGGCGATGCGCGAGGAGCTGGATGCCATCCCGCGCGACGGAAACGGCGTATGTATTCCCGGCGTCTGGATCGAACGAGCAATGCCCGACGAGCGGCCGGTGCTGCGCCTGGCACTGGATGACGACTTTATTAACAAGACCGAGGTTGAGCGCGAATCATGGGGTAATGCCTGGATTGAAGAGTATCTGCAGCCGGTCATGGCCGAGTGCCTGAACCCGCAGTTGCGGCATGTGTTCGGTATGGACTTTGCCCGCCACCGCCACTTCTCGGTGATCTGGCCGGTTGAAATCACCGAACAGCTGCGCCGCGTCGTACCGTTCGCCATCGAACTGAACAATGTCCCGTCCGGCCTGCAGCAGCAAATCCTGTTCTGGTTCATCAAAAATCTGCCGCGTCAGTCTGGCGGCGCAATGGATGCTACCGGCCCCGGCATGGTGCTGGCCGAGTACACCGCAGACCATTTTGGCCGCCCGCGCATCGCCGAAATCACGCTGAACCGCAAATGGTACGGGGTATGGATGCCCAAGTTCACCGAGCTGTTCGAGGACAACATGATCGAGCTGCCGCGCGACGAGAACATCGCCCAGGATTTGCGGACAGTAGAAACCGTCGACGGCATTCAGATGGTGACGGCGCTGGAACGCAAAGACCTGAAAGACCCGGAGCTGGTGCGCCACGGTGACTCGGCGATTGCCGGTTGCCTGGGCAACTATGCTGCGCTCAACCTGGCGGCGGAGATCACTTTTGAATCCACCGGCGCACGGCCGGTTTATCAGGTGCTGTCGGGCTATGGCTCTACAGGAGGCGGCGAGTTGACGGATACCGGCTTCGGTACGGTGCGCGGATTGAATGACTTTGGAGGATTTATATGAGCCGTAAAAACCGACGCCGTCCAGGCCAGGCAACGCCTGCCATGCCGCGTCCGCAACTGGGTCAGGAGTTTGCGTCCACCGGCGACGGCCGCGACATTACCCGCCCGTGGGTCGGTGCGTTGGCGCTCGCAGAGGACAGCGTTCTGCAGAGTCGCGGTGCGCCAGACCTCAAAATTTACCGTGAGGTACTGAGCGACGAGGAGGTAAAGTCCGCGTTCACCCAGCGCCAGGATGCGTTGATCTCCCGCGAGATTAAGGTCGAAGCCGGTGGTGAACGGCCGATTGATATCGAAGCCGCCGACGCCATGCGCCAGCAGATTGATAGTCTGGGCTTTGACCGCATCACCCGTCTGATGCACTACGGCGTGTTTTACGGCTATGCGGTTGCCGAACTGATTTACGGGGTCCGCGACAACCTGTTGTGGTTCGACGAGATCAAGGTTCGTGACCGTCGGCGCTTCCGCTTCAGCCCGACAGGCGAGCTGCGGTTGCTGACACCGCAGAATATGACTGTCGGTGAGGCGTGCCCGGCACCGTACTTCTGGTCGTTCGCGACCGGCGCTGACCACGACGACGAACCCTACGGCATGGGCCTGGCGCACTGGCTCTACTGGCCCACGTTCTTCAAACGTAACGACATCAAGTTCTGGCTGATCTTCCTGGACAAGTTCGGTATGCCGACCGTCGCGGGCAAGCACCCGGAGGGCGCGACACCAGAGCAGAAACGTAACCTGTTGGCGCTGACGCGCGCCATCTCGACTGACAGCGGTGTCATCATGCCGGAGGGCATGGCGATAGAAATGCTGGGCGCGTCGCGCTCGGGCGCTGCCGATTACCAGGCGATGTATAACGCCATGAATGAGGCCATCCGACGTGTGGTGGTCGGACAGATTTCCAGCTCCGGCGGCGCGTCAAAAGGCATTGGCGGCGACGAGTCTCTGCAGGACAAAATCCTCACGTCGATCGCCAAATCCGATGCGGATGTGATCTGCGAATCGTGGAACCGTGGTCCGGGCAGATGGCTGACCGAGTTCAATTTCCCCGGTGCTGCCGTGCCTATTGTCTCCCGCGTGTTTGATGATCCAGAAGACCTGGCAGCGCGCGCAGAGCGTGACAAATCCATCAGTGAAACCACCGGGTTCCGCCCAACGCTGGCAAGCACCCAGGAAACCTATGGCGGCGAGTGGGAGCCGAAACCGGCTGTTGAAACGCCACTCTCCGCAGGTGCGAAAGCCAACGTCGAATTCGCTGAACACAGCCATCAACCTGACGCTCCGGCCGCGATGGCCAACCGTCTAAATCGTGAGTTGGCACCGACCACCGATGGCTGGATGGCGCAGCTGCAGCAGTTGGTCGATAATGCCGAGTCACTGGAGGCGCTGCGCGACGGCCTGGATAAACTACTGCCGGACATGGACCTGGAACAGTACGCCGAGGTGATGGCACAGGCGATGTCTGCCGCCGCGCTGGCGGGTCGCTATGAATTGCTGGAGGAAATGAATGACCGGTAATGTTGCCTACGGCTCGCTGCCGTTCCGCGAGCAGATTGCCTTTTTCCAACGCAAGCTTAATACCAAAACCGATGCCTGGACGGATGTTTACGGTGCCGAGCATGACAACGAGTTTATGGTGGCCGGGGCCAATCGCGACGATCTGCTGGCGGACTTTCGCCAGGCGATTGAACGCGCCATCGCCGACGGGCGCACGCTGGCCGACTTCCGTAAGGACTTTGCCAGCATCGTTGCGCGTTACGGCTGGAGCTACAAAGGCGGCTTTGAATGGCGCTCCCGCGTCATTTACGAAACCAATCTCCGGTCATCGTATATGGCAGGTCGCTTCCAGCAACTGATGGCCATGCGGGATTCCCACCCCTACTGGGAGTACGTCCATAGCGACGTCGTCGAGGAGCCGCGCGAAGAGCATCTGGCTTGGAACGGTATGGTGCTGCGCTGGGACGACCCTTGGTGGGTGTATCATTTCCCGATCAACGCCTGGGGTTGTCAGTGCAGCGTGATTGCCCGCACGGAGGACGACCTTAAACGCATGGGGAAAGCCGGGCCGGATACTGCACCGACCATCAAGTTCGTGCAGCGCACCATCGGGCAACGCAGCCCAGGCGGGCCGCGCACGGTGTTTGTGCCCGAGGGCATTGACCCCGGCTTCGAGCATACGCCGGGCCGCAGCAAATATTTCAGCCAGGTGCCATCACCACGAGACGGTTCACCCACTGCGCCTGCAGCACCCAATGAAACGCCGCCAGCGCCGCCGCTATCTTCGCCACGTCCAGCGCGTGATCCAGCTTCAACAGGGAATGGTCCAGAGGCATTTCTCAATATCTTTGGCGCGACAACTACACAGCCTGTTGCCTTCCGTGATGCCGCTGGCCAGCGTATCGCCATCGGTGCCGAGATGTTTGCTGCCCGTGACGGCGCGGGCCAGATAAATGATGCTGCAGACCAACTGCTGCTGTTGGCGCAGGCTATCCAGGTTCCCGATGAAATATGGGCACAAGTGGTCTGGCAACCCGGCATGGATCAAGCGGTGGTTCACCGTCGGTACCTGGCGCGTGTTGAGGTTGCTGGCCAGCCTGATCCGGTGTCGGTGATATTCGAGACCGGCACTGACGGCTGGGCCGGAAATGTCTCCACCGACGATGCCCTGCTGCAGTCAATGCGCCAGGGCGTGATGCTGTATCAGCGAGGAGACGAGTGATGGCCGGTGCAACGCTGACGTTTGACTATCAGGATGCGCTGAATACGCTGCTCAGCACCCAGGCGGCGCTGGCTGACCCCGCGCCGTTGCTGGCTGGTATGGGCGAGAAGCTGCTGGAGTTTCACCAGCAACGGTTCAGAGAGCAAAAGTCCCCGGACGGGGAGCCCTGGACGGATCTATCGCCGCGTTACAAAAAGCGCAAGCGCAAAAACAAGGACAAAATCCTGACCTTGGATGGCCCACTGCGTAACACGCTACGGTGGCAGGTCAACGCCGAGGAGCTGTTGTTCGGTACCGACCGGGTGTACGGTGCCATCCACCAGTTTGGAGGCACTATAGAAATCGCTGCGCGGAGCCAGCAGGCGTACTATCGGCAGAAGAAGAACGGCAAGGTCGATAACCGGTTCTTTCGCAAATCGAAGTCCAATCTGGCCAAGTGGCATACTCTCCCGGCGCACACGGTCACCATTCCGGCCCGCCCCTGGTTGGGGGTATCTGCCGAGCAAGGTGATCGCCTGGTCGAATTGGCGAAGAATTACCTGCAACGGCAATTAAATCCGTGACCGCCGCAAACGCGCTGTAACGGCCTCAGAGACGTTCTGTGGCATGATGGCACCAATCCTGTTGCCGAGCCGTATTATAATACGTTCTAATACGGCTATCGGCGCAGTTCATCTCCCGCGCTAACCCCGACTTTCGCTTCCACCCCATTATTATCTGTCCGAGGGCAGATTACCCCCGTGCTGCAATTCGCCATTATCACTCCGTAACGTTCTTGCACGTCTGACGGATGATAACGATGACCACCCAAACCTCTACCGCCACACTCGCTGTTTTTGCGCCAGGTACCCATACCGCGATGGATGGGCGCACCATGACGCTAACGGCCGAAGACTGCATCGACATGGCCAACAGCTATGATCCGACCCTGTCTGAAGCCCCTTTTGTGATCGGGCATCCCAAACTGACCGCGCCGTCCTACGGCTGGTCTCGCCGTTTCGAGTATCGCGACGGTTTCTTGTATACCGAGCCGCACCAGGTGAACCCGGCGTTTGCCGAAGCTTTCAATGCGGGCAGCTACAAAAAACGTTCGCTGTCGTTTTACCTTCCGAACACACCAGGCAACCCTAAGCCGGGCCACTTTTATCCGCGCCACGTTGGCTTCCTGGGGGCTGTTCCTCCCGGCGTAAAAGGCTTGCCGGATGCCGAGTTCGCAGAATATGCCGAAGGTGACGATGCCCCGGTGTCGTTCGCCATTCCTTGGGAAACCGAAGTCCTGACCGACTTATTGCGCGGTGTGCGTGATTACATCGTGGAAAAAGATGGCGCTGAACGTGCCGACCAACTGATGCCGCAGTGGCGTCTGCGAACCCTCGAAGAGATCGCAGCCAATGCGGTGGATGACTCTCGTATCTCACCATTGGCGTATGCCGAGGAGACCAATGTGGACCCGAACAAAAAGACCCCCGTTACGGCGGAGACACTCGCCCAGCGCGAAACAGAGCTGGCAGAGCGTGAAGCCAAATTACGCAAAGATGAAGAAGCTGCGAAGGAACGCGAAGCGAAAGCACGTCGCGAAGCGATCGTCAGCTATGCCGATGGCCTGGTGAAAGCCGGTTCCATTCTGCCGCGCCAAAAAACGGGTGTGGTTGAGGTTCTGCTCAGCCTGGACAGCGCGCCACTGTCTTTCGCTGACGGTGAAACCACGGTGAACAAAACGCCGGAAGAGCTGCTGCGCGATGTGCTGAATGAAAAGCCCAAGGTGGTAGATTTCAGCGAGAAAACGCGTCAGGAAGACGGTGCCGCGCTGGATTTTGCCGACGTTACCGTCGTGGCAGACGCCGCCAACGCCTATGTCGCTGAACAGGCACAAAAGGGTCGCACGGTTTCCTATACCGATGCCGTCAATTACGTGAAGAAAGGAGCTCAGCAATGAATATTCCGGTTCTGATCACCGCGCACAAGGTAGAGGCAGCAACGCTGCCGCGCCAGTTGGTCATGCACGGTACCGTGGATGACGAAATCACCCCGGCCGTTGACGGCAGCAAACTCATCATCGGTGTCACCAGCGCTATCGGCAACGATATCGGTGAAGCGGCGGACGTGATCCGCTCCGGCCTGGCGATTGTTCGTTATGGCGCTGACGTCACCGTCGGGCAACCGCTGACGGCCGATGACGAAGGCCGTGCCGTTCCTGCTGCTGCGGGTAACTTCTACATCGGTTTTGCTGAATACGCCGGTGCGGAAGACGACCTCGGTTCGGTGTGGATTGCGCCCGGTCAACTGGCGGCGGCCCCTGCGGGCGGTTAACCCGGCTTAGCCCGAAGATTTTTCGCCGGGTAACACCGGCATCTAATCCCTTTTTTGGAGAGTGACAGTATGTCAAAAGCACCGCTTCCTATTGACCCGCACCTGACGGCCATCGCCATCGCGTACCGCAACACCAGCATGATCGCCGATGACGTTTTGCCTCGCGTCCCGGTCGGTAAAGCTGAGTTCAAGTGGTGGAAGTACGACCTCGGTCAGGGCTTTACCGTACCGAACACCAACGTGGGTCGCACTTCGCAGCCCAACCAGGTCGAATTCAATGCGGAAGAAGAAACCTCGTCGACCAACGATTATGGCCTGGATGCGCCGGTGCCGCAGTCGGACATTGATAATGCGCCGGCGAATTACGATCCATTGGGGCGTGCTGCAGAGCGCACCTCCGATTTGATCCTGCTGGACCGTGAAGTGCGTACCAGTAAAGAAGTCTTCAACGCAGCGAACTATGCGACCGGTAATAAGGAAACGTTGGCTACCGCTGACCAGTGGAGCAACGACACCAGCAAGCCAATCAAGAAAATTACCACTGCGCTCGACAAGATGATCATGCGCCCGAACGTGGCCGTGTTTGGCCGTGCAACGGCAACCGCATTGCGGCAGAACCCGTCGGTAGTGAAGGCGTACAACGGCACGATGGGCGAAGACGGCCTGGTGCCACTGCAGTTCCTGCGCGACCTGCTTGAACTGGACGACATTCTGATCGGCAGTGCGTTCGTCAACATTGCCCGCCCTGGTCAAAAGCCGGTGCTGGTACGTGCCTGGGCGAACCATGCCGCGTTCATCTACCGCAACAAGCTGGCGGATACCCAGGGTGGCGTCACCTTTGGCTTTACCGCGCAATTCGGCAACCGCGTATCCGGCTCTATTCCCGATCCGGATATGGGGTTGACCGGCGGACAGCGCGTGCGGGTGGGCGAACGTGTTCGCGAGCTGATTGTGGCGCCTGACTGCGGCTATTTCTTCCAGAACGCCGTCGCAGTTGCGTAAGCCCATTCGGTTTGCATCGATACGCATGGCCAGTTTGAACGCTGGCCATGCGGGAGAGTGGTTTTGAGGAAGAGAGTTATGGCTCTGACCTGGTACATCTCGCTGGCTGAATTAGCGGAGCGCCCCGGCGCGGTTGAGTTGTCTCAAACGTTCGCCGGGATGGGGAAACCCATGCCGCGCCCGGAAATATTGGATGCGCTGCTGCGCGGCGAGGAGACGTCGTCCTGGCCACCGGCCGAGGTGGAAGTCGCACTGGCTGCAGTAGCGAAGATCGGCGATGCCGTTGAGGAGACCCAGGGGCTGGTTGATGGCTACCTGCTAAAACGCGGTTATAAGCTGCCGCTCGCGAAGGTGCCGTCGATCCTGACCGGTTGGGCGCGCGCCATCACCCGGTACAAGCTGCATTCGCACCGCGTGTCCGAAGAGAAAACCGATCCGATTGTCCGTGACTACCGCGATGCGCTGAAGTTCCTGGAACAGGTGGCCGCCGGTAAGTTCAGCCTCGGGCTCGGGGATTCGCTGCCCGCTGCAGGTGGTACCCCGCAAATCACCGGACCGGGCCGCACCTTCAGCATGGACACATTACGGGACTACGGCAAATGAGCAGCGGACCGTTCGATATCAACCTGGTCGTCGCGCGGCTGCAGGAGCTCGACCCACAGCCATTCAGCCAAATCGGCACCATCGTCGAGTACAGCAAAGTCACCGACCTGTCGGGGTTTGCGATGCCGGGTGCGTATGTGTTGATGGGGCCAGAGCGCGGCATTCCGGGTAACGGTGCCCGCGCTCAGATGGCCGAGGCAGTGATCGGGATTGCGATATCCGTGCGCAATTATGGAATGGGTGCTGAGGGGCTGACCCATGAGGTTAATCCACTCATCGGGCAAGTTCGCGACCACCTGATTGGCTGGCGTCCGACGCCCGCCAGTGCCACGGGTATGCAGTGGTTGCGCGGTGATGTCCTGGATTTTGATGGCGGAATGCTGCTCTGGATGGACACGTTCCAGGTTCAACATGTGATCGGGGGGCGACGATGCCTGAAGTGAAACTCCTGCAGCCGCATACCCACGCGGGTAAAGCCGTTGCAGCCGGTGAAACTATCACCGTAACCGACGCCGAGGCCGACTGGCTCCGGGGTCAAAAAATTATCGAGGTGGCATTACCTGTCGTGAACAACGACAACCAGGGTGGTCGCCGTAACAACAAACTGGAGGCGGATAATGGCGCAGCAAGTTGAAACCTATTACTACGGCCAGGGCAAGGTATTCCTCGCTCGCCGTTTACCGAACGGCCGCCCGGGAGCCTGGCGCTGGATTGGTGACGTATCCGCACTGGCGCTCGCGCTGACCGTGGAAAAATTGTCGCACAAGGAGTCGTACTCCGGTCAACGCACCACGGTGCGCAGCTTCCCAACCAGTAAAGATGGCACCGTGACCAGTACCTGGCATGAGCTGTCAGCGGAGAACCTGTCCATCGTACTGTACGGCGATCGGGTAACTATTCCCGGCGGCACTGTCACGGCGGAACTGCTGCCCGCCGGTATCACTGCAGGTGAGCGTTATTCCCTGGCCCATCAGCGCATCAGTGATGTTGTGATCGGCACGTTGGTTGAAGGCACGGATTATGAAGTGGACTACACCTACGGTGCCATTTTGTTCCTGACCGACCAAACCACCGCACCGTCGGTCAACTACAAGTACGCCAGCAGCGTTAACACCACGCTGTTTACCTCACAGCCGGAGAATCTCGCGTTGCGATTTGAGGGGATCAACCTGGCTGAAGGCGGCGCGGCAAAAATCCTGGAGCTGTACAAGCTGTCGTTCGACCCGGTTTCAACGCTGGCATTGATCCAGGGCGACACTTCACTGGCCGGTCTGGAGACCACTGCCGGGGTACTGTTCGATAACGCCCAACCTGCAGATCCAACGCTGGGTCGGTTTGGCCGTGTCATCGATGTCGGGGAGCCGGTTGCATGAAAAAGGCAGCACCCAAACCGGCTGCAGAGCCGGAAAACGACCTGGACGTGTTGCTGTCTACCCGCGATATCACTATCGCGGGCAAACCCATCACCGTCCGCGAGGTAACCCTGGTCGATTCGCTGGTGCTGCATGACTCACTGGCACCGATGGTGGCCAGCCTGGCCGACGTCATGCAGACCGAATACCCACGGTTTGAGGAGGTACAGCAGGTGCTGGCTAAACATGCCACCGTGCTGCCGGTGCTGATCGCCCATTGTACTGACCAGTCGGTTGAGTGGGTTCAGACATTGCCGGGGAGTGAGGGGCTGGCGCTGATGGACTGGTGGTGGGCTGTGAATCGGCGTTTTTTTATGGGCGCTGCCACCCGCATCCTGCAGCTGCAACTGGCCAGGGCGAAGACACTGTCGGATTCGGCTGCATCTTCGCAACCCTCATCCGGGCAGGCCACAACCCAGACCGCCTCGGACAGTACACCGCCCGCCAGTTGACACTCTACTACCGGGAGGCGCTGCAGTTGCAAAAGCAAGACAGTATCCACCGGATATTGGATGTGATTGCCGGGCACGCCGGTGGCCAAGCGGCGACAACACGAATCAATGCCCTGAAATAATCGGGGCATCTCTCTTCTTTATATAGGGTGCTGTTATGGCTGCAGGAAACTCTACCCTCAATCTGGCGCTACGCATTACCGCCGATCTGAACGATGCCAAACAGGCGCTCGGAACCCTCACCAGCGATATCACCGCGACCGGTAACGCCGCTGACAACAGCAGCCGGAAATGGGCTGACCATGCCAATGCCGTGGAAGGCGCTGCAGCTGCAGCGCGTGAGCATGCCCAGGCAGAAAAAAGCGCTGCTGATTCTACGCGAGCGACCGGCGATGTCGCACAGCAAACGGCAGAAAGTTACCACGGATATCAGCGCGCGCTGAACCAAACCCGTGAAGCAGCCAACGCCGCGCAAAACACCATCGAAGACCTGACGACTGACCTGGCAACCCAACAGGCGGCATTGGCCGCATTGGTCGGCCGCATTGATCCAGTGGTCGGTGCCTATGAACGCCTGGATGCGATGGAGGAGCAGCTCAAGGGCTTTAATGCAGCTGGGCTGCTTCCGGGTGAAGAGCTCGACTTGTATGCCGCCAAAGTCGACGGCATGCGTCTGCAGGTGGAAAAAGCCGCCTATGCCGCAACGGAGGCTGGACGCCGTGAGATCCAGACCGCCCGTGAAACTGCCCAGGCCGAAGCACAGGCGGCGACGGCGAAAGAAGCCTTCATCACGCGGCTGCGTGAGCAGGCCGAAACGCTGAACATGACGACCACTGAACTGCTGCAGTATAAGGCCGCTCAGCTCGGTATTACGGCTGAAGCCGCGCCATTTATTCAGCGCATCAATGAGCAAGCCACGGCAATGGGCCACGGCGGTATCAGTGCCGGACAGTATTCCCAGGCCATGCGTATCCTGCCAATGCAGATCACCGACGTCGTGACGTCGTTGGCCAGTGGTATGCCGGTGTGGCTTGTGGCCATTCAGCAAGGTGGCCAGATCAAGGACTCGTTCGGTGGTGTCGGCAACACATTCCGTGCGCTCACCAGTCTGATCACCCCGGCCCGTTTGGCCATCGGCGGCATCGCGGGCGGTGTTGCTGCCGTGGGTATTGCGGCATTCAGCGCGGCTAATGATCAGGATGAATTCAACAATAGCATTCAGCAAACCGGCAACTTCGCCGGTGTCAGCGTTGGCCAGCTGCAGCGGCTGACGCAGGCCGGTGGCCAGATGAGCAGCAACTACAGCCAGGTGCGGGATATTCTCAACGGACTGGTCAGCAGCGGCAAGTTTACCGGTGAGACGCTGGACAGCGTTTCCCAGGCCGCGTCTGCAATGGCCGAACTGACCGGCGACTCTGCTGATCAGGTTGTGGCTGAGTTCGTCAAGATGACCAACAGTGTATCGGATTGGGCAGTCAACAGCAGCGAGCAGTATCACTGGCTGGACTCCGAGACCTATCAACGCATTCGCGCACTGGAAGACCAGGGGCTAAAAGAGGACGCCATCGAGCTGGCGTCTCAGGCATACAAAAAAGCCGCCGTCGAACGTCTGGGGGAAATCAAGACCCAACTGAACTGGGTAGCGCGTGGGTGGGATGATGTCAAAAATGCGGCTGCTGATGCCTGGCAAGAACTTAAAAACCGCACCAGCACTGCCCTCAACCTCGACACCCCAGATGAGGCACGGGCTAAGGAAATTCAGGATATCAGAGCCCAATTAGCTAATGCTGGCGATGATATTGATATTGCCTCTCGCGGACAGGGATATTCCGAGTGGGCGCGAGATAAGAAAGCCCGTCTCGCGGTATTGGAGGCTGAAACTGCAGCTAAAGAAAAGGCTTTAGCTGCGGAATCTAAACGACAGCAAATTGAGCGGGACGGTGTAAAAGCCGCTAATACGCTAGGTGCAACTTGGAAAGCCAATGCGTCCGATGTGGACAAGGAGGCTTTAGCGGTTGAACAGCTCCGCAAAAATTATCAGCAAATGTGGGCCACCAAAGGCGGTCAGGATGCCTTGCGTGATCGGGGCGTAACTTCCACCGACGGTCAGAATTTCTCCGGTGGTCAATGGGACGTCGATACCAAAAAGCTAGATACTGCGGGGCAAAAAGCCGAGCAGTACAACAAACAGCTGCAACAGACGCTGAACCAGAAAAAGGCGATCACTCAGCTGGCACGCGTAGAAGCGGATATCACGAACGGGTCGCTGAAGGATGCCAGCAAAGTCGAACAGGATAAGGCCCGCGCTACGGCCAGGCAGATTGATGCTCAGGAAGCGGCCAACAAATCCGCCAAGGCTGGTGCATCGGCGGCCAAACAGTCTGCAGCGGAAAACCAGCGATTTGTCGACCAGTTGGAGAAGCAAGCCTCCAAGCGCGTCGAGGGAGCTGCCGCTACGCGTGCGCAGGAAATTGCGACCCGCAACCTCACAGCCGAACAGCGCCGCCAGGCCGAGGCGGCAAACGCGGCCATCACCGCCCAGGAATTCAAGGGGCAGAACCTGCAGTTGCAACTGCAGCTCATGCGCGATACCGGCAACACGGCCGGAGCCAGTCTGCTGGAGACCCAATCCAAATTTGCCGATATGCGCCGCGAGTTTGAAGCAAGCGGCAATACCGAGGGGCTCAGCCTGATCGACAAGCTGCTGCCGGTCGCTGAAACAAAAATTCGTGTCGATGACATGAAGAAACAGATTGAGGATCTGTTCACCTACCAGGCGCAGCAGGAAACCAGCATTCAGGCGCAGGTCCAGGGAGGGCTGCTGTCCGAAATTCAGGGGCGGCAGCGCCTGGTGGAACTGCATCAGGAAGTCGGTGACAAGGTCAAAGGCTACCTGCCGCAGCTCAAAGAGCTGGCCAACGCGCCTGGCGAAGCCGGAGACAAAATCAGGGACATGATCCGGCAGCTCGAAGAGCAGCTCGGCAAGCTGAATCAGGCAGGCAATGAGCTGACCATCGCATTTCGTGATGGCCTGCAGGGCGGGATAGAAAGCTCACTCGTCGGCCTGGCAAAAGGCACGATGAACCTGAGCGATGCGGTGAAGAACTTGGCGCTCAGTATCGTCAACAGCATGGCGCAAATCGCCGCGCAGCAGCTGGCACAAATGGCGACTTCCAGCCTGGTCGGCAGCGGTGGCGGCATGGGCGGCCTGTTCGCCAGTGTATTCGCCGCCGACGGTGGCCACGTCCGCGGGCCTGGCACCACGACCAGCGACTCCATCCCCTCCATGCTTTCTGACTATGAATTCGTTACCCGCGCGGCCGTGGTTCAGCAGCCTGGCGCGCTGGACTTCCTGCACAGCTTCAACAGGCATGGTATGGCCGCATTGAACGCCTGGCTGCCGCGTGCTCGCCATGCGACTGGTGGCCTGGCTGGTATTCCTGCTCCTGCCGCGCCGATGCCGCAAACCGTACCGGAAGCTGCACCAGGCAGTCCAGCACCAGGTGTCACGATGCTGCAGCCTCTGCAACAAACGCTGTTAATTGATGCTGTTGATGTTTTCACTAAAGGGGCCGGGAGTGTTCAGGGCGAACGCGGCATCATGACGGTACTGCGCGCCAATATCCCAACCCTCAAGCAAATGCTGGGGGTGAAATCATGACGGCATTATTTCCCTGGCTGATTGAGCCAGACTGGACCGGCGGCATCACCGAAACGCTCGAGTGGAAAACCGACGTGCTGCAGTCGCCGAGCGGTGCCGAACAGCGCATTTCTCGCCGGTTGTCGCCGCGCCGCATGTTTGAGTTCGGCATCCTTGCGGGAGACGTCGATCGCCAGTGGCTGGAGAACGCGGTGTGGCAAGCTGGCGGCAGCACATGGGCGATGCCTGTATTCCCTGATGTGACCGAATTGCAGGCGTCGGTCACGGCCGGAGCCTCTGAGCTGCTGGTCGATACGCGCGGCCGCGATTTTTCATTGGGTGGAACGGTGTTGCTGAAAAATGCCGAGGCTATCGCGTCACCTGCCGCGCTGGTGACCGTCAGCGCGATCGGAGCTGATTCGCTGACTCTGTCCCAGCCGCTGACGGCAGGCTGGCTTGCAGGTACAGCGGTGTATCCCGTTCGCCCGGCGGTGTTGACTGACCCTCCGGCATTCACTCGTATCACCGGTGGCCTGGCCAGCGCCCAGGTGCGATTCCGTATCGCCGAACATAACCCATTCTCCTCAACACCCAACCTCGCGCTGTTCCGTGGCTATCCGGTGCTGGAGCCCGATGCCGATTGGTCAGAGAGCCTGACCGGTGAATATCAGCGCCTGATGATCGAGCTGGATAACGGCAGCGGTATCCCGGCCCGCCTCGACACCGCACGCCGCCCGTTCTATCTGCAGCGCCACACCTGGTCGCTGATGGGCCGCAGCGAGCAATTTGCGCTGCGCCAGCTGATGTACCACCTGCGCGGCCGCCAGCGCGCGTTGTGGGTGCCGAGCCAGAATGACGATCTGACCCCGGCGGGTGCGTTGGCCGGGAACACACTGCCGGTGATCCGCTGCGGGCTCAGCGAGATGGGCGTCGTACCTGGGCGGCGTGATCTGCGCATCTTGCTGGCCGACGGCCGCACGCTGTACCGGCGACTGACTGGCGTGGCCATCAGCGGCCAGGCAGAACTGCTGGCGCTGGATGGTGAGCCGGTCACCGTACCGCAGCAACAAATTGTCGCCGTGGCGTTCATGACACTCGCCCGGCAAAACAGCGATGCAATCACATGGCAGCACACCACTGACGCTGACGGTTTCGCCAGTGTGGCCACCTCATTTATAGGAGTTCGTGATGAGCTGGAGTGAGTTTGAATATTCGGTGGCTAACGGCCAACCGTTGACCCTGTATGAGTTTATTCGTGGAGACGTCGTGCATTACCGCTATACAAACGCCGACCGCGATATCCACTTCGCTGACGCTGATTGGCAGGCGGTAGCCATTAGCGACAGTGGGCTCAGCGCCGGAAACGGCGACGGCATGGATATCACAGTGCCAGCCAACAATGCTGTCGCCATGCTGTTTCGTGGCGTTCCTCCGTCCAGTCCGGTGCGCATCCGCGTTTACCGCCTGCATGCCGAGGATGCCGCCGCCGAATTTCGCACGGTCTGGGTGGGTACGGTGGCCGAAGCGAAGCGGGAAGCCATTGAGCGCACCAAACTTGTGACGTCAAGTCTGGCCAGCACGTTTTCCCGCATCGGCCTGCGCCTGACGTATGGCCGTGCCTGCCCCTATGCGCTGTATGACCACAACTGCAAGGTTGATCCGCTGGCGTTCGGCGTTAGCGGTCTGGTCGTGACTGCGATGGATGGCGTCAGCATCACTGTCAATCTGCCCGAGGGCACGGCGTCGGACTGGTTCTCCGGTGGTTATGTCGAGTGGGCTTTGGATGGCGTCACTGAGTTGCGCGGCCTGCGGGCGCAGAACGGCAACCAGATGAACCTGTTCGGCGGCTCGGCCGGTTTCGCCGTTGGCCAGGTAGTGACGCTGTATCCGGGCTGCAACCGCACGATTGCTCAGTGCGACAGCAAATTCGGCAATCACCTGAACTACGGGGGCATGCCGCACATGCCGGGTAAATCCCCGTATCAAGTCATCAAACTGTTTTAGGAGGTCATCGTGTGGTTCGCCATCGCTAAATTTGTTGCGGTCATGGTCGCGTCATACCTAGTTAACCGGGCGCTGGCCCCAAAACCCAAAAACAGCACGCCGGAAGCGGCGACGGAAGAAAGCTGGCAGTTACCCCAGCCGACCGAAGGCACGCCACAGTGTGTATTTTTCGGCGACTGCTGGACAGATGACTGGTTCGTGCTCGGTTACGGCAATTACCGTTATGACGCCATCAAAAAATAGGAGCGCATCATGAAAATCACGATGGAACATATCCGCGCCGGTGGCGGTTGTGCATGGGGCCTGCGAACCTTCTTCGCTCGCTACCAACTGGACTTAGAGGCATTTCTCCGCGACGGCGGCATCGACTCTGAAAAATTCCTGGCCACCGGGGATGCGCTGGCCATCAATATCGTGCGCCAAGCCGAAAAATCCGTATCAGGGGAGCATCAATAACATGGGGGGTAAAGGCTCAAAGAAAGTGACAGTCGGTTATCGCTACTCCTGGGACATCCACTCCGGTCTCGGGCGCGGTCCGGTTAACGAGATCGTCGCAATCAGCGCCGATAAAAAGACCGTGTTCGCGGGTACCGAGGGGCAGCTCTCGGGAAATACTTCCGTTTACATCGACCAGCCAAACCTGTTTGGCGGCGAGGATACCGGCGGCGAAGGCGGCATCCAGGGCACGCTCGACGTGATGATGGGCGGCCCGGACCAGGTACCGCCCCCGTCACTGCTGAATCTGTTGACAGGGTTGGTGCCGGGCTTTCGCGGCGTGGTAACGACGTTTTTCTCTGGCCTGGTCAGTTGCTACAGCGCCAGCCCGAAGCCGTGGTCGTTTCGCGTGCGGCGCACAACCTCCGGGTGGGATAACAACGCTGCCTGGTATCCGGAGAAAATGCGCATCATGCTGGAGAACACAGTCGGCCAGCTCGATGACGAGTCGAAGCTCTCCCCGGAGCAGGTCGCGAACCTGCGCCGTATTCACGCGATGAACCCGGCGCATATTCTGGTCGAATGCGCAACGAATCGGGATTGGGGACGCGGTTTGTCGCTGGCCGATGATCTGGACCTCGACAGTTATCGTATTGCTGCTGATCGCCTCTACGACGAGCAGTTTGGTTTGTGCTTCCGTTATAACCGCCAAGACAGCCTGGATACGTTTGTACAACAGGTGCTCGACCACATCGGTGCTGTGCAATATGGCGACCTCGAGACTGGCAAGATGGCGCTAAAGCTGTTACGTGATGACTATGTTGTCGACGATCTGCCGCTGTTCACGTATGACAACGGCATCATCAGCGTCCAGGACGATGACAGCAGCAGCGCAGACACAGCACCGAATGAAGTGGTCGTGACCTATCACGATCCGGTCACCAACAGCGATGGTGAGGTCAAGGCTCAAAACCTAGGGTCGATTCAGGCCGTGGGGCTCATTAGCAGCACGGTCGAGTACCGCGCTATTCCAACCCATGACCTGGGTGCTCGCGTCGCGCAGCGCGATCTGGAAATGGGGACATCCGGGCTAACGCGGCTCGTGATCAACTTTGACCGGCGCGGCGGCATTCTGAAGCCAGGCGGCGTATTCCGTGTGAGCCTGCCCGACCGCAATATCGCGAATATGGTGTTGCGTGTTGGCCAGATTAGCGAAGGCGACGACGGTTCCCTGAAAATCACCGTGGTGCAGGACGTTTTCGGGCTACCGTCGACGTCCTACAGCACTGGCGAACAGCCCGGCGGCTGGACGCCACCCGACCAGGCGGCGCGGCCGGTGACGGATATGCAGCTGATTGAGCTGCCCTATGCGGTGCTGGCGGGCACGCTCTCCGAGTCTGAACTGGCCTATGTTAAACCTGGCTCCGGGTTTATTGGCATCATGGCCAGCGCGCCAACGTCGCTCTCCATCAACTACCAGATCCAAAGCCGCGCCGCCGGTGCCGGATTTGTCGATCGCAACCAGGGTGACTGGACGCCGTCCGGTACGTTGCTGGCGGCCGTCGGTCCGCTGAATCGCACATTGCGCGTGGTGATGCCGTTCCCGCCCGCAGTAGGCGACGGTGCGATCGTGGGCAACGAGATAGTCCGAATTGACCAGGTGAATGTGTCTGCTGGCACCCTATCAGTGGGGCGCGCCTGTGCTGACACGCTGCCCGCTGAACATGCTGCAGGGACACCGATCCGATTCTACCGTGATGCCATTGAATCCGATGGCCAGGAGTACCTGGGCGGCGAGAACGTGGATGTACGTCTGCTGACGCGGACCGGCACCGAGACGCTGGCCGCGAATCTGGCCCCGGTGGGCAACATCACTATGGCGCAGCGCCAGTTCCGTCCATACCTGCCAGGCAACATTCGGGTTAACGGCGTTCCATATCCTACCGAAGTGTTCCCGGCAGCGGGCTACACGCTGACGTTTGCCCATCGCGACCGCGTGCTGCAGGCAGACCGGCTGATTGACTGTACAGAAGCGAGTATTGGCCCGGAGCCGGGGTCACGGTACACCGTGGCATTGGTGCGCCAGGACACATCGGAAACGGTCTGGACGCAAATACCCGATGGGAACACGGTTAAGCTGCCGTACCACACCGATGGCGTGGATGCAGTTATGCATATTCTGACGCTCAGCACCAACCGAAACGGCACAGAATCGCTGTATCGCTACCAGGCTACGCTCCCGGCCGGGCGCTATATTCCGGTACCACCGCCAGTTTCGGTGACCATCCCGGCGCTGGAGGTCATTACAGGCGCTGACTGGCAAGCTGCGACGCCAGCGGACACCACTACCGGCGCGGTACCGGAGTTTGTTGCATTGGGTGAGGCAGCGGGAGCTACCGATGGCACGGTACCGGCGTTCGTGGCGCGCGGGCTATCCATCCCTGCTGATGATATCGACTACCCGGCGGGGACCTGGCCTGACTCACCATTCCTGTTTGGTGAGCATCAGGTACTGATGTTGGCTAGCTATGCCCAAAGTCCGTTACTGACCGTGCTGGTGCTGGCCGGTGATGCCAGCGCGTTTGTGATTGAGTCCATCACGGGAGCGTCAGCGCCGGTTACCTGGTCAGCTGGAATTTATCGTGCCGCTGATGACATGACATTATTTACATCGTCCGGCGTTGTTTTGAACGAGGGCAAAATATCGCTGACGCTGCGTGAACGGAGTACCGACTCATGAATGAAACGTACTATTATGGCCAGGGTAAAGTTTATTTAGCGCGGCGTGATGAAAATGGTCGTCCTGGCTCATTTCGCTGGGTTGGCGACGTCTCGGAATTAACGATAACGTTGGCGTTTGAGCAAAAGACGGTAAAAACATCCAGGGGCGGAAAGCTGGTTAACACTCGACGCTATCTAACCTCTCAAGCAGGCTCTGTAACATCGAAGTGGCACAACTTCTCGTCTGAAAATTTATCGTTGCTGTTGAATTCTGAGGTGGTTCGTAATTACCCACGCATTATCGAAAATGAAGTGCTGCCGCCAAATATTTCTGAAGGTGACCGTATTGCGCTGTCATATCATAATGTTTGGGGTGTTGAGGTTAATGGGTTAACTGAGGGGCGTGATTATACAGTCGATGGTCCCTGGGGAATGATTGAATTTCTAACGACACCAGTTAACCAGCCGGTTCGTGTTGATTATGCAAGAGCCAACAGTACTACATTACCCATTTTTAACGGCAAAATTGACGAATTTGCTTTTCGTTATGAAAGCCTCAATTTGGCTGAGTCAAATCAGCGCATGCTTGTTGAGTTGTATCGACTGTCATTCGAACCGCTGACAACGTTTCAGCTTATTAATAACGATGTGAAAATAGCTGCGATAGATACTGCAGCAGAAGTCATGTATGACCTGACCCGCGTGGATGACCCTATTTTTGGCAGGTTTGGGCGGGTCACGGTAATCGAGACACTGAGTGGAATCACACACAACGGGGCCATTAATTATGATGGCCGTTATCTACATGGTGGGAACTAACATGGCCAAATCATTACCCGAGTCCCCGGTATGGGAAGATTCAATTTTCCAGCTAGAGACTGATACGCCAGTACTCGGTGGGGCCGATGGGCCGGATAACTGGCAGGCTCAGCAGTTGGCAAATCGAACCCAATATCTTAAACAATACATCGAGGCGCTCTCGTCCGGAGAGACCCCGTATACCAACGAAGCAGCGGCGCAGCAGGCAATATCTGCTGGTAAAATTTCTGAGGGCGCAAAATTCTCCGTCCGCAGCGACGATACGTTTATTTGGGTGCTCGAATATCAAAATATTTCCGGTACAGCAACACCGACGGGGAAAACGCTACCCTCGTCTGAATTTGTCATGCTGGTTGCTAAAGGATTGAATCTGGCCAACGCTGACATTGTCAAAATTTTAAATAGAATAACGCCATTAGATACGCTGATTTCCGATAAAATCGACCTGGCATTTACCAGTTCTGCCGGGCCTGTCGAATCAGCGATGGCTCTGGATAAAAACTGGGGGCTGATGTTAGCAGGGCTGGAAAAGCCATTGCAGGATTATGTGATAGGCGTTATTCCGGATAGCCTGAAGAATCGCTTTCCTGGTGTCCTTTGGGGGGTTATTCATCTCCAGACACGGCAAGGCCTTATACTCTTGATGGAAAATGGTGACCTTCACATCCCTGGTGTTGATGGGCCTCTGCAAGACGCACTGGGCCTAAGTGCAGCTACCATCAAGATGGTTGACGGCAAACCTGCGTTGTTCTGGCACGGACAGCGAGTCTGGAATGAACATTATGTTACCAGCGCCACACCAGTATCTGACAGCGGCGTATTGTTTAATTATGAGCAATCAGATGGCAGTGGTCATAGCGGGCTAATGTTTATCCCGAGCTTGCGTGAGGTGCCTGTTACGACCGCGTACATATTAATCTACATTTGCCTCGGGCAGTCTCTCGGTGCAGCATTCGATAAACCAGGACAAAATATTAAGGTCTGGGGGGCGGAGGCCGAATTTCGCGGACGCTGCATGTCGCCGTCAGGTCGCGCCGATGGTAATAGTGCGCCATATAGCCCAACTGACCTCGACCGAATCACTGACAATAACTACAATTTTGACCGTCAGGGCCACAACCTGCCACTGCAAAACTGCCTCATGTATGACATGAAGTCTGCAGGTTTAGACCTGCCATCAATCATTAATGCGCCTTGTAACGCAGGCGGACAGCCATTATCTGGCATTTCAAAAGGTACTTTTTCGTACACAAAGAGCCTGAAATATATTGAGCGCTCGGTTCAATTTGCGCAGGGTATCGGCAAGCCTTACCAGGCCGACTTTATTTTGTTCGAGCATGGCGAGACTGATAATGATAACGGAAACTGCCGTAATCCCGGAGATTATAGAACGTTGTTGGTTCCATATTTCACTGACTGTTTCCATGATTTTAAAAACATGCTCAGTCAGCAAAAAAATCCGACGATTGTTATCGGCCAGGTAGGGAGTCGTATTAATACCAAAGCCGGTTCAGTAGACCCGGAAGGGAACCCCACAGGTGAGTCGGAAATTGTGCAACCGTATTCAGTGACGGCAACGGATCAGCTGGACTATGTCAGACAGCACTCTACTGATGCGATTATGTACGGTTCAAAATACGTCCTGAATCATCTGTATAACGATGGGTCGCTGTCGCACTTAAATCAATTCGGCAAAGTGCTGCAAGGTGAATATGCAGAGCAGGCCATTTTTTGGCATATCTATGACCCAGTGAAAAAAGGCACCTGGCGAAGCAACCGCGTTAAGAGCATTACTGTTTCAGGGAATGTCATTACCTATACACGGCATGTTCCGTACCCTCCACTGGTGCTGGATTCCGAGTTTATCGGAGATTGTCCTGGTAAGGGGCATTCGCTGGAGCTTGGTTCAGCCACGGTTGAACTCGTTGAGTTGGTGGGGGCTGATACGGTCAAAATAACGCTGGATCAGGCACCATCTCAGACTGACCATCTCTTAATCGGATTCACAAACACGACACCGGCAAATAACGGAAATATTTACCCCGTGGTTTGCATTCGCGATTCATCAACGAAAGTGTCTCGTAAAGTTATGCGGAATGGTGCTGCGTTTCCGCTGTATAACTGGGCTGTTTTAGAGCGCGTTGCTCTCGACGGTTCATTCACTGACACCCTGTGAGGATGTAATAATGGGACAAATTATCGGTCTGTCAGAACCCTACCGTGGTTGGCGTTCTCCTGTAGATTTGACGGGGAAATACATCGACCCCGAAACGATTTTTTCAAATTTTAAATCTCGCGTTCTTGCGGACGGTGGGGTTATTCATGATGAAAACGGGTTGAAGGAGCGAATCAATCTGTTAATTGACCATAACATGTTAAATAAAATCGTTGTGGCTGCATCCCCGCGATTCGGTGTCAAGGTAGATGCAGATGGCGTATCTGTTCGCAAAGTCTATGGGCTGAATGGGCAGGATTTTATCGCTGTACAACAACAATATCAGCAGGCTCCTGCGCTACCGCTGCCCATTTACAACCCTACTGCTGGGAGCGTTCGGGTCAAAGTGGCTTCATACTCGGGCGGCTATCTGCGAACTGAAAATCTGGTGTCAGTCATTACAGGCTCTGCAACGACCTACGCTATTCAAGCCCTGGCGAACGATACAGACCCAATGGATCAGGTCGGCCTAACCCTCGGACTGTCGCTCTCAAATCTGGGGCTGGCCTATATGCGCACTATTGCAAGTCCATACTCGACAGGCACTCGCGAGGCATGGCGCTATGGTACCCGCGATGGAAATTATACCGGTGCAAGCAGTGGTTCTGGTGCCGGGGGAGCAGTACTGGTTAAGCGCGAACCCTATGAAGCATATGTGCCAAGCGCTGCGTTTTTTGACGTTAATAATGGCGTCATAACAGCCTATGAGAATGGATGTAAGCACTCAGATGTGACAACCCCAGTTGGTAAGCTGGCAAATGTGACTGCACCTGGTTATGTCATCATCGGCAGCCCAATTTTTGACAGTGTCGGCGGTGGCTCTTATATGCAAACGTGCGACGGTTCGTTTAAAGACCTCATTATTCTGCGCGATCCTCTTCCCATCCAGGCTCAGATATTATCGACCCTAAACTGACATAACGCCGCACAGCGGCGTTATCTATTTTGAAATTCTGTTGTAAATACTGAAATCATATCGACGTCGATTTATCTCGCTCCTAGCCCGCGATTTATCGCGCGGCGCATCAGCACGTCGGCGCCAAGCGTGAAACCGCGTCGTACCGCAACATCGCGCAGGCTATCGGCATCGCGCCCGACGAGCTGCTGTTTTTGTCCGACATCCGCCAGGAGCTGGATGCGGCGCAGGCCGCCGGCTGGCATACCTGCCAGCTGATCCGCGATGAGGCGGACGTGCAGAGCCGACATCCGCAGGTTAACCGTTTTGATCGCATCGATTTAGGGGAGTTCGTCTCATGAGTGGATTGACCATTTTCAGCGATACAGCGCCGCAGCAACCGCTGTGGCAGAGCCGTGATGTGCAGGAGATCCAGCGGCAGTTGGCGCAGATCGGCGTGCGCTTTGAGCGCTGGCAGGCGGATCGCGAGCTGGGCGACAATCCGCAGCCGGAGGCGGTGATCGCGGCCTACCAGCATGAGATCGACCGGCTGGTGGCGGAAAAGGGTTACCAGAGCTGGGACGTGATCAGCATGCGGCCGGACCATGAACAGCGCCAGGCGCTGCGTGAAAAATTCCTGTCCGAACATACGCACGGCGAAGATGAAGTGCGCTTTTTCGTCGAGGGCGCAGGGCTGTTTTGCCTGCATCTGGACGGCAAGATCTTTCAGATCTTGTGTGAAAAGAACGATCTGATCTCGGTGCCGGCTAATACCCGGCACTGGTTCGATATGGGCTCGGCCCCGCATTTCACCGCGATCCGGGTGTTCGACAACCCGGAAGGCTGGGTGGCGCATTTCACCGGCGACAAGATCGCCGATGCTTATCCGCGTTTGGACTGAGTGCCGATGGGCGGGCGTTAACCTAACGCCCGCTGGAAAATCCCCGCTTCAACCTGCTGCGGCGTAATCACGCCGCTGTCGAATATCCATCCGCTGATGAGCTTCGCCGGCGTGACGTCGAACGCCGGATTGTAGACCGGCGCATCGTTCGGCGCCCACTGGCAGGCGCCGAAGCTACCTGAAACGCCGGTGACTTCGGCCGCCGCGCGCTGCTCGATCGGGATGGCTGCGCCGTCCGGGCAGTGCGGATCGTGGGTGGTGTGCGGGGCGGCCACGTAGAACGGGATGCCGTGATAGTGCGCCAGCACCGCCAAGCTGTAGGTGCCAATTTTGTTGGCAACGTCGCCGTTGGCGGCGATGCGATCCGCGCCGACCCATACCGCATCGACCTGGCCCTGCGCCATCAGGCTGGCGGCCATCGAATCGCAGATCAGGCGATAGGGAATGCCCAGCTCGCCCAATTCCCAGGCGGTCAGACGGCCGCCCTGCAGCAGCGGCCGGGTTTCATCGACCCATACCTGTTGCACTTTGCCCTGCCGGTGGGCACGCAGCAGCACGCCGATGGCGGTGCCGACGCCGGCGGTGGCCAATCCGCCGGTATTGCAGTGGGTCAGCAGGCGGCTGCCGGGCTTGACCAGCCCAGCGCCGTGATCGGCGATGCGATCGCACAATCGGCGATCTTCTTCCACCAACCGCAGCGCTTCGTTCACCATCGCCGGCACCCAATCAGGCTCCGCCAGCGCCAGCTTCATGCGATCCAGATTATTCATCAGGTTGACCGCCGTCGGGCGGGCGGCGCGCAGCGTATGCAGCGCCTGTTCCAGCTCGGCGCGCGGCAGACCGCGTTCCGCCAGCAGCGCCAACAGCAGGCTGGCGGACAGCCCGATCAGCGGCGCGCCGCGCACCCGCAGGCTGTGAATGTGCCCGACCAATTCCTCCACGCTGTCGCAGGCGCGCCACCGCTTTTCCTGCGGCAGGGCTTGCTGATCGAGGATCCAAAGGCGGTTGTCCTGCAGGGTCAAGCTGGTGGTGTTAAGCGCTTGCATCGGCGGTTAATTCCTTGTTGCGTGGTTATTGCATCTGAAACGCTATTCTGCCAACATGACTTCCAGATGTATAGACGTCCAAATGCTTTTACGTCTAAATAAACAGAATCGCTGGGGTCAGTGAGAGAGAACAGAGGGGTTGGGGAATGTCGCTTTATCGTACGTTTACGGCTGCCGATGCCGTTGAATATGCCCGCCAATACGGGCAGGTGGCCGATCCGCAGGCGCTGCTGAGCGCCGACGAGATCGGTGACGGCAACCTGAACCTGGTGTTCAAGATCCGCGATCGCGAAGGCGTGAGCCGGGTGATCGTTAAACAGGCGCTGCCCTACGTGCGCTGCGTGGGCGAATCCTGGCCGCTGACGCTGGATCGGGCGCGCATCGAAGCGGAAACGCTGCGGGTTCACGGCGGTTTCTGCCCGCGGCATACGGTAAAAGTCTTGCATCACGATCCCGAATTGGCGGTGATGGTGCAGGAAGATCTCTCCGATCATCGCATCTGGCGCAGTGAGCTGGTGCAGGGCAACTATCACCCGCTGGCGGCCGGGCAGTTGGCGGAATACCTGGCGCAGACGCTGTTCCACACCTCCGATTTTTATCAGTCGGCGCAGCAGAAGAAGGCGGAGGTCAGACGTTTCACTAACCCCGAACTGTGCCAGATCACCGAAGACCTGTTCTTTACCGATCCCTATACCGACCATGAGCGCAATCAGTTCGAGGCGGCGCTGTTGCCGCAGGTGCAGGCGCTGCGTGAGGATGCGCCGCTGAAGCTGGCGGTCGCCGGCCTGAAACATCGCTTCCTCACCAAGGCGGAGGCGCTGTTGCACGGCGATATTCACAGCGGTTCGATCTTCGTGGCGGAAGGCCGGTTGAAAGCGATCGACGCCGAATTCGGCTTCTACGGCCCGATCGGTTTCGATATCGGTACTGCGTTAGGCAACCTGCTGCTCAACTATTGCGGGCTGCCGGGGCTGTTCGGGCCGCGCGACGCCGCCGCCGGGCGCGAGCAGCGCCTGCAGGATGTGCGCGAGCTGTGGCTGATCTTCGCCGATCGCTTTTTGGCTTTGTGCCATCAGCAAAGCCGGGATGCGGCGCTGGCGACGCCGGGTTACGCCGAGCTGTTCCTGCAACAGGTCTGGACCGATGCGGTCGGGTACTGCGGCACCGAACTGATTCGGCGCACCATCGGCCTGGCGCACGTCGCCGATCTGGACAGCATCGCCGACGCTGATATGCGCCTCGACTGTCAGCGCCATGCGCTGGGATTGGGGCGCACGCTGATCGTCAATGCGCCGCAGATCGAGCATATTGACGCGCTGTTGGCGCGCATTCGTCAGCAGGGCTGAAAAGGCGGGTGCTCGTGGATCTTGCCTGACACCATCAGCCAACGGGCGGGGCGAACCCCGCCGTTGGGTTGCCTTACCGTTCGGATTCGTAAGCCAAAGTGGCCGCAACCTCCGAGTCTCCCAGCCTGATGCGCAGTTCGCATAGCGAACCGCGGGTTAGCCAGATGAACGCGATCAGCGTCATACAGACGATCACCAGCTTAAGCACGACCCGTTTTTGCTGCATTTTTGACCTCCCTATCCTTGCCTTGCGGCGGGTAAGAGGCTAACCTGACGTTGCTAGGCATCAGAGTGGCCTCGGGTTGATAATATCGACTCGGGGCCTTTCTCTTTCTCTCCTTTGCCAAGGCTCCGGACAGAAAGATCCAGAGCACCCGTCGCGCAGTCTACTCGAACTTCCTTCCCGTGAAATCCGCCGTTGCGCCAACCTGCGGCGCGGTGCGCAGTTTGTCATGAAAGCAAAAGAAAAAGGGGCGATGATGATCGCCCCTTGGATGCGTGAAGTGAACGTTAAGCCGCTTCGGTTTGCTGTTGGCGCTTAGACTGCGCCGCCGGCTTTTCCGGCTTGGCGGCCGCCAGCGCATCCGGCGCAAAGTCGTCCACGTTGATGGAGCGCAGGCGGCTCTCTTCGGCTTTCACCAGGATCTTCGCCTCGTCGGCGCTGATCTTGCCTTCTTCCAGCGCGCGTTCCGCCAAACGATCCAGACGGGTGAACGGCAGGTTTTTGCCGGCCGCCTTGCACAGACGCTCGTGAATCGGCTCGGCGGCCATCACGTCGGCCAGCGCCGCTTCCAGCAGGCCGACTGGGTTATGCTCGCTCGGCGTCAGGTACTGACCGCGCCCCAGACGGCTGCGGGTGGCGGAAGGCACCTGCAGGATCTTGGCCAACTGGTGATCCAGACGGTCGGACGGTGCGGTATGCACGCGGCCAAACGGGAAGACCACGAAGCGCAGCGCGCCGGCGATAAAGCGGTTCGGGAAGTTGCGCAGCAGATCATCCAGCGCCTGTTCGGCTTTATGCAGGCTGTCTTGCACGCCCCAATGCACCAGCGGCAGATCTTCTTTCTGACGGCCTTCGTCGTCAAAGCGTTTCAGCACGGCGGAAGCCAAATACATCTGGCTGAGGATGTCCCCCAGGCGAGCGGAGATGCGCTCGCGGCGCTTCAGGCTGCCGCCCAGCACGCCCATGGAAACGTCTGACAGCAACGCCAGGTTGGCGCTCAGGCGGTTCAACTGCTGATAGTAACGACGGGTCGCGTCCTTGGTCGGCGTGGCGCTGGTACGGCCGTTGGTCAGGCCCAGCCAGAAGCTGCGTACCTTGTTGCTGCCGACGTGGCCCAGATGGCCGAACAGCGATTTATCGAAGGCGTTCAGATCGTTGCTTTGCGCCGCCGCCATTTCATCCAGCACATAAGGATGGCAGCGGATCGCGCCCTGGCCGAAGATCATCATGGTGCGAGTCAGGATGTTCGCGCCTTCCACCGTGATGGCGATCGGTGCGCCCTGATAGGCGCGAGCCAGGAAGTTGGATTCGCCCAGCATGATGCCTTTACCGCCGGCGATGTCCATGGCGTCAACGATCGACTGCTGGCCGCGGTGCGTACAGTGGTATTTGACGATGGCCGACAGCACGGCCGGCTTCTCGCCCTGCACCAGCGCATAGGTGATCAGCGAAGCGGCGGCGTCCATCACATAGGTGTTGCCGGCGATGCGCGCCAACGGCTCTTCGATGCCTTCCATCTTGCCGATGGAGATCTTGAACTGACGGCGAATGTGCGCGTAGGCGCCGGTCGCCAGGGCGATGGATTTCAGGCTGCCGGTAGAGTTGGACGGCAGGGTGATGCCGCGACCTACCGACAGACACTCAACCAGCATCCGCCAGCCCTGGCCGGCCATTTTCGGGCCGCCGATGATGTAATCGATCGGGACGAACACGTCGGTGCCGCGGGTCGGGCCGTTCTGAAACGGCACGTTCAGCGGGAAGTGGCGGTTGCCGATTTCCACGCCCGGCGTGCTGGTCGGGATCAGCGCACAGGTGATGCCCGGGGATTCGTTGTCGCTCAGCAGGCGGTTCGGGTCATGTAGTTTGAACGCCAGGCCCAGTACGGTGGCGACCGGCGCCAGCGTGATGTAGCGCTTGTTCCAGGTCAGGCGCATGCCCAGCACCTGCTTGCCTTGCCATTCGCCCATGCACACGGTACCCACGTCCGGAATGGCGCCGGCATCGGAACCCGCTTCCGGGCTGGTCAGCGCGAAGCAAGGGATCTCGTCGCCGCGCGCCAGGCCCGGCAGATAGTGGTTTTTCTGTTCTTCGGTACCGTAGTGCTGCAGCAGTTCGCCCGGGCCGAGGGAGTTCGGCACGCCGACGGTGATCGCCAGGATGCCGGAAACGCCGGCCAGTTTTTGCAGCACCATCGCCTGAGCGTAAGGGGAGAATTCCAGACCGCCGTACTCTTTCTTGATGATCATCGCGAAGAAACGGTGTTCTTTCAGGTACGCCCAGAGTTCAGGCGGCAGATCGGCCAGTTCGTGGGTGATCTGGAAGTCGTTGGCCATGCGGCAGGCTTCTTCCACCGGGCCGTCGATAAACGCCTGCTCTTCTTCCGTCAGGCGCGGTTTCGGGTAGCTGTGCAGCTTGTTCCAGTCCGGCGCGCCGCGGAACAGATCGCCTTCCCACCAGGTGGTGCCGGCGTCAATCGCTTCCTTCTCGGTGGTGGACATCGGCGGCATCACCTTGCGGAAGGCGCGCAGCGCCGGCGCGGAGAGCAGGGAACGGCGCACAGAGGAAAGGTTCAGCGGCAGCAGCACGATAGCCAGCGGCAGCAACAGCCAGAAGCTCCACAGGCCGATAGCGCCCATGGCGGCGGTGTACGCCACCAGGATCAGGCTGCTGAGGGTAAGGTTCACTCGGTGGTAGAACACCACGCCGAGGAGAGCCAGGAAAACGACGATACTAAGAACCATCATAAGAAGCTCCGAAGTAGTAAGAGGTCTGACCTGTTGTGTGTATGTAATAGGTTTTAGTACAAGGCAGAATTTTTATCAATGCGTTTACAGTTTAATTACAACTCAGGTCACAAACTGACAGCACCAATCATCAAAAACCTCTCCGCTTCCTTAACCGGCGCGCTGTTTGGCTGAGAATGCTTCTCGCTGTTTCCTCGATCCGGTACACTGCGGAGCGGAAGATTTGACGATAACAAGAGGTTCCTCATGTACCACGACCTTATTCGCAGTGAACTGAACGAAGCGGCTGATACCCTGGCGAAATTTATCAATGACGACGCCAACATCGATGCCATCCAACGCGCCGCGGTGCTGCTGGCGGATTCATTCAAAGCCGGCGGTAAAGTGATTTCCTGCGGCAACGGCGGTTCCCATTGCGACGCGATGCACTTCGCCGAAGAGCTGACCGGCCGCTACCGTGAAAACCGCCCGGGCTACCCGGCGATTGCCATCTCGGACGTGAGCCACCTGTCCTGCGTCAGCAACGACTTCGGCTATGAGTACGTGTTCTCTCGCTATGTGGAAGCGGTAGGCCGCGAAGGCGACGTGCTGCTGGGCATTTCCACCTCCGGCAATTCCGGCAACATCATCAAGGCCATCGACGCGGCGCGCGCCAAGGGGATGAAAGTGATCACCCTGACCGGCAAGGACGGCGGCAAGATGGCGGGTTCCGCCGATGTGGAAATTCGCGTGCCGCACTTCGGCTACGCCGACCGCATTCAGGAAATCCACATTAAAGCGATTCACATCTTGATTCAGCTGATCGAAAAAGAGATGGTTAAGGCTTGATAGCCTGCGGGGAGCTGCGGCTCCCCATGAATAAGACGGCGGGCGCCGCATGCTGCGCCCGCACAGCCTGTGTCAGTGTGGTTAAGGAGTGCTGGCGATGTGTGAACTGCTCGGGATGAGCGCAAACGTACCGACCGATATCTGCTTCAGCTTTACCGGCCTGGTACAGCGCGGCGGCCGCACCGGGCCGCATAAGGATGGCTGGGGCATTACCTTCTATGAAGGGAACGGCTGCCGCACATTCAAGGATCCGCAGCCGAGCTTCAACTCTCCGATCGCCCGCCTGGTGCAGGACTATCCGATCAAGTCCTGCGCGGTGGTGTCCCATATTCGCCAGGCCAATCGCGGCGAGGTGGCGCTGGAAAACACCCACCCGTTCACCCGCGAACTGTGGGGCCGCAACTGGACCTACGCGCACAACGGCCAATTGAAAGGCTATCGTCAGCTGGATACCGGCACGTTTCGCCCGGTCGGCCAGACCGACAGCGAATACGCGTTCTGCTGGCTACTGCATCAGCTGGCGCTGAAATACCCGCGCACCCCGAGCCAATGGCCGGCGGTTTTCCGCTATATCGGCCTGTTGGCGAACCAGCTGCGCAAGAAGGGGGTGTTCAACATGCTGTTGTCGGACGGGCGCTTCGTGATGGCCTATTGTTCCACCAACCTGTATTGGATCACGCGCCGCGCGCCGTTCGGCAAGGCGACGCTGCTCGATCAGGACGTGGAAATCGATTTTCAGCAGCAGACCACACCGAACGATGTGGTCACGGTGATCGCCACCCAACCGCTGACCGCCAACGAAACCTGGCACAAGATTGAGCCAGGCGAGTTCGCGTTATTTCACTTCGGTGAGCGGCTTGTTCTGAGCGAAGGGATTGGTGTTGGGCGTCGGGCTGGCTGACGCGTACTGCGTCATCATGCCGCCGCTGCTCATCAACGGTTGACCCAAGACGTACTGGCCATTGACCACGCCCATTGTCGGCGGCTGGTGGTTCTTCGCGAAGTAATCGTAGCCCGGCTTCAGCTGGCGCCAGAAGGCGATATAGCTGGATGACGCATGGCGCTTGAGGTTTTGCTCGGTCATGCGGAACGGGTAAATGCTGATGTTGACGCGGCTTTGGCCATAGGCGAAGGCGGCTTCGACGTAGCGATAGATCTCGTCCATATAGGTGTTGGTCATCGCGTAACAGCCAATCGATTTACATTCGCCGTGGATCATCAGATAAGCGCCGGAATAGCCCTGCGATTTATCGTAATCATTAGGGAAACCGATATTGATCGCCCGATAATACTTGCTGTCGGGTTTCAGATGGCGCGCGTCAACGCTATAAAAGCCTTCCGGACTTTTAAAGTCCCCTTCACGGCGTTTAGGACCCAGCCCGCCGGAGAAATTACAGATCGGGAACGTGTTGACCAGGCGGAATTCATTGCCCATTTTGGCATACAATTCCAGCTTGCGTTCCTCTTTGAAGATCTGAATATAGACCGGCGAACCCAATAATTGCTGTTTAACTACCGGCGCTTCGGGTACCTGCTCGCTGGCGCTGCAGGCCGTGATCATCGGCATAGAAACAAGCATCGCAAACAACAGCGCGATTTTGCTCATTATTATTCCTGCTTATATTTATTTGCCGGCGCAATGACGTTGGTCGGCATGCCACTGATATTGTTTTTACTGCTGCAAAACACCGCCAGATTACCAGCGCGTTTATTTTTAGCAATACGTGATATGTATAAAAAAACGACAAAGCTCGATAAAAGTGAAATGACCGGCAGATTTTAACGATAAGTAGTGAAAAACAGGCGAAATTTAATTGCGTTTGCTTGACCCAAGTCACGACGTAACGCAGAACAATGTTGCGAACAATGTTAATATTCTCCCTTCAATTTAACGCGCTGTGGCGATTGAAGCGGCAGGAGTTATGGCATATAACCCGGCCATTTTGATGGTTATTTGGCTACAGGCCGTTAACATATCGACCGTCGCGCTAACAACGGAAAGGGGGAATCAAGGGAATGCGCGTTACCCCAGTTTTTCACTGCGAGAAAGTTCATGTTGGGCGTGCCGCCATGCGCACTGCCCGGCAATCCTGGCATCGTCAGCACCCGCCTCTGGGGCCGGGCAGACGTGTAAACCAAACTACATCGTATAAATCCTATGATTAAGATTAGAAAAGGGTTAGATCTGCCGATAGCCGGAGCCCCGGTTCAGGCGATCCAAGACGGCCCGAACATTCAGCATGTTGCCCTGCTTGGGGAAGAGTATGTCGGAATGCGTCCCTCCATGCTGGTGCAGGAAGGCGATACCGTTAAGAAAGGCCAGGCGTTGTTCGAAGATAAGAAAAACCCCGGGGTTTTCTTCACGGCTCCCGCCAGCGGCCGCATCGCCGCGATTAACCGCGGCGAGCGGCGCGTATTGCAATCGGTGGTGATTGCGCTGGAAAACGGCGGTGACGATCAGCTCGAGTTTGCGCATTACCCGCTGGGTGAGTTGGCTCAGCTGCCGCGCGAACAGGTCGAGAGTGAACTGATCGCCAGCGGCCTGTGGACCGCGCTGCGCACCCGTCCGTTCAGCAAAACGCCGAGCCCCGGCAGCGAGGCGCGCGCCATTTTCGTCACCGCGATGGATACCCGGCCGTTGGCCGCCGATCCGCAGGTGATCATCGCCGAACAGCAGGCGGCGTTCAACGCCGGGCTGCTGGTGTTGGCGCGCCTGACGGCGGGCAAGGTGCACGTATGCCACGCCGCCGGTGCCTCCGTTGGCCAGCAGAGCAGCCCGCAGATCGCCTACAGCGAATTTGCTGGCCCGCACCCCGCCGGGCTGGTGGGGACGCACATTCACTTCCTTGAACCGGTCAGCCTGAAGAAAACCGTTTGGCACATCGGCTACCAGGACGTGATCGCCATCGGCACGCTGTTTACCACCGGTCAGCTCGATACCCGCCGGGTCGTGGCGCTGGCCGGGCCGCAGGTGGCGCAGCCAGCGCTGCTGCGCACCCGCCTGGGGGCCAGCCTCGATGAGCTGACCGCCGGCCGCCTGAAAAACGGCGAGAATCGGGTGATCTCAGGTTCGGTGCTGAACGGCATGCACGCCACCGGGCCGAACGCCTGGCTCGGCCGCTTCCACTCGCAGGTGTCGGTGCTGGAAGAAGGGCGCGACAAAGAGCTGTTCGGTTGGATCGTGCCTTCGCCGAACAAGTTCTCCATTACCCGCACCACGCTGGGCCACTTCCTGAAGAACAAACTGTTCGCCTTCTCGACCACCACTAACGGCGGCGAACGCGCCATGGTGCCGATCGGCAACTACGAGCGGGTGATGCCGCTGGATATTTTGCCGACGCTGCTGCTGCGCGATCTGCTGGCGGGCGACAGCGACAGCGCGCAGGCGCTGGGCTGTCTGGAGCTGGACGAGGAAGATCTGGCGCTGTGCACCTTCGTTTGCCCCGGCAAGTATGAGTACGCGCCGGTGCTGCGCGAGGTGCTGACCAAGATTGAGCAGGAAGGATAACCGATGGGCCTGAAGAATTATTTTGAGAAGATAGAGCATCACTTCACGCCGGGCGGCAAACTGGAAAAGTGGTACCCGCTGTATGAAGCGACTACCACGGTGTTTTACACCCCCGGCACGGTGACGCGCGGCGCTTCGCACGTGCGCGACGCCATCGATTTGAAACGCATGATGATCCTGGTGTGGCTGGCGGTGTTCCCGGCGATGTTCTGGGGCATGTACAACGTCGGCCAACAGGCGATCCCGGCGCTGCACCATCTGTACAGCGGCGACGAGCTGCAACAGGTGCTGGCGGGCGACTGGCATTATCGCCTGGCGCAGTGGCTCGGCGCCTCGCTGGCGGCCGACGCCGGCTGGGTCAGCAAGATGGTGCTGGGCGCCTGTTACTTCCTGCCGATCTACGCCGTGGTGTTTGTCGTCGGCGGCTTCTGGGAAGTGCTGTTCGCCATTATCCGCAAGCATGAGGTCAACGAAGGCTTCTTCGTCACCTCTATCCTGTTCGCGCTGATCGTGCCGCCGACCCTGCCGCTGTGGCAGGCCGCGCTGGGTATCACCTTCGGCGTGGTGGTGGCCAAAGAGATCTTCGGCGGCACCGGGCGCAACTTCCTCAACCCGGCGTTGGCCGGCCGCGCCTTCCTGTTCTTCGCCTACCCGGCGCAGATCTCCGGCGATCTGGTGTGGACCTCTGCGGACGGTTTCTCCGGCGCGACGCCGCTGGCGCAGTGGAGCGCAGGCGGGGCGCACAGCCTGAGCAACGTGGCCACCGGCCAGTCCATCAGCTGGATGGACGCCTTCCTCGGCAACATTCCCGGCTCCGTCGGTGAAGTCTCCACGCTGATGATCCTGATCGGCGGGGCGATTATCCTGTTCGGCCGCGTGGCTTCCTGGCGCATCGTCGCCGGCGTGATGCTCGGCATGGTGGCTTCCGCCCTGTTGTTCAACGCCATCGGTTCCGATACCAACCCGATGTTCGCCATGCCGTGGTACTGGCATCTGGTGTTGGGCGGTTTCGCCTTTGGCATGATCTTTATGGCGACCGACCCGGTTTCCGCCTCCTTCACCAACAAGGGGAAATGGTGGTACGGCATTCTGATCGGCGTGATGTGCGTGCTGATCCGGGTGGTCAACCCCGCCTATCCGGAAGGCATGATGCTGGCGATCCTGTTCGCCAACCTGTTCGCACCGCTGTTCGATTATCTGGTGGTGCAGGCCAACATCAAGCGGAGAAAAGCCCGTGGCGAATGAAGCGAAAAACGACGGCATCGGTAAAACGCTGCTGGTAGTGCTGCTGCTGTGTCTGGTGTGTTCAGTGGTGGTGGCGGGCTCCGCCGTCGGCCTGAAGTCCAAACAGCAGGAGCAAAAGCTGCTCGACAAGCAGCGCAATATTCTCGACGTAGCCGGCCTGTTGCAGCCGAAAATGGAGAGCGAGCAGGTCAAGCGCCTGTACAGCGAGCGCATCGAACCGCGCCTGGTGGATCTGAACAGCGGCGAGTTTGTCGCCGGCAAGGCGGCGGCGTTCGATCTGGGCGCCGCGCTGCGCGACGACGCCAAAAGCGTGGCGCTGGCGGCGGGCGACGATCCGGCCGGCATCAAGCGCCGCAGCAACCAGGCGGAAATCTACCTGGTGCGCGACGAAAGCGGCCGGGTGAACAAGATTGTGCTGCCGGTATACGGCACCGGTCTGTGGTCGATGATGTACGCCTTCGTGGCGCTGGATAACGACGGCAACACGGTCAAGGGCATCACCTACTACGACCAGGGGGAAACCCCGGGGCTGGGCGGCGAGGTCGAGAACCCGTCCTGGCGCCAGCAGTGGGTCGGCAAACAGCTGTTCGACGACAACGGCCAGCCGGCGATCCGCGTGGTGAAAGGCGGCGCGCGTCAGGGGGATGTGCATGGGGTGGACGGCCTGTCCGGCGCCACGCTGACCTCCAACGGCGTGCAGCATACGTTTGATTTCTGGTTGGGCGAGCACGGCTTCGGCCCGTTCCTGAAAAAAGTTCGTGAAGGAGCGCTGAAAAATGGCTGATTCCAAAGAGATAAAGCGGGTCCTGCTGGGGCCGCTGTTCGACAATAACCCGATCGCCCTGCAGGTGTTGGGCGTCTGTTCTGCGTTGGCGGTGACCACCAAGCTGGAGACGGCGGTGGTGATGACCATTGCGGTGACGCTGGTCACGGCGTTCTCCAGTTTCTTCATCTCGCTGATCCGTCACCATATTCCCAACAGCGTGCGCATCATCGTGCAGATGGCGATCATCGCCTCGCTGGTGATCGTGGTCGATCAGCTGCTGCGCGCCTACGCGTTCGAGATCTCCAAGCAGCTGTCGGTGTTCGTAGGCCTCATCATCACCAACTGTATCGTGATGGGGCGCGCCGAGGCTTACGCCATGAAGTCGCCGCCGATCGAGAGTTTTATGGACGGCATCGGCAACGGGCTGGGCTACGGGGTGATCCTGGTACTGGTCGGTTTCCTGCGCGAGCTGATTGGCTCCGGCAAGCTGTTCGGCGTCCCGGTGCTGGAAACGGTGCAGAACGGCGGCTGGTTCCAGCCGAACGGCCTGTTCCTGCTGGCGCCGAGCGCGTTCTTCATCATCGGCCTGCTGATCTGGGTGCTGCGCACCCTGAAGCCGGCGCAGATCGAAAAGGAGTAAAGGCCGATGGAACACTATATCAGCCTGTTTGTGCGCGCGGTGTTCGTCGAGAACATGGCGCTGGCGTTCTTCCTCGGGATGTGTACCTTCCTGGCAGTCTCGAAGAAGGTCTCGACCGCCTTTGGCCTGGGCATCGCGGTGACCATCGTGCTCGGCATTTCGGTGCCGGTGAACAACCTGGTCTACAACCTGATCCTGCGCGACGGCGCGCTGGTGGAAGGCGTCGATCTGAGCTTCCTCAACTTCATCACCTTTATCGGCGTGATCGCGGCGCTGGTGCAGATTTTGGAGATGATCCTCGATCGCTTCTTCCCGTCGCTGTATAACGCGCTCGGCATCTTCCTGCCGCTCATCACCGTGAACTGCGCCATCTTCGGCGGCGTGTCCTTCATGGTGCAGCGCGACTACAACTTCGCCGAATCGGTGGTGTACGGCTTCGGCTCCGGCACCGGCTGGATGCTGGCGATCGTCGCCATGGCGGGGATCCGCGAGAAACTCAAGTATGCCAACGTGCCGGCGGGACTGCGCGGCCTGGGCATTACCTTTATCACCACCGGACTGATGGCGCTGGGCTTCATGTCCTTCTCCGGTGTTCAGTTGTAAAGGCGGGAAGAATTTATGGAAATTATTTTAGGTGTAGCAATGTTCACCACCATCGTGATGGTGCTTGTGTTGCTGATCCTGTTCGCCAAATCGAAGCTGGTGAACACCGGCGACATCGCGGTGGAGATCAACGGCGATCTGGATAAGAGCTTCCATGCGCCGGCGGGCGACAAGCTGCTCAACGTGCTCTCCAGCCAGGGGATCTTCGTCTCCTCGGCCTGCGGCGGCGGCGGTTCCTGCGGCCAGTGCCGGGTGGTGATCAAAGAGGGCGGCGGCGATATCCTGCCGACCGAGCTCTCGCACATAAACAAGCGCGAAGCGAAAGAGGGTTGCCGCCTGGCGTGCCAGGTGAACGTGAAGCAGAACCTGAAGATCGAGCTGCCGGAAGAGATCTTCGGCGTGAAGAAATGGGAGTGCGAGGTTATCTCCAACGATAACAAAGCCACCTTTATCAAAGAGCTGAAGCTGAAGATCCCGGATGGCGAAGACGTGCCGTTCCGCGCGGGCGGCTTCATCCAGATCGAAGCCCCGGCGCACGACATCAGCTACGCCGACTTCGACGTGCCGCAGGAGTATCGCGGCGACTGGGACAAGTTCAACCTGTTCCGCTACCGCTCGACGGTGAACGACACCACGGTGCGCGCCTACTCGATGGCCAACTACCCGGAAGAGAAGGGCATCATCATGCTCAACGTGCGTATCGCCACGCCGCCGCCGAACAACCCGGACGTGCCGCCGGGCATCATGTCTTCCTATATCTGGTCGCTGAAGCCGGGTGACAAGGTGACCATCTCCGGGCCGTTCGGCGAATTCTTCGCCAAGGAGACCGACGCCGAAATGATCTTCATCGGCGGCGGCGCGGGCATGGCGCCGATGCGTTCGCACATCTTCGATCAGCTTAAACGCCTGAACTCGAAGCGCAAGATCACCTTCTGGTACGGCGCGCGTTCGCTGCGCGAGATGTTCTATGAAGACGACTTCAACCAGCTGCAGGCGGAGAACGACAACTTCACCTGGCACGTGGCGCTGTCGGATCCGCAGCCGGAAGATAACTGGACCGGCTACACCGGCTTTATCCATAATGTTCTGCTGGAGAACTATCTGAGGAACCACCCGGCGCCGGAGGACTGCGAGTTTTACATGTGCGGGCCGCCGATGATGAACGCCGCGGTGATCAAGATGCTCAAAGATCTGGGCGTCGAAGACGAGAACATCATGCTGGATGACTTTGGTGGCTAAATGCGCGCACTGGCGATGAAGAACTGGCTGACGGGCGTGGCGCTGAGCGCCACCCTGCTGCTGACCGGCTGCGGGCCGGAACAGGTGGACCTGACGGGTAAAACCATGGGCACCTCGTATTCGATCCGTTACGTGGCCGGCGACGATACGCCGTCGGCGCGCGAGATGCAGGCGGAGATCGACAAACGGCTGGAACAGGTGAACGACCAGATGTCCACTTACCGGCCGGACTCCGAGCTGAGCCGCTTCAACGCCAGCCGCGACATTGACCGGCCGTTCCCTGTTTCGCCGGCGACCGCCAAGGTGGTGCGCGAAGCGCTGCGCATCAACCGCGTGACCGATGGCGCGCTGGACGTGACCGTCGGGCCGCTGGTCAACCTGTGGGGCTTCGGCCCGGAAGGGCGGCCGGATAAAGTGCCGAGCGAGACGGAGCTGGCGCATCGCCGCGCCTGGACCGGCGCCGACAAACTGGCGGTGCAGGGCAGCGCGCTGGTGAAAAGCATCCCCGAGCTGTATGTCGACCTGTCGTCAGTAGCCAAAGGGTACGGCGTGGACGTGGTGGCGGAGTATCTGCAATCGCAACACGTAAAAGACTACATGGTGGATATCGGCGGCGAAGTCCGCACCCGCGGGCGCAACGGCGAGCAAAAGCCGTGGCGCATCGCCATCGAGCGCCCGACCGCCGGTACGCAGCAGCAGGCGCAGCTGGTGATCCAGCCGGGTGAGATGTCGATCGCCACCTCGGGTGACTATCGCAACTACTTCGAGCAGGACGGGGTGCGCTATTCGCATACCATCGATCCGATCACCGGCCGGCCGATCAACCACCGTTTGGTGTCGATCACCGTGCTGAGCCCGGCCTGCATGACCGCCGACGGCCTGTCCACCGGCCTGAACGTTATGGGGCCGGAGCGCGGCATGGCGTTGGCCAATCTGCTCGGCATTCCGGTGTTCATGATCGTGAAAACCACCGACGGGTTTGAGGAGCGCTATTCCGACGCGTTCAAACCCTATATGAAAAAGCGTTCGTGAGGTTGCTATGTTGACGGTATTCGCCGCCACCTTCGTGTTGTTCCTGCTGATCGTCGGCGGGATGTCGTTGGGTTACGTGTTCAAACGCAAAAGCCTGCAGGGCAGCTGCGGCGGCATCACCGCATTGGGGATGGAGAAAGTCTGCGACTGCCCGGAGCCTTGCGATGCGCGCAAAAAGCGCGAAGCCAAAGCGGCACAGCGGCGCGAGCAGTTGGACAAACACCGCATTCTGTAGCTGTAGCGAAAACCCGGCCTTGGCCGGGTTTTTTACTTCGCCTTGCGGAAGCTTTTTGCCTCGGCCGGTGAGTTGACCATCACGCCGTCGGCGCCCAACGCCAGCGCCTGCTGATAATCCTGCGGCGAGTTGACGCCGAACAGGATGATGTGCGCCGGGCCCTGCGAGCGGAAACAGTCCATCGACTCTTTATCCCAGGTCAGAAACGCCTTCGAACGCCCTTCGCCGAGGGTATATTTCTCCACCACTTCCACCTCGCGCTTCAGCTCCAGCCCGTACCAGCGCGGCTGGCGGTTGTCCGGTTTGACGTCGCACTGGTGCGCCATGGTGACGTTGGCCAGCAGCGTGCGGGTCTCGTCGCGGCTTTCGAAGCGCGGGATGGCCGGCGGCAGCGCCTGCAGGTATTTGGCGTCGGTAGAGTAGACGCGGATGCGGTTCAGGCTGTCGGTGCTTTCCAGCGTCGCCAGCAGCGCCCGGCCAAACTGCGCCGGATCGGCGTCCGGGGATTTGATGTCCAGATAGAAGGTGACGTGCGGAAACGCTTTAAGCACGTCGTCCAGCCGCGGAATGCCGATGCCCTGGCCGCGGAACGGGTGCGCATCTCCCCTGGCGAAGGCCCAGCCGGCGTCGGTCTCGGCCAGCTGCGCGGCGGTATAGGCAGAGACCGGGCCCTGCCGGTTGGTCAACGCTTTCAGATCCGAAGGGCGATACAGCACGATGACGCCGTCTTTGGATTCTTGCAGGGTGATCCAGATGGCGTCGGCGCCGTTTTTCAGCGCGGTTTCGATGGCGATGCGGGTGTTCTCCGGCGCATCGGCGGTGCCGCCGCGGTGGGCGACGATCGCCGGCGCGTGACCGGCAGCGCTGGCCGCCAGCGCGCTCAGCGACAGCGCGGAAGCCAGCAGCAAATAAGAAAATCTGATCATGTAGGGTACCTTGTCGTTATCGTTGTGGTGAGCCGCACGGGATGGCGGAAATCATACTATTGAAAAATTAAGCTTTTTTAACAACGCGGAAATATCTGGCGGAAACGGTGCTTTCGTCGAATCCTGCGGCCTTGAGCTTTCGGTATCTGACTGTATACTTATACAGTGTTACTGGAGGGTGCGATGCGTAAAATCATTCATGTCGATATGGACTGCTTCTTCGCGGCGGTGGAAATGCGCGACGATCCCAGCCTGCGCGATATCCCGCTGGCGATTGGCGGCAGCGCCGATCGCCGCGGGGTGATCAGCACCGCCAACTACCCGGCGCGGCGCTACGGCGTACACAGCGCCATGTCCACGGCAATGGCGCTCAAGCTGTGCCCGCACCTCACCCTGTTGCCGGGGCGCATGGCGGCCTACAAAGAGGCCTCGCTGCATATCCGCGAAATCTTCGCCCGGTATACTCCGCTGATCGAGCCGCTGTCGCTCGATGAAGCCTACCTCGACGTGACCGACAGCCCGCAATGCAATGGCTCGGCAACGCTGATCGCCCAGGAGATCCGCCAGGCGATCGCCGACGAACTGAACCTCACCGCCTCGGCCGGCGTTGCGCCGATCAAGTTTCTCGCCAAAATCGCCTCCGAGATAAACAAGCCGAACGGGCAATACGTGATCACGCCGGCGCAGGTGCCGGCGTTTTTGCAACAGCTGCCGCTCAGCAAGATCCCCGGCGTCGGCAAGGTGACCGCCAAGCGGCTGGAAGAGGTGGGGCTTATCACCTGCGCCGACGTGCAGCAATACGATTTGGCGCAGCTGCTCAAGCGCTTCGGCAAATTCGGCCGGGTGCTGTGGGAGCGGTGCCAGGGCATCGATCGGCGCGAAATCTCGGCGGAGCGGCTGCGCAAATCGGTGGGGGTGGAGCGCACGCTGGCGGAAGACATTCACGACTGGGAAGACTGCGAAACGCTGATTATCGACAAACTCTATCCCGAGCTGGAGATGCGACTGCGCAAGGTGAAGCCGGATCTGCACATCGCCCGGCAGGGCGTGAAGCTGAAGTTTCAGGATTTTCAGCAAACCACCCAGGAGCACGTGTTCCCGGTGCTGAACCGGCAGGATTTGCTGGAGGTGGCGCGGCAGGCGTGGCGCGAGCGGCGCGAAGGGCGCGGCGTGCGGCTGGTGGGGCTGCATGTGACGCTGCTCGATCCGCAGCTGGAGCGGCAGCTGGCGCTGCCTTGGGAATAAAAAAGCCGGCAAGTCGCCGGCTTTTTGCGTTAAGCGCGCGGCTTATGCGCGCTCAGGGATCGCTTTCAGCAGCGAGGTCAGCAGCTTCCAGTACAGACCGACGCTTTCGATATGCACTTGCTCATCCGGCGAGTGCGGGCCGGTGATGGTTGGCCCGATCGATACCATGTCCATGTTTGGATACGGCTTTTTGAACAGACCGCATTCCAGGCCGGCGTGGATCACCATGATGTTCGGCGTCTTGTCGAACAGCTCCTGATACAGCTCGCGCACCAGGTGCATCACCGGCGAATCGGCGTCCGGCTGCCAGCCCGGGTAGCCGCCCTTCGGCGCCACCTTGGCGCCGGCCAGCTGGCCCAGCGCGGTCAGCATCTCGACCACGTAGTCTTTGCCGCTGTCGATCAGCGAGCGGATCAGGCAGATGATTTCCGCTTCGTTTTCGCTGGTGGTGACCACGCCGACGTTCAGCGAGGTTTCCACCACGCCTTTTACCGCGTCGCTCATGCGGATCACGCCGTTCGGCGTACCGTTCAGCAGCGCCAGGAAGCGCTGCTGGCTGTCGGCGCTCAGCGCCTGCGAAGCGCTGGTGGTCGGCTCCAGCAGCACGGTGATGTTCTTCTCTTTGGCGGAGAGTTCGTTCTGCAGCACCGCCAGGAACTCCTGGCTCAGCGCTTTCAGCGCGTCGGCCTTGTCCGCCGGCACCGCAACCACCGCAGAGGCTTCACGCGGGATGGCGTTGCGCAGGGTGCCGCCGTTCAGATCCAGCACGCGCAGGTTCAGCGCCGCCGCATGGGCGAACAGGAAGCGCGCCAGCAGCTTGTTGGCGTTGCCCAGACCGACGTGGATCTCGGCGCCGGAGTGGCCGCCTTTCAGGCCCTTGAGGGTCAGCTTCAGGGTTTGATAACCGGCCGGCACCGCTTCGCGCTGCAGCGGCAGGGTAGTGATGAAGTCGATACCGCCGGCGCAACCCATGTAGATTTCGCCTTCTTCTTCGGAGTCGGTATTGATCAGGATATCCGCCTGCAGCCAGTTCGGCTGCAGCCCGAAGGCGCCGTCCATGCCGGCCTCTTCGGTCATGGTCAGCAGCACTTCCAGTGGGCCGTGCTCAACGCTGTCGTCGGCCAGCACCGCCAGGGCAGAGGCCATGCCGATGCCGTTGTCGGCGCCCAGCGTGGTGCCGCGCGCTTTCACCCACTCGCCGGCGATATAAGGCTGGATCGGATCCTTGGCAAAGTCGTGCACGGTGTCGTTATTCTTTTGCGGCACCATGTCCAGGTGCGCCTGCAGCGCGACCGGCTTGCGATTTTCCATGCCTTTGGTGGCCGGCTTGCGCAGCAGGATATTGCCGACCCGATCGCGCTCGGCGTGCAGGTTCTTTTCTTTGGCCCAGGTGAGGATGTGCTGCGCCAGCGCTTCTTCATGATAAGAAGGGTGCGGGATAGAACAGATCTTGGCGAAAATATCCCACAGCGGCTGTGGCGAAAGCTGAGACAATTCAGACACTATAAGTCTCCTGTGACGGCAGGCTCCGACAGGACGGGCGTGCCGCGCGGTTAAGGTGAGCGGGTATCTGTGCGTCGTGGCACGATCACCAGAGAATATCACTTTATTTCCGGCGGTGCGCGCACCGTATTGTGCGGTTTAAGCGCTTGATCACACGGCTTCGCTGCGGGAACGTTCGCTTTTTCAGCATCAATCACCGAAAAGCCGCACGGCGGAAATCGCGAGGTTTTCCTCGGTACAACTGGAATTCAACGCGGCCAGTCTCTATAATCTCGCGCAACCTTTTTTCCCCTGAACTATAAAGTAAGCCGCTTCACCAGCCGGCTGGGACACGATTCTATGAGCGAAAAATACGTTGTTACCTGGGATATGCTGCAAATGCACGCACGCAAGCTGGCGCACCGCCTGCTGCCTGCCGACAAATGGACGGGCATCATTGCCGTAAGCCGCGGCGGCCTGGTGCCGGCGGCTCTGCTGGCGCGCGAACTGGGTATCCGCCATGTGGATACCGTCTGCATTTCCAGCTACGACCATGACAACCAGCGCGAAATGAAAGTGCTCAAGCGCGCCGAAGGCGACGGTGAAGGCTTCATCGTGGTGGATGATTTGGTGGATACCGGCGGCACCGCGAAAGCGATCCGCGATATGTACCCGAAAGCGCATTTCGTCACCATCTTCGCCAAACCGGCGGGCCGTCCGCTGGTGGACGACTACGTGGTCGACATTCCGCAGGACACCTGGATCGAACAGCCGTGGGATATGGGCGTCAGCTTCGTTCCTCCTATCGGCGGCCGCTAAGCCCAGCCAGTTCCAACTCAACGCCCGGTTATGCCGGGCGTTTGCGTTATTTTGGTTTCTCCCGCCAGAGTTAGGTACACTACCTCCAGTTAAGTAGGCCTTTTGCGGCCTATCGCCAGATTTACGGAGGCTGTTGTTACCATGGCACAGGCCAACCTTTCTGAAATTCTTTTCAAGCCCAAATTCAAACACCCTGAAACCTCGACGCTGGTGCTGCGCGCGCGCAACAAAGTGAGCGCCGCCATGCATTCCGCATTGGAAGGCGACACCACCGGCAGCTGGTACCGCATGCTGAATCCGCTGCTGTGGGCCTGGCGCGGCGTCAGCCCGATCGAAATCCACGAAGTGCTGGCGCGCATCGCCGCCTCCGACGCCGAACGCAGCAATCCGCAGCGGCTGGATACCGTGGTGGGCTACCGCAACGGCAACTGGATCTACGAGTGGATCCATCAGGGCATGCAGTGGCAGCAGCGGGCGACGGAGCAGCAGGATCCGCTGCTCGGCGGCCAATACTGGCTGAAGGCCGCGAGCCTGTACAGCATCGCCGGTTACCCGCACCTGAAGGGCGACGAGCTGGCCGAACAGGCGGAGATGCTCGCCAACCGCGCGTACGAAGAGGCGGCGCTGCTGCTGCCGTATCAGTTGAAAGAGCTGGAGTTCCGCATCGAAGGCGGCGGTAGCGTCACCGGCTTCCTGCACATGCCGGAGAAGGGCGAAGCGCCGTTCCCGACGGTGCTGATGTGCGGCAGCCTCGATACGCTGCAGACCGACTATCATCGCCTGTTCCGCGACTACCTGGCGCCGCACGGCATCGCCATGCTGACGCTCGACATGCCGTCGATCGGCTCCTCCTGCAAATGGAAGCTGACGCAGGATTCCAGCTACCTGCACCAGCAGGTGCTGATCCAGCTGGCCTCGGTGCCGTGGGTGGATCATCAGCGGGTGAGTGCCTTCGGCTTCCGCTTCGGCGCCAACGTGGCGGTGCGGCTGGCCTACCTGGAGCCGCAGCGGCTGCGCGGCGTAGCCTGCCTGGGGCCGGTGGTGCATCGCCTGCTGTGCGACAGCAGCACCCAGCTGAACGTACCGGACATGTATATGGACGTGCTGGCTAGCCGCATGGGCATGGCCAACGCCTCCGACAACGTGCTGAAGGTGGAGCTGAACAGCTACTCGCTGAAAATGCAGGGGCTGCTGGGGCGCCGTTGCCCGACGCCGATGATCTCCGGCTACTGGGAGCGCGATACGCTCAGCCCGAAAGAGGAGTCGCAGCTGATCGTCACCTCCTCGGTGAGCGGCAAGCTGGTCGCCATCCCACGCACCCCGGTTTACGACAGTTTCCACCGGGCGTTGCTGCAAATGTCCGGCTGGCTGAAGGACAAAATGCGTTAATTAGTTGCTAAATTTTAACAGTTTGTTAAAAAGAGTGGTCTACATTGAGGAGGTTAGAGAATGACGTTACCGAGTGGTCACCCTAAAAGCCGACTAATGAAACGTTTTGCCAGCTTGGGGCCGTACCTGCGTGAAGGGCAATGTGAAAACGACCGTTTTTTCTTTGATTGTTTGGCCGTCTGCGTCAATGTAAAGCCCGCTCCGGAGAAGCGCGAGTTCTGGGGCTGGTGGATGGAGCTGCAGGCGGAAGAGGCGCGCTTCACCTATTCGTACCAATTCGGCCTGTTCGACAAAGAAGGCGACTGGACGGCGCAAAACATTAAGGATGATGAAGTGAACGCCAAGCTGGAAGACACCCTGCGCGACTTCCATCGCCGCCTGGGCGAGCTGCTGGCGACCATGGAACTGGGGCTGGAACCCGCCGACGATTTCAAAGAAAAACTGATCAAACTCTCCGCCTGACCCCGTTTGACCACGTATTGTGCTGATTTCGCGTTGTGCCTGTTGGCATAACGCGTCTCTCCTGTTACAAAGACCTTTGCACTCTTCTTCTCATCATTACACACGGCAGAAATACTATGAACGGCAGCCAGACATTGGTTGTGAAATTGGGCACCAGCGTGTTGACCGGCGGATCGTTGCGTCTGAACCGCGCCCACATCGTCGAATTGGTGCGCCAGTGCGCGCAGCAACACGCCGCGGGCCACCGCATCGTCATCGTCACCTCCGGCGCCATCGCCGCCGGGCGCGAACACCTGGGCTACCCCGAGCTGCCCGCCACCATCGCTTCCAAGCAGCTGCTGGCGGCGGTGGGGCAGAGCCGCCTGATCCAGCTATGGGAACAGCTGTTTTCCATTTACGGCATCCACGTCGGGCAGATGCTGCTGACGCGCGCCGATCTGGAAGACCGCGAGCGCTTCCTCAACGCGCGCGACACCATGACGGCGCTGCTGGACAACCGCATCGTGCCGGTAATCAATGAGAACGACGCCGTCGCCACCGCCGAAATCAAGGTGGGCGACAACGATAACCTGTCGGCGCTGGCGGCCATTCTGGCCGGGGCCGACAAACTGCTGCTGCTGACCGATCAGCAGGGCCTCTACACCGCCGATCCGCGCAACAACCCGCAGGCCGAACTGATCCGTGAAGTGCACGGCATCGATGACGCGCTGCGCGCCATCGCCGGCGACAGCGTCTCCGGCCTGGGCACAGGCGGCATGGGCACCAAGCTGCAGGCGGCCGACGTGGCCTGCCGCGCCGGCATCGACGTGGTGATCGCCGCGGGCAGCAAGCCGGGCGTGGTGGCGGACGTGATCGAAGGCAAACCGGTGGGTACCCGTTTCCACGCGCTGGAAACCCCGTTGGAAAACCGCAAACGCTGGATCTTTGGCGCGCCGCCGGCCGGCGAGATCACCGTTGACGATGGCGCGGTGGAAGCGATGATGGCACGCGGCAGTTCGCTGCTGCCGAAGGGCATTCGCGACGTGAAGGGCGACTTCTCGCGCGGCGAAGTGATCCGCATCCGCAACCTGGCGGGGCGCGATCTGGCGCACGGCGTCAGCCGCTACAACAGCGACGCGATGCGCATGATCGCCGGGCACCACTCGCAGGAAATCAGCGAAATCCTCGGTTATGAATACGGTCCGGTGGCAGTGCACCGCGACGATATGATTGTCAGTTAAGGAGTGAGCATGCTGGAGCAGATGGGGAAGGCCGCCAAGCAGGCCTCCTGGCAGCTGGCGGTGCTGAGCACGGCGAAGAAGAATCAGGTGCTGTCGGTGATGGCCGACAGGCTGGAGGCCAACAGCGAAGCGATCCTGTTGGCGAACGAACAAGACATGGCGCAGGCGCGCGCCACCGGCATGAGCGAAGCGCTGCTCGATCGCCTGCTGCTGACCCCGGCGCGGCTGGCGGCGATCGCCAACGACGTGCGCCAGGTGTGCCGCCTGAACGATCCGGTCGGCCACGTGCTGGACGGCAACCTGCTGGACAGCGGGCTGAAGCTGGAGCGCCGTCGGGTGCCGCTCGGCGTGATCGGCGTGATTTACGAGGCGCGCCCCAACGTCACCATCGACGTCGCCAGCCTGTGCCTGAAAACCGGCAACGCGGTGATCCTGCGCGGCGGTAAAGAGACGCACAACACCAACCAGGCGACGGTGAAAGTGATCCAGCAGGCGCTGGAACAGTGCGGCCTGCCGGCGGCGGCGGTACAGGCGATCGACAGCCCGGATCGCGCGCTGGTGAACGAGCTGCTGCGCCTGGATCGCTATGTCGACATGCTGATCCCGCGCGGCGGCGCCGGCCTGCACAAGCTGTGCCGCGAGCAATCGACCATCCCGGTGATCACCGGCGGCATCGGCGTGTGTCACACCTACGTGGATGCCGACGTCGATTTCGACAAGGCGCTGGCGGTCATTGAAAACGCCAAGATCCAGCGCCCGAGCGCCTGTAACTCGCTAGAAACGCTGCTGGTGAACCGCAGCATCGCCGCCGAGTTCCTGCCGGCGCTGAGCGCCAAAATGGCGGCGGCGGGCGTGACGCTGCACGCGGCGGAAAACGCGCTGCCGCTGCTGCAGGGCGGCCCGGCGACGGTGGTGCCGGTGAACGCGGAGGATTACGACGACGAATGGCTGTCGCTGGATCTGAACGTGTTGCTGGTGGACGATATCGATCAGGCCATCGACCACATCCGCACCCACGGCACCAACCACTCCGACGCGATCCTCACCCGTTCGCTGAGCAGCGCCGAGCACTTCGTGCGCGCGGTGGACTCTTCGGCGGTGTACGTCAACGCCAGCACCCGCTTCACCGACGGCGGCCAGTTCGGCCTGGGCGCGGAAGTGGCGGTGAGCACCCAGAAACTGCACGCCCGCGGCCCGATGGGCCTGGACGCGCTGACCACCTACAAGTGGATTGGCTACGGCGACGATCTGGTGCGCAGCTAAGGCCGGATTGCGGTCATAAAGACGTCAGGGCGCAGCGTGCTGCGCCCTGAGTGTTTTTGGGGGGCACGGCAGTATCACTGCTTGCAAAACAACCAAACGCCCCGGCGGCTATTGACTCATTTCGCGCGCAGGTCTACCTTGTTCAACGCACTTCCGGCTTGCCCCGCAGGCCCGGTTCGATGCCGATATAGCTCAGTTGGTAGAGCAGCGCATTCGTAATGCGAAGGTCGTAGGTTCGACTCCTATTATCGGCACCATCTCAATATCCCAGACATTCGAGAAAGCAAAATAATTATAAAATGCAGTCGCATCATGATGTATTTGAGAAAACCACCAAGTTGGAACTATGCGAATAAGATCGCGTTTGGCTGGCGACAGAAAATGTCGTTGATTGTATAATCAAGGAAAGTTATTCATTGGCTCTAGATGTTGCTAATTTATTGAGCTGATTGTTAGAGAAAAGGTATTCTAAATAAAAAACAATGGGTTATTTTTCTTTTTGTCACAAACATGCGCTGATTAATCACATCCTGTTTCGCTGGCAACATGTTGTAACTTCGTTACGCCCTCAATTTTATTTCCCATTGTTTGTAAATTTTACAAGCACTGTTTTAGCCGATATCCAAATGTCTTCACGTGGCTTATTCATTTTGCGAAACATCGTAGGGGAAACGCCATAGTGGTTTTTAAAGATGCGACAGAAAGCCTGCTGTTCCAGATAACCATATTCAAGTGCAATGTCTATGATCTTCCTGTCTGTAGATAAAATCATTTTCGCCGCCTCTGTCATTTTCCTTGACCTGATGTAAGACTTCATCGATATGCCGGCCAAAGCGCAGAACTTACGTTGAACATACCATCTGGAATATCCAGTTTTATCAATCAGGTTGATGATGTTTACCGGTTGCTTGAGATGCATTTCCAACAGATTGATAACGCTATTAATAAATATTCTAGACTGTTCAATTTTGCTCATTTCCATTGCATCGGCTCCCGATATCTTCACCTGTTGGCGTTATTTAAATCTCGATTATTGCTTAACTTTGTCAAGATGTTATCAATTTCTGTTTTTTTATTTTCGGGTTAATGCTACTCCGCAGGTAACTATTTGAATTTCAATGTTATTATTTCGTTTTTTTGTCGAGCCGATTTTGAATGAAGTCATGCTGACTTTATTTTTAATCGCCTGATATGTACTATCGTCGTTTTTTGTTTATTCTTTAAATAAAAAAGTGCTAAACTTTATTATATTGTTCTTACTTGGTTAGCGTGACTGAATAGCAGGTTAATATATGGAAGAAAAAAGAATTTTAATCATCGAGGACGATATGCATGCTGCAGAAGTCCTGGAAGCTTATCTAAAAAGAGAGTGCTTTGCCGTTGCTAAGGTAGGCGATGGTGTTAAAGGGCTTGAGATGGTTTTTTCCTGGCAACCTGACTTGGTTTTATTAGATGTCATGCTACCGGGGATAAATGGCAATGAAATATTGGCACGTGTGCGTAGAAAGAGTGATGTGCCGGTCATCATGGTGACGGCAATCGGCGAGATTCAGGATAAGATCTCCTCGTTGAGGCACGGCGTTGATGATTACATCGTGAAACCCTATAACCCGGGAGAGGTCGTTGCTCGGGTTCATGCTGTGCTGAGAAGAGCGACTGCTTTAAATATAAAATCTGAGCTTATTATTTGTGGCCCGGTAGAACTTGATGAAGAGGCGATGCTGGTTCACGTCTGCCCCGCTGAAAACATTAAAATTGCAGTTGATCTTACGCCGACTGAATTTTTATTGTTATCTGTGCTAATGCGTGCGCCAAAAAGAGCATTTTCCCGCCAAACATTGTTAAATATGTGTCTGCCGGAAAGTGATGCATTTGAGCGGGTTGTCGATACGCATATTTATAACTTGCGCAAAAAGCTCAATTCGGTAGGGGTGAATGATGTACTGCTGACCGTTAGAGCGATGGGCTACAGGTATTGGAATAAATGAATAAAAAAAGCAAAAGAGTTTCGCTTTGGAAGTGGATTTGCGTGAGGGTAATTTCCCAGTCTGTCGGGGTGGTTGTTATTATTGCACTCTGTATGTGGTTGCGCTATGCCATTTATAGTACCTGGGTTTTATATCATGAAATGCCGGCGGATGTCCGAAAGGAATTCCTGTACTTGCTTAATAATCCCAATGAAGATTTATATAGATTTTATAGCCTTTTTCACTACTGGTATGGCATTGACTTTGCTAATCCATCGATCACGTCGGGGGATTGGATTATGCTGGCTATTTTGGTGGTTGTCGCCATACCTCTCATGGTCTTACTGGGGCTCTATATGTCGCGGCCGTTGGCGAAGCAATTTTCCTACCTGGTCGCTGCCGCGAGAAAAGTCGCGGAGGGAGATTTCTCTGTGCAAGCAAAATTAGAAGAGAAAGCGCCGGAAGAACTTCTTACTCTAACTCACGATTTCAATGAGATGACCAAAAAACTGACTTATTATGAAGGGGAGTTGCGTGCTTCTCATATCGCTATGGCGCATGAATTACGCTCGCCGTTGACGGCTTCAATCGCACGCCTTCAGGGAATTATGGATGGCGTTTTTGAGCCGGACAAGCATCAGTTAAATCTGGTCATGCAGCCCTTGACCAGCCTAAATCGCCTTATTGATGATCTTCAAACGCTGTCCTTGTCGCAAGCCGGGGCGTTATCATTAGAAAAATACCACGTTAATTTGTGCGAGTTGATTCAGGAGCGTTTGCAATGGCTAAAGGCTGAAGTTTCTCAGGAAGATTTCACGATTGAATTTGAAAGTCCTGCTCCCGTATTCGTCTACGCCGATCCATTCCGAATTGGGCAAGTTGTTACGATTCTCATAAAAAATGCAATGCGCTACGCGTATTCCGGCAAGAAACTGACAATCACGGTTAATCATTTTAATAATGAGGTTGTCGTCTGTTTTCGTGATTATGGTCCGGGCGTCAGTGAAGCGTTTTTACCTTTGATGTTCGAGCGTTTTTCACGGGAAGAAAGTTCTCGATCGAGAAATCTGGGGGGGAGTGGGCTTGGGCTTTCTATCGCCATGGCGATAAGTCGGGAGCACGGCGGCAGTCTCAGTGCTCAGAATCATCCTGACGGTGGGATGCTATTTCAACTAATTCTTCCAATGAAAATAGAGTCTTGATGATTCCTTGAAAAAACATGGACTAAATCTACACATAAAAAAGGTTTAATTCTTCGACAGACTATCAGGAGAATGTCTTATGTCAGTAGGTTTGTTCAGGTTAATAAGTACGGTCAAGAGCGTGTTTCTATTTCAATATTGGAAACTGTTTATTATTCCCCTGTTCGTTTTTTTGGCGGGATGTGATGATAAAGCACAGACACAGGAGGTGCCTACACGTTCCGTACGAACGCTTGTCGTCGATAATCCGGTTGGCGGAGTCTTAATAAAGCATACCGGAGAAATTCGCCCCCATGAGGAGTCTCAGCTCTCGTTTCGCATTGACGGCCGGCTCCTCAGCCGCCCAGTCGATGTGGGGGACAAATTAAAGGCGGGGCAAACGATCGCGACGTTGGAGCCCAGAAATAACGAGAGTCAGGTGCGCAGTGCGCAGGCCGAACTGGCCGGTGCCGTTTCTTCAGAGCGCCTGGCTGCTCTCAATTTCAGGAGGCTGCAATCATTGATCAAAACCGGCGCTATCGCGCAGGCTCAGGTTGATGAGGCTAAGGTCAATCTTGAAGTCGCTGCGGCAAAACGCGTCTCTGCTCAATCGAATTTGAAAATCGCTCAGGAGCAATTGGGTTACACCCGTCTGGTTGCGCCGTCGGATGGCGTAGTGACTTCGGTTAACCTGAACCCTGGCCAAACTGTCAGCGCAGGGCAGGGGGTCGTTACGCTCTCACTCAATCAGGGAGTGGATGCCGTATTTGACGTTCCAGAAGCTATTTTGTACAGCAATCTTTCCGATAATAAAGTCAAGATTGCGCTGCTTTCCGATCCTTCCGTCGTGACTGAGGGCGTGATCCGAGATGTGAATCCACAGGCGGATAAGCAGACGCGGACCTGGCGAGTCAGAGTCTCGCTGCCGAACCCTCCAGAGAAAATGGCTTTGGGCGCGACGGTGCAGGGAAGTATCGTGATCCCGGGGCAGGCTGCGTTTGTTCTGCCGGCGTCTGCGTTGACCCGTGATGGCGCGGATCCTGCCGTTTTAATTGTTCAACCGGATACATTAACCTTGGCATTGCGCAAAGTTAACGTTATCCGCTATAGCTCCGAGGACGTGTTTATTGCTGATGGCCTCAAACCTGGCGACAAGGTGGTGATCGCCGGCGTGAGTAAGTTACGGCCTGGGGAGAAAGTGAGTTTGGAGGATAAATTCTGATGAATGCCTCTGAACCCGAGAAGTTTAACCTGTCTGCCTGGGCGCTTGCCAATCAGCAACTGGTTGCCTTTTTTATGTTGGTTCTCACCATTGCCGGGGTGATGAGCTATTACAACTTGCCGCGTAATGAAGATCCGGCGTTTACCATTAAAACGGCGGTGGTTTCCGCGAGTTGGCCTGGGGCTTCTGTGGAGGATACCGTCAATTTCGTGACCGATCCGTTGGAGAAGAAACTTCAGGAAGTTCCTTATCTTGATTATTTGGAGAGTTACAGCCGGCCCGGCGAGTCGGTTATTTTTATCTATCTGCGTGATAATACGCCGCCGGAGAAAGTCAAAGAACTGTGGTATACGGTCAGGAAAAAAATAAAGGACGTTTCCCCTCAGCTTCCTGCCGGCGTCAGTTCACCTGCCGTCAACGATGAATTTGATGATACCTACGGCACCATTTATGGCTTTACGCGTGAAGGATTCAGCGAGCGCGAACTGCGCGATCTGGTTGATAAAGTTCGCACGGACGTCTTAACGCTGCCAGACGTCGGGAAAGTGAACCTGCTGGGCGTAAAAGAAGAGCAGGTCATCTTATCATTCTCACCGCAGAAAATTGCGGGCATGGGGCTGACGCTCGACCAAATCAAGAACGCCATCAGCGCGCAAAACGCCGTGACTCCGGCGGGAGAAATCAGAACCGACAAAGATAAAGTCATGTTGAGAGTCAGCGGCGCTTTCGCATCGGAAGAAAGCCTCAAACAGCTGACACTGCATATTCAGGATAAATTCGTTCCTCTGACGGATATTGCGACCATCTCTCGCGAGGCGGTCGATCCGCCGACGCCGGCCTTCAGGGTTAACGGGGAGTCGGCGATTGGCCTGGCCATCTCCATGGCCCCGACAGGCAATATGCTGGATTTCGGCAAAGCGCTTAACGAAAAGATGGATGATATCTCCAGCCGCTTGCCTGCGGGTATCAACGTGCTGAAAGTGGCCGATCAGTCGACGGTGGTGCATGACGCGGTGGGGAGCTTTATGAAAGTGCTCCTTGAGGCGGTTGTCATTGTGCTGGCTGTGTCTTTCTTGTCATTAGGCACTCGTGCCGGGTTAGTGGTTGCAGCATCCATTCCGCTGGTGCTGGCCATGACATTTATCGGTATGGAAATTGCCGGCATAGGCATACAGCGCATCTCCCTCGGTGCGTTAATTATTGCGCTGGGGTTGCTGGTCGATGATGCCATGATCACGGTAGAGATCATGATGTCGCGCCTGGAGAAAGGAGACCCTGTCAAAAAGGCGGCGACAAAAGCCTGGACGACGACGGCTTTCCCGATGCTGACCGGCACATTGGTCATGATCGCCGGTTTTATCCCGGTCGGTTTCGCAACGTCGAGTGCGGGGGAGTACTGTTATTCTCTGTTCATGGTGGTGCTGATTTCACTTATCAACTCCTGGATTGTTGCCGTACTTTTTTCACCGCTGATAGGCGTGTGGCTTTTACCTAAGGTGATGAAGGAACACGCCCACGGTAAAGGTAAAGTCATGCAAAAGTACGAAAGTGTATTGCGATATATCCTTAAGCGCCGAGGGATGACCGGCATCGTGGCGGTTCTGTTGCTGGCCATTGCTTTTATCGGATCCTCGCATATGGAAGAAGAGTTCTTTCCCGCTTCTGACAGGCCGGAGTTACTCGTCAGTCTGACTCTGCCGAGAAATGCCGTGCAGGAAGATACGGCGAGGGAAGCCATTCGCTTGGAGGAAATCCTCAAGAAGGATCCCGATATTGATCATTTTACGACGTACGTTGGATCGGGTGCCGTGCGGTTTTATTTGCCGATGGACCTGTTGCTTGATAACGAAAATATCGCTCAATTGGTCGTGGTCACCAAGGGACTTGAAGAGCGTGACGCGGTGAAGTCCAGGCTTGAAAAAATTCTGCAAAAAGATTTCGGCCATCTTGTTACGCGAGCTTCACCGTTGGAGCTGGGGCCCCCGGTAGGTTGGCCGTTGAAATATCGCGTTTCCGGCCCGGATTTGACCAAAATACGTGAGATATCCATGGAGTTGGCGGCGAAATTCGGCAACAACCCACAGACAAGAGAGGTCAACCTAACTGCGGGAGAACCGCAACGAGAACTCTATATTACGCTTAATCAGACGGAAGCGAGAGCCTTGGGATTAAGTTCTCAGGATGTCGCCAGCGCCCTTGCTGAAATGTATTCCGGTTCCGCTGTGACGACGATCAGGGACAGAAACCGCCAGGTTAACGTTGTGCTGCGAGCTTCGGAAAATACGCGGAGAGACATTGAAACCGTCGCGGATTTGCAATTAACGACGGCCGATGGACGCGTTGTGCCATTAAAGCAGATCGCAACGATAGGCTATACGTTGGCCGAACCTATTCAGTGGCGGCGGCAACGAGAGCCTTTCATTACGGTGCAAACGGATATTGCGCCAGGGCTGAATGCGTCCGGCGTATCCAAGAGTTTAGCGCCTGTTGTCGATGAATTACGCAAAAGTCTGCCACCGGGATATCACATTACCGAGGGGGGAAGCGTCATTGAAGCCATGAAAGGCAACCGTTCAGTATTCGCCGTTCTACCTGTGACCTTATTGGTGATGCTCATCTTGCTGATGGTGCAGTTGCGTAGTTTCTCACGCATGATGCTGGCGCTGTTGATTGCCCCCTTCGGTTTGATTGGCGTTGTCGCTGCCATGTTACCCACCGGAACACCGATGGGGTTTGTCGCGATTCTTGGCGTGATTGCGTTGGCGGGGATGATTATCCGCAATGCCGTGATCCTTATTGAAGAAGTGGAAATAAACAGGGCGCAAGGTGCGGATAATACTGAGGCGATCGTCGAGGCGTCACTGCATCGTTCCAGACCGATACTCTTGACGGCTTGTGCAGCAATATTAGGGATGATACCTATAGCGCATCAGGTATTTTGGGGGCCTATGGCCTATGCCATTATTGGTGGGCTATTTGTTGCCACCCTATTTACCCTGACGGTATTGCCGGCTGCCATCAGCGCCGTTCTGCAATGGGAGAAGTCTCGATAGAACTTACCCCCGGAGATAACTCCGGGGGAGTCTTAAAAAGGAGGTGGGCAGATGTTTGAGTTATTTAAACTTATTGGGCTAGGGTTGGTTTTATTACTGCCGCTGGTAAACCCATTGACCACTGTGGCTCTTTTTCTTGGGCTTTCAGGCGACATGTCTGAACAAGAAAAAAAGAAGCAGTCAGCTATGGCAGCTTTCTATGTCTTTGTGATTATGATGGTTGCATGGTATGCCGGTAAGGCTGTTATTAATACCTTTGGCATATCCATTCCGGGGTTACGAATTGCAGGGGGAATGATCGTTGCCTTTATTGGGTTTAACATGCTGTTTCCGCAGGATGTGAATAAGCCTCAAAGTGGCGAGAAGGGAAAAACCAAAAATATAGCATTTATCCCCTTGGCAATGCCCAGTACGGCAGGCCCGGGTACCATTGCTATGTTGATCAGTGCCGCGTCGACATTCAGCGCTGAAACATCGCATCTGGATTTGTGGGTCGCCTATACCGCGCCCCCCCTGATTGCGATAGCTATTTCTCTGATTTTATGGGTGTCTCTGCGGGCGTCACTGGGTGTTATGAAGCTTGTAGGAACATCGGGAATCGATGCTATTTCCCGAGTGATGGGATTCCTGCTGGTCTGTATGGGGGTTCAGTTTGTTATAAATGGCGTCATTGAGCTCGTCACAATGCAATAAACGTGAACGCTTCAGTGTCTGATATGCGTGAAGTTGCGCATATCAGACGAGAATAATATCTAAAACCTTATATTTATATCAGTTCTGATAATGCTCTGATGCTCTTGGCTGCCATAAAGCTTTTTTTGCATGGACAATGCTGTGAGCGCCGGTGGTAATGACTGTCGTCATGCTATTGTTTTTTTATCAAAAAGTTCCCAAGTAAGGTGGGAACTTTTTTTACTTTTTCTTTTATTCTGGTGCGTCGTCAACAGGCCTAATCCCGAATCTGATCCCATCACCATAAGCCGCCATCGGTGCATTATGGCTGTTGATTGCCATTTCAGGGGGACAGCACTTTGGCGATAGCCTGAGCTTCCTGCTGCCAGCCCTGCGCCAGGGTGCGCACCAGGGCATCATAGCCGTCCTCGCCCTGTTTCAATTCCAGGCTGAAAGGCCGTTTGATCAAGCGCCCCTGGCGGTTCAGCA
>NZ_JBEOQT010000008.1:0-119931 GCF_040280225.1 Serratia sp. SM04 | reverse complement strand
TACGCTTTTAGCCCGGAGAGTCAAGCGTTTATTTCGCTGTCTTCTCGCTGACCCGGCGGCTTGTCAGTCGTTGTTCCCGGTCAGTGGAGGCGCATTATAGGGAGTTCTCGGCAGGCCGCAACCCCTATTTTCAATATTTTTTCCGACCGTTGAATGTTTAACCAAAACACCGTTAAAGCGGCAGTTTTTTCAACGATTTAAAGCCGTAGCTCTGCAAAACGGGCAATAAAGCGTCAGTATCTTCATTCAACGCCATGCAATAGGCCAGATTCTCTTCCTGGCTCGAGACCAGATTTTCCTGCGTCGAGATGAGCCAGGCGGTACGACGGGCAATCGCCGCGCCGGAATCCACCAGCCGGGTGCCTTCCGGCAACACTTGCATCAGCTCTTCAGCTAATAGAGGGAAATGGGTGCAGCCCAGCACGACGGTATCCGGCGGCTCGCGCATGCTCAGCCACGGATGCAGGATCTTCTTCAGTACCGGCAACGGCACGGCTTCGCCGTGCAGCTTGGCCTCCGCCAACTCCACCAGCTCTGAAGAGCCCAGCAGTTCAATCTTGCAGTCGGTAGCGAAACGGGAAATCAGTTCGTGGGTGTAGCTGCGCTGTACGGTGCCGCGGGTCGCCAACAGGCCGACGATGCCGTTAACGGTAAGACGGGCGGCAGGCTTGATGGCGGGCACCACGCCCACGACCGGGAAGCTGAAACGCTCGCGCAGGGCCGGCAAGGAAACGGTGCTGGCGGTGTTGCAGGCAATGACGACAATCGCCAGAGGATGCCGCTGCTGCACTGCGCCGACAATCTCCAACACGCGCTCAACGATAAACCCTTCGGACTTCTCGCCGTAGGGGAACGCCACGTTGTCGAAAGCGTATATATAGTGGAGATCCGGCAGCAACTGCCGAATCTCCTGATATACCGACAGCCCGCCGACGCCGGAATCGAAAACCAGCACCGTCGGGCGAGGTGTGGCGGTGCTGTTAGAAGGTATAGCTTCCAGTGAGGTAGTATTCTCTTCCTGGAGTAGCGTAGCCATAGGCCGTCTCATAATCTTTATCAAACAGGTTGGCAATTCTACCACGAACTGTCAGATGAGATGTGACCGGATACGAAACTGCGAGATCCCACAGGCTCACGCCGCCGAGTTTCACGCTCTGCTCCGGATAGGTACTGTAGTCCTTGTCATAACGTTGACCCAAATATTGATAAGTCACCGCCCAGTCAAAGTCATACAGCTGCCAGTCCAGCTCATATTTCACCTGCTGTTTGGCGCGGCGCAGCAGCACTTCGTGAGTTTTTGCGTTGCGCGGATCGACATAATCGTAACCAATCTGGTGCGTCAGCGGGCCGGTATCAAACGAGGCCGTAGCTTCAATCCCTTTGATGGTCGCCTTACCCACGTTGTAGTAGACGTAGTTGGTTTCCCCCGTCGAATCGATCAAATTGTCGATGTCGTTGCGATAACCGGAGATGCGCCAGGTCACCGGCCCGGTCAGCCCTTCAAAACCGCCTTCCCACTGCTTGCTTTCTTCCGGCTTCAGATCGGTGTTATTGCCAAAGTTGCCGTATAGCTGGCCCATATTGGGTGCTTTGAACGCCGTGCCATACGACGCGATAAAACGGTATCCCTCGACGAACTCCCAGGCCGCGCTGGTTTGCCAGGTGCCGTGCCAGCCAAACTCGGAATGATCGTCACCCCGAACCGCGCCTTCCAGCGTCACCGGGCCAACCAGTTGCTGCGCGGTCAGATAGATGCCTGCATCACGTTGGCTTTTTTCACCCTTTACGGTGGTGGAGTCCGGTTTGATTTTCTGTTGCTGCCAGTCGACGCCAGAGCTTACGGTACCCTGTCCAACCTGCAGCGTATTGCCCCACTGCAGGTTGTACTGTTCGGAATCCACCAGGCTGGCCGAGCTGTCATGCATACCGCGGCGAGGATCGTAATCGTAATCCTTGCTATGGCTGTAGCTGCCGGTCAATTGTGTTGCGTAAATGCCTTCTTTATAACGCAATCCGGTATCCCAGGTTTGGCTGTACAGCTTGCGAGTATCTAGCAGAGAGCTGGCCGGAGAGGAATAGTAACTATCGTACGCCGTGCGGTTGTCGTAGCCATACCCACGTACAAAACCGCTGACCGATTCGCTGAACTGATGCTCAAGCGCACCATACAGTGATTTACTCATAAAACCATCGCGATCCTGCTGGCTTTGCATACCGGTACTACCATAGGCCACCACGTCATACCCTTTGGTATAGGTGTAGTCGCCCGCCACCGTCGCCACGGTGCTGTCGCCCAGCTGCTGTTGGGTCGACGCGTCATAGGATTGATAGCCGTTGGAGCCGAGGCCGGCGGAAAGCGTCGTGCCGTTCTTTTCGCGGGTGGTAATGATGTTGACCACGCCGCCGATGGCGTCGGAGCCGTACACCGCCGAACGCGGGCCGCGGATGTATTCGACTTTCTGCACCAGCGAAATTGGGATTTGGCTAAGATCGGAAGAACCGCTGACGCCCGCTTGGTTAAGGCGAATGCCGTCAATTAGCACCAGCACGTGGCTGGAGTTGGTGCCGCGAATAAACAGCGAGCTCTTTTGCCCCAGCCCGCCGTTCTGGCCAACATCTACGCCCGGCAGGCGGCGCATCACGTCGGTCAGGCTCTTGGCCTGCCAGCGATCGATATCGTTGCGGGTGACGATGGAAGTCGGCGCCAGCACGGAAGAAACCGGCTGCGGGAAGCGGTTGGCGGTCACCACCAGGTTATCGCCATTCGTGGTTGAGGTGTTGTCTTGCGCCCATCCAGAAAAAGCCGTGACGGAGGAAACCACCGCCAGCAGCGTATTTTTTGTAATTGTCATGAGAAAAGCATCCAAACTTAATTGGCGGATGCCGCAGGATCATGGCCGGTAGTTCGCGACGGCCACGGACATTGCGACGTAACACCGGCAGGTCTTCGGGCTTGGGATTTGCAGGCCGCGGGGCGCGACCGGCAACGGGCGATGACTTCCCATCCTGCAATGGACAGTGTCTGCGTCGAAACGCTATCGCCGTGACTTCCCCTTACCGCTGCGCGTCAGCTCCGGATTCACACCGGATTCCCTTTTCACTCGCTGCTTGAGGCCGGACGGCAATGCTACGATCAATGAAAATAGATGTCTAGACTGCTACTAATGTTACAAATAATAAACGCGACAAAACTGGACTTCACGGGCTGATTCCCTACAATCCCCGCTGATCAAATTTGCCTGACGAGAAGACACACATGACGCCCGAGAATTTGCCTATTGAACGTTACGATGACCAACTGGCGGAGAAAGTCGCCCGCCTGAAGACGTTGATGTCACCGTTCGCGGCGCCCGAGCCGGAAGTGTTCCGCTCGCCAGTCGATCACTACCGCATGCGCGCCGAATTCCGCATCTGGCACGACGCGGACGACATGTACCACATCATGTTCGATCAGCAGACCAAGCAGCGTATTCGCGTCGATCGTTTCCCGGCCGCCAGCGAACTGATCAACCGCCTGATGAGCGCCCTGATCGCCGCGCTGAAACCGGAACCGATCCTGCGCCACAAGCTGTTCCAGATCGATTATCTGTCGACGCAAAGCGGCAAAATCATCGCCTCGCTGCTGTACCACCGCAAGCTGGATGACGTTTGGCAACGGCGCGCCGAGCAGCTGCGTGACGATCTGCGCGCGCAGGGTTTCGACCTGCAGCTGATCGGCCGGGCGTCGAAGACCAAAATCATGCTCGACCAGGATTATGTTGACGAAGTACTGCCGGTCGCCGGCCGCGACATGATCTACCGCCAGGTGGAAAACAGCTTTACTCAGCCCAACGCGGCCATGAACGTGCAGATGCTGGAATGGGCGCTAGCGGTGACCGCCGGTTCCAAAGGCGATTTGCTGGAGCTGTATTGCGGCAACGGCAACTTCTCGCTGGCGCTGGCGCGCAATTTCGAGCGCGTGCTGGCGACCGAGATCGCCAAACCGTCGGTGGCGGCGGCGCAATACAACATCGCTGCCAACCATACCGACAATGTGCAGATCATTCGCATGGCGGCGGAAGACTTCACTCAGGCGATGAACGGGGTGCGCGAATTCAACCGATTGAAAGGCATCGATCTGAGCGGCTACAACTGCGAGACGATTTTCGTCGATCCGCCGCGCAGCGGGCTGGACGAGGAAACGGTGAAGATGGTGCAGGCCTACCCGCGCATTCTCTATATCTCATGCAATCCGGAAACGCTGTGCGCCAACCTGGAAACGCTGCAGGCCACGCACCGGGTCAGCCGCCTGGCGCTGTTCGATCAGTTCCCGTATACCCATCACATGGAATGCGGCGTGCTGCTGGAAAAGCACCGCTGATACGACAGGGGCGCCATCATGGCGCCCCGTTTCATTACGACTCTTGGGTCGGCGCATCCGGCGCCTTGCGCGCCTTCAGTTTCATCCCGATCCACAGCACCAGCGCCACGCAGATCACCGACGGCAGGAAGTTGGAGCCGATCTGCGGATATTCGGCGCGCACGATGGCGCTGTACAGCAGCAGCCCCAGCAGGAAACAGGCCGCCGCCAGCTTCGGCATGCCGTCCGGCATGGCGCGGTTCAGGTAACGCTGATGCAGGCAGTACACCGCCAGCACCAACGCGATCAGCGGGAAGATCGAAAACGGCACCACCGAGCTGAACAGCGCGGCAAACGAACCGTTGATCGAAAGGCCGGCAATCAACGCCAGCAGTAAGGTGCCATTTTCACGGCCTGGTTTTTCCATCATTTTTTACCTTTTTTATACGTGGGACACAGAAGCTTTTTCTTGTTCGCGACGATACCAGTAATACGCCCCTTTGGAGATCATCCGCAGCTGCAGCACCAGCCGCTCTTCCAGCTGCTGCCGCTGCTCGACGTCGATATCCAGCGCTTCCGCGCCGGCGCTGAACACGATGGTGACCATCGCTTCCGCCTGCGCTTCGGTAAAGCTGCGCGGCATGTGGTTTTCCAACTCGAGGTAGTCCGCCAGTTCGGCGATGAAATGCTGGATCTCGCGCGCCACCGCCGCACGGAATGCCGCCGACGTGCCGGAACGCTCTCGCAGCAGCAGGCGGAAGGCGTTCGGGTTGTTGCCGATAAATTCCATAAAGGTGGACACCGAGGTGCGGATCACGCTGCCGCCCTTGGCGATGCGTTGGCGCGCCTGGCGCATCAACTGACGCAGCATCAGGCCGCTTTCGTCCACCATGGTCAGCCCCAGCTCATCCACATCGCGGAAATGGCGGTAAAACGACGTGGGCGCGATGCCCGCCTCGCGTGAAACTTCCCGCAGGCTCAGGCTGGCGAAGCTGCGTTCGGCGCTCAGCTGGCTGAATGCGGCTTCGATCAGGGAACGACGAGTCCGTTCTTTTTGTTGTGCTCTGACGCCCATATGCATATCCGGATAGGTTCCATTCTCTCAGTCTAACGCCCTAGACTCGGCAATATAGCAAATTTTATTGCAACAGCATTTATACTAACGCGCTCTATCACACTTCCGCCCTGAGCCGATTGTGCTTTGCCTCAAAAAGCCTAATGGTGATTGGGTGAGCAGCGCTATGATGTTAAGATACCGTTGTAATCTTGTATAAAAAACAGGTCTCTCCTACATGCAACAGCACTATCAATTTGATGCCATTGTGATTGGCTCGGGCCCTGGTGGTGAAGGTGCCGCCATGGGGCTGGTGAAACAGGGCGCCCGCGTGGCCGTTATCGAACGGTACAACAACGTAGGCGGCGGATGTACCCACTGGGGCACCATCCCTTCCAAAGCCCTCCGCCACGCCGTCAGCCGCATTATCGAATTCAACCAGAACCCACTTTACAACAACTCGCGCACGCTCAGCGCGACCTTCCCTGACATTTTACGCCACGCCGATAACGTCATCAGCCAGCAGACCCGCATGCGCCAAGGGTTCTATGAGCGGAACCAGTGCAAACTGTTCGCCGGCGACGCGCGCTTCATCGACGCCAACACCGTCAGCGTCAGCTATATGGACGGCACCCAGGACACCATCCGCGCCGACCACATCGTGATCGCCTGCGGCTCGCGCCCTTATCACCCGGCCAGCGTCGATTTCAATCACCCGCGCATCTATGACAGCGACTCCATTCTCGAGCTGAGCCATGAACCGCGCCACGTGATCATTTACGGCGCCGGGGTGATCGGCTGCGAATACGCGTCTATCTTCCGCGGTCTGAACGTCAAGGTCGATCTGATCAACACCCGCGATCGCCTGCTGGCATTCCTCGATCAGGAGATGTCGGATTCGCTCTCTTACCACTTCTGGAACAACGGCGTGGTGATCCGCCACAACGAGGAGTTCGAGAAGATTGAAGGCACCGAAGACGGCGTGATCGTGCACCTGAAGTCCGGCAAGAAGGTGAAAGCGGACTGCCTGCTGTACGCCAACGGCCGTACCGGCAACACAGATTCGCTGGGGTTGGAAAACGTCGGCCTGGAATCGGACAGCCGCGGGCTACTGAAGGTGAACAGCATGTACCAAACCGCGCTGTCGCACATCTATGCGGTCGGTGACGTGATCGGCTATCCGAGCCTGGCTTCCGCCGCCTACGATCAGGGCCGCATCGCCGCGCAGGCGATCGCTTCCGGCGAAGCCAGCGGTCACCTAATCGAAGATATCCCGACCGGCATCTACACCATTCCGGAAATCAGCTCCGTCGGCAAAACCGAGCAGGAACTGACGGCGATGAAGGTGCCGTATGAAGTGGGCCGCGCCCAGTTCAAGCATCTGGCGCGCGCGCAGATCGCCGGGATGAACGTAGGCAGCCTGAAGATCCTGTTCCATCGCGACACCCTGCAGATCCTCGGGATCCACTGCTTCGGCGAGCGTGCGGCGGAGATCATCCACATCGGTCAGGCGATCATGGAACAGAAAGGTGAAGGCAATACTATCGAGTATTTCGTTAATACGACCTTCAACTATCCGACCATGGCCGAAGCCTACCGGGTGGCGGCGCTTAACGGCTTAAACCGCCTGTTTTAACGCGTTGTCGATGTAGCCCTGCATGTGCTCGCGGATCGCTTCGGCCAACTGCTCATAACGGCTGCGCAGTGGGGAACCGGGGCGATACACCAACGCGATGGTGCGCTTCGGTTCCGGCTTGTAGCAATCCAGATAGCAGACGCCGTCGCGTTCGCGCTGCGGCGGCACCGCCAGTGACGGCAGCAGGGTAATGCCGCTGCCGGCCGCGACCATATTGCGCAGCGTTTCCAGACTGGTGGCGCGGAAGTGGGTATCTTCGTCCGCGCCCGCCTGGAAGCAGAAGCCCATCGCCTGATCGCGCAGGCAGTGGCCATCCTCCAGCATCAGCAGCTTCTCTCCCGCCAAATCCGGCATCGCCACGCGCTCGCGCTGCGCCCACGGGTGATCGGAATACACCGCCAGCTTCATCGGTTCATCGAACAGAGGCACTTCGATAAACGCCTCGGTTTCCTTCACCAATGCCAGAATGGCGCAGTCCAATTTGCCGCTGTCGAGTTGCGCCAGCAGTTGCTGGGTTTGCGCTTCGTGCAGGTACATTTCCAGTTTCGGGAAGGTTTTGTGCAGCGTCGGGATGATCTGCGGCAGCAGATAAGGCCCCACGGTCGGGATCAGGCCGATGTGCAGCGGCCCGGACATGGCTTCGCCCTGCTGGCTGGCCATCTCCTTCAATACTTTCACTTCGCGCAGCACGGTACGCGCCTGCTCCACCAGCAGCAGACCCGCCTGGGTGAACAGCACCTTGCGGCTGGTGCGCTCGAGCAGCATGACGCCCAACTCGTCTTCCAGCTTGCGGATCTGCCCGCTCAGCGTGGGTTGGCTTACATGGCATGAATCGGCCGCGCGGCGGAAGTGCCGGTGCTCGGCCAAGGCGACCAGATACTCTAAATCACGAATATTCATTGTTTCCCTCCATTCCATGATAGCTCATGGCGATAGATAAGATAGCAATGAGCGATTAGATCTATCAACCCCCAGCGACAATAATGTGTCCCAACGAAGCGATATCGCGCTAAATGCTAAAAATTAATTTTGCTAATTAAGGGGTTAATCAATGTTTACCAGTCAAGAAGGCAAGAAAGTTCCTCAGGTTACTTTCCACACCCGTCAGGGCGACCAATGGATTGATGTGACCACTGATGACCTGTTCAAAAACAAAACCGTTATCGTGTTCTCGCTGCCGGGCGCATTTACGCCAACCTGTTCTTCGAGCCATCTGCCGCGCTACAACGAACTGTCCAGCGTATTCAAGCAGCACGGCGTCGACGGCATTCTGTGCGTCTCGGTGAACGATACCTTCGTGATGAACGCCTGGAAAGCCGATCAACATGCGGAAAACATCACCTTCGTGCCGGACGGCAACGGTGAATTCACCAAAGGCATGAACATGCTGGTCGAGAAAGCGGATCTGGGCTTTGGCCCGCGTTCATGGCGCTACTCGATGCTGGTGCGCGACGGCGTGGTCGAGAAAATGTTCGTCGAACCGAACAAGCCGGGCGACCCGTTTGAAGTGTCCGACGCCGACACCATGCTGAAATACCTGGCGCCGGAATTCAAAGTGCAGGAGTCGGTCTCCCTGTTCACCAAGCCGGGCTGCCCATTCTGCGCCAAAGCCAAGCAAATGCTGCAAGAGCGCGGCATTCAGTATGAAGAGATCGTACTGGGCAAAGACGCCACCACCGTCAGCCTGCGCGCCGTCAGCGGCCGCGCCACGGTGCCGCAAGTGTTCATCGGCGGCCGTCACATCGGCGGCAGCGACGATCTGGAAACTTTCCTGTCAGCTTAATAAGTAATAACAAAGCCAACGTGAACTTTGGCGGGCTACGGCCCGCCCTTTTTTTACCTTTCAGGAGCGGATATGAAACTGTTGAACGTTGATGTTGCGGTCATCGGCGGCGGCACCGCAGGGCTCGGCGCCTATCGCGCGGCCAAACTGTCTACCCCCAGCGTGGTGATGATCGAAGGCGGGCCTTACGGCACCACCTGTGCGCGCGTTGGCTGCATGCCATCCAAGTTGCTGATCGCCGCTGCCGAAGCGGTACATCAAATCGAACGCGCGCCGGGCTTTGGCGTGCACCCAACCGGTAAAACCCGCATCGACGGGCGCGAAGTGATGGCGCGCGTCAAACGCGAACGCGATCGCTTCGTCGGCTTCGTGCTGGAAGGCGTGGACGAGATCCCGGCCGGCGACAAAATTCAGGGCTATGCCCGCTTTATCGACGACAACACGCTGCAGGTCGACGAGCATACGCGCATCGTGGCGCAGCGCATCGTGATCGCCACCGGTTCCCGCCCCAGCTGGCCGGCGCCGTGGAACGAACTGGGCGATCGTCTGATCGTCAACGACGATCTGTTCAACTGGGATGATTTGCCGCAGTCCGTAGCGGTATTCGGCCCCGGCGTCATCGGGCTCGAGCTGGGGCAAGCGCTGCACCGCCTCGGTGTCGACACCAAGGTCTTCGGCATCGGCGGCGCCGTCGGGCCGCTGACCGACAGCGCCGTGCGCGACTACGCCGCCAACGCGCTGGGGGAAGAGTTCTATCTCGACGCCGACGTGAAGGTAGAGATGATGCAGCGCGAAGGCGACCGCGTATTTATCCGCTATCGGGATCTGCAGGGCCAACCACAGGAGATCCTGGTGGACTACGTGCTGGCCGCCACCGGCCGCCGCCCCAACGTCGATCGGCTGGGCCTCGAAAACACCGGCTTACAGCTCGACGCCCGAGGCGTGCCGTTGGCCGACCGCCTGACGATGCAAACCAGCGTGCCGCATATTTTCATCGCCGGCGACGCCAGCAACCAGCTGCCGCTGCTGCATGAGGCCAGCGATCAGGCGCGCATCGCCGGCGCCAACGCCGGCAGCTTCCCGGAGATCAATCCGGGCCTGCGCCGCAGCGCGATTTCAGTGGTGTTCTCCGATCCGCAGATCGCCATGGTCGGCTCGACCTTCCGCGAGCTGAGCGAGAAGTTCAGCGCCTGCGGTTGCTTTGAAGTGGGCAAGGTCTCGTTTGAGAATCAGGGCCGCTCGCGGGTGATGCTGCGCAACAAAGGCATTCTGCACGTCTACGGCGAGCAAGGCACCGGCCGTTTCCTCGGCGCGGAAATGATCGCCCCGGACGCCGAACACATCGCGCACCTGTTGGCCTGGGCGCATCAGCAACAGATGACCGTCGATCAGATGCTGGACATGCCGTTCTATCACCCGGTGATCGAGGAAGGCTTGCGCACCGCGCTGCGTGACCTGCAGGCGAAGCTCAAACTCGGCACGGCCGAAATCGAGCGCTGCCAGCGCTGCCCGGGCGAATAACCTCTCATTCTCCGTTCATCCCCACCGGGCCTTCAGGCCCGGTTTTTTTGCGCAGCACTTTCCACATTTTCCTCCCTCCTCTTGCCTCACGGCCCTTCTGCGTTCATTTTTTATGCTTCGACATTGAAGTGATACCAATAACGATACTAGAATAAAGCAGGCAGCCAGAATGGAGGAAGAACATGGAAAAGCATGAACACTATACCTATCGCATCACCTGGTCAGCGGAAGATCGTGAATATGTCGGGCTGTGCGCCGAATTCCCCTCGTTGTCCTGGCTGGCGGCCACGCGTACCGGCGCGCTGGAGGGTATCGAAAAAGTGGTGAGCGAAACGATCGACGATATGTTGGCGCAAGGTGAAACGCCGCCGCAGGCGCTGGCGGAAAAGAACTTCAGCGGAAAACTGGTGTTGCGCATGACGCCGGAACAGCATCGGCGGCTGGCGATCGGCGCGATGGAGGAAGGCGTGAGCCTGAACCGTTATCTGTGCGCACGCCTGGCGGGATAGAGGTTCAAGGGCGGCACCGGGCCGCCCTTATCGTCGTCAAGCCAAACGCTGTTTCGCTGCGGCGATTGCCGCGGCCACCTGCTGCGGCGCGACGCCGCCTTTGGCCGCACGCTTGTCCAGGCAGGATTGCAAGGCCAGGATCGGGTAAACGTCGTCGCCGATCGTTGCGCTGAACTGCTGCAAGTCCGCCAGCGGCAGCGCTTCCAGCGGTTTGCCCTGGCGAATCGCTTCTACCACCGCCTCGCCGACGATATGGTGCGCCTCGCGGAACGGCACGCCCTTGGCGACCAGGTAATCCGCCAGTTCGGTGGCGTTGGCATAGCCCTGCTCCGCCGCTTCCTGGCAGCGCGGGCGCTTCACCTGAATGCCGTCCAGCACCAGCGCCGCCATCTGCAGGCAGTCCATCCAGGTGTCGAGCGCGTCGAACAGCCCTTCTTTATCTTCCTGCATGTCTTTGTTGTACGCCAGCGGCAGGCCTTTCAGCGTCATCATCATGCCGGTCAGCGCGCCCTGCACGCGGCCGCACTTGCCGCGGATCAGCTCCAGCGCGTCCGGGTTTTTCTTCTGCGGCATCAGCGAAGAGCCGGAGGTCACGCGGTCGGACAGCTCGACAAATGCCGCTTCACCGCTGTTGAAGAAGATCAGGTCTTCGGCGAAGCGCGACAGGTGCACCATGCTGATGGCGGCGTTGGACAGCAGCTCCAGCACGTGATCGCGATCGGATACGCTGTCCAGGCTGTTGCGGGTCGCCGAGGCGAAGCCCAGCCAGCCGGCCAACTGCTCGCGATCGATAGGATAAGCGGTGCCGGCCAGCGCGCCGCTGCCCAGCGGGCTGACGTCCAGCCGTTTCAGGGTATCCTGCAGGCGGCTCTCATCGCGCGCCAGCATCTCGACATAGGCCAGGCACCAGTGCGCGAAAGTCACCGGCTGCGCGCGTTGCAGGTGGGTATACCCCGGCATCACCGCATCCTGGTTGGCTTCGGCGGTCTCCACCAGCGCCTGCTGCAGCTGGACGATCGCCTGATGCAGATCGCCGACTTGCTGTTTGCACCACAGCTTCAGATCGGTCGCGACCTGATCGTTGCGGCTGCGGCCGGTGTGCAGCTTCTTGCCCAAATCGCCGACCTTCTCGATCAGCTTCTGCTCCACCCAGCTGTGGATGTCTTCGGCATCGCTTTGGACGATCGCCAAAGGATCGGCCTGAACTTCCGTCAGTAGCGCATTCAGCGCCTGCTCCAGCTGCTGTTGCTCCGTTGCCGTCAACACGTTAACGGTCACCAGCGCCTTCGACCAGGCCACCGAGCCCACGATATCCTGCTCCGCCAGGCGATAATCGAACCGCAGCGAATCGTTGAGTTGCTTGAACCGCTGATCCGCCGCCTGAGTGAACCGTCCGCCCCAAAGTGCCATATCTTACTCCTGAATTTTTATGCGAAAGGGCGCAGCATGCTGCGCCCTTGCAGAGTCACGCCAATCGATTATTTATTCTTTTTCTCGTTCAACGCGCGGATGCGTGAAGACAGAGAGAACAGGCGGATAAAGCCGCCCGCGTGGCTGTGATCGTAAACTTCGTCTTCACCGAAGGTGGCGAACTCTTCGGAGTACAGGCTGTTGGCGGATTTTTTCTGGATCGCCGTCACCTGGCCTTTGTACAGCTGCAGCACCACTTCACCGTTCACCTCTTCAGCCAATGCTTCGGCAGAGGCCTGCAGCGAGCGGCGCAGCGGCGCGAACCAGCGGCCGTCGTACACCACATAAGACATCTCCAGGCCCAGCTGCTCGCGCCATTTGAAGCTGTCGCGGTCCAGCACCAGCTGCTCGACGGCGCGCAGCGCCGCCACCATGATGGTGCCCCCCGGGGTTTCATAGCAGCCGCGGGATTTGATGCCCACAAGGCGGTTTTCCACGATGTCGATACGGCCGACGCCGTGTTTGGCGCCCAGCGCGTTCAGGGTTTCCAGGCACTGGTACGGCGACAGCGCTTTACCGTTAACCGCCACAACGCGGCCTTTCTCAACGGTCACGGTCACCTGCTCAGGCTGGTCCGGCGCTTCCTGCGGATCGACGGTCCACACCCAGCAATCTTTGTTCGGCGCATTCCACGGGCTTTCCAGCACGCCGCCTTCGGTGGAGATGTGCCAGGCGTTTTCATCGCGGCTGTAGATCTTCTCCAGCGACGCGGTGGTCGGGATGTTGCGCTCTTTCAGGTAATCCAGCAGCGCTTCACGGGAACGCAGATTCCACTCACGCCACGGCGCCACCACTTTCAGCTGCGGTGCCAGCGCGGTGTAGGTGGTCTCAAAACGCACCTGATCGTTGCCTTTGCCGGTCGCACCGTGGCACAGCGCGTCGGCCCCCACTTTCAACGCCAGCTCGACCTGCGCCTTGGCGATGATCGGCCGCGCCATCGAGGTGCCCAGCAGGTAGCTGCCCTCGTACAGGGCGCCGGTCTGCAGCACCGGATAAACGTAATCGCGGATAAATTCTTCACGCAGATCGACCACGTGACATTCAGAGGCACCGGACTGCAGGGCTTTTTGCTCCACGCCTTCCAGATCGCTGCGCTCCTGACCGATGTCCGCCACGAACGCCACCACTTCACAGCCGCCGTAGTTCTCTTTCAGCCATGGAATGATGGCCGAGGTATCCAGGCCGCCGGAGTACGCCAGAACGATTTTTTTGATGCCTTGGTTTTGCATGATCTATTCCTTTCTAATTCTAAAATTAAGCGAGGATCCGGGTGCCAATCGACACGCCGTTAAACAAAGCAGGAAGCTGATCGGCATGGCGCCAGCTGGCGATATCCACCGGGCGGCCGAGGGTGCGGGCAGCGTCGAGCGCCGCATTCACCTTCACCACCATACCATCGGTGATAATGCCTTGCGCGATCAGTTGTTCCGCTTTTTGCGCCGTCATTTCCGCAATGCGTTGCCCCTTGCCGTCGAGGATGCCGCTGACGTCCGACAGCAGGATCAGATCCGCCCCCAGCGTCGCCGCCAGCGCCGTCGCCGCCTGATCGGCGTTCACGTTCATTAACTGCCCATCGGCGGTGATGCCGATGGAGCTGACAACCGGCAGGTAGCCGGCGCTCAGCAGGATATTGAGCAGCGCGGGGGAACCGGGCTGCGCGTTGCCGACGTGGCCCAATGCCGGATCGAGTGGGGTCACGACTGCGCTGCCGCCGTCCGCCAGGCTCAGGCCGACGGCGTTGATTTGGTGTTTAATCGCCCACGCCAGCAGCGTTTTGTTGGCGGTGCCGGCCAGCGCGCCGGTGATGATGTCGATCTGATCGGCCGGCGTGACCCGCAGGCCGTTCTTTTTCACCACCGGCAAAGAGAGTTGCTTCATCAGTTCGTCCACCACGCAGCCGCCGCCGTGCACGATCACCAGCGGGCGCTGATGCTGCTGCCGGTAGCTGTCCAGCGCGGTAAACAGACGCTCCAGCGCTTCTTCACTGTCTAATAACACGCCACCTAACTTGATAATTAACGGGTTCATTGCTGTTTACTCACGCTGGTTTAAAGGAGTGACTGGGTTTCCGGGAAGCCGAAACGGATATTCAGGCATTGCACCGCCTGTGCCGCCGCGCCTTTCAGCAGGTTGTCTTCCACCGCCACGGCAATCAGATGCTCGCCCTGCACCGCAAAGCCGATGTCGCAGAACGGCAGCCCCACCACCGCTTTCAGCGCCGGCACGCCCTGGTCGTACAGCCGCACCAGCGGCTTGTCGTCATAGGCGGCGTGATAGGCGGCGGCCACGTCCTGCGCGGTCACGCCGGCCTTCAGGCGGCAGGTGATAGTTTCAAGGATGCCGCGCGGGAAGTTGCCCAGGTGCGGCGTAAAGATGACCGGCACGCCCAGGTGCGCGGCGATCTCCGGCTGGTGCCGGTGGGTGAAAATACCGTACGGCTGCAGGCTCACTTCGCAGAAGCTGGTGGTCATGCTGGCCTTGCGCCCGGCGCCGCTGACGCCGCTGGTGGCGTTGATCACCGGCCACTGGTCGAGGTTCAGCAGCTGTTTTTCGATCAACGGTTTCAGCGCCAGCTGCGCCGCCGTCGGGTAACAGCCCGGCACGGCAATCAGCTGCGCCTGTTTAATCTTGTCGCTCTGCCATTCCGCCAGGCCGTACACCGCCTGCTCCAGCAGGGCGCCATGCTGATGCTCGAAACCGTAGTACTGGCTATAAAAATCGGCGTCCTGCACGCGGAAGGCGCCCGACAGATCGAACACCACGCAGCCCGCCGCCAGGAAGGCCGGTGCGATATCGTGGCTGACTTCATGAGCGGTGGCGAGGAACACCACGTCGATGCCCTGCGCCGCCTTGGCGACGTCGGTCAACGGCTGCAGCGGCAGATCGACGATGCCTTTCAACTGGGGATGGAGATCGGAAAGCAACTTTCCTGCATCTGCACTTTGCGCTGAAACCGCTAAAGCGGTTATGTTCATGTGTGGGTGGCGATTCAGGTAAGCCGTGAGCTCCGCTCCGGCGTAACCGCTGGCACCAACGATCAGCGTATTCAACATGTGGCCTTTCACCTTCTAAACTGACGTGCGGTCGCTTGCGACCCAGGTAACAGGGCTAGCCAGCGTTGTTGCGCCGTTCACCCACGGAGCCTGGCGTTGATGCTTTTATAAACATCCGGGTATCGGGTTCCCTTACGCGTCGGCTTACTGTATTTTTATTCAAAATAAATGCATGAATATTGATACTATCCTAACCAAAGGCTGTCAACAGTGAAGATGAAATTACCTCCATTTATTGAGCTGTACCGGGCGTTGATCGCAACGAAGTCGATCAGCGCCACCGATGCCGGCCTCGATCAGAGCAATGAGGCGTTAATCAACTTGCTGGCCGGCTGGTTTGCCGACCTGGGCTTTCGCGTCGACGTGCAGCCGGTGCCGGAATCGCGCCACAAATTCAACCTGCTGGCCAGCATCGGCGAAGGCAGCGGCGGCCTGCTGCTGGCCGGCCATACCGATACGGTGCCTTACGACGAAGGCCGCTGGACGCGCGATCCCTTCACCCTGACCGAGCACGACAACAAGCTCTACGGCCTGGGCACCGCCGACATGAAAGGCTTCTTCGCCTTTATTCTGGATGCGGTGCGCGACATCGACGCGAGCAAATTGACCAAGCCGCTGTACATTCTGGCGACCGCAGATGAAGAAACGACGATGGCCGGCGCGCGTTATTTCGCCGCCTCCACCGCCATTCGTCCGGATTTCGCCATCATCGGCGAACCGACCTCGCTGCAGCCGGTGCGCGCACACAAGGGCCACATGGCCAACGCCATTCGCATCGTCGGCCAGTCCGGCCACTCCAGCGATCCGGCGCGCGGCGTCAACGCCATCGATCTGATGCACGAATCCATCGGCCACCTGATGGAGCTGCGCAAAACCCTGCAGGAGCGCTACAACAATCCGGCGTTCGCCGTGCCTTATCCCACCATGAACTTCGGCCATATCAGCGGCGGCGACGCGGCCAACCGCATCTGCGCCTGCTGCGAGCTGCACCTGGATATCCGCCCGCTGCCCGGCATGACGCTCGACAACATCAACGAGCTGATGCATCAGGCATTGGAGCCGGTGAGCCAACGCTGGCCGGGCCGCCTGACCATCGAAGAGCTGCACGCGTCGGTGCCGGGTTACGAATGCCCGACCGACCACCGCATGGTGGCGGTGATCGAGGAGCTGCTGGGCACCCGCACGCAGGTGGTCAACTACTGCACCGAAGCGCCGTTCGTGCAGCAGGTCTGCCCGACGTTGGTGCTCGGGCCCGGTTCCATCGATCAGGCCCACCAGCCGGACGAATACATCGACACCGCGTTTATCGAACCGACGCGCAAACTGCTGGGCCAGCTGGTCAATCACTTTTGCCGGCAGTAAACCCGACATTTAACAGGGGAAACGCGCTATGCTTCCCCTAACTCAAAATAAGTAGAAAACGGCGAAATAAGCCACGCTGATAACCGATGCGGCGTAATTAAATTTCAGAAAATGCGCCGATTTTGATGTTTTTTTGCTAAAAATAGTGTCAATTGACGATTGGACAGGAACGCGATGTGATCAGGCAGGCGGTCTGCGCCTGACGCGTGAAATTTATTTACAAGATAAAAATCATACAGAACTGGGTCAGGGGTTATATGAACGAACAATATTCGGCAATGCGCAGTAATGTCAGTATGCTCGGCAAATTGCTCGGCGATACCATCAAAGAAGCGCTGGGCGAGCATATTCTCGATCGCGTTGAGACCATCCGTAAGCTTTCCAAATCTTCACGCGCCGGCAACGAAGCGCATCGCCAGGAGCTGCTCTCCACCCTGCAGAACCTGTCCAACGACGAGCTGCTGCCGGTGGCGCGCGCCTTCAGCCAGTTCCTCAACCTGACCAACGTCGCCGAGCAGTACCACAGCATTTCGCCCAACGGCGAAGCCGCCAGCAACCCGGAAGCGCTGGCGCAGCTGTTCAGCCGTCTCAAAGACAAAAAGCTCAGCGACAAAGAGCTGCAGCACGCGGTGTCGCAACTTTCCATCGAGCTGGTGCTGACGGCGCACCCGACGGAGATCACCCGCCGCACCCTGATCCACAAGCTGGTGGAGGTCAACACCTGTCTCAGCCAGCTCGATCACAACGATCTGGCCGACTACGAGCGCAACAAGATCATGCGCCGCCTGCGCCAGCTGGTGGCCCAGTCGTGGCACACCGATGAAATTCGCAAACATCGCCCTTCCCCGATCGACGAAGCCAAATGGGGCTTCGCGGTGGTGGAAAACAGCCTGTGGGAAGGCGTGCCGGCGTTCCTGCGCGAGTTCAACGAGCAGTTGGAAAACTCCATCGATTACAGCCTGCCGGCGGAAGCGGTGCCGGTGCGCTTCACCTCCTGGATGGGCGGCGACCGCGATGGCAACCCGAACGTGACCGCCGAAATTACCCGCCATGTGCTGCTGCTCAGCCGCTGGAAAGCCTGCGACCTGTTCACCCGCGATATTCAGGTGCTGGTCTCCGAGCTGTCGATGACCGAATGTACCCCGGAGCTGCGCGCCCGCGCCGGCGGTGACGAGGTGCAGGAACCGTACCGCGAAATCATGAAGCAGCTGCGCAGCCAGCTGATGAGCTCCCAGGCCTATCTGGAAGGCCGCCTGAAAGGCGAACGCGTGCTGAAGCCGCACGACCTGCTGGTGAACAACGAGCAGCTGTGGGAGCCGCTGTATGCCTGCTACCAATCGCTGCAGGCCTGCGGCATGGGCATCATCGCCAACGGTCAGCTGCTGGATACCCTGCGCCGCGTGCGCTGCTTCGGCGTGCCGCTGGTACGCATCGACGTGCGCCAGGAAAGCACCCGCCATACCGAGGCCATCGCCGAGCTGACCCGCTACCTGGGGCTGGGCGACTATGAAAGCTGGTCGGAAGCCGATAAACAGGCGTTCCTGATCCGCGAACTGAACTCCAAACGCCCGCTGGTGCCGCTGAAATGGCAACCGAGCGCCGACACGCAGGAAGTGCTGGAAACCTGCCGGGTGATCGCCGAAGCGCCGCAGGGCTCGATCGCCGCCTACGTGATTTCGATGGCGCGCACGCCTTCCGACGTGCTGGCGGTGCACCTGCTGCTGAAAGAGGCCGGTTGCCCGTTCGCGCTGCCGGTCGCTCCGCTGTTCGAAACCCTCGACGATCTGAACAACGCCGACGACGTGATGACTCAGTTGCTGAACATCGACTGGTATCGCGGCTTTATTCAGGGCAAACAGATGGTGATGATCGGCTACTCCGACTCGGCGAAAGACGCCGGTGTGATGGCCGCTTCCTGGGCGCAGTACCGCGCGCAGGACGCGCTGATCAAAACCTGTGAAAAGGCCGGCGTGGCGCTGACGCTGTTCCACGGCCGCGGCGGTTCCATCGGCCGCGGCGGCGCACCGGCGCATGCGGCGTTGCTGTCGCAGCCGCCGGGCAGCCTGAAGGGCGGCCTGCGCGTCACCGAACAGGGCGAGATGATCCGCTTCAAATTCGGCCTGCCTGAAGTCACCATCAGCAGCCTGGCGCTGTATGCTGGCGCGATCCTCGAGGCAAACCTGCTGCCGCCGCCGGAACCGAAGAAAGAATGGCGGGCGCTGATGGACGATCTGTCAGACACCTCCTGCCGGATGTATCGCGGCTACGTGCGTGAAAACCCGGACTTCGTGCCTTACTTCCGCGCGGCTACGCCGGAGCTGGAGCTGGGTAAACTGCCGCTGGGCTCACGCCCGGCCAAACGCAAGCCGAACGGCGGCGTAGAGAGCCTGCGCGCCATTCCGTGGATCTTCGCCTGGACGCAGAACCGCCTGATGCTGCCGGCCTGGCTCGGCGCCGGCGCCGGATTGCAGGAGGCGGTGAAAGCCGGCAAACAGGCGGAACTGGAGGCGATGTGTCGCGACTGGCCGTTCTTCTCCACCCGCATCGCCATGCTGGAAATGGTGTTCGCCAAGGCCGACCTGTGGCTGGCGGAATACTACGATCAGCGCCTGGTGGATAAATCGCTGTGGCCGCTGGGCCAACAGCTGCGCGATCAGCTGGAAAGCGACATCAAGGTGGTGCTGACCATCGCCAACGATGCGCACCTGATGGAAGACCTGCCGTGGATCGCCGAATCCATCGCGCTGCGCAACGTTTATACCGACCCGCTGAACGTCTTGCAGGCCGAGCTGCTGCACCGTTCGCGCCAGCAGGAGCAGCCGGACGCCCGCGTCGAGCAGGCGCTGATGGTCACCATCGCCGGCGTCGCCGCCGGGATGCGCAACACCGGCTAGTGAGCCTCATCGCGGCCCCGTTTATCGGGGCCGTTTTTTTATGTCTTGTCTTCCCCACAAAAAAAGGGCGCCGCGGTAAGCGACGCCCTTTTCAATGGAACAGGCCTGTCAGGCGGCTGCCACCGGGCGCACGCCCAGCGTGTGGCAGATGGCGTAGCTCATCTCGGCGCGGTTCAGCGTATAGAAGTGGAAATCTTTCACGCCTTCGCGGCTGAGGATCTTCACCATGTCCATGGCGATGTTGGCGCCGACCATTTTGCGGGTTTCCGCATCGTCGTCCAGCCCTTCGAACATGCTGGTCATCCAGCTTGGCACCCGCACGTTGGTCATGGTGGCGAAACGCTGCAGCTGCTTGAAGTTGGACACCGGCAGAATACCCGGCACGATTTCCACGTCGATACCAGCGGCGACGCAGCGGTCGCGAAAACGCAGGTAGCTCTCGACGTCAAAGAAGAACTGGGTGATGGCGCGGCTGGCGCCGGCGTCGATCTTGCGCTTCAGGTTGATTAAGTCGGCCTGGGCGCTCTTCGCCTCCGGGTGCACTTCCGGGTAGGCGGCGACGGAAATGTCGAAGTCGCCCACGTCTTTCAGCAGCGCCACCAGATCGGTCGCGTACATGTCCGGCTTGCCGCCGCCCGGCGGCAAATCGCCGCGCAGCGCCACGATATGGCGAATGCCGCTGTTCCAATAATCGGCCGCGATGTCGCGCAGCTGCGCCGGGCTGGCGTCGATGCAGGTCAGGTGCGGCGCCGCCTCCAGGCCGGTGCGCTCCTTGATCCCCTTGATGATGCTGTGGGTGCGATCGCGCTCGCCGGAGTTGGCGCCGTAGGTGACGGAAACGAATTTGGGTTTGAGGATGCTCAGACGATCGATCGACTGCCACAGGGTCTCTTCCATCTCGCTGGTGCGCGGCGGGAAGAACTCGAATGATACGTTAATCTGGCCGTTCAACTCCGCCAGACTCTGATTCAGCGCTTCCCGCTGGTTTGCGTGGAAAAAACTCATACCCTGCTCACCTCTTATCAATCACTGTTTTTTTCATCTTTATGAGCGTCTATACGTTTAGACGTCTAGATAGAAAATGCCGCATGTTGGCTAAAGAGTCAACAGGAAAATGAGGGGAATAAGATGATTAATCTTCACCCGCTCAACGAGGGAATTTCATGACGGCGGCAGGGATAAGTATGGCAGGAAAAGCAAAGGGGCGCGGTGAACCCGCGCCCGCAGAGGATTAAAGCAGCTGCGCCAACCGGTTAAGGTCTGACTGGATCGCTCCGGCGGTTACGTCGCGGCCGGCGCCCGGCCCGCGGATCACCAGCGGATTATCGCGATACCAGCGGCTTTCGATGGCGAACACGTTGTCGCACGGCAGCAACGAGGCCAGCGGATGCTCAGGACGCACCGCCTCCACGCCGACCCGCGCCTTGCCGTTGGCGTCGAAACGCGCCACGTGACGCAGCACCAGGCCCATTTCGCTGGCGGCCTCAAAGCGCTGCTGCATCTGCTGGTTCAGCGCCTCGCCGTTCTCGAAGAACTGATCGACGGAGCCCTGCTCGCAGCCCGCCGGCACCAGCGACTCGACCCGCACCTGGTTAGGTTCGATGTCGTAGCCCGCTTCGCGCGCCAGGATCACCAACTTGCGCATCACATCCTGGCCGGAGAGATCGACCCGCGGATCCGGTTCGGTCAGCCCCTGCTGCCAGGCCTGATCCACCAGCTCGGTGAACGGCACCGTGCCGTCATACTGCAGGAACAGCCAGGAAAGCGTGCCGGAGAAAATGCCGCTGATCGCCAAAATGCTGTCGCCGCTGTCGCGCAGATCGCGCACCGTGTGGTTGACCGGCAGACCGGCGCCGACGGTGGCGTTGTACAGCCAGTGGCGGCCGGTTTTGGCGAAGGCGTCGCGGATTTGGCGATAGGTATCGCTGCACGAGGCTCCCGCCAGCTTGTTGGCGCTGATCACGTGGAAACCGTAGCTGGCGAAATCCAGATACTGCCCGGCCAGCTCTTCGCTGGCGGTCACGTCGAGCACCACCAGATCGTCGAACGGGTGCGCGCGCATCCACAGGAACAGCGACTCTTCGTCGAGCGCCTGCGCCTCGTCCTCAAAGAACGCCAATGCGCGGCTGGCGTCCAGCCCTTCGTAGTTCAGCAGGCTGCGGCGGCTGTCCACCACCCCCGCCAGGATAAATTCGAAGCCGCTGCGCGCGGAAATATTGGTCTGCTCGCGGGCAAACAGCTCCAGCCAGCGCGACCCAATGTTGCCCTTGCCGAACAGCACCAGACCGATGCGCTTCTCGGCGCGGAACAAGCTTTGGTGCAGCCCCTGGATCAGCAGCGCGGTCGGCCCCTGGCGCAATACCGCCACCAGGCTGATGCCATCTTCCGCCTGCCAGATAAATTCGACCGGCTGATCTTTCAGCTGCTGATAGAAGCGATGGCTGTGCAGCGGGTTCTTGCACACCCCGGCGCCGACCATAGCCACCAGCGCCAACCCTTCGCGCAGGTGCAGTTCACCCGGCAGCGCCGAGGCCTGCAGGATCGCCAGCGCGCTGTTGACCACCTCGGAGGTGTAGCACAGCTGCACCCGATTGCGATCAGGATGGATGCCCACCGCCAGCGGTTTGATCTGCGCGCGCTTGAGCACCAGATCCAACTCTTTCTGCGCCAGTTTGAAGTCATGCTGAGCGGCGACGTGCAGCTCAATCAGACACACGTCATCGTGGCTGGTGACAATCTTGGCACCGGTGCCGGACGCCAATACGCGCTCGATGCGCGTCGAGCCCTGCTCCGGCTGGTAGCTGCAGCGCAGTTGAAGATCGATATCGCTGCCGGAGACCGGCTGCAGGGTGCGGGTATGCAACACCGGCGCCGCCAGGCGCGCCAGCTCGCTGGCTTCGTCCAGGCGCAGCAGCGGCAGCAGGCAGGCGTCTTTCACCTTGCGCGGGTCGGCGCTGTAAACCCCGGCCACGTCGCTCCAGATGGTGACGCGCGCCGCGCCGGCCAACGCGCCGACCTGAGTGGCGGAGTAGTCGCTGCCGTTACGCCCCAACAGCACGGTTTCCCCGGCGTCGTTGCGCGAAATGAAGCCGGTCACCACCAGGCGCTTGCCCGGATGTTGAGCCAACAATTGCTGCAGCAGCGGATAAGAACGGCCTTCATCTACCTGCGGCTGCGCGGCGCGCTCGGCGCGCAGGAAGTCACGCGCATCCAGCCAGGCCGCCTGCATATCCAGGTGGTTGAGCACCGCCGCCATCAGGCGCGCCGACCAGATCTCGCCGTGCCCGACCACTTCGGCATAGCACACCTCGTCGACTTTGCCGTCCAGCAGCACCGCCAGACGTTCCAGATCCTGAATAAACTCGGCGATCAGCGGCTCGGCGCTTTCCGGCGGCAGCAGGCCGCTGATAAGATCGCTGTGATAACGACGCAACGTCTGCTGCACCTGGTGCGCAGACAGGCGATCGCTCTGGCTGAGCTTCAGCCAGTTGATCAACTGGTTGGTGGTACTGCCGGCGGCCGATACCACCATCATGTCGCCCGGCTGGCTGTATTCCGCCATAATCCCGGCCACACGCAGATAACACTTCACATCCGCCAGACTGCTGCCGCCAAACTTGTGCAGTTGACGCCCACTCACCGGCCCTGCTACAGCAATTGCATTCATGCTTACCTCGTTGCCGCCGCCTGGAAAGCGCGTTCCAGATCGGCAATCAAATCTTCACTGTCTTCAATACCCACGGAAATGCGCAGCAGGCTCTCGGAGATGCCGGCCGCTGCCCGCGCCTCCGCCGCCATGCCGGCGTGGGTCATGGTCGCTGCATGCGAGATCAGGCTTTCTACGCCGCCCAACGATTCTGCCAGAGTAAACAGCTCAAGGGCAGAGAGAAAACGGCGCAGCACCGCTTCATCGCCGTCCAGTTCAAAACTCAGCATCGCGCCGAAACCGCGCTGCTGCCGGCGGGCGATCTCATGCCCCGGATTCTCCGGCAGGGAGGGATGATACAGCTTTTTCACCAACGGTTGCTGCTGTAAATAGTCAACAATCGCTTCAGCGTTTTGCTGCGCCGCCTTGATGCGCGGCGACAGCGTGCGCATGCCGCGCAGCAAAAGATAGCTGTCAAACGCGCCGCCGGTCACGCCGATGTTGTTCGCCCACCAGGCCAGCTCGACCGCCAGCTCGGGATCTTTGGCGATCACCGCCCCGGCCACCACGTCCGAATGCCCGTTCAGGTATTTGGTGCACGAATGGACCACCAGATCGGCACCGAGTTCGATCGGCTGTTGCAGGGCCGGGCTGAGGAAGGTGTTGTCCACCACCGTCAACGCGCCCGCCGCGTGCGCGGCGGCGCAGATCGCCGCGATATCCACCACCCGCAGCAGCGGGTTGCTGGGGCTTTCGATCAACACCAGCTTCGGCTTTTGCGCCAGCGCCTGTTGCAGGGCGGCTTCATTACCCTGATCGACAAACAGCACGCGATAGGCACCGCGTTTGCTCAGGCTGTCGAACAACCGATAGCTGCCGCCGTAGCAGTCGTGCGGCGCCACCAGCAGATCGCCGGGCTTCAGCAGCACGGTGGTCACCAGATGGATCGCCGACATCCCGCTGCCGGTCATCACCGCGCCGGCGCCGCCTTCCAGCTCCGCCAACGCGCGTTGCACCACGTCGCGCGTCGGGTTGCCGCGGCGCGAGTAATCATGGGCTCGGGGTTGGTTGAAGTCGGTAAAGTTATAGGTGCTGGACAGATGAATCGGCGGGACAACGCAGCCGTACTGTTCGTCGTCGTTCAGGCCGCTGCGTACGGCAATCGTGGCTGGTTTACGCGTCATGGGCTCGCTCGGCTCTCGGTTCGGTGAATGAGGCCTAAAGAGTAATCGCAGGATTAATGGACGTCAATACATCTGGACATCTAAACTTCTCTGCGTATAGATTGAGCAATGGCACAATACCCGCTAAAATTATGCCGATATGACATGACGATAAGATGTTAAGCCGCAATGCCCGGCCGAGGCGGGGCATTCAGTGACCCTGGTCGCGTAAAATTGACATTTATTTAGTGAGAACAGTGAAGATCGGGCATAATTGGCCGGTTTTTAGAATTATGTAATTTTTCTGACAAAGTTAAGGTGTCCCATGGCTGAGTGGAACGGCGAGTATGTCAGCCCTTACGCTGAACACGGTAAAAAAAGCGAGCAAGTCAAAAAGATCACGGTATCCATTCCGCTGAAGGTCCTGAAAATCCTCACCGACGAACGGACCCGTCGCCAGGTGAACAACCTGCGCCACGCCACCAACAGCGAACTGCTGTGTGAAGCGTTTCTGCATGCCTTTACCGGCCAGCCGCTGCCGAACGATGAAGACCTGCGCAAAGAGCGCAGCGATGAAATTCCGGAAGCCGCGAAAGTGTTGATGCGCGAACTGGGTGTCGACCCCGATACCTGGGAATATTGAGAACCGCCCGGCGAACGCTGGCGGCAGAAACGAAAAAAGGCGCCAAAGGCGCCTTTTTCATCGGACGATAAGAAATCTTATTTCTTAGCGCCTGGTACGCTGAAACGCTTGTTGAAGCGGTCAACGCGGCCACCGGTAGCAACGTCACGCTGCTTGCCAGTGTAGAACGGGTGGCATGCGCCACAAACGTCCAGGTTCAGATCGTGGCCCACGGTGGAGCGGATCTTCATCACGTTACCGCAAGAGCAGTTAGCAGTAACTTCTTCGTATTTTGGGTGGATACCTTGTTTCATGGGAAACCTCAGTTAAGGCCGTGTCGCTATCCAGCCCTGTTTCGCCAGACACCACACGTGGTTGATAATAGAATTTTGGTATCGAATTATACCAAAGGCGGCAAATTATACAGCATTAGCCGGGGCGCGCAATCGGAACCGTACATTTGCCGATGCGCCGTGTAAACTGATGCCCACTTTTTTCAATTTGGATGAGATCATGCCCGTCGTACACGTTGCCTTGCCGGTCCCCCTCGCCCGCACCTTCGACTATCTGCTGCCGCCCGGCATGCAGCCGGTGGCCGGCGCGCGCGTGGGCGTGCCCTGGGGCAGGCAGCATGCGATCGGCATCGTCACCGGCTGCAGCGACACCAGTGAACTGCCGCTGGACAAGCTCAAACCGATCGACAGCGTGATCGACGCCGAATCGCTGTTCTCCCCCAGCCTGTGGCGCATCCTGCGCTGGGCCAGCGATTACTATCACTACCCCATCGGCGAGGTGCTGTTCCATGCGCTGCCGATCCTGCTGCGGCAAGGCAAACCGGCCGAGGCCGCGCCGCTGTGGCAATGGTTCGCCACCGAAGAGGGGCGCGCCACCCCGCCCGAAAGCCTGAAACGCGCGCCGAAACAGCAGCAGGCGCTGGCGGCGCTGCTGCAACGCCCGGTCTATCGCCACCAGGTCAGCCAGCTTGAGCTGACGGAAAGCGCCCTGCAGGCGCTGCGCGCCAAAGGGCTGATCGATCTGCGCGCTCAGGTCGCGGATACGCACGACTGGCGCCCCAACTTCGCAGTGCTCGGCGAGCGGCTGCGGCTGAACACCGAGCAGGCTACCGCCGTCGGGGCGATCAGAAGCGAGGATGAGCAGTTCGCCGCCTGGCTGCTGGCGGGGGTAACCGGCTCCGGCAAGACCGAAGTCTACCTCAGCGTGCTGGAAAACGTGCTGGCCAAAGGCCGACAGGCGCTGGTGCTGGTGCCGGAAATCGGCCTGACGCCGCAAACCATCGCCCGCTTTCGCGAGCGCTTCAACGCGCCGGTAGACGTGCTGCACTCCGGGCTGAACGACAGCGAACGGCTGGCGGTTTGGCTGCGCGCGCGCAGCGGCGAAGCCGCCATCGTCATCGGCACCCGTTCGGCGCTGTTCACGCCGTTCCGTCAGCTGGGCGTAATCATCATCGACGAAGAGCATGACAGCTCTTATAAACAGCAGGAAGGCTGGCGCTACCACGCCCGCGATCTGGCGGTGTTCCGCGCCCGGGAAGAGGACATCCCGATGGTAATGGGCTCCGCGACCCCGGCATTGGAAACGCTGCACAACGTGCAGCTGGGTAAATATCGCCAGCTGAAGCTCACCCAGCGCGCGGGCAACGCCAAACCGGCGGCGCAGCACCTGATCGATCTAAAGGGGCTGCCGCTGAAGGTCGGCCTGTCGCAACCGCTTTTGAAAAGCATGCAGCACCATTTAAAAGCCGGCAATCAGGTGATGCTGTTCCTCAACCGCCGCGGTTATGCCCCGGCGCTGCTTTGCCACGAGTGCGGCTGGATCGCCGAATGCCAGCGCTGCGATCACTACTACACCTTCCACCAGCATCAGCGCCAGCTGCGCTGCCACCACTGCGACAGCCAGCGGCCGGTGCCGCACCAGTGCCCACAGTGCGGCTCCACTCACCTGGTGTCGGTCGGCGTCGGCACCGAACAGCTGGAGCAGGAGCTGGCGCCGCTGTTCCCCGACACGCCGATCACCCGCATCGATCGCGACACCACCAGCCGCAAGGGCGCGCTTGAGCAGCACCTGGCGGATATCCATCGCGGCGAAGCGCGCATTCTGATCGGCACGCAGATGCTGGCCAAGGGTCACCATTTTCCCGACGTCACCCTGGTGGCGTTGCTGGACGTGGACGGCGCGCTGTTCTCCGCCGACTTCCGCTCCGCCGAGCGTTTCGCTCAGCTGTATACCCAGGTCTCCGGGCGGGCCGGCCGCGCGGGCAAACAGGGTGAAGTGCTGCTGCAAACCCACCATCCGGAGCACCCGCTGCTGCAGGTACTGCTGCAACAGGGTTACGACGCCTTCGCCAAACAGACGCTGGCGGAGCGCAACAGCGTGTTTCTGCCGCCTTACACCAGCCACATCATCGTGCGCGCCGAAGATCACGACAACCAGCAGGCCCCGCTGTTCCTGCAGCAGCTGCGCAACCTGCTGGAAGCCAGCCCGCTGAAGGACGATTCGCTGTGGGTGATGGGCCCGGTGCCGGCGCTGCAGTCCAAACGCGGCGGCCGTTTCCGCTGGCAGCTGCTGCTGCAGCACCCGACGCGGCGCGTCCTGCAACAGCTGATGAAAAGCTCGCTGCCGCTGATCGGCACCCTGCCGCAAACGCGCAAGGTGAAATGGACGCTGGATGTCGATCCGATCGACAGCTGATCCCGGAAAAGTCCGATTTAGCTGCCGCAGTGCAAACGTTTACCCTTGAAATTGCGAGCGAACGCTAAAAAACCTTCTCAGGTCACATTTTTTATGCAAATTAGGTAACAAAGGCGGGGCGTATTCTGTTTAGAATGTCTGCGAGGGCAAATTTTGTCGCCACATCGCAGCGCGACGGAGTGCCCGAACGCGAGTGGCGCTCAATGACAACAATTTCGCCACCGCATGCCGGACATTGTGAGCAAACAGCAGTAGTGGCGTCGGCATGGGGCTGACGCAAGGAGAAAGGCGTTGGAACACAAGAAAGAGTTATCCATGGCGACCATGAAAGACGTCGCCGAAATGGCGGGCGTTTCAACGGCTACCGTATCGCGTGCGCTGATGAACCCGGAAAAGGTGTCAACGCCGACGCGCCAGAAAGTGGAACAGGCCGTCCTGGCCGTGGGTTATTCTCCTCATGCTCTGTCACGCAATATCAAGCGCAACGAATCCCGCACCATCCTGGTGATCGTGCCCGACATCTGCGATCCGTTTTTCGCCGATGTGATCCAGGGGATCGAACAGACCGCCGCCCAACAAGGCTATCTGGTGCTGATCGGCGACTGCGCGCAGCAAAACCAGCAGGAGCGCACCTTCGTCAATCTGATCATCACCAAACAGATCGACGGCATGCTGCTGCTGGGCTCCAACCTGCCGTTCGACGCCAGCAAGGAAGAGCAGCGCAACCTGCCGCCGATGGTGATGGCCAACGAGTTCGCTCCCGAGCTGGAACTGCCGACGGTGCACATCGACAACCTGACCGCCGCCTTTGAAGCCGTGCATTATTTACATCAATTGGGCCACCGGCAGATCGCCTGCGTCGCCGGGCCGGAACAGATGCCGCTGAGCCATTATCGGCTGCAGGGTTACGTTCAAGCGCTACGTCGTAATGGCATTACCGTCGAAAGCAGCTATATTACCCGGGGTGATTTTACCTACGAAGCCGGCGCGCAAGCGCTGACGGCACTGATGGCTCAGCCGAAACCGCCGACGGCGGTGTTCTGCCACAGCGACGTCATGGCGATCGGCGTGCTGTCCCAGGCGAAGAAAATGGGGCTGCGGGTGCCGCAGGATCTGTCGATCGTCGGCTTTGACGACCTCAAGCTGGCGCAGTATTGCGATCCGCCGCTGACCACGGTGGCGCAGCCGCGCTTCCAGATCGGCCAGCAGGCGATGTTGTTGCTGTTGGAGCAGTTGAACGGCCAGACGGTGGCCAGCGGCTCCCGGCTGTTGGACAGTGAATTGATTATCAGAGGCAGCACCGCTGCCCCGAAACGCTAGTCAAATATTTTAGGGTTCAGTAACATGACGGACTTATCCTTTCATCAGGACACAGCGGAATAATAGTGGCACAAAAAGACTATGTAAGCCGTGGGCGCGCAGCAGGAGCTAAGCGTAAAACCCCCAGCCGTAAAAAACGCAGTTCTCCGAAGGTTTCCAAAACCGTGCTGGCGTTAGCCGCCGCGTTGCTGGTTGTCTTTGTCGGTGGCCTCTATTTCATTACGCACAACAAGCCGGAAGACGCGCCGTTGTTGCCTGCGCACACCACGCGCCCCGGCAACGGCCTGCCGCCGAAGCCGGAAGAGCGCTGGCGCTACATCAAAGAGCTGGAAAACCGGCAGATCGGCGTGCAAACCCCGACCGAACCGACGGCCGGCGGCGAGCTCAATTCCAAAACTCAGCTGACCGCCGAACAGCGCCAACTGCTGGAACAGATGCAGGCCGACATGCAGCAGCGCCCGACGCAGCTGAACGAAGTGCCGTATAACGATCCGGGCCAGGCCAACGCGCGCAGCACTCGCCAGCAGCAGCAGATGCAACAACAGCAAATGCAGCAGCAGCCGGTGCAGCAACAGCAGCAGGTCAGCCAGCCGCCGCGCAACCCGTTCAACAACGGGGCCACCACCGCGCCGGTGCAGCCGCACCCGCAGCCAAAACCGACTACCCAGCAACCGGTACAGGTGAAACAGCCTGAGCCGAAGCCGCAACCGAAACCGGAGCCCAAACCGGAAGTGAAACAGGAAACGGCCAAGCAGGAAACCAAACCGGAATCAAAACAGAAGTGGATGGTGCAATGCGGTTCGTTCCGCGCCACCGATCAGGCTGAATCCGTGCGTGCGCGCCTGGCGTTCGAAGGCATCGAGAGCCGCATCACCGCCGGCGGCGGTTGGAATCGCGTGGTGCTCGGCCCGTACAGCAGCCGCGCCGCCGCGGACAAAACCCTTTCGCGCCTGAAGGGCGTCGGCATGTCGAGTTGCATTCCCCTCTCCGTTGGGGGTTGAAAAGCGTCAATCCCCCCCCATCTATACTCTCAATATGCCTCGTAGCGTCTGCGAAAGCAGGCGCTGCGGGGGCTTCTTTCCGTCTTTAACGAGGGTCTGCTCGTGACAACAATTGTAAGCGTACGCCGCAACGGCCAGGTCGTCATCGGTGGTGATGGCCAGGCAACCCTGGGTAATACGGTGATGAAGGGTAACGTCAAGAAAGTGCGTCGCCTGTATAACGACAAAGTGATCGCCGGTTTCGCCGGTGGCACCGCTGACGCCTTCACGCTGTTTGAACTGTTTGAACGCAAACTGGAAATGCATCAGGGCCACCTGGTGAAAGCCGCCGTCGAGCTGGCGAAAGACTGGCGCACCGACCGCATGCTGCGCAAGCTCGAAGCGCTGCTGGCGGTCGCCGATGAAAACGCTTCGCTGATCATCACCGGCAACGGCGATGTGGTGCAGCCGGAAAACGATCTGATCGCCATCGGCTCCGGCGGCCCTTACGCTCAGGCCGCAGCCCGCGCCATGTTGGAAAATACCGAGCTGAGCGCCCGCGACATCGTTGAGAAATCCCTCAACATCGCCGGCGACATCTGTATTTACACCAACCATTTCCACACCATTGAAGAATTGCCTTCCAAAGCGTAAGGATCGAATACCATGTCTGAAATGACCCCGCGCGAGATCGTCAGCGAACTGGACAGCTATATCATTGGCCAAAACAAGGCCAAACGCGCTGTCGCCATTGCCCTGCGCAACCGCTGGCGCCGGATGCAGCTCAACGAGATGCTGCGTCACGAAGTGACCCCGAAAAACATTCTGATGATCGGCCCGACCGGCGTCGGTAAAACCGAAATCGCCCGCCGTCTGGCGAAGCTGGCCAACGCGCCGTTCATCAAGGTTGAAGCCACCAAGTTCACCGAAGTGGGCTATGTGGGCAAAGAAGTGGACTCCATCATCCGCGATCTGACCGATGCCGCCATCAAAATGGTGCGCATGCAGTCGATCGAGAAAAACCGCACCCGTGCCGAAGAGTTGGCCGAAGAGCGCATTCTCGACGTGCTGATCCCGCCGGCCAAAAACAACTGGGGCCAGCCGGAAGAAAATCAGGAACCGTCCGCCGCCCGCCAGGCATTCCGCAAGAAACTGCGCGAAGGCCAGCTGGATGACAAAGAGATCGAAATCGATCTGGCCGCCGCGCCGATGGGCGTGGAAATCATGGCGCCTCCGGGCATGGAAGAGATGACCAACCAGCTGCAGTCGATGTTCCAGAACCTCGGCGGCCAGAAGCAAAAACCGCGCAAGCTGAAGATCAAAGAAGCCTTCAAGCTGCTGGTAGAAGAAGAAGCCGCCAAGCTGGTGAACCCGGAAGAGCTGAAAGAGCAGGCGATCGAAGCGGTTGAACAGCACGGCATCGTGTTTATCGACGAGATCGACAAAATCTGTAAGCGCGGCGGCCAAAGCTCCGGCCCGGACGTCTCGCGCGAAGGCGTACAGCGCGATCTGCTGCCGCTGGTGGAAGGCTGCACCGTGTCCACCAAGCACGGTATGGTGAAGACCGACCACATCCTGTTCATCGCTTCCGGCGCGTTCCAGACCGCCAATCCGTCGGATCTGATCCCGGAACTGCAGGGCCGTCTGCCGATCCGCGTTGAGCTGCAGGCGCTGACCACCGAAGACTTCGAGCGCATCCTGACCGAGCCGAGCGCGTCGCTGACCGAGCAGTACAAAGCGCTGATGGGCACCGAAGGCGTCAACATCGAGTTCACCGCCGACGGCATCCGCCGCATCGCCGAAGCCGCGTGGCAGGTCAACGAAAGCACCGAGAACATCGGCGCGCGTCGTCTGCACACCGTGCTTGAGCGTCTGATGGAAGATATTTCCTACGAGGCGAGTGAAATTAATGGCCAATCCATTACAATTGATGCGGATTACGTGCGCAGTCATCTGGATGAACTGGTGGCGGATGAAGATTTGAGTCGTTTTATCCTATAATCGCTCAATCTTTGTCTTGTCAGTCATCTGTGTGGGAGGCATTGCCTCCCACAATTATTTCTAACGGACACCGCAACTTACTGACAGAAGCGAAACATGAGCTCATCGACCCCCACCACCCCGATCTCCGCCTGGCTGGAAAGTCTACGCCCCCGCACCCTGCCGTTGGCCTTTGCCTCCATCGTGGTCGGTTCGGCAATCGCCGCCTGGCACGGCAGCCTGAAACCCGAAGTGGCGCTGCTGGCGCTGTTGACTGCCGGCCTGCTGCAGATCCTCTCCAATCTGGCGAACGACTACGGCGATGCCGTCAAAGGCAGCGACAAAGAAGATCGCATCGGGCCCTTGCGCGGCATGCAAAAAGGCATGATCACCCAGGCGCAGATGAAACGGGCGCTGGTGGTGACGGTGGTGCTGATCGCCCTCGCCGGCTGTTCGCTGATCGCCGTCGCCTGCGAGCAACCCAGCGACGTGGTGGGCTTCCTGGTGCTGGGCGGGCTGTCTATCGTGGCGGCCATCACCTATACCGTCGGCAACAAACCCTACGGGTATTTGGGGCTGGGCGATATCTCGGTGCTGGTGTTCTTCGGCTGGCTGAGCGTGGCCGGCACCTACTATCTGCAAACGCACACCTTCGACAGCGTCGTGATGCTGCCGGCCACCGCCTGCGGTCTGCTGGCGACGGCGGTGCTCAACATCAACAATCTGCGCGATATCGAGAGCGATCGCGAAAACGGCAAGAACACGCTGGCGGTGCGTCTCGGCCCGCACAAGGCGCGCATTTACCATGCCCTGCTGCTCGGCGGCGCGGTGCTGTGTTTCGCGCTGTTTACGCTGTTCAATCTCCACAGCCCGTGGGGCTGGCTGTTCGTGCTGGCGATCCCGCTGCTGGTGCGCCACGGCCTGCGCGTACTGCGCGATCCGACGCCGGTCGGCATGCGGCCGATGCTGGAGCACATGGTCAAGGCGGCGTTGCTGGCCAACCTGCTGTTCGCCATCGGCGTGGCGCTCAGTTAAAAACTGATGATTTTGCCAACAGGGCGAATAAAGGGATATACTGAACATTCCAGCGGCAAACAGACGTAAAATCCTATGAAATACGATACTTCCGAACTTTGCGACATCTATCATGAAGAGGTGAACGTTGTTGAACCTCTGTTCTCCAATTTTGGCGGGCGTACTTCATTTGGCGGGCAGATCACCACGGTGAAATGCTTTGAGGATAACGGCCTGTTGTTCGATCTGCTTGAAGAAAACGGCCGCGGCCGCGTGCTGTTGGTCGACGGCGGCGGTTCGGTACGCCGGGCGCTGATCAACGCCGAACTGGCGCGCCTGGCCGCCCAGAACGAATGGGAAGGCATCGTGGTGTACGGCGCGGTGCGTCAGGTGGACGATCTGGAAGAGCTCGACATCGGCATTCAGGCGATGGCGGCGATCCCGGCGGGCGCGGTAAGCGAAGGCGTGGGGGAAAGCGATATCCGCGTCAACTTCGGTGGCGTCACCTTCTTCTCCGGCGATCACCTGTATGCCGACAACACCGGCATCATCCTCTCCGAAGACCCGCTCGACATCGAGTGATTTTCGGTCATGAAAAAGGGCGCCGCAGGCGCCCTTTTCGTTGCTGCCTGACGTGAGGAATCAGACCTCTTCCATTTTGCCCAGCAGAGCGCGCAGGCGATCTTGCCATACGTGCTGTTCTTCTTTCAGCTGTTGGTTTTCGCGCACCAGCGCTTCGTGGTTGCCGGAGGCAGCCTGAACTTCCTGCGACAGAGAGTTGTTTTTGTCTTTCAGCTCTTCAATTTCCATCTGCAACAAGGTGATGGTATCAATCGCCTGCTGTACTTTTGCTTCCAGTTTCTCAAATACTTCAAATGACATGCTTCAGTCCCCTCATGATAGCAAGGCGTACATCTATAAGTAGCGGCCGCAACGTCGGCTGCAGCTACTGCGAATATTGCATCGCGCTCAGTGACGCGCGCCGTTATGGAAGGCGCGCCAGTCTCGATTCGTTAAAAACGATTGTAAGTAGCCAGTCTCCGCCTGTCTAGCAACATACCGGATCATCGCGCAGTCTGTTGCAATTTTCCTGCCTCCGCCATCAGCAAAAACTGAAAATCCCCGCCGCCGCCGCCGCGAGTTGTTAACGCCCCTCGCCAAACCACTGGTCAGATCACACTTTTATGGCTCAGAAAGAACACTAAACGACGCGAAATCGCTCAATTTTATGACGAGCTACACACATTTTGATTTCGCTATTTCTCGTTTATGTTCGTTAACGATAAATTTACATCACGTCCTCATTCAATAATTGGACGAGATGAAAAAAACTGTGCCCATAGGTCAGATGTATACCTAACTGAGCCTATAAACCAACAACCGCCGTTTTGCAGGACAACAACATTATGAGCCAAACCACCAGTCCGACATTAAAAGGCCAGTGCATCGCCGAGTTCCTCGGCACGGCGCTGCTGATCTTCTTTGGCGTAGGCTGCGTTGCCGCGCTGAAACTGGCAGGCGCCAGCTTCGGCCAGTGGGAAATCAGCATCATTTGGGGCCTGGGCGTCGCCATGGCCATCTATCTGACCGCCGCCATTTCCGGCGCGCATCTCAACCCCGCGGTCACCCTCGCTCTGTGGCTGTTCGCCTGCTTCGACGGGCGCAAAGTGGTGCCTTACATCATTGCGCAGATCGCCGGTGCCTTCTGCGCCGCCGCCCTGGTCTATGGGCTGTACTACAACCTGTTCTTCGACTTCGAAGCGGCTCACCACATGGTGCGCGGCAGCAACGAAAGCCTCGAGCTGGCCGGCATCTTCTCGACTTACCCTAACGCGCATATCTCCGTCGGCCAGGCCTTCCTGGTAGAAATGGTGATCGCCGCCATTCTGATGTGCCTGATCCTGGCGCTGACCGACGACGGCAACGGCATCCCGCGCGGCCCGCTGGCGCCGCTGCTGATCGGTATTCTGATTGCCGTGATCGGCGCCTCTATGGGACCATTGACCGGCTTTGCGTTGAACCCGGCGCGTGACTTCGGGCCGAAACTGTTCGCCTACCTGGCCGGCTGGGGCAAAGTCGCCTTCACCGGCGCACGCGACATCCCGTACTTCCTGGTGCCGATCTTCGCCCCTATCGTCGGCTGTGGCCTGGGCGCTTTCGGTTACCGCGCGCTGATTGGCCGCCACCTGCCGTGCGACGTCTGCGTGACGGAAGAAGAGCCCGACGCCAAGACCCAGCAGCGCAAAGCATGATGGGTGCAGTTTTACACGGTTAACAACAGCAGGATAATTACCATGACTGTAGAAAAAAAATACATTGTCGCACTCGACCAAGGGACCACCAGCTCACGCGCCGTCGTGCTCGATCACGACGCTAACATCGTTGCAGTATCGCAGCGCGAATTCCCGCAGATCTATCCCAAGGCCGGCTGGGTTGAGCACGACCCGATGGAAATCTGGGCGTCGCAAAGTTCGACGCTGGTAGAAGTGCTGGCGAAAGCCGACATCAGTTCCGATCAGATCGCCGGCATCGGCATCACCAACCAGCGCGAAACCACCATCGTCTGGGAAAAAGAGACCGGCAAGCCGATTTACAACGCCATCGTCTGGCAGTGCCGCCGCACCGCCGACATCTGCGAGAAGCTCAAGCGCGACGGCCTGGAAGAGTACATCCGTCACAATACCGGCCTGGTGGTTGACCCGTACTTCTCCGGCACCAAGGTGAAGTGGATCCTGGACAACGTCGAAGGCGCCCGCGAGCGCGCCAAGCGCGGCGAACTGCTGTTCGGCACCGTCGACACCTGGCTGGTGTGGAAAATGACCCAGGGGCGCGTACACGTTACCGATTACACCAACGCCTCACGCACCATGATGTTCAACATCCACGAGCTGGACTGGGATGAACGCATGCTGGAAGTGCTGGATATCCCGCGCGCCATGCTGCCGAAAGTCCGTCCTTCCTCCGAGGTGTACGGCCAGACCAACATCGGCGGTAAGGGCGGCACGCGTATTCCTATCGCCGGTATCGCCGGTGACCAGCAGGCGGCGCTGTACGGCCAGCTGTGCGTTCAACCGGGCATGGCGAAGAACACCTACGGCACCGGCTGCTTCCTGCTGATGAACACCGGCAAAGAAGCGGTGCGTTCGAAAAACGGCCTGCTGACCACCATCGCCTGCGGCCCGCGCGGCGAAGTGAACTATGCGCTGGAAGGCGCGGTGTTCATCGGCGGTGCGTCTATCCAGTGGCTGCGCGACGAGCTGAAACTGATCAGCGACGCCGCCGACTCCGAATACTTCGCCACCAAGGTGAAAGACAGCAACGGCGTCTATGTGGTGCCGGCCTTCACCGGCCTAGGCGCCCCTTACTGGGATCCGTACGCCCGCGGTGCCATCTTCGGGCTGACCCGTGGCGCCAACAGCAACCACATCATCCGCGCTACGCTGGAATCCATCGCTTTCCAGACCCGTGACGTGCTGGACGCTATGCAGGCCGACGCCAACACCCGCCTGCAATCGCTGCGCGTGGACGGCGGCGCGGTCGCCAACAACTTCCTGATGCAGTTCCAGTCCGATATTCTCGGCACTCGCGTAGAACGCCCCGAAGTGCGTGAATCGACGGCGCTGGGCGCCGCGTTCCTGGCGGGCCTGGCCATCGGCTACTGGAACGATCTGGATGAAGTGAAGAGCAAAGCGGTGATTGAACGCGAATTCCGCCCAAGCATCGAAACCACCGAACGCAACTACCGCTACGGCGGCTGGAAAAAAGCGGTGGCGCGCGCTCAGGCGTGGGAAGATCACGAGTAATCCCGAAGCTGCCGTTTCACCAACAAGCGCTGCCTGCGGGCGGCGCTTTTTTTTGCCCCGCCCCGCCGCCGCCGCGCTGTGATAGACTTTGCCGATATTTTCTTCCCTTTCTCACAGACAGGTTTGCCATGAAACGTGAATTAGCCATCGAATTTTCCCGCGTTACCGAAGCCGCCGCGCTGGCGGGCTACAAATGGCTGGGACGCGGCGACAAGAACGCCGCCGACGGCGCGGCGGTCCACGCCATGCGCATCATGCTTAACAACGTGGATATCGATGGGCGCATCGTGATCGGCGAAGGCGAGATCGACGAAGCGCCGATGCTGTATATCGGCGAACAGGTCGGCACCGGCCAGGGCGACGCGGTCGACATCGCGGTCGATCCGATCGAAGGCACCCGCATGACCGCCATGGGCCAGTCCAATGCGCTGGCGGTATTGGCGGTGGGCGATCGCGGCACCTTCCTGCACGCGCCGGACATGTACATGGAGAAGCTGGTGGTCGGCCCGGCGGCGCGCGGCGCCATCGATCTCAACCTGCCGCTGGCGGAGAATCTGCAGAACGTCGCCGCCCGGCTGGGCAAACCGCTGTCGCAGCTGACGGTGATCGTTTTGGCCAAACCGCGCCACGACGGCGTCATCGCGCAGATGCAGCAGCTCGGCGTGCGGGTGTTCGCCATTCCTGACGGCGACGTGGCGGCCTCCATTCTCACCTGCATGCCGGAAAGCGAGGTCGATGTGATGTACGGCATCGGCGGCGCGCCGGAAGGAGTGATCTCAGCCGCGGTGATCCGCGCGCTGGACGGCGACATGCAGGCGCGTTTGCTGCCGCGCCATGAGGTGAAAGGCGACAGTGCCGAGAACCGCCGCATCGGCGAACAGGAGCTGGCGCGCTGCCGGGAGATGGGTATCGAAGCCGGTCAGGCGCTGCGTCTGGATCAGATGGCGCGCAACGACAACGTGATCTTCTCCGCCACCGGCATCACCAAGGGCGATCTGCTGGAGGGCATCAGCCGCCAGGGCAATATGGCCACGACCGAAACGTTGCTGATCCGCGGCAAGTCGCGCACCATCCGCCGCATCCGTTCAACCCACTATCTGGATCGTAAAGACCCGGCGCTGCACGAGTTTTTGCTGTAACGAAACAGGGCGCCGAATGGCGCCCTGATGATTGATGACAAACCTCATGACCTTGCCGGGTTGGCAGAGAGCAACGAATAGAAAACCAGGAAAATCAATTTATTGATTTTCGGCTGAAAACCACAAAGGGGGAAAAATCACGCTTTTTCCCCCTTTGTCAACTGCATGAGGGCGCCGAATGGCGCCCTGTCGTTATGCGGTATGCCCCTGATGTTGCATCCGGTTGGACAGCGGCCACCAGCACAGCAAGATCAACAGCGCCATCGCGAACATCAGCAATCCGAGGCTGAACTGCCCGGTTTGCGGCAGCATGGCGGAAAGCCAGGTCGCAAGCCCCGATCCCATATTCTGCATGCCGCCCACCAATGCGCCCGCCGCGCCGGCCAGGTAAGGGAACGGCTCCATCGCCCCGGTGGTCGCCAGCGGGAACAGCATGCCGGCGCCGAAGAAGAACAGTGCGGCCGGCACGATCAGCGTCCAGATGTTCATCACGCCGAACCAGCCCGGGATCCACATCATCGCCCCCGCCAACAGGCAGCTAATCACCGAATGCCACATCAGCGTGTGGAAGGTCTTGCCGTCGCGCCCGGCGTACCAGGCACCGAAAAACGCCGCCGGGATCGGCAGAATGAACAGGATGCTGACGGTCAGGCCACTCAGCCCCAACACGCCGCCCATCAACACGCCGCAGCTGGCCTCGAATACCGCAATGCCCGCCAGCGCGCCGATCAGCATCACCAGATAGCAACTGAAGGTGCTGTCAGCCAGCAGTTGGCGGAAACTGGCCAGCATGCGGCGTTTTTCCGTTTGCACCGGGCGGGTTTCCGGCAGCCAGCGGAACATGGCGAAAGCGACGCAGGCGCACAGCGCCAGCAGGAAGGCGTAGCTGGCACGCCAGCCGAACACCATCGCCAATGCGCCGCCGATCACCGGCGCCAGCAGCGGGCTGACCAAAATCCCCATATTCAGCAGGCTGTTGGCATAGCGCAGCGCGGTGCCGGCATACAGATCGCGCGGCATGGTGCGCGCCATCACGCCCGCCACGCCGGTGCCCATGCCCTGAATCGCGCTGGCGGCGACCAGCATCGTCAGGTTGGTGGACAGCAGCGCGCCCAGCGCGCCGATCAGGAAGATCATCATGCCGGTCAGGATCACCGGACGACGCCCGATACGATCCGATATCGGCCCGTAAATCAGCTGGGAGAAACCGTAGGTCAGCAGATACGCCGCCATCACCCGTTGCACGGCGCCGGTGCGAACCGACAGATCGTGGGCGATATCAGCAATAACGGGAACATAAATGGTTTGCGCCATCTGGCCGACGGCGACCAACAGGATAAGCATCACCAGCAGGTGAAAATTCTCTAGTTTTCTCATTATCTTCGTTAACGTTTCAACTCGTCACAGCGTCCCGGAATGGCCGTTGCAGCAGCCAGAACGGCGAGCAGCCCTCTATGGCGGCATAAACTAATCAAATCTGATTTTTTTAGCGAGTTTCAGGCAGATATTGATCCAGGTCACACTGGCAGCAAACCCGACCAGGCTCGTAAATTAAACTGTACGTCTAACGCTTTGGAGTTAAAAATAGCGCCCTTGCAGTAGCTGCGCTTTAGCATTTAATCGATAATTATTTTCATCAACTTGAAATAAAATAACACCATAGGGATTTGGTTCATGAAAACACCTGAGCTGATTTTATTGCAGTTAAAGGCTCTCGGCCCGCACTCGGCCAAAATGCTGGCGGAGCGTCTGGACATCACGCCGATGGGCATCCGACAACATCTGCAATCCCTGGAAAAACGTGAGTTGGTTTGTTACGAAGAAGCGCGCAGCAAGGTCGGCCGCCCGACGCGCTACTGGTCGCTGACCGAGCGAGGGCATGCCTTTACGGCCGCCGACCAGGAGCGGTTGCGGGCATCCGCGCTGCAGCTGTTTGGCGGCGCCGGGGTGGAACCGTTGCTCAGCGCGCGCGAAGAGCAGCTTTATCTGCGTTATGCCGAAGAGCTGTCCGCCGAGCGTAGCCACCAAGATCGGTTAGCCCGACTGGTGCGCCTGCGGCAACATGACGGTTACATGGCTGAATTGCTCGACCACCCGCTCGGCGCGCTGCTGGTGGAAAACCACTGCCCGATCGGCGTGGCCAGCTCCAGCTGCAGCAGCCTGTGCAATTCCGAGCTGCAGCTGTTTCACCGCCTGTTCGGCAACGACTACCGGGTAGAGTGCACCGCGCACGCCATTTCCGGCTCACGACATTGTGCTTATTTGATTCGACCACGGGAGCTTTAGAGTATGGCTGAATGGGTAAACGGCAAGGTTACGCAGGTAAAACAATGGACCGACGGGCTGTTCAGCCTGGTGGTCAATGCCCCCATCGATCCTTTCACCGCCGGGCAATTCGCCAAGCTGGCGCTGGAGATCGACGGCGAACGGGTGCAGCGCGCCTACTCCTACGTCAATGCCCCCGACGACGCCAATCTGGAGTTCTATCTGGTCACCGTGCCGGAAGGCAAACTGAGCCCGCGCCTCAATCAACTGCAGCCGGGCTCGGACGTGATGGTAACCAAAGAAGCCGCCGGCTTCTTCGTGCTGGACGAGGTGCCCGACTGCGACACGCTGTGGATGCTGGCGACCGGCACCGCCATCGGCCCCTATTTATCGATTCTGCAGCAGGGCATCGGGCTGGAGCGCTTCAACAACCTGGTGCTGGTGCACGCCGCGCGCTTTGCGCGTGACCTGAGCTACCTGCCGCTGATGCAGCAACTGCAGCAGCGCTACAACGGCAAGCTGCGCATCCAGACTGTCGTCAGCCGCGAAGAGGCGCCCGGTTCATTGACCGGCCGCGTACCGGCGCTGATCGAGGACGGCCGGTTGGAAGCGGCGATCGGCTTGACCATCGACGCCGAAACCAGCCACGTGATGCTGTGCGGCAACCCACAAATGGTGCGGGACACCCAGCAAACGCTGAAAGACCACCGCCAGATGCGCAAGCACCTGCGCCGCAAGCCGGGCCACATCACCAGCGAACACTACTGGTAACCCGAAGGGGATCAGCGGAACTTCACCGGTTCGGCTTCCGGGCCGAACCGGTTATCCCCCGGCGTACCGACGAAGGCACCCAGATCGATCATCATCATCACGATAATCAGCGTCGGAATGAAACGCCCGACGCCCCATTGCCAGATCGGCGCCAGCATCTGCCAGTTCCCCGCCGCCAGCATCCACGCCAGGATCAGCAGCAGCGCCCACCAGCCGGCCTTGTTGCGATCGTGCAGGCGCTTGACCAGCACCGCCGCCGTCGGCCACAGCAACGCCACGATAAAGAAGGCGATGGATTGGATGGCGATCAGCTGATAATTGGCCAGCGTAAACGCCGCCGCCATCAGCGCCAACCACAGCCCCATCCAAATCCAGAAGTCGCGCCGCCCGATGCGGCCCTTAAAAGAAAAACACCACTGTTGTAACGTCATCGATTCCTGCGCTCTAAGCCTGCCCATATTCTGCGCCGCAGTGTAACATAGGCGCTGCCGGGCCGAGTTTTCCGCCTTGCATAACGCGGTGCGCCGCACAGCTTTCTCGTCAGCGAACCGATAATGGCGTGGGATCTTTGACAAGCCCCGCGGGTTATCGCTTTAATCGGAGCCATCTTTGTCCTTGATGCCATACGCCATGCTGAGAAAAACCCTCGTCATCGCCTGCCTGCTGCAGGCGGCCGCCAGCGCCTGGGCCGATCCGCCGCCCACCGAAGCGACGCCCGCCGCACCTTACCTGCTGGCCGGGGCGCCGACGTTCGATCTGACGGTGGTCAAATTCCGCGAAAAATACAACCGCGACAACCCGAAGCTGCCGATTGGCGAATTCCGCGCCATTCCCGCCGCCGAAGACGATTCGCCGCTGCTGACGCGCGCCGCCAGCAAACTCAACGAAAACCTGTACGCCTCCACCGCGCTGGAGAAAGGCACCGGTAAAATCAAAACGTTGCAGATCACTCACCTGCCGCTGCAGCAGGCCAATGAAGAAAAAGCCGCGCGCGCCATCGCCATCAGCTACATGGCGGCGCTGATGCGCCAGTTCGAACCGGCGTTGACGGTGGAACAGAGCCAGAACAAGGTGAACAGCCTGCTGGAAAAAGGCAAAGGATCGCGCTTTTACCAACAGCAGGTCGGCGCCATTCGCTATGTCGTTTCGGACAACGGCGATAAAGGCGTAACCTTCGCGGTTGAACCGATTAAGCTGGCGCTTTCCGAGCCGTAACGGCGCGGCATTTAATGACGAAAAGCAAAGCCTTCGCGCTTAATGATCTCTATACTGTTGGGCAGGTAAACTGCCGGTCCGGCAGTTGTCATTTCGACTCTCGCGTTCCCTAGTTGGAGGAAAAAACATGCGTCATCCATTAGTTATGGGTAACTGGAAGCTTAACGGCAGCACCCACATGGTCAACGAACTGATCGCCGGCCTGCGCAATGAGCTGAGCAGCGTTGACGGCTGTGGCGTCGCCATCGCCCCGCCGGTGATGTATCTGGATCAGGCCAAGCACGCGCTGGCCGGCAGCCGCATCGCGCTGGGCGCGCAGAACGTGGACGTTAACCTGTCCGGCGCCTTCACCGGTGAAGTTTCCGCCAACATGCTGAAAGACGTCGGTGCCCAGTACATCATCATCGGCCACTCCGAGCGCCGCACCTACCACAAAGAAAGCGACGAAGTCATCGCCGAGAAATTCGCCGTGCTGAAAGAAGCCGGCCTGATCCCGGTGCTGTGCATCGGTGAAACCGAAGCGGAAAACGCCGCGGGCAAAACCGAAGAAGTGTGCGCGCGCCAGATCGACGCCGTGCTGAAAACGCTGGGCGCACCGGCGATGAAAGGCACCGTGATCGCCTATGAGCCGGTCTGGGCCATCGGCACCGGCAAATCCGCTACCCCTGCGCAGGCGCAGGCCGTGCACAAATTTATCCGTGACCACATCGCCAAGCACGATGCCGCGGTTGCCGCTGAAATCATCATCCAGTACGGCGGTTCGGTGAACGACAAGAACGCCGCGGAGCTGTTCTCTCAGCCGGACATCGACGGCGCGCTGGTTGGCGGCGCCTCGCTGAAAGCCGACGCTTTCGCCGTGATCGTCAAAGCCGCTGCCGCAGCGAAAAAAGCCTGATTCCCTTAGGCCTGCCATAAAAAAACCCCGGCTTGCCGGGGTTTTTTATTGCCGCTCAACCGGCATCAGCGTTTGCTGATCTCATCGAACACGCCGCCGGTGGCGAAGTGCACCTTCTGCGCTTCGGTCCAGCCGCCGAAGGTGTCATCCACGGTGAACAGCTTCAGCTGCGGGAACTGCCCGGCAAACTTGGCCGCCACCGCCGCATCGCGCGGACGGTAATAGTGCTGCGCCGCGATGGTCTGCCCTTCCGGCGAATACAGATACTTCAGGTAGGCGGTCGCCACGTCGCGGGTACCGCGTTTATCGACCACCTTATCCACCACCGACACCGTCGGTTCGGCCAGGATCGATTCGCTCGGCGTAATAATCTCGAACTTGTCTTTGCCGAGCTCTTTCTCCGCCAGCAGCGCTTCGTTTTCCCAGGCGATCAGCACATCGCCGATGCCGCGCTCAACGAAGGTGTTGGTCGCGCCGCGCGCGCCGGAATCCAGCACTTCGACGTTCTTGTACAAGTTTTTGACGAAGTCCTGCGCCTTGGCCTTATCGTTGTTGTTGTGGTGCAACGCGTAGCCCCAGGCGGCCAGGTAGTTCCAGCGGGCGCCGCCGGAGGTTTTCGGGTTCGGGGTGATCACCGACACGCCCGGCTTGATCAAATCGGGCCAGTCGTGAATTTGTTTCGGGTTGCCTTTGCGCACCAGGAAGACGATGGTCGAGGTGTAAGGCGCCGAGTTGTCCGGCAGGCGCTTGATCCAGTCTTTCTCGATGCGCCCGCGTTCGGCGATGGCGTCGACGTCATAAGCTAACGCCAGCGTCACCACGTCGGCCTCGATGCCGTTGATCACCGAGGTCGCCTGCTTGCCGGATCCGCCATGCGACTGGCGCACCGTCACCTTGTCGCCGGTTTCCGCCTGATAGTGCTTGCTGAATGCCGTGTTGTAAGCCTGATAGAACTCACGCGTCGGATCGTATGACACGTTCAGCAACTGAATATCCTTCGCCATGGCGCCGGACGCCAACAGCACCAATGTCAGACCTACACCCCATTTACGCATCGACAGGCTCTCCCAGAAAATTAAGCGCAACCTCAATCGGTTGGTTTAGCATCAGAGCCTGCCAGAAACTTTCCCGGCAATTAAAGAATAAAAAATTTTGGGATAGATGATTACGGAATATATCGCCGGCGGGCATCAAAAAGCCCCCGCAAGCGGAGGCTCTTTTGTCGTGCGGTGAGCGGCGTATCAGTACAGTTTTTTCGCCGTTTCCAGCCAGTCGCCCTTGAACGGACGCTTCATGTTTTCGATCGCGTCGATGATGTCGTGGTGCACCATTTTTTCGTTCTGGATACCGACGCAGCGGCCGCCGTAGCCCTGCAGCAGCAGCTCGATGGCGTAGGCGCCCATGCGCGAGGCCAGGATGCGGTCGTAGGCAACCGGTGAACCGCCGCGTTGAATGTGGCCCAGCACGGTGGCGCGGGTTTCACGCTTGGTTTCCTGCTCGATGTGGCGCGCCAGCTCATCGATGTCGCAGATGTGCTCGGTGATCGCCACGATGGCGTGTTTTTTACCCTTGGCAATACCGGCCTTGATTTCGCACACCAGGTCTTCGCGGTTGAATTCGATTTCAGGCAGCACGATGAATTCGCAGCCGCCGGCAATCGCCGCCGCCAGCGTCAGATCGCCGCAGTAACGGCCCATCACTTCCACGATGGAGATACGCTGGTGCGAAGAGGAGGTATCGCGCAGGCGGTCAATCGCTTCCACCACGGTTTCCAGCGCGGTGAAGTAACCGATGGTGTAGTCGGTGCCGGCAACGTCGTTATCGATGGTGCCCGGCAGACCGATGCACGGGAAGCCTTCTTCCGTCAGGCGTTTGGCGCCCATGTAGGAACCGTCGCCGCCGATCACCACCAGCGCGTCGATGCCGCGATTCTTCAGGTTTTCAATCGCCTTGGCGCGCACGTTTTCATCCCTGAACTCCGGGAAGCGGGCAGAGCCGAGGAAGGTGCCGCCACGGTTGATCATGTCGGACACGCTATAGCGGTCCAGCTGCTCCATGCGATCTTCGTACAAGCCAAGGTAGCCATCGTAAATACCAAAAACTTCCAGACCTTCTGAAAGCGCAGAACGCACAACGCCGCGGATTGCAGCGTTCATACCCGGCGAATCACCGCCGCTCGTCAGTACACCGATTTTCTTGATCATGACTACCTCTGAACTGTGTAGATGCAATTTCTTAAGAATTCTGTCTCCGCCGATCGTCTTGAAACCTCTCCGGCTGCAGAAAACCAGCTTTACGGCTTATTGCTGGATATTATATCAAAAACACCCAGCTGAATTGATTCAAGTCACGCAATATAACGGTAAAAATACCGCATGGCACGCTGAGCTAACTCAGATATTCATGATAATACTTCGATCTGTGCCTCTATCTGATTATAGCTCCCAATGCCCCTGCCTACCCGGCGGCACCACGGAACACGGATCCAGGTGAATGATGACGTCCGCCCCCGCAAAACGGTGCCGCAGCGCCTGTTCCACCTGATCGGCCAACCGGTGCGCCTCGCGCAGCGGCAGCGTGTCTTCCATCTCCAGATGCAGTTGGATGAAACGCGTCGGCCCCGACTGCCGCGTGCGCAGATCGTGCGCGCCTTTCACCCCGGGCCAGGAGGAAACCACCTCGATAATCGCCTGGCGTTCGTCATCCGGCAACGCCCGATCAAGCAGCGACTGCACCGCTTCGTAGCCCATGCGCAGCGCGCTATACAGGATGTAAACGCCGATGCCCAGCGCGAACAGCGCGTCTGCCCGCCGGAAGCCATACCAGCTTAGCCCAAGAGCGATAAGAATAGCACCATTCATCATGACATCTGACTGATAATGCAGCATATCTGCACGCACCGCCTGGCTGCGCGTTTTTCTGACCACCCAACGTTGATAGGTGACCAGAATCAGAGTGCTGATCAACGCGATCACCGTCACGACCACCCCAACGCCGGGATCGCGCAGCGTTTGCGGCGCATACAAATGCTGGAAGCCGGTGAGAAACAAAAACAGGGCGGAACCGGAAATAAACATGCTTTGCGCCAGCGCTGCCAGCGACTCCGCTTTGCCGTGGCCAAAGGTATGCTCGGCATCGGCCGGCTGCAGCGAATAACGCACCACCAGAAGGTTGGTCAGCGAGGCGGCAATATCGACCAGCGAATCTACCAGCGCCGCCAGCAGGCTGACCGAACCGGTGTGGTACCAGGCGACGATTTTGATCAACAGCAGTGACGACGCCAGCGCGGTAGCGGCCAACGCAGCGGACTTTACCAGGCGTGCATAGCGCTGTTCCATCAAGGGATCCCGGTCAAAAGGTGTGGCGCTCAATATAGCGAAATGTCGGATAAAAAAAACCCCGCCATCATGGCGGGGAAGACAGGGATGGTGTCTATGGCAAGGAAAAACAGGGGACTACTCAGTCGTACTTCACTTCTGGGCAGAAGCTTGCTGCAAACCAGAAATTTGTTGCTCCATCTGCTGCATACGCTGCTGATGTTTCTGGTCTAAAACACTTTTTTGCTCTGGCGTCAGCAGGTTATACATTTGGTTGCGCACCCGGGCCATTTCGACCTGGCGCTTGACCTGCTGTTGGGCCATCTTTTCCGCCTGGGCATACACGGCGGCTTCGTCAAATTTCTCTGCGGTCACCAGTTTATGCATGGCTTCCATTTCAGCTACATTGACACCAGGCAGATCGTGCCGGGCCTGGCGCATCAAATCGCGCATTTGCTGGCGCTGCTGTTCGCTGAGGCTGACACCGTCGAACATATGGTGTTGGCCGGGTATTCGGGTCATCGCGTCGTTGCCGGGAGATTGGGCTGTGTCCGGTATAGTGTCGGCAGCGAAGGCAGCGGTCGAACCAATTGCCAGCAGTGATGCCATAACTAATGCGGTCACCTTACGCATTTCAACTCCTCAAGCTTTCTCACTTTGCGAATCAACGAGGAGCAGTGTACCGCTACACCTGAAAACCTGCGTCAGTGCATGTAAAACTACGTAAAGTCATGGAATGGCAACAGTTGATGACGTATTTTGCGTCTGGAGGTAAATCATAATGAACAAGATTCTGTTAGTTGACGACGACCGCGAGTTGACCTCGCTGTTAAAAGAACTGCTTGAAATGGAAGGTTTTAATATCGTCGTCGCGCACGATGGCGAGCAGGCGTTGTCGCTGCTGGACAGCTCCGTCGATCTGCTGCTGCTCGACATCATGATGCCGAAGAAAAACGGCATCGATACGCTGAAAGAACTGCGCCAACATCACCAGACGCCGGTCATCATGCTGACCGCGCGCGGCAGCGAACTGGACCGCGTGCTGGGCCTAGAGCTGGGTGCCGATGATTACCTGCCGAAACCCTTTAACGATCGCGAACTGGTCGCGCGCATTCGCGCCATTCTGCGCCGTTCCAACTGGAGCGAACAGCAGCAGCAGGTCGACAGCGGCGCCCCGACGCTGGATGTCGATGGCCTGCAGCTGAACCCCGGTCGCCAGGAGGCCAGCTTCGACGGCCAGGTGCTGGATCTGACCGGCACCGAATTCACCCTGCTTTACCTGCTGGCGCAGCATCTCGGCCAGGTGGTGTCGCGCGAACTGCTGAGCCAAGAAGTGCTGGGCAAACGCCTGACCCCGTTCGATCGCGCCATCGACATGCACATCTCCAACCTGCGGCGTAAGCTGCCGGATCGCAAAGACGGGCATCCGTGGTTCAAAACCCTGCGCGGGCGTGGTTATTTGATGGTATCTGCAACATGATCAACAGTTTGACGGCACGCATCTTCGCCATTTTCTGGTTCACGTTAGCCCTGGTGCTAATGTTGGTGTTGATGGTGCCCAAGCTTGACTCCCGCCAAATGACCTCGCTGCTCGACAGCGAACAGCGGCAGGGGTTGATGCTGGAACAGCACGTCGAGGCCGAGTTGCAAAACGATCCGGCCAACGATTTGATGTGGTGGCGCCGCCTGTTCCGCGCCATCGACAAATGGGCGCCGCCGGGCCAACGCCTGCTGCTGGTCACCAGCGAAGGCCGGGTGATCGGCGCGCAGCGCAATGAAATGCAGATCGTCCGCAACTTCATCGGCCAATCCGACAACTCGGATCATCCGAAGAAGAAAAAGTACGGCCGCGTCGAGCTGGTAGGGCCGTTCGCGGTGCGCGACGGCGAAGACAACTACCAGCTGTACCTGATCCGTCCCGCCAACAGCCCGCAATCCGATTTCATCAACCTGATGTTCGACCGGCCGCTGCTGCTGCTGATCGTCACCATGCTGATCAGCGCCCCGCTGCTGCTGTGGCTGGCCTGGAGCCTGGCGAAACCGGCGCGCAAACTGAAAAACGCCGCCGATGAAGTAGCGCGCGGCAACCTGAAGCAGCATCCGGAACTGGAGGCCGGCCCGCAGGAATTCCTGGCCACCGGCGCCAGCTTCAACCAGATGGTCAGCGCGCTGGAACGCATGATGAATGCTCAGCAACGCCTGATATCGGACATCTCGCACGAGCTGCGCACGCCGCTGACGCGCCTGCAGCTGGCCACCGCGCTGATGCGCCGCCGCCACGGCGAAGGCCACGAACTGGCGCGCATCGAAACCGAAGCGCAGCGGCTGGATTCGATGATCAACGATCTGCTGGCGCTGTCGCGCGGTCAGCAGAAGAGCGAGCTGGCGCGCGAGCAGCTGAAGGCCAACGAACTGTGGGCCGACGTGCTGGACAACGCCCGTTTCGAAGCGGAACAGATGGGCAAGCAGTTGGAGATCACCGCGCCGCCCGGCCCATGGACGCTGTTTGGCAACGCGAGCGCGCTGGACAGCGCGTTGGAAAACATCGTGCGCAACGCCCTGCGTTATTCGCACACCCGCATCGCCGTGGCGTTCAGCGCCGATAATCAGGGCGTGACCATCCAGGTTGACGACGACGGCCCCGGCGTCAGCGCCGAAGACCGCGAGCAGATCTTCCGTCCGTTCTATCGCACCGACGAGGCGCGCGACCGCGAATCCGGCGGCACCGGCCTCGGCCTGGCAATAGTCGAGGCGGCTATCAACCAGCATCGCGGCTGGGTGAAGGCCGAAGACAGTCCGCTTGGCGGCCTGCGGTTGGTGCTGTGGCTGCCGCTGCATCATCAACGTCTGTCGACTAAGACAGAACAGTAAGAGTTTGCTATCCTGCGCCCCTCGTTCACGAGGGGCCTGCAACATGCTGAACATCGTTTTATTTGAACCCGAAATTCCACCCAACACCGGCAATATCATCCGCCTGTGCGCCAATACCGGCTTTAACCTGCACCTGATCGAACCGCTGGGTTTCCCGTGGGACGACAAGCGCCTGCGCCGCGCCGGGCTGGACTACCATGAGTTCACCCGCGTCAGCCGTCATGCCGATTACGCCGCCTTTCTCGCCGCCGAAAAGCCGCAACGGCTGTTTGCCCTCACAACCAAAGGCACGCCGGCGCACAGCGCCGTCAGCTATCAGGCCGGCGACTACCTGCTGTTCGGCCCGGAAACGCGCGGGTTACCCGCCGATATCCTCGATGCGCTGCCTGCGCAGCAAAAAATCCGCATCCCGATGCAGGCGCAAAGCCGCAGCATGAACCTGTCGAATGCCGTCTCGGTGGTCGTGTATGAGGCCTGGCGGCAGCTGGACTATGCCGGCGCGCTGATCAAGGCGTAATCCGCGGCGACGCGCCATACTGAAAGGGTCATCCTCTCCAGAGCACGGCACATGGCTTTCGTCGCAGATATTGTCACCCAGCTTCGCCGGCTTGAGCCGGCGCTGAACGAGGCGCTGTTGCGGCTGCAACAGGCGCAAGACACCGAAGCGCTGCACGACTTGCGCGTCTGTCTGCGCCGCATTCGCAGCCTGCTGCGCCCGTTGCGCGGCTGCCCCGGCGCAACGCGGCTCGATCGGGCCGCCGCCGAGTTGGGCAGGCTCACGACGCCGCTGCGCGATCTCGAGGTGCTGATCGCCGAACTGGCGCGCCATCGCCTGGATTGGCAGGCCAACGTGCGCCAGAGCGATCTTCAGGCCCGCTACCGTCAACTGCTCGCCCATCCGCAGATCATCGACTTTCCCTCGCTGTTGCACGCCTGGCCGCGCCGCTTCCGCCGCACGGCGCGACGCACCGCCAAACACCGCCTGAACCGACGCCTGCAGCGCCAGCAACAGCAATTGCGCCGGGCATTGGCCGATACCGGCTACGATCGCCACCGCCTGCGGCTGCTGATAAAGCGCCTGCGCTACGCGGCCGAAGCCTATCCGCAACGCCTTCCCCTCTCTCCCGCCGCGATGGCGGGCCTCAAGGCGGCGCAAAGCGCCCTCGGCGACTGGCACGATCGTGAGGTCTGGTGCCTGCAGGCAGAACATCAGGCGGATCTCTGGCCCTTGTTGCCCCGGTGGCAAGCTGAGCAACGCCAGACCCTGGCCAAGGCGGACGACTTGCTCGCCGCCTTATCATCGGCGCTGGCGGCGAAAACCGGCGGCGCATCACGATCCTGAAAAAAGGCCGCGGCAGGGCACGCCCGGCCCCGAAAATGCCCGATGAGGCGTAGATAATGCGCTATGTTTTGTAAGGGTAATCACCACTCATCATAGGAAACCATATGAAGAAACAACGCTTGAGCGTTGCCATGGCGATTCTGGCAGCGGGCCTGTTGCTGGCGGGTTGTTCGTCCAAAGTCACCCAAACGTCGCAGTATTCGGGCTTCTTGTCCGATTACAGCAAACTGCAGGAAACCACCTCGCCAAGCGGCCATAAAACGCTGCGCTGGATAGATCCAAGCTACAAGGAATCCAACTATCGCGGCCTCTATTTCCAACCGGTGGTCTATTTCCCGGCGGAGAAACCCACGGCGCGCGTCAGCCAGGACACGCTGAACAAGATTAAGACCTACGCGACCCAGCGGATCAAAACCGCGCTGCAGAACCGCTTCACCATTCTGCCAAGCCCGACGGGCTCGCGCGTGCTGGTGGCCAAGCTCGCCATCACCGCCGTTTCCGCCGAAAATGAAGACATGAAATTCTATGAGGTGGTGCCGGTCGCCGCCGTGGTCGCCAGCACCATGGCTGCTACCGGGCACCGGACGCAAAATACCGCGCTGTATATCGAAGGCGAGCTGATCGACCAGGATACCGGTAAAACGGTGATGGAAGTGGTACGTAAGGCCTACGGTAAAACCGTCAACAACGACAGCACGCCGGTCACGGCGGATGACGTCAAGGCGGCGATCGACGACATCGTCACCGATATCACCAACTTCCCGAAACAGGGCTGACCGCCGCCTGGAAAACACAGGGGGAGCCGAAGCTCCCCCTGAATGGCTGCACAGACGGCGCTCAAATACCGTCGCCGTACTCGAAGCCGTGATTGGTGCCGTTAAAGTATTGGTCCATATCCATCGACGGCGTATCGCTCTCCGGCCGCCCGACGATGCGCGCCGGCACGCCGGCGGCGGTGGTGTGCGGCGGTATCGCCTGCAAGACCACCGAGCCCGCGCCGATCTTCGCGCCCTTGCCCACTTCGATATTGCCGAGAATTTTGGCGCCGGCGCCAATCATCACCCCTTCGCGGATTTTCGGGTGACGGTCGCCGCTGGTTTTACCGGTACCGCCCAGGGTGACCGACTGCAGGATAGAGACATTGTTCTCCACCACCGCCGTTTCACCGATCACGATGCCGGTGGCGTGGTCGAGCATGATGCCGCAGCCGATGGTCGCCGCCGGGTGGATGTCCACGCCGAAGGCGACGGAAATTTGATTTTGCAGGTAGATAGCCAGCGCTTGCCGCCCTTGCTGCCACAGCCAGTGACCGATGCGGTAAGCCTGCAGCGCATGGAACCCTTTCAGGTAAAGCAGCGGCGTGGAGTATTTATCGACCGCCGGGTCGCGCAGCCGTACCGCGAGGATATCGCGCGCCGCCGACACGATCATCTGGTTGTCGGACTTGTAGGCCTCTTCCACCACCTCGCGCACCGCGATGGCGGGCATGATCGGCGTCGCCAGCTTGTTGGCCAGCATATAGCTGAGCGCGCTGCCCAGGTTCTCGTGCTTGAGCAACGTCGCATGGAAAAAGCTGGCCAGCATCGGTTCACAATCAGCCAGTGCTCGCGCTTCTGATTTAATGCTGTTCCAGACCTGTTCCAACTCTTCTGACGACATCACATTCCTCTCTGCCTTGCCAAACGGGCCGCTTCACACGGTAGCGCGAAGCGGCCCAGGTCATTAGCGGGGTCAGCATGCTGCCCCGACATATCGTTTTATGTCACGCGCTGGGTTTTTCGTCCTTTCGGGCTCGCCCCAGCAGGCTCAGCGCCGCTTCGCGGGCGTCTTTATGGCAGTAAAGCACCTGATAAATCTGTTCGGTGATCGGCATTTCCACACCGTGCCGCTGCGCCAGCGCCAACACCTCTTTGGTATTGCGATAGCCCTCGACCACCTGACCGATGCTGTCCTGCGCTTCCTGCACGCCTTTGCCCTGCCCCAGCATAATGCCGAAGCGGCGGTTGCGCGATTGGTTGTCCGTGCAGGTTAGCACCAGATCCCCCAGCCCCGCCATGCCCATGAACGTCGAAGGATCGGCGCCCAGCGCAGAACCCAGACGGCTCATTTCCGCCAGCCCGCGTGTAATCAACGCGGTGCGGGCGTTGGCGCCAAAACCGATGCCGTCGGACATGCCGGCGCCGATAGCGATCACGTTCTTCACCGCGCCGCCAAGCTGCACGCCGATGAAATCGGGATTGCTGTAGACGCGGAAGCTCTTGCCGCAGTGCAACAGCTGTTGCAGATCGTCGGCGAACTGCGCATCGGTCGCCGCCAGCGCGATCGCCGTCGGCAGGCCGGCGGCCAGCTCTTTGGCGAACGTCGGCCCGGAGAGCACCGCCAGCGGGATCGCCTCGCCCAACGCCTCACGCGCCACGTCCTGCAGCAACCGGCCGGTTTCCGCTTCCAGCCCCTTGGTAGCCCACACGATGCGGGCGTCCGGGCGCAGATGCGGCTTCAGCTGGCGCAGCACGTCGCCGAACACGTGGCTCGGCACCACCACCAGCACGTCGCGGCTGGCCGCCAGCGCCCGCGCCAAATCGGCTTCAAGCAGCAGGGTATCGGGGAAGGGAACGTCGGGCAGAAACGCCTGATTGCAGCGATCTTGCTGCAACGTTTGAACTTGCGCGGGGTTATGCCCCCACAGCACCACGGTGTGGCCGTTACGCGCCAGCGTAATGGCCAATGCGGTGCCGTACGAGCCGGCACCGATGACAGTCATTGAAGCATTGACGGTGTTCATCAGGCATCCTGATGTGGTGCGGCACCTTCGCCTTCCGCCTGCTGCTGCAGATAGTTCATGAACAGCGCGTCAAAGTTGACCGGTGCCAGGTTCAGCTGCGGGAACGTACCGCGGGAAACCAGGCTGGTGATGCACTCGCGCGCATACGGGAACAGGATGTTCGGGCAGTATGCGCCCAGGCAATGCGCCAGCTGCGTGCCTTCGATGCCTGCTACCGAGAAGATGCCCGCCTGTTGCACTTCGCACAGGAACGCGGTCTCTTCGCCCAGGGTCGCCGTCACGGTTACGCGCAGTACCACTTCATACACTTCGTCAGCCAGCTGGCTGGACGCGGTATCCAGATCAAGTTTAACTTCCGGCTGCCATTCCTGCTGGAAAACCTGCGGCGCATTCGGCGCTTCGAAAGAGATGTCCTTGGTATAAATACGTTGGATCTGGAAAGCCATTTCGGTGCTGTTTTGTTCTGACATGTGAGTAATACCCTTGGTTAAACGTCCTTATTGACACTCGGTGAACCGGCAAGCTGCTTAAAGCAGTGGATCCAGGCCGCCGCGAGCATCGAGTTCATATAAATCATCGCAGCCGCCGATATGCCGGCCATCGATGAAAATCTGCGGCACGGTGGTGCGCCCGCTGCGCTCGATCATCACTTCACGCTTGGCGTTATCGCCGTCGATGGCGATCTCGTTAAACGCCGCGCCCTTGCTGTTCAACAGCGCCTTGGCGCGATGGCAGAACGGACAGGTCGCTTTGGTGTAGATATCAATGTTAGCCATGGATTGCCACCTCAAATAGGTTAAACGGTTACTTACCGCGCACCAGCGGCAGGTTTTCTCCACTCCAGCCGGAAATGCCGTCTTTCAGCATAGTCACCTTTTCAAAACCGGCCTTGCTCAGGTTCTCCGCCGGCTCGCGGGAGGCGGTGCCGTTGGCGCACACGACGATGATCGGCTGCGCTTTGTGTTTTTCCAGCTCGCCCAGGCTGCCGCTTTTGATTTCGCTGGCGGTCAGGTTGATGGCGTTGGCCAGGTGACCACGGCGAAAATCGTCGCGGCTGCGGGTGTCGACCACCACGGCTTCTTCTTTGTTGATCAGACGAATAGCTTCACCGCGGGCGATCTCTTTGACCTTGGAGAAACGGCTTTTGAAGGTCATGACGATCACGGCGACCAGCAGAGCGATCCAAGCCAGGCTCAGAATAGGGTGTCTGCTTACGAATGGCATAATTTCTTGCAGCATGGGGTGTAACAACTCCCGTCAGTTAAGGGATAAATAAGTCAAGGTTCCAGAGTATACCTGCCGAGTGCGGCAAATACAGCCAATAAGCAAGCGCGATTGCAGAAACTGCGGGCTGCGCTGAGAAATTCCCGACGTCAGAGCATAAAAGCCCGCGCGATTCGCCGCAACCTTGATCTCTTTGGGCTATTTATCGCCGGCGGCGATGTAAAATCAGCCGGTTTTTCGAGGGTGAATAGCCATGCTTGCGGCGGGCGCATGGCTATTCGCAGCTTAAAAAGTTCATAAGAGGTCAATGCAATGTCGAGCAACAAAAAACCGATGGTTCTGGTGATCCTGGACGGTTACGGCCACCGTGAAGAGCGGCAGGACAACGCGATCCTGAACGCCGGCACTCCGGTGATGGATCGCCTGTGGCGGGAGCAGCCGCATACGCTGATCGCCGCCTCCGGGCTGGATGTCGGCCTGCCCGATGGGCAAATGGGCAACTCCGAAGTCGGCCACGTCAACCTGGGCGCCGGGCGCATCGTGTACCAGGATCTGACCCGGCTGGACAAAGCGATCGCCGACGGCGACTTCTTCGCCAACCCGGTGCTGACCGCCGCGGTCGATAAGGCCGTAGCGGCCGGCAAGGCGGTGCACATCATGGGCCTGCTGTCGCCGGGCGGCGTGCACAGCCACGACGAGCACATTCTGGCCATGATCAAGCTGGCCGCCCAACGCGGTGCCCAAGCCGTTTATCTGCATGCCTTCCTCGACGGGCGCGACACGCCGCCGCGCAGCGCCGAAGCCCCGCTGCAACGCTGCCGCGACGCCTTCGCCGCATTGGGCGTCGGGCGCATCGCCTCGCTGATCGGCCGCTACTACGCGATGGACCGCGACAACCGCTGGGATCGCGTGCAGCTGGCCTATGACCTGCTGACCGCGGCCAAAGGCGAGGCCGTGGCCGAGGATGCGATCGCCGGGCTGCAGGCCGCTTATCAGCGCGGTGAAAACGACGAGTTCGTCAGACCGACCGTGATCCGCGCCGCCGGTGAGGCCGATGCCGCGATGCAGGACGGCGACGCGTTGATCTTCATGAACTTCCGCGCCGATCGCGCGCGCCAGATCACCCGCGCCTTCGTGAACGCGGATTTCGACGGTTTCCCGCGCGCCAAACAGGTGCAGTTCGGCGATTTCGTGATGCTGACCGAATACGCCGCCGACATCGCGACCGCCTGCGCCTATCCGCCGGCGTCGCTGGCCAACACCTTCGGCGAATGGCTGATGAAGCACGACAAAACCCAGCTGCGCATCTCGGAAACCGAAAAATACGCCCACGTCACCTTCTTCTATAACGGCGGCGTGGAAGCGCCGTTCAAGGGCGAAGACCGCGTGCTGGTCAACTCGCCGAAGGTCGCCACCTACGATCTGCAGCCGGAGATGAGCGCCGCCGAGCTGACCGACAAGCTGCTGAGCGCCATCCGCAGCGGCAAATACGACGCCATTATCTGCAACTACCCGAACGGCGACATGGTGGGGCATACCGGCGTGTATGAAGCGGCGGTCAAAGCGGTGGAAACGCTGGACGCCTGCATCGCCCAGGTGGTTGATGCGGTGCGCGACGTCGACGGTCAGCTGCTGATCACCGCCGATCACGGCAACGCCGAGCAGATGCGCGATCCGGCCACCGGCCAGGCGCACACCGCCCACACCAGCCTGCCGGTGCCGCTGATTTACGTCGGTAAACCGGCGCGGGCGGTCGAAGGCGGCAAGCTTTCGGACATCGCGCCAACCCTGTTAACGCTGATGGGAATGGAAATCCCGCAAGAGATGACTGGTAAGCCGCTGTTCATCGTGGAATAATCCTTCTCCATGAGGGAGAAGGCGTTTTTTGCACTATCAAGGGTAACCCGAAGCGCAAACGCAGGCAGCCGGCCGCTGCCTGAACGCACCGCGCCAAGGACGTTCACCGCCATGTGCGCCAGCGTATTTTGCGCTGGCGTCTTGCTGTTGCCGCTCGCCGGCCAGGCGGCGGAGGACAATAAATCCCAGCTGAAAGACATCCAGCAGAGCATCGCCGAGAAAGAAAAGGCGGTGAAGCAGCAGCAACAGCAGCGCAGCTCGCTGCAGGATCAGCTGCGTCAGCAGGAAAAAACCATCGCCCAGGCCAGCCGCCAGCTGCGCGACACCCAGAGCACGCTCACCCAGTTGGGCAAGGACATTGCCGGCCTGAACGCCTCGATAGCCAAACTGCAAAAGCAGCAATCAACCCAACAAAATCTCCTCGCCAAACAGCTCGACGCCGCCTTCCGGCAAGGGCAGCACAGCGCCGTGCAGCTGATCCTCAGCGGTGAAGAAAGCCAGCGCAGCGAACGTATTCTGGCCTATTTCGGCTATCTGAACGAAGCGCGTCAGAAAACCATCGAAGAGCTGAAGCAGACCCGCGCCGAGCTGGCGAAGCAAAAAACCACGCTGGTGGCCAAACAGGGCCAGCAAAAATCCTTACTGAGCGAGCAACAGACGCAGCAGCAGAAGCTGGAGCAGGCGCGCGGCGCCCGCAAGAAAACGCTGACCGCGCTGGAAGCCTCGCTGGAAAAAGACCAACAACGCCTGGTGGAACTGCGCCAGAACGAAGCCCGCATGCGCGACAAGATCGCCCGGGCGGAGCGCGAAGCCCGTGCGCGCGCCGAACGCGAAGCGCGTGAAGCGGCCAAGGTGCGCGAACAGGTGCGCATCAAGGAGCAGCAGGCGAAGAAAACCGGCACCACCTACAAACCTAGCGAAGCCGATCGCTCGCTGATGGCACGAACCGGCGGCCTCGGTCGTCCGGCCGGCCAGCTGATGTGGCCGGTGCGCGGGCGCACGCTGCACGGCTTTGGCGAACAGCAGCAGGGCGAGCTACGCTGGAAAGGCATGGTGATCGAAGCCCGCGAAGGCAGCGAAGTGAAAGCCGTCGCCGATGGCCGCGTGCTGCTGGCCGACTGGCTGCAAGGCTATGGCCTGATGGTGGTGGTCGAACACGGTAAAGGCGACATGAGCGTGTACGGCTACAACCAGAGCGCGTTGGTCAACGTCGGGGCGCAGGTGCGCGCCGGCCAGCCGATCGCTCTGGTCGGCACCAGCGGCGGCCAGGGAACGCCGTCGCTCTATTTCGAAATCCGTCGTCAGGGACAGGCGGTTAACCCACTGCCGTGGTTGGGAAGATAGATTTGCGCTATGTCAAAACCCGTACAGCTCTGTTAATAGGCTGTCTGCTGCAGGTTTACGCTGCGCAGGCAGGAAAACTCTCCATCGTCATCGATGACGTGGGCTACCGCCCTCACGAAGAAAACGCGGTGCTGCAAATGCCGACGGCGATCTCGGTCGCGGTGTTGCCCAACGCGCCGCATGCCCGCCTGATGGCCACCCGCGCCCACAGCCAGGGCCGCGAAGTCTTGATCCACATGCCGATGGCGCCGCTCAGCAAGCAGCCGCTGGAGCGCGATACCCTGCAGCCTTCCATGAGCAGCGACGAGATCCAGCGCATCATCCGCAACGCGGTGAACAACGTGCCCTACGCGGTCGGCATGAACAACCACATGGGCAGCGCCATGACCTCCAGCCTGCCGGGCATGCAGAAAGTGATGCAGGCGCTCGAAAGCTACCGACTGTATTTCCTCGACAGCATGACCATCGGCAGCAGCCAGGCGACCCGCGCCGCGGCCGGCACCGGCGTGAAGGTGATCAAACGCAAGGTGTTCCTCGACGATACCGCGAACGAAGCCGACATCCGCCGCCAGTTCAACCGCGCGGTCGAATTGGCGCGGCGCAACGGCTCCGCCATCGCCATCGGCCACCCGCGCCCGGCGACGGTGAAGGTGCTGCAGCAGATGCTGCCGTCGCTGCCCGCCGATATCGTGCTGGTCAAGCCAAGCGCGCTGCTGAACGAACCGCAGGGCAACGGCGGCTACGTCCCACCGGCGGTCAAACCGCAAAAACCGCAGCCAAAGAACCCGTTCAGCGGCGGCATCAAGCAGTGCAAGGTCAAACCGCCGAAGGAAAAAACCAACGCCGGCACCGCGTTGGGCGTCATCGCCGACAGCATCGCCACCTCGCCGCCGGTGACCTTCATCAAGCGTCATTGGCAGCACTGGACGCAAGCCAAACCGCAAGCGTAAAAAAAGGGCCGGAATTCCGGCCCTTGTCACGTCTGCCGAGATTAATCCCAGCTCAGCACCACTTTACCCGACTTGCCGGAGCGCATGGCGTCGAAGCCCTGCTGGAACTCGTCGATCGAGAATCGGTGGGTGATGATCGGGCTCAAATCCAGACCGGACTGGATCAGCGCCGCCATCTTGTACCAGGTTTCGAACATTTCGCGGCCGTAAATCCCTTTGATAAACAGCCCTTTGAAGATGACCTGGTTCCAGTCGATCGACATATCCGAAGGCGGAATGCCCAGCATGGCGATGCGTCCGCCGTGGTTCATCGCATTGAGCAGCGTGCGGAACGCCGGCGGCGCGCCGGACATTTCCAGACCGACGTCGAACCCTTCGGTCATGCCCAGCTCGGCCATCACGTCGCTGAGGTTTTCCTTGCTGACGTTCACCGCGCGGGTCACACCCATCTTGCGCGCCAGTTCCAGGCGGTATTCGTTAACGTCGGTGATCACCACATGGCGAGCGCCGACGTGTTTGCACACCGCCGCCGCCATGATGCCGATCGGGCCGGCGCCGGACACCAGCACGTCTTCCCCAACCAGATCGAACGACAGCGCGGTGTGCACCGCGTTGCCGAACGGATCGAAGATCGAAGCCAGTTCGTCGGAGATGTTATCCGGGATCTTGAAGGCGTTGAACGCCGGGATCACCAGGTATTCCGCAAAGCTGCCCGGACGGTTCACGCCCACGCCGACGGTGTTGCGGCACAGGTGCGTGCGGCCGCCGCGGCAGTTGCGGCAATGGCCGCAGGTGATGTGGCCTTCGCCGGACACGCGATCGCCGATGCTGAAGCCTTTGACTTCCTGACCGATCGCCACCACTTCGCCGACGTATTCATGGCCGACCACCATCGGAACCGGAATGGTTTTTTGCGACCACTCGTCCCAGTTGTAGATATGCACATCGGTGCCGCAGATCGCGGTTTTGCGGATTTTGATCATGATGTCATTGTGGCCCAGCTCCGGCTGAGGCACGTCGGTCATCCAAATCCCTTCTTCCGCTTTCAGTTTTGACAGTGCTTTCATGGTTTTACCTTATGCAATAACGCCAAGATCCTTACCGATACGTGTAAACGCCGCCACTGCGCGTTCGATTTGCTCCGGGGTGTGGTCGGCAGACATCTGGGTACGGATGCGCGCCTGGCCTTTCGGCACCACCGGATAGAAGAAACCGGTCACATAGATGCCTTCCTTGAGCAACGCATTGGCGAATTCCTGCGCCAGCTTCGCCTCACCCAGCATCACCGGGATGATGGCATGATCGGCGCCGGCCAACGTGAAGCCGGCGGCGGTCATTTTTTCGCGGAACAGACGCGCGTTGGCCCACAGGCGATCGCGCAGGGCATCGCCCTCTTCCAGCAGTTCCAGCACTTTGATCGACGCGGCGACGATCGCCGGCGCCAGCGAGTTGGAGAACAGGTACGGGCGCGAACGCTGACGCAGCCACTCCACCACTTCTTTCCTGGCGGCGGTGTAGCCGCCGGACGCGCCGCCCAGCGCTTTGCCTAACGTACCGGTGATGATATCGACGCGACCCATCACTTCACAGTATTCATGGGTGCCGCGCCCGTTGGCGCCGACAAAGCCCACCGCGTGGGAGTCATCCACCATCACCAGCGCCTGGTATTCGTCCGCCAGATCGCACACCCCTTTCAGGTTGGCGATCACGCCGTCCATCGAGAAGACGCCGTCGGTGGCGATCAGGATGTGGCGCGCGCCGTCGGCTTTGGCCTGCTTCAGCTGCGCGGCCAGCTCGGCCATGTCGTTATTGGCGTAGCGATAGCGCTTGGCCTTGCACAGGCGCACGCCGTCGATGATCGACGCGTGGTTCAGCGCATCGGAGATAATGGCGTCTTCCGGGCCGAGCAGGGTTTCGAACAGCCCGCCGTTGGCATCGAAGCAGGAGGAGTAGAGGATCGCGTCTTCCATGCCCAAGAAGGCCGCCAGTTTCTGTTCCAGCTGCTTGTGGCTGTCCTGGGTGCCGCAGATGAAGCGCACCGACGCCATGCCGAAACCGTGGCTGTCCATGCCCGACTTGGCGGCGGCGATCAGCGCCGGATGGTTGGCCAGGCCCAGGTAGTTATTGGCGCAGAAGTTGATCACATGGCTGCCGTCGGCGACGGCGATATCCGCCTGTTGCGCGGAGGTGATGATGCGTTCCTCCTTGAACAGCCCTTCACTGCGAGTGGCGGCAAGCTGTTGTTCCAACTGCTGATAAAAAGACGCTGACATTCGGTTATCTCCAGGATTGGGCTATTTGCGGCATATTTTACTGATTTGTAACCAAACTGACGAGAATGCGCGGGAGAGAATATTAAAATTGCAGCAGATATCACGGCAAAAAGCGGACTTCAATGGCAATGCGGGATATTCGGAGCCCTTCCGCTGTTTGCCGCGGCATGAAATGCTATTATAACCGCCATTGAGCGTGGGGCATTGTGCCCCGCCAGGCAGCTTAGCAGGGGTAACCCAATGATTATCGTCACAGGCGGCGCCGGCATGATCGGCAGCAACATCATTAAGGCACTGAACGACAAGGGATATCGCGATATCCTGGTGGTGGATAACCTGAAAGACGGCACCAAGTTCGTCAACCTGGTCGATCTGGACATCGCCGACTATATCGATAAAGAAGACTTTATCGCCAGCATCGTGGCCGGTGACGATCTGGGCGATATCGAAGCGGTCTTCCACGAAGGCGCCTGCTCCGCGACCACCGAGTGGGACGGCAAGTACATGATGGACAATAACTATCAGTACTCCAAAGACCTGCTGCACTACTGCCTGGATCGCGAAATCCCGTTCCTGTACGCCTCCTCCGCCGCCACTTACGGCGGCCGCGAAGAGTTCATCGAAGAGCGTGAGTATGAAGCGCCGCTCAACGTGTACGGCTACTCCAAATTCCTGTTCGATCAGTACGTGCGCGAGATCCTGCCGGAAGCGGACTCGCAGATCTGCGGCTTCCGCTACTTCAACGTTTACGGCCCGCGCGAAGGCCACAAAGGCAGCATGGCCAGCGTCGCCTTCCACCTGAATACCCAGATCAACCGCGGCGAAAACCCGAAACTGTTCGCCGGCAGCGAAAACTTCAAGCGTGACTTCATCTACGTCGGCGACGTGGCGGCGGTTAACCTGTGGTTCTGGGAAACCGGCAAATCCGGCATCTTCAACTGCGGCACCGGCCGGGCGGAAACCTTCCAGGCGGTGGCCGACGCGGTGGTGGACTTCCACCAGAAGGGCGCGGTGGAATACATCGAGTTCCCGGAGAAGCTGAAGGGCCGCTATCAGGCGTACACCCAGGCCGATCTGACCAAGCTGCGCGCCGCCGGCTACGACGCACCGTTCAAAACGGTCGCCGAAGGGGTGAAAGAGTATATGGCCTGGTTGAACCGCACCGCATAAGCTGAAGGAATTAACGCTGGGTATGAAAATACTGGTTATCGGCCCTTCTTGGGTTGGCGACATGATGATGTCGCAAAGTCTCTATCGCACCCTGAAGGCCGAATACCCGTCGGCGGAGATCGATGTGATGGCGCCGGCCTGGTGCCGCCCGCTGCTGGCGCGCATGCCGGAAGTCAATCAGGCGCTGGCGATGCCGCTGGGCCACGGCGCGCTGGGGCTCGGCGAGCGCCGCCGCCTGGGGCGCACCCTGCGCGCCAACCGTTACGATCGCGCTTACGTTCTACCCAACTCGTTCAAATCCGCGCTGGTGCCCTTCTTCGCCGATATCCCGCAGCGCACCGGCTGGCGGGGCGAAATGCGTTACGGCCTGCTGAACGACGTCCGCGTGCTCGACAAGGCGGCCTTCCCGCTGATGGTGCAACGCTACGTGGCGCTGGCCTATGACAAAGGCCGCATTCAGCGCGCCGACGATCTGCCGCAGCCGCTGCTGTGGCCACAGCTGCAGGTGAGCGACGAAGAGATCGCCGACACCACCGCAGCCTTCAACCTGACCGACAGCCGGCCGATCGTCGGCTTCTGCCCGGGCGCGGAGTTCGGCCCCGCCAAACGCTGGCCGCACTATCACTACGCGACGCTGGCTCAGCGGCTGATCGAGAACGGCTATCAGATCGCGCTGTTCGGCTCGGCGAAAGATCACGAGGCCGGCGAACAGATCCGCGCCGCGCTGCAGGAAGACGCCCGCGATTTCTGCCTTAACCTGGCCGGAAAAACCCAGCTGGAGCAGGCGGTGATCCTGATCGCGGCCTGCCGGGCGGTGGTCAGCAACGACTCCGGTTTAATGCACGTTGCCGCAGCGTTGAACAAACCGCTGATAGCCTTGTACGGCCCAAGCAGCCCCGACTTCACGCCGCCGCTCTCGGACAAGGCGCGGGTAATTCGCCTGATCAGCGGCTACCACAAGGTGCGTAAGGGCGATGCCGAGCAGGGATACCACCAAAGTTTGATCGATATTCAGCCGCAGCAAGTGTTGGACGCGCTGACGCCGCTACTTGTCGCCAGCGAGGAATAGTCATGCAGGTGTTAATCGTAAAAACCTCCTCAATGGGGGACGTACTGCATACGCTGCCCGCCCTGACCGACGCGCTGCAGGCCATTCCCGATATCCGCTTCGACTGGGTGGTGGAAGAAGGTTTCAGCCAAATCCCGACCTGGCACCCGGCGGTGGATCGCGTGATCCCGGTGGCCATTCGCCGCTGGCGCAAGAACTGGTTCGGCAACGACACCCGGCAACAGCGCTGCGACTTCAAGCGCGCGCTGCAAGAACGCCGTTATGACGTAGTGATCGACGCGCAGGGCCTGATCAAAAGCGCCGCGCTGATCACGCGCATCGCCAAAGGCAATAAACATGGCCTGGACTGCAAGAGCGCGCGCGAGCCGTTCGCCAGCTGGTTCTACAACGTGCGCCATGAGATAGACAAGCAGCAGCACGCGGTGGAACGCACGCGCGAACTGTTCGCCAAAAGCCTTGGCTACGATAAACCGGGCAGCTACGGCGATTACGCAATCGCCGCGCGCTTTCTCAGCAGCCCGCCGGCCGATGCCGGGCGGTATTTGGTGTTTTTGCACGCGACGACGCGTGACGACAAGCACTGGCCGGAGCAAAACTGGCGCGAGCTGATCGCGCTGACGGCGGACAGCGGGTTGAAGATCAAACTGCCGTGGGGTGCAGAGCATGAACATCAGCGCGCGCTGCGCTTGGCGGAAGGTTTTTCACATGTCGAAGTGCTGCCGAAGCTCAGCCTGCAGCAGGTGGCCGAGGTGCTGGCCGGCGCCAAGGGCGTGGTCTCGGTCGACACCGGGCTCAGCCATTTGACCGCCGCGCTCGACAAACCGAACATCACGCTGTTCGGGCCGACCGATCCCGGCCTGATCGGCGGCTACGGGCAAAATCAGCACTCGTTGATTTCGCCGGAAAAAAGCATGGCGACAATCGACGCCGATACGGCATGGCAGGCGTTGCAAAAGGTTATAGCATGAAAAAACTGCACATTATCAACCTGGGTAAAATGGGCGGCGTCGAACGCCTGTTCCTGCAGTACATCAACGATACCACCGACGGCAGCAACCAGGTCTTGTGCATCAGCGGCGACATTGGCGAAGAAATCCGCCGCCAGTTGCCTGCGCATCAGCCCGTCACCTTCGCCAACCGCCTGATCAATGCGCTGCCGTTGCGCTGCCCGCAGTTCCTGCGCAAATTTTTGCTGAAGTGGAAAATCGAGCGGGCGAACGCCGACGTGGTGATCGTCTGGGACCTGGTGCCGGGGCTGGCGGCCAAACCCAAGCGCGGCAAGCTGGTTTACTACGATCACGGCTGCTCCTGGCGTTACCCCAAGAATAAAAAGACGCTGCGTTTCTTCGCCATGCTGGACGGCGTCATTTCCGCCTCACACGCGTCGAAGCGGGTGATGGAGCTGCGCTTTAATCTGCCTTGCCCAAATCACGTGGTGATCAACCGCATCAAAACGCCGGCGGGGATCGACACTGCGCCGAAAACCCTGTCGCAGCCGGTCAGGATCGGTACTGCCTCACGCCTGGTCAGCCTGAAAGGCATCAGCGTGTCATTATTGATGATGCAGGAACTGCTGCGGCGCGGGCATGACGTCACGCTGGAAGTGGCCGGCAAAGGGCCGGATCGCGCGGCGTTCGAGGCGCTGGCGGCCCGGCTACAGCTCGGCGATCGCGTCACCTTCAGCGGTTATCAGGATGACGTCGCCGGCTTCTTCAATCGCACGCACATCTACATGAGCACGCCGATCACCGAGCCGTTCGGCTTGTCCTGCATGGAATCGCTCTATTTCGGCGTGCCGGTCATCTTCCCGCAGGTCGACGGCCAGCCGGAAGCGGTGAAAGACGGGGTCTGCGGCATTGGCCTGACGCCGTCGGTCACCATCGAACAACACCGGCAGCTCACCGATATCGAGGTCGACTTCCCGCATGAGGTCTACGATCCGTTGACCGACAGCCTGGTCGCGCCCAAGCTGCTGTCGCATATCGATTGTGCGGATGCCGTTGAGAAATTGCTGGAGCGAGAAACCTACCAGACTCTGAGCCGAAATGCGCAGCGCTATCCTGCGGAACATTTTAACTATGCTCAGTTCAAAGTTGAATTCGACGACACGCTGCGATCCTTTATCGCTTAATTGAAACGTGAGCCGGAAAATACGCCCGATGCTAAAACACAGAACGCCGCACCCTGCCTTCAGCTATCTGATCTATCTGGGGTGCGCCATCGCTTTTTGCACCATTCCTTTCGGTTCCGCGACCGGACGCAATCTGTTTTACGTTTCCAGCTACATCGCCTTTATCGCCGTTTGCCTGTACCCGCGCTACTACTTCAGCAACGTTAGAAACCTGCTGCTGCCCGCGCTGATGTTCAGCGTGGGCATGGGAACCATCCTCTGGATGCATCACTTCAAACAGCCGGGTGAGTACATCAATATTTATCGCTCTTATATGTCGACCGGCAAACTGCAGCTCGCGACCGCTTTCATCTTGCTGATTGCGCTCAATGAGCGGTTGTGCGTACAGCGCCTGCTGATCGTTGTGGCTCTCGCCACCGGTCTGGCGATCAACGGTTATTCCCTCTATCAGGGGCTGCGTCTGGATATCCCGCGCGTAGAGCTCAACTTCGATCGCGCCACGGTCGCCGCCTATCTGATGACCGCCATCGATCTGGTCATGATGCAAGCCATCCTGATGCTGCGCACCCGCTACCGCCTGGTGTTGTACATTGCGGCATTCCTGCTGTCCTTCTCTGCGCTGGTGCTCACCGGCACGCGCGCGGCCATGTTGGTCTATCCGGTGGCGGTCTGCCTGTCGCTGCTGGCCACCAAGCAGTTGGTTTCCAGAAAACACAAGCTTGCGTTGGTGGCCTCGGTACCGCTGCTGCTCGTAGCCTGCGGCCTGGTGTTTAAACCGCAGATAGAAGAACGCATTCAGGCTTTTGAGACCGACATGCGCCTGATGGACCAGCCGCAGACTGAAAACTCCATCATTTCCCGGCTGTCGATGCAAACGCTGGCATGGCATACCGGGTCACAAGCCCCGTGGGGCCAATCCGCCGAACAGCGCGGCGAAGAGATCCGTGCGATGGTCGCACAGCAACCCCGCCTGTCTGGCGTCATGCCCTACATCAACGTCCACCTGCACAACGAGCTGCTGGAAACTTACTCGCTCAAGGGCGTCTGGGGCGTACTGCTGCTGCTGGCGCTGTATGTCAGCCTGTTTTTCTCTTCCTTCCGGCCACAGCGCAACGCGCTGCTGCTGAGCGTCAGCGCCAGCCTGTTCGTTTACGGCCTGAGCGACGTCATCTTCTTCAGCACGGAAGGTACCGCCATGTTCGGCCTGGCGCTGATCGCCGCCGTTCTTTCCGTCACGAAACAGCCCCCTGTTCAGGAGCCCACCCCGTGAATCCTCAGCAGCCGCTGCTCAGCGTTATCGTGCCGTTTTATAATAACGAAGCGTTCGTTATCGCTGCGCTGGATTCGTTATTTGCACAGATTAGCGACGATATCGAGGTGGTGATCATCGACGATGGCTCCACCGACGCCTCCGGCGCGCTGGTCAGCCAATATCTGGCGCAGCGGCGGCACCCGCGCGTGGTCTTTACTTCACAGGCCAACGGCGGCATTGCGCACGCCCGCAACGTCGGCTTACGTCTGGCCACCGGACGCTATATCACCTTCCTCGACGGCGACGATCTGCTGAGCGACGACTATCTGGCGCTCCTGCGCCCCCAGCTTACCGCCGGTGAATATGACCTGATCGATTTTAATTATCAGAAGTTCACCGAGCATCCGCCGACACCGGATAACCGCGCGGCGCGGCCCGTAGCCTACGACTTTTCACAATTGGGACTGGGCAGCCTGCAACCGCTGTTTGCACGCTCGATGTGGCATCTCTGGAGCCGGGTATATAAACGCACGCTGCTGGCAGGGGAAGCGTTCGAAGAAGGCAGGCGCTACGAAGACGTGATTTTTACGCCTTTTCAGTATTTCAAAACTCGCCGCATCGCCCATCTTGACGGCGAACTCTACTTCTATCGGGACAACAGCCAGGGCATCACCCGCAATATCAAACCCAAAGATATTGAAGATATGTTGTTCGCCATGGAGAAGATGCTGCGTTTTGTGGCGCAGCATCCCGGGGATGAGCCGCTGCGCCGGTTGGCCGCCCTGATGCTGGCCAACTGCTTTTCCGAGGTGAAAAGCATGTCGAAGGCAGTATACGGTTATTATCATTACGCGCCGGCAACGCTGCACATCCTGCGCTGCGCCGCCGACGTCTGCCGCAACAGCGACGTGCCGGGCAAAAAAGTCCGCCAGATGCGCTATGCGCGAGTGGATACCTTTCTTTCTAAGCTGCGCGGGCGCAGGCCGCGCTAACCGCATCGGCCTGGCGGCCGATGGGTCGTCTCGCCTTTAGCGCGCTAAAGGCACGTGTGCGACCAGCTCGTCATAAATCCGCTGCGGTTGGATGACCCCCATCGGGCTTTCCGCCTCCAGCGGCATCGTATAACCGGTACGCGACACCTGAATGATGCGGTGCAGTTCAGCATCCTGAATCGGCCCGGTGGAGCGTGAGTCGGCGGTCACGAACAGGCTGATGGTTTTCACCTTCAACGCCACCGCCAAGTGCAGCGGCCCGGTATCGCCGGTGACCAGAACATGGAAACTGTCAATCAACGTCAGCAAGCCTTGCAGCCCCGTTTTACCGATCTGGTTATCCACGCTGGCCTGCGTTTGCGGGCCGATCAGGCTCATAAACTGTTTGGCCTTGCCGTCGTCAAACGGTGCGCCAATCAGCACGATGCGTACATTAGGGTGCTTCGCCACCAGCTCATCGGCCAGCCGCGCATAGTGCGAAACCGGCCAGCAACGCGACTCCGTAGATGCCCCCAATTGAAACCCGATGGTGGGATGCTCGCTGCTTTTGACGCCGCGCTGATAATCCACGGGAATTTCCATCGTCGGATCGTCGCTGCGGCAGCCCAAAATGGAAATCAGCTCCAGCTTGCGGCGCACGAAGTGGCCGTAATAATGGAAGACATAGTTGGTCAGCCAAGGCTCCAGCCCGCAAATGCCCGAACTGTAGTTATCGCGGATAATGTACTTCGCCCCGGCCAGTACGGCGCTGATGATGTCATAAGGCAGATGGGAGTGCAGGATCAGCGCCAAATCCGGCTGATGTTCGCGCAGCGATTTCAGCAATGGGCGGATCGTCTTGATCTTGCTGTCCCAATACACCACGCGATCGTAATAGCGGCCGTTTTCCACCAGCTCGCGGTTTTTCTTGTGCACCACCAGCGTGATGTGCGCATTGGGGTAGCGTTCCCGCATCGCCCTCAATGCCGGCGTGTTGAACATGAAGTCGCCCAACGCCGTGGTGGAATAGATGACGATATTGTCAAACTGCTGGGCGCCGTCGAACGTCGCCTTGTCTTGAAAACGGCCGTACTTCGCCGTATAGCGCCGCAAGAACCAGTCGGCAACCTTGATTTTCCATTTTTTCGACATGTGCGTGCTTAATTCGCTTTAAGTTGATAATACTCGGCCAGCGTCATGCCCACCGTGCGCTGCTGCAGCCAGTCAAACAGCTGTTCCAGATCGCGGTACAGCACTTCGATATCCTGCTCGGTTTTGAACGTCGGGCTGCCGCCCGGCATGAACTCGGAGGAGTGCAGCATAAACTCGACGTAGTCATGCCCCTGCGCCAGCGACGCTTCAGCCACGCTTATCATCTTGGCCACGTTGCCGCCACTTGGCCGCAGCCAGTTGACGGACGGCGAACGCCGCTTGCCGCGCAGCCGATCATAACCTTGCTTGAACGCGTTCATCAGCGCCGAGTGCTTGTACTGAATGCTCATCGGCACTTCCAGCAGCGCCGAAGCGCCCGGTTTGGCAATGTTCTGCGGATCGATGAAATAGGCCTGCGACGGGAACCGGCTGTAATCGGTGCCGCCGTTGCCCTGCGGATTGCCGGGCGAAAACTGCCAGTTGACGCGCGGCGTCACCGAGCAGTCGACCTGATAGCCATACTCCAGCAGCAGCGAGGCATAATATTCGTTGAACGCCCAGCGGCCGGCGCGATGGCTGAGCATTTTGGTCTGGAAGGCATCTTCCAGCAGCTTGGTCATGTGATCGACCTTGGCGCGGATCTGATCGGCGGGATACTCGATCAAATACGGTTTGTGGCGCCAGTCGTCGTCGGTGAGCGGCGTTAGCGGCGGGCTGTTCCAGGCGTGCAGGTGCATGCCGACTTCACCCGCGCCGCGGGCGATCACGTCACGCGCGAACTCGACGTAAGCCGGATCCATCGCCATTTCATAGTTGGTGAGATAAACCGGTTTGAAGGCGTATTTTTCGCACAATGCCTGAAAGCGCGGCAAGAAACGCGTGTTTTCGGTCGCGATGCGATCGTGGTTTTGCCACAGATTATCGCCTTCGGTATCAATGGTGATGAGAAACGCCGGTTTAGTCATGAATATCGAGCCTGATATCAACAGAATGCACTATGTTACGCAGCCCGTTTCGCCAGGGCAAACGACTTTGCTGCCTGGTTTGGACAACATTGAAACGCATTCGTCCCCGGCTCGACGACTTTTTTGCGGCCCGGCAAGAAAACCTTGCAACAGTAGCCACATGCGATCGGGTCATTTAGAATCAAAGATTGGTTTCCCAGAAAGCGACTCATGATGAACGACGCGCCAGCCCCAACTTCCGCCCCATCCGTACAGCGTATTTTGATCATAAAACTGCGCCATCACGGCGATATGCTGCTGGTCACGCCGGTCATCAGCAGCCTGCGGCAAAACTACCCGCAGGCGCAGATCGATGTGCTGCTGTATCAGGAAACGCAGGAGATGCTGGCCAGTAATCCGGAACTGTCGACGCTGTTCGCCATCGACCGCCAATGGAAAAAACAGGGCGCCCGCGCGCATCTGGGGCACGAACTGGCGCTGCTGCGCCGCCTGAAGGCGCAGCGCTACGATCTGGTGGTCAACCTGGCCGATCAGTGGCGCAGCGCCATCCTCACGCGCCTGACCGGCGCGCGCATCCGTCTGGGCTTCGATTTCCCTAAACGCCGCGGCTTCCTGTGGCGCCACTGCCACACGCAGCTGGTGCCGGTCGACAATCACGCCCACCTGCATACCGTCGAACAAAACCTCTCGCTGCTGGCGCCGCTGAACCTGCCCGCGCTCAGTGATCATGTGACCATGAGTTACGATCCGCAGGATTGGCAGGCATGTGAGCAACGGTTGCAGAAACAGGGCGTCACCGGCAGTTATATTGTGGTGCAGCCCACCTCGCGCTGGTTCTTCAAATGCTGGAGCGAAGAGAAAATGGCCGCCACCCTCACCGCCTTGCAGGCCGACGGCCACCAGCTGGTGATCACCTCCGGCCCCGACGCCAGAGAACAAGCCATGGTAGAGCGCATTTTGGCGCTCTGCCCGCCGCAGGGCGTGATTTCGTTAGCCGGCCAGCTGACGCTGCGCCAGCTGGCCGCCCTGATCGACCACGCCAAGCTGTTTATCGGCGTGGATTCGGTGCCGATGCACATGGCCGCCGCGCTGCACACGCCGTGCGTAGCGCTGTTCGGCCCTTCCAAGCTGACTTTCTGGCGGCCGTGGCAGGCTACCGGCGCCGTGATCTGGGCCGGCGACTTCGGCGAACTGCCCGATCCGGACGCCATCAATACCGGCACCGACGAACGGTATCTCGACCTTATTCCTACAGACGCGGTGATTGCAGCCGCGCGGAGCACGCTGGCATGAAAGCATTTCGTTTGGCGATCGTTCGCCAAAAATACCGCCCGGACGGCGGGGCCGAACGTTTCGTTTCCCGCGCCCTGGAGGCGCTGGAGCAACAGGATCTCGATCTGAACGTCATCACCCGCGAATGGCAGGGTGACGCCAATCCCAACTGGCATATCCACCTGTGCAACCCGCTAAAACTCGGCCGCATCAGCCGCGAACGGGGCTTCGCCGTGGCGGCCAGGGCGCTGTGGCAGAAAGAGCATTTTGATCTGGTGCAAAGCCACGAGCGCATTCCCGGCTGCGACATCTACCGCGCCGGCGACGGCGTACACCGCCGCTGGCTGCTGCAACGCGCGCGTCTGCTGCCGGAATGGCGCCGCAAATGGCTGTTCTCCAACCGTTATCACCGCTATGTGATGTGCGCCGAACGCGCCATGTATGCCGCACCGGAGCTGAAAGCCGTCATCTGCAACGCCGAGATGATCAAGCAGGAAATCATCGCGGACTTTGGCGTGCCCGCCGACAAAATCACGGTGATCTATAACGCCATCGATAATCAAAAGTTCCCGCCCGCCGACGAGGCCCTGCGCCAACGTCTGCGCGAGCAGTATCAGATCCCGCAACAGGCGCACTGCCTGATTTTCGTCGGTTCCGGCTTTGAGCGCAAAGGGCTGGCGGCCGCCATCCGCGCCGTGGCAGCGACCGACAGCCACCTGTTGGTGGTCGGCAAAGACAAGGCCGAAAAACGCTACCGGGCGCTGGCACAGTCGCTGGGCTGCAGCGATCGGGTTCACTTTATGGGCGTGCAGAAGCAGACCTTGCCGTTTTATCAGGCCGCAGATGCGCTGCTGCTGCCGACGCTGTACGATCCGTTCCCGAATGTGATTCTGGAAGCGATGTCGTGCGGCCTGCCGGTTATCACCAGCACCACCTGCGGCGGCGCCGAGTTTATCACCCCCGGCCAGAACGGCTTCGTGACCGATGCACTCGACGTACCGGCCATCGCGGAGGCCATTCGCGCGCTGCCGCGCCAGGCGCTGGGATCATCCATGGGCGAAGCGGCAAGACTGCGTATTATGCCGGCTACGCCGGCGCATCTGTCCGAACAGCTTATTTCCCTCTATAACCGGTTACTGGATTAGCTATGCGTATTCTGATGATCATCGACGGCCTGCCGGGAGGCGGCGCGGAAAAAGTGGTGCTGACCCTGTGCCAGGGCATGCAGCAACAGGGGCATGACGTCAGTCTGATCTCGCTGCGCGACGTCTGCAATTACCCTATCCCGCCGGGCATTGATTATCAGGTGGTGGCCGATCGCAGCCGCGCCCCCTGGCGCAAGCTGACCGAGCTGTCGCGCCGCGCCGGCGCGCTGGATCGGGCGATAGCCGAACACGAGCGCCAACACGGCGCGTTCGATCTGGTGTTCTCCAACCTGCATAAAACCGATCGCATCGTCAGCCGCAGCAAGCGGTTGGCCGCGGATCGCCTGTGGTTCTGCATTCACGGCATTCTCTCCACCTCCTACCTCGGCCACCGCAAGGGCCTGGATCGCTGGCTGAAGCAACGCAAAATCGCCAACGTTTACCAGGGAAGAAATATCGTCGCCGTTTCACGGGCGGTCGGCGACGATCTGCAGCAGAACTTGCCGATCCGCCCGCGCCGGCTGGCGGTCATCAACAACCCGTTCGATATCGACGCCATCCAGCAACAGGCGGCGATGCCTTGCGAACTGGCCGGCCAGGACTATCTGGTGCACGTCGGCCGCTTTCACGCCACCAAGCGGCATGACCGCCTGCTGAAAGCCTATGCGCACTCCGGCATTCAGGCGCCGCTGGCCTTGATCGGCGCCGGGGACGACGCCAGAGTCGCCGAGGTCAAACGTCTGGCGACAGACCTGGGCATTGCAGAGCGCGTGCTGTTTCTCGGTTTCCAGGCTAATCCCTACCCGTTTATTCGCCATGCCTCGCTGCTGGTGCTCAGCTCCGACAGCGAAGGGTTTGGCAACGTGCTGGTAGAATCGCTGCTGTGCGGCACACCGGTGGTCAGCACTCGTTGTCCGGGTGGCCCTGCGGAAATTCTGGAAAAAGCCGGCATGGCTAACGCGCTGGCGGAATTAAACGAAGCGTCGCTGGCAGAAAAAATGGCGGAGATTTACGCCAATCCGCCGCAGATAAATCAACAGCAATTGCTGAGCTATGGGCTTGAGCCTATTTGCCGCCAATATCTGGAACTGGAAAGAAAATAATAAAGAATGAAATAAGGCAGGGGATGCCTGCCTTATTTTCTTCACTAGCTGAGCGCCTGCATTTTCTGCCAAACCTCATCGACAGAAACATCCTCACAGTGCCCCGACTCACTTTGCAAAATATGATGACGGCCGGTCCATGGATGCCAGGAGGCTTTATCGGTATCGCCAAAGAACACTACCATGTCCTTATTCAACGCGGCGGCAAGATGCATCTGCCCACCGTCGCTGCACAGCACCCGGTCGCATAAATCAAACCCGCCCAACAGCTCACGCACCGACGCCGTCGGATAAAGCGCGACGCGTTCGTTTTGACACAGCGCCAGCAGCTGTTCGGCGCGCTGCTGGTCGCCGATGTCGTCCGGCGCCAGGGTGCCCTGCGGCGACCAGAAGATCAGCACGCCGGTGTGGGGATCGGCAACCAGACGGTTGATGATTTCGGCATAGCGTTCAACCGGCCAACGCCTTTTCGGGCTGCGGCTGCTAATGTGCACGGCGCATACGCGCTCGACCGGCGGCAGACGCTCCTGCAGCCGTTGCGCCGCCAATTGCCGCTCTTCAGGCGTCAGAAACACCCGCACCGGCGGGATCGGAATGGATTGATCGGTTATCGCCGATAAATAGCTGTAGGTATGTTCGACCTGATGTTGACCGCGGAAATCGTCCTTGCGGAACGGGCGATGAATATCTTTCGTGCCCAAATCGGCGCCGATGATATGGGTGGCGCCAGCCATTTTCGCTAAACGTAAACTGTATTTGCAAGGCACCGGGTTGGCCAGAATGACCGCATCGAATTTTATTTTGCGCAGCTTCAGGAAGATCATCAGACGCTCGAAATAAACGCCCAGCGTGGTCTCATTTTTCGCCTTGTGCTTGGCCTTTTTATAGACAAAGACTTTCTCGAGATGAGGGTTGTTTTTAACGACGTCCTGGCTGACTTTATTGATCAGCAGATAAACTTTTGCGTCCGGATAGGCAATTTTCACCCCTTCAATCAAGGGCGTGGTGCAAACAAGATCGCCGATGTTATCGCGGCGAATAATTAAAATATTCTTCATTCCGAGCCTGTCGGCGAAATCGCTCGCCGGTTGTCTGAAACTGACACCCAAGGTTACCAAATTAGCGCCTTTCCCTTCCAGTTATGGTACTATTCCGAATAACCCATATAAATGAAATTGATAGAATGTTGCTGCGTTTATATCAGGTACTACTCTACCTCATCCAACCCCTGATCTGGCTCCGCTTACTGCTGCGCAGCCGCAAAGCTCCAGCCTACCGTAAACGCTGGGCGGAACGCTATGGCTTCTGCGCCGGGAAAGTCGTGCCAGGCGGCATCATGCTGCATTCCGTCTCCGTCGGCGAAACGCTGGCGGCCATCCCGCTGGTGCGGGCGCTGCGCCATCGTTACCCCGCTTTGCCGATAACTGTGACCACAATGACCCCAACAGGTTCAGAACGCGTCCAGTCCGCTTTCGGCAAAGACGTGCATCATGTCTATCTGCCCTACGATCTGCCCGGCTCCATGAACCGCTTCCTCGATCAGGTGAATCCCAAGCTGGTGATCATCATGGAAACCGAGCTGTGGCCCAACCTGATCAACGCGCTGCATCAGCGGCAGATCCCCCTGGTGATCGCCAATGCGCGCCTGTCGGCCCGCTCCGCCGCCGGCTATAAGAAAATTGGCGGATTCATGCGCGATATGCTGCGCCGCATCACGCTGATCGCCGCCCAGAACCAGGAAGACGGCGATCGGTTTATCGAGCTGGGCCTGAAGCGCTCTCAGCTGGCCGTGACCGGCAGCCTGAAGTTCGATATCTCCGTCACCCCGGAGCTGGCCGCCCGCGCCGTTACGCTGCGCCGCCAATGGGCGCCGCGCCGCCCGGTGTGGATCGCCACCAGTACCCATGACGGGGAAGAAACCATCCTGCTGGAAGCGCACCGCAAACTGCTGGAAAAACACCCCGATCTGCTGCTGATCCTGGTGCCGCGTCACCCGGAGCGCTTTCCGACCGCCAAGGAGCTGGTGCAGAAAGCCGGCTTCAGCTACACCCTGCGCAGCAGCGGCGAAATTCCGTCCGGCAGCACCCAGGTGGTGATCGGCGATACTATGGGCGAGCTGATGCTGCTGTACGGCATCGCCGATCTGGCCTTTGTCGGCGGCAGCCTGGTGGAACGCGGCGGTCACAACCCGCTGGAAGCCGCCGCGCACGCCATCCCGGTGTTGATGGGCCCGCATACCTTCAACTTCAAAGACATCTGCGCCAAGCTTTCGCAGGCCGAAGGCCTGATCACCGTGACCGACGTGGATTCGCTGGTGAAGGAAGTGGAAACCCTGCTGACCGACGAAGACTACCGCCGCTACTACGGCCGCCATGCGGTGGAAGTGCTGTATCAGAATCAGGGAGCGCTGCAGCGCCTGCTGCAGCTGCTGGAACCGCACCTGCCGCCCCGGAGCCACTAAATGAGCAGCCGCAAAAGCCTGTCGGTGGTGATGATCGCCAAAAACGAAGCCGGGCTGTTACCGGACTGTCTGCGCTCGGTCGAGTGGGCCGATGAAATCATCGTGCTGGACTCCGGCAGCGAGGACGACAGCGTCGCCATCGCCGAAAGCCTGGGCGCCAAAGTCTTCACGCACACCGACTGGCAAGGGTTCGGCAAGCAGCGCCAGCTGGCGCAAAGCTACGCCAGCCATGACTACGTTCTGATGATCGACGCCGACGAACGCGTCACGCCCGAGCTGCGGCAATCCATCGAACGGGTGTTGAACGCGCCGGACGACGGCGCCGTCTACAGCTGTGCGCGGCGCAATCTGTTCCTTGGCCGCTTCATGCGCCACAGCGGCTGGTATCCCGACCGCGTCAACCGCCTGTACGCCAACCGACGCTATCGCTATAACGACGATCTGGTGCACGAATCGCTGAACATCGGCGGCGCCAAAGTGATCCCCCTCAGCGGCGATATGCTGCACCTGACCTGCCGCGATTTCTTCGCCTTCCAGCGCAAACAGCTGCGCTACGCCGAAGAGTGGGCGACGCAACGCCACCGGGCCGGCAAGCGTTGCGGCTACCTGTCTATCCTGACCCACACGCTCGGCGCCTTCGTCAAAACCTGGCTGCTGCGGGCCGGCTTCCTCGACGGTAAACAGGGGTTGCTGTTAGCGGTGGTCAACGCGCAATATACCTTCAATAAATATGCCGCATTATGGGCATTGGGCCGCAACTACTCAGAGAAGTGAATCATGACCAGCAAAGCCATCTATCCCGGGACCTTCGATCCCATGACCAACGGCCACCTGGATTTAGTGACGCGCGCATCACTGATGTTCGATCACGTGATTCTGGCCATCGCCGCCAGCCCGAGTAAAAAGCCGCTGTTCAGCCTGGATGAACGCGTGGCGTTGGCGACGCAGGTCACCTCTCATCTGGGCAATGTGGAAGTGCTGGGCTTCAGCGAGCTGATGGCGCACTTTGCCGCTCACCAAAATGCCAATATCCTGGTGCGCGGCCTGCGTGCAGTGTCTGACTTTGAATACGAATTGCAGCTGGCGAACATGAACCGCCATTTGATGCCGACGCTGGAAAGCGTGTTCCTGATGCCTTCCGAAGAGTGGTCGTTCATCTCCTCCTCACTGGTGAAGGAGGTCGCCCGTCACGGCGGCGATATCGCGCCTTTCCTGCCGGATGTGGTCACCCAGGCGCTGATGGCGAAGCTCGCCGCCGAGTAATTGCTCAGCGCTGGCAGCGGCGGCAAAAGAAGGTGCTGCGCTGCCCGTGCTTGGCGGATTCGATCGGCGTGCCGCACGCGCGGCAGGGTTCTCCCGCCCGACCGTAAACCTGCAGTTCCTGCGCGAAATATCCCGGTTTTCCGTCCGACTGCAAAAAGTCGCGCAATGTCGTGCCGCCCTGCTCGATAGAGCGCTGCAACACCGCCTTGATGGTCTGCGCCAGCAGCGCCGCTTCAGCTTTGCTCAACGATCCCGCGGGACGATCGGGCAAGATCCCGGCGCTGAACAGCGATTCGCTGGCGTAAATATTGCCGACCCCGACCACCAGCTTGTTATCCATCAGCCACGGTTTGATCAGCGTGCGCTTATTACGTGATTTTTCATACAGGTAGTCGCCGTTGAACGCTTCGCTCAGCGGTTCCGGCCCCAGATGCGCCAACACGTTGCTGGTCGCCAAATCTTCGCACCACAGCCAGGCGCCGAAACGGCGCGGATCGGTATAGCGCAGGATCATGCCGTTGCTGATCACCAGATCGACGTGGTCGTGTTTGCCGGCTTCGTCTTCGTTTTCCTCACGCAGCATGCGCAGGCTGCCCGACATGCCCAGGTGCACGATAATCCAACCGTTCTCCAGCTCGATCAGCAGATATTTGGCCCGGCGCTGCACGCTGAGCACCGGCCGATCGCTCAGCGTCAGGATCTGCTCGGAAACCGGCCAGCGCAGGCGCGCGTTGCGCACCACCGCATACTGAATGCTGTGGCCGACAAGATAAGGCTCTATACCGCGTCTGCTCGTCTCAACTTCCGGTAATTCAGGCATCTGGCTTCCCCTCCGACGTTTTCTACCCTTTATAAAACAAAAAACCCGGCCAAGGCCGGGTTTTTCATTAATCCACTAAAATTATTTAATTTTAGCTTCTTTGTATACTACGTGCTGACGGACAACTGGATCGAATTTCTTCAGTTCCAATTTTTCCGGCTTAGTACGCTTGTTCTTCGTGGTGGTATAGAAGTGACCAGTACCAGCAGAAGAAACCAGCTTGATCTTCTCGCGAACACCTTTAGCCATGATTCAGTTCCTTAATACTTCTCACCACGGGCACGCAGATCGGCCAGAACCGTCTCAATACCCTTCTTATCGATAACACGCATACCTTTAGCAGATACACGCAGAGTTACAAAGCGCTTCTCAGCCTCAACCCAAAAACGGTGTGAGTGCAGGTTAGGCAGAAAACGGCGTTTGGTCGCGTTCATTGCGTGGGAACGGTTGTTACCGCTCACCGGGCGCTTGCCAGTAACTTGGCAGACTCGGGACATGTCTATTCTCCAAAAATCAAATCAGCTCGAGCTTCGTATAGGGTATGGCCGCCTCGTCAGGCTTTTAGAGCCCATCTCAGCAAACTTCATACTGAGGAGACTCTCGTCATCAGGTAGAAACCACACATCAGGTCAGAAACCTGCTGAGATAGGCTCTTGCGCCAAACCCAAGATTCTCAAAGGTGGCGTAGTATACGCTCTGAAGCGTAAGTGCTCAAGTCCCGAACAGCTAAAGATCCCACAAGGATCGCGAAAAAATCGCTTAAAGCCATCCGCGCTCGGCAAAAGAGACGCATTCACCCCGACCGATCACCAAATGATCAAGCACTCGGATCTCCAATAACTGACAGGCTTTCACCACCTGTTCCGTTATCAAGCGGTCGGCATGACTGGGTTCAGCCTTACCCGAAGGGTGATTATGCGCGAGAATCAGCGCGGCGGCATTAGCCTTCAACGCTTCGCGCACAATTTCTCTCGGGTAGACGACGACGCTGCTGATGGTACCAGCAAACATCTCCTGATGGCGAATAACCCGGTGCTGATTGTCTAAAAACAATACCAAAAAGACCTCCCGCTCGCGATGCGCCAGCAGGCTTTGCAGATAATGCTGGGTGACGCGCGGATTGAGCATGGCGTTTTCCTGCGACAAATGGCTGGAAAAGAAGCGCAGCGCCAGCTCGGCAATCGCCTGCAGCTGCGTATAGCTGGCGTCCCCCAGGCCTTTTTGGCTGCAAAAAGCCTGATGATCGGCCGACATCAGGTGATAAAGCGAGCCGAACCGGCGCAGCAGCTGCTCCGCCAGCTGCATCACGTGCACGCCGGGCAACCCGGTGCGCAAGAAAATGGCCAACAGCTCTGCGTCGGACAGCGCCGCCGCCCCCTGCATCAGCAGCTTTTCACGCGGTGCCAGCGCGCCCGGCCAGCACGCCACAATCGAGTTGCTCATCGTGTTCCTCCCTGAAAGGGCTACAGCATGCCATGTGCCACCCGGCGCGTTCGACAGGTGTTTGATAACATTGCGAAGTGTTTCGCAAAGCACAATGTAACGCCCTGCAGCCATTGCGGAATCGCTCACCTGAACGGCGGATATGCTAAAATGGCGCATCTTTCGGCTTTCAATCGGACAATGATGATGACGGGACTTTCCGGCAAACATATTGTGCTTGGCATCAGCGGCGGCATCGCCGCTTACAAATGCCCAGAGCTGGTGCGCCGCCTGCGCGACAGGGGCGCGGAAGTGCGCGTGGTGATGACCCACGCCGCCAAGGCGTTCATTACGCCACTGACGCTGCAGGCCGTTTCCGGCTACCCGGTGTCCGACGATCTGTTGGATCCCGCCGCCGAAGCCGCCATGGGCCACATCGAACTCGGCAAGTGGGCGGATCTGGTTATTCTGGCGCCGGCGACCGCCGATCTGCTGGCGCGCGTCGCCGCCGGCATGGCCAACGATCTGCTGACCACCGTCTGCCTGGCGACCGATGCCCCCATCGCCGCCGCGCCCGCCATGAACCAGCAGATGTATCGCGCCGCCGCCACGCAGGCCAACCTGCAAACGCTGCAGGCGCGCGGCATGCTGCTTTGGGGGCCGGACAGCGGCAGCCAGGCCTGCGGCGACGTCGGCCCGGGCCGCATGTTGGATCCGTTGAACATCGTCGACCTGGCGAACGCGCATTTTTCCGCCCCGCAGGATCTGCAACATTTGCAGGTTATGATCACCGCCGGCCCGACGCGTGAAGCGCTGGATCCGGTGCGTTTCATCAGCAACCACAGCTCCGGCAAAATGGGCTTCGCCATCGCCCACGCCGCCGCCGCCCGCGGCGCGCAGGTGACGCTGATCGCCGGGCCGGTCAGCCTGCCGACGCCGCCATCGGTCACCCGAGTGGACGTCACCAGCGCGCTGGAGATGGAGCAGGCGGTGCAACAGCGCGCCGCGCAGCAGCAGATTTTCATCTCCTGCGCCGCCGTGGCCGACTACCGCCCCGAGCGGATCGCCGATGAAAAAATAAAAAAACAGGGTGATGAAATCATCCTCAAGATGGTAAAAAACCCCGACATCGTCGCCGGCGTGGCGGCGATGACCAAAAATCGACCGTTTGTCGTGGGGTTTGCCGCCGAAACCCAGAATGTGGAAGAATACGCGCGGCAAAAACTGGCGCGTAAGAAGCTGGATTTGATTTGCGCTAACGATGTATCGCTTGCAGAGCACGGGTTCAACAGCGACACCAATGCCCTGCACCTTTTTTGGCAGGATGGAGAGAAACGCCTGGCGCTGAGCGACAAGGCACTCCTTGGCCAACGTTTAATAGACGAGATAGTCAGCCGTTATGATGAAAAAAATCGACGTTAAGATCCTCGACCCGCGCATCGGTCAGGATTTCCCGCTACCGACCTACGCCACCCCGGGCTCCGCCGGTCTCGACCTGCGCGCCTGCCTGGACAGCGCGGTAGAGCTGGCGCCGGGTGAAACCACGCTGCTGCCTACCGGCCTCGCGATCCATATCGCCGACGCAAGCCTGGCGGCGGTGATCCTGCCGCGCTCAGGCCTGGGCCATAAGCACGGCGTCGTGTTGGGCAACCTGGTCGGCCTGATCGACTCCGATTATCAGGGCCAGCTGATGGTGTCCGTTTGGAACCGCGGCCAGAAGCACTTCACCATAGAGCCGGGTGAACGCATCGCGCAGATGGTCTTCGTGCCGGTGGTGCAGGCAGAATTCAACCTGGTGGAAGAATTCGACGGCAGCGAGCGCGGCGAAGGCGGCTTCGGCCACTCGGGGCGCCACTAAGCGCCACCCAAGGCACGAGGGCCGGCAGGGAAACGTCGCCTGAACCTTGCCTTTCCGGGGAGAAGGATGTCTCTGCGGTAAGGTTTTACCGCGACAATTGCAGCGCACACCAGGCAGCGCGGAAAAGGCCGTTAAGGCCGCTGACCCCAGCATCGTAAAAAAGCTATCACATAAGCCGCACAGAGCCTGCTCTGCAGCGGCCGGTGCCCGGGTTTCCGTCAGTTAAGTTTTAGCAAGGGTCTAATCAGACATGGCAGAAAAAGAAAAGACGAAAAGGAATCGGCGCGAGGAAATATTGCAGGCGTTAGCCCAGATGCTGGAGTCCAGCGACGGCAGCCAACGCATCACCACCGCCAAGCTCGCCGCGAACGTGGGTGTTTCTGAAGCTGCGCTGTACCGGCATTTCCCCAGCAAGACACGGATGTTCGACAGCCTGATCGAGTTTATCGAAGACAGCCTGATCACCCGCATCAACCTGATCTTGCAGGACGAGAAAGAGACGTTTAATCGTCTGCGCCTGATTTTACTGCTGATTCTGGGCTTTGCGGAACGCAACCCGGGGCTGACGCGCATCATGACCGGCCACGCGCTGATGTTTGAACAGGATCGCCTGCAGGGCCGCATCAACCAGCTGTTCGAACGCATCGAGGCGCAGCTGCGACAGGTGCTGAAAGAGCGCAAATTGCGCGAAGGCAAAGGCTTTATCGTCGATGAAACGCTGCTGGCCAGCCAGCTGCTGGCCTTCTGCGAAGGCATGTTGTCGCGCTATGTGCGTTCGGAATTCCGCTATCGCCCAACGCAGGAATTCGACGCCCGCTGGCCGCTGTTGGCGGCCCAGCTGCAATAAAGATAACGCCGGGCATGCCCGGCGTTTTTACTTACACCCCGTACTGCTCACGGTAAGCGCGCACCGCCGCCAGGTGGTCCGCCATTTCCGGCTTCTCTTCCAGATAGGCGATCAGGTCCTTCAGCGTCACGATCGAAATCACCTTGCAGTGATAGTCGCGTTCCACTTCCTGAATGGCGGAGATATCCGCGCGGCCGCGTTCCTGACGGTCGAGGGAAATCAGCACGCCCGCCAGCGAAGCGCCGCTGGCGCCGATGATTTCCATCGACTCGCGGATCGCGGTGCCGGCGGTGATCACATCGTCCACCAACATCACGCGCCCCTGCAGCGGGCTGCCTACCAGCGAACCGCCTTCGCCGTGGGTCTTGGCTTCCTTGCGGTTAAAGCAGTAAGGCACGTCGCGCTCATGGTGTTCCGCCAACGCCACCGCCGTAGTGGTGGCGATAGGAATGCCTTTATAGGCCGGGCCAAACAGCAGGTCGAAATCGATGCCGGAGTCCATCAGGGCTTCGGCGTAGAAGCGCCCCAACAGCGCAAGATCGCGCCCGGTATTAAACAGGCCGGCGTTGAAGAAATACGGGCTGGTGCGGCCGGATTTCAGGGTGAACTCGCCGAATTTCAATACCTGCTTGTTAAGCGCGAACTCGATAAACTGGCGCTGATAGGCTTTCATTACTGCTTCTCCTCGTCTGAATCTGCTTAGGTCTTGTTATTACTGCCGCCCGATCACCGGGCATAAAAAAGGCGACTTCTCAGTCGCCTTAAAAAATCAGTCCGCCAGCGCCGCTTTCTGCGCCTGGAAGATGGTTTCGATGCCCCCTCGGGCCAGCGCCAATAGCGCCAACAGCTCATCGTGGCTGAACGGCTCGCCTTCGGCGGTGCCCTGCACCTCAATCATGCGGCCATCTTCCATCATCACCACGTTCATGTCGGTTTCCGCTGCGGAATCCTCCACATACTCCAGATCGCACAGCGCTTCGCCATTGACGATGCCGACCGAAACCGCCGCCACCATGCCCTTCATCGGGTTGGCTTTCAGCTTGCCGTTGGCCACCAGCGTGTTCAACGCATCGGCCAGCGCCACGCAGGCGCCGGAGATCGAGGCAGTTCGGGTACCGCCGTCGGCCTGCAGTACGTCGCAGTCGAGGGTGATGGTGAATTCACCGAGCTTTTTCAGGTCTACCGCGGCGCGCAGCGAGCGGGCGATCAGGCGCTGGATCTCCAGCGTGCGGCCACCCTGTTTGCCTTTGGCGGCTTCACGAGCGTTGCGGCTGTGGGTGGAGCGCGGCAGCATGCCGTACTCGGCGGTGATCCAACCTTGCCCCTGGCCTTTCAGGAAGCGCGGAACGCCCTCTTCTACCGTGGCGGTGCACAAGACTTTTGTATCGCCAAACTCAACCAGCACTGAACCTTCAGCGTGTTTGGTATAGTGACGGGTCAGTGTCAGGGGGCGAACTTGCTGTGGTGCTCTGCCTGCAGGACGCATGGGCTCTCTCCGGCTTCAAATCAACTATTGGCTGCGCATTATACGGGCTTCGTGACGTAATGCCTATCCTGCCCGCAGCCGCGACGCTATAATCGCCCCATCTTTTCCTATTACGGGTACGCATCAATGATCCGCAGCATGACCGCCTACGCCCGGCGTGAAATCAAGGGTGAATGGGGCAGCGCAGCCTGGGAGCTGCGTTCCGTTAACCAGCGCTACTTAGAAACCTACATCCGCCTGCCGGAACAATTCCGCAGCCTGGAGCCGGTGATCCGTGAACGTATCCGTGGCCGCCTGACCCGCGGCAAAGTCGAATGCAACCTGCGTTTCGAGCTGGATCCAAGCGCGCAAAGCTCGCTGATCCTGAACGAAAAACTGGCCAAACAGCTGGTCGAAGCCGCCAACTGGGTGAAAATGCAGAGCGACGAAGGTGAAATCAACCCGATCGACGTGCTGCGCTGGCCGGGCGTGATGTCCGCGCAGGAGCAGGATCTGGACGCCATCAGCGCCGAGCTGATGCAGGCGCTGGACGGCGCGCTGGATGACTTCATCGTCGCACGCGAAAGCGAAGGTGCCGCGCTGAAAACGCTGATCGAACAGCGCCTCGACGGCGTCAGCGCCGAAGTGGTCAAAGTGCGCGCCCAGATGCCGAACATCCTGCAATGGCAGCGCGAGCGCCTGGTCAGCAAGTTGGAAGAGGCACAGGTACAGCTGGAAAACACCCGCCTGGAGCAGGAGCTGGTGCTGATGGCGCAGCGCATCGACGTCGCCGAAGAGCTGGACCGTCTGGAAGCGCACGTGAAAGAGACGCACAACATTCTGAAGAAGAAAGAAGCCGTCGGCCGCCGCCTCGACTTTATGATGCAGGAGTTCAACCGCGAATCGAACACCCTGGCCTCCAAGTCGATCAATGCCGACGTCACCGCTTCCGCCATCGAGCTGAAAGTGCTGATTGAGCAAATGCGCGAGCAGATCCAGAACATCGAGTGATCCTGCCCCGCATGCCATCAAGCCCGCGCCAAGCGGGCTTTTTTATGGCTGCAGATCAGCGATGGGCGGCCGCCTGCTCTTCATCAATCAGCCCCATTTTCTGCAGCTGCACCGCAATGCTCCAGGTTGAGCGCTCGAACTCATCGCTCAGCGCTTCCAGCGTCGCCCCGGCCGCATGGCTCTCACGCAGCCGCAGTTTTTCTTCTTCCGGCCAAGGGAAGTAGGCATTGGCCGGCCGGCCCTCGGCCAGATTCTTCTGCCGCTTCTCCTCCGGCGTCAGCCGGGCTTTTTTCTGCAGTTCGACTTCACCGTCGAACTCGTTGGCCAACGCGAACAGCAGGCGGATAGCCTCCGGCGCACAGGCCGCCGAAGCCGGTCTCAACAGCTCGCCGGTGTCGGGATTAACGCCGTTGGCCAGCGCCCTGAGCAACGTGCCGGTATTCATCGTTCGCCTCCTTGTCCGAGAGAATACGCGCCGGTCGTGGCGCCTTGTTCAGGCATTTTTCTCTGCCTCTCTCGAGAAAACCACGCTTTACGCCATGAAAAAGCGCCAGTTGCGAGCCAGATTCCAGGCGTTTGCACGCGAGTGACGGCGATTGCATCAGGTTGCGAGCCGGCAGGCCTCTGGGCAACCGGCCACCGGGAAGCTTATGAAAAACTGCCGAGCAGCGCGTGCGGATGACAATCGGCAAGATATCCCGCACGCCATAAGTATTTTGTTCTAATTATCACGCAAGGTAATGAAAGGGCGGCGATGCTGTGGCTAAATGTGTTTTTTTCCTGCCCGTGAACCGTACGGACCGTTTATGCCACAAATTCTGCAATTTATTATGGCTCTGGTGGTGATCATCGCCCTGGCGCTGCTGGTTAGCAATAATCGCAAGAAAATCCGCCTGCGCTATATCATCCAGCTGCTGGTGATCGAAGGCGCGCTGGCCTATTTCTTCCTGCACTCCGCCAGCGGACTCAGCGTGATCAAACACGTCGCCGGCTTCTTCGACACCCTGCTCGCCTACGCCGCCCAAGGATCGGAGTTCGTGTTCGGCGGCATGAGCAAGGATGGTCTGGCATTCATCTTCCTCGGCGTTTTGTGCCCTATCATCTTTATTTCCGCCCTGATCGGCATTTTGCAGCATTTCCGCATCCTGCCGCTGATCATTCGCCTGGTCGGCACCTTGCTGTCCAAGGTCAACGGCATGGGCAAGCTGGAATCGTTCAACGCCGTCAGCACGCTGGTGCTGGGGCAGTCGGAGAACTTCATCGCCTATAAAGGCATCATCGGCGATATCTCGCCGCGCCGCATGTACACCATGGCCGCGACCGCCATGTCGACGGTATCGCTCTCCATCGTCGGCGCCTACATGTCGATGATCGACGCGCAGTACGTGGTGGCGGCATTGATCCTTAACATGTTCAGCACCTTCATCATTCTGTCGATCATCAACCCGTATCAGGTCGAAGACGAGCCGGAGCTGAAGCTGAACAAACTGCATGAAGATCAGAGCTTCTTCGAAATGTTGGGCGAATACATTCTGGCCGGCTTCAAGATTGCGATGATCATCGCGGCGATGCTGATCGGCTTTATCGCGCTGATCTCCGCCGTCAATGCGCTGTTCTCCGCGGTGCTCGGCATCAGCTTCCAGCAGATCCTCGGCTATGTGTTCTATCCGCTGGCCTGGCTGATCGGTATCCCGGCGGAAGAGGCTCTGAAGGCGGGTAGCATCATGGCGACCAAACTGGTGGCCAACGAATTCGTGGCGATGATTGAGCTGAAGAAAATCGCGGCGGAGCTGTCGCCGCGCGGGCTGGGCATTCTGTCGGTGTTCCTGGTGTCGTTCGCCAACTTCGCCTCCATCGGCATCGTCGCCGGCGCCATCAAGGGGCTGAACGAGCAGCAAGGCAACGTGGTTTCCCGTTTTGGCCTGAAGCTGGTTTACGGCTCGACGCTGGTGAGCCTGCTGTCGGCGGCCATCGCCGGCCTGGTGCTGTAATCCCCACTCCCGGCCGCAGGGCCGGGAGTTCGCTTTAAAACGCCACGCACACCGGCGCATCCACCCGCATTACCGAATCCTGCGCAAACTGCTGCTTGTAGCCGCTGCGCAGCGCCTCGATATTCGCCTCGCTCTCTTTGCCCGGCGCATGGATCAGCAGCAGCGCCTTGCTGTTCTCGCGCGCCAGCTTGCCGTCGTGGCCCAGCCACTGCCCTTTGGCATCAAAGACCGTCAGCCCGTCTTTAAAGCGCGGCGTCACCTGGCTATCGACGAAGGTTTGCCACTCGGCGGCGGTGATCGCCGGCCCCGCCGGGCGATTCAGGCCGAAGTAGAGCGTTGTCTGCACCAGCGGATCGCCGGTGCGGCAAGCCGGGGCGGGTGGCACAGCCTGGTGGCCTGGCGCCACGCAGCCGCTCAGCAGCAGGGCGGCCACCACGCCGCCGGCGGCCAATCTCGGGGAGTTTTTCATCTGCAGTCTCGGTTTATCGGTTGAAGGATTCGCTGCAAAAAGCATAGTCAGCGATGGAAACCAGCGCGAAATTTCTAATGCTTTCATCAACAGCCAGATGTTAAAAAAGGCTGGTTATCGGCAATAAAAACGGAGTTTGGATTAGCTAAATTAATCCGAAACGCCATCGGTGAAAAAAACTCAGTGGCGCGCGTCCTCGGCGGCGATTACCCTGCCGGCCATCATTCTGACGCAAGTACGCTGTGAATCCCTTATGTTACTGAGCATCCTTTATATCATCGGCATCACCGCCGAAGCCATGACCGGCGCGCTGGCGGCCGGCCGCCGCCAAATGGACATGTTCGGCGTGATCATCATCGCTTCGGTCACGGCGATCGGCGGCGGGTCGGTGCGCGATATGCTGCTCGGGCATTTTCCATTGGGCTGGGTCAAACACCCGGAATACATCGTCATCGTCGCGATAGCGGCGATCGTCACCACCTGGGTGGCTCCCCTGATGCGCCATTTGCGCCGCCTGTTCCTGGTGCTCGACGCCGTCGGCCTGATCGTCTTCTCCATCATCGGCGCGCAGGTGGCCCTGGATATGGGACACAGCGCCATTATCGCCGCCATCGCCGCGGTGATCACCGGCGTCTTCGGCGGGGTGCTGCGCGACATGCTCTGCAACCGTATCCCGCTGGTTTTCCAGAAGGAGATCTACGCCGGCATCTCCTTCAGCGCCGCCTGGCTGTATATCGGCCTGCAGCACCTCAGCCTGCCGCACAATCTGGTGGTGATCCTCACGCTGGTCGCCGGCCTGAGCGCGCGCCTGATCGCCCTGCGCTTCCGCCTTGGCCTGCCGGTGTTCAACTACCAGCATCCGGATCACTGATCTCGGGGCGGCAACGCGCCGCCGCCGAGGCCAAAACTGCAGAAATGTCGCCCTTCGACGCGCAAATTCGCTCATTCGCCGCTTTTTCCGCGCAAAGCGGCGGGCAAAATGCGAGCTAACGCTGCACCCGGCGCGTTAGCCGTGTATACTGTGCGGAGAAAATACACATCCGCTGTTATTGGCATATCAACCGTTATCAACGAACATCATCATGGCTCAAGGCACGCTTTATATTGTCTCTGCTCCCAGTGGCGCAGGTAAATCAAGTCTGATTCAGGCTTTGTTAAAGACGCAACCGCTGTACGACACGCAGGTTTCGGTTTCGCACACCACGCGCGACAGCCGCCCGGGTGAAAATCACGGCGAGCACTATTTCTTCGTCTCGAAAGACGAATTCCGCCGGATGATCGAGCAGGACGCGTTTCTTGAGCACGCCGAAGTGTTCGGCAACTATTACGGCACCTCGCGCGCCGCCATCGAACAAGTATTGTCGACCGGCGTGGACGTGTTTCTGGATATCGACTGGCAGGGCGCGCAGCAAATCCGCGCCAAAATGCCGCAGGCGCGCAGCATCTTCATTCTGCCGCCGTCGAAGGAAGAACTGGGCCGCCGCCTGCGCGGGCGCGGGCAGGATTCCGAAGAGGTGATCGCCAAGCGCATGGCTCAGGCCGTGGCGGAAATGACGCATTACGCGGAGTACGATTACCTGATCGTGAACGATGATTTCGATCTGGCGCTGTCCGATCTGAAGACCATCATTCGCGCCGAACGCCTGCGTTTGGGCCGCCAGTTGCTGCGGCATGACGCTTTAATCAGCAAACTATTGGCAGACTGAAGGCAGTTTCAGTATCATGCCCAGTCTTTTCGTCACCTGTGGAGTAGCACAAATATGGCACGCGTAACTGTTCAAGACGCTGTAGAGAAAATTGGTAACCGTTTTGACCTGGTGTTGGTCGCTGCTCGTCGGGCGCGTCAGATCCAGACCGGCGGCAAAGATGCACTGGTTCCGGAAGAGAACGACAAGTACACCGTTATCGCCCTGCGCGAAATCGAAGAAGGCCTGATCACCAGCCAGATCCTCGACGTGCGTGAGCGCCAGGAACAGCAAGAGCAGGAAGCCGCAGAGATTCAAGCGGTTACCGCGATTGCTGAAGGTCGTCGTTAATTAGACTGCGAGTCCGCCTTGTACCTGTTTGAAAGCCTGAATCTGCTGATTCAACGTTACCTGCCCGAGGAGCAGATTAAGCGCCTCAAACAGGCATACCTCGTCGCGCGCGACGCGCACGAGGGCCAGACACGCTCCAGCGGTGAGCCTTACATTACTCACCCTGTCGCCGTGGCCTGCATCCTGGCGGAAATGCGTCTCGATCACGAGACGCTGATGGCGGCATTGCTGCACGACGTCATCGAAGACACCCCAGCCACCTATCAAGATATGGAACAGCTGTTCGGCAAGAGCGTCGCCGAACTGGTTGAGGGCGTCTCCAAGCTCGACAAGCTGAAGTTCCAGGACAAGAAAGAAGCGCAGGCGGAAAACTTCCGCAAGATGATCATGGCGATGGTGCAGGATATCCGCGTCGTGCTGATCAAGCTGGCCGACCGTACGCACAACATGCGCACCCTCGGTTCGCTGCGCCCCGACAAACGCCGGCGCATCGCGCGTGAAACCCTGGAAATCTACAGCCCGCTCGCCCACCGTCTGGGTATTCATCACCTGAAGACCGAGCTGGAAGAGCTGGGCTTCGAGGCGCTGTATCCGAACCGTTATCGCGTGATCAAGGAAGTGGTGAAAGCCGCGCGCGGCAACCGCAAAGAGATGATTCAAAAAATCCTCTCCGAGATCGAAGGGCGACTGACCGAAGCCGGCATCGCCTGCCGCGTCAGCGGGCGGGAAAAACACCTCTACTCCATCTACCTCAAGATGCACCTCAAGGAACAGCGTTTCCATTCCATCATGGATATCTACGCGTTCCGGGTGATCGTGAAAGAGGTCGATACCTGCTACCGCGTGCTCGGCCAGGTGCACAGCCTGTACAAACCGCGCCCGGGGCGAGTGAAAGATTACATCGCCATTCCCAAGGCCAACGGCTATCAATCGCTGCATACCTCGCTGATCGGCCCGCACGGCGTGCCGGTCGAAGTGCAGATCCGCACCGAAGACATGGACCAGATGGCTGAGATGGGGGTAGCCGCGCACTGGGCTTACAAGGAAAGAGAACAGGGCGAAACCGGCACCACGGCGCAGATCCGCGCCCAGCGCTGGATGCAGAGCCTGCTAGAGCTGCAGCAAAGCGCCGGCAGTTCGTTTGAATTTATCGAGAGCGTCAAATCCGATCTGTTCCCGGATGAGATTTACGTTTTCACCCCGGAAGGCCGCATCGTCGAGCTGCCCGCCGGCGCCACGCCGGTCGATTTCGCCTATGCGGTGCATACCGATATCGGCCATGCCTGCGTCGGCGCGCGCGTCGATCGTCAGCCGTACCCGCTGTCGCAGTCGCTGACCAGCGGCCAGACCGTCGAGATCATCACCGCGCCGGGCGCGCGGCCCAACGCCGCCTGGCTGAACTTCGTGGTCAGCTCGAAAGCGCGCGCCAAAATTCGCCAGATGCTGAAGAACCTCAAGCGCGACGACTCCGTCGGCCTCGGCCGCCGTCTGCTCAACCACGCGCTGGGCGGCAGCCGCAAGCTGGCCGAAATCCCGCAGGAAAACATTCAGCACGAGCTGGACCGTATGAAGCTGGCGACGCTGGACGATCTGCTGGCGGAAATCGGCCTCGGCAACGCCATGAGCGTGGTGGTGGCGAAGAACCTGCAGGGCGATCAGTCCAGCCTGGGCGCATCCTCCGGTGTGCGCAACCTGGCTATCAAGGGCGCCGACGGGGTGTTGATCACCTTCGCCAAGTGCTGCCGCCCGATTCCGGGCGATCCGATTATCGCTCACGTCAGCCCGGGCAAAGGGCTGGTGATCCACCATGAGTCCTGCCGCAATATTCGCGGCTATCAGAAAGAGCCTGAGAAGTTCATGGCGGTCGAGTGGGATAAAGAGACCGAGCAGGAGTTCATCGCCGAGATCAAGGTGGACATGTTCAACCACCAGGGCGCGCTGGCCAACCTGACGGCGGCGATCAACGCGGCCGAATCCAATATTCAGAGCCTGAACACCGAAGAGAAAGACGGTCGGGTTTATAGCGCCTTTATCCGCTTGACCACCCGCGATCGCATCCATTTGGCAAACATTATGCGTAAAATCCGTATCATGCCGGATGTGATCAAAGTTAACCGCAACCGAAACTAGCGCTTATGAGTCCTGAACGCTATGCGCGGATTTGTGAAATGCTCGCGACCCGGCAGCCGGATTTGACGGTCTGCCTGGAGCAAGTGCACAAGCCGCATAACGTCTCCGCCATTATCCGCACCGCCGACGCCGTCGGCGTGCATCAGGTCCACGCCGTGTGGCCCACCACCCGCATGCGCACCCTGGTTTCCTCCGCCGCCGGCAGCAACAGCTGGGTCAGCGTCAAAACCCATCGTTCCATCGGCGACGCGGTCGGTCATCTGAAAGCGCAGGGCATGCAAATTCTGGCCACCAATCTGTCTGCGCGCGCGGTCGATTTCCGCGAGGTGGACTACACCCGGCCCACCTGCGTGCTGCTCGGCCAGGAAAAAACCGGCATCACCGAAGAAGCGCTGGCGCTGGCCGATCGGGACATCGTCATTCCGATGATCGGCATGGTGCAATCGCTCAACGTCTCCGTGGCCTCGGCGCTGATCCTGTATGAAGCGCAGCGCCAGCGGCAGAACGCCGGCCTGTATCGCCGCCACAACAGCATGCTGGATGAAGAAGAGCAGCAGCGTCTGCTGTTCGAAGGCGGTTACCCGGTGCTGGCCAACGTAGCCAAGCGCAAAGGGCTGCCACGCCCGCAGATTGACGAGCAGGGCCAGGTGGTCGCCAGCGCCGAATGGTGGGCGGCCATGCAGGCGACGGTGCGCAAATGAAAGGCCGCCTGCTGGATGCTGTCCCACTCACCACGCTTTCCGGGGTTGGCGCCAGCCAGGCGGGCAAACTGGCCAAACTCGGCCTCGAGACCATTCAGGATCTGCTGCTGCACCTGCCGCTGCGCTACGAAGACCGCACTCGCCTCTACCCGATCAACGATCTGCTGCCGGGCATCTACGCCACGGTAGAAGGGGAAGTGCTGCGCAGCGACATCAGCTTCGGCCGCCGCCGCATGCTGACCTGCCAGATCAGCGACGGCACCGGCATCCTCACCATGCGGTTCTTCAACTTCAACGCCGCAATGAAGAACAGCCTGGCCACCGGCCGCCGCGTGACCGCCTACGGCGAGATCAAGCGCGGCAACCACGGCGCGGAAATCATCCATCCGGAATACCGCATTCAGGGCGAAGCCAGCGAGGTTGAGCTGCAAGAGTCGCTGACGCCGGTCTACCCCACCACCGAAGGGGTGCGGCAGGCCACGCTGCGCAAGCTAACCGATCAGGCGCTGGAGCTGCTGGATACCTGCGCTATCGCCGAGCTGCTGCCGCCGGAGCTGAGCGGCGGCCTGATGAGCCTGCCGCAGGCGCTGCACACCCTGCATCGCCCGCCGCCGGACATCCAGCTGGCGGATCTGGAGCTGGGCAAACACCCGGCGCAAAAACGCCTGATCCTTGAAGAGCTGCTGGCGCATAACCTCAGCATGCTGGCGGTGCGCGCCGGCGCGCAGAGCTATCAGGCGCAGCCGCTGCTGCCGGACGATCGGCTGAAAAACCGTTTTCTCGCCCAGCTGCCGTTCTCGCCGACCGGCGCGCAAACGCGCGTGGTGGCCGACATCGAAGCCGATATGCAAAAAGACTTCCCGATGATGCGGCTGGTGCAGGGCGACGTCGGCTCCGGCAAAACGCTGGTGGCGGCGCTGGCGGCGCTGCGCGCCATCGCGCACGGCAAGCAGGTAGCGCTGATGGCGCCGACCGAGCTGCTGGCCGAGCAGCACGCCAACAATTTCCGTCAGTGGTTTGAACCGCTGGGGCTGGAGGTCGGCTGGCTGGCCGGCAAACAGAAAGGCAAGGCGCGCATCGCGCAGCAGGAGGCTATCGCCAGCGGCCAGGTGTCGATGGTGGTCGGCACCCACGCCATCTTCCAGGAGCAGGTGCAGTTTAACGGCCTGGCGCTGGTGATCATTGATGAGCAGCACCGCTTCGGGGTGCATCAGCGGCTGGCGCTGTGGGAGAAAGGCGAAGAGCAAGGCTTCCACGCCCATCAGCTGATCATGACCGCCACGCCGATCCCGCGCACGCTGGCGATGACCGCCTATGCCGATCTCGATACCTCGGTCATCGACGAGCTGCCGCCGGGCCGCACGCCGGTGACCACCGTCGCCATCCCCGATACCCGCCGCGCCGACATCATTCAACGGGTGAAAAGCGCCTGTCTGGAAGAGGGGCGGCAGGCTTACTGGGTATGTACGCTGATCGAAGAGTCCGAGCTGCTGGAAGCGCAGGCGGCGGAAGCCACCTGGGAAGAACTGAAAACCGCGCTGCCAGAGCTGAAGGTAGCGCTGGTGCACGGCCGCATGAAAGCGCAGGAAAAGCAGGCGGTGATGCAGGCGTTTAAACAGGGCGAGCTGCAGCTGTTGGTGGCCACTACGGTGATCGAAGTCGGCGTCGACGTGCCGAACGCCAGCCTGATGATCATCGAAAACCCGGAGCGGCTGGGCCTGGCTCAGCTGCACCAGCTGCGCGGCCGCGTAGGGCGCGGCGCCGTGGCCTCACACTGCGTGCTGCTGTACAAAACGCCGCTGAGCAAGACTGCGCAAACGCGCCTGCAGGTGCTGCGCGACAGCAACGATGGCTTCGTCATCGCGCAGCGCGATCTGGAGATCCGCGGCCCGGGCGAGCTGCTGGGCACCCGCCAGACCGGCAGCGCCGAATTCAAGGTGGCGGATCTGCTGCGCGATCAGGCGATGATCCCCGAAGTGCAGCGCGTCGCTCGCCATCTCCATCAGCACTATCCGGAGCACGCCCAGGCGCTGATCGAACGCTGGCTGCCGGAGAAGGCGCGCTACTCCAACGCATAAAAAAGGGCGCCGCAGGCGCCCTTTTCGCGATGACCCGCGATATCACCCCACCGCCGGGAACACCGGCAGCAGCAGATACAGCTTGATGACGATGGCATTGGCGATATCGATAAAGAACGCCCCCACCATCGGCACCACCAAAAACGCCACGTGCGACGGGCCGAAACGATCGGTGATCGCCTGCATGTTGGCGATCGCCGTCGGCGTGGCGCCCATGCCGAAGCCGCAGTGGCCGGCAGCCAGCACCGCCGCGTCGTAGTTTTTACCCATCACCCGATAGGTGACGAAGATCGCGTACAGCGCCATGACCAGCGTCTGCACCGCCAGGATCGCCAGCATCGGCAGCGCCAGCGAGGCCAGCTCCCACAGGCGCAGGCTCATCAACGCCATCGCCAGGAACAGCGACAGGCTGACGTTGCCCAGCACCGACACCGCCCGCTCGAACACGGTATAGAAACCGGTGAAGGCCAGCGTGTTGCTGAGGATCACCCCGACGAACAGCACGCAAACGAAGTTCGGCAGTTCAAACACCGTGCCGCCCAGCAGGCCGGCAATCAGCTGCCCCAGGCTCAGACAGATGGCGATCATGGCGATGGTTTCGATCATCACCAGCGAGGTGATCAGACGGCCGCTTTCCGGCTTCTCGAAGCCGCTCGGCTGCACGCTGTCATCCGGGGTGCCTTCCGGCGTGGAGGAGTGCTTGACCAGATAGCGCGCCACCGGGCCGCCGATCAGGCCGCCCAGCACCAGGCCGAAGGTGGCGCAGGCCATGGCGACTTCCGTGGCGTTCTCGAAGCCGTAGCGCTCGATGAATAGCTTGCTCCAGGCTGCCCCGGTGCCGTGGCCGCCCGACAGGGTGATCGACCCGGCGATCAGGCCCATCAGCGGATCCAACCCCAGCATTTTCGCCATGCCGATGCCGATGGCGTTCTGCACGATAAGCAGCCCCAGCACCACGAACAGGAACACCACCAGCACCTTGCCGCCGGCGCGCAAACGCGCCAGGTTGGCGTTCAGGCCGATGGTGGCGAAGAAGGCCAGCATCAGCGGATCCTTCAGCGACATGTCAAAACTGATTTCCCAGTTGACGAGCTTTTTCAGGGCTAACAGCAGGAGGGCCACCAGCAAACCGCCGGCGACGGGAGCGGGAATGGTATATTTTCGCAGCAGAGGAATGGTTCTGACGCACTTGCCCCCGAGGAGCAAAACCAGCGTCGCCGCGACTAACGTGCCATAAGTATCAAGATGAAACATCCAGGTACTCCATGTAAGGAAAAAGATCCAAATAAAAATAATAAGTTATAGAAAACCACTGAGTTTTTAAACTTGATGAGTGCAGGATTAGAAGTAAAAAACGCTGAGATGACAAGAAAAAATGAATGAAAATGCGACATAAACAGGAAAGTCGGCAACATAATATTTACGCGCAACCGTTTGCTTTTGTGGGGCGGAGCATTAAAATGCCTGCTTTGCCGTATCTGGAAACGCCACACCATGAGCATGTCATCCTCCGAGCTTGATGCCGCGCGCCAAGCCGCCTCAGAACCCCGCGCCAGTGAACTGATTTATCGCCTGGAAGATCGCCCGCCGCTGCCACAAACGCTGTTTGCCGCCGGCCAGCATCTGCTGGCGATGTTCGTCGCGGTGATCACCCCGGCCCTGCTGATCTGCCAGGCGCTGGGTCTGCCGGCACAGGATACCCAGCACATCATCAGCATGTCGCTGTTCGCCTCCGGTCTGGCTTCCATTCTGCAAATCAAAACCTGGGGGCCGGTGGGTTCCGGGCTGCTGTCGATTCAGGGCACCAGCTTCAACTTCGTTTCGCCGCTGATCATGGGCGGTCTGGCGCTGAAAAACGGCGGCGCCGACGTGCCGACCATGATGGCCGCGCTGTTCGGTACCCTGATGGTCGCCTCCTGCACCGAAATTCTGCTGTCGCGCGTGCTGCATCTGGCGCGCCGCATCATCACCCCGCTGGTTTCCGGCATCGTGGTGATGATCATCGGCCTGTCGCTGATTCAGGTCGGCCTGACCTCGATCGGCGGCGGCTACGCCGCGATGAACGATCATAGCTTCGGCTCGCCGAAAAACCTGCTGCTGGCCGGCGCGGTGCTGGCGGTAATCATCCTGCTGAACCGCCAGCGCAACCCTTACCTGCGCGTGGCTTCGCTGGTGATCGCCATGGCGGTCGGCTATCTGTTGGCCTGGGCGATGGACATGCTGCCCGCCGACGCACCGGCGGCCCCCACGGCGGCAATCACCATCCCCACGCCGCTCTATTACGGCCTGGGCTTCGACTGGAACCTGCTGCTGCCGCTGATGCTGATCTTTATGGTCACCTCGCTCGAGACCATCGGTGACATCACCGCCACCTCCGACGTCTCCGAACAGCCGGTCAGCGGGCCGCTGTACATGAAGCGCCTGAAGGGCGGCGTGCTGGCCAACGGCCTGAACTCGATGCTGTCGGCGGTGTTCAACACCTTCCCCAACTCCTGCTTCGGTCAGAACAACGGCGTGATCCAGCTGACCGGCGTCGCCAGCCGCTACGTCGGCTTCGTGGTGGCGCTGATGCTGATCGCGCTGGGGCTGTTCCCGGCGGTGGCCGGCTTCGTGCAGCACATCCCCGAACCGGTACTGGGCGGCGCGACCATCGTGATGTTCGGCACGATCGCCGCCTCCGGCGTGCGCATCGTGTCGCGCGAGCGTCTGAATCGCCGCGCCATCATGATCATGGCGCTGTCGCTGGCCGTCGGCATGGGCGTCTCCCAGCAGCCGCTGATCCTGCAGTTCGCGCCGGACTGGCTGAAAACTCTGCTCTCTTCCGGCATCGCCGCCGGCGGTATTACCGCTATCGTGCTGAACCTGGTGTTCCCGCAGGAACACGAGAAGAAGTAACCCGTCCATTGGCGTTCAAACGGCCGCTTGCGGCCGTTTTTTATTGTCTATCAGACCATTGCCCTTGAGATGCCCGGCCAATTGCGGCATAAACAGGGTATCTTTTTTGACCGATGCGGATGTAGACGATGAAATTTATCGGAAAGCTGTTGCTGACGTTGCTGCTGCTGATCGTACTGGCGGCAGTGGTGCTGTACCTGGTGGGGCAAACCCGCTGGGCGGCAGGCCGCCTGAGCGCCTGGATCAGCGACAACAGCGAATACCGCCTGTCGATAGGAAAAATCACCCATTCGTGGAGCCAGCCGAACCAGATTGAGCTGGAAGACGTGCAACTGGCGCGCAACGGCCAGCCGCAGGCGCTGGTCGCCAAACGCGTCGATCTGGGCCTCAGCCTGCGCCAAATCACCGAGCCGCGCTATTTTCACAGCGTCACGCTGCGCGACGGCACGCTGAACGTGCAGCCGCAGGCGGCGGCGCTGCCTGTACAGGCCGACGTGCTGCAGCTGAGCAACATGGCGTTGCAGTCCAACGATAACGAGTGGCAGCTCAACGCGCAGCAGGTCACTGCCGGCATCACGCCGTGGCGCCCGCTGGCCGGCCATCTGCTAGGGGATAACAACCAGTTCCAGTTCAGCGCCGGTTCGATGACGCTGAACGGCATCCCCGCCTCGAAGGTGTTGGTGCAGGGGGAGCAGAAGCAGGGCCAGCTGCTGTTGAACAACTTCGGCGCCGATCTGGCGCAGGGCGACCTGACCGGCGTGGCCAGCCGCGCCGCCGACGGCAGTTGGCAGGTGGATCGCCTGCGGCTGAGCGGCGTGCGCATGCAGACCCCGCTGACGCTGGCGGAATTCATGCAGCGCTTTACCACCCTGCCGCCGGTCACCCTCAAGCGTTTCGATCTGATCGACGCGCGCCTGGAAGGCAAGGCATGGGCGTTTAACGATCTCGATCTGTCGCTGCAAAACGTCAGCGTCGAAAAAGGCGACTGGCGCAGCGAAGACGGCTCGCTCAACGTCAACGCCAGCGACGTGATCAACGGCGGCTTCCACCTGATCGATCCGATCGCCACCCTGCGGCTCTCCTCCGCCGGCATCGCCATTCAACAGTTCACCACCCGCTGGGAAGGCGGGCTGCTGCGCACCTCCGGCAACTGGCTGCGCGCCGGCAAACGCCTGCAGCTGGATGAAGTGGCCATGGCGGCGCTGGAGTACACCCTGCCGAGCGACTGGCGCGAACTGTGGCTGAAACCGCTGCCGGACTGGCTGGCGGAGGTGTACGTCACCAAGCTGACCACCAACCGCAATCTGATCATCGATATCAACCCGGCATTCCCGTTCCAGATCACCGCGCTGGACGGCTACGGCAGCAACCTGCTGCTGGCGCGCGATCGCCAGTGGGGCATATGGTCCGGATCGCTCAACCTGAACGGCAGCGAGGCGACCTTCAACAAGATAGACGTGCGGCGCCCTTCGCTGGCGCTGAACGCCGACGCCAATCAGATTAACGTCACCGAGCTCAGCGCCTTTATGCCTAATGGGTTGCTTGAGGCCAAAGCGACCGTCGATCAGCTGCCGGGCAAGCCGTTCCAGCTGACGCTGCGCGGCCGTTCGGTACCGATCAACACCTTGCAGCAATGGGGATGGCAGCCGGTGCCGCTGACGGGCGACGGCAACCTTGAGCTGCAGTTGAAAGGGCTGCTGAACAGCGACGGGCCGTTCAAAGCCTCGTTGAAGGGAAATCTGCAGGCCACCGCCGGCGACGGCCAAGCGGTGAACCAGCAACTGCCGTAATGCCCTGCGCGGCCCGCCCTCAGGCAGGCCGCCGTCTTACTCTTCCAGCGCCTCAGAGCCGCCCTGATCCAGCGGCACATCCGGCTCGGCCGGCAGCACCATGTAGGTGCCTTCGAACACCGCGCCTTTATCCTCGTCGCCGAACAGATGCACTTCGGCGTGCACGCGCGCGCGGCGGCCGCGCGCCAGACGCGCCAAGTCGCCGCTCAGCGAGCCGAGATCCGCCACCGCTCGCGGCCTGCCGGTAATCGGTTTGCTGTAGCGAATGTGCGCGTCCGCCAGAATGATGGTGCCGCCGAGGTGGCGCTCGCGCAGCAGCAGCCAAATCAGCCCCCAGGCGGTCAGCGTCGCCAGCGAGAACAGGCTGCCGGCGAACAGCGTGTGGTGCGGATTCTGGTTGCCGGTCTCGGGCATGGTGGTGACGAAGCGCTGGCCGGTGTATTGGCTGATGCGCACGCCCATCTTTTCGCTCAGCGGGATGTGTTCATACCAGGCCTGCTGCAGTTGGCCGCACCAGTCGGGGCGATGCAGGATATCGTCCAGCGTCGCTACCGGTTTTATCATCAAAAAGTGGCGGATCGGGGTGGTCTGCGGCGCAGTGATCTCCCCCTGATTGACGAACCCCAGCTTGGCGAAGAAGTCCACCGCGTCTTCACGGGCGCTGCACACCACCCGCTTAACGCCCTCCTGCCGCGCGACGGACTCCAGCGTCATCGCCACCAGCGTCCCCAGCCCTTTATCCTGCAGCGTCGGGTCTACCGCCAGAAAACGGATCGCCGCCTCGTTGTCGGCATTGATGTACAGCCGCCCGATGGCGACGATTTTACCGGCCTCGTCCACCACCATTTGGTGATGGGCCATGGCGTCATAGGCATCCTTTTCCGAACCCACCGGCTGGTGCAGCGGCTTGCGCAGCATTTCCCAGCGAAACTGGTAATACTCCTTCAGTTCTTGCTCTGTTACGGGTACTCGTAGGTGATACATAGACGCCTGTTCTCCAATGCTTAGACCTGTAGCCAGAATGTCACCGGACCATCGTTGACCAGCGCCACCTGCATGTCGGCGGCGAATTCGCCGGTCTGGGTCTCTACGCCGCGTTCGCGGCACTGGCCAACAAAATATTGATACAACCGATCGGCGACCAAAGGTGCGGCGCCGCGCGAGAAGCTGGGCCGCATGCCCTTTTGGGTGTCCGCCGCCAGGGTGAACTGCGAAACGACCAGCACGCTGCCCCCGGCCTGCTGGACGTTGAGATTCATCTTGTCGTTCTCGTCGCCGAAAATGCGGTATCCCAACACGCGTTCGCACAGGCGCTGCGCTTTTTGCTCGTTATCGCCCTGCTCCACGCCCAATAACACTAACAAACCGGGGCCAATCTTGCCTACCGTCTCGCCACCCACCGTGACGCTGGCGTTTAACACCCGTTGAATCAACGCAATCATTCCTGCTGCCCTTCTGGTTTCTGTTCCTGTTGCTCCGCCTTCTGCCGACGGTAGTCGCGGTATTCGCCGATGGTCACGGTGATTTCCGCGCCGAGTAACACGATACACCAGCTCCAGTAGACCCACAGGAATAAAATCGGGATCACCGCCAGCACGCCGTAAATCAGCTGGTAGGAAGGGAACATGGTGACGTACAGCGCGAATCCCTTCTTGCCCAGCTCGAACAGCAATCCGGCCACCAGCGCGCCAATCAGCGCGTCTTTGGGCGGCACCCGCACCGTCGGCACGATGCAATACAGCAGCCAGAAGGAAGCGCACGACAAAATCAGCGGGAAGATGCGCAGCACCTGATCCACCAGGCCGTTGACGCCGGTCTGCGCCAGCCAGTTGAGCGACAGCAGGTAGGAGCTGATGGCCATGCTGGCACCCACCAGCAGCGGCCCCAGCGTCAGCACCATCCAGTACACGGCGAAGGAGAAGACGATCGACCGCTTGTTCTTGCTGCGCCAGATGGTGTTCAGCACGCTGTCCACCGAGGAGATCAACAGCAGCGCGGTGACGATCAGCCCGCAGGTGCCGACGGCGGTCATCTTGTTGGAGTTGGCGACGAACTGTTCCAGGTAGTTCTGTATGACGTTGCCGGCGGCCGGCACGAAATTGGAAAAGATGAAGCTCTTCAGCTGTTCGCTGATGTCGGAAAACATCGGGAAAGCGGCGAACAGCGCGAACACCACGGTGACCAGCGGCACCAGCGACAGCAGGGAAACATAGGCGAGATGGCCCGCCAACATCGTCAGGCCATCGTGATCGATACGCTGGTACAGCAGCCGTCCGAAGGTGACGCCGGGCTTAATCGCAGAGGGCAGCTTCTTGCGGCGGAAAAACGACATGGTCACTCCTTGATGTCCGTTGATACGCCTTAAGCTTAACGCGCCCTACGCTCATTGAGCAAAATAGGCCGGCACCACGTCGCGATCGGTGACGTGCACCGTCTTGATCCCCAGCGCCTGCGCGGCGAGGACGTTCGCCGGGTGATCGTCGAAGAACACCGCGTCGGCGGCGGCGGTGTTTTCCGCGGCCAGCACATGCTGGTAGATCTCGGCCTCCGGCTTGCGCATGCCGAGATCTTGCGACAGATAGAGATGATCGGCGGCGGCGGCCACTTCAGGATAGTGCTGCGGCCAGTAGTTGCAGTGCAGACGGTTGGTGTTCGACAGCACCACCACCCGGTGGCCCTCGTTGCGCAGGCGCTGCATGATGTCGATCACTTCCGGGCGCAGCGCGACGAATACCGCCTGCCAGCCGGTGGCGAATTGCTCGAAGCTGAGCGCGATGCCCATTTCATCGCACAGCTTGCCGGCGAAGTCTTCGTCGCTGATTTCACCGCGTTCATGTTGCTGGAACACCTCACCCATGGTGAAACGATCGGACAGCACCGCCAACGGCGTGCCGCTCAAATTGCTCCACACGCCCAGCACACGCTTGAAATCGATATCGACGATCACATTACCTAAATCAAAGATATACAGCATAGTCCTCTCCTGATGGGCCGGTGAGATTTCACTGTAGCGGGAAAAGGAACAGCTGAACAGGGAACGAACGGAAAAGCGCATAGCGCGCCGCACAAACGGGGAACAACAGAGGAAAAAACTCAGGGCGCGAGAACCGCGCCCTAAGCATGAGACACTCAATCAGCGATTAAGCGTCTTTAGGACCGCGGCTGGCGCGCTTACGATCGTTTTCCGTCAGGTGACGCTTACGGATACGGATCGAGGTTGGCGTCACTTCTACCAGTTCGTCGTCATCGATGAACTCCAGAGCTTGCTCCAGGGTCATTTTGATGGCCGGAACCAGGGTAGTCGCTTCGTCAGTACCGGAAGCACGCATGTTGGTCAGCTTCTTACCGGTCAGGCAGTTTACGGTCAGGTCGTTGGAACGCGAGTGAATACCGATGATCTGGCCTTCATACACTTCCGCACCGTGGCCCAGGAACAGCTTGCCGCGATCCTGCAGGCCGAACAGCGCGAACGCGACCGCTTTGCCCTGGCCGTTGGAGATCAGCACGCCGTTCTGACGCTGGCCCACTTCGCCCGGACGCACGTCGTCGTAGTGGCTGAAGGTGGAGTACAGCAGACCGGTGCCCGAAGTCATGGTCATGAATTCGTTACGGAAGCCGATCAGACCGCGGCTTGGGATCACGTAGTCGAGACGCACGCGGCCCTTACCGTCCGGATCCATGTTTTTCAGGTCGGCTTTACGCTCGCCCATCGCCTGCATCACGGAACCCTGATGCTGCTCTTCGATATCCAGCGTCACGTTCTCGAATGGCTCCTGCTTGCGGCCATCGATTTCGCGGAAGATAACTTTCGGACGGGAAACCGCCAGCTCGAAACCTTCGCGACGCATGTTTTCGATCAGCACCGACAGGTGCAGCTCGCCACGGCCGGAAACGCGGAAGGCGTCCGCATCGTCGGTTTCTTCAACGCGCAGCGCTACGTTGTGCACCAGCTCTTTGTTCAGACGGTCAAGGATCTGACGCGACGTCACGTACTTGCCTTCTTTACCGCAGAACGGCGAGGTGTTGACGTTGAAGAACATGGTGACGGTCGGTTCGTCGACGGACAGCGCCGGCAGCGCTTCTACGGCGTTGGTGTCGCAGATGGTGTCGGAGATGTTCAGCTCGCCCAGGCCGGTGATGGCGATGATGTCGCCCGCTTCCGCCAGGGTGCTGTCGATACGCTCCAGACCCAGGTGGCCCAGCACTTTGCCCACTTTACCGTTGCGAGTTTTACCTTCGCTGTCGATGATGGTGACCTGCTGGTTCGGCTTCACTTTACCGCGCTTGATGCGGCCGATGCCGATAACACCCAGGTAGTTGTTGTAGTCCAACTGGGAGATCTGCATCTGGAATGGCGCTTCCAGCTCAACCTGCGGCGCAGACACGTGGTCGACGATCGCCTGATACAGCGGGGTCATGTCTTCCGCCATGTCGGTGTGGTCGACGCCGGCGATGCCGTTCAGCGCAGAAGCGTAGATGATCGGGAAGTCGAGCTGCTCGTCGGTCGCGTCGAGGTTCACGAACAGGTCGAACACCTGATCCACAACCCAGTCAGGGCGCGCGCCAGGACGGTCAACCTTGTTGATGACCACGATCGGCTTCAGACCGTTGGCGAAGGCCTTCTTGGTCACGAAGCGGGTTTGCGGCATAGGGCCATCCATTGCATCCACAACCAGCAGCACCGAGTCAACCATCGACATCACGCGCTCTACCTCGCCGCCGAAGTCGGCGTGTCCCGGGGTATCCACGATGTTGATACGGTAACCGTTCCAATTAATGGCGGTGTTTTTTGCGAGGATGGTAATCCCACGCTCTTTCTCCAAATCGTTGGAGTCCATTACGCGTTCGGTGGCTTCCGCACGCTCTCCGAAAGTACCGGATTGTTGCAGCAGCTTATCAACCAGGGTGGTTTTACCATGGTCAACGTGGGCAATAATGGCGATGTTACGCAAATTTTCGATCACAGCTTTGCCTCGGGCATTAGAAATAGCGCGCTATTGTACACGTATTAAGCGAGGGACTAAACAAGATCACAACCATCTCTTATAAACAACCGCGTACCGGTCAGTTTGTGATCCCTTTCACGGTGCAAAAAGCCGCAATCGCTGCACTTTTGCACCATTTCGGTGCCTGCGCCCACCCTTATTGCACCATAACAGTGCAATTTATCGTTGATGGTGCATACTGTGGCTGGGTAAAACCCGCGCAGAAAGGCGATGAACGCCTTTTTAAAAAGTTGGCACGCTTTTCGCTTTAGTCTTTTCAAGGCGAAAAAAAGCCAGTTCCACAGATTCGTTCCACGACGACGACAATGATAAACCGGGAGAGTTAAGTATGTCCGCTGAACACGTTTTGACGATGCTGAATGAGCATGAAGTGAAATTCGTAGACCTGCGTTTCACTGACACCAAGGGTAAGGAACAGCACGTGACTATCCCGGCTCACCAGGTAAACGCCGACTTCTTCGAAGAAGGCAAAATGTTTGACGGCTCCTCTATCGGTGGTTGGAAGGGCATCAACGAATCTGACATGGTGCTGATGCCGGACGCCAGCACGGCGGTTCTGGATCCGTTCTTCGAAGAACCTACCCTGATCATTCGCTGCGACATTCTCGAGCCGGGCACCATGCAAGGCTACGATCGCGACCCGCGCTCCATCTCCAAACGCGCCGAAGACTTCCTGCGCTCCTCCGGCATCGCGGATACCGTGCTGTTCGGGCCAGAGCCTGAGTTCTTCCTGTTCGACGACATCCGCTTCGGCAGCAGCATCCGCGGTTCCCACGTGGCCATCGACGACATCGAAGGCGCCTGGAACTCCGGCACAAAATACGACGGCGGCAACAAAGGCCACCGTCCGGCGGTGAAAGGCGGTTACTTCCCGGTTCCACCGGTCGACTCTTCGCAGGATCTGCGTTCCACCATGTGCTTGACCATGGAAGAGATGGGCCTGGTGGTTGAAGCGCACCACCACGAAGTGGCGACCGCCGGTCAGAACGAAGTGGCAACCCGCTTCAACACCATGACCAAGAAAGCCGACGAAATTCAGATCTACAAATACGTGGTGCACAACGTGGCGCACGCTTTCGGCAAAACCGCGACCTTCATGCCGAAGCCTATGTTCGGCGACAACGGTTCCGGCATGCACTGCCACATGTCGCTGTCCAAGAACGGCACCAACCTGTTCGCCGGCGACAAATACGGCGGCCTGTCTGAAACCGCGCTGTTCTACATCGGCGGCATCATCAAGCACGCCAAGGCGATCAACGCCCTGGCCAACCCGACCACCAACTCGTACAAACGTCTGGTGCCGGGTTACGAAGCGCCGGTGATGCTGGCTTACTCCGCCCGTAACCGCTCCGCGTCCATCCGCATCCCGGTGGTCGCCAGCCCGAAAGCGCGCCGCATCGAAGCCCGCTTCCCGGATCCGGCGGCTAACCCATACCTGTGCTTCGCCGCGCTGCTGATGGCCGGCCTGGACGGCATCATCAACAAGATCCACCCTGGCGACGCCATGGACAAAAACCTGTACGACCTGCCGCCGGAAGAAGAAGCCGAGATCCCAAAAGTGGCCGGCTCGCTGGACGAGGCGATGGCCGCACTGAACGAAGACCGCGAGTTCCTGACCCGCGGCGGCGTGTTCACCGACGATGCGATCGATGCCTACATCGAACTGCGCAAAGAAGAGATGGACCGCATTCGCATGACGCCACACCCGGTTGAGTTCGAACTGTACTACAGCGTCTAAGCCCTACCCGCGCCGTCTGCGCAGGCGGACGGCGCCCACATTTTTGTTATCGCTTTTTTGTTGCCGTGGAAACTTTCAGCCCATCTTCGGATGGGTTTTTTTCTCCACCGTATTTTCTGCAAAACTATTCCATACCGCGCCGATCCCGGATGGAGTAGGATAGATGCACTAAAAAGGTGCAGGAGTCTGCTGTATGGCAACTGGCAAGCTGCCCGATGCTGGGCAGATCCTCAATTCACTCATCAACAGCATCCTGCTGTTGGATGACTCTCTGGCGGTTCACTACGCTAATCCTGCGGCACAGCAATTGCTGGCGCAAAGCTCCCGCAAGCTGTTCGGCACGCCGCTGCCCGATTTGCTCGGTTATTTTTCGCTGAACGTCTCTTTGATGCGTGAAAGCCTGCGCGCCGGTCAGGGCTTCACCGACAACGAAGTGACCCTGGTGGTCGACGGCCGTGCGCATATCCTTTCCCTGACCGCTCAGGCGCTGCCGGAAGGCTATATTCTGGTCGAGCTGGCGCCGATGGACAATCAGCGCCGCCTGAGCCAGGAACAGCTGCAGCATGCCCAACAGGTGGCGGCCCGCGATCTGGTGCGCGGTTTGGCGCACGAGATTAAAAATCCGCTGGGCGGTCTGCGCGGCGCGGCGCAGCTGCTGGCCAAGGCGCTGCCCGATCCGGCGCTGACCGAATACACCAAGGTGATCATCGAGCAGGCCGATCGGCTGCGCAATCTGGTGGATCGCCTGCTCGGCCCGCAGCGGCCCGGCCAGCACATCACCCAGAGCATTCATCAGGTAGCGGAGCGCGTCTGCCAGCTGGTGTCGCTGGAAATGCCGGATAACGTCACGCTGGTGCGCGATTACGATCCGAGCCTGCCGGAAATGGCCCACGACCCGGATCAGATCGAGCAGGTGCTGCTGAACATTACCCGCAATGCGCTGCAGGCGCTGGGCGAAGCGGGCGGCACCATCACGCTGCGCACCCGCACCGCGTTTCAGATTACGCTGCACGGCACCCGCTACCGGCTGGCGGCGCGCATCGACGTCGAAGACGACGGCCCCGGCGTGCCGGCGCAGCTGCAGGACACGCTGTTCTACCCGATGGTCAGCGGCCGCGAGGGCGGCACCGGCCTGGGATTATCCATCGCCCGCAATCTTATCGATCAGCATTGCGGAAAAATTGAATTCAACAGTTGGCCAGGTCATACCGAATTCTCGGTCTACCTGCCCATTCGTCAGTGAGGTTTGCTATGCAACGAGGGATAGTCTGGATCGTCGATGACGATAGCTCCATCCGCTGGGTGCTTGAGCGCGCGCTCACCGGCGCGGGCCTGAGCTGCGCCACCTTCGAAGGCGGCAATGACGTGCTGGAAGCCTTGGCCACGCAAACCCCCGACGTGCTGCTGTCCGATATCCGCATGCCGGGCATAGACGGCCTGGCGCTGCTCAAGCAGATCAAACAGCGCCACCCGATGCTGCCGGTGATCATCATGACCGCGCATTCGGATTTGGACGCCGCCGTCAGCGCCTATCAGCAAGGGGCCTTCGACTACCTGCCGAAGCCGTTCGATATCGATGAAGCGGTGGCGCTGGTCGAGCGCGCCATCAGCCATTATCAGGAGCAGCAGCAGCCGGTGCGCAGCCAGCCGGCCAGCGATCCGGCGGCGGACATCATCGGCGAGGCGCCGGCGATGCAGGACGTGTTTCGCATCATCGGCCGGCTGTCGCGTTCGTCGATCAGCGTGTTGATCAACGGTGAATCCGGCACCGGCAAGGAGCTGGTGGCGCATGCGCTGCACCGCCACAGCCCGCGCGCCAAGTCGCCGTTCATCGCCCTGAACATGGCCGCCATCCCCAAGGATCTGATCGAGTCCGAGCTGTTCGGCCACGAGAAAGGCGCCTTCACCGGCGCGAACCAAATCCGTCAGGGCCGTTTTGAACAGGCCGACGGCGGCACGCTGTTCCTCGACGAGATCGGCGATATGCCGCTCGACGTGCAAACGCGCCTGCTGCGGGTGCTGGCGGACGGCCAGTTCTACCGGGTCGGCGGCTATGCGCCGGTGAAGGTCGACGTGCGCATCATCGCCGCCACGCACCAGAATCTGGAGCTGCGGGTGCAGGAAGGCAAGTTCCGCGAGGATCTGTTCCACCGCCTGAACGTGATCCGCGTACACCTGCCGCCGCTGCGCGAGCGCCGTGAAGACATCCCGCGACTGGCGCGCCACTTCCTGCAGATCGCCGCCAAAGAGTTAGGCGTCGAGGCCAAGAACCTGCACCCGGAAACCGAAACCGCGCTGACCCGCCTGCCCTGGCCGGGCAACGTGCGCCAGCTGGAGAACACCTGCCGCTGGCTGACGGTGATGGCCGCCGGGCAGGAAGTGCTGATCCAGGATCTGCCGGGTGAGCTGTTCGAAACCGCCGCGCCGGAAAGCCCCAGCCACAGTCTGCCGGACAGCTGGGCCACGCTGCTGGCGCAGTGGGCCGATCGCGCGCTGCGTTCCGGTCATCAAAACCTGCTGTCGGAAGCACAGCCGGAAATGGAGCGCACGCTGCTCACCACCGCGCTGCGCCACACCCAAGGGCACAAACAGGAAGCCGCGCGCCTGCTGGGCTGGGGGCGCAATACCCTGACCCGCAAGCTCAAAGAGCTGGGTATGGAATAGGAACGGGGATGGATGATGAAAAACGCCGTCCGGCGCACAAAAAAACGCCAACCGCAGGCTTTACAGCCGGTGCGGGCGCAGTATGATCGTGTCGCACACTCTGGAGGTTGACGATGCTGGACTCATTCATCGTATTCATTTCTCAGGGCGCGGAGCTGGGCTCCGCCGCCAGCCACACCCCGCAGGCGGCGGTTGCCGCGGTATTGTGCGCCGCGCTGATTAACTTCTTCAGTTAAAAAAACAGCCGCATCAGCGGCTGTTTTTTCATCCTCAGATCACCCGTGAGAACTGCTGGCTGCGCGCCTGTTGCCGCAGATAGCGATCGAAACACATGCAGATATTGCGGATCAGCAAGCGCCCGCGCGGCGTGACGCGAATGCCCTGCTCGTCGCGCTCCACCAGCTCATCGCGTTCAAACGGCGCCAGCAGCTGCAGGTCTTCGGCGAAGTAAGCGGTGAAATCGATGCCGTATTGCCGTTCGAGCGGCTGATACGCCAACCGGAAATTGCAGATCAGGGTTTTGATCAGATCGCGCCGCAGGCAATCGTCGTCCGTCAGCGCCAGCCCGCGCCACAGGGCGTTGCCCTGCGCCGGTACGCTCTCATAGTAACGCTTCAGCTCTTTCTGGTTCTGCGCATAGCTGTCGCCGAGCATGCTGATGGCCGACACGCCCAGCCCCAGCAGATCGCTGTCGCCCTGGGTAGTATAGCCCTGGAAATTGCGGTGCAGCTTGCCTTCGCGTTGGGCGATTGCCAGCTCGTCGTCCGGGCGCGCAAAGTGATCCATGCCGATGAACTGATAGCCGGCGCCGGTCAGGAAAGCGATGCTCTGTTGCAGGATATCCAGCTTCTGCTGGGCGCTGGGCAGATCGGCGTCTTTGATTTTGCGCTGGGCGGCGAATAAGTTCGGCATATGCGCGTAGTTGAACACGCTGAGGCGATCGGGATTCAGTTCAGCCACCCGCTGCAGCGTGAAAGCGAAGCTTTCCGGCGTCTGTTTCGGCAGGCCGTAGATCAGATCGATATTGGTCGAGCGGAAGCCCAGCGCTTTGGCCCGCTCAATCAGGGCGAAGATAAAGGCTTCGTCCTGCTCGCGGTTGACCAACTGCTGCACCTGTTTGTTGAAATCCTGCACCCCCATGCTCAGACGGTTAAAGCCTTCGGCGCGTAAATGATCGAGCACATCCAGCGCTATCTCGCGCGGATCGACCTCGATCGACATCTCCGCATCGGGCAGGAAATCAAAGTGTTCGCGCAGCAACGCCACCAGCCGGCTGATTTGCGTTTTATCCAGGTAGGTCGGCGTACCGCCGCCCCAGTGCATCTGGCCGACCTTACGGCCGGCGAACAGCGGCGCACGGCTGGCGATCTCTTGCGCCAAAACGTTCAGGTACTCGTCGGCCTTGTGGGTCTGGCGCGTCACCAGCTTGTTGCAGCCGCAGAAGTAACACAGCTTATGACAGAAAGGGATATGCACATACAGCGACAGCGGCCGCTCAGGGTAACGCGCAGCGGCGCGTTGAAACGCCGCTTCGTCGTAGCGCTGGTTAAACTCCAGCGCCGTGGGGTATGAAGTATAACGCGGCCCTGAGTAGTTATATTTTTGGATCAGGGCCAAATCCCAGACAATCGTCTGCTCTGACATGCTCACTCCTTCCGATATCTTTTTCTACCGGGCCTGGAGAGAGGCGGTTGTCTGCGCTGTCTGGCCACGGAAGCGCTGCGAAAACGCGCTTTGCGCTTAGACAGCCGCCATAGTTTACCGAATAACCACAGCAGATAACACATCAAGAGTAGGGCTATTGCCGGGATTAGCCACATAGCGCGTTAAAAAGCGTCTTTCGGGTTGCCGCCTTTCAGCAGCTTCAGAATATCTTCCTGCTTCTCTTCTTCTTCGTCGTCGTCTTCACCCAGTTCTATGCCCAACACGTCCATCAGCACATCGATGCGATCCAACGTTTTATCGACATAGGTCTGCTCTTCCGCGTTCAGCGTTTCGCCATCGTCGATGCGATCCAGCAGCGCGTTCAGGCGTTCGTCATTTTCCAGCTTCGCCAGCTCTTCTTCCGGCGACAGGCGCGGTTTCGCTTCGGCCTTTGGCTTCGGCTGCGGTTTGGCCTTCACTTTGGTTTCGTCGACCACCAGCGCTACCGGCACTTTACTGCCGATACGCGGATCTTTGGCTTCCGCCGCCGATTTGTTCTTCTGGCTGCCGGACTCGACCTGGGTGCGCGAACCGGAAGCGTGGCCGCGGCGCTTTTTCAGGCGTTTGCGCTCGCGCGCTTCCTGATCGAGCTCCATACGGCTTTTCTTTTTCGTTTTTGACTTCGCCGCGCTGCCGCGAGGTGCTTTTGATGGCTGGTTCATAGCGTGTGCTCTTAGGTATGTAGATTCAGTATAGAATTGCGGCGGAATCTAGCAGAAAGCGGACAAAGAAAAAAGGCGGCAGGTTAAACCTGCCGCCTATTTCGCACCTTCTTGCGAAGGGTATTCCTGTTACGCGCTCCTTGCGCACATGCAACATCCCGGTTTTTCCTTCTGCTATAACCGCATTCCCTGCCACTACGTCCTTCATCCTGAAAGAAAAATCGTCCATGGCGCAATCCATTCGCATCCGCTCTTCCCGAGCGAGCTTCCTGCCGGCATCCAAACTGCCAATACTTCACCATCCGATGTGCCTGCCGCCTGTTCCGGTGCGAAAGGGTCACTTCCTGTTGCGTTCATCCTGGCACTCATTGCACGCCCTGTGCATTCCCTGAGATTTGTCATCCTTCCCGGATGTTCCTTAATCCTGCGCAACCCTGCGTTAACGACTACTTTACGTTATTGTTGCCAAGGCTCAAGGCACCTGACGCCGATTTGGACGACATTTCCCTACAACGAAAAAACAACATATTGTTTTTAAAATAAAAACAGAAACATCACTTTCGAATAAAGCGACATTACCCGCGATTCGAATGGCAAATGTCTCACAACGTACGCGCGGCATAACCGTCGTTTTATCGCGTCCCGCCGCTTAAAAACCGAGAAACACGCCATTTTTACCGCTGATGCAGTTATAATCGCCAACCAGTTAGCCATCCTCACGGAGACGAAAAATTTTGACCAGCAAGAACTACAACTATCATGTGACCCATTTCGTCACCAGCGCACCCGATATTCGCCATCTGCCGGGGGATGCAGGAATTGAAGTCGCCTTTGCCGGCCGTTCCAACGCCGGGAAATCCAGCGCGCTGAATACGCTGACCAACCAAAAAAGCCTGGCGCGCACCAGTAAGACGCCGGGGCGCACCCAGCTGATCAACCTGTTCGAAGTGGAAGACGGCATCCGCCTGGTCGACCTACCGGGTTACGGCTACGCCGAAGTGCCGGAAGAGATGAAGCGCAAATGGCAGCGCGCGCTGGGCGAATACCTGCAGATGCGCAACAGCCTGAAAGGCCTGGTGGTGCTGATGGATATTCGCCATCCGCTGAAAGATCTCGACCAGCAGATGATCCAGTGGGCGGTCGACGTCGGCACGCCGGTGCTGGTGCTGCTGACCAAGGCCGACAAGCTGGCCTCCGGCGCACGCAAGGCGCAGCTCAATATGGTGCGTGAAGCGGTGCTGCCGTTTATGGGGGATATCCAGGTTGAAGCCTTCTCGTCGCTGAAGAAGATCGGCGTCGACAAGCTGCGCCAGAAGCTGGACACCTGGTTTAACGAGATCCCACCGGAAGTGCTGCCGGAAGACGAAGCCGGCGAATAAGCCCAGGCCGAACGCCAGAGCCGATGCCTCGCCGCATCGGCTTTTTTATACCCGCAGTTCAGCCGCAGGCGGGATTTTTTGTTATCTAATTACAGTTCTGAAATAAAGCCATCATAAAAACTTATCGCCAGGGCTGGCTTATCTCGCCGGATTACGCGAGTCGAAAGGAGGAAAGCAGGAACGAAAAGCGGTGCGGAGCGATAGGAAAAACGTATGGTTTGCTGCTGTTTTTACAATAAAAAACGCCCCAGTCAATACTGACTGGGGCGGCTAAATATTCAGCCAAATCCGATTACGTGAAGTAAAAGGTCTGAAAGATAGAACATCTTACCTCTGTACCCTACGCCTGTAACTCTACCTTATTTTTTCGCAGGGCAAAAGAATTTTTTGTAGTTTACTTACACAATTTGCGGCGCAAGAACGGCGAAGTTGGGGAAACTATCGCCGCATCTTGTAGCTTAATTACGAAAAGTGCTTAGGTTATCGCCAGTTAGCGCATCCGGCGATAACCCGGTAATCAGTGCGCCTCATCCCAGTTCATGCCGACGCCCACGTCGACCTTCAGCGGCACCGCCAGAGTCATGCTGCCTTCCATCAATTGACGGATGCGTTGGCTGGCTTCTTCGATCACCGACTCATGCACCTCAAATACCAATTCATCGTGCACCTGCATGATCGCCCGCACCAACGGCTTCTCCTGCCCTTGCAGCCAGGCGTCGACCTCGATCATCGCACGCTTGATGATATCGGCCGCGGTGCCCTGCATCGGGGCGTTGATGGCGGCGCGCTCGGCCGCCTTGCGGCGCAAGGCGTTGCTGGAGCGGACGTCCGGCAGGTACAGGCGGCGCCCGTCCAGCGTGCTGACATAGCCCTGTTCGGAAGCCTGTTGACGGGTGCGCTCCATGTAGTCCAGCACGCCCGGGTAACGCTCGAAGTACAGATCCATATAGCGCTGGGCTTCCCCACGCGGGATCCCCAACTGGCGCGCCAGGCCGAAGGCGCTCATGCCGTAAATCAGGCCAAAGTTAATCGCCTTGGCGCTGCGGCGCTGTTCGCCGGTCACTTTATCCAACGGCACACCGAAGACTTCCGACGCCGTGGCGCGGTGAATGTCTTTCCCTTCGGCGAAGGCCTTCAGCAGCCCTTCATCCTGTGACAGATGCGCCATGATGCGCAGCTCGATCTGCGAGTAGTCGGCCGCGACGATGCGGTAGCCTTCCGGCGCGATAAAGGCCTGGCGGATGCGCCGCCCTTCTTCGTTGCGCACCGGGATGTTCTGCAGGTTCGGATCGCTCGAGGAGAGACGGCCGGTCGCAGTCACCGCCTGATGGTACGAGGTGTGTACCCGGCCGCTGACCGGGTTGATCATCAGCGGCAGCTTGTCGGTATAGGTGGTCTTCAGCTTCGCCAGGCCGCGGTATTCCAGGATCACCTTCGGCAGCGGGTAATCCAGCGCCAGCTCGGCCAGCACTTCTTCGTTGGTGGACGGCGCACCGCCCGGAGTTTTCTTCAGCACCGGCAACTTTTGTTTCTCGTACAAGATAGCCTGCAGCTGCTTGGTCGACGCCAGGTTGAACGGCTCTTCCGCCAGCTCGTGGGCCTGCGCCTCCAGCTCAGCCAGACGCTTGGCCAGCTCCTGGGAGTGGGCCGACAAAATGGCCGGATCGATCAGCACCCCGGTGCGTTCGATATGCGACAGCACCGGCAGCAGCGGCATTTCAATCTCGTTGAACACCGTCAGCAGCTCTGAGCTCTGTTTCAACTGCGGCCACATCGCCAGGTGCAACTGCAGCGTGACATCGGCGTCTTCGGCGGCGTAAGGCGCCGCCTGCTCCAGCGCGATCTGATTGAACGTCAGCTGGTTTTTGCCCTTGCCGGCGATCTCTTCGAAGGTGATGGTTTTATGGCTCAGATAACGATCGGCCAGGCTGTCCATATCGTGACGGCCGCCGACGCTGTCCAGCACATAGGACTCCAGCATGGTGTCGTAGGCGATGCCGCGCATCTCAATGCCGTAGCGCGCCAGCAGGCTCATGTCGAACTTCAGGTTTTGCCCGACCTTCAGCGCCTTATCGTCCTCCAGCAGCGGCTTGAGCGCTTCCAGCACGTAGGCGCGGTCCAGCTGTGGCGGTGCGTCCAGATAATCGTGCGCCACCGGCAAATAAGCCGCCTCGCCCGGCGCGATCGCGAAGGACAGACCGATCAGGTTGGCGGTCAGGGTATCCAGACCATCGGTTTCGGTATCGAAGGCAAACACATCGGCCTTTTTCAGCCGCGCCAGCCAGTCGGTAAAGGCCGCTTCATCCAGAATGGTGACATAACCGTCCTGGGACAGCTTGGCCTCCGCCAGCGCCTTCGGCGCTTCCGCGGTGGCGGCGGCCGGTTTGGCACCGCCGGCAGCTTTCGCTCCCGCGCCTTTCTTGTTTTCCAACCATACGCCGGCTTCCACGTCCGCCAGCCAGCGTTTGAATTCGTACTGTTTGAACAGCTGCTGCAGCGTATCGACATCCGGTGCAGAAACCGTCAGATCCGCGCAGGTCAGATCCAGCTCAACGTCGGTTTTGATCGTCGCCAGCTTATAGGAGAGGTACGCGACCTCTTTGTTCTGCTCCAGCTTGGCCGCCATGGTTTTGGCGCCGCGGAAGCTCAGCGTGGCGATATTCTCCAGATTGCCGTACAGCGCATCCAGCCCGCCGATACCCTGCAGCAACGCCTGAGCGGTTTTCTCACCCACGCCCGGCACGCCGGGAATGTTGTCCGATGAATCGCCCATCAGCGCCAGGAAGTCGATGATCAGCTCCGGCGGAATACCGTACTTGTCGCACACTTCCTGCGGGCCGAGGATGGTGTTGTTCATGGTGTTGATCAGGGTGACGTTCGGCGTCACCAGCTGTGCCATGTCTTTGTCGCCGGTGCTGATCAGCACCGCGTGGCCGGCCTTTTCGGCCTCCAGCGCCAGCGTACCGATGACGTCGTCCGCCTCAACGCCGGGCGTCACCAGCAGCGGCAGGCCCATCGCCTTGACCATGTTGTGCAGCGGCTCGATCTGCGCACGCAGATCGTCCGGCATCGGCGGCCGGTGCGATTTGTATTCGGCGAAGAGATCATCGCGGAAGGTCTTCCCTTTGGCATCAAACACCACGGCAACGTGGCTCGGTTGATACTGCAGCAGCAGGCTGCGCAGCATATTCAGCACGCCGTACATCGCGCCGGTCGGCTCGCCCGCCGAGTTGGTCAGCGGCGGGAAGGCGTGATAAGCGCGGTAGAGGTAGGAGGAACCGTCAACCAGGATTAGTGGGTTTTCTGCAATCTGGGCCATAGCGTTTCTTTATCGTGATCGGACATAGGGGTAAGCATGCCATAGCTGGCCGCCGGAGACGAACCTTAGCGTGCATTGCGGACGAAAATGATGAGATTGTGCGCGAGGATCCGCAAGATCTTACCTGTGGATAACTTTGTGCATAGAAAAGAGACCGAATTATAACGTTGTGATTATCGTTATAACGGCGAATAAAATTCCTATTTAAATCACCGCGTTAAAAGAACGAATTCCGGCGACGCTTTATTACTGGCTTTTATTGGATTTGTGGATATAACTTTCGCCGGATTTTAATCGCACTATTAATCAAATTCGGCGCCTCAATTACCTTAGCACAAGCTGGACAAGTTGCACAAAAACTCGGCAAATGGTTATCCGGCGAGGCCAAAAACAGTGATTTTTAGCGGCGCTTTACCCCGACATTCTCTGTTAAAATAGGCTTTTGTTCATGCGCTTCGGCATGCAACGATGTTCCCAACAACCGTCAGCCCATAACCATGCCAAGATTGTTAACGCCTGTTATCTTTATCATTTCCGTCATACTCACCATTCTGGTGACGGTGTTGTGTTCTATCCCCATCACGCTGGCCGGCATCGTGAAACTCCTGGTGCCCATTCCCGCCGTCTGGCGATATATCTCTGCTTTCGCCGATTTCATGATGTGGTGTTGGTGTCAGGGGCTGGCGCTGTTATTGCGCATTAACGGGCAATTGCGTTGGGATATTGAAGGGCTGGAAGGGCTGGATCGCAAAAACTGGTATCTGCTGATCAGCAACCACGAAAGCTGGTCAGACATTGTCGTGTTGTGCGTGCTGTTCAGAAATCATATTCCAATGAATAAGTATTTCCTCAAGCAACAGCTCGCCTGGGTGCCTTTTGTCGGCCTGGCCTGCTGGGCGCTGGATATGCCATTCATGAAGCGTTACTCCCGCGCCTATTTGCATAAGCATCCGGAGAAGCGCGGCAAGGATATCGAAACCACGCGCCGTTCCTGCGAAAAATTCCGTCAACGTCCAACCACCATCGTCAATTTCGTCGAAGGTTCGCGCTTCACCGAAGCCAAGAAAATTAAAAGCAATTCGCCGTATCGCAATTTGCTGGCGCCCAAAGCCGCCGGCATCGCGTTTACCCTTAGCGCGCTGGGCAATCAGTTCGACAAAGTGTTGAACGTCACTCTGCTCTATCCGGAAAATAACCAACGGCCTTTTCTGGATATGCTGTGCGGTCGTTTGACGCGCATCGTGGTAAGAATAGAGACGCTACCGATCGATGAAACCCTGCACGGGGACTATTTCAACGACAAGCAGTTCAAGCGGCGTTTCCAACTGTGGCTGAATACGCTGTGGCAGGAAAAAGACCGGCTGCTGGATAAATTGAAGCGGCAATACGGATAAAAAAACGCCGGCAACGAACGCCGGCGTTTTTCATGTTGAATCTGGCTTATTTCTGCTGGCTGAGGAATTTAACCACGTCGGCGAACTGCTTCACGTAAGCGTCCATCGAGCTGGTGTCCAGGCCATCGTTTTTAACCATGTATTTGCCGTTCACGAATACCGCCGGCACACCGCGCAGTTGCAGATCTTCCGCGGCTTTCTCCTGTTGAACCACCAGAGATTTCACCACGAAGCTGTTCCATGCCGCGTCATAATCTGCGGCGGTCACGCCCGCTTTCACGAAGACGTTACGGATATCGTCCGGCGTTTGCACGGTCTGGGTTTTCTGCACCGCTTCAAACATCAACGGGCTTACCTTGTCTTCCACGCCCAGCGCCATCGCCACCGCCCATGCCTGAGTCAGCTGTTTGCCCAGCGGCCCCAGGAACTCAACGTGGTACTTGGTCATTTTGGTGCCGGCAGGCAGCGCCTTCTTCACATTCTCGGACACGTGATAGACCTGCTCGAACTGGTAGCAGTGCGGGCAGTAGAAGGAGAAGAACTCCAGCACCTGAGGCTCACCGGTCACCGGCTTGTCCAGGGTCACGTACTGAGCGCCATCGCTAAACTGTGCCGCCGAGGCACTGAAGGCCATCACCATGCCAACGAGCGCCAACCATATTTTTTTCATAAGACTAAACTCTCCATTGTGTTAAAGCTTCAATACATTGGCGTCAGCTGCAGAGGGGGCTCCTGCAACAGCTTAACCTGTTCGGTGAAGGCCGCAGTCTGAGACAACCAGAAATCAGACTCCGCCATCCACGGAAAACTCTTAGGGAAGGCCGGATCCTGCCAACGGCGGGCGACCCAGGCCAGGTAATACACCATGCGCATTGCCCGCAGCGGCTCAATCAACGCCAGCTCGCGTTGGTCGAACTCGGCAAATTCGCCGTACGCTTCCAGCAAGACGTCCAGCTGCATCAATTGATCGCGCCGCTCACCGTGCAGCAGCATCCACAAATCCTGCACCGCCGGGCCGTTACGCGCGTCATCAAGATCGACGAACAGCGGGCCGTCGCGCCACAGAATATTGCCCGGATGGCAATCACCGTGCAAACGGCGCGGCTGCCAGTCCAGATGCCAGTGCGCCTTGATCGCCGCAATCAGGTTGTCCGTTGCCAGCAGGAACGCGTCACGCTGTGCTGCCGGCAACAGCCCGCAATCGGCCAACACCTGACGCGGGGCGGTGAGATACTCTTCAACCCCCATCGTCGGCCGTTCGGCGAACAAACGCTCGCCGCCGACCTGATGGATACGGCCCAGGAAACGACCCACCCATTCCAACTGATCCAGGTTGTCTATCTCATATTGGCGCCCGCCCACGCTGGGAAACAGGGTAAAGAAGAATCCACCGTGCGTATGCAGCGTAGCGCCTTGCAGCGCCAGCGGCGCCACCGCAGGAATTTCCGCGCTGGCCAGATCCAGAGCGAACTGATGTTCCTCACCGATTTGTGCGGCGCTCCAGCGCTCCGGGCGGTAAAACTTCACCACGTAGCGCCGGCGATCTTCGTCCATAAACTGATAGACGCGGTTCTCATAGCTGTTCAGCGCCGTCAGACCGGAATCGACGCGCAGGCCAACCCCTTCTAGCGCGTCCATAATCAAATCGGGCGACAGGGTGTCGAAATTAAAAGCAGAGTTATTCATAACGTTCGTTTGATCGCTGACAGCACGGTGCCGGGAATGAGAAATAGTAGCATTAATGGCGCCTTTCACGAGCTATGCTTTCTCGCACCGCGCGAGGATCAGTCCTTGATAACGCCGCGAGCGCGCAACAGCGCCGTTTTAAAATCTTCTTCGTAATCTTTCTTCAGGCCCGGGATCTGATCCGTGCCGGCGCTGCCGCGCATTTTCAGATGGTAAATAAGAATGTCGTCGCTCAGTTCGGACAACTCGCCCTGGAAGCCCGCTTCCTGCGCCAGCTTTTGCAAAAACTGCATCAAATTGAGATCGGGATCTTCCTGCCAGGCCGGGTGCAACAGCTCGATCAACTCGTTTACGCGATGCGTTTTCATCTCAATATCGTCCAATAGCATGAATAAACTCACAAAGTAACAGGCTTACCCACGCAGTGAAAGAACCGGCTTGTCAATAAAGGTAAATCCTGATGTCGCGCCGGCTTTAGCGCTACAATCAGCGCATCGACAAGGCGGGATAAACGAGATGCATAAAGAAATCAGCGGCGTCATTTTGGCCGGCGGACGGGCCACGCGTATGGGCGGTGAAGACAAAGGCCTGGTGTCGATTGCCGGTATCGCACTCTATCAACACGTATTGGCTCGGTTACGGCCGCAAGTGGCTTCTGTCGCCATCAGCGCCAATCGCAATCAGGCACGTTACCAGGCGAGCGGTTTGCCGGTGATTGGCGATCTGACGCCCGATTTCGCCGGGCCGTTGGCCGGGATGCTCGCCGGGCTCAAACAGGCCCCCAGCGAGTGGGTGGCCTTCGTCCCTTGTGACGTCCCCGACTTTCCCGCCGACTTAGTCGCGCAGTTATGGCGGCAAAAAGGCGCGGCGCCAGCAGCCTTTGCCAGCGATGGTGAACGAGATCACCCTACGCTGGCATTATTGCATACCCAAATAGCGCCGCAGCTGGCCGACTATCTGGCGCGCGGTGAACGCAAGCTGATGCTGTTCTTGCATCAGATTAACGCACAACGCGTGGTGTTCAGCGGGCAGCAAACGGCATTTCATAACCTGAATACGCCGGAAGACTGCCTGCACTGGCAGCAAGCACGAGAGCTAAAAACATGAATCGTTCATTGCCCCCTTTGCTGGCCATCGGCGCCTACAGCGGGACGGGGAAAACCACCCTGCTCAAGCAATTGATCCCAATGCTGAAACAGCGCCAGGTGCGGGTTGGGCTGATAAAGCATACGCATCACGACATGGATGTGGATACGCCGGGTAAAGACAGCTATGAGCTGCGCAAAGCGGGTGCCGACCAAACGCTGGTCGCCAGCGATCGCCGTTGGGCATTGATGACCGAAACGCCGGAGCAACAACCTTTGGATCTACGCTACCTGGCAGGGCGTTTTGACGCCGATAAGGTCGATTTGATTCTGGTGGAAGGGTTCAAACATGAGCCGGTCAGCAAGATCCTGCTATATAGGGCCGAGATCGGCAGACCGCTGGAAGACATGCAGGATCAGTTTGTCGTGGCGGTAGCCAGCGACCGGCCGCTATCCATCGCGGCTAAGCAGTTGGATCTCAATCAACCGGAAAGCATCGCCGACTTTATTGTCGAGTGGTTGAAAGGCGCAGCGTAGCTGCGCTTTTTTTCGTTTTACGCATAGCAAAAAGCCCTGAACGTCAGTTCAGGGCTTTCGGCTTAATTTGATGCCTGGCAGTGTCCTACTCTCGCATGGGGAGACCCCACACTACCATCGGCGCTACGGCGTTTCACTTCTGAGTTCGGCATGGGGTCAGGTGGGACCACCGCGCTATTGCCGCCAG